>CAWJUL010000014.1:0-719343 GCA_963846045.1 Terriglobia bacterium | reverse complement strand
AGCGGTTCGGAATTCTTGCGTTCGGATCGCCGGCCACACTGGACGTAGCCACTTTCAGTCAAATGTAGCTAGCGTAGAAACGCGCCCGCTCGCGTCAACCACCCTGATCCTGGGCCGCCATCCCTCTGTAGCAGGCCCGTTCGCATTGGTATATTCAAGGACGTATAAGTCACGTCCATGTAGCGCGACCCCGGTTGGCGACCAGGGTCGCTCAGCCTTTAGTATGGTTTCGACATCACCGGACGGCCTGACTCGGACAACGGCATGGCAACTGGTCGCAGCGGCAATGACGGTGCCATCCGAAAGAACGGCAACGCCTCTGACGAAAGGAAGCTTATTCCCCGCCTTGTGATCAGCGAAATCTACGTCGCAGCCTGGGACCGTGAGGGGATGCTTAATCACGGCGACCGATCCTCGCAAATGAACCTTCACTAAACCGGTCCACGTTCCTGCATAGACTGACTGATCTGGTCCCGCTGCCAGCGCGGTGATGCCGTCATCCCACGAGGCCAGCAGTCGTCTCAAATCGTCTGAGACCTTCGACTGTTTCCCTCCTGGTTCTACTCGGGACAATTCGAGAGCACCGGGAAACATTGGATCGCCATTCGACTCTCCGCTGCCGTAGTACAGCGCTCCGTCCGCAGCAATCGCAATGGGGGCGCCGCCGCCGGCATAGATCAAAGCTGGCATGGTTCCAGGCGGAGTCACCCTCTCGAAGTATCGCGGGCTCGTATTCGAAAATCGGCCAAGCGGATCGATCGCGAGCCAATGGCCGTCTGTAACCCTCTTTATAACCGTGGTCACATGACGCCGGTCTATTTGGTACAGCGCGTGTCGTGAGTTTATGAAATAGACGTTCCCCTGATCATCAACAACGATGCCCGAGGCTGGATGCGAACGAGCAATTGTGACTAGACAGAGAACAGCAGCAATTGCCTGTGCAACTCGGCAAACTGGTTTAAGAACCACGCTAAATACCGGCCTTCTCCAGCCCATTCGGGCAGGCTGTTCCAATGCGCCCCAGCATATCTGGTCGGAATCCAGAAACGCTTCGACTCTGTTTGACGATCGAGACGACTGCTGAAAACTGAACGCATCCGACGCATAAATCCGCCCTGACGGCGTACCGTTTACGAACCCAAGTCCGCATCAATTCCAGTGTCGTCGGCCATCTGGACAGCAGAACGGAAAAGCGAGAGCACCCTCATCAGGACAACCCAATTGACGGCTTGCCCGTCATACCAGGATCAATCCGGAAACAATCGCACAAGATTATCACTAAACCCTTGGCGACTACCTGAAATCTATAGGCCGCGAGACGAGTTCTGTCCGGGTTAACGACCAGCAAGACCCAATTGGCGGCAGCCGCTCCGCGTTAACTTCTGGCTAAGTTCAGCTTCCTGAAGTTGCGAATTCGCGCAGATAATCGCGCAATTCATCCCGCATCCGGCGAAAAATGGCCATGCGCTCTTCGTCCGTGCCCACCGAAGGCGGCGGCGCATCGTCGAAGCTGTGATGTAGCCGAGCCGCCGCGCCCATGAATAGCGGACAGCTTTCCTTCGCGTTGTCGCAGACGGTAATGACGTAATCAAAGCTCTGCCCGTCGAATTCATTCACATGCTTTGAGCGATGGCCAGTGATATCTATGCCGACCTCCCGCATGGCTTTGATCGCTTCGGGGCGCACTGTGCCGGGCTTGGTGCCTGCGCTTTCGACGTCGAAGGCATCCCCAGCATCATTTCGCAGCAGCCCTTCGGCCATCTGGCTCCGCGCGGAATTGCCGGTGCAGAGAATCAGAACCTTCTTCTTCACGCGGCACCTCTTATGGGAGCAGGAAACCAATGTCGCGTACGATTGCAGGCCGCGCAGACCGAGAGCATCACCGGGACTTCGACCAGAACACCAACCACAGTGGCGAGTGCCGCGCCCGATTCGGGACCAAAGAGCGCGATGGCGGTAGCAACCGCCAACTCGAAAAAGTTGGAAGCGCCGATGAGCGCCCCCGGCGCAGCTACCGAATGCTCGACTCTCAGCCACTTCATGAGGCCGTAAGCCAGACCCGCGTTGAAATAGACCTGCAAGGTGATCGGCACAGCGATCAGCGCGACATTGAAGAACCGACCGGTGATGTTATCGGCCTGAAATGCGAAGATCAGTACCAGCGTTGCGAGCAGGGCCGCAATCGTGACCGGCGCGAATTTCGGCAGCAGAACCCCTTCAAACCATGCCTGACCACGGCGGCGCAGCAGCAGCGAGCGCAGCACCGCCCCGGCTAGCAGCGGCACGACGATAAACACGATAACGGAGGTAAGAAGCACGTTGAAAGGCACCGTCAGCGAGGATGCGCCGTGCACCAGAAACTGCACGATCGGCACGAACAGCAGCAGCATGATTAAGTCATTCACCGATACCTGCACGAGCGTATAGGCAGGGTCGCCTTTGGTTAGATGGCTCCAGACGAACACCATCGCCGTGCAAGGCGCAGCCGCAAGGATAATGCAACCCGCTATGTATTGATCGGCTTCCGCTGGCGTGATGAAATGCGCGAACACCACGCGGAAGAAGGTCCATGCAAAGAGCGCCATCGAGAAGGGCTTAACCACCCAATTAATAAAGAGCGTGACCAGCAGACCGGCAGGGCGCTTTCCGACATTCCGCACGGAGGAGAAATCGACTTTCATCATCATCGGCGTAATCATCAGCCAGATCAGTACCGCAATCGGCGCGTTAATCTGGCTTCCTTTGCCGAACTCGATCCCGCGCAGGCCTGCAACAGCTGAAGGAATCAGCTTGCCGAGAACAACACCCGCGACCATGCAGAGCGCCACCCATACCGAGAGATAGCGCTCGAAGGTTCCTAGCCCGCCGCGGCCTTCACGGCTGAGCTAGCGCCTGATTCACGAGCAGCACCCCGGAGCGCAGCAGCCGTTAGGCTTTGTGGCGCGAATAAAGGCGCTCATGAATTTGTTTTCGACCTGCGGCGCGATGGCGTCCACGTCGATGCCTTCCCCGGCGAGAAAGGCCCGCGCATCCTCCACGTCATATACCCGCGTCGGCTCGATCTCGATAGCGGCAAATCCCGCCGCCGCGAGCTTGGCCTTGTATTCTTCATCCTGCAAGGCCCCCGCGATGCATCCGACCCAAAGCAGCATGCTTTTACGCACCTCTTTCGGTACCGCGCCCCGCGTCACCACATCGGACACGGCAAAGCGGCCGCCCGGCTTTAAGACGCGGAACGCCTCGCGCAAGACCTGATCTTTGTCGCCCGAAAGGTTAATCACGCAATTGGAAATAATCACGTCCACGCTGTTGTCCGGCAGCGGGATATGCTCGATTTCCCCTTTGAGAAATTCAACATTCTCCACGCCTGCCTTGCGTTGGTTCTCACGCGCCAGGGCGAGCATATCGTCCGTCATATCGAGGCCGTAAGCCTTGCCGGTCGGCCCCACGCGCCGCGCCGACAGCAATACATCAATCCCGCCGCCAGAGCCTAGATCGAGTACCGTTTCTCCGGGGTTCAGCTTTGCAAGCGCCGTAGGATTCCCGCAGCCGAGCGAAGCTTTTAAGGCCGTTTCGGGAATCTGCCCCGCCTGCGCTTCGTCGTACAGGTTCGAGGTGATGGGGTCGCAGCAGCTATCGAGCGCCCAGCTTGCCCCGCAGCAGCCGTTACTGCCTCCAGCCGTGACGCGGCGCGCAGCCTCGCCATATTTTTCTTTGACGATTTCCTTTACTTCCATTTGGGGGTTCTCCTTGAAGTCGCTACTTGCAAAGCTGCACGATGGCCTGCGGCTCTATCGCTTTGTTCCGGGTGCAGCATTCGGCATAGAGGAAGCCTAAAAGCTCCTGCAATGTCTCGGCGTTGGCCGAATACCAAAGAAAGGTGCTTTCCCGGCGCACGCTCACTAGGTCTTCATTCTTGAGCTTTTCGAGATGATGCGAGAGCGTTGAAGGCGGAATATCAAGCTCCGCGCCGATATCGCCCGCAATCATACCTTGCGGGTGCGCGGAGAGCAGCAGGCGCATGATACGCAGGCGCGGCTCCGTTCCCATCGCGGAGAACATATCCGCATACCGCGCAACATCCGGTTCGGCTTTGGCTTTCGGCATCAGTCCCAATCCTCTTCGTCGAGTGCGCTCAGCGCGCAGAGCAAGCAGCCTTCGGGCGCTTGCTCCTTGAGTTCTTCTAAAACGGCATCGGTCAGAGCCAGACCGTTACACATATCGGCGTCTCTTTCCATATTTCTACAATAGTAGAACTATAGACCAGCTGTCAAGTGCCGTCCGAGCCGTGCAGAATCGCCAGTTCAACCAGCCGTTCAGCATCAACTGCGCATGCCTCGGCCAGCGCAATTAGGATCAGGTCTCAGATACTGTTGCGCCAGAGCTACACAAAATTAGCGAGCTAAGGACAGGCTAAATCCGCCCTGACGGCGCAGCGTTTACGAATGTGTCGAGCCATCAGCAATCCGGACTGATTATTTAATCGGAGTAATCTAACGGTGACCTTGCTTGACGTATTTCTGTGCAAGAAAGGCCCAAGAAACTGCAGCTAATGCGAGACAACGTGTATCGGCCCTCGGTTAGCTGATTTCGCCGCCGCTGGTTTCCCGTGTGCGTTCAGGTGATTCGCCTTTTCATATGCCTTCCACGCTTTCTCTGCAGCACGAGTTGCTTCGAGATCGTCGATCTCGAACCGGATCACAGATAGGATCATTGCGCGCACACTCACGTGAGGCGGTGCGCTCTCGCCGAGATGGTTACATTCAGGACATGTAATCGAAGGAGAGCGGATCTGACGTTCGCGGCGAATTCGCTGGAGCATTTGGTCGAGATCGTCACGTAGACTAACAATCGCTTCGAACGGCATCTCTCGATGCCACCTCGAACGCAAGACCTCCACCATTTCTTCAAACCAAACACGTTGAGGATCGCCTGATTCCATTCGCTCTAATACAGTTTCGCCTACCGCGGCTGACGTTTTCTTAAGCGCGGTAGTGCCGCTAACCGATTACAAGGGCGTTTTTCAGTCGTAATCTGGATCTGCCAAAGAAAGATCACCACAATCAGCAACTTGCGATTGCATTCGAGATGCTAGGCGCGATTCGCGGCGAGCCAGGATTCTGAGTCCCCGAAGCCCGTTTATGGACAATCTCACTATGGGCGACGAACCTGACCGATGGAATCGGTTCGCTTAACGGCGCCTTACCGACTGGCTAATCTGGCCGAATCGGCCAGCGTCAAAGCGAGCCCGTTATTGTTTCTGTTGGATACTGACCGTCTTAAGGCAGTCGCTCATGCCTCATCGACTATGAGCGACTGCCCTATTGTTCTCCTTCGTTTTGCCGGAATGGTGATCGAGACCGCGCGCGTTGCCAAGGCCAGTCTCCGCTCGTGCGCTGTTTCACGAACCTTCAGGCCGGTTGACGAGCCGTGCCACGCTTGGGCTAGGTAGCAGCTCTTTCCGTAGCAATGGAAGGTCAATCTTGCGCGTTCGTTGGAAGAGTTCACCGCACTCGTTGGCTCCGCAGTCACAAATGCTCCGACGGAGTTTCGACCCAAGCCCCGAATTGAGAGCGTATGCGCCGTGTTGTTATAGGTGAATTGGTAAGTCCCGGCCGGCAGGATGGTTTCTTGCACAGTAAAGGCGAATGGAACGTCAGCCCGGAGCGGCTGCGCCGATTGGGCGTAAGCTGAAATGCTCGCTACACCGAGAAGCATCAGCGTCGAAACAATCCTAAGCACTGGTTTTCTCCTTAGAAAAGTTTTTGCGTGCCGAAACGATCCCGGGACCGGGCTGAGACGGATCTGGTGTGAGCTGTCTTTTGCGCGCTTCCAAGTGATTCGGATCGCTTCGGCACGTGACCAGTGTTGGGCCGAGGCAGGGCCAACGTCGATGGGTTGGAGCTTCTCGCTCCATTGAATGTTTATCCAGGCGTAACAGGCTTTAGAATCTTCCACATCCCGGCCAAGCTGACCTGACTCTGCTTCCGCCCGGCGTGGACATTCTGAACCTCTCTGACGCTGTTTTGAAAAACGGTGCTATAGTCCCTGATACGCGGGAGGTAGTATGGACGCAGCCGCGAAGAACGATCGTCTGGTCCGGTTCTCGATCTACGAGCTGGATCGCGACTCAGGCGAACTCTTCAAGCAGGGACGAAAGGTCAAGCTCCAAGGCCAGCCGTTTGAACTCCTGGTTGCTTTGCTCGACCGGCACGGCGAAGTGCTGACGCGGGAGGAACTGCGGCAACGGATTTGGTCTTCGGAGACCGCCGGCGATTTCGATCAGGGGCTCAACCGGGCTATCAATAAGATTCGCGACGCTCTTGGCGACTCTGCCGAAAACCCGCGCTTCATCGAGACCCTGCCGCGGCGCGGATATCGATTCATTGGGTCGATTCAGGAAGAGAATCGCGCCGCGCCAGCGCCGGCAGGCCCATCGCCAGACCACGCTGGACCTTCCGCGGGAAAGGCGAAACAGAAGTCGTACCGAAGAGCATGGTTCATCGCGATTGGCATGGCGGGAGTGGCTGCTGCCGCCGGCGTCCTCGTGACCTGGCGAATGACACATCACCCGGCCGCGCCCCCGCCAGATCTCAAGCTGCGGCAACTCACCTCAAATTCATTTGAAAATCGGGTCACAGAATCTGTCGTTTCGCCGGACGGCAAATATCTGGCCTATGGAGACCTGACCGGCATCCGTCTTCAAGAGATTTCCACTGGACTGACGTATGCCCGTTCCCAGACCGAAGGTCCTGTCCCAGGATGACGCGTGGTTTCCGTCCACCTGGTTTCCGGACGGAAGCCGGATTGTTGCCTCCGCAATCCGAGCAACTCCGGACGGTCAAATCATCAATAGCGCCTGGTCAGTACCGGTCCTGGGCAGCAGCCCGGTACTGCTTCGGGACGATGCCGTTGCTCCATCTGTCTCTCCCGATGGCTCGCTGATCGCATTCACGAGAGGCAGCGTGTTGCCGGATTTGGACCTTCCCGACAGAATTCTCTTCGCGCCTTGGGCTCGGGAGATCTGGGTCATGGGGCCGAATGGAGAGGACGCGAAGAAATTGATGCCGAGCGACGGCAAGACGATCTTTCGCCATATTCAGTGGTCCCCGGACGGCAGCCGCATTGCTTGCTTAGAACGCCACCCAGACAGCAAAGCTCCGGACTCGGCTGATGTAGGAGCGATCGCATTGAAAGGCGGTAACCGGATCACTGTGCTGCCGAGCCTCCCTTACAACGCTGAATTCCGCTGGCTGCCTGATGGGCGCGTTATCTACGATCAGTATGAGCATCGCGACGCGAATCTCTGGGCAGCTGAAGGTCGATTCCAAAAGCGGTGAGCCGCAAGGCAGTCCGCGCCGGATCACAAATCTTCCCGGATTCGGTCTAGGCCATCTTAGTGCGTCCTCCGATTGGAAGAAGCTCGCTTTTCAGAAGACCTCTTCACGGACTACGTCTACATCGGTCGGCTGCAGTCCGGCGGCCGGCTGGAAGCACCGCGGCGGCTGACCTCTGACGGACGTGGGAACCTCGTTTACGCTTGGACTCTAGACAGCAAATCGGTCGTTTTCGTTTCCGACCGCACTGGCGTGTCTACGCTCTATCGGCAAGAGATCGATCAAGAGCTAGCAGAGTTGATCCCGACCGGTCCGGAGCAGGTTGGGGTGTCGAGGGTAACTCCGGATGGCTCTTCTATCGTGTATCTTGCCACGGGCGTCGGCGTCGGTTTGCGCGATTTTGACGGTAGGCCACGCATCATGCGCGTGCCCATCTCCGGCGGCCCGAGGGAGCTGCTTATGGACTTTCCGCCTTCAGGCTATCTCGCCCTGGATTGTCCGATTCGGGCGAGCGCAGAGTGCGTGGTTGAGGACCGGCCGGCAGGCACGAACGTGGATCAGGCGAGGTTTATTGCGTTCGATCCACTTACAAAGAAGCAGCGAGAACTGTTCAGAGGTATCGGTGGGCTTATGTGGACGCTCTCTCCCGACGGAGCGCACATTAGTAGAATCCGCGGCAACAACATTGGGACAACAACAACATTGAGCGGCAACAACGTTGACGTGCTGTCTCTCGCCGGGCAGATCGAACAAACGATTCAATTGATAAGTCTGCCCTTACCAGGCTAGTATCGATTGGACCGCCGACGGTAAGGCTGTGGTAATCGCCAGCAACGGGCCAGCCGGAATCACGTTACTGCGCGTCGGGTTAGATGGCCACGTTCAGCCGCTGTGGAAAGTCAGATATCTTGTGTACTCATGGGCGGTTGCTTCTCCCGATGGCCGCTATCTGGCAATTCAGGGGGCGTCCATGGACAGTAACGCTTGGCTACTCGAGAATTTCTAGTCGAAGTCGCATCGAGCTTCAACTTGGCATGTGATGTGCTATTCGCTGATGTGACTTGAACAGGCGAGCCCTCAGTCGGCATCGAGGACATCACCGGCGTGCGCTCAGTGTCAGCGATCCCAGATCTGATCGGTGGTTTTCGTTCGTAATCCTGGCTGATATGCACAACCAAAGTCACTTCAGCGACAAGCGCGTTTTTCGGACATCTGACGGATCGGTATTGCGAAGCCGGCTTCAGGGTACTATTATCCAATTTTTTGACAAGATTACGGCTCAGCGAGGGCTGCCGTTTCTAGCACGTCGGTTGAAGAGGTTCAGCAGCGGTTGTGATGCCAAAGCCTATGGAGAGTTCAGCGGGGCTTAACTTGGGCGGAGGTCGCTGAGCGTAGTAAATTTTCCAGTTGAGATGTGACATATGCCCGTCTCTACGTGCCTTTACTACCACGGCTTTAAGATGCTTGATGGTAATGGAAGCCTGACCGTCCGCCACGGTTTTCACCGGCCGTTTTATCTTCAACGGCGTGTCTTCAATAACCAGAGAGCAGAGGTGGAGGAATTGGAACCATCGGCGTAAATCGAGATTCGGCTTAATCTTTAGCGACGTCAGGAACTGCTCAAGCTCATCGCGAAATTGAGAAGCGTGTAGTGTCGCAGAAATTGCTTTCCAGTCGTCTTTCGTGTCCGTACCGGCGATGCACTTGTCGCAATAATCGTCGAAAGTTTTGAGCATCAATCGGGCGGGGCGTCGGTCCATGTGTGAATGAAGCGCCCAGTCGCAATGGAAGGCGAGGGCCGGGTAGGCATCACTTTGCTGTTGTATTTCCAAAAGCTTCCGAGTTTCCACTAGCGCATAAACGACCTCCGCCTCGGTTCTGATTCCGACATCGAATAGTTGTTGCAACTTCTGTTTTAGGCTAAGACGTCCCATCTCTGTTTAATCTCGACCAATGTTATCCCCACGATGACGACTTTTCAAACTACAATCCATGAAGCCCTTGGCCTGCACCCGAGGCAGCTGCGCTCATGGATCGGTCCCGACTAACGCGCCTCAGGTCCGCCGATTCACCTTGACGTAAAGTCGGCAGGTCGGGAAAGCGGGGCCTTCGCCGTTAGTCCCCGCAAGTCGATTTGTCCTCTGAAATCTGTCCACTTGTCCGTCTAACGCGAGCCGGAGAAGTGAGGTCCGTTTGACGTACTGTGTCGGACTGCCGGCTACCCGGCTAACGATTGCAAGCGATTTTCAAGAATGCGATCGGGCGTGAAATCGCGGATCATCAGCTCTTCCGCTGACGTGCCGACGAGTGCGGCGCGAGGGATGAGGCCGATCAGTTCGCTTTCAGCAATCTCGACACCGGCGCCGGAAACGAGGCGGCGAATTTCGTGGAAGACCGGTGCGGGCGGCGTCTGCTCAAAATCAGTGAAATTCATAGACACCTGCACTAAGCCGCGCGACGCGAGCGACAAACCCAGAGCTTTCACTGCTGGGATAGCCACCGCTGCTGGCGCGTATAAGAATGTGCAATGGACTTCGCGAGTGCCAGATCTGCTGGTGTTCAGATTGACATTGAACGCAATCAGGAATTTACGCGCGCCGACGATCGCGGCGCCAGCGGTTGGATGGAGTGCAGGACCGCCGACGTCCGGGCGCTTGTCATTGGCCTCGCTTTCCGACTTTGCCGGTGTGCTTCGAACTCGCCGCGGCGAACGTCTTCCAGACGCCACGCGGCCGGGATTCAGCGCAGCCGCCTCGTAGAAATAGACAGGCAGGCGCAGTTCGTCCCAGATACGATGGCCGGTCTGGTGCGCAAGTTCCACGCATTGGGCCAGAGTTGCGCCTTCTAGCGGCACGAAGGGAAGAACGTCGAGCGCGCCGAGGCGGGGATGAACCCCGCTGTGATTACCGACGTCGATCCGTTCGACCGCAACGCTTGCGGCACGGACCGCGCTTTCCATTACGGAGCCGAGGCGTGCCCGCGAATGTGATGACGCTGCGGTTATGGTCGGGGTCGCTGGTGCGATGCAGCACAAAGCGAATCGCCGACCGAAGCGATGGCAGATTCGATTGCGTCGACTACAGCGGAGTTGCGGCCTTCGGAGAAATTGGGCACGCACTCGATTGTGGGGCGAGTCAGTTGTGCATGGCCTTCCATCGAGTTCGGTTCAAGACAATGTTGCCATCCCGCAGCGCCATGTCGACGTGATTCACACCGAACTGATTCGGAACTTCGCGGTAATCGGGGGCATTCAACAACAAAAGGTCGGCCTGTTTGCCTACTTCGATGCTCCCGACGCTATCGCCGCGGCCGGCTGCATACGCCGCGTTGATGGTGGACGCGGACCAGGCCTCTTCCACGGTAAGACCTAGCCGAAAAACAGCAAGGGCCAGAGACATCTGCATGCTATGGCTAGCGGCGGAGATGGAATCGTACCCGCTCGATAAGGCGATGGCATCGCCGGCGTCGACCATCTCTCTGGCTGTGCGCGACATAGGGCCTTCGAACACATCTTTACCGACAGCGAGTACTGTCATGCCAGGCGCTGCAGCGAGATGCGCGATCTCGACGGAGCTTAACGCGGCGGGGGCGCGGCAAAAGGTGACGAGCGGAACATATTGCTCAAGGCAAAGCGCTAGTTCCTGCGCTGTTCCGCCGGGCCAGGCAAGCTTCACTCCGATACCCGAATGGGCGATTGCAGCCAAGAGTTTCAAATGTGCCGCACTTCCGGATTCGGCAGCAAACTCGACGAAACCAATTAACTTCTTGCGCGCGGCTGCAGTGAGAATAGGGAGAAGATCTTCGCCTTGCCGTTCATCGAACGTCGCCGACACATGCCAGGTACGCGTAATGAAAATAGGATTGCTGCCGATTTGCGCGAGCTTGCGCAGCATGGAGAGGCTGAGAGCGGGGTCGAACTCATCAACCCCGGCTTTGACGTCGGCGGTTAGAGTTCCGTGCTGCAGACACGAGCGTAGAAGAGACAGACTTCCCTCGTAGAACGCCTCAATGCTTTTCCGCTTGCGAAGGGGCTTGTGACTGGAATGCGATGTGTCCAGGCTAAGACCCAGGTTGGCGTCCACGAATCCGGGAACGACAATGCGGCCATTGGCAGGAATTTCGATGGCATTGCGCGCGTCTTTGAGATTCTCGATGCGGCGGGTGGACCCTACCTCGGCGATGCGGCCGTCACGAATGAGAACGGCTCCATCGTCAATAATTCCTAACTCTCGAAGTGCGGCGCCGCGACGAACGCCTTTCGGGCCGCGCAAAGATAACACTTGCCTGGCCCCTCGCAGCAAAAGTAATTGTGCCAAGAGGGTACAAGAAAACCGGTTTCGTTAAGAGTTCTTTGGCCTAAGTATTACGCAGTTCGTGGAAGAAAAGCGAGAGGTCGGCGGAAAAAGCGTAGACCACCAACAAAATTCCCGCCGCCGCCAGTGCTTTCCACAGCGTCTCGCGCGAGGAACCGGGCAGGCCCGGCAGACCCGCGATGGCGCCGATTATAAAGCCGCCGAGCAGACCTCCGAGGTGCGCGGCGAGACTAATGCCCGGCATGAGACTAAGCACTAAACCGATGACGAGCCAGTTGAGGTAGTGAGCACGAATGGCCTGGACCAGCGGGTTGGCGCGTTCGCGCAGACCCATCGCGAGCATGATGCCGAACATGCCGAAGGCGGCTGCGGATGCGCCGAGCGCCGGGGTACCGACGCGGTACGCGAAGTAGAAGCCGAGAAACGTAGAGGCAACGTAGGCCACGATCATACGACTGGTGCCATAGAACTGTTCGACTTCGGTGACCAGAATGAAGAGCGACCAGCAGTTCATTGCGATGTGCAGAAGGCCGCCGTGCAGGAAGCCTGCCGTGACGAGACGCCACCATTCGCCCTGATGGACGAGCGCGGGAAGTTCAAGCCCCAGCGCGACTTCCGCACCCGGACTAAGCGTGCCAAACGGAACGTTGCCGAAGCGATAGCTGATGACGAGTTCGAGGAGGTAGAACGCAACGTTAACGATAAGGACAATAAAGCTGGTGAGATTCGCGCGAGGAAGTAAGGAAGCGGCAAGTTGGCTGCCGCGCATATCGATAGCGCGCGGCCCGAGCTGCGCCCCGCAGTACGGACACACGCGATCTGAAATGGTGATGAAAGCCCGACAATTCGGGCACATCCGCCGTTTTTCCACCGCTTCATTGTAGCGGCCATGCGAAGAATGCCCTTGCTAGAATCGAACAGCTTACGATGGCGAAAACCCAGGAGGAATCCCGCGCAGACCTTGTTCGAGTCTGTCACCTGATCTATCAAAAAGGGTGGGTGGCTATGAACGACGGAAATGTGAGCATCCGTCTAGACGAAGATCGAATTCTTTGCACGCCGACCGCGGTGAGCAAGGGGTTTGTGGAAGCCGACGACCTCATCGTATGCGGCATGGACGGCAAGAAGCTTTGTGGCGTGCGTGAGAGTACGAGCGAGATTGCGATGCATCTGGCCATCTATTCCATGCGGCCGGACGTGAGTTCAGTGGTGCACGCGCATCCGCCGGTGGCAACTGGATTCGCAGCAGCGGGGCGGGCGCTCGACAAAGCGCTCTTGCCTGAGGTAGTGGTGCAGCTTGGCGCGGTGCCGCTGGCGCGTTACGGTTTGCCGGGAACTCCGGCGTTGAGCGCGGGGATGCTGCCGCTGATTCCGAACTACGACGCCGTGCTGCTACAGAATCATGGCTGCACAGCCTGGGGACAGGACATCTGGGAGGCATTTTTCCGGATGGAGATGGTGGAGCACTTTGCGCGAATCACGTTTGTGGCCGAGATGATGGGCGGTGCGCGAGCGCTTCCCCGGGAAGAAGTGGAAAAGCTGTTTGCCGCGCGAGAGCGCTACAATGTGGCTTCGAAATCCGTCATGCAGCCGCGGATGCCGCTAGTGGCGGAAGACGTCGGCGATCCGAGGCCAGAATGATGCCATTCAGCCAAGCCGTTCGCTCTCTGTTTCGTTCGCCCGGGTTCGCCCTTCTCGCGATTGCAACGCTCGGGCTGGGTGTCGGGTCAGCCACGGCGATCTTTACCGTTGTCGATGCCGTGCTGCTGGAGCCGCTCGCGTTTCAAAACCCTGGGCACCTTGTCAGCATCAACACAGTCTGGCCGAAGAAAGACCATTCCATACCGCGTGTGACCGGGGGCGACTTCGTCGACATCCGAACGCGAGCGCATGCCTTCAGCGCGCTATCGACGTACGCGGGGGGCGACATTGCTTTTAGTCTCGGCGGCCATGCGCACTTCGCTAGCATCTTTTTCGTCGATCCGGACTTCTTCAACGTTCTGGCCATTGCGCCGGCGCTCGGCCGCTTGCCCGACGGGCACGATGCCAACCGATCCGCGCTGGTAGCCGCCTCGTTTGCAAATCAGAATTTTGGCGCTGGTGCGCAAGCTCTCGGCCGGACTCTGGAAGTCGACAACAAGGACTACGAAATCGTGGGCATTGTGCCTGATCCGCTGGCGTTTCCCGAGAAAGCGGGCGTTTGGATTGTGGGTCCGGCGACACCGGAGAACCTCAGCCGCAGCGCATTCAACTATCACGCAATCGCGCGCGTGAAGGGTGACACGACACTGGGGACGGCGCAGGCGGAACTGACCGTTATCGGCGCGCGACTGGCAGCGGCGTACGCGGCTTCAAACGCCGACAAGACCTTCGCGGCGATTCCGCTGCGCGACCAATTGGCTGGCCCGGCACGAACTACGCTTTACTTCCTGGCCGCGGCTGTCGGATTACTGCTGCTGATTGCCAGCGCGAACGTCGCAAACCTGATGCTCGCGCGCGGCACGCAACGCAGCCGCGAAATTGCGATCCGCACAGCACTTGGTGCACGCGCCCGCGAGATTCTCAGCATGCTGCTTGGAGAGAGTGCCACACTCGCCATTGCGTCCGGCGCTGTGGGCCTCTTTCTTGCTTGGGTTGAAGTGCAGGCACTGTTGCCGCTAATACCGGTGAATGTGCCGCGGGTTCATGAAGGCGTGCATCTCAATTTGGCCGTGCTTTGCTTTGCGGTACTTGTGTCGCTCGCCGCTACGGTGCTGGCCGGCATTGCTCCGGCGACACAGGCGTTGCGAAGAGACGTTATCGACTACATCAAACAGGCACCCTCGCGCGGTTTCGTTGGCGCGAGATCGGGGTCACGGAACGCGCTGGTGGTGGTGGAGATTGCGTTGTGCTTTGTTCTCTGTGCCGGCGCGGGATTGCTGGTGAGGACGCTCCTGGGGCTGACTAACGCGAACCTGGGGTTCCGAACCGAGAACGTTCTGGTCATGTATGCGGATGCCCCGGCCTTTCATCTGCCTGAATATCTTTCGGCCATCAGAACTTTTGAGAACTCGCTCGATGAGATTCGGAGAATCCCGGGCGTGCTTTCAAGCGCAGCGGCAATGGGCTTGCCACTTGGCCAGTATGGGTCCAACGGCGGATATCTCATAGAGGGGAAGAACATTGTGGCAGGCCAGGACCCGTTCAAAATGGACTGGCCACAGAATGTACCGCAAGCCGACTTCGCTCTGACGAGCCGGGGATATTTCTCGACGATGAACATCCCCCTTCTGGACGGGCGCGACTTCAATGCGCGAGACCAGTACGACGCGCCGTTTACCGCAATCGTGAGTGCGTCATTAGCCAAAGAGAGTTTTCCGAATGAAAGCCCGATCGGCAAACGGATCTATTGTGGCCTGGATTCGCCAAAGCCCATGAAGATTGTGGGCGTAGTGGGCGACGTTCGGCAGAACTCACCGGGCGCGCGCCCAGGCCCGGAGATCTACATGCCGTTTCAACAGCATCCGTTTCACGCAAACGAGTTGCAACTGGCGATCCGGACAGCGCTGCCGCCCGACACTTTGATAGCGGACGTACGTTCCACAATGCGGCGTACAGCCCCCGGCGTGGCGATCAAGTTCACAACGGTCGAAGCGATGAAAGCAGACAGCTTGTCGGCGCCTCGCTTTCGCGCGATATTGATGCTCATCTTTGCGGGACTTGCCGCAGGCTTAGCGCTGGCGGGCGTGTATGGAGTGATGGCATTGTTTGTCGCGCAGCGGACCGCCGAAATCGGGATTCGAGTTGCTCTAGGCGCACAACCGGGCTCAATCGTAACACTGGTGCTGAGGCAGGCAATGGTGCTGGCGGTTGGGGGCGCCCTACTTGGCTGCGCCGGCGCGCTCTTGCTCAGCAAGTTTGCGGCAAGCTTGCTTTATGAGGTTCGACCGTTAGATCCGTGGGCTTATATAGTGGCAGCATTAGTTGCGTTGGCTGTCGCGTGCGGTGCTGCGCTTCTGCCGGCGTTGCGAGCCGTGAAACTGGATCCGTTAGAAGCGCTGCGAGCGGAGTGACAGTTGCGGGCGGCCCTCAACCCGGACGGAATCAATCTATTGACCGGCCAAACCCGTAGCGCTCACAGGCAATTCACCGAAAGTTCCCACCGACACTAGCGTGCCGTCGTAATTCACGCGCCATCCGCTGATATTCCCGAGCGCTCCGTTTAGTACATATAGGAAACGGCCGTAGCCGGAAAACGCCAGATCGGCCGGTCCACTCCCCTTCGCAACCTTCCCAGCTACTCCGCCCCCGATCAGCTCCAATCTCCCGTCCCGTGCGACACTGTACGCCGAAATATCGTCGCTTTTTGTGTTTGCCGTGTAGATATATCTTCCGTCGTGCGATAGTGCAATCCAGCAGGCTGCCTGTTGGAAATTTGGAACGGAAGCGCTGATTGTTTGAAGCTTGCCCAGGTTCAAGAAATCGTAAGAAGAGACCGTGCTTCCGCCACCGGCCGCTACGCCCGCTTCCGTGACAACTAAATGGCCGAACCGGTCAAAGACAAACCCGAACGGGGTCGGCCCAGACGACGCTTGAACATCTGCCGGCGAGAGGCTCCAATCGAAATTAACCGTGAAAACATCGATTTTGTTCGTTGCTTTCTCCGTTACAACCATATAACCATCGTCCGAATAGCCGATTTGCGGCGCCACCGGGGCTGCGTCGCTCAGCAGTTGCGTGGAACCCGCAATCGGATTCAACTGGCCGTCCCAACTCAAATGGAATCCGGCAATATTGGCCGGCGCGCCGCCATTGAGAACATAGATATTATCAGCCGCTAGAGCAACGCTGACCGGCATGGATCCGTCGGAATCCAGCACGTTCACCAGATAAGGTTCGCCGAAGCCGAGATAGAAGACTGCGATGCTACTACTTCCCGCGTTGACGGTTACCAGCCATCGGCGGTCTTCCGAAATCTGCACGGCATTGTCTGAGCCGAGCGCGTTGCCCGTCCCCGCGCCGCCGGTGCTATAGCTTTTGTGAGTCGTTAAGGCTCCAAACTCCGAGCGATTGTATACAACCAACTCATTGTTTGGGGCGTTCGTAATGGTGTAAAGTGCCCCGGCGCGATCGAACTGCGCGAACGCGGGTATCGAAGCCAGCAAAATGCCGACGAGTGCAGAAAGGCTACGCGCGACAACTTTCATATTTGTGAATCTCCTTTGCAGTGCCGACAGTGTGTTCGTCCCCAGAGGAAAGAAAGTTATGCCGAATTTTATGAATTGAATTCTTAAGGGCGGAGGGGTTTTAACCTTGCTGGATCACGGCGAGTACGAAGGGCCTCGGATCCGCGCCAACCCGCGCGGCCTGGAGCGTCACGGCGAGCACATGGCCATCGGGGCTGAACTGGGCAACGCCCGAATGGCAAGAAAAATCACGAATCAGTCTTACAGGCCGGCGTACCAGTCGTATCCCTCTTCAGCCCAGTAATCGCGCGGACGCTCGTCGGTGTAGGTGATCGTGCCGATCCGTTTGATGTTCTTGATCCCATACTTGACGGGAATAGCGAGGCGAAGCGGTGCGCCGTGTTCCGCAGTGAGGGGTGCGCCGTTCATCTCATAACACAACAGCGTTTGCGGATGCAGAGCGCTGGGCATATCGAGCCCCACAAAATACTCCTCATCCGGCGTCTGCATGCCGACGTAACGAGCGCGGGCCGACTCCGGCGCGAATTTCGCGGTGAAATCGGAGAATCGCGCGCCCGCCCAATGCATTACAACACTCCAGCCTTCAATGCATTTGAGCTGCGTCGTGTGCTCCACCTTCGGCAGAGCTTGAATATCGGCTAGCGTGAAATGCCGCGTCTGAACGGACCCGGCCAAATGCTTTATCGTCAGACGCCAATCGCTTGGCTTGAGGCCGCCGCCGAGACCAATGTCGCCGTTGACACGCATTTTCTGAATCCGGCCGGGTGGAAAAACCGCAGCCATGTGGCTCGGTTCAAAGTATGTTCCCGCAACGCGCTCGTTGAATTGGAGCATCCGCCGGAAAGGCCCAGCCACTTCGTCCTCTTCGGGGCGCGTGCGCAGCCAACGCCATCCTCCGTAGCCCGCAAGGGCGGCGACGCCCAGGGTGAGGAAGGCCCGGCGGCTATGCTCCGCCAACTCTCGTTCCGGCGTGCGTGCCACCAATGCTCCACGCTCTTTATCGACGTTCATGAGCCTCTTTGGCGGAAACCAGCTCATAACCCGCCACCATGGAACGGAAGTTGTTCCAGCCGGCTTTGATCACTTGGATCACGTGAACGGCAAAGAACAGAACAAAGCCAATCATCAGCCAGAAATGCTCCCAGCGAGCCATATCGTAGCCGCCCAGAAGGCTAGTGAGCCACGTTAATTGAGTCGGCTTATAGATGGCCAATCCGGTAACCAGGCTGGCCGCTCCCATCAGGACCACGCCTGTATAAGCGATCCTTTGAGCTCCGTTGTACTTACTCTGCGGCGGACAATCCTTCCGGAGATGGAGATCGTGGAGCGTGACCAGAATGGCGTCGCGCAATGAATTGCGGTTAGGCAACAGAGTTCGCCACTCTCCCGAAACAAGTAAAAACAGGACGTAAACGACTCCATTAAGGGTGAAGAACCACATGAAAAAAAAGTGCAGCGCCATGCCCTCCGCCAAACGTTGGGGCAGATTCAACACATGGAAGAACCAGTCGGGAAAGAAGCGGACCAGCGTCGTGTCACCCCAGCCAACGCGATACACGCGGTTGGCCCAATAGATCATCAAGCCGCTCCAGATCATCAGGAACAGCAGCGGAAAGCTGATCCAGTGAAACCACCGGATTGCCAGCGGATGTTTTTCCTGCAACCGTTTCATCGTTAGCTCGATCGCTTAAAGTCTTTACAAAGGCCGGTGCGCCTGCTTTCATTCAGGCGGCATCCGCGCTTAGGGGCCACCGTTTTATGGCTGTTCATCGTAATTCCCTTTTTGTGCTCTGACCGCTCCGACTTCTCAACGGGTCAGAGCCATAGCGTCGTTAAGAATGCTTTCGTTTCCTAGTTCGCGGTCTCGCGTGAAAAAGTTACGGGTGGCTCGCCGAAGCCGCCATCTGCATCGCTGCCCCGAGTACTCGCCCTTGACCGCGCTCTTGCACAAATGCCACGAACCGCATTTGGCTTGGACTTGTACTCTTGCCCAAATTGACCGGCAGTTCCTGCCGGAAAGAAACTCCCCGGCTCATCCTTCCGATTAATTTGAGACTGCGAACGACGGCGACATGGTGCAAGCTACGGCCGCCATTCTCGCCGGCCAGAACCTGGGAAGTGGCTTGATTCTGGGCGACCGCGAAGTATACGTCGGCTTGGGTCGCGCCAAGAGAAGGAGGGAGCGGGTCTATCTCCACCAGAACCCGTAATAGCGGGCCACCAGAATCCCCGAGCGAGGCGATGTGCACGATTGCCTTTTGCGCCTGCGCGGCTTGCTGAATCGAAGTGCGCGCGCGGCGTGCATCGCTGCCGACAAACTGGCTCGCGCCATCGACTACCATTTGCGGCGTGTAGACATCGTCAAGTCCAAGGCGCTTCGCATAGGCAAGCTGACGTTCGCTGTACGCCGGTGAAGAGTACGGATCACGCCAGCCGCCATGGTTCCAATAGTCGACGTGTTCGCTGAGGACGATGGCTTCCACACCCGATGCGGGTTCGCGCCGGTCTAGAGTTGCGAGGAGCGCGTCTGCCGGTGGACAACTGGAGCAGCCTTCGGACGTGAACAGCTCTACCAGCACCGCTGGGGGCCGCGCTGCCGCATCCTCGGCCGGGAGACTGCCGGATGCAACGCCCAATGTAACGGCACAAATGCCGAGACTCATACTCGCCAACACAACACTTCTTCGCTTCACAAGTCGATCCCTTCGAAGGCAGCCGCATCGCGCTACGAATCTGCCGCTTGCTCGCCCTCACTGTCATTCTTCGTAATAGCCGGAGGTTACGGACTTCGGAGAGTTGAGTGCGTTTGACAATGACGACGCGAAGGCGTCTTCAAGCGTTTACAGTCCGCCGCCTGCGGCCGATAGCGGCAATGCCTACGCCGATGAGCGTTGCTGTCAAAGCTGCTCCGAAATGCCAAAAGCCGATATGTCCACGATCCAGATACGGACAGTAAATCTCCAAGACCGTTAAGCCAGAGAGTCCGGCCAGGCATCCGGTTGCGGCTCCTAATTTCAGTGGCGACAGCCATGCGCCCCGGCGTAGCACGGGGAAAAAGAGTAGAGCTGCTCCCGTCCCAGCCGCGAGGCCACGTTCCCAGCACTTGAGTCCTGTTGGGACAAAATCCGGATCATGCTTATAGGGGAAAAGCAGAAGGATAGCGATCAGAATGGATACAAACACCGCAGTAATCGCCAGCAGAGGGGCAATGCGTTGCCGCGCGCCCGGCACCATCTGTTGAGTTACGACATGCGCCATCAGAAGCGTGCTCCCGCTTAGCAGAGAGAAGATGGTCACGGACTGCCAAGGAGCGAGCGCATGCCAGCCGGCCTGACCGAGCCACCAAGCTCCCGCCGTTATTGCAATCGCAGTCAACAGTAGGAGCCACGCAATCAACACAGGGTTCGAAGGCAGTGGCGAAACAGGCCGCAGGCCGGTGACAATGCGTTCCGTGATGCGTGCTTGTATCTCCGGAGAAATCTCTACCGGTAGCGCGGGAGAATCCCAGAACGTCTGAAACCGGCGGCAACGCTCGCAATACTGAATATGCTCGCGCGCATTTCGAGGCAGCGGAGATTCCCTATTGCGTCCTTCGTCTCGAAGGGCGTCAACCTGTTCACATGTCATGATGCTCCCCTGTGGTCGACATCTGCCCGGGATGTAAGAATTTGACGCAACGTTTCATAAGCGCGGTGCGCCTTTTGCTTGACTGCGCCTACGCTCGATGCCGTCGCGCGCGCTACTTCCTCCAGACTCATGCCCGTCACCTTCAGCATCGTTACAACTTCTCGTTGGCTTTCCGGAAGTCTTGCAACGATTGCTTCGAAGCTCGGCATGTCACCGGCATCGGATCGCGCGTAAGCAACCGGCTCCGGTAAACTCTCCATCGTTTGCTCGCGAGAGCGAATCCGTTGCTGTCGGCGGAAACCATCTACTTGAACGTGACGCGCTATTCCGTACAGCCACGGCAACAGCGGATCCCCAGGCCGATAGGTATGGCGTGACTTATGAATACGCAGCCATGTGTCTTGCAACAGGTCCCCCGCGTCTTCCCGGCTGGCGGATCGATAAAGGAAAAATTGATACAGCAAGGGATTCACGGCGCGGATCAGGGCGGTGGTAGCCGCCGCGTCCGCTAGCTGATACTGCAGCATCAACTGTTCGAGGCCGGGGCGCGCAATCGGCTGCGGGACCGCCGAGGAGGAATCGTCCAATGCTCCTACCTGTTACGCGAGCCCAAACGCGTTACGCGCTTCTCTTTGCTACGGGATCGCAACAAGCCTCATCCTGCGTACTAGATTATCCAGAACCAGCAAGGGTTGCGTACCTGCGATCAGGCGAACCCGAATCCGGATCTACAGCTTCTCGAATTTCAGCGACGTGCCATTCATGCAATAACGCAGGCCCGTCGGTTGCGGGCCGTCGTCGAAGACATGCCCCAGATGAGCGTCGCAGCGGCGGCATTTTACTTCTGTCCGGAAACCGAAGCTGTTGTCGGCGGCTGTCTCCACATTCTCCTTGGCAATGGGTTCCCAAAAGCTCGGCCAGCCGGTACCGGATTCGAATTTGGTATCCGAGCTGAACAACGCGTTATCGCAGCAGACGCAACGGTACAGCCCCTTTTCATGGTTGTTCCAGTACCGTCCGGTGAAGGCCATCTCCGTATCCGCTTTACGGGTGACGGAAAATTCTAGTGGACTGAGTTTCTTCTTCCACTCGGCATCGGTCAGAACAAGTTTCTCCACTCTGACCAGACCTACTCTTTTTCCGGAACTATCAAACCGAACCACAGAAATCTGCGCGTCTTGATACGGACTAGCGTTTATCGATCGGAGGGAGCCGATCGTTGCGGCCGCACCGCAAGCCGCGAGGAAATGTCTGCGCGTTGAGTTCGCCATTCTTCTTGCCTCCATCAGGGAATTCGCTTATTGGGCCGGAAAGTTACGCTGTTTACTAATCCATGACAAGGGCGTTGCTATTAGCCGTTTTTATGCTGCAATTCACTTGCATAAAATTTACTTGTAGGCTAAGTTGAGTTTATCCGAGGCATTCAGAGGTCCCAACCGGGAATAGGGACGCCTTGGAGCACAAGATTTGGTCCCTCGGAGCGCGGGTCACCACCTGCCGAGGGACCTTTCAGCAGACCATGTCACCCAACCTTCTTTCCGGCGCCAAGATCCTGCTTAACTGCCTCCAGAGCGAAAACGTCGAGTGCATTTTCGGCTATCCAGGCGGGGTCACGCTGCCGCTTTACGATGCGCTGTACGACCATCCCATTCGCCACATTCTGGTTCGGCACGAACAGAACGCGGCGTTCGCTGCGCAAGGATATGCGCGTGCAACGGGCAAGGTAGGCGTCTGCTGCGCCACGTCCGGTCCGGGGGCGACTAATCTGGTCACCGGCTTGGTGGACGCCATGATGGATTCTATTCCGCTGGTGGCGCTGACCGGCCAAGTATCGACCAAGCTGATGGGCAGCGATGCTTTTCAGGAGGCCGATACATTCGGGATCACCAGGTCGGCAACGAAGCACAATTTCCTGGTGAAGAACATTGCGGACCTGCCGCAAGTAATTCACGAGGCCTTCTACATCGCGGCTTCGGGAAGGCCGGGACCGGTGCTGGTGGATGTCACGAAAGATGTGTTCCAGGGCCAATCGCACTACGCACCCGTGACCGAAATTCATCTGCCCGGCTACAAGGTTTTCAGCGAAGGCCATGCCGGCCAAATTCGCCGCGCGGCGCAGGCGATCTGGGAAGCCGAGCAGCCGTTTGTCTACGCGGGCGGCGGCGTGATCGCGTCGAACGCGAGCAAGGAATTTCGCAGTTTTGTGGAACTGCTGGATGCGCCGGCGGTTTGTACTCTGATGGGTCTGGGTGCGCTGCCTTCCGAACATCCGAATTTCATCAGCATGCCAGGCATGCATGGCAGCTACGCGGCGAACATGGGGTTAACGCACACCGACCTGATCGTCGCGCTGGGCGTGCGCTTCGACGATCGCGTAACCGGCAGACTGGCCGCTTTTGCACCGCACGCTAAAGTAATTCACGTCGATATCGATCCGGCGGAGATCGGGAAAAACAGGCATGCGGACTTGCCCATCGTCGGCGACTTGAAGCGCGTGCTGCCGCGGCTGGAAGACGAATTGACAGCGCTTGCGCCGGAAATGCGGGCGAAAAATTCCAGCAAGCGCCAGGCATGGTGGAAACAGATACGCGAGTGGAAGCACGAGCATCCGCTGCAGCCGGAGAAGTCGGATACGGAGATCAAACCGCAGCATTTGATGGCGGAGATCGACCGGCTCTCCGGCGGGAAGGCGATTGTGGCGAGCGACGTGGGCCAGCATCAGATGTGGGCCGCGCAGTTGATCCGCTTCAATGGGCCGCGGTTATGGATCAACTCGGGCGGGCTGGGCTCCATGGGCTTCGGATTGCCTGCGGCTATTGGCGCGCAATTCGCCTGTCCGGACAAGCTGGTATTTGCGGTCGTCGGGGACGGTGGATTTCAAATGTCTATTCCGGAGCTGGCGACCATTGCGAATCATGCGCTGCCGTTGAAGATTGTCGTCATGAACAATGGCTATCTCGGCATGGTGCGTCAGTGGCAGGAGCTGTTCTATAACAACCGCCTGAGCGAAGTGTCGCTGACTTCTTTCCCCGATGTGGAAAAATTGGCAGGAGCGTACGGATTCACCGGGCGCACGGTAGAAGATGTTTCGGAGATGCCGCGCATGTTGAAAGAAGCGGTTGAAACGCCCGGGCCGTATTTATTGAACGTCAAGGTATCGCCATTCGAGAACGTGTTTCCGATGGTGCCCGCCGGCGGCGCCATTAACGAGATGGTGTTGCGTCCACCGCAACCGGTGGAGGTTTAGCGAGCATGCAACAGATCATCTCGTTACTGATGGAAAACAAGCCTGGCGCGCTGATGCGAGTGACCGGGTTATTGGGCCAGCGTGGATATAACATTGAAAGCTTGACTGTTGCGCGAACGCTTGATCCAACGCTCTCGCGCATGACGATCACGGTGGATGTGGAGCCGCAGATCCGCGCGCAGGTGATCAAGCAAATGAACAAGCTGATCAACGTGCTGCAAGCGGCGGATGTGACCGAAGGACCGTCCGTGCATCGCGAACTGGTGCTGATTCGCGTGCGAACGGCGCAGGCCACGCGCACGGCCATCCTCAAAGAAGCCGAGATCTTCCAGGCGCGCGTCGTGGATTCCACCGTGGAGGGCTTCGCTCTCGAAGCGACGGGCGATCCGGAGAAGCTGGACGAGTTCATCGATGTCATGAAGAGCTATGGCGAGATAGAAGTTACGCGCTCGGGCATTCTGTCTATGTCGCTGGACAACAAGAAGCTGCGTCTCTCGCCGCCAGTGCCGCGTGGAGCCGCACCCGAGGAAGTTTTAGAACTACAGCCGGCCGACTGAGCCCGCAAACAACTGAAGGACAGCCATGCCAAGAAGATTTTACGAGCAAGATGGAAGTCTTGCGCCCCTACAAAACAAGACCGTCGCGATCATCGGTTATGGTAGCCAGGGTCATGCACATGCATTGAACCTGCGCGATTCGGGGATTGACGTCGATCGTCGGGCTGCACCCGGGCAGCAAGAGCGCGGGCAAGGCGCGCGCGGCGGGGCTCGAGGTGTTAAGCGTGGCTGAGGCTTCGAAGAAGGCCGACATCGTCATGGTGCTGATTCCGGATCATCTTCAAGGTGACGTGTACCGCAACGAGATTGGCCCGAACCTGACCGCGGGCAAGACCCTGATGTTTGCACACGGCTTCAACATCCACTTCAATGAGATCAAGCCGGCCTCCGACATCGACGTTTCGATGATTGCGCCGAAAGCGCCGGGACACCGCGTACGGGAATTGTTCGTCGAAGGCGTCGGCGTACCGGCGCTGGTAGCAATTGCGCAGGACGCATCGGGTCATGCGCTCGAGAATGCACTCGCTTACGCGTATGCGTTGGGATGCCTGAAGGCGGGCGTCATAGAAACCAGTTTCAAGGAAGAAACGGAGAGCGATCTGTTCGGCGAGCAGGCTGTTCTGTGCGGTGGCGTGAGCGAACTGATCCGCGCCGGATTCGAGACTCTCACAGCAGCCGGATACGCGCCTGAGATCGCTTACTTCGAGTGCCTGCATGAGCTGAAGCTGATTGTGGATCTGATCTATGAAGGCGGCCTGGGATACATGCGGTACTCGATCTCCGACACTGCGGAGTACGGCGACTATACGCGCGGCCCGAGGATTATCACGGACCAGACACGGGCCGAGATGAAGAAAATCCTCAACGAAATTCAGAGCGGCGAGTTTGCGCGAGCGTGGCTCGCCGAGAACCGCGCCGGACGTCACAAGTTCACGAAGCTACGCGAAGATGCAAAGGACCAGCCGATTGAGAAGGTGGGGGCGGAGCTTCGTTCGATGATGACCTTCCTGAAGAAGCGCAAAGAAGCAGGCGTACCGGAGGAATTGGCAGTCGGCGTTTAGGGCGATCGATGTCTATTCCTGGCGCAAGGCAACCATAGGATCGACTGAACTGGCGCGATACGCCGGGATCAGGGTTGCCGTTACCGCCGCAACGCAAAGAACGGCCGTCGATGCCAATAGCGGAATCGCCGGTATCGGGGAAACTCCGTAGAGTAGCGTGGAAGCTGCCCGCAAGCCGGCATAGCAAAGCGGCAATCCAAGTGCGATTCCCGTTCCCACTGAAACAAGAGCTTCTCTCAGAACCAGCCAGCGTACCGCGCGGCGCTCTGCGCCGAGTGCGATGCGAATACCAATCTCCCCCGTGCGGCTCGCGACAAGAAAACTGAGAAGGCCGAAAAGACCTACAGCCGCGAGCGTCAGGGCGAGAGCCGCAAACACAGTACCAAGTGCCGCTAATAATTTCTCACGCATCAGCGAATAATCGCGTTGTTCGGAGATGGGTCTTAGATGAAGAGCGTATTGGCGGCCCATTTTCTGTAACTCGCTGCGTACGGCAGAGGCCATCGGTCCCGCGGAACCCGCATATCGTAGTTGCAGGTTGCCCCAGTTGCCGCTTTTTGGATGCTGCCAAAAATTGAAATAGACGAAGCTCAGATCGTTCGCATGAATATCTTCGAGCCGGGCATCGGCCGCAATGCCGACAATTTCCAAGTCTCTGGTCTCAGGCTCCGTTCCAAACTGGATGTGCCTGCCTAGCGCGCTCCCGCCCGGGAACAATCGCCTGGCGAGCGATTCGCTCACAATGGTGGTCTTTTGCGACAGAGAATCATCGCGGCGGTCGAAGTCGCGGCCTTGGAGCAGAGGAATACGTATCGTGTTCAGAAAACCGTCGGTGACAAACTCGCCAGGCGCTTGAAGAATGGCTCGGTCGGGTAAATCTGTGCGGCGAATGTCTTCTTTATAGGGCAACGTGAAGAGGGGCGAAAAACTGGACATACTTACGGCATAGACTCCAGGCAAGCTCTTCATACGATCAAGCAGGCCGCGATAGTAATTTCCAACATCGAATTTGTTTGGAAAGGCGCGCGCCACTGGGATGAGTTGCGCATTCATGACGGCCTCACTCTGAAATCCGAGACGTTCCGTTTGCAAATGGCGCAGCGTTTCGATGAACACTGCCGCGCCCGTCACAAGCACTAGGGTGAGAGCTACTTGCGCGCATATCAAAATGCGGCGATTTGTCGCACGGCCACCACTCACCGATCTTGAGGCGGCTTTCAGTGTAATGGCTGAATCAATGTCGCTGGTCTGCCAAGAGGGCAAAACCCCAAATAGCAAAAGAGCAAGTAGAGCCGTGACGCCCATAAAAAGGAGCACGTATTTATCAGGCGCGATGTCTAAAGAAAGCCCGGAATAGTAACGGCTCATAACGCTGAGAAGTAACCGATCGCACGTGTAGGCCAAAATAATTGCCGCTATAAGACCGCCGGAGAGTAACAGAGCGCTTTCAAAAAGCTGAGAGCGGACAATGCTTGCGCGCGTGGCTCCGAGAGCAAATCGAATGGCGATCTCACGCCGTAACTTCAGGCCTCGGGCAAAGAGAAGGTTCGCCACATTGATACAGGAAACAAGCAACAGGAGAAAACTTACGGCGATTAGCGCGGTCAACGGGCGGCGGAACTGATCTTGCAGAGAGTAATCGATGCCGCTGGCCCCGGATGTGATTTTCGGCGGCATGCTCAAGATCTCCGCCCGATTGGCGCCTCTGAACTGATTCGCGGGCAAGTACTCATCGAGCAGCCTGCGCCATTTAGTGTCAAGCTCGGCTTGGATTTCGCGTTGTGTTACGCCAGGCCGCAACCGCGCGAGCACGTCGGCCCAGAAGAATGGGCTCCTGTTCGGTGTGTTGGAATCAGGCGCAAATTCTTGCGATAGCAGAAACGTGACGGCGGGTGGAAAACCGACTAAGAGCCCGTGAAAACGCTGCTCGGTCACGCCTATGATGGTGAACGGCGCGCCCTCAATGCGTATGGTCTGTCCGAGCACGTTCGGGTTCCCCCCGAATCGCTCCAGCCAAAAGCTATAACCCAGCATGGCAACCCGCGGTCCGTTTGGCACGTCATCGCCTGGCGCGAGGATGCGTCCGATTGCCGCGCGCACACCCAGAGTCTTATAGCAATCTCCCGTGACAGAAAGCGCTCCGACGGGTTCAGGCGCGTTCTTCACTTCAACGGTTGAAAGCGGTGTCTGGAATCCGCAGACTCCGTCGAATAGCGGCTCGCGGCGAAGATCATCGAGCAGTGGGCCGGGGAGCACCATCGTTCTGCCATTGTTTTCGAGCGCGCCGATTCGTATAAGTCGCTGCGGCTCACGCACCGGAAGCGGCTTAAATAGGAGTGTGTCGAGAAGACTGAAGATTGCGGTATTCGCGCCAATGCCGAGGGCGAGCGAAACAATCGCCGCCAGCGTAAATGCTGAAGATCGAAAAAGTTGCCGTAAATGATGGAGGATTTCTCTCGCAAACACGATTCAATCGTAAACTACGAATCTAGTGCGCGGTAACAACCCGGCCAGCGTTTCCACCAGGAGCTAAAGACGGCATTTTTCACGATCGGTCACTCCACGCGTTCCATTCAGGAATTTTTGGAACTTCTTCGCGAGCACCACATTGCGCGGCTGATTGATGTCCGCACAGTACCGCGATCGCGAACCAATCCGCAGTTCAACCGCGAGGCGCTCCCGGAGGCGCTCCGC
Organism: Terriglobia bacterium; assembly: GCA_963846045.1. GTDB lineage: Bacteria > Acidobacteriota > Terriglobia > Bryobacterales > Bryobacteraceae > Bog-105. The sequence goes on along the minus strand of CAWJUL010000014.1, from coordinate 691,321 downwards.
GCTGCCGGAATTGAATGGGAACACGTGCCGGCTCTGGGCGGCTTGCGCCGAACCTTGCCCGATTCGGCTAATACAGGATGGCGAAACGCCAGTTTTCGCGGCTACGCCGACCACATGGCGAGCGCTGAATTCCAGAACGCGCTTGATCGCGTTGTTGAGCTCGGGCGCTCGGAGAACGTGGCTTTGATGTGCGCCGAAGCGGTACCCTGGCGCTGTCACCGCAGTCTGATCGCCGACGCACTGCTGGCACGCGGATTGGAAGTGACCGAGATTATGGGCCGCACAAAATTGCGGCCGCACAAAATGACCCCGTTCGCTCGAGTTGAAAATGGGCGGGTCAGTTATCCGGGCGACAAGCCGTGAAGCAACCTTCCTGCTTCTATCGAAGGAATCCGACCTACAAAACCATGCGGGGCGATTGCCGGATCTCCAGGCAGCCTTTACCCGTGGGGAGTAATTTGCCCGGGTTTAGCGCGCACGTGGGATCGAACAGCGCCTTGAATTTCTTGATGAGATCGAGGGTCTCTTCGGGAAAAAGATGCGTCATCAACTCCATCTTTTCCATTCCCACGCCGTGTTCGCCGGTAATCGAGCCGCCGACTGAGATGCAGTAGTCGAGGATCTCTTCTCCCGCTTTGCGCGCGCGCTCAAGGCCGTCGGCGCTACGCGGATCGAAGGGCAGGATGGGGTGCATATTGCCGTCACCCGCGTGAAATACGTTGCTGATGTCGATGCCGTACTTGGTAGCGATGCGGCCGATGGCGTCGAGCGTATTCGCAATCTGAGTACGCGGAACAACCCCGTCCTGAACGTAATAAGTGGGACTTACGCGGCCGATGGCGCCGAAAGCGTTCTTCCGTCCCTTCCAGAGGAGATCGCGCTCGGCGGCGGTTTTCGCAACGCGCACTTCGCGCGCCCCGGAAGCGTTGCAGACTTCGGCAATGTCTTCAGCCTGTTCTTCGACCGCTTCGATGAGCCCTTCGACTTCGATCAAGAGGACGGCGGCCGCATCCAGCGGATAACCGGCGTGAGTGGCAGCTTCCACCATACGAAGCATAGGACCGTCCAGCATCTCAATGGCGACCGGTGTGATGCCGCGCGCGGTAAGCGCTCGAACGGTATTGCCGGCCTCGGCAGTGGAGTTGTAAATTGCCAGCATGGTCTTCACCGCTTCGGGCTGGCGCATAAGCCGCACCCAGATTTTCGTCATCAGGGCCATGGTGCCTTCGGAGCCAGTGAGCAGCCCTATAACGTCGTAACCGGGCGTATCGAACTGCTTGCCGCCAAACTGCATAACAGTTCCGTCGGGTAGAACGGCTTCCAAGCCGGTGACGTGATTTGTTGTCACGCCGTAAGCGAGCGTATGCGGCCCCCCGGCGTTTTCGGCAACGTTTCCGCCAATGGTGCAAGCGCGCTGGCTGGATGGATCGGGCGCAAAGAAGTAACCGAACGGCTGAACGGCTGTTGTGATGTCAAGGTTGACAACACCGGGCTGCACGAGGGCACGTTCGTTCGCGATATCGATCTCCAGGATGCGATTCATGCGCGCGAATGAAATCACCATGCCGCCCGCGCGGGGAATCGCACCGCCGCTTAAACCCGTCCCTGCGCCGCGGCCGACGATGGCCAGATTGTGGCGCTGCGCTAACTTCACGAGTGCGACAACGTCTTCGGTCGTACGCGGGAACACGACCACGTCGGGCGTCGATTTGTCAACGCCGCCATCGTACTCATATAGCTTCAAATCGAACGCGTCGCATAAGACGGCATCCGGACCGGCGTGAGCTTTGATCTCGCTCAGGATGCGTGTGTCGAGGCCCATACAATCCGGTCAGAGCAGGCTTTGCACGTACTGCTTCATGTCGTCGCTCAGCCAATTCTCCGCATTATCGAACTTGCGCATGACGCGCCCATCCTTGATGATGTAGCTCTCGGGATACTGGAACGTTCCGTAGGCGGCGCTGATGTTGGCGGCGGGATCGCGGGCTGTGTCGAAGGAGACATGAACATGATCCAGGAAGTTGCGATAGCGCTGCGGATTCTTGTCCACGCTGACCGCGACCACCACGACCCCCTCTTTTGCGAACTGCTTCTGGAATTCGCTCAAAGATGGGATCTCCTGAACACAGGGCGTACACCAGGTAGCCCAGAAATTCAGCACCAGAACCTTGCCTCCAAACGAAGTGGGCGTGACGTGCTGGCCGTTGTCGGTAACCACTGTGAATGGCGGAGCTTTGCCGCCTTCCTTGGCTGAGGTATCGCGCAGGCTGTAGACAATCACACCGACGAAGCAGAGCGTAAGGGCAAATAGCAGCGTCTTCAGCGCATTGTTAGTATTCACGGTACAGACTTGCGGGCGTGTGAATTCCAGTATCCAATGCGAAGCAGCGAGCATCAAAGATCTGGCAGATGTTTGTCACCCGCAAAGCTGAGTTTTCCGCATCGCACGTGTGCCGCATACCCACGTCTGAGCGACGCGGAGAACCACGAGATCTACGGAGCTGAATCCAGCCCGAACGGACACGGTCACAATTACATTGTGGAGGTAACCGTCGAGGGTGAGCCGGATCGGGTTACCGGCATGGTCATCGATCTTAAGAAGCTGAAGGACATTCTGGAAGAACGAGTTGTTGAGCCGATGGACCACCGGTTCCTGAATGCGGAAGTAAAGCCCTTTGACGGGACGGTGCCGACCGCGGAAAACCTGGCCCGGGATATCTGGAATCGCCTGGCTCCCGTGTTGAACACAGCGAACAACGCTCTTGCGAAAGTTCGGCTTTATGAAACCGCTGAACTCTACGTTGAGATCACACGGGAGGATCTGCGGGCGTGATTAGCCTCACACGTGTCTACCGCTTTTCAGCTTCACACCGGCTGCATTCGCGGGAATTGAGTGCTGCACGGAATGCCGAGCTGTTTGGCAAGTGCAACAACCCGTACGGACATGGGCACGATTACACGCTTTCGGTCACGGTCAGGGGCAGACTCGACGAACGCACCGGCCTGCTGATTCGGCGAGAGCGCCTCGATGCGCTGGTGCGAGATAGAGTGCTACACCTGTTCGCACATCGAAACATCAATGCCGACGTGCCGCAGTTCGAGAAGTCGGTTGCGACAACCGAGAATATCGCGTTGGTCATTGCCGATTTGTTGAAGCGGCATTGGGACGAATATCTGGGCGAAACGGATGTGCATCTTCAGCGCGTACACATTCAGGAAACCGGCCGGAACGCCTTTGAAGCGCTGATGCCGGTGCCTCCTACTAAAAAAGCGGTGAAGAACGAAGGTCTGTTAGTTCATGCGTAAAGCAAACTCCAGTACAGCGGCGAAGGTGCGGGGCGGCACGGGCGCGAAAAATTCTGTGATCGAATTTCAGTCGAAGATGGGGCGGCCACCCATTGCCGGGCATTTGCGCGAAGTGCTGCGGCTGCTGGGCGAAGATCCAGAACGAGAAGGTCTGGCGCAGACGCCGGAACGGGCGCAGAAGGCGCTTCAGTATCTAACCAGCGGCTACACGGCGGATATTCAAAAGACCGTGAACGGCGCGCTGTTCGATGTCGAGTACGACGAGATAGTGATCGTGCGCGACATTGAGTTCTTCAGCATGTGCGAGCATCACATGCTGCCTTTCTTCGGCAAAATGCATGTCGCCTATTTGCCCGGCAAGAAAGTCATCGGGCTGAGCAAAATTCCGCGCATTGTGGATATTTTCGCCAGACGCCTGCAAATACAGGAGCGGCTGACGAAGCAGGTAGCGGACACGCTGAACGAGTTGTTGTCGCCACAAGGCGTGGCGGTCATCTGTGAGGCGCGGCACTTCTGCATGATGATGCGAGGCGTGGAGAAGCAACACTCCGGTGCTATTACGAGCGCCATGCTGGGCGCGTTTCGCGATAACAAAGAGACTCGCGCGGAATTGCTTTCTCTTGTAGGGCAGCGCTCGAAGACCATATAAAGGAATGCAGCGGCGAAAGCGCGCACTGCATGCTAGCATCGGGTGATGAGTGACCAGAGCCGCCTCTTTGAGGCGGGTCCGGACCTTTTCGGCCATATGTGGAGGGTCCAGTTCCGCTGGCTGCAGACGGGCATTTCCATCCGGCACGCCAACACGGTGGACGTGAAGTTCTTTGTCGCTCCCGACGGCGGTGAGACGGAAGAGAAAGTGATTGCTCTCCCGCATGCGGCGCTCTTGAAATTGACGCGCGAGCGTGGCAGGAAGCTTACCGACGCTTATTGCATGCGCATCGCTGCCGCTCGCCTGAAGCACATGATTGAGACTTCCGAAGATATGGAAAAAACCTTGGTTTCCCTATCGCCGAAAGAACTAGCCGAATACGACCGGGAATTGAAGGTGTAACAGTTCCGCGACACCTGTAATCCATTCGGACGAAGAAGCCCAAGAATCGCTAGCCCCCCTAAAACGAGGAAAATATGGTCAGTTGTCCAAAGTGTGATGCTCCTATCGACGTGGAAGAAGAAGAACTCGATGAAGGCGATGTTCTGTCTTGCGACGAGTGTGGCGCGTCGTTGACGGTTGCCAGCGTGAATCCGGTTGAGCTCGAGACAGAAGACGGAGACGATGACGACGAGGACTTCGACTTTGATGAAGACGAAGATGAGGACGACGACGAGGATGAGGAAGAAGAGGAAGGTGGAGAAGACTGGCGTTAAAGCGCGTCCTCACAACTTTTGTAGCTAGCCTTTGCCTTCTCTTTCCAGTTGTCGGCACGCACGTCTGCCTCGGCCAGGCACAAGCGCCCGTCACAGGAACACCGGGCACTCCCAATCAAACCAGGTCCATTACGGGAACAGTGCTCGATAAACATGGCTCGGCAGTCGCCGGCGCGCGAGTTCTGCTCAAAGACACAAGAACACTTCAGATTCGGACGTACATTGCACAGGCTGACGGCGCGTATCACTTTTACGATCTCAGCAGCGATATCAACTACGAACTGCGCGCCGAGGCGGACGGGCTCACAAGCCAAACCAAGACGGTCACCGTTTTCAACAGCCGCAAACTAGTCAAGCTAAACCTGAAGCTAAACAAAAAGCTCAAGACATAATTCGCCCGGCAACCGCTTGAGCGAGAATGCCTACATGCAAAAGCATGAGGCGTTGCAGTGGATCAAGCGGATCGCCCTGGTTCCTATCGTCAGGGTTCCCAACTTACAATCGGCAATTGCCGCGGTCGACGCGCTGCTTGAAGGCGGTGTCGACTGTGTCGAAATCACGATGACGGTGGAAGGCGCAATTCATGCAATCGAGACCGTGGCGGACCGGTACGGCGACAAGATTTTGCTGGGCGCCGGAACCGTGCTGGATCCGGAAACAGCGCGATCTTGCATGCTTGCGGGCGCGAACTTTCTTGTTACTCCCAGCCTGAACGTAAGAACCATAGAGATGGCACATCGCTACTCCCGCCCGATTTTTCCGGGCGGGCTGACCCCAACCGAGATCCTGACGGCGTGGGAGGCGGGCGCCGATGCCGTGAAAGTTTTTCCCTGTAGCGCGGTGGGCGGCGCGAAGTACATCAAGAGCTTAAAAGGTCCGTTCCCGCAAATTGAGCTATGCCCCACGGGCGGTGTGACGCTCGAGACGATCGGCGAGTTCTTGGCGGCGGGGTCAACCGCGGTCGGAGTGGGTAGCGAACTGGTGGACAACAAATCGATAGAGACTGGGCGCTACGACGCGATCGCCGGGCGTGCCCGGAAGTTTCGGGAAGCGGTTGAGGCCACACGCATTAGCCTGACGTCGCAGCGTGCGCGTTGAACTAATAACGCGGTACAGATGGATCGACTTCAACGCTCCAGCGATCGATTCCCCCCGCGACGCTATAGCAGTTCTCGACGCCCTGCGCGCGAAGCCAGGAAGCCACTTGGAGACTGCGCACGCCGTGATGGCAGAGGATGAGCAAAGTCGATTCGTCTGCCAGCGCTTCCAGCTTCTGCAGTTCGCCGGGAATGGACTGCATGGGAATAAGTCGCGCGCCATCGATACGAGATAGAGAGAATTCCTCCGGTTCCCGAACATCAATCAATACAGAGTCCCCGGATTTCGAAAGCCTCACGCTTGCTTCTTGAGGGAGCAGTTCCAACGATTCCACTGTTCTCAATGTCGCATTGCAAGGGTAACGGTAGTCTTTATAGCCTAGGTGTTTTTCCCGCATTCGGAATTTTCCTTGTAAACCCCAACCTGTACGTAACGTCGGATGGTGAACGAGACTCTTTGAATAAACAGCCGTTGGGGGCGCGGGAGAGGAATGAGGTTTGTTTGGCAAAATTCTTCTGTAATAAACACCGTAACGGCCGATATGCCCTCCGAGTGAAATCCCTGCAGCTCATGGCCGCGATTTTGCTGGCGGCCGGTTTACCCGCTTACTGCCAAGATCCGGGCGCGGGAAGCGACTCAGACGCAGCGGTTGGGGTAGCACTTGGCATACCCTCCCCGACGACTCGCGCCGCCGCCGAGTTGAGGGCGCAGGAACAGCAGCGCATTTTGGGAGCTATGCCTGAATTCAACGTCACAAACGTACATGACGCCGCCGCGCTGAGCCCCGGCCAAAAGTTTCAGTTAGCGCTTAAAGGCGAGACCGATCCGTTTGCTTTTGTAGCGGCCGGCCTCGCCGCGGGATTAGGACAGTGGGAAAAGTCATCGCCCAGTTACGGGTATGGCGCACAGGGATACGGCAAAAGGTTCGGGGCGGCTTATATGGATGCGTTTGATGGGGCGATCTTCGGAAATGCTGTTTTTCCAGTGCTGCTTCATCAGGACCCGCGCTATTTCCGGCAAGGCGTCGGCAGCTTTGAGAGCCGCTTCCTGCATGCGGTCTCCTCGACGTGGCGCTCGAAGAACGACGATGGTCATTGGACGTGGAACTACTCAAATCTCCTCGGAAATCTAGCCGCTGGAGGGATATCCAACCTTTACTATTCGCCGGCCGATCGAGGAGCGTCTCCCACGTTTCAGCGCGCCTTGACGGTCACCGCGGAGGGGGCCATTGGTGCTGTGTTCTTTGAGTTCTGGCCCGACCTTAATCGGAAATTTCTTAGCCGTAAGAACAAAGGGCAAGACTGACAGCGTTTGACCTATACTATGGGTTAAGCGAAGCGATGAGTCTGACTTTTCAGATCGGCATTCTCATTAGCGAGGCCATTAGCGGCCCCGCCTGAGACCTCGCGCATAAAGTTCAGAAAGAGGCCACCGGCGGGACAACCAGCCAGTGGCCTTTTTGCTTTTATATCGAATCAGGCAGGAAGGTTCAGGACGAAGACTATGAAAATTTTTACTTTCGATACGACCCTGCGCGACGGAACGCAGGGAGAGTCGGTGTCTTTCTCGGTGGATGACAAGCTGTCGATTGCCGAGAAGCTGGATGAGTTGGGCATCGACTATATCGAAGGCGGTTGGCCGGGATCGAACCCCAAGGACAAAGAGTTCTTTGAGCGCGCGAAAAAGCTGAAGCTGAAGCACGCGCCGTTTGACCGCTTTCGGCGCCACGCGTTTTGCCAGGAATGCGGTGGAAGAAGATGCGCAATGTCGCGGCCCTGCTTTCCGCCGAAACACCGGTTATCGCAATTTTTGGCAAGAGCTGGGACTTCCATGCGTATCGCGCTTTGGGCGTCACCGAAGAAGAGAATCTGGATCTCATCACGGGCACGGTGGGATATTTGAAGCGGCATGGACGCGAAGTGATCTACGATGCCGAACACTTCTTCGACGGCTACAAGGCGAATGCGGCGTTTGCGTTGCGAACGCTGGAGGCTGCGAAGAACGCGGGCGCGGACGTGCTTTGCTTATGCGATACAAACGGGGGCACGCTGCCCGGCGAATTGCTGGATATTGTTCGGCAGGTCCGCGGCCGCTTCGACGGAACAATCGGCATTCACTGCCACAATGACTCGGACGTCGCTGTTGCCAATACCGTAATGGCCGTTGAAGCGGGTGTCACCCACGTGCAGGGGTGTATCAACGGATACGGCGAGCGTTGCGGAAACGCAAACCTGGTGTCAATCCTCGCCGACCTGGAGTTGAAGCTGCACCACGACACGGTTGGAAAAGAGAAGCTGAAGACGCTCAGCGACGTGGCTCGTTTTATCGCCGAGCTAGCGAATGTGCCGCTACGGCGCGAGCAGCCGTTTGTAGGCGGCAGCGCGTTTGCCCATAAGGGCGGCGTGCACGTCAGCGCCGTAATGAAGGATTCTGCGACGTATGAGCATGTCAATCCGGAGGCTCGTCGGCAACCGCCAGCGTGTGCTGTTGAGCGACTTGTCTGGGCGTGGCAACATCTCGTACAAGCTGAAGGAGTTGGGTCTCGGGGATGAACTGCTGGACGAGGCAGCGCGGCGTGAACTGCTGCAGCGGCTCAAAGCGATGGAGCACGAAGGCTATGACTTCGAAGCTGCGGAAGGCACGTTCGAGCTGCTGGTCCGGCAGGCGATGCTGCCCGATTTCGTCCCGTTCGACGTCGTGAGCTACGAAGTCGCAACGCGGCTGCAGCGCGACAGCGCAGGGCAAACTGCCCGGCAACGACGAGACCGTGACCACAGCTAGCGTCATGTTGCTGGTGGATGGCCATGTGCACTCCCACACGGCGACGGGTGAAGGCCCCGTGCATGCGCTGGATATTTGTCTGCGGCAATGCCTGGCGTCTGTCTACCCGGCCATTACTGGCGGTCAGTTTTACCGATTACAAAGTTCGTGTACTGGGCAGCAAGGTCGGCACGGAATCAAAGGTACGTGTGCTGGTCGAGTGGACTGATCACCGCCGGAGCTGGGCGACCGTCGGCGTCTCGAATAACGTCATCGATGCAAGCTGGCGCGCGTTAGTGGACGCGCTGCGGCTGGAACTGATTCGCTTGCGAACCGAAGAGCCGGCGGGCAAGTCCACACGCGATTACAGTTGGGCGGTGTAGACATTCCTGCAGTGTAGACCGCGATTCGACACCGGTCGACGTCAGCAAGTTATCATCGGCTACGTATGAAGGCCGTTGTTGCCGATCCGGCTGGTGGTCCGGAAAATCTGCAATCTTCGATCTGCCGAAGCCGGAGCCCGGCGAAGGCGAAGTGCTGGTCAAACTTGAAGCATCCGGCGTCAATTTCATCGATATCTACTTCCGCGAAGGCCTTTACAAAGCTCCCGAAAATCCGGTGCGGCTCGGCAGCGAAGGCGCCGGGACGGTCGAGGCGGTGGGCAAGGGCGTCAGCGCGAACACCAGGGCAGCGCGTCGCCTACGCCATGGCGCGCGGATCGTACGCCGAATACGCGCCAGTGCCGGATTCAGATGCTTGTGGACTTGCCGGAGGACGTCAGCTTCGAGCGAGGCGCCGCCGTGATGCTGCAGGGCATGACCGCTCATTACCTGACGCATTCCACGTTTGCTCTGAAGCCGGCGACACTTGCCTGATTCATGCGGCGGCCGGGCGGCGCAGGGTCTGCTGACGGTGCAGATTGCGAAGATCGCCGGGGCTACCGTGATCGGGACTGTTTCGACGCAAGAGAAGGCCGACCTTGCCAAGGAGCACGGCGCCGATCACGTCATCGCTACACCGAGACAGGATTTCGTGGCCGAGACAAAGAAGATCACCAGCAGCCGGGCGTGGATGTTGTTTACGATTCGGTGGGCAAGACAACCTTCCAAGGCAGCCTCGATTGTCTTCGCGCCGCGCGGGATGATGGTGCTGTTCGGCCAGTCAAGCGGCCCTGTGGGACAGATCGATCCGCAGATCCTGAATCAGAAAGGTTCGCTGTTTCTGACCCGGCCGAGCCTGGCGCACTACGTCAGCGACCCTAAAGAACTGCAGTGGCGAGCATCCGACCTGTTCCGCTGGATCGAGCAACGGCAAGCTGAAGCATCCAAGATCCATAAAGTGTATCCACTGGCCGAGGCGGCGCAAGCGCACCGCGATCTGGAATCACGCAAGACGACCGGCAAGCTGCTGCTGAAACCCTAAGGGCATGCCTATACACCCGAGCGAACACGCAGAGCGGCGCGATAGGCTGCGCGCAACCCTGCGGCTCTATCGTGCGGACGGATGGGCTGTCACTGCGCTGCCGAATGTCCGGTATCTTGAGCGGATTTACAGGCAGCAATGCGGTTCTGCTGCTGTCCTGCCGACCGCGCCATTCTGTTCACCGATCCGCGTTACCAGACGCAGGCGGCGCAGGAATGCGACTGCGACGTCAAGATCGTCAAAGGGCCTCTGCTGATCGAAGTCGCGCGGTGGATACAGCGGTTGCGAGCTCAAATCGCTAGCCTTCGAACAGAATCGTATCAGCTACGAAGACTACATGCAGTTGAAAGAGTTAGGCGATTGGAGTTCGCCTGAAGCCGGTGGCGGGCGCAATCGAAAGTTTACGCGCTGATCAAATCGGCGGCCGAGATCGCCACCATTCAGGCTTCGGTGCAGTTGAACTCAGCAGCGCTGGAACAAGCGCTGCGGCGCTTTAAGCCATCGATGACCGAAGTGGATCTGGCCGCGGAGATCGAGTACCGGATGCGCCGCTTGGGCGCCGACGGCAGCGCATTTGAAACAATCGTCGCCTCCGGGAGCCGCACCGCTTTGCCGCACGCCCAGCCCACAGACCATCCGATCAGGCCGGATGAACTACTATTAATTGACATGGGGGCGAGTGTCGCCGGGTACGCCAGCGACATGACTCGAACCTTTGCCGTAGGCAAGCTGGACGCGAAAAGCACGGCGAATGTATCGCGCCGTGCTGGAAAGCCAGCTTGCAGCAGTCCACGCAGTCAGGCCGGGAGTGACTTGCGCCCATGTCGACGGGGCGGCGCGCAAGGTTCTGCGCGGTTACGGAATGGACAAGCTGTTTATCCATTCCACCGGGCACGGGCTTGGTCTGGAGATCCATGAGCGTCCGCGTATCGGGCGGAAGGAGGCGACGAAGCTGGAAGCCGGCATGGTGATCACTATCGAACCCGGCGTGTACCAGGACGGAGTAGGCGGAGTCCGCATCGAAGATACAGTCGTGGTGACGGAGTCGCGGATGCGAAATTCTGACGCCGACAGCCAAAGAGCTGTGTTGCTTATAGGCGGCCGACGATGACCGCGCCCGGAGAGCCAATCATGACGATTGACGAAATCAAAGAATTGATCCACGTACTTCAGGATACCGGGATCGCCGAATTGGAAGTGCAGCGCGGGCGACAATTGCGTGCGGATCGAAGGTTCCGCAGGCTCAGCCACGGAAGTGTCTATGTCCCAGCGGTTGCTGCCGCTTTCGATCGGCACGGCCCCGCCGCGCTGCAGCTCCGCCGGCGGCGAATACCGCATCCACGCAGGAGAGCCTGCCTGCCGCGGCCTCGGCGCCCAACGGCGCCGCCGTCGAAGACTCGCGCAACTCAGTCGTGAAATCGCCGATCGTGGGCACCTACTACGATGCGCCCTCACCGGGTTCCGCGCCATTTGTCAAAGTCGGCGATAACGTGGAACCGAAACAGATTCTGTGCATTATCGAGTCGATGAAATTGATGAACGAGATCGAGGCGGAAATGGCCGGCACGCTGGTCGGGAAACATGTCGAGAACGGCCGCCCGGTCGAATACGGCGAATCCCTGTTCACCATCCGGCCGCTCTAGCCCTGACATGTTTCGAAAAATTCTAATTGCGAATCGGGGCGAAATCGCGCTTCGCGTCATCTGCGCCTGCAACGACCTCGGCGTCAAAACCGTTGCGGTTTACTCGGAAGCCGACCGGCATAGTCTGCACGTGCGCTTTGCGGACGAAGCCATCTGTATCGGCCCCGCCAAAAGCGCGAAAAGCTACCTTGATATCCCCTCCGTAATCAGCGCCGCGGAAATCACCAACGCCGACGCTATCCATCCGGGTTACGGATTTCTCAGCGAAAATCCCGATTTTGCAGAGGTCTGCGAGCTGTCGGGGCATCAAGTTCATCGGCCCGAAACCGGAAGTCATCCGGCAGATGGGCTTAAAGCAGCGCGCCCGCGCCATCATGGAAAAAGCCGGCGTACCCATTCTCCCCGGCTCGGCGCGGCGTGCTGAAAAGCGGCGAAGAGGCGATTCGCTAGCGGCCGACATCGGCTATCCCATCATGTTGAAAGCGGCCGCCGGCGGTGGCGGACGCGGCATGCGCATCGTGCGCTCGGAAGTCGAACTTCCCGGTCTGCTGGTCCAGGCACAATCCGAAGCGGCAGCAGCTTTCTCCTGCGGCGATGTGTACATGGAGAAGCTCGTAGAAGCGCCGCGCCATATCGAGTTCCAGATTCTGGCGGACGAAGCGGGAAACGTCGAGGTTCTGGGGAACGCGAATGCTCCATCCAAAGGCGGCATCAGAAGCTGCTGGAAGAATCCCCGTCGCCTGCAGTTTCGCCAGCAGCTTCGCGCCCGCATCTCAGACCGGCTGCGTACGCGCCATGAAGGCCATCGGCTACACGAACGCTGGGACGGTCGAGTTCCTGATGGACGAGAGACGGAAACCTCTACTTCATCGAGGTGAACGCTCGCATCCAGGTAGAACATCCGGTAACAGAGGCGGTGACCGGCTTGGATCTCGTCAAAGCGCAGATCCGGATCGCCGCCGGCGAAACGCTCGCCCGAAATCATCACCGACCCCATTCGGCTTTCGCGGCCATGCCATCGAATGCCGGATTAATGCGGAGCATCCGGAGACTTTCGCCCCATCGCCCGGCCGGATTACCGGATTGAATCTGCCCGGCGGAATCGGCGTCCGCATCGACACCCAAGCATATACTGACGGCGTGATTCCGCCCTACTACGACTCTTTGCTTGCCAAGCTGATTCGCCACGGGAGGGACCGCAACGAAGCCATTCAGCGCATGAAGCGGGCGCTAAGCATGTTTGTTGTGGAGGGGATACATACGACAATCCCGCTGCACGAGCGCATTCTGGAAAACGAGGACTTCGTTTCCGGGAACTTCAATACTTCGTTCCTGACGAAACATCCTCACGGATAGAAAAGAGGAGCGCCATTGCAGCGCTCCTCTTGAGGAACTCGCGCAAAACGGCCACAGTATCAGGCGCGCCCTTTGCGCTCTTAAGAAGCAGTTAAGCTACTGCCACGAGATGCTTTTCTAGCATCTTGTCGAACTCGGGCTTGCCGATCGCGCCCACCTTCTGTTCGACGATCTGGCCACCCTTAAAAAGAAGCAGGGTGGGAATGCCTCGGATACCATAGCGGCCCGCTGTCTGCTGGTTCGCGTCTACGTCCAGCTTGCCTACTTTGACTTTGCCGGCGTATTCGGTCGCAATCTGGTCAACCGTCGGACCCATCATTCGGCAAGGGCCGCACCATTCGGCCCAAAAGTCCACCAGGACAGGTACGTCCGAATTGAGAACGTCTTTATCGAAATCCGCGTCAGTGAAATTTAAGGTATTTGGTCCAGCCATCATTAGCTCCTGTAGTTTGATGGAATTATTGCAATTTCGATTCACTCCGAATCGGGCTTAGCCGCCCAGCCTGCCCTCGCGCTGCGTTGCCGGGCGTTTCCTAAGTCAGTAGCTAAGTTACACTGAGGGCAGACAAAAGTCCGTCTTGAAGCCAGGTCGTCTTGTTCCGTATCTCCCGCCTCTGTTTATTCCTTATTATCGTTACCGCTGCTCTGGCTCCTCTCCAGGCACAGCAGCCCAACAAGTCGGAAGCCGGCGAGAACGGATTCAGCACCAGCGCGACTATGTTCACGACGCTGGCTGCTATCAATGCCGCAGGGTACGACGCCGGTATGGATTCGGCGCTGAATGGGCGCTATCACGTCCGGGCGCAAGTGCGCGAGATCCTTGCGAAAGCAAAAATACCTTGCCTATCGGAGTTAAGGACTTTCTATAAGGAACACAAGAAGCCAACCGATGCCGGCGACCTGAGCCAATACATCTCCTTCGCACTGGTGGTCGGCGATCCGCCGGATTTCGAGCTTCCGGCCAGCGTGCCACCCGACGTGGAGGCGCTCCGCGGATTGAGTCCAATTCTCGCTGACTTCTACAAGCAGGCGAATATCGCCACCCTCTGGAACCAGGCTCAGCCTGCCTATACGTCCGCGATTGCGGAATACCAGGACGCGGTCATCAACGCGCTCTTTGAAGCCAACGGCTATCTGCGCAACCCGTCGGGATTTTTGGGCAGGCGCTTTCAAATCTTCCTGGATATGATGGCTGCGCCGGAGCAGATCCAGGTGCGCAGCTACCATGACGATTATTTCGTGGTGATCACGCCAACTACCGCGCCGCCGGTGGACGAAATAAGAGATGCTTACCTGGGGTTCATGCTTGACCCTCTGACCTTCAAATACAGCGAAGCGATTAAGCAGAAGAAAGGGCTGCAGAAATACGCCGAGGAAGCGCCCGCTCTCGATCTTGCTTATAAAGACGATTTCTCGCTTCTGCTCAATAAATGCCTCGTAAAGGCCATCGATGCGCGTCTGATGCATGAAGGACCGGAGAAACGGCAGCAGTTCGTCAATGAAGCGATGCGCGAAGGGTTTATTCTGACGGCTGCCTTTGCGGACCTTCTCCCGGCCTACGAAAAGCAGCAGGACGCGTTTCGGCTCTACTATCCGGATTTGGTGAGTGCGGTTGACGTGCGCAAAGTCGAGAAAAGCCTCCGAAACGTCGAGTTCATGCAGTCTATTCCGCAGCGCTTAGTAGCTCCGCCCGCGAAGATGCAGCTCGATCCGGCGGATGAAACGCTTGCGAGCGCGCAGGGACTGCTGGAGCAGAACGATTTCGACAATGCTCAAAAGATGTTCAAAAAGGCGCTTGAGCTCACCACCGACAAGCCCAAGCAGGGTCAGGCGTACTACGGGCTGGCAGTTATCAATCTTCAGCAGAAACGTTGGGATCAAGCTGTCGATCTGTTTCAACGAACAGTCGATTCGAATACAACCCCGACGCTTATGGCTTGGTCCCACTATTACTTAGGCGAGTTGGCATGGAAGGCGGGTGACGCGGAGAAGGCGGTCGCTCAATTCAAGCAAACTCTCGCCAATGAGGCCGCATCTGCCAAGGCGCGCGAAGCGGCTGAGAAAGCGATGCAGAGCATTTCAGGAGACATAAAGCAATGAGAAATCGATTGGCCGGAATCGCCGCCGCGGTTCTATCTCTCGCGCTGCCGGTTTTTGCGCAAGCCCCGCCGAAGCCCAAAACTCAGAAGGAATCCGAAGCGCTGCAAAAAGTCTTGCAAGCGCAGCAGGCCGGCAACTGGGATGGGGAGATTCAAGCCATTAACTATGTGCTCGAAACCTTCGCCGACACCGAATACAAGCCGCTGCTGCTGAGCATGGCTGTCGACGCCGCGCAGAACAAGGGGGATTATCCGCAAACGATTGCCTTCGCCGAACAAGCCATACAGGCCGATCCAAACAACATGACTGCCCGCGTGACGCTGGCCGAAGACATTGCGCAGCACACGCGGGACAACGACCTTGACAAGGAACAGAGCCTCAAGAAAGTCGACGATTATGCGAACAAAGCATTAGAATTGCTCAAGAATGCTACCGCCCCGCCGCCGGGAATGAATCCCGCGGCCTGGCCCGATACCAAGAAGCTGCTGACTTCGCAATCCTACGACGCTCTCGGCCAGGCGGCCAGCCTTCGCAAGAATTACCCCACCGCCATCACCGACTTTAAGACAGCCGCCGATACGGACGCCTCCAACAGCGTGGCTGTCGCGCGTCTGGCGAAGGCGTACGTGGACAACAAGCAATATGACGAGGGCATCGCAACGGCGGATAAGGTTCTGGCAATGGCCGATGCTCCTGCTTCCGTGAAAACTTTCGCCCAGCAGCAAAAGGATATTGCGAACAAACTCAAAGCGGCCAAGTAAACGCCGCTGCAGAGCATGACTCCACCGCTCGAGGAACTACAACAAAAGCTGAATCACCATTTCGAGAATCCAGAGTTCCTCGCGCGAGCTGTCACGCACCGCTCGTGGCTTTCCGAGCGCAGCCCGAAGGTGCCGGACTCGGATAACGAGCAGCTTGAGTTCTTGGGCGATTCCGTGCTCGGATTCCTGGTCAGCGAATCTCTGGTCCGGCAGCACCCTGCCGCTTGGGAAGGACAGCTATCCCAGTGGAAGGCCCACCTGGTCAGCGCAACTCACCTGCACCGTTGTGCAATAAATTTGGGGCTGGGCGAGTACTTGCGCATGGGGCGCGGTGAAGAGCGCAACGGCGGGCGCGAGCGGAAGGCGCTGCTGTCGAATGCTTTTGAGGCGGTGATTGCCGCGCTTTACCTCGACGGTGGCATGGCGCCGGCCCGAAAGTTCGTCGCGCAGCACGTGCTGGACGTGATCGATGAGCCGCAAGACGTCTATGCACTGGAGCTTCTGAACTTCAAGAGTGTGCTGCAGGAACGGGTGCAGGCTATGGGCTTGCCGCCACCGCGCTATTCAACTGTGGGCACGAATGGTCCTGAGCATGCCAAAACTTTTGTAGTGGAAGCACGCGTCGGGGCGTACTTCCTGAGCCGGGCGGAAGGAAGCTCAAAAAAGCAGGCGAGTCAATTGGCGGCGCATTTGCTAATTCAGCAATTAGACACCCCCGGCGGCGTGAACGCCAACCCGGTTGAGTAATACCTAGTCGTCCTCAAGCATCGCGAGCATCTCTTGCAACTCGCGCCGAAGATCCTGAACGAAGCTGCCCGGTCCGGAAAACAGCTCGCCTTGGCGCTTTGCCGGGCGCTCCTTAACAGATTCACGTTTCGGTTTCGCTTCGAGGACTTTACGGGCGCCCTCAATAGTGAACCGTTTCTCGTACAGGAGTCGCTTTATCTCGAGCACAAGTTCGACGTCCTTGCGGCGGTAGAGACGATGCCCCGTTCCGGACTTCTTTGGTCCCAAGCCCGCGAACTCCGATTCCCAGAACCGCAACACATAGGGCTTGATGCCGGCCAACTTCGCGACTTCACCGATGCGGAAATACAGCTTATTCGGAATTTCCGGATCGGTTGAGGCTTGCGCAGCCAGATCTTCCATATCGAGCGAGAGAGCCGCTTCTAAATTGTAAACGCGAAATGGGTTCTCGGCGATACCTCAAGTTTGTTTCACGCCATCCTAAGATGCGTGCTTACGATCGTTCTCGCCCACCTAAGCCGCGGCGGGAATAAAGGTAAAAGCCGAGAGTTCAGCTCCCGTTGAAACACCATTCAACTGTACGCAATCTGCCGTATGCGCGAAAATCGATCAGGCACGAATGGGTAAACGGATCCGATATGTCCTGCTCGCTGTATTCCTCCTCGGCATAGCGATAGGGATAGCCGTTTTCTTCTCGCTTCGGCACAGGGTGCAGGATTTCGGCCCCTTTGTTCGCCAGCGTATCATTCAAGCTATCGACGACCGCTTTAACGCGGATGCCGATCTCGAATCCGTCAGTGTTACCCTCTATCCGAATCCCAAGGTAGTGGGTGAAGGCTTATCGATACGCCACAAGAATTGGACCGATCCCGAGCCGCTCATCTACATCCGCAGATTCACAGCCGAGTCGGATTACGACACCGTGATTGCGAAGCGCAACCACGTACAGTTGCTCCAGTTGGAAGGGCTGAAGATTCGAATTCCGCGGCGCGGCCCCTCGCTAACGAAGATCGGAGAAGAGCAGGGACATGAGATCGACACCGGAACGCCGGGGGAAGACCAAAGCCGATTCAAATTCACAATCGAGAAGATCGTAGCCGACGGCACAACGCTGCAAATTGAGCCGAAGGTAGAAGGCAAGAATCCGCTCTTCTTTGCGATACGCAAACTGACGTTACAGAACGTTGGCCCGGGCCAACCCATGGCGTTCGTGGCTCAGTTGACGAACCCCAAACCGCCCGGACTGATCGTCAGTAATGGCAGATTCGGACCCTGGCAGCGAGACGACCCAAGGGCAACAGCGGTCTCCGGCAAGTACCAGTTTGAGAATGCCGATCTGGGTGTCTTCAAAGGAATCAGCGGGATTCTCTCTTCACGCGGCCAATACAACGGCGTAATGCAGCAGATCACGGTGGACGGCGACACAGATACACCGCGTTTTGCGCTCAAGCGAGGCGGCGATCCCGTTCACCTGGTCACGCACTTCCATTCGGTTGTCAACGGAACCGATGGGGAAACAATCCTTGACCCTGTCGATGCACGTTTTCTAAACTCCGAATTCATCTGCCGCGGCGGAATCACACGTCAGCAAGGCGAAACGGCAAAAACGGTGTCGCTGCATGCTGTGGCCGCTCACGCGCGCATGGAGGACATTCTGCGGCTGGTGATGGGCGGCAAGCCGGTCCTCACAGGGGAAGTGAAGTTTCAGAGTGGAATCGTTCTCCCGCCCGGCCCGGAAGACGTGCTCGATAAATTGCATCTGGATGGCGCCTTCACACTGGCTGAGGCGGAGTTCACAAGTCCCGAGGTGGAACAGCGGCTGCAGACATTAAGCGATCGCGCGCGCGGTATCACCAAGAAAGAGGAAGAAGGCCAGCCATCGCAAACTGTAGCCTCCGATTTCGGTGGGCGATTCCAACTGAATGCCGGCCTCTCCTCATTCAACAATCTGCAGTTCAGCGTGCCCGGAGCCGCGATTCAGTTGCATGGCGACTATCGCTTGCGCACACAAGCAATCGATATGGCCGGCTTCTTCCGCATGCAGGCAACGCTCTCAGATACCCAATCCGGCCTCAAGCGCTTTCTTTTGATGCCGTTTGACAAGTTTTTCAAAAAGGACGGAGCGGGGTTTGAGCTGCCGATTACCATCTCCGGCACCAGAGAACATCCTGAGCTCGGAACGGAGCTTTTCCATAAGCGCTTCACCATACACTAAAAGGGTCCGCGTTGAAACCAATCAGGATTACAATCATGGCCCGACATCTCTTGACGGCGGCGGCGCTTGGCTCCGTGTTTGCCATTGCAGCGTTACCCTTCATGCAATCTTCTACTGCAGTTCAACAGCAACCATTCGGAAAAACGCTTGGCGGCGAGCAGGTTTACCTCTACACGCTGAAAAGCCCTTCCGGCATGACCGTGAGGGTCACGAATTATGGAGGCACAATCACGCAGATCATCGTGCCCGACCGCAAAAAGAACTTCGGCGATGTAGTGCTGGGCTTTGACTCGCTTGTCGGGTACACCTCGCTTAAAAACACTGCCTACTTCGGTGCGCTAATTGGCAGATATGGCAACCGCATCGCGAACGGTCGGTTCACCCTGGATGGCAAGACGTACCAGATCCCAAAGAATGATAACGGGGTAAATTCGCTCCACGGCGGCGATGTCGGATTCAATAAGCGCGTGTGGCAGGCTAAGCCTCTAGGAACCGCCGCAATTCCGTCTCTCGAATTGCACTACACAAGCCCGAATGGTGAGGAAGGCTTTCCTGGAACGCTACAGGTGTCCGTCAACTATTGGATCGGCGGGAACAACGACTTACACATCGATTACCACGCAACAACCGATAAAGATACCGTTCTGAACCTGACGAATCATTCCTATTTCAATCTGGAAGGCCCCGGCAGCCCCACTGCGCTGAATCACAAGCTGACGCTTATGGCCAATGAATTCACGCCCATCAATGCGAACCTGATTCCGACAGGCGCCATCGTCACCGTCGTAGGAACTCCGTTCGATTTCCTGAGATCCACGGCAATCGGTGCGCGCATCAATGAGAAGAACCAGCAACTCGAGTACGGCAAAGGCTACGATCACAACTTTGTCATCAATCGGAACGGCAACAATGGACTTGTGCTCGCGGCGAAAGTGGAAGAACCGAAGACAGGCCGCGTCATGGAGGTGCTGACAACACAACCCGGCGTGCAGTTCTATTCAGGCAATTTTCTGGACGGCAAGAACGTTGGTATCGGAGGCGCTTATCGATATCGATCGGCCCTGTGCCTGGAGACCCAGCACTTTCCGGATTCGCCGAATCGCCCTGACTTCCCAAGCACGGTCCTGAAAGCCGGACAAGAGTTCCACAGCACCACCGTCTACCGCTTCTCGACGGAATAGCGCGCTATTTTTGGAGCCGCCGCAGGGTGAATGCGTCCGGACGCAGCGTTGCGTGCTTCAGCTTTTTCCAGTCATCCGTCACGTGAATCAGCTTGCCGGAAATGTGATTCGACTGTTCCGATGCAAGAAACGTCACGTGATCCAACTGCAACTCGGGTGACACACCACCTGTTCGCCGTGTCTCTTTGGCAGCACTGATCACCGTTTGTTCAAGCCGGTTTTCGGCACGAATGATCTCATCGGTCATATTCGTGTATGCTGCACCAGGGTCGAAACAGTTGATCTGCACGTTGTGATCGAGCACCTCCGGCGCTAGCGATTCAACGAAACGCACCAATGCTGTCTTGGAAGTTGAATAGGCGGAAAAGTTCAAGTGAGGCGCATCGTCGCCGGCACAACTCAATACGATGATCTTGCCGGAGCGCTTCTCGATCATCGGCGGGAGAACGGCACGGCAAGAATTCACGACGCCGAGAAGATTGATGTGGATGACATCCGTCCACGCTTTTGCCGGGGTCTGCACAAATGGAAGCAGCGGACCGGTATTGGCCGCCGCGCACACCAATATGTCGACCGGGCTGCCGAACACCACACGCACGCGATCGGCGGCGAGCTTCAACTGTTCCGGATCCGTTACGTCGGCGCGAATCCGGAGCGCATTTCCACCCGCCTGTTCAATCTCAATGTGAGCCAGATCGATTTCAGCTTTACTCCGGCTGACAAGACCGATGCGAGCGCCGAGGCGCGCAAACCCGAGAGCTAATCGCTTGCCGATTCCCCGGCCGGCGCCTGTAACTAAGACATTCTTGTTAGTGAACTCGCTCTTGGGATTTGCCAAGTTCGTTTCGCTCCAGCAAAGCGGGATCTCGTATGCGTCCCGAATAAGAGTAGAACATATGTTGCGATGAACTGCAGCCTTCGAGAGATTTTGAAATACAGCCTGGCGATGCTGCCCGGAACTCAAGCGTTTGGCCCGGAAAAATACGCTTTTTGCGCTATACTCCGGGGTAGCGGGCAACCTTGCCCGCACATCAAACAAGAGAGGCGAATGAGTAAAGAAGACAGCATTGAGGTTACTGGAACCGTAGTAGAAAAGTTTCCGAGCGGTTTGTTTAGCGTGCAATTAGATCAAGACAGAACGGTACTCGCGCACTTAGCGGGTAAATTGAGGCGGAATCGCATACGCGTGCTGGCCGGCGATCGTGTCACGCTTGAGATGTCACCCTACGATCTCACTAAAGGTCGAATCACGTACCGCCATAAATAGCGAAGCCCTCCTCGTCACTGCAACCGTCAAGGCCGCGCACAACGTCACAAACACAGATTCCAAACTGACTTGGTGTTTGGGTAACCTCAAGCTTATTTGCTTCGGGCTGTCCACTACGATAGAAGCTTGTCCACAGTAGCATCACCACATCTCGACGTACTTTCGTCGAAGAGAACCAAAAACTGGTCGCAAATTTACTTTGGGCTTGCCGCAACTTCATTAGCCACGCTGCTGCTGGAATTAGCGCTCACGCGAGTGTTTTCGGTTGTTTACTTCTATCACTTTGCATTTCTTGCGATTTCCATTGCCCTATTTGGGCTCGGCGCCGGAGGAGTGTTCTCGTATGTGATCGCCGGATGGCGAGGTTCTCTTTACGAGAAGCTTGGCGTACTCGCCGCCGTGAATGCTATGGCGCTGGTACTGTGCTTATGGTTCTTGCTGGAGCGAACCGGGAAAATGTCGACGCTGGAATTGGCAACGGCGTATTTTGTTGCCGCTGTTCCGTTCCTGTTATCGGGTTCTATCATTTCGCTCATCATCGCGGAAACGATCGAGCGAGTTAGCCGCGTTTATTTCTTCGACCTGGTCGGCGCGGCCGCTGGTTGCGCAGTTCTGGTTTCTCTGCTGAATTGGGTTGGCGGACCGGGAACCATTCTGGTCTCGGCAATTCTGTTCGCAGTAACGGCAGCCATTTGGTTTCATTTGGCGCGCGCGCCGCGAGGGCGGGTTATCGCGGTGGTGCTAGGACTACTCATCGTTTCATTGATTACCTACAACGCGAAATTCTCGGTAATCGACGTCAAATACGCCAAGGGCCAGGCGATCACCGGCGAGGAGTTCGTGAAATGGAACAGCTTTTCGCGTATTGCTCTGAAACCCGAGCCGAACGTCGAAGGCAAGAAAAGCATCGTGATCGATGCGGACGCCGCAACCGGCGTTGCGAACTTCGACTTTTCGCATCTTTCGCCAAAGCAGCGCTTCGATCTGGCTTTTCAAGGCCCCGGTATTCCGTATTTGTTGCGCCCCGGAGCAAAGACTCTAGTGATCGGCCCGGGGGGCGGCTGGGATATCGCCCGTGCGCTGGCGTCGGGCAGCCGGAGTATCACAGGCGTCGAGATCAATCCAATCATCGCGAACGTCATCATGCGTGAGCGGTTCCCCAGTTACAGCGGATATCTTTACCTCCGGCCCGAAGTAAAGATCGTGGTCGAAGACGGACGCTCGTTCGTACGCAGAACACCCGAGCATTACCAGGTCTTGCAAGCGACCTTAGTCGACACATGGGCTTCCACTGCCGCCGGCGCATTCGCGTTATCGGAGAACAATCTATACACGACTAATGCATTCGAAGACTATCTATCGCACCTGACACCCGACGGCATCATGGCCTTTACGCGTTGGGGATTCAAGCCACCCAGGGAATCGTTGCGAGTAGTTGCCTTGGCGAATGCTGCGCTGCGCCAATTTGGGCAAGCCGATCCCGCTGCAAACATTGCGGTCCTTCGCGAGGATGTGCAGAAATTGAATGCCTGGGGCGCGCAGGACACGATTCTCATTTCTCGGAATCCGTTCTCACAAACAGATCTGCAGCGCTTGCAGAGCGCCGCTCAAAGGGCGAAGATGGACCTCGTTTATTTCCCCGGCACATCCTCCGCCAGCGCGTTCCGCGATCTGCTGCTTTCGCCGGATCTGAACCGCTTCTACGATTCTTACGAATATGATGTGCGCCCGGTTGGAGACGACCGCCCCTTTTTCTTCTACACAGTGCAGGCGCGCGATCTTTGGAACTTTCTTCTGCATGCTTCGCGCGCAACCGCCGACTACAAAGTAAATTCCGCGTTGCCCGTATTGTTTGGACTGGTTGCCATCAGCTTACTGGCGACGGCGGTCATGCTGGCTTTGCCGCCGCTATTGCTTGGTCAGCGCCTGCCGCGTGAAAAGGGCAGCATCCGAGCGCTGCTGTTCTTTGTGTGCATCGGCGCAGGCTACATCCTGATACAAGTTGCGCTGATTCAGAAGTTCGTTCTCTTTCTCGGGCATCCGACTTATGCTTTGACAGTGATTATCTTCTCGATGCTGCTTTTTAGCGGGGCGGGCAGCTACTTCAGCAAGCGTTTGATCGCGGGCGATATAAAACGGTTGAGCCGCGCTATGGGACTGATCGTCGCGGGCATACTTGTTCTTGCGGCTATCGTCACCCCCGTTGCAGAGAGCGGTGTCGCGCTTCCCTTTCCTGTGAAGGTGCTGGTGTCCGTTGCGCTCATCGGCCCTGTCGCGTTCGTAATGGGGATGCCGTTCCCGACCGGACTGGCATTGCTTGAGAATGTCATGCCCGCATCCGTGAGATGGGCTTGGGCCATCAATGCGGCTTCTAGCGTAATGGGATCGGCCGCCGCGATATTCCTCGCCATTTATTTCGGCTTGAAGTTCACCCTGATCGTCGGGAGCCTCTTTTATGCGGCCGCATGGCTGAGCGTACTCAACTCTCCACTTCGGCAAGGACAGCCAACCCTGCTACGCACCGTCTAATCACGCGCTCCTCACACACTGCGCTCCTGCTGATAGACCTGATCAAATCAAGAGTTTCGAGTTTCCTGCTGATTATGGTTGTGGCCGTGCATTGTGCGCAGGGCGTTCTCTAACGCTTCAATAAAGAAGTATTCGCCCCACATAACGGATTCATCCACGCCCAAACCTTTAGGAAGGTGGTAAACGGCGCCCTTTAGTACGCCTTCCCAGCCGGGATCGGACGTCGCCAGATAATCCGTGCAAAGATTCCGCAGAATATGAACACCGGCCGACCAGTAGAAATGACCTTTCATTGGATCGGCGACTGAACGGCACAGCCGCAGGATGCCCGCTGCCGCGATGGCGGCGGCAGACGTGTCTACAAGGGATCGGTTTTCGGTCGGAGCGTTGAAATCCCACGGAGGAATGCCGTCTGCCGGCGAGTGCGTGATGTAGTAGTCGGCGCAAGTTTCGGCGGTGTGGAGAAAGCGTGGATCGCGGCTGTATTCGTAAGAGGTGGTGAAGCCGTATAGCGCCCAGGTGAGCCCGCGCGACCAGCACGAATCGGAGCGATAGCCTTGCTGCGTTGCCGTTCGCAAAAACTCGCCGCTTTCGGTATCGAAGGTACCTTCATGCGCTGTCGATCCATCGGCGCGAACCAGGAATCGTCGCGTGGTGATGCAATGGCGTACCGCTATGTCGCGCAGCTTCTTGTCCGAACACTCGCGCGCGGCGTAGAAGATAAGGCCGACATTCATCATCGTGTCGATGTAAACGGAATCTTCCGCTACTACCGAGCTCAGATATTGGCCAATGTCGCTGAAGCTCTCGGCAAGAGTCTTCCCCGCATGTATGACGACATCGCGAATCTGAGTGTCGCGCGTCATCTGGTACCAGCGGTAATAAGTCGAAAAGAAGATGAACCCAAGGTCGTGAACGTCGTTGTCGCTCTTTCGCGACTCAAGCGGGCGGCTATAGCGGATAGCGTTCTCCATCCAGAAGCGCGCTTCTGGCTTGTCGGTACCGCGATGCCGCAGGAACAGCCACATCATGCCCGGGAGAAAGCCGTCGCACCAGTGGGTCCAAGCCGGCGCGTCATGCTTCCACTTGCCCGCCACGGTGTACATGGGGTGAAAGTCCGGATGATTTTCGATGAGCCGCTTGACCTGTTTCTCCGCGAAACAGATCGCGTCGTCAAACAGCGCTCTATCGGACTCTTGCGTGAATTGGATCAAACAGCACCTGCGTTGCCATTATAAGGAACATCGCTGTTTCCTCTGCTACCATCTGGTTGCATGTCAGCGAAGGTAACCATCGTCAACAACGGACCCATCCGTATCGAGGGCGAGTTCATCATCCAGGATTCCGAGGGGAACTCATACGGCTTGGCGGGGCGCAGTGTCATTTCACTTTGCCGGTGCGGGCTGGCCGAGAACAAACCATTCTGTGATGGCTCCCACGGACGGAATGGATTCATGTCGGAATGCAAAGCTCGCGAACTCGCCCCTCCAAAACCGAAAGTTTAAGCTATTTCGCTACGGCGCGGTAGGCTGCGCTTCCGTCACGTTCACGACGCGATCCGGCATCGGAGCAGGACGGCTGAGTAAATGCAAGACGGTGGACGCGAAGTTCAAGCTGTCGTACGGCTCCGTTATGACTTGCTTTGGAATGCCTGGGCCGGCCAGCATCCAGACCGAGTGCGTTGAAATACGAAAGAAGCCGCCGTGATTGCCGCCCGGATTGAAGTTGCGGACATTGAAGTTCCAATGATCGGCCGCGAAGACCTCAATGTCGGGTTGTACCAGCTCGCGGCGCCGTCGCTCGTATCTGAGCAGCACAGGATTCAGTCCTGGAATTCCGGGAACGTTCGGACCAACGGGCGATAGCTCTTCGGTGATACCAATGACGCCGTTCGAGTAAGTGCACAGGTGCGTTGCTTCCAGCCATTCACGCTCGCTATGTGGCGCGGCCAGCCACTGTTCGCGATCGATACCGGCGGGAATTTGTAACCTGGAGTCTTCGTAGAGATGTAGCGGCAGACCAGCGCGCCAAGGCACCGGAGAAGATTCGATACGCGCGTCTTCGGTCTGGATTAAGTTACTAACCGGATGCAGTGAGATGTTTCCGTCAGCATCGGTCTGAATCAAAAGTTGATCTTCGTCGCTGCCGTATAGCCAATATGTCTGCTGTGAGCTTCCGTTCGGTTGCGCCAGCCGCACGGCGGAAAAATCGATCGGTTTCGATCCAAGCGCGGGTTGCGGATTATTGCTTACGCGCTGACGCGCAAATAGCCGGAAATAATTGACGTGCCGAAATGAGCGCGTTGCATCTATCCGACCCGATGAATCGAGAACCATGCCATCCGGGCCCGGACCAACACCGTAATTCTGCAGGTCGTACAGCGTATTGAGATCGCCCAAGCTCCGTTCGGGAACGAGATCGGAGATCTTGCCGGTAAACGGATGAACCGGATCGGGACGAAACGCGAGCAGCGAGCGAACGTGAGCGATGTAGGCTGAATAGTCCTCGTGCTCCTGCTCCATGTCGTTCAGTTGTTGTTCTTTGCGGTGAATCGTTTTATCGAAACCGTTCTGAACTTCGCCGTGAGTGAATTTTCCGGGAGCCCCGGCGAGTTCCGCTTTCGACTGAGCGATCTCCGTATCAAGAGCGCCCATTTCATCGGTCATTTCGTTGAGTGTCGAGTTCCATGCTGCGCGATGTCGATCGATGATGGCCGCCAGATACTTGGCCGTTGCTAGACGAATGTCCGGCTGCAACTTCTGGTCTGCAAGCTGCAGCAAGAGGATGTGGATCTTGTTCAAGTCGTTATTGCGAAGGCTGACGGAAGCGCGCTCGTTGCCGTCCAGATCAAGCCACGCGGTGGGATAGTCGGAAGCTTGTTCCATAGGAATGTATGTGCTCGAAGTGCTGCGTGCAAACGTACGCTTCACAAACGGGTTTAAGCCGCGAAGCTTAAAGTCCTGAAACTCATGCCGGTCGAGCATCACGTGCTGACCTCCGCCTTCGGGACTGTTGAACAGGTCGGCTATGCTGAAGGCTTGGCTGTGTACACCTGGAACGTTGTTCATGCCGTGATCGGAAACAACAACGAACAGTGTTCGGTTCGCAAGCGGGCTCGCTTGAATCGCAGTCCAGATGCGGCCCGCGAGCGCGTCAAGATTGCGTAGACGTTCCAGCATTGCCGCGGGTTCGCTGGTCGCGTGGCCTTCGTGATCGATGTCGCCGGTGTAATCGTCCAAGTAGAGAATCTGCGAATTCTGAAGGTTGGCAAGTAATTCTTTTTCCATTTGCTGCCCCAGCGTTTCGTCATAGGACGGGGCACCGCTTTCGAGCATCGGCACGAGGACACGGCCGGAGAAGCGCGTTTCGAGCATTTGCTTCAAGGTCGTCCAGCGGCCCGCTCGCTGGTACAGTTGAAAGCTATCAAACGTCTGATCCCAGCGGAATCGGTCGATTAACAACGGAACGCCGGCCCGATCGAGAACCTCCACACCCGGCATATCGATCTGCCGCTTTCTCGCGTATCCAATATAGAAAGGGAAGAAGTTCAGATAGTCGTACGTATGGGATGTATAACGATCCCATTCCACGTTGCCGCGAATGATGGCGTGTTCGCCCGTATCGAGCATCGACCACGACGGAGCGGATAAGCTGATGCCGCGAGTATAGAAGTTCTGAAAGACAGTTCCGTTGTCGGCGAAGATGTGTGCAAACCAAGGCAAGCGCGGCCGCCCGGTCGCCGGATCCGTCTGGCGCATGTTGTCATACAACAGATCCCCATTCAGCCCATCGACCTTCAAGATGACGAGCCGCTTTGTAACAGCAACCTGGGGAGTTGCGCCGGCTTCTGCAAACACCGGAAATGCGATGACGCAAGCTGCGATGCAGCGAAACAACACTCGAGTCACTTGTCGCGCACAGCAGCGGTTTCAGCCACGATTCCAGTTGGCAACCGCCTGCCTGGTGCTGTGGGAGAAGCTTTGATACTCGCCAGAGCTTCGCTGCATTGCGCTTGAATGCCGCTCAAAGCAGACAATGTTCGGATCTTCTGTAAGGTTGCCGCTGCATGCGCGCGAACGCGCGCCTGCGTAATTTGCTGCATCAGTGAAGACAACGTTGCGATCGAAGCCTCAATCCGAGTGGTGTCATACGCGACTTCCGGTGCTGTCCCGCTCTCGGCGAGCGAATCGAGGAAGGTCATTTCATGTTGAACACGGCGGTACACGTCAAGCTTCTCAGAGTTGTGCTCACTTCGGCGCGCACGGTCATGATAGAGTCCAAGCGTCGCTGTGTGAAGCAATGCCTCGGCAGCTAGCCGACGGCTTGAGGCGCCAAATTCGGCGATCTCTGCCCGCCGCTGTCGATCCAGCAGAACAGATAAATGGCCGCCTGGTCCGGTTTCTTCCTGCAGCTTCGCATACCGGGTCTCTGCGTTCGGAATTTCACGCTGAGGCGCCGTCGACAACGGATTCACCGAGACATCATCCAGCCGAGCTTGCATCGTCTTCCGAAGATTCGGGTCGAGGTCGCGATCGAGAGCGAGCGAGATACGTAGGCGTGAATAAGCATCCAGCCGTTCTGCTTGATCAACGGCCGCGCCGTGGCGTCCGCTTACCAAATCGTACAGATCGGCAGCCACGTAGTAATACCAATTCGTGAAATGAGAAATGCCGATAACCCCGGCTGTGAGCTCGTTGATAGAACGCTGCGTCATCTCATGCCGTCGAATATGAACTTGTCCTCGGAAGTCCACGAGCACAAGAGGAACTTTCGGATAAGTGAGACTGTACACGGCGAGCGGTACGAAGGTTTGCCGATCTGCACCGTCCCCGGTCTCGCGAACGTATTTGAACTGTGAACCGGGCTTGAGCTTTTCATCCGACCAAGGATCACGAATGTTCAGGATCTTCCAAAGTGGCTTCAGATCGGTTCCGGTAGCCGGCGCCACGCGGCCCACAGGAAACCAGAGCAAGGCGTAATCGCCTTCCGTTCCCGCGATGTTCAGCGGCTCGAACGTGAGACCTGTTTTTTCAGCGAGTTGCCGCAGCAATTCCCAATTACGGCTGCGGATCCGTTCGTCCTGAAAACCCGACTCTTCGCCAACTCTCGCCGCGCGGCGCTCGCTGATAAGGCCGCCGAGCATCTTCTTGCGAAGTTCAAGACGCGCGATGATGGTGTCGACTTGCTGCTTGGTCAGCGCGGAGCCATCATCCGAAACGGGGGCATTGCGCAGATAAGAAGCTGCCGTCTCAAGGTGCAGACGCTCATCATCAAGACCGTTAGAGCGATAAGCCCGCGAGGTGGCGCGAATCGGCATTGTCATAGCGTCGAGCACAGTCCACTGCAGCACGCTGGCGCCTATTCCAGAGACAACGGGGTGCTGAGGGGCCGTCAAGTCGAAAAAGGGCTTCGGATCGGATTCGAGTCCGCTTTTTGATCCCGCGCCGGGACTCCAGTAGAAAAACGGTACAGCTGACAGGAGTTTTTTTCCAATGCCGGGGTTTGCATAGCCGAGCAGCCAGATGTCCAGCACGCGATCATTCGTCGGATCGGAGTCGCCGAGAGTATCGCGAAGAACCGCAAGTAGCGGAAAATCTGCAGTTGCGGGGGTCGCGTCGGCACCGGCGGCCGGTCCACAATCCTTGCAAAATAATGTAAGTAGCTGTGCTGTACCGGTGATCGACTCGGACTTCCAATAATATGCGAAGTGGCCGTTTTGAGCCGGTGCGACTGTAATTGGCCGAACGGGGACATCAGCAGCCGGACACACGACGGCGACGAACAACGCGATTACGGCTGCAAACCAGCGACCCCGATACATACCCTTAGAGATGTGAATCCGAACCCTACATATTCAGCAATTGACCCGCCAAACTGCTTTCGGGCGAGCGGCCCGTTTCCAAAAATTGTCAAAACACATGCTACGGTAAAAGGGAAGTGCACTTCGACACGGCCCTGAATCTTGTGTGGCTGGTCCTAGGCGTGATTGCCTTGGGCAGCACCGCACGGGTTGCGCTGCGCGATGCCGCGAACCGATCGTCCGCTTGCCTGCACATCATAGGTGTGGCGCTGATTGTCGCCGCTTTGTTTCCGTACATCTCAGCAACGGACGATTTGGTCCGAAGCGAAGAGGTGAGCTCTCACCAAGGTCATGATCGCGCACCGGCGAAGAAGACCCCCAACAATAATTTGGTGCGGCTGTACGAGACGCTAGATAGCCCTCTTGCCTGCGCGAAATGTGTACTTACGTTAACGCTGCTAGCCATCTGGATTGTCTTCCTGCCTGCTCCGAAGCAATATCGCCGCGCCGCGCCATCGTGGAATGGCCGTTCACCGCCGCAGTTTCTGAGCGCTTAATCGACCCGAGAACAGAAGTCTCGTTTAGGAGGACTGATGCAACGCCATTGCTGGCGTTTGTGCACCGGTTTCCTGTTAGCAGCCGGATGTCTGGCCCAGACTGCCACACCCCCGCAGCCACTCACCTGGCAGGAGACCGAGAACAGATTCAAAGCGAACAATCCGACACTGCTGGCTGGGCAAGTCACGATTGACGAGTCCCGGGCAGACGAGATTACAGCCTATTTGCGCCCGAATCCTGAGTTGAGTTTGGGTTTGGATCAACTCACGTTTTTCCACGCGAACCCCTACCAGCCGCTTGCGTACTCGTATGCGTACGGCAGCTTGAGCTATCTGCACGAGCGCGACCACAAGCGTGAGTTGCGGCTCGCCAGCGCCAGGCAGGCAACTGCGATTGCAATATCGACACAGTTCGACTTGCAGCGGACTCTGCTCTACAACTTGCGTGACGCGTTTGTCAGAGTGCTGACGGCGAAGGCTGTCATGGGAGTCGCGCAAGAAAATCTTCAGTACTACGACAAAGAGATTGCAATCAATGAGGAGCGGTTCAAAGCAGGGGCGATTTCAAAGGTCGACTTCCAACGAGTCGAATTGCAGCGCGTGCAGTATGAGTCGGACCTGCAGACCGCTCAAGTAAATTTACGCACGGCAAAGATAGACCTGCTGGCTTTGCTGCGGCAACCGACGGCAGTTGATGAGTTCGACGTTCAGGGCAACTTCGAGTTCGCCGAGTTGTCTCAAGGTCTTCCAGAGTTGCGGCAGCTTGCCTTGGACACGCGGCCGGACTTGAAAGAAGCCCAGGAGTCTCTGGAGAAGGCGCGGACAGACCACAAGCTCTCGATTGCAAATGGATCGACCGATCCTACATTCGGTATCGACGGCAGCCACCAGTCTCCGCCGCTGAATACGTATGTGGGGATTTCGGTCAGCATTCCACTGCGTATCTTCGATCGGAATCAAGGGGACAAGTTACATACGCTGCTTGACATCAACCGCAACCAAAAACTGGTAAGCGCGGCGCAGGTGACTGCGGTACACGATGTGGAGGCGGCGTATGCAACCGTGCAGAGCACGTTGTCGCTGCTTCACCCGTATAAGGAAAAGTACTTGAAGGAAGCAGTGGACGTCCGCGATACGGTCTCGTATGCCTACCAGCACGGCGCCGCCTCCCTGATCGACTTCCTGGATGCGCAGAAGGAATACAGAGACACGGAACTGAACTACGCAAACCTGGTGGGCTCCTATTTATCGGCTGCGAACCAGCTCAATCTGGCTGTTGGAACCGAGGTAATTCAATGAAGACCTGCGCGATGTTTATCGCGGCCGCCATAGCGTGCGGCATGTTGGCCGGCTGCGGGTCCAAGAAGCCGGCCGACGCAGCCGCAATGGCTCCCCCGCAAGCGCAGGTAGTCGAAGAGCCGGATTTGAACGTGGTGAAAGTGGATCGCCCGGAACGGTTCATTCTCGCCACGGCAGGCTCAATAGAAGAACGGTCTGAAGTACATGTTGTCGGAACAGTGACTCCCGACGTTGACAAGTCTGTACCGGTAGTCTCGCTGGCCGCGGGCCGCGCGGTCGCGGTTTATGCAAAGCTGGGCGACGACGTCAAGAAAGGTCAATTGCTTCTGAAGGTATTGAGCAACGACATCAGCAACGCATTCTCCACATACAGGCAAGCGCAAGCCGATGAAGTGCTGGCGGCAAAACAACTGGACCGCGCCAAGCTGCTTTATGAGCATGGGGCAATGTCTCTGAACGATCTACAGGTTGCCGAGGATGTGGAAGAGAAGGCGCGCGTGGCTGTGAGTGGAGCGGAGCAGATTATTCGAACGCTGGGTGGCGATCCAAAACAGGAAGATCCAATTCTCAGTGTTTATGCGCCGGTATCCGGAACGATCGTGGAACAGAATGTGGTGCAGTCGGCGAGCGTTCACACGCCGGACAATCAGCCGAATCTGTTTACGATTGCAAACCTCTCCACGGTATGGGTGATTTGCGATGTGTACGAGAACGACCTGGCCGCGGTACGTGTGGGCGATGCCGCTAATATCGAACTGAACGCCTTTCCCGGACGAGTTTTCACGGGGCGCATCAGCAACATCGGCAAGATTCTCGACCCCAACTTGCACACAGCGAAGGTGAGGATCGATCTTGTCAATCCGGGCATTATGCGCGCGGGTATGTTCGTCACGGCTACGTTCTTTGGTCTACACAGCAAAGTGTATACAACCGTGCCAAGCGATGCCGTGCTGCACCTGCACGATCGCGATTGGGTCTTCATACCCGCGGGCAGCGGAGAGTTCCGCAGAACCGAGGTGCAAAGCGGAAAGCTGATGGGCGCGCAGCAAGTTGTGCTTTCGGGCATAACGCCGGGGCAGAAAGTCGTCAACAATGCGTTGGCACTAAGCGCCGAGAGCGAGCAATAGCTCTCAACAAAAAGGACGTCTCATGATTCGCGCGTTTGTCGACTACTCGCTCCGCAACAAGCTGCTGGTCCTGGTGATTGGCACGCTGCTGCTGGTCTGGGGCGGAATCTCATTCAAGAACCTGCCGGTAGAAGCGTATCCGGATGTGGCCAACAACTACGTTCAGATCATCACGCAGTGGCCGGGCCGAGCGGGTGAGGAGGTGGAACAACAGGTCACGATTCCGGTGGAGGTTCAGATGGCCGGCATTCCCCATCTGGCGAACATCCGGTCCATCTCTGAATTCGGCTTGTCGGTTGTGACGATGAACTTCGACGACGAATCGAGCAATGACTGGAACCGGCAGAAAGTTCTCGAACGGCTTTCAAGCGTCACTCTGCCTGTGAACCTGCAGCCGACGATCGGCCCCGATTACAGTCCCGTTGGCCAACTCTATTGGTACACGCTGAAGAGCACCAACCCGC
This sequence comes from Terriglobia bacterium, assembly GCA_963846045.1. Lineage (GTDB taxonomy): Bacteria > Acidobacteriota > Terriglobia > Bryobacterales > Bryobacteraceae > Bog-105. Next base: position 658,324 of record CAWJUL010000014.1, on the reverse strand, counting down.
AGTTCGACCTGATGCAGTTGAAGGCGCTCGAGGACTGGGTGATTGAGAAGCAGCTCAAATCGGTGCCAGACGTTATCGACGTTTCGAGCTTCGGTGGCACGACTCGTGAGTACCAGGTGCAGATTGACCCGAACAAGCTGATCGCGTACGGGTTGAGTATCGGGCAGGTTGAGCAGAGCCTTTCGAACAACAACGTCAATGGGGGCGGCAGTTTCATCGAAGCCGGCGAGCAACAGGTAAATGTGCGCGAGGTGGGACTTTATCGCAACGTGAAGGATATCGGGCAGACGGTTCTGAAAGCGCAGAACGGCACGCCCGTATTGGTCCGCGACATTGCCTTTGTGACGCAAGCGCCGAAGATCAGGCTGGGGCAGATCGGTAAAGCGGTTCACAGGCCGGACGGAAAGATCTATGACACAGCCGACACGATAGAAGGGATTGTTTTGCTCCGCAAAGGCGCGAACGGAGACGCGATGCTTGCCGCCTTACACGACAAGATCGACTATCTCAACAACCACTTTCTTCCAACCGGTGTAAGAATCGTCCCGTTTCTAGACCGCAGCGATCTTGTGCACTTGACTACGCACACCGTGATGCACAACCTTACGGAAGGCATTCTGCTGGTGTCGGTAATTCTGTTCCTGTTCCTGGGCAACGTGCGGTCCGCTTTGATCGTTGTGCTGACGATCCCGTTCGCATTGCTGTTTGCATCCATTTGTCTCAATCTGAGCAACGTGCCAGCGAATTTACTATCGCTTGGCGCGTTGGATTTTGGGATGGTGGTGGATGGCTCAGTGGTTGTCATTGAGAACGTGTTGCGTCATATTAGCCGCAATCGGGAGACCACCGTTGCCGACGTGATTCGCGAGGCGGTCCATGAGGTGCAGCGTCCCGTGTTCTTTGCGCGCGCGATTATCATCACGGCTTACCTGCCGATCTTCACTTTGCAACACGTGGAAGGAAGGCTGTTCCGGCCCATGGCGCTGACCGTCGCATTCGCCTTGCTGGGTGCATTGTTGTTTTCGCTGTCGATCCTGCCCGTCCTAGCACTCATCCTGTTCAGGAGCAACACGCGCGAATGGAACAATCCCATTCTTATAGCCATCATCAAGGGATACCGCCGCTCGCTGGAGTTCTTCATGAGTTCCACGCCGCGGCGGCTTATCGTGATCGGCGTAGCCCTCGGCTTGCTCGCAATTTCCGTTTCACTCATGGTGACCGGGGTGATCGGCTCCGAATTCCTGCCCCATCTGGACGAGGGCGCAATCTGGGCGCGCGGCACGTTGTCGCCGAGCGCCGGCCCGGCCGAAGGCGAACGCGTGATGAGGACAGCGCGGCTTATCTTCGCCAGTTTCCCCGAGGTGACGACCGTGGTGAGTCAGGATGGTCGCCCGGACGACGGAACCGATACAGCGCTGTTTTCGAACACCGAGTACTTTGTCGATCTAAAGCCGAAAGGCCAATGGCGTCCTGTCTTTCATCAAGACAAGGAAGAACTGATTCGCGCCATGGATCACGAAGTAGAGAAGCTACCCGGCGTGCTTTGGAACTTCTCACAGCCGATCGCGGACAACATGGAAGAAGCGGTCAGCGGCGTCAAGGGCGAACTCGCCGTGAAGATCTATGGGACCGACCTGAAGCTGCTGGAAGGCAAGGGCGACGAGATCGTTCGCGCGATGCAGACGATTCGGGGAGTCCAGGATTTGGGACTGTTCCGCGTGATCGGGCAGCCGAACCTCAACATCACGGTGGACCGCGAGAAGGCGAATCGTTATGGGCTGAACGTCTCCGATATACAGGACGCCGTCACGACCGCGATCGGCGGCAACCCGGCGGGTCAAGTGTTAGAGGGCGAGCAGCGGTACGACGTAGTAGCACGCTATCAACCTGAGTTCCGGACTACCCCGGACCAGATTGCCAACGTCCGGCTGTTGGCGCCCTCCGGAGAACGCGTATCCCTAGCGCAACTCTGCGACATCAAGCTGGTAGACGGCGCATCACAGATCTACCGCGAAAACAATTCCCGGTATGTCGCCTTGAAGTACAGCGTGCGTGGACGAGACCTGGGAAGCACTGTAGAAGAGGCAATTAGCAAGGTCGGCAAAGTAGTGAAGCTGCCGCCGGGCTATTACCTGGAATGGGCTGGCGAATATGCGAGCGCGAAACGCGCGAACGCCCGGCTGGCACTCATTGTTCCCGTCACAGTAGCCGTGATCTTCTTTCTGCTTTACTCCATGTTCAAGTCTTTCAAATGGGCTGCCCTCGCGATGGTTAGCTTGGCCCTTTCACCGATTGGCGCCCTGTTTGCGCTGTACTTCACGGGAACGCACTTCAGCGTCTCTTCCGGTATAGGAACGCTTGCGCTGTTTGGCGTAGCGGTGGAAACGGGCGTGATCATGATCGAGTACGTGAACCAATTGCGCGCGCGTGGATACAGCATCCATGAGGCGGCGGTAGAGGGAGCAGTCTTGAGACTCCGCCCCATCATGATGACCATGCTGGTTGCAACATTAGGCCTGCTGCCGGCAGCCATTTCGACGGGTATCGGATCGGATTCACAGAAGCCGTTCGCCATCGTGATCGTCGGCGGTCTGAGCGCAACACTTCTGCTGAGCGTTTACGTGTTGCCGACGGTCTACACCTGGATTGCGGGTCCAGACGATGTGCTGCCCGCGTTCGAGCCCGATCTTGTATAGGCGCACTAACGTTTGCGGATCAATTCGGCAACTTCACGCGGCTAAGCGGTTCACCTCCGGTATTTGGGACGCATTCTCGGGTTCAGGTATTGGGTTGAGCCTGCGATTTTTCAGAACCTGGTGTTCGAGACGCGCTTTCGCGATGGAAATAGTCAGTTCGTGGCGCTCCTGCTTGCGAGTTTCTTCGGCGGCTTTCAGCTTCTGCGATTCAAAGCCAATCTCGGCTTTCTTGTTTTCGCTCTGGAACTTACGAAGCTCGGCTGTGTAGCGCTGATAGGCGCGATCGTGATGCGCCTGATAGCGAATGTAGAGTTCCAGCTCTTTGCGGGCGCGAGCTGCTTCCTCCGGATCGTCGGATTCGATCGAGATCATGGACGTGTCCTGATAATGCATGGCTCTGGTGGAGCGAATGAGCGCTTCGGCCATCTTGAAGATCAACTGGATTTCGGTCTGACAGGTCGCGTTGTAATCCGTGACAAAGCTGTCGGTCAAGCGGCGGAACTCTTCCAGTTCGCTTTCGGTCTGCGCTTTGTATGCACCAGCGAGGCCATGCGTGGTGCGGTTCTGAGAGACGGCTTCGCGGCCAGCGTCGCTGACGGGACCGGTTGAATGCTGCGAGTTCTCCCTATTTGCCTGGATCTGTTTGTCTGTTGCCATTTGTGGCTCCTTTGAAGATAGAAAACGCCGCTGGCAGCGCGGCGGCTGAGCGGCGTTTTGGATTCTAAACTACTTCTACTTCCAGTATTACACTATGCCACCAAGCGTTTTCCCCTAAATGGCTCATAACAAAGGAGAAACAAGGGCAACAACATACTTGGCTAACTATTGCTTACCTCATATCCGTCGCCGGTTTAGGCATGAGTGCAGGGTTAAGCCTCACGTCAATGATGACCAGCGGTGTCGGCCACGTCTTGTGCATCCATAAGGGGCCAACGGTTAGGTTTCGAGCGCGCAATTCGCGCGCAAGTGCAATTGCCGCATTTCGGCTCGGTTCGTCCGACGTAGAGCCGATGGAGATGCCGGCCTCAATGCTGACGCTTGGATTTGGTGTTCCAAACGAAGTCTTCCAATTCGCCGCGTTGAGTATTTGTGCGAGCTGGCCGGACAGCCTGGCGGCTTCTGGGTCCAACATACGGAACGTGATATGCGTGCTTTGCCCGGGGAACGTACGAAGCGCATTAACAATTTCCGATCTTTGCCTCGGCGAAATATCGCGCCACGCCAAGCGCTCATCCAGTTCGTTTATGGCTTCCCCAGCAAGCGCGTTTGTGCGAACAGTACTGATGAGTGATCCTGCAAGTCCGAATATCAGAATTATTGTGGAAGCCTTAAGCAGTCGGTCTTTTCTTGTTCCATCGTTTCTTACATTCAAAAAATTTGTGAACTCGCCTAGCGCTTCCCCGGCGCAGCCAACGATAACGGCACATTCAAACGCGTATTCTAGAAATTCCCAAACGCCAATCGAGGAAAGAAAAGACCATGTAGGCATGTTCTTGCGGCATCAGCGTAGACGGGCGAGTTTCCTGAAATTCTGCGCGGCTGCGACCCTTTTCGTCATCGTTGTGAAGATCGTCGTGCTTGTAAGAAACCGGCGCAAGTCATAAACTAAATGAGTACATGCAACCTCCATCGTCGGAGCCGTCGCCGGGATCGTCATTCGCACAATTCAAAGAGTTCACGCGAAAGATTCTCTCCGTATCCAAAGAGGATCTTGACGAACTTCGAAAGCGGGAAGCAAAGAACAAAGTACGACGCAAGAAAGCTAAAGAGGACCGTCAGGCTTCTTAGGTTTGCCGCGGCCCTGTTTGGCATAAGGCAATTCCCTTCATATCGGATCTTTCTCGCCTGTCTTCCCCGTCAGTTCGGCGTAAGTGATACGCTTACCAATCACCTGGGCAACAACGATCATGAACCGTTCAAGATCCGTCAACTTCCGATAGTTGTAGCGGAAGCACTGCTCATCGATGTAGCGGCACAGGTGAATCGGATCAACCGAAACATAGGTTCCGCCAAGAGTTCTCTTCAACAAGCTCCAGAAATTTTCCATCCCGTTGATGTGCACTCTGTCATCGACGTACTGCGAAATGTGGTTCACGAATGCGTGAGCGAACTCGCCATTCAGATGCTTGTAAACGTCCGCTTCATCAGTGTAGAGAGCGGAGCCGGGTTCGACGTTTTCAAGAACGTGGTTGCGTACATGCGGCGTCTTCCGACTCGGAGCAACCATTGCTCTGACGTGTCCATTGCGCTCAAGCAATCCGAGTACAACTGTCTTGCCCCAGTTGCCATCATTGTTGGCCTTGATTCTGCGCTTCGAACGCTTGTGCATGTTGCGGACCTTACCACCGATGAAGGTTTCATCCGCTTCTATCTCGCCACAGAGCTTAGAGTCAAAAGACTTCGCACGCATCGCCAAGCGAATGCGGTGATCCATGAACCACGCAGTCTTTTGCGTGACTCCAAGATCACGCGCAATCTCGTAACTACTGATACCGTTCTTGCAGTTTGTTACGAGCCACATAGCCGGAAGCCATTTATCCAAACCAACGGGCGACTCTTCAAAAATCGTGCCGTTCTTGACCGAGAACTGCTGTTTCGGATGCTTGCTGCGGCATTTCCATCTACGCTGGTTCGGCAGGTAGAGAACGTCACCAGACCCACACGTAGGGCATTCGATGCCATTTGGCCAACGGATATCCCGAATGAACGTAGTCGCCACATCGGGATCGGCGAAGTACGTGATCGCCTCGTGAAGCGTTTCGGGAAAGCCGCTGCCGTCCATCTCTAGACTGTACAGCAATCTATGGAGTTAGTCAAGTATGTTATTGCCGAAACAAGTTGTGACCGGCTTAGGGGGGCACCGTCGTTATCGGGCTAATTATTGCGGCTACGAGGTAGAAACACGTCCGCGAGGTTGTCCTCCGCGCGACGCGAGGCACCGATTGCGCCCAATCTCAAACGGTTGCCTACCCGGGCACGGCCGCCGCAAAGCTCATTTCCATACTTCGGGGAAGGGAAAAGAAAAACGTGGAGCCTTTCCCAACTTCCGACTCGACCCAAATGCGGCCGCTGTGGCGCGCCACAATTTTCTGACATATGGCCAATCCGATTCCTGTGCCGGGGTATCTGGATGCCGTATGCAAACGCTTGAATACGCCAAACACTATGTCTTTATGCTCGGGGGCAATGCCGATGCCGTTGTCTTCGACGGAGAAGATCCACCTGTCCAGGTCGCGCGCGACGGCGATGTGAATGCGGGGCGGTTCCTGCCGATTCCGATACTTGAGGGCGTTGCCGATTAGGTTTTGAAAAAGCTGCTGGAGCTCGCTTGTACGCACGGGCAGCTTTGGCAAAGTGTCATAGGTAATTTGAGCAAGCGTCTCATTGATGGGCTCAAACAAATTGGACAGAGCATCGGCCAGAGCCGCTGCCGCATCGCTTTCCGGGTGATTTTCAAGCGGAGCTTGGGCGGCCTGGGTGTAGGCCAGGAGATCTTTCACAAGCTGCTCCATGCGCTTTGCGCCATCCGTAACGTAATTCAGGAATTCCCGGCCGTCGGTATCGAGCATTTGCGAGTAACTTCGGCTAATGAGCTGGCTATAAATAGCGATATTTCGAATGGGCTCCTGCAGGTCGTGGCTGGCCGAGTAGGCGAACTGTTCCAGATCGTGGTTGGCCTGCCGCAGTTCGATTTCCGTTTCGCGCTTGTCGGTGATGTCCTCCATCACCAGGACGCGAATGGAGCCGCTGCCGGATGCGTCCATGCTTGCCGCTCGCGCTCTCAGCCAGCGGAATCCATCATGAGGCCTATGGATACAGTAATCCTGACTGGAGGGATTGCCTATCGGCGCCGGGGAGAAATCAAGCAGGACGCGGAATCGCTCCCGATCGCCCGCGAAGTGTTCGACAACATTCACCACCTCAGCGACCGTGCGTTCGCTCGCCTGTTCGTGGCGCCAGCCGGTGAGCAATTCAGCCGCGTGATTCATGAATCGAATCTTCCCGTCCCGGTCGGCCGTCAAAACAGAATCGCCGATGGAATCCATGGCTATCGCGAAGAACCGTTCGCGCTCCCGCAATTCCTTGTCGGCCTGGCTACGGCGGAGCGCAATCTCGATTGCATTCTTGAGTTCGTTGGGCTTGAACGGCTTCGGCAGGAACGCAAACGGAGCGATTGCTTTGGCGCGTTCGATGGTATCCCTGTCGCCATGAGCGGTCAAGAATATGATGGGAAGTTCGTAAAGCTTGTGGATCTCATGTGCGGCCTGAATTCCGTCGACAGGCCCTTCGATAGTGATGTGGATTAGGACAAGATCAGGGTTCTTGAAGGCTACCGCCGCCATGGCGTCCTCCGCGGAGGCGGCTATGCCGCTTACCTCGAATCCGAAGCCTTCGAGACATTTTGCAATGTCGGATGCGACGATTCCCTCGTCTTCGACGATGAGAATGCGACTTGGCTTGATTTCGCGGGGCATGGTTCAGTTCCGAGGTTGAAAGTGAATGACACTCACGGAATCATCACTTAAGGATTTGGCGCAACTCCGGGGCCTTCGCTCGAGGCAAAATTGGGGACTCCGTCGTCGGGTCAACGATAGGCCGCTTCATTACGCTAGACGTCGCTTTGCGGCTTGATGAACTTGAGTGGTTCTGCTTGCGGTAGTTGAGCGGATCCTAACAAGCCTGCCTGTCAGCGAGCGTATTCAGTAAGGATCTCGACAGAGTAAGTGTACTCATAGGGAAGCGGGAAATGCAAATGTTTTTTAGGAAAGTGCGGGGTTAGCGGGTTATTGTTCGGTGTAATGGGCGCGATTATGTGCCGGATTTCCTAGTGAGCTAACAAAAAAGCGCACGGGTGTCAAGAAGCACGTCCATCGCAAGCTACTCCCAGGCAGACAGTTCATCGACCGGGAGCGGTTGAAAAAATTCCGCATCGACCAATAGGCGGCCTTCTAGCGAACCCGGCCGCCTGAAAACGACGTTGATTATTGACGAAAAGCTCATCGATCGAGCGCGCGAGCTGACGGGCATTCAAGAAGAAACCGCGACCGGTGCTTGCCTCGCAGATCTCCACATGTCCGAGTTGCCACTGGCAAAGGGATCGGCTGTCGATCTCGTTCAGCTCGTCGGCGCATGTAACGGCGCAAGAAATGGTCCGATGTGGTTGGTTCGTTTTAGTGGGGACACGCCGGTTGTGCTCGGAGCCCCGGCCGACGGGTTTTACGGTTTCTTATGGTCCATCCCATCAGCGAAGAGTAGAGGCTATCGAGACGTCGTTGTTGCCTTTGGAGATGGAGCCTGGCACTTTGACCTGAATTATTTTCGCTTCACTGGAAGATCTTATCGATCCATCTCCAAGGCGCGGGCTGCTCCTGAAAAGGACGGTCTTAAGATCGTGTCAGAGGCAGGGCACCCGTAATTGGCCGATGTAATTCAAGATCTCCGCTATAGTGTTCGGCAAATTCGCCGGTCGCCGGGCTTCTTCGCTATTGCGGCTGTTTTGATCGCGGTTGGGATAGCGGCGACCACGCAGATTTTCACATTGGTGGATGCGGTGTTATTGCGGCCGCTGCCTGTGCGCGATCCACAGAATCTCATTCAACTCTTTGAGCAACAGGCGAAGCGGCCGGCGAGTCCGTTCTTCGACTACGGGTTTTACCGGGAGCTGGCACTTCATTCTTCAACTCTCTTCGAAATTGCCGGCCAGATCGACCCTACGCGTCCATTGGAGCGCGGCGGGCACGCCGCCGATCGGGTACACGACATAGCAGTAACCGATAACTTCTTTCGCGATCTGGGAGTAGCTCCGCTATTGGGACGGAGTCTGGAAGACGGTGACCGCCATGTCGCCGTGCTTTCCTACACGTATTGGTCTCGCGCATTCGGGCGCGATCCGACAGTCCTCGGCCGCGCGGTGAGATTACAGGGCCACGCTTACACGATCGTCGGCGTTGCGCCCAAGGCATTTACTGGAACCATCATTGACATCAGCCCCGATCTTTGGACGCCTTTTGCCGATCAACGAGAGCTTTCGCGCACGCCTGCACCCAACCTGGATCATTACGTGATCGAGATCATCGGGCGGTTGCGTCCGGGGATATCCAACGCGGAAGCACAACAAGAAGCTGCGGCGTTGTGGGACAGATACATGCAAGAAGGCGAGCTTGCCAACCCTGAAAATTACCGAGGGCTGAGCAGGGGCAGGCTAGAAGTTCGATCGATTGCAGACGGGATATCGCCTATTCGCGACCAATCGAAGACCGCGCTTATCTTGCTGCTCGCCGGCACGTGCTTGTTGCTGGTTATGGTTTGCGCAAACGTCGGAGGCCTTCTCCTTTCGCGGGCGATTGCCCGTGAGCGAGAGACGGCAATTCGCGTGGCGCTTGGAGCGAGCCGAAGGAGGATTCTCCGTCAATGGCTGATAGAAAGCCTGTTTCTCACGATTGTTGGCGGGTGCGCCGGTGTGCTGATCGCGTATGCAAGCCTGCCGGTACTCATGCGCTGGATGCCGCCCGCTCATGGCACCGGATTTGATCCAGGCGAGACACGAGCGTTGGCAATCCATTTTTCTCTGGATTTCAGGGTTGCAGGTTTTGCGCTTTGCATATGCGGACTGACTGCAGTGCTTTCTGCGATCGCGCCGGCGTGGAAGTCCCTGCATTCCGACGTAAATGCCGCTTTGAAGAGCACGCTCGGCGACCGGCGGAACCTGGCTTTTCAGTCGGTCTTATGCGGACTTCAGATGGCGCTGTGCACCACGCTGTTGATATGCTCCGGCCTGATCATTCGGAGCTTGTCGAACCTGCGCGCAATGAGCGCGGGATTCGATCGCGAACACGTCGTCATATTCTCGATCGACCCGCATGTGCGCGGCTATGACAGCAACAAGACATGGCTGCTGCAACAGCGCTTGCTGAACGGTGTCCGAAGCTTACCTGGAGTTAAAGGCACAGCCCTTGCATACCGGGCTCTCATGCGAGGTATCGGGTTGGGCAACTCAGTTGTCTTCCCGGGCCAGAGAGGCGGCGTCATCAACGCGAGTTTCAATTCTGTCAGTCCGGACTACTTCGCCGTGATGAACATTCACTTTCTGGCAGGCAGGAATTTCGCACCTTCGGATACGTTCGAGCAAGGAAAGCTGAACAAGACCGTTGTCAACAAGGCTTTTGCGCGCAAGTTCCTGAACGGCCGCAACGCTGTGGGTGAAAAGTTCGCTACGGGTCAGCGGTTTGTGAAATCGGAGTACGAAATCATCGGCGTGGTGAACGACACGAAGTACCGCTCGTTGCGGGAGGTTCCTCCGCCAATCTTTTATACCTACGATTTCGGACCTCACGCGTATCCGGATACGTTCATCCTGCATGTACGGACTGCGGGGGATCCGCGTGCAATCATCGCGCCGGTGCGGGAACTGCTGCGGTCGATTGATCCCGAAGTGCCGCTGTATCAAGTTGCGACGCTATCTCAGGAAGTAGATCGATCCCTTTGGCAGGAGCGGCTGCTAGTAGCGCTGACATCCTGCTTCGGCTTATTCTCTCTTGTGCTCTCGGGCATTGGGATTTATGGAATTCTGGCCTATTTTGTGGCGCAAAGGCGGTGGGAGATCGGGGTCCGAATGGCGTTGGGCGCGCGTTCGCATGATGTGATCCGCCTCATCACACAGCGCATCATTCCACTATTGCTAATCGGGGTTCTGGGAGGTGCGGCCCTATCGTCACTTCTGGGTGCGTGGGCTCGAAGCGTCCTCTATGGGGTAAAGCCGTTCGATGCCGGAACCGATGCGATCGCGATGTTACTGCTTTTTGCAATCGGAGTTGTAGGCGCGGCGCTGCCGGGATTTCGCGCTGTACGGGTGGACCCCTCATCCGCATTGCGGCAGGAATAAGCTGAACACGTGTGGGTCCGCGAGACTTATTCGATGCGCAATGCACTCGCGGGGTCGATCCGCGCTGCCCGCCGAGCGGGTAGCCATCCCGCTAGCAGCGCTGAAACAGCGAGCACCAGTGCCGCTAAGGTAAAGACTTGTCCGCTCCACGGCGTCACTCCATAAAGTAAGCCGGCCATGGCGCGAGCGACGGCTACGGAAGCAAGCAAACCCAGGCCGAGACCAACAGCGACCATTGCTGCCGTCCGGGCAAGCTCCAGCCTAACTATCTGACCTCTCGTCGCGCCCACGGCCAAGCGAATACCAAATTCGCGGGCTCGGCGAGAAGCGGAGAGCGAAGCCACGCCAAATAATCCCAATCCTGAAAAGAACAACGCCGCGGCCGCAAAAGCGCTCAATAGCTCGGTCTCAAAGCGCCGCTGCAATGTCACCGCGTCAAGTAAGTGCTCCATGGTTTGAGCATGGGTCACCGGCTCCGAAGCATCGAATCGCCAGATGGTCTTCTGCACCAGCGGGATTATGGTCTTCGGGTCGTAGGCCGCCCGGATCACAAAGGTGCTGACGTAATAGGGATTGGCCGTCACTAAACGGTAGAACTGCATCATCTCCGGTTTTTCCAGCGACGCGTTATGCACATTGCCCACTACGCCGACTACGGTGAGCGGCGGGTTATCTCCATCTGCGAATTGCTTGCCGAGGGGACTGTCGCCCGGCCATAGGCGGGAGGCCATTCTGCTATTGATCACGGCAAACTTCGCCGGATCGTCCGGCCTGAACTCCCGGCCGGCGACGAGGGGAATTTGCATGGTACGAAAGTAGGCGGCGTCGATCACCCTGTACTCGGCTGAAACGTTTTCGGCCGTTTGCGTTACAGGCTTCCCGAGGACCCTAACATCGTGGATTTCTTTGTCACCCGTGAGCGGCAGGCTATTGACCGCAGACGCAGATGTTACGCCTGGTAATGCGGTTAGCCCATCGAGGAGGTCGCGAATATGCTGGATGCGCTTTTCGGGCTTATCCGTGTTGTTGGGATTGAATGAAACGTCTACGGTCAGGACGTTCCGGGGATTAAAGCCGGGCTTTTCCAGCATGACATTGCGGAAGCTTTTGAGCAGAAGGCCCGCTGCGACCAACAGGACAGCCGACGCGGCGACTTCCGCGGCGATAAATCCAAAGCGTAGGCGGTTCGTGCGGCGATCGCTGGTAGCCGTACGGCCCTGCGAAGTTAATCCAAAGGCTAGCAACCCTTCCGAGATGAGCAGTTGCGATAACGCTCCAAAGATCACCGCCGTCAAAAACGTAACGCCCACGAGGAGCGTGAGATCCGGCAAGCTGAATCGCAGATCATACAGGCGCGGCAGCTTATCGGCGGCAACCGCCCGCAAAACGCGTATTCCCCAGAAGATAAGCACGCCTGCGAATGCGGATCCCAAGCCAACCAGCGCTCCCTGCTCAAAGAGGCTCTGCCGGAAAAGTTGCCATCGGCTCGCTCCCACGGCTTGCCGGACGGTATACTCACGCAGTCTGTTCACGTTTCTTGTGAGAAGCAAATTACCCAGATTGAACAGAACCAATACCAAAAGAAGGGCGACCGCGGCAAGGATCATCCAAAGGGCATCACGAACTCCCCACGCCATGGTGTCGCGAAGCGGCGTCACGTAAACGGTGAGAGAGCCAAGCATCTGCTCAATCACGCTCTTATATTGGGGATACTTGAATTCCTTCTCTTTGAACAAATGAACCGCTAATGGGAGCAGCTCCGCAGTGGCCCGCCTGGGTGTTATACCGTTGCGCAATCGCCCTAGCGCGTAGTAGTTGAAGTTCCCTTCTTCAACGGTCTTTGGGGTGATGACGAAAGGTATCCAAAATTCGGTCTGTTCCGGCGCCCAGTTCATGATCTGCGATACATCCGGCAAGCGTGGAAATTCGAACCCGGGCGGCATCACTCCGATTACAGTCAAGGCCGCTCCGCTTAGATGAATGGCCCTCCCAATCACGCTATGGTCACTTCCAAAATCACGCGCCCAAAGCCGATGGCTTAACACGATAACATTGCTTCGCCCGCCGAGGGCATCCTGGGCCAGAAAACCACGGCCAGCTATGGGCTGCAGACCGAAGACGCGGAAAAAATCGGGCGTTACCGTTGCTCCGTAAATCCGCTCCGGATGACCCTGCCTGTCGAGCGTGTATTGTGCCGTGTCGATTAGAGCTGCCGATTCGAAGAGGCCGGTCTGCTGCCATCTTTGAAACTCGTCCGCGGTTACCACGGTGGGAGACGACCCCAGAAATGGAATCTTCTGAGAAATGGTCACGATGCGATCCGATTCAGCGAATGGAAGCGGCCGCAGTAGGATGGTGTCCACCACTGCGAACGTGACGCCCACTGCTGCCAGGCCAAGGGCCAGAGAAGCTATTCCGGTTAGCGCAAATATGGGGGCTGTGAGTAAGTTTCGGAATGCATAACGGGTATTACGCGCCATTTCGTCCAGCCAATGAACGCGATGCGATTCGCGGCATTCGGCCCGATAGCGCTGCAGAAAACTAAACATATTAAGTCACCATGGCCCGCGTTTTGAGCACTGCGCCGATCGCTTCAACCAAACGGGTCCAACTTCGCTCTTCGTCCTTAGCTGAATACGACCTCGGCTGGTCAGTGCATAGTATAGGAGAAGCATAGGCGCCGGTTCGCGGAAGAGTCAAGGCCACCGGGGGCGAAGTGAGGGCAGCGCTTTGACAATCTACGTACTCTTATGAGTCTGCTGAAAGGTAAACTGCCCGGACGCCATTGGCTGATGCTGGCGCTCACCGCCGTTCTGTTCGGTCTTGTGGCCGTATTCGTCAACTTGAAACCGCAGGTGGACGAAAACTTCTTTTTCTCTTCGAACGACCCGCAGTTTCAGGAGTCCGCCAAGATCGACCGGATCTTCCCTTCAGGCAGCCAACTGATAGTCAGCGTGGCGGCGCCCCGTATCTCGTCGGAGCACTATTTGGAACGGCTGGCGCAGTTCACACGGCAGATGCAATCGATCGAAACCGTCACGAGCGTGGAGAGCTTAACCGACGGGCCGAAAAACTTTGAAGATGCCGAGAAGAGTCCGTTTTGGAAACGCCTCCTGATTTCCGAGAATGGGCGGTCGAGCAACGTGGTTGTCTTCACGTCGAACCGGGACAGTCAAAAGCTGATCAGCCGGGTGGAAGCAATCGTCAATAAGTTTGACGCCAAGGATTTTCGCATCCAGATCGCGGGGGCACCGTACGTGGCCGAGATGATCCGGCGCAATCTGCGGCATGATTTCCATACCTTCAGCCTCACCTCGTTCCTACTGTTCGGGGGTGCGATGTGGGTTCTCTTCCAATCGTGGAAGCTCACGCTGGGAATGCTTGCGACGTGTACGAGCGCAGTTCTGGCAACGTTGCTGGTGCAGTCGATGTTCGGTGAAAAGATCGGCATCCTGACTGCGAATCTCGGCACGATTGTGTTCGTTGTGGCTTTGTCGCACCTGGTGTACATGACGTTCAACTGGCAGACACTGGCGCGCCAGGGAGAAGAGGATTCGCGCGGCTTGGGAGCGAAAGCATGGCGCATGACCTTACCGGCGTCGTTCTGGTCCATGGTATGCGCTGCGCTTGGATTCGGCAGCTTGTTGCTGGTGCCGGCGAAGCCGCTGCGCGAACTCGGTTTCGGCGGCGTGGTGGGAACGGTTGTAGCGCTGGTATGCGCTTACCTTATGTATCCGGCGTTCCTGGACTGGGCGGGGCCCAGGGAAACCAAGATGGTGGCCAAAGAAGCCAATTCGAATTTTTGGGAGCGAAAGTTCGTGTGGGCGGCGGTGATCACGGTGCTGGCGAGCGCGGGTTTGAGTTTCGGCCTGATGCGGTTGAACACCGATCCGAGTCTCCTCGATTACTTCAAGAAGGCCAAACAACCGCGCGAGGGGCTTGCGTATGTGGACCGCAATGGCGGCTCCAATCCTCTGACGCTGGTGATTGCGGCCGCGAATGGCGGCAGGCTGGATACGAAACAAGAGTACGAGAAGATGTGGGGCTTGCAGGACGCACTGGAAGAACACAAGGGAGTGGGAGCAGTTATCTCGCTGCCGGTGCTGATGGCGGAGGGCAACCGTCATCCGTTCGCGTTCCTTCTCACTTGGAGCCATCTGTTGAGCGTCCTGAACGAACCGAAGCACGAGCGAGTCGCCAGCACTTTTGTGACGAAAGATCGCAGGCTGGCGGCGTTCTACCTGCGAATGGTGGAACGAACAAGGGATAAGCCCCGCGTTGAGGTGGTGAACGATCTACGGAAGCTTGTGCGGCGGCACGGCTTTCGGCCGGTCCTCATCGGAGGCGTGTATAGGTTGCAGGGGGCGCTGGCGAAACTGGTCCAGTCGAGCCTGGTGAGCGGGCTATTTTGGCTGATGGTGTTTTTCGCGGCTGTGGCCTGGATTGTTGGCCGGAGTGTTCGGGTGGCGGCCGCGATGATTTTCAGTCTTAGCCTGGTACCAGTCTGTATGCTTGGCGGGATTGGATTGCTACATACTCCCGTCGATATCATTTCAGCGCCGGCAACGAACATCTGCATCGGTATGGCGATCGATTCCATGGTGCACTTGGTGTTTGGCGTCAGGCGCGCTCAGCGAGAGGGCCAAAAGGGTTGGAGCGCCTGGGTGGCGGGGCGGAAAGAACAATGGCGCGGCATCGTGTATTCGGACGTGATCATTGCGGCCGGCTTCGGCATTTTCGCGCTGTCCAACTTCCCCCCTACCCAACGTTTCGGACTTGTCGTCGTTGCCGGGACGGTTATCGATATACTGGCAAACCTGTTCGCTTCTGCCGCTTTTGGGTGGTAGCCAATGGGAAAACAAGGCGCAGTCTCGCGAGTTAGCCGTTCAGGATAGCGCAATAGCATGATGGAAAGCCACAACGAACATTTCCACCGCAAGCGGCGTTCGATTTGCCGCGCTCTCCCGATAGGCGTTTGCCGCCGGCTGTTCATTGCCATTGTGCTCCAGTCCGCCTTCATCTCAGCCGAACCCATAGCCGTACGCTATCCGGAAGGAACCGTCCACGGTTTTCTGGCGCTGCGCAGTTTAGAGGGGAAGCTGCTTGCGTCAGGCGATCTCACCGAGGTGCTGCATGGAAATGAGGTGATATCTCGTCTTGCGTTTCGCTTCAAAGACGGCTCAGTGGACGACGAGACGACTGTCTTTTCTCAACATGGCACCTTTCGACTCATCAGCGATCACCACATTCAGAAGGGACCGAGCTTTCCGCATCCAGCGGATGTCTTAATCAACGCAACGACCGGTCAGGTGACGGTACACTCCGGCGACAAAGGCCGTGAAAAGCTCGAGACCGACCACCTGGATCTTGCGCCCGATGTAGCCAACGGCATTCTTCTCAGCGTCCTAAAGAACGTGTCGCCGGATAAGAAGGAGACGAAGGTGTCCTATGTAGGGGCCGATCCCAAGCCACGGCTTGTGCATCTCTCGATTGTTCCGAACGGGGAAGAGACATTTTCGGTTGCCGGCGCCCGTCACAAAGCGACCGTCTTCGTGTTGAAGGTTGAGATCGGCGGCATCTCTGGAATGATTGCGCCGTTGATCGGCAAGCAGCCGGCCGACAGCAAGGTTTGGGTGGTTCACGAGGGAGCGCCAGCGTTCGTGAGAGCAGACGGGGCATTGTACGTAGGCGGCCCGATCTGGAGCATTCAGATAACCGGTCCCGAGTGGGGCCAAGCCGGGCATTCGGGGCATTAAGCTAGCCGCCGCTGTTTATTTCAGGGCGATTAGCCCAGCGTTTGTGGGCCTGAAGCCACACCGGCCGTAATAGTAGTGCCGAAGGTGATCCGTCAAAATCGACGTGCAGCCACTCGCATCCAGCCGCGCGGGCTTCGCGGATTGCCACATCGACCATTGCCTTACCGATACCGCGCCGCTGAAACATAGCCGTTACCATCGTGTCGAGGAGAAACGCATGAACTCCGCCGTCCCAAATGACGTTGAGGAATCCGACAAGATCTTCTCTGTCCTTGGCGCATACCCAGCCCAGGCTATGTCGATTCACCTGTGCCCACCAGTCGTCATTCAAGACACGATGGTTGAACGCTTCAGCATGGAGCGCATTTACGGCGTCATTGTTAAAGACATCACGCCACGAATAGGACATCGGCATTAAATCAGGGTACCGATGTGTCTTTCGGGCGCGACGGGTTTCCGGTATGCTTTTCTCATGCCGGAAGAGGATTGTCGAGATGGCATTGCGGCACGAATGAAGCCCATCGACAAACTTGCTCTGTATTCGTTTATGTCGCAACACCGGTACGCAGTTGTATCGAGCACCTCGGCAGAGGGAACTCCGCAGTCTGCGCTGGTAGGCATCGCGACGAGCCCAGAACTGGAGATCATCTTCGACACGGTAAAGTCTTCGCGTAAGTATCCGAACTTGATCGCGCGGCCTGCGTGCTCATTCGTGGTCGGATGGAGCGGAGAGCAGACAGTTCAATTCGAGGGCATTGCCGAGGAGCCGAAAGGGTCCGATTTGAAGCGCTGCCTGGAGTTGTACTTCGCGGTCTGGCCAGATGGACCGTTACGAATGAATTGGCCCGGCCTGACGTACTTCGTCGTTCGACCGCGATGGATTCGCTATAGCGACTTCGATCAAAGGCCGCCGCTTATCGAGGAACTGACAATTGCTCCGTGATTCCGCGCTAACGAATCAGTTTGCTTCTTCCACTCCACTCGCCAAGGCTTCTTCAGCTCGCTCCGCATCATGCGATCTAACAAGGAGCCGAATCCCGGCACCCAGCGACATGTGCGGCCGCTGGCCGCCGCAATCATCGCGGCTCAGCATGTTTTCGATTCCGAACGCGTCTAACGCCGCCTTCGCGATGTCAGCCTCGAACTCGTTGGTGAAGGAACGAATCGGGACCAGGTCATCAACTTCATTATTGGGCGTTCGAGAATCGGGCGTGATCACGTTGGTTCGTCCTCTCTTAACCCCGAGTGTACATTTTTTTGGGCACCATCGACAATAGAAGCAAGCCTCTCCGAATGCTAGATCGTATTTCCGTGCATGGTGCGCGCCAGCACAATTTGAAAAACATCAGTGTCGAAATTCCGCGGAACACGTTCACGGTGATCACCGGATTGAGCGGGTCCGGGAAGAGCTCGCTTGCCTTCGACACGATCTATGCGGAGGGGCAGCGGCGCTATGTGGAGACGCTTTCACCGTATGCGCGCCAGTTTCTGGACCAGATGGAGCGCCCGGAGGTAGATGCGATTGACGGCCTAAGTCCGGCGATTTCGATTGAGCAGAAGACGACATCACGAAGCCCGCGTTCGACGGTGGGGACCGTCACGGAGATCTACGATTACTTGCGGTTATTGTACGCGTCGGTTGGGGTTCCGCATTGCCCCTTATGCGGCGCCGAGATCGCAAGACAATCGCCGAATCAGATACTCGAGCAGGTATTTGCACAGCATCAGGGCGATCGGATCATGGTGCTGGCGCCGATTGCGCGTGGGCGCAAGGGCGAATACAAGAAAGAGCTGGAAGGAATTGCAAAGGCGGGGTTCCGTGCTCGCATAGATGGCGAACTGCGCTCGTTAGACGAACCGATCAAGCTGGAGAAGCGAAAAAATCACACGATTGAAGTGGCGATCGACCGGTTGCTAGTGAAACCGGGCATCGAACAGCGGCTGGAGAATTCAATACAGACGGCGCTGAAGTGGGCTGACGGCCTGGTGATTATCGCCGTGGTGGACGGACTGGAACGGCTGTATTCGGAAAAGCTAGCTTGCCCGAATGACGGGACAAGTATTCCGCAATTGGAGCCGCGCTCGTTTTCCTTCAACAGCCCCTATGGGGCGTGCGAAACCTGCAAGGGCGTGGGGAGCACGTGGGCATTCGATCCGGTGAAGGTGATTGCAGATCCTTCGAAGCCGCTGCTAGAGGGCGGATTGGGACCGGGATCGACTTCGTCTTACATGATCTCGGCAATCAATGAAGGCGCGGACCGCTTGGGAGTGGACCTTTCCATTCCGTTTGACGAGCTGCCGAAGAAGACTCGCAACGTTTTACTGCATGGAAATTCGCAGTTTGCCGGCATCCTGCAAACTCTGGAGAATAGTTTTTCGCGGGCGAGCGAAGGCTACCGGGAGTGGCTGATGGATTTCATGTCGCCGACTGCCTGTCCCGACTGCCGCGGACGGCGATTGCGGCCATCGAGCCTGGCGGTGCAGGTGAAAACGGTTTCGATTGCAGAGTTCACGGCGATGCCGATTGCACGCGCTCTGCCGCTGATTCGCAGTTGGGAGTTCAACGGGCGCGAGCTGCAATTGGTGGGACGAGTTGTCGAAGAGATACAGAACCGCTTGGAGTTTCTATGCGCGGTCGGCTTGGACTACTTGAGCCTGGAGCGGTCATCCGCTACGCTGTCGGGCGGCGAAGCGCAGCGCATTCGGCTGGCAACGCAGATCGGCTCGAAATTACGCGGAGTTTTGTACGTTCTGGATGAGCCGTCGATTGGATTGCATCCGCGCGATAACGGACGGCTGCTGGATACGTTGCATCATCTTCGCGACCTTGGCAACACGGTGCTGGTGGTGGAGCACGATGCGGAGACGATCGAACGCGCGGATTATGTGATCGATCTGGGGCCGCGCGCCGGACGGCTTGGGGGAGACCTGATTGCGCAGGGCACGCCGGCGCAGATCATGCAGATGCCGCAATCGCTGACGGGTGAGTATCTGAGCGGTCATTTGGCGATACCCGCGCCGCCGATGCGGCGCCTGGGCAATGGCTTGAAGATCAGCGTGAAGGGCGCGCGCGAGCACAACCTCAAAGACATCGACGTCGATTTTCCGCTGGGAACGTTGACCGTGGTTACCGGCGTTTCAGGCAGCGGGAAATCCACGTTGATACACGACATCCTGTATCGCGCGCTAGCGAAAGAAGTTTATGGATCGAGCGAAGCGCCGGGCGCGCATGAGGCGATTATCGGGTTAGAACACATCGATAAGGTGATTGAGATAGACCAATCGCCGATCGGCCGCACGCCCCGTTCGAATCCCGCGACCTACACAGGCGTATTTACGGCGATTCGCGAGATCTATGCCATGCTGCCGGAATCGAGGGAGCGCGGGTACAAGGCGGGGCGATTCAGCTTCAACGTGAAGGGTGGGCGCTGCGAAGCTTGCCAGGGCGACGGCCTGAAGCGCATTGAAATGAACTTCCTTCCGGACGTGTACGTCACTTGCGACGTGTGCCGCGGAAGGCGCTACAACCTGGAAACACTGCAAGTTAAGTACAAGGGCAAGAGCATTGCAGACCTGCTGGAATCGAGCGTGGACGAAGCGGTCGATATCCTGGCGAATATTCCCCAAATACAGCAGAAGTTGAAGACGCTGGCCGAGGTGGGATTGGGCTACATTCGCCTGGGCCAATCGTCGACGACTTTGTCGGGCGGCGAAGCGCAACGGATCAAGCTGGCGAAAGAACTCAGCAAACGGCAGACGGGAAAGACGTTTTACCTGCTGGATGAACCGACAACGGGTCTGCATTTTGAAGATGTGAAGCACCTGCTGAATGTCTTGCAGCGCTTGGTCGATTTGGGAAACACAGTGGTGATCATCGAGCATCAGATTGACGTGATTAAGAGCGCGGATTACCTGATCGATTTGGGTCCGGAAGGCGGCGAAAGAGGTGGCCAGCTTGTGGCAGCGGGGACGCCCGAAGAGGTTCTAGACGATCGCCGCAGCCACACGGCGGCGGCGCTACGAAAGATACTGAAACCAAGTCATGCTGCCTGAAGAGACGCCCCCGCAACCCGAAGTGGCGCCCCCGATTGGAGAGTCGCCCACGGACGTTCGGCCGTACGCCGCGTCTACTCCGCCGGCGCGCGATGCATTTTGGGGTTATACGGACTTGGCGCTGGTGCTGGGATTGGTGGTGGCAGCGCTGGTTGTAATTGTCTTGGGCGCGGCCGGTGCCACGTTCATTTGGCCTGGTTTACGCACGAACCAAGCGCCTCTGATACTGCCCACACAGTTGGCGCTGTACTTCGCATTGCTGCTGATTTTGAAGCTTGACATTACAGCTCGCTACGGGAGGCCCATGCTGCGTTCGCTGGCATGGCGCAGCGTAGGATCGAGAACGCTGGTTTACGCAGCCTTGGCCGGATTAGCTCTTCCGTTTGTGATTTCGGCGATTGGAGTTCTCTTGCGTACACCTAAAGTGACGACCCAGATGGACGAGCTTATGAAGACTCTTCCGCTGATTCCGTTGGGAATTGTCGCAGTGGTATTAGCTCCATTCTTTGAAGAATTGTTTTTTCGCGGTTTCTTGCAGCCTCTCTTTACGCGGAGTTTCGGAATAATCGTCGGAGTCGTGGTGACGGGTGTACTCTTTGGCGGCTTGCATGCGGCGGAGTACAGCTTTGTCTGGCAGTATGTTGTCGCTATCAGTGTGGTTGGCGTGGCGCTCGGCGCAATGCGCGTTTGGAGCGGATCGATTGTTTCGACAACGCTGATGCACGCATGCTTCAACGGTCTGCAAGTAATCGCTTTCGCATTTACAAAACACACCTGACAAGTCTCAATGCCTTCTACCGCGGTTCTTAAACAACAAATGGTGGAGACCATCGCCTGGACGCCGGAGGGCGTGGTGATGATCGATCAGACGCGCTTACCGAATGAAACCAGCTTCGTGACGTGCAGCACGTACACCGAAGTCGCGGACGCAATCCGTGGAATGGTGATTCGCGGCGCGCCCGCTATCGGCGTCGCGGCCGCTATGGGAGTGGCTCTGGGTGCACTGAAATCAGACGATCTTGAAACAGACATGCCAGCCATTTGCGACGTGCTTGCCAAGACGCGGCCGACCGCGGTGAATCTGTTTTGGGCCATCGACCGCATGCGCGGCGTATACAATTCCGCGAAGCATCTGGGTATTGCGGAAGTGCGAGCACAACTGGTTGCGGAGGCGCAGCGCGTCCGCGAGGAAGACATCGCAATCAACCGAGCTATCGGACAAAACGGCGCGCCTTTGGTGCCGGATGGCAAGACGGTTCTGACGCATTGCAACGCGGGCGCGCTGGCTACGGCTGGATTCGGAACGGCGCTGGGAGTAATCCGGGCAGCGGTGAATTCGGGCAAGAAGATCGACGTCTTTGCAGACGAGACGCGACCGTTTCTACAGGGTGCGCGGCTGACTGCGTGGGAACTGCAGCGGGACGGCATTGAAACCACGCTTATCACCGACAACATGGCCGGGCATTTTCTGAAGAGCGACCGGATTGGCTGCGTGATCGTGGGCGCCGACCGTATCGCTGCGAACGGGGATGTTGCGAATAAAATCGGCACTTATGGCGTAGCCGTGCTGGCGAAAGAGAACAATGTGCCGTTCTACGTTGCTGCGCCGATATCGACATTGGACCTAAGCCTGGAATCCGGCGATCAGATTCCGATCGAAGAGCGGGCGAGCAAGGAAGTGACTCACGTGCGTGGCGTTTGCATTGCCCCGGATGGTATTCAAGTGGCGAATCCAGCGTTTGATGTCACGCCGAATCGATATGTGACGGCGATTATTACGGAACGCGGTGTCGCCCGTGCTCCGTACGTCGACAATTTGCGTAAGCTAGCAGATGAGGCAGGAAAAATTGAATGAAGCGTTTTGCGCCTATAGCCGCCGCTACATTATTTGCGTCGTCTCTACTCTATTCTCAGGAGTTCCACGTCGGAGCTAGCGTTCCCGATTTCACGCTGCAGCAATTGAACGGCTCACCGGTTCAGTTTTCTGCGCTGAAAGGGAACGTCACAGTGGTCATGTTCATCTCGGTACAATGCCCCGTGTCGAACGCATATGACGACCGGATGAACGCGCTCGATCGGGATTATTCGCCGAAAGGCGTTAAGTTCGTGGCCATCAATGCGAACCGAACGGAACCGGCAGACGCCGTGGCGGATCATGCCCACACACAACTTTTTGTTCACCGTATATAAGGACGAGAACAACGTAGTCGCGGACCGGTTCGGTGCGAGCGTGACACCTGAGACGTACGTGATCGATGAAACCGGAACGATTCGGTATCACGGTTCGATCGACGATTCGCAGAACCTTTCGCGGGTGACTACCCAGCGGCTGAGGCTGGCGCTGGATGCAGTGTTAACAGGCGGCAGCCCCCCGCAGACCGAAACAAAAGCGTTCGGGTGCAGTATAAAGAAGATCCAAAAGGCGACGCCGTGACGAGAAGGAATTATCTGGCAGCGCTCACGGCTGCGGCTGTATCCACAAGAGCCTTCGGAGCGGCTAGGTCTTTCCCCAATAGACGAAACTGGGTTTCGCAAGATGGTTGCGTCTCATCGCGGCCGAGTTCTGGTGATGGATTTCTGGGCCACGTGGTGCGCGGGTTGCCGGGAGGAGATGCCGAAGTTAGTCGCGCTTCAGTCGCGCCACGCGGCGCAAGTGGATCTTGTCACCATCTCCTGCGACGAGCCGGAAGCATCGGCGCAAGCGGCCGATTTCGTTGCGTCGAAGCACGCGCCGACGCCGCGCTATATCCGCGAAGCCAAAAGCGACGACGCATTCATCAACTCGATTGACCCGAAATGGAGTGGCGCGCTGCCGGCGTTGTTCGTATTCGATCGAAGCGGCCGGCAAGTGAATGCGTTTGTCGGCGAGACTGATATGAAGCAGTTAGAAGCGACGCTTAAGAATACGCTGACGTAACGCACGTAGCCGCGAACCATTGTTATCCTTTAAGTTGCTCCAAAGAGTCCTCTGGAGCACCCGGAAGTCCTCTCCGCAGTGGTGCGCCTTATTGTCCAAACGTGTTGTGTTTATTCTTGCCGTGTTCACGGCGATTGCAATCGCAGGTTTATCTAGAGCATCCGCCATCGCAAAGCCGCCCTTGACGGACATCTTGAAGGGGGAACTGGACCGCGAGTTCACGGTTCTGAAAGCGAAGGGCGACCCCGCTCCTTATTACATGGCCTATGAGGTCACGGACGACCAAACGGATTCCGCCTCGGCGACCGGCGGCGCGCTGATTGAGAACCTGCGCCAACATGGACGCGGCGTGGATACGACCATTCGAGTAGGAACAGCCAAGTTCGATAACTATCATCCATACAAGGGAAACCGCGTGCGGTTTACTGCGCTCACTTCGTTGAGCCTTGACGACGATCCCGATCAGATACGCCGCGCACTGTGGTCTGAGACGAATCGCGTGTATCGATCCGCGTCGCGCCGTTTGTTGCAGCTCAAGACAGACCAAGAGTTGCTGGTGGCTGAGCAGAATCAAGATGCCGATTTTTCCTCGGAAGCTGCGCAGACTTATTCGCAGTTGCCGGAGACGTACCGCTACGACATGAACGCGTGGGTGCAGAAGCTACGCGGATGGTCGGCTGAATTCCGGCAGCACCCAAAGATTTTGGGATCGGGCGTGAGTTTTCTGGCCAAGCGCCAGATCAAGACGTTCGTCAATACGGAAGGATCGAGCATTCAGCAGGGCAGCAACTTCTACCGTATCGAAATTAGCGGGGTGGGCCTTGCGCCGGATGGAATGGACGTGCGGACGTTCGACACGATGGAGGCGGCGGACCCGGCGCACCTCCCCGATGACAAGACTGTGCAGCAGCGAGTACAGGACGTTGCGAAGCAACTGGATGCATTGGTCGCCGCGCCGCCCGCGGAGCCGATTGTCTGTCCCGCCATTCTTTCGGGACGCGCCTCGGCGGTGTTCTTCCACGAGATCTTCGGGCATCGGGTAGAAGGACATCGGCAGAAGGACATTTCAGAGGGACAGACTTTCACTAAGATGCTGGGGCAGCAAGTTCTGCCTGAATTCATCAGCGTCGATTTCGATCCCACGCGGCATCAGTTCAGCGGAACAGATCTGATCGGCTACTACGATTACGACGATGAGGGCGTGAAGGCGCGGCCGGTGAAGGTTGTGGAAGACGGCGTTCTGAAAACGTTTCTGCTGTCACGCTCGCCCGTAGGACAGTTCCACGAATCGAATGGGCACGGCAGACGCCAGGCGGGATTCGAAGTGGTGTCGCGGCAATCGAATTTGATTGTGGAATCGTCGAAGCAGGTTTCAGACCAGGAATTGCGGGCTCAACTGATTGAGCAGATCAAGAAACAGAACAAGACGTACGGCCTGTACTTCCAGGAAGTATCGAGCGGCTATACAACGACCGGGCGGCAGGGACTTCAGGCATTCACGGTCGTGCCGCTGGTTGTCTATCGGGTCTATGCCGACGGCCGTCCGGATGAACTGATTCGGGGCGTGGATATTGTGGGCACTCCGCTTGCAAGTTTTCAAAAGATTATCGCGACTTCGAATCACTTTGAAGTGTTCAACGGCTTCTGCGGAGCGGAATCGGGCAGCATTCCAGTATCGGCGGTATCGCCCGCCATCCTGGTTTCTGAAATTGAAACACAGAAGAAGCAGAATGCGCAGGAGAAAATGCCCTTGCTGCCGCGGCCGGGAGACGAGTAACTTGAGGCGTTCGATTGTTTTAAGCGCAGCTTTCTTGCTGGCGGGAATTGCCGGATACATGGTAGCGGCCGACGCGGGCCAAGATCCGCGCAAAGACGCTCAATTGCGCGCCATGCTGGATGAGATTGCGCGAACCAAAAACCTGCAGATCAGCAATCTAGAGAAGCCTTATTTTGTTGCCTACTCAGTGAGTGACAGCGATACGGCTGTCGTGTCCGCAAGCCTGGGCGGACTGCTCACGTCAAATCGCATTCGGTCGCGGCGTCCATCATCGTCGTGCGCGTGGGCGATTACAAGTTCGATAACACGAACTCCATCTATGCCAGTAATCCGAGGTTTGGGCTCTTTCCGATCGACGACGATTACCAGGCGATGCGCACGCAGCTCTGGTTGAACACGGATGGGCTATATAAGATTTCGGCGGATGAGATCACGCGCAAGCGTTCGGCCCTGCGCGAAATAGCGGATCCCGACACTACGCCCGACTTCAGTCCCGCAACCGCGGTCCGAATTTTTCAAGCGCCATCGGATGTGAAAATCGATTTGAAGCAATGGGAAGAGATGGCGCGCAGGCTATCCGGGCGGTTCGTTTCGCATCCGGGCGTGCTCAACTCCTCGGTTGTGATGCAGGGCATCGGATCTACGTACCGGCTGGTCAACACAGAAGGTACAGTGGTTCGCATCCCGCAGGAGCTTTCCACGCTGCAAGTGCGGGCCAGTACGCTGGCGCCCGATGGAACCCGTGTCTGGGATCACGATCTAACCGCTGCGCCGCAGCCATCGCAATTTCCGTCCGATCAGGAGCTTGCAGAGCGCACGGACAAGGTGGCGAACGATGTCGACGCGCTTGCGAAGGCGCCGATCGGCGAGGATTACACGGGCCCGGTGTTGTTCGAGCAGGAAGCTGCCGCACAGTTGATGGCGCAGGTACTGACAGATGCAATTCGGCTGCAACGAAAACCAATTTCGCCTCCCGGCGCGAACGCGCGCGGTTCAGATCCGCTCGAAAGTGTTTGGGCGTCGCGTATTGGAGCCAAGGTGCTTCCGGAATGGATGTCGGTGACAGACGATCCTCATCAAGCACAGTTTCAAGGGACGGCGTTCGGGGGCCATTACGATGTGGACGACGAAGGCGTTCCGGCAGAGCGCGTCGCCATCGTGGAAAAGGGCGTGCTGAAGCATTTTCTGTTGAGCCGGCAACCGGCGCGCACTTTCAATGCGTCAAACGGGCATGGGAGATTGCCGGGCGCATTCGGATCTGAAGCCGCGGTCATCGGCAATCTGTTCGTGCAGAGCGGATCAGACAGTGCCCGAGGCGCAGATGAAGGCGAAGTTGATTGAGTCTGTCAAAACAGCGGGGCTGAAATACGGAGTTCTGATTCGAAAAATCGATTTTCCATCCACCGCGAATTTCGAAGAGCTGCAAACGATGGCGCGCGACCTGCAAAAGAACGGTTATGCACGAACCGTGAATACGCCGATTCTGGTGTATCGTGTTTATCCGGACGGGCGCGAAGAATTGGTGCGCGCGATGCACTTCAAAGAATTCAGCGCAAAGGATCTGCGCGATGTGAAAGCGGCCTCGGACCACCCGTATGTTCTGAATTACCTGAACAATGGCAGCTCATTCGATCTGATTGATGTCGGCTCCGACGCAACAACGTCATCGGTGATCTGCCCTTCGCTGCTATTCGACAGTGTGGATTTAGGACGCACGGAAGAACAGGCGGGACGACCACCTGTCGTTCCGCCGCCGGCACTCACTCCGCAGTAATCGATGCGGATTCTTAGCAGGGCTATTTTCCGGGAAGTGTTTACCAGCGCCGCGCTTGGAACGCTGCTGTTCGTATTCGTCCTCTTCCTCCGTACGATTGAAAGATTGTCCGTGCTGCTGGTCAAAACATCGGCGCCGCCGCCGGTGGTGGCGCGACTCCTGATGTATGCGTTGCCATCGACGATTCCATTCGCGTTGCCGCTCGGCGTGCTTGTCGGGATTCTGATTGGGTTAAGCCGCATGTCCGCCGACAGCGAAATTACGGCGATGCGGGCTTCGGGTATTTCGAGCAAGGCGGTGGCGCGACCCGTGCTGCTGTTCGCATTTGTCGCCCTGGTGCTGACGGCCTTAGCCTCGCTTTGGCTCACGCCGTTGTCGCTGCATCTCGAATCGAAGGTGGCGCGAAACTTCGCCGCCGCACAACTGACCGGCAACATCGAATCTCGCATCTTCGACGAGCAATTTCCGAACACCGTGGTGTACGTCGACAACGTGGAGGCGGGTGCCAAGCAGACCATCTGGCACAACGTGTTCATGGCGGACGTGACGCCCCAGAGCGAACTGGAGCAGCGCGGGAAAGATCGCGGCGACAGCCCGCGTATCATCGTGGCGCAAGAGGCCATTCCGCATGCGGACCCGGTGAACAACCGCATCATTCTGGATCTGCGAAATTTCAACTCGACCGAGCGCGACAAAGAGGGAAAGATCATCAAGACCGCGGCGTCCACGCAGTTTGAAAGCCTGCAGGCGCAAAAGCAGGAAGATCTTCAGTTGAACAAGACCGTGCAGGAGATGGACACGGGCCCGCTGTATAAGCGTGTCTACCGGACGAAGAATCTTTCGCATCAAGACTACGTAGACGCGGCGATCGAATTTCATCAGCGATTTTCGCTGCCGCTCGCGTGCGTGCTGTTGGCGTTGGTTGGCATACCGTTAGGCGTTTCGTCACGCAAAGGCGGCAAGTCCGCGGCCTTCATCATGACGGTCGTGCTGGCTTTTCTCTACTATCTGGGGTACATCACGCTGATCGGATTAGCGCGCAAAGGAAGCTTGCCTGTTCCACTGGCGGTTTGGACTCCCGATGCGGTGTTTGCAGTTGCCGGAATTTATCTGTTGAGCCGTCTAGAAGAACCCGGTGACCATGACATTGCAGCTTGGGTGCGCAGAGCCGGCCAAGACCTGATGGACAAGCTGAAGGTGCTGCGGGCGAGCAAGGACCGTTCTTTGCGGGCCGGCGGTTCCCTGCGGTTCGGATTCAGCCCCATGATTATCGACGGCTATGTGCTGAACGGGTTCATTTTTTACTTTGTCGTTTTGGTGATTGCGCTGGTGGCTTTGATTGAGGTCTTCACGTTTTTCGAATTGCTGGGGGACATGGTGAAGAACGACATCGGTATGCCGACCATGATCGACTATCTGTGGCATCTGGCTCCGAGTCTCGTATATCAGCTCACGCCGATAGGAACGCTGGTGGCGTCGCTTATCTGCTTCGGCATTCTGACCAAATACAACGAAGTAACGGCATTCAAAGCGGCAGGCGTGAGCGTACACCGGCTTGCCGCGCCTGTGCTGATCATGAGTTTTCTCATCAGCGGCGCATTGTTCGCGTTCGACCATTTCTACATACCGGAAGCGAACCGCCGGCAAGAGCGTCTGCGCGCGGAGATTAAGCATAAGCCGCCGGCAACCTACTTGCGGCTGGACCGGCAATGGATCTATGGCCAAGGTTCGCGTATCTATAATTACCAGTCAATCGATCCAAGGCAGGGCGTGATGTCCAGAGTGAACGTCTATGAGCTGGATCCGAAGACATTCGAAGTGAAGCGTCAGATATCGGCCGAACGCGCGCGCTGGAACCGGTCCAACAACACGTGGGTTTTTCAAAACGGAATGAGCGATGACGCTGGGCCTGCCGTCGTCGATTCGTATAAGTGGTTCCACAACTCGACCGCATCTTTCCCGGAGTTGACCGAATCTCCCTCCTGGTTCGTCAAGGAGGAAAAAGAATATAAGGAGATGAACTTCGAGGAGCTGGGCACCTATATTCGTGAGCTGCAGGCAAGCGGAATGAACACGACGCCGCTGCGGGTGCAGTACTACAAGAAGTTTGCCGTTCCGCTGTTTGCGGTGATCATGGCAATTCTCAGCATTCCGTTCGCGTTTGTCGCCGGCAATCGCGGTGCAATGACCGGCGTGGGAATCAGCTTCGGAATCGCGATCGCGTATTGGACAATTGGAACGGTGTTCGACCAGATCGGCGACCTGAACCAGCTTCCCGCAGTGATGGCGGCGTGGGCGCCGGATATTATTTTCTCGCTGGCGGGCCTCTACTTTATGGCTCGCATGAAGACGTAAGCAACAGCGGCTAACGGCCGGCGCTCTTCGCGAGTTCCACTTCGGAGCCGATGAAACCCCAGCTATTCCAGGCATAACCTGTCACCACAGGTTCGAACAGTTGGCGCGCCCGCGCGGGATCGCCGTTGTATAAATGCCAGTTACCAACGCCGTAGCTGACGGTGTTGAACTGAAGTTCGCCTTCTATGTCATTCGGAGTGGCAGGCTTCGGAGGAAGTATTTGAGATTCCGGCAGCGCGCCTTGATAGAAGCGCAGCAGCTTCAAGTAAAAGGCGATGTGGGGCTCCTTGTTGGTCATATCCGGCGTGATGCGGGCGAGAACGCGCGCCGCTTCCTCGGTCTGGCCGGCTCGCCGCAGTGAGGCGTACAGCCAGTTCGAGTAGTCAATTACGGTGTCGTTGTTTTGGGCCAGACTCAAGCCCTTATTGAAGAATTCAGCGGCGCCTGAAAAATCGCGCATAAAGTATTGCGCGAGCCCCAGGTGATAATACTCGTCGATCAGTTTGGGATCGGCAGCGACTGCCTGATTGAGATCCGTTGCCGCAGTCTTGAAGTCGCGCAGCCCGAGTTCCCGGTGACCGCGTTCGACCAGTAAAATCGCGTTGTTGGGGGCAAATGTGAGACCGGAAGTGCAGGTCGCAACCGCTTCTCGATATTGACGCCGAGCCGCCTGGGCGAGCGAGAGCTTCAGAACCAAGCTGACGTTTTTGGGATCGGCCGCGAGGTTCTGCTGAGCAGTCTTTATCGAGCCGTCGTCCGGCAACGCATACAATTTCCTTCCCAATAGCGAAGTAACTTCGAGCGGACCGGCGCTGTCGGTAGCGGCTTGGCGAGCGACGGAAAGAGCGCAGCAAGTGAGGATGAGAACGGCAACTACTCCGGTTGTGCGACGAATCATGTTTCCGCAGTATGTCACATGAACCCAGTCCAGTAGTAGGATGGCAGCATACAGAGATATACCCAACTGCGCGTCTTGAACCGAGCCGCTTTGACGCTGCTTATCGCGAGCTCCCCTGCACCCTCGCTCGTGCAAGCACCGGCACAATCGACAACCATCAGCGCAACGACGAAGGAAGTGGTGGTAGACGTCGTTGTCCGAGACAAACACGGGCACCTTGTCAGAGATTTGCAGGCTAACGATTTCGAAGTTTATGAAGAGGGCGCAAAACAGAGAGTTACCAGTTTTCGCAACGTACAAGGCCACGAAGATGCGGACGATGAGCTGAAAGCCGCCAAGTTATTGGAAGCTCAGCACGGTACGTCAAAGAGTGCGCTGAATCCCGTGAATACGATGCGCGAGGTCAACTTCGTGACCATTCTCCTAGGCAACATTTCGCCAAGCAACCTGCCTTTTGCGCGGCAAGCTTTGAATGAATTTTTGAAAAATGGACTCGCGCCGAACACATACATCACGATTCTCCGGGAAGATTACAGACTGACGCTTCTGCAGCCGTTTACGGATAATCGCGAGGCGCTGCTGCGCGCCGTGGACAACGCGACGAAGCTGCACTCGGGCGGCTCGTCAGGCGCGAACAACACGGCGCTGGCCACACAGACTCTAACAGCCGCGGCAAATACGCCAACCGGTCCCGGCGCCAATCCGATGGCGCAATCTCCATTCAGTGCTAGCGATCCGACCTTCCAACGTTATGGAGGATCGCTCGATGCAACTACGTCCACCGGGGCTGCCCAGTTGGCAGAAGCCGAACTCGAAAACCGCCTGCGGTTCGTCGACACCTATGTGTCGGGCATGAACGCGATGGACATGCTTGACGAACTGATTCGCTCGCAAGCACATATGCAAGGGCGGAAGATCGTGTTGTTTCTCAGTGACGGACTGCAGTTTCCAGATCGCCCGGAAATTTTCCTCGGCGTTGCGAGCGACGCAAACCGCGCACGCGTGACTTTCTACACGGTCAACACACAAGGGCTGAGTACAGAAAGCCCTATGGCAAGCTCCGTTGCGCAACTCAACAAGACGGTAGCGGAGAGCAACATGACGCAGGCGTTAGGGGCCGGCGCGCTGCACGGCGGCGCGGCTTTCGACGCAGGATCGGCGGCGGAGGACGTCCAGTTGCTCAGCACCACGAACAAGCAGATGGCCCTTCAGGAACTCGCGACCCGCACGGGGGGTTTTGCGACAGCCAATACCAACGATATCGTCGCTCCGATGCGCCATGTTGTGGAGGATCTGGCAACGCACTACGAACTTGCGTATACGCCAACTTCGGATGTCTACGACGGGCGTTATCGCAAGATCGAGGTGAATATAGACCGGCCCAAAGTGAGCATCGAGTCGCGGCGCGGCTATTACGCGCTTCCCGAACTCAATGGAGAACCGCTCCGGCCATTCGAAGTGGCGGCACTGAATGCAATCAACGCAAGGCCGCAGCCGCGGGCCGTACCGTATCAGGCGAAATTGCTCAATTTCCGCCCGTACCAGGGCGGCACGGAATGCGCAGTGATGTTCGAAATACCATTTGCGAGTCTCACGCCGCAGATCGATCAGAAGACCGGCGTCTACCGTGTACGGCTTTCACTTCTGGGCCTGGTTCAGGATGCGAATGGACAGATCCTGCATAGAATCAGCCGCGAACTCACCCGAGCCGTCCCAACAGCGCAGTGGCCAACTGTACAGCAGCAGAGTATTAGATACTCGGAACCCGTCACATTACTGCCGGGCCGCTATGTTTTGAGCACCGCTGTTGTTGACTCGGCCAAAGAAGGCAACGGGATCGAGAGAAGCGCAGCCAAGCGCGTTGCCGAGTTCATACCGCCATCGACCGATGTAGGTCTGAGCTCCATCGAGTTAGTGGAGCGCGTGGATCCGCTCGGCATGCCGGCGAATCCGCTGAATCCGTTCGAGATGGAGGGCAAGCGGTTAACGTTTACACTGGGCGACAATGTTCCGTCAGGGAAAGCTGCGCCTCTGTATTTCGTCGTGTATCCCGCACAGGCGCCAGACAGCGCTGCGCCGAAACTCACGCTTCAGTTGTTCAAGGACGGGAAAGAGGTCGCGCGCACATCGCCACAGTTACCGAAACCGGATGCAACGGGCGCGATCCCCATGATTGCGGAACTCTCGCCCGCTCCGGGGTCGTACGAAGTCCGGATTAGCGTGACGCAAGGTGACCATTCGGCGCAATCGACGCGGCTGCTGACGATTCAGTAGCGCTTATCAGCGCGGAAGCTTCCGGTTTGCGCTGCCGAAAGCATCCATCTTCACGATTCCAGCACCTTCACGGATAGTAATGAGATGGTCCGCTTGAACGGAAGGGAATTTCTCAACAGCTCCGGTAGGCCAGCGCACTTCGAGGTCTAGCTTCTGCGCATCGCCGAGGCCAAAGTGCAGACGCAGATCGCTGGCCGAGTAGAAGCTCGACTGACTCATCACCTCTTGCGCCTGCACGTGCGTGCCGTAATGCGCTGTCACACGTGCACCGATGGCGCTGCGATTCGACTTCGTGCCGATGAGCTTCACTTTTGCCCAGTGACTGCCGCCTGTCACATCATTCCGAAGCAAGGAAGGCGGCTCATTCATGTTGACGATGAGGATGTCGAGGTCTCCATCGTTATCGAAGTCACCGAATGCGCAGCCGCGACTTGAATGCACCGCCGCAACGCCTGGTCCCGCCTGGTCGAGCAACTCTTCATATTTTCCGTTCTTCAGATTTCGGAACAGAATTCGCGGACTTGCATATGGATAGTTGGGCAGCACCTTCTCAACCTCCGGGTACACGCTGCCGGTGACCCAGAATAGATCCGGATATCCATCGTTGTCGAGATCGGCAATGGCGGCGCCCCAACCTAAATAGCGCGTTTCCACACCGAGACCGGCTGAGTTGGTAACGTCCTCGAAGGTTCCTTTGCCATTGTTGCGGTAGAGAACAGCGGTGTCGTCGGCGAAGTGGGTCTTGAGGATGTCGAGGCTTCCATCCAAGTTGTAGTCGCCGATGCCGAGCCCCATGCCGGCCTGCTCCATACCGTCTTCGTTGAGCGCGACACCGCTCTCCAGCCCAATCTCGGAAAATGTTCCGTTGTGATTGTTCTTGAACAGGAAACTCGGTGTGGAATCGCACGCGACGTAGATGTCCGGCCAGCCATCGTTATCGAAATCGGCCGAGACGGTTGTCATGCAGTAACTGCCCTTCGCGCTTGAAATACCGGATGTGTCGCTCACATCGCGAAATGTGCCATCCCCGTTGTTGTGATAGAGCCACACGCGTCCCGGCGGCAATCCGCGCGGTCCGCAATTGACGGGAACTCCCATCCAATTGCAAAACGTGCTCTCGCCGGGTTTGGGAACTTTCGCTGTGTCCAACTTCAGGTAATCCGCGACAAACAGGTCGAGTTTGCCATCGCGATCGTAATCGATAAACGTACAGCCCGAACCCCAGCGTGTCCCATCGTGCAACAAGCCAGACTTCTTGGTGACGTCGGTGAAGGTTCCATCGCCGTTGTTGCGAAAAAGCGCGTTCTGGCCGTAGTAAGTCAGGAACAAATCATCGAAGCCGTCATTGTTGTAGTCGCCGACAGCCACAGCGGACGCCCAACCTGTCTTCCGCAATCCCGACTTCTCGGTCACGTCAGTGAACGTGCCATCGCGATTGTTGCGATAGAGGCGATTCGTCGCACTCTCGGGCGTTCCTTCCAGGAGTTGGCCGCTCAGCAGGAATATGTCCAGCCAGCCGTCGTTATCGTAGTCGATGAAAGCGCATCCGCAGCCGACAGTTTCAAGGATGTATGTTTTCTTCTCTATACCGCCGTAGATCAGTGGCTGCCGTAGGCCGGCTTGCGGCGCTACATCCGTGAAGCAGGCGTGAAACGGCAATCCGGAAAACTTACCGCGCGCCTGCGCTTTCACTCCGCGGCTGGCGACGCCCTGGGCTAAAGCATTCGCGAGGGGCGCACCTAGCAGCCCTAGCGCGGCGCGTCGACTGAGTGTACTGCTCATACTCGCTTGCAGTTTAGCAACGCTATCCTGAAGCAGCCAAGGCAGCAAATTGCTTTAGACCCGATGGAAGCTCGTGATGGCTATCGCGTTGACTTGCATACGCGCGTGGGCAACAAGAAGCCTCAACGCGCGCTGGCCGATGCGGCCGCAGCGGATTCGAAAGTCTTTGAGATGAGCGCTTCGGCTTCCTTCTGAATGCGGCGCAGGTGCTCCTGGCCCAGAAAGCTTTCGGCGTAGATTTTGTAAACGTTCTCTGTCCCCGAGGGCCGGGCGGCAAACCAGCCGTTCTTGGTCGTTACTTTTAATCCGCCGATGGCGGCGCCGTTCGCGGGCGCTTTCGTCAGCATGGCTTCAATCGGCTCGCCGGCAAGCTCCTTTGCGGAGACCTGTTCCGGCGAGAGCATGGAGAGAATCGACTTCTCTTCGGGTGTTGCCGGCGCATCGATGCGCTCGTAAACAGGCGCGCCGAACTCATGGGTTAATTCGCGATAACGAGAGCCCGGATCTTTTTGCGTCTTGGCGGTGATCTCAGCCGAGAGCAGACCCATGATCAAACCGTCTTTATCGGTGCTCCAAGGACCGCCATCGCGACGGAGGAATGAGGCGCCGGCACTCTCTTCCCCACCGAATCCCAACGAGCCGTCCAGCAAGCCGTCTACGAACCATTTAAATCCGACGGGCACTTCGTCCAGCCGGCGGCCGAGAGCATTCGCGACCCGATCGACGATGCTGCTGGACACCAGCGTTTTGCCCACGCCTGCGTCCTTGCGCCATTCGGGCCTGTTCTGGAATAAGTAGTCGATGGCAACCGCGAGGTAGTGATTCGGATTGAGCAGGCCCGATCCCGGTGTAACGACGCCATGGCGATCATGGTCGGTGTCGCACGCAAACGCGACGTCAAATTTGTCTTTGAGCGCGATCAAACTCGCCATGGCATACGGCGAGGAGCAATCCATCCTGATCTTGCCGTCCCAATCGAGCGTCATGAATCGGAAGGTTTGGTCAACGTTCGTGTTCACGACCGTCAGGTTCAAACCATACCGTTCGCCGATGCGCGGCCAGTAGGAAACGCCTGCACCGCCCAGCGGGTCAACGCCGAGGCGAAGTTTCGCTCCAGCAATCGCCTTCATGTCGATAACCGAGCCGAGATCGTCCACGTAGCTCGAAAGGTAGTCGTACCTGCGCGTTGTGTCCGCTTTCCGTGCCCGCTCATAAGGCATGCGCTTGACGGCTTTCATATCGTCTTTGAGGATGCCGTTGGCGCGATTCTCAATCCACTTCGTCGCGGTCGTGTCGGCAGGACCGCCCGACGGAGGATTGTATTTGAAGCCGCCGTCATCGGGTGGATTATGCGACGGCGTGATAACGATGCCGTCGGCAAGCCCGTCTTTACGGCCGTTGTTGTATTTCAGGATGGCGTGCGAAAGAGAGGGGGTCGGCGTATACCCGCCATC
Source organism: Terriglobia bacterium (assembly GCA_963846045.1). Lineage (GTDB taxonomy): Bacteria > Acidobacteriota > Terriglobia > Bryobacterales > Bryobacteraceae > Bog-105. The sequence continues at coordinate 622,706 of CAWJUL010000014.1, read as the reverse complement.
TTGATCGATCATCGCCGTCACCCCGTTCGCCGCGAGCACCTCGAGCGCCCCCACGAGCGCAGGCTCGGACAGCGCGTGCGTGTCCATGCCCAGGAACAGCGGCCCGGTGGTTCCCTGCTCCGCGCGATACTCGCAGATTGCCTGCGTGATCGCCCAAATATGGTACTCGTTAAAACCAGCATTGAAGGAGTTTCCGCGGTGGCCCGACGTGCCGAACGCGACTCGCTGAGTCGCTACGGAGACGTCCGGCGTCAGGGCATAGTATGCGGTGATCAGCCGGGGAACATTCACGAGTTCTGAGGCATCGGCCGGTTTGCCGGCGCGGGGATCGGTAGCGGGCATATCGGTTTTATGTTATTACTGCCTCGTAGAAAGCGGCCGAAGCGCCGATCCAATCCAGATTCTTGTTGAAATCAACGCCCATCATTTTGCCGCGCCCCGTGCGGATGACCGTCGTGACCGGCTGGAGTTGGCGGCCATCATGCACGAACATGATGCGCGTCTCCACTTTCGTCATTCCGCTGGGAGTGTCGATGGTAGCGACGAAGTCCATCTTTTGTTGCAGGATGAAGTTACCGCGTTCGTTCTCCGGGATAGCATCAATCTCTTCACGCGTCGGCCCGATCTTCACGCCCAGTCCAGCGAACGAATAGAGCGGCTTCAGAACGTAGTTTTCCAGATCGTCCGGCAGCTTGTCGACATCGCACAGAAAACGCGTTTCGGGCACGCTGACATGCTCGAACCAGGGAAGCGAGAATTTGCTCAGGCGAAAAAACCAGTTAGGATGCCCGGCCCATTCGACATCCACCTCGTCAGTGAAAAGAAATTCCGGCTTAATGTCTTTTCTGATAAGTTCATCCACAATGACGCGGTTGTAGATGCGCTTGATGGGAACGCCATCGAAAAAAAGTTTGCGGCCTTCCTTCCGGATCTGTCTCACATCCGCGATTTTTATGCCGAGTTTTTTCTGCGTCGCGGTGAAATCGGGCAACGTCTTCTGTTGGTAAGGATCGATTTCAAGCAGCACCACTTCTTCCGGTGCGTGCCCATTCAAGATGGCCTTCGACAGCAGATTCCAGTAACCCGTCTCATCAAGATCGTTGAGGAATGGCATCAAATGGGGCGAGACCGTTTCCGCCAAGCGATAGACCTGCTGGTACGACTGGGTGAGCGCAGCCTGAAACCCGTATACGGACGGGAATCCCTGAATTTCAACCAGTTTCGGTTCCAGGCTTCCGTCCGCCAGCCGCACAAGCCCAAAATCCGCTTGAACAAATAGGGGATGCGCCGTTTCATTGGGGACTTTGAACTCCGGCGGAATCGCCGCCTCGGAGGCGCGACGATAATCCGGATTTGACGCTAGCTGATGATAGAGTTCCCTTCCGTACCGCACCATTTTGTCAAGCAGCGGATTGGGAAAGAAAACGGGAGTTTCGCTGCAGCGAAAAGGCACATGCGCGCCCGTAAGGTCGTCAACACGCTGTAGCAATTCGGAGTAAAGCTCCGGCGTCCAAAGCCGATTGAACCGCGAACGAAATTCCGGAACCAAAACGCTTCCCGCGCCCCCGTTAAACCAGGAATCGGCCGGAGCTCATGATCTGACGATCATCGGCCCAAATGTCGAACTCCCGGCCTACTACATCGATGTGCGTGGTAGAAGTCCACTGGGCACCGGTGTGCGCGCCGTACGGATCACCGAACGCCATGTGCACGCCGGGGATCTTCTCGTCCTGAAGAATATTGCCAACGACATCGCGGCAGGCGAGATTCGTCCCGATCGCGAACTCGCCGACGCGGTCGCTGTTTTCATCGCGATGCGTATAGTTCCAAAATTCTTCCTGCAGTTCCTTGTTGTCGCAGTAAGCGTTAGTCAGACGATTTTGCGCGACTGTTAACGTCAGCGGAGTGGCTTTGAGGTCGCCATATTTCGCGCAGAGATAGTCGCCGACAACGCCATCCACCACGAAGGTGCCGTTTACTTCAAGCGGCGATGTGAACGTTTCGCCACCGGGCAGATTGCCCCACTTTTCCCGGCTGATGATGCCGCTGGTCTTGATCCACTTATAAGCGGGTGTCAAGCTGGCGCGTATATCCGTTCCGGCCTTTGTCACGGCGTGGATTTGCTGTGCTTTGTTGACGATGTTCATCACGCGCAGAGTCAGTTCGTCGACTTTGTCGAAATCGGCCCGCATGCCTTCCAGCATGATCTTCTTCTCGATATTGACCATGTGCGCATGACGCAGCTTTTTTTCGTTGACGACCGCGCACATCTGCATGCGGGTCCGCAATTCATTAATCTGCGCCTGCACCGCGAAGATGCTCACCTGGCTGCTTGCCAGGTCTTCCAGCACCGGCTGCGGCATGTCGATTAAGGGACGGGGCGCTAATTCCTCAAGCACGAACGCACGGTATTGGCAGCCGGTGTTTCTAAGCTCGGCAACAATGCTGGCGGCGATCTCTTCGCAGGCCAGGTCTGTGATGACTGTGACCTTTTCCGATGGCTGAACTTTCAGGCACACAGCAACCGCGTTGTGCGCACCCGGCTGTAGCTCGTTATCGAACGGAAATCTGCTCAAATCCGTACTCAAACGGTGGCTCCGGCGCCCGCGGCCGCCTCGGGCACCAACCCAGCCTGGGTTTCGTATATGATGTAGTCCATCACTTTGGCCAAGTCTCCCGTTTCCTGGTAAATGCGCAGTTGCCGGTCGGCGCCGGTACCGTGTTCAAGAATTCGGTGGATATAGTCGATTTCGGCGCGCGATCCCAACTCGTCAATCACGTCATCGACGAACTCCAAATACTCGTAAATCAGATCGCGCGCCGGCACTTCCGTTTCCTTGCCAAAATCGATCAATTTGCCGTCAAGACCGTATCGCACGGCGCGCCATTTGTTTTCCATCAATAGCGCCCTGGGATAAATACGGAAGCTCGTGTTTGATTCGTGCAGCCGGTACAGTTTTAGCATGGTGGCTTGAATCAGCGCCGCGATGGCGATAGTCTCGTCCACGCGCATAGGCACATCGCAGATGCGAAACTCCACGGTTGGAAAGTTCGGATGCAGACGGATATCCCACCAGATCTTCTTGGCGTTGTCAATGCAGTTCGTCTTCACCAGCAAGGTTAAGAAAGTCTCATACTCGCTGTAGCTGGCAAACGCATCGGGAATATTCGTGCGGGGGAACTTGTCGAAGACCTTGCATCGGTAAGACTTCAGTCCGGTATCCATGCCCTGCCAGAACGGCGAGTTGGTCGACAGCATCAGAATGTGGGGCAGGAAGTAGCGAGCCTGATTCATCAGATGAACCGCTGTTTCGCGATCCTCAATACCGATGTGAACGTGCAGCCCGAAGATGAGATTCGCTCGCGCGACCATTTTCAAGTCCTGCACGATGATGTAGTAGCGCGGGTCGGGGTAGATATCCTGCTTGCGCCAGTCCGCGAACGGATGGGTTGCGGCCGAGGCAAGCCGAAGCCCGTTCTGCTTCGCCAAATCGCAGATCCGGCAACGAAGATCTTTGAGCTCCGCCGACGCGTCCTGAATGTTATTGCAGATGCCGGTGCCGACCTCAACGACCGACTGGTGCATTTCGGCCTTCACGGCTTCTTTCAGCAGCCTCTTGCCCTTCTCGATAATCTCTGTGTCGATGTGCGATCTCAGATCTCTAGTCTCTGGATCGATCGTCTGATATTCCTCTTCGATTCCAATCGTGAAACTAGGCCGCATTGTCAAACCTCCTAAACCTCCGGACTAATATATCTACCGAGTCGCTACGATGCCGCCGAATGTGCTGCGCCGTGAGACAGAAAGTGACTCCAATGATACTCCGATTGCGGCTTTTCGTTGCTTCTGGCCTTGTCAATAGCAAGCTGGGCCACGTTCTCGACCACCCAATCGAAATTCTGCTGACCGACAGAGTACAGATCGGCATCCGGCGCCGGATTCAGGAAATCGATTGCGTACGGGACACCGTTCTCCACGGCAAACTCCACCGTATTGACGTCGTAGCCTAATGTCTTGCAGAGTTTTGTCGCATCCCGAACGACGCGCTCGTACAGTTCCTTCGAACTCGCCTGCCCGTCTTTGACATAGCGCAGATGATGCGGCAGCTTCGGATCGTATTTCATGACATGCACTTTTTCCTGCCCGATCACGTAGCAACGGAAATACTCATCGAAGTCGACGGCCGTCTGCAAGGTCATGCAGAGCGTGCCGGTCTGGTCGTAGGCAGCAAAGAATTCATCGGGTGAATTGACCTTGAATACGTTCTTCCAGCCGCCGCCGCTGAAGGGCTTCAGAAACGCGGGGAAACCAATGTAGCCGAAGATCTCTTCCCAGTTCAACGGGAACATGAGATTACGCATCGACTGCACGGTTGTTCCGGGAGGATGTTCCTTGTGGGGCAGGATGACTGTGTTCGGGACAGCGACGCCGATTTGACTGGCGAGCGCGTAATTAAAAAACTTATCGTCCGCCGTCCACCAGAACGGGTTATTGATCACGATGCTGCCACCAAGAACAGCGTTCTTCAGGTATGCACGATAGAACTCAATGTCTTGCGAAATGCGGTCGATGATAACGCGATACCCGCTCGGCTCCGCCATTTTGACGCCGCCTAGCCGCACGTGTTCGGCAGTGACGTCCGGTATGCGCTTGCTGTTTATGCAGTCTACCAGCGCCGACGGGAACGAGTTCTCCATCCCATACAAAATTCCAATCTTTGGCATTATTGCTCCCTCTGAAGTCAAAAGAATTTTATCGCCATGCGCCGCCATAGCGGCCAGTCGTGCTTCTCGTGACCCGTCCACACGTCCAGCCAGTGCGGGATGCCTTTTGCGCCTAAGATGTTCGCCATCCGGAAGCTATCGCCCAGACAGATGTCCCAATCTCCCACCCCAAGCACGATGCGCATCGAGCGATAACGGTCCAGGAACCACGGGTCGTTCTGATTCGGCACGTAATCTACCGGATTCTGGAAGTAGAAATCCATATCGTAGTAGCCGTCCATGAATGGCTTCGTATCGTAGGCGCCGCTCATAGCAATGCACGCGAGTACTAAGTCGGGGTGGCGCAGCGCAAAATTCAGTGCATGATAAGCACCGAAGCTACAACCGGTAGTGCAAATCTGCTGCCAGCCGCTTAAATTTTTCATCAGCGGCACCACTTCATAAAGAACGTAGTTCTCGTACGCGACGTGACGCATCACGCGATCGTGCGGGTGGATCCCGCGGTTATACCAGCTTTCCGCGTCGACGCTGTCGACGCAAAATAGCTGGAGATGCCCGCTTTCTATCTTCTGGCGAACTGCGTCGACCATGCCATTGTTTTCGTATTCATAGAACCGCCCACGCGAGGTGGGGAAGACTAACACCGGCATGCCCGCATGACCATAAGCGAGCAGTTCCATATGACGGCCCAGCCTGTGGCTGTACCAATTGTGATAATCGCGGCGCATCTTTTGGTTAAGATCTGTGACTCGCCTTGTCTGGACTTGTCGCCTCTCATCATATAGTTACGGTCTGTTTCGCAGTTTAGCTGCGCGGCGCAGCCTAGGCCATTGACGTGCACTCCACCGTAAGCAAGGACGTGGCCGGGTTTCCCAGCGCAAGGATCCTTATTCAGGCTTGCTGCAACTACCGGGCCTGCCCGTCTCATCTAATCGACACATGGGGGTCGCTGTGCCACGAAAGTTGTGCGTTTGTCGATCTGCTAAACTGGGCCATCAATCCCAGTTCTGCGGATTGTCAACGCCCTTGGGTAGCTGGCGTGTGGAAGACCGAATGAACCGCACAATCCTTGCTGCCCTTGTCTTTCTCTTCTTCGCACCGCTCGGCGCGTTCACGGCTTCGTACGGTATCGGCGGAGAGCAGCCGGACAGCGATTCCTCCGCCATTCTGAACAAATACATCGAGGCTACACAGGGGCACGAAAACGATCTGCGCGGCGCGTCGATGGATGTGGAAATCAGCGCCTCCGTACCGAAACTGAAGCAGCACGGGCATTTGCGCGCGCTGCGCAAGATTTCGAAGGTGGGTCAAATTACTTACCGTGTGCTGGGATTCCAGGGGGACAACAACATTAAGAGCCAGGTGATTGGCCGATATCTCGAAGCCGAAAGCCAAAGCCAAGGCGATATGAGCCTGGCATTGATCCCCGCTAACTACAAGTTCAAGTACAAGGGCGAGAAGACGAGGAGCGGCAAACAGGTTTACGTCTTCCAGGTTTCACCGCATAAGAAGAAGGTCGGTCTATTCAAGGGCGAAATCGAGCTGGATGCGGCGAGTTATCTTCCCGTAATGGAGAAAGGCCGATTCGTTAAGAACCCTAGTATTTTCTTTAAGAAAGTGGATTTCGAACGTACGTTCAACATACAGAATGGCGTGGCGGTCCCACAGAACATGTCAAGCACTATCGACGCGCGATTGATCGGCAAAGTAGAGCTGGATATCAGCTATTCGAACTTCACCCCGAACGCAGCCGAGGGAGACGGAACTCGCACAGCCACGGAAACGGCATCCGTTCCTAACCCGTCGGTAAAGTGAACGTGGCGTCATGCACGTATAACTACGCCTCATTACTTATCCCGCATCCCGGGTTGAGTAATCCACCCGAAACCAAGTACCCTGGAGATTAGCTTCCCGGACAAATGAGAACGCTCTTTTTGAATCCCCCTTCTTTTGAAGGCTTTGATGGCGGTGCGGGTTCCCGCTGGCCGGCTGCGCGAGAAATTGAATCGTACTGGTATCCGGTCTGGCTTTGCTACCCGGCCGGCATGATTCCGGACAGCAAAGTATTAGACGCGCCGCCGCACAAGGTCTCAATCGATCAAACCGTTGCGATGGCATCGGACTTCGAGTTGCTGGTGCTGTTCACCTCCACGCCCGGCTTCACTGTCGACGTTCGCATTGCGGAGATGATGAAGGACCTGAATCCGAAGCTGAAGGTGGCTTTCGTCGGTCCTCCAGTTACCATCGAACCAGAAAAAAGCCTGCGGGCGTCAACGGCCATCGATTTCGTCGTAAAGAAAGAGTTCGATTACCCGATTCGCGATTTCGCGATGGGCAAGCCGCTCGACGAAATCCCCAGCGTGGTATTCCGCAAGAACGGCGGGTTCCAGAATAACCCCGAAGGTCCGGTCATCGAGGATCTCGATGCGTTGCCGTGGGTCACCAAGGTTTACAAACGCGATCTTGATTTCAGGCGTTACAACGTCCCGTTCCTGTTGAATCCCTACGTCTCGTTCTACACGACGCGTGGTTGCCCGGCGCAATGCACGTTCTGTCTTTGGCCGCAAACGCACTCGGGCCACCGGTGGCGGCTGCGATCCTCCGATGATGTCGTGAACGAATGCCGTTGGGCACTTGAAAACTTCCCGGGCATGAAGGAGATCTTCTTCGATGACGACACCTTCAATTACCAGAAGGCGCGCACCGTTGAACTCTGCGCCAAGCTGAAGACGCTGAAGTTCACATGGAGCTGCACGTCGCGCGTCACCACAGATTACGACACGCTGAAGGCGATGAAGGATGCCGGATGCCGGCTCTTGATCGTCGGCTACGAGTCAGGCGATCAGCAGATTCTCAAGAACATCAAGAAGGGCGCGACCATCGACATGGCCCGGCGCTTCACGGCGAACTGCAAGAAGCTCGGCATAACCGTACACGGCGACTTCATCGTTGGTTTACCCGGCGAAACACGCGACACCATTCGCAAGAGCATCGACTTCGCTAAAGAACTGGATGTTCAAACCATCCAGGTTTCGATTGGCCATCCCTTCCCCGGCACGGAGTTCTACGACCACGTTAAGAAAAACGGCCTGATTACAATCGACGAGATCATGTGCGATGAAGCCGGCCATCAGCTTCCGAACTATCAGTATCCGGGCCTGGATCGCGCCGAACTCGTCGAGTGGGTGGAACGCTTCTACGGCGAGTTCTACTTCCGGCCGAAGGTTGCGTTACGGCTGATCGGTAAGGCGATGTTCGATAATTCCGAACGCAAACGACTCTATAAGGAAGCACGGGAATATCTGTCCTTGCGCTCCAAACGGAAGCAGTTCGTTAAGGAAAGCAAAGCGCAGAAGGAAGCATCCGCAGTACTGACCACTGGTGACTGAGTTCAGAGCTGGAAGTAATACAAAGGTAACCAAACTCAAGACGCTGTTGCTGCTGGCGGCAGTTATCGTGTTCAATTCGCTGGGAAATCTAGCGCTCGCCTGGGGTATGCGGCACGTGGGAGAGCAGATGGGCGCCAATCCTGTTGCCTATATTCGCGCCATGTTCAACCCTTACGTGGCTGCGGGCACGTTGCTGCTCATTTTTTGGCTCCTCTCGCGAATGACGTTGCTGAGCTGGGCGGATTTGAGCTTTGTGCTTCCACTGACGGGGCTGGGCTACATCTTTGCGGCGGTGTTGGGCAAGATCTTCCTGCACGAAACAGTGACCGATGCGCGTTGGATCGGCACGATTCTGATTTTTGCCGGGACCGCTCTCGTTGGCAGCACGGAGCGACAGAGCCCGATTTCGGAACCTGTAACTGTTTTCGGAGTGGCCCGATGAAGTGGCTCTTACTCGCCATCATTGTCGGCGCGACTGTCATGGGCGACCTGCTGCAGAGTTATGAGATGAAGCGCAGCGGCGAGCAGAGCGTGAATGCTCGAGGGTTTGCGCGCCTGCTGTTCATGATTGTCAGCCGCCGCCACTTGCTGATGTCGATCGTCTGCATGGCGGTCTCGTTTTTCGCGTTCATGGCTTTGCTGCAAATCGCGCCGCTCAGCTTCGCCGTGCCGGCTTCGGCTGCCACGTTCGTGCTGGAAACTCTGCTGGCCAAATTGGTTCTGAATGAGCATGTGGGGAAGCGTCGCGCGGCAGGTGCTCTGTTGGTCTTGAGCGGCGTGGTTCTGCTTGCACGTTAGTGCACCTGTTCTGGATCGCCTTTGTTCCGGCGGCGCTGTATCAGTGCCTCGCGATTATAGCCTCGCTGCGGCACTTGGCCAAACAGTTCCGCTCACAGTCAGATTCGACCGATTTCCACCCCGCGATTTCCGTTCTGAAGCCGTTGCGGGGCATGGACCCGAACACATCGGTTGCGTTTGTTTCGCAGATTCAGCAGAACTATCCGCAATTTGAGGTGCTGTTTGGCGCGCGGGACGAAGAGGACCCGGCTGCCATTGAAGTTCGACGTTTACAGCGCGAATTCCCCAATGTAGAGATCCGCTTACTCATCGGTGGCGAAGACACTCCGAACGCCAAAGTCGGAGTGCTGATGAACCTGGCTCGCGAGGCGCGCTACCGCGTGTGGATAATCAATGACAGCGACATCAAAGTCGATTCCGATTACTTGAGTCAAGTTGTTGCGCCGCTGTCTGATCCGTCAGTGGGCGTTGTGACATGCCTATACCGAGCGCAGCCATATACAGCGGCAGCCGCTTGGGAATCGCTTGGCATCGCGACGGATTTCATGCCCAGCGCGCTAGTCGCGCAGCTTATCGGAGTGCGCGAATTCGGGTTCGGTTCGACGCTCGTGTTTCGCGCCGAGTACCTGGAGCGTGCCGGCGGGTTCGCCGCCATTGCCGATTTTCTGGCAGACGATTATCAGCTCGCCAGACACATCACCGCACTCGGAAAGCGAGCGCTGTTGTCCACGTATGTCGTCGAGACATCAGTCGGGGATGCAACCTGGTCCGGCGTCTGGCAGCATCAGCTTCGGTGGGCGAGGACGATCCGTCTGTCGAAGGGCGCCGGCTATGCTGGATTGCCCATCACGCATGCCGGGCTTTGGGCGTTGGCCGCATTCGCTTTTGGCGCCTGGATGCCCGGGGTTGTCCTTCTCGCCTTGCGAGGCATTTCGGCCCTGGCCGCCGGGGGATTGGTGCTGCGAAGCCGTTTTGCTGGAACCTGCTGCTGGCTTGCGCCCGTCTGGGACCTGTATGCCTTCGCAATCTGGCTGGCGTCGTACGCCGGACGGACCGTTCGTTGGCGCGGCCGCACGCTGGTTATCGGGCGCGACGGCCGCATCGGGCGGTAACGTGCATGCTAGCCTGTTAAGCGATACCAAACATCTGAGACGCACTTCGCGCGCTCTGCCCACGAAATGTGTCGCCCAGTCACAGGAGCTTTAAACGTAATGTTTTGCAGATTCCGGAGTAGCCTGCTTGCCGTCGCTTTTCTGACCGTTTTCATCTCAGGCGCTCGGGGACAAAACGCAATCGCTCCGGCCAAAGTCGCCATTATCAATGCCCAAAAGGCCGTGTCGGATACCGCGGAAATCAAGAAAGCGCAGGCTGCGTTGCAGGCAAAATACCAGCCGCGGCAACAGGCCATTCAAAATCTGCAAACGGAGCTCGAATCCATCGGCAAGCAATTGAATGCGCCTAATCTCAATCCCGACCGAGAGGCACAGCTTCGCGCGGAGGGTGCGACTAAGCAGAAGGAACTGCAGCGCTTGAGCGACGACTTGAACACCGACGTGAATTATGAGCGCCGAGACATCCTCGGCCGCGCCGGCTCCCAAATGTCGGAGGTCATCAAGCGAATCGCCCAGGAACGCGGCATCGATGTCGTCATGGACGTGACCACGACAATGTATTACCGGCCGGCACTCGACATCACGGCCGAGGCAACGGCGGCTTACGATAAGGCTTATCCCCCGAAATAAGCGAGTTGACGGCGTTCCGCAGCGATCCTGCACAATAGAAATAGGACCGCTTCTGCGGCTCCGCAAAGGAGTCTCGTGGGCAGTTATCTACAGCAATACGGTGCGGGTGAAGAGCGCCGGAATCGTGCCATCAAATGGATCGTGATCGGTTGTATTGCCGCCGTTATAGTCGTTTGGGCGGCTTACCTTTTTTTTCACAATTATCCGGAAAAGACCATCGCAAACCGGTTTGTTGCCGACATCAACAAGCGTGATTACAAAGGCGCATACCGTCTTTGGGGATGCACGCCTCAGACGCCCTGTCCCAACTACGACTACAACCGGTTCATGCAGGATTGGGGGCCGAACAAAAACGTCGCGCCGCCCTGGCACGTTCAATCCGTGGATGGGTGCAAGACCTTCGTCACCGTCAATGTACAGGCGGCCGGTTCCGAATTGGAGTCGCTTGCCGTGGCGCGAAACGATCACGCATTAAGCTTCGCGCCGGCCCCGGAGTGCCAGGAGATGCAGTGGCGTTGGAAGCAGTTCTTCCGGCGCGTGTTCCATATAGGAGGGAGCGGCAGCACGTCTTAGTAGACGCGCAGATCAGCCCGTGCCGGTCTTACGCGCTCTGGGTGTGGATTGCTTCTTTTCGCCGGCTGCAGCGGCTGTGCTGTCTGCAACAGTCTCTTTCGCGGCCGGCTTTCTGGGCAGCTCGCTCAAACTCTTCTGCAGAGCTTGCATCAGGTCAATCACGGGCGCGCGCTGCTTGGGCTTTTCGCCGGGCAGAGCCTGGCCCGCGCGCTTGGCCTCAATCATTTGCATCACACGCTGCTGGTATTCATCGTGGTATTTCGACGGGTCGAAGTCCGCTGCAAGGCCCTCTACCAACTTCTCCGCCAATGCGACTTCCTGTGGCTTCACACTGACGTTTTCGTCGCGCCGGAACTCAGGCACTTCGCGCACCTCTTCCGGGTAGAACATGGTGTGGAGCAACAAGCCGTCTGAATGTGGACGAACCACTACGGTGTATTCGCGCTGATGCATGGCTACTTTGGCTATGGCGCTAAACCCCGATTTGCGCATCGTTTCAAATAACAGGTGGTACGCTTTCTTCCCTGCATCCTCCGCAACCATGAAGTACGATGCGTCAAAGTAAATCGGGTCAATACCCTCGGCCCTGACAAACTCGACGATCTCCATGTTGTCGCCGGATTCCGGCGCGATCTCCTTAATGTCGTTGTCGTCGATAATGACGTAGCGGTCTTTCTCGACTTCGTAGCCTTTCACCAGTTCGTTACGTTCTACGATGCGTTCGCAAACAGGGCAGAAGATCTGCTGCTTGATACGGCTGCCGCAGACTTGGTGTATTTGATTGAAACTGACGCGCTCGGTTCTCGCCGCGGCGTAAAGGCGCACGGGGATGGTAATCAGTCCGAAAGTGATATATCCTTTCCAAACTGTGGATGCCATGGTTCCTCCTGCAAGTCGGGACTACGCGACCATTTTAAACATTATCGTGCCTTTATGTCTTTTGCAACCATAGACTTAGGCTTCCGGCGCGCCCGTAGTACCAGCACTCGATGAAGATCTTCATCTATTTCATCGGCAAACCGCGCGATGCTCACGCGAATGCGATCGCCGCGGAGTTTGTGAAGCGAACGGGGCGGTACTGCGGTTGCGAGATGTGCGAGATTCAACCGAGCCGCTTCGATCTGTTCGCGAAACACGCAAGCGGACGCAAGATCTTTCTCGACCCGGCGGGACGTTCGTTGACCACCGCGAATTTCGTTGAGGCAATCGAGCGCGCGGAGCGAGACGGTCAGGACTTGGTGTTTCTCGTCGGCGGCCATGACGGACTTCCGCCCGAGTGGCGGCCAAAAGCCGATTTGCTGCTGTCGCTTTCTTCCATGACATTCCCTCACGAACTTGCCCGCGCCATGCTCGCTGAGCAGATCTATCGGGCTTTCACGACGCTGCGCGGGCATCCTTATCCACGTTGATTGCCGGTGATCTAATAGGGCGATGCGAACCGCTGCTACTGCAATTCTGCTGGGTGTCCTGACTGTGCCGCTGTGGGCGCAGCAGACAAACGTACCGGACAAAGACACCAGCTTCATCGATGAGAATGGGACGGCTCACGTCACGCGAGTAGTTCCAGTGCCCAAAACAGTCAGTGACGCTGCGCAAGCTTTCCTCGCCAGGCGCATACCCGGTAACGGCACGCCCGCAACACTCGCCCAGCGCCGCGCGGGAACAGACAAGTGGCAGGCCGGAGCAGGCGAGCAGTTCAGGAAGATCTATGGAACGAAGGTGGAGGAACAGACCTTTGCCGGCGTGCCCGTGCGCGTGATCACGCCGTCAGATCTCCCGGAGGCAAACCGCAATTGCATTTTGATCAATCTGCATGGCGGTGGGTTCAATTCAGACTCGGGTTCACTCAGCGAAACAATCCCAGTTGCCGCGCTAGCGCGAACGAAGACGATAGCGGTTCTGTATCGCCTCGCGCCCGAGCATCCCTTTCCGGCGGGTCTGGACGATGCAATCACCGTCTATAGGGAGCTGTTGAAAACGTACAACCCACAGAAAATTGCTATCTATGGCACTTCCGCGGGAGCAGTCCTAACCGCTGAAATGGCTGCGCGCGTGAAACAGCTTGGCCTGCCTATGCCCGGCGCGCTCGGCATCTTTTCCGGAATGGGGGACTTCAGCCGGCATGCGGACTCGGAAGCCCTATTTGCATTGCAGGGGTTGTCCGGGCATCTGGACGTGCCACAGCCGCCCGAGCAGGAAGGGCGCGAATACGTCGGCAACGCGGATCTGAGAGATCCGGTGCTATCGCCCCTGTTCAGCGATTCCCACGGATTACCTCCTTCGTTGTTCATCACCAGTACGCGAGACCTTTTACTGAGCGGAACCTGCATCCTGCATCGCGCATACCTGCGCGCGGGAGTGGATGCGCGGCTGATTGTGTTTGAGGCTCTTCCCCATGCGTTCTGGAACGATGCCGGCCTTCCCGAAACAAAGGAAGCGAATGAGGCGATGGCCCAATTCTTCGATGAGGCATTGGGGAAGCACCGAGACAAGCAGTAGAGTAGTTGAATGTGGAGTAGTCGAACAGAACAGTCCGGAGGGCGCAATTCCGACGCCTCAAATTCCGGGGACCTGAGCGCCGGCCGGGCAGAGAGTTCCGCCGAAGGCGTCGTGCGCGTGGGAAACGTCGCGGTAATCGGAAAGGGGATGGTCATAAAAGGCGAGATCAAAAGCCGGGAAAACCTGCATATCGACGGCGAGATATCGGGTACTCTCGAGATGCCCGATTGCCGTCTAAGCGTCGGACGGGAAGGTAAATTGGAAGCCAATGTAACGGCTCGCGAAATTGACCTAATGGGCGTCGCAGAGGGTGATCTCGAGGCCACCAGCAAAATCATTGTGCACAAAGGCGCCCGTTTGATAGGAGATCTTAGAGCGCCTGGCATCCTCATTGAAGAAGGCGCCTACGTAAAGGGTAAGATAGAGATCGTCAACAAAGTAGAGATGGTCAATAGTGCCGATCCCGCTGGCTCTGTTGTTTCGCAGCCAATCGCCCGGAAGGCCGCAGCAGGCTGACAAAGAACCCGCCCCTGGGTGGGCGGCTTCAAAGCGGAATCCATAGTAACCGGTTGATCCACTCCTCGGCCTCGCTCGCATCCACAATGAGCGCAAGCTCCTCTATCGCGGTCGAGATGGGAATCTCTTCGCGTAGCAGAATAACGCCGGGACTTTGAGCGTCAGACGTGAAGCGAGTGAAATGTGCAGGCATCGTCCGCCGATCTTGGCTGACGAGAATTCGTCCTGAGTCGGCGGCGATCCGCAGAACCTCTGGATCTCCCAAACCCGCAAGACCGGCGTCGCCAGAAGTGCGAATGTCGATCTCGGGAGCTACCCGCCGCAACCCGCGTATGATGCGACCGTCCAAGTCCGCGTCAGCCTGAAATCTGACTCGCATGCCGCGCCCGCTGCAGCTTAGCAATCAACTCGGCGTTCTTTTGCCTCGATTGCCGATGTTGCGACTCTGCTGCGCGCTGCCCATCAGCAAGGTACGCGTCGATTTCTTTTTGTTTCGCGAGGTAAAATGCGAGAGCTCCGTGCACTTGCTCGAGCGTCAATGCCGGATAGCTCTCGACCATGCTTTCCGCCGACATACCCTCGCGGAAGAGGTACACCAGCGAATCGAGGGATACACGAGTGTCCGCGATACGGTATGCGCCTTCGCTGAGTTTTACGTATTCCTTCGGCATCAACCCCATAGTCACACGCCTATAACTCGAAGGGCAACTCGGTTGGTTCTCGTTATGACGCGTGGAGAGCCGCCCCGCCGTCCGCCGATTCGTTCAGACTATTTTGTTGGGTTAACTGGTGCGCCCGGACAGATTCGAACTGCCGACCTTCTGGTTCGTAGCCAGACGCTCTATCCAACTGAGCTACGGGCGCGACAGAACTCAGTATACCGCGGAGTCGAGGGTGACTTTCGGCTTAGATCAGCTCGTTAACGCGACTGACGATTCTTGCAGCGTGAGACTAGACACGCAGTTACGTCCACTGCCCTTTGCACGGTACAGAGCTTCGTCCGCAACACGCACAAACGTGTCGGGGCTACGCTCCGAGCGGTCGGAAACAGTGACGCCAAAACTCGCCGAAACTCTCAATTCAGCGCCGTCGACTTTCATCACTTCCGCCTGTAGCCGATGCCGCATTCGATCAGCCAGTGTTGCCGCCTGCGACAGATCGCAATTCGGCAGGACGACCAGGAACTCTTCGCCGCCGTACCGTCCCACTTGATCGTATTCGCGCATATTGCAGCGCAGGCGAGCGGCCGTCTCCCGCAATACCGCGTCACCCGCGAAGTGCCCGTGCGTGTCGTTGATTTTCTTGAAGTGGTCGATGTCCAGCAAGATAATCCCGCAAGTCCGGTTATCGCGATGACAACGCGACACTTCGCGCTCCAGTGCAGCGGCGATTGCCGGGCGATTCGGCAGCATGGTCAGTAGATCTTTGTTGGCCCGTTCGCGCAATTCCTCGCGAGCTTGTAACAGCTTGATCTGCAGATCGACAATACGCTGTCCCGCGCGCAAGCGCATTCGCAGTTCATTGTCGTCGAAGGGCTTCACGATGTAATCGTCCGCCCCGGCTTCGAACCCTTCGATGGTGTCGTCCTTGCTGTTCTTCGATGTGAGCAGAAGGATATATGTATAAGGTTCGCGAAGATTTTCGCGCACCCTGCGGCATAACTCCGGACCCGTTGCATCCGGCATCATCCAATCCAGGATTGCCATAGGCGGGGGCTCCGGCTGCGCCAGGATCTCCCAAGCTTGCAGCCCGTTTTCAGCGAGAAGGACGTCATAGCCCCAGCGCTGCACAGAACTGCGCAGGAGCAGTCTCGAAATCCTGTCATCATCGGCTATTAGAACCTTCATCTTGGGACGGGCTTCGTCGTACTACCAACCTAATCGTCTGTGGCTCCGCAAAAACTTAATGGGCAGGTCATATCATGACTCCCTTTACGGACTTTTGTCAGGTCAGATTTGTCCTATCTTGCTAAGTTTCTGCAAAACCAAGCACTTGCATCTAATATGAACTCGCGCCGACAACTCCGTCAACTCGTCTGACGCTTCGCCGAACTCTCGTCCAGAAAGCCCTACATCCTATATGATGGGGTTGCCGCTTCCCTTTCACAAGTCTCGGAAGCTTTGCTGTAAAGGAACTTAGATGAATAATTCAGTGCTCGTGCCCATGGTGGTCGAGCAAACCTCGCGAGGCGAACGTGCTTACGACATCTACTCGCGGCTACTCAAGGAAAACATCATCTTCCTGGGTACGCCTATTGACGACAACGTCGCGAATCTCGTCATCGCTCAGATGCTATTTCTGGCCGCTGAAGATCCCGAACGGGATATCTCCCTGTACTTGAATTCACCAGGTGGCTCTATCACTGCGGGACTAGCCATTCTTGACACCATGCGGCTAGTCGAACCGGACATCGTCACCTACTGCGTTGGTCAAGCTGCGTCCATGGCGGCCGTCCTGTTAGCATGTGGCACCAAGGGCAAGCGGTTCAGCCTTCCCCATTCGCGCATCCTGATTCACCAGCCTTCCATGAGCGGTTTGGGCGGCCAAGCGGCGGATATCGACATCTACGCTCGCGAGATCTTGCGTATGCGCCAGAATCTGAACGAAATCCTTGCCGATGCTACTGGTCAGGCCGTCGATAAGATCTCCCGGGATGTCGATCGCGATTACATCCTCGAGCCCGAAGCGGCACTCGAATACGGCATGATCGACCGGATCATCTCGAACCGGGTCCTGCAACCAGTACCAACCCGGTAGCTCGCAAAAAAGGCGAGGCTCCCTCCTCGCGCTTGCCGTCGGCTACCTAACAGCCGTAAATCACTGAATCGGCTTCTATAAGTTCCCGTTATCTATATCGATTATGGAAGCCGATACGGTTTTTGGGAAGGCTGTATTGACGGGCTAAGCTGAGTGCGATACAGTAATGGTTCCGTTGCACTTCTCGTCATTCATAAACTTCGCTTATCGCCTGATGCGCAGATTCAACCCAGTTCTTACCAGGGTCGCCATATTGAGCGTAGTATCCGTGAGCCTGATACAAGCGGGCACTCGCCCCTTGCCGCTGAACGGAGTTCAACCTTGGGCAACCACGGCCACCGACCCGGCCGCAGATAGCCCGGCAGATGCTGCGGCCTCAAACTCCATTCGCGAGACGGACACGAACCTTCTTCCGCATTCGCCCGAAACCGACGAACTTCTCAAGCGCGCTGATGCGCATCTCAGTTCCGGAAAGCAACTATACTTCGAAGGCGACCTAACCGGTGCGCGGCGAGAATTCGACGCTGCGGTCGACGCGCTACTCAATGCTCCCGACAAGGCCCCGGATCATAGCCGAATTGAGCGCCGCCTGGACGAAATGTGCGATCTCATTTATCGCTTCGACGTGGAGAAGTTGGGTGCGGGTCAAACTCAGCAGGATGCTGTGGTATTCGACAAGGCGCCGATCGATGAGATTAGCCACATGACGTTCCCGGTCGACGAGAAACTGGCTCCGAAATTGGCCTTGGAACTTCACGACACACCGTCGGGCATCCCGCTGGAACTCTCCGATCCCGTACTGAGTTATGTCCACTACTTCTCGACGGATCGCGGACGCGAAACACTTCTTTCGGGATTGCGCCGCTCTGGAAGATATAAGCCATTGATCGAGCGCATCTTCGCCGAAGAAGGCGTCCCGCAGGAACTTATTTATCTGGCACAGGCGGAATCGGGGTTTCTGCCGCGAGCCGTTTCGAACAAGCAAGCCGTCGGGATGTGGCAGTTTATATCCGGCACGGGATCAACTTACTCCCTGAGTCGCGGCTTGGGCTACGATGAGCGCCTGGACCCGGAGAAGGCTACGCGAGCAGCCGCCAAGTACTTGAAGGACCTCTACGCCCACTATGGTGACTGGTATCTGGCCATGGCCGCCTATAACTGCGGCGCCGGCGCCGTAGATCGCGCGATCGAACGCACCGGGTACGCCGATTTTTGGGAACTCATGAAGCGTCACGCGCTTCCACACGAGACGCAGAACTATGTTCCCATCATCGTCGCGATGACCATCATGGCAAAAAATCCGAAAGATTATGGTTTGGAGTCGGTGGACATGGACACACCTGTGGAATACGATTCCATTCACCTGAGTGCTTCCACCAACTTGAACCTCGTCGCCGACGCGACCCTTCAGCCCGTTTCCGTGATTCGCGACCTGAATCCCTCACTGCTGAAGCAAGTGGCGCCAGCCGGTTTCGAGGTGCACGTCCCTAAGGGCTCGGTGGACGGTGCGCAGGCTGCGCTTGAAGCCGTGCCGCCACGCAGCCGCGACTCCTGGCGTTTGCATCACGTACAAGCCGGGGACACGCTGGAGACGATAGCGCGCTTGTTCCACATGAACCCGGATCGCATTGCGGCTGTGAATCACGCGACCGATTCGCTTGAAGTCGGCGATGTTCTGCTCATCCCCGCTGTGTATGTAGACGATACGCGGCCGCTTCGTAGCAAGGCGCGAAACGTTAGAGGCAAGCTGCTGCTTTCAACTGCAAGCAGACGGCGCGGCACTGGCTCCGTTCAAAATGCGGCGCATGTCGCCACATCTCGCCGCATGCCATCCCAAGTGTTGCATCGCAAGGCGGCAGTTCGTACTGCCAGTTTGCAGTAGTCACCAATCAACTTCAGCCGATTCAGCTCGAGTGAACTATCATTCGGGCTTTTTCATTTATTACTTGCCAACTCGCCACTGGTTGTGAAATCATTTTGACGCCTGCATCATCTCGATGCGTAGTGAGCAGATATGCGAAAGGAGGGCTTCGTGAGTTTCGAGCACAAGCTTAGACCGAAAGAAGACGATGAGGACTTCGAATACGAGGACGAGCACGTGGAGATGGAGTCCGACAAGAATGAATACAACGAAGACGACGATGATGATGACGAAGAGGAGGACGACGAAGACGATGACATCAAAGTCAGCGAGATTGTCGGCTCACCTGTAGAATCGTCCGAGTCGAAGGGTCGCGAAGGCAGCCACGCGCACTCCGGCGGTTCAACCGCGAAGTCGTCCGCCGCCGGTGGAGAAGAAGGGGAGCAGAGCGAAAAGGGTCGGGAAAAGGCAGTGTCTGAACCGGAGCAGACGGGAACATCGGCGAAGACAAGCGAATCAGGTTCGCACTCATCGCCGAAGAAGGCCGCCGGTAAGTCCTCCTCTGCCGACGGTGATTCCGCGCACAAGGCTCCCGGTGTCCCCCAAAAGAAGGCCGCCTCGTCATCCGGGGCCGCTACTTCGAAAAAGAGTGGCGGCAGCAAGGCGTCCGCAAGCACTTCCGCATCAAGCAAGAAGGGTGGCGGAGGAAGCAAGACGGCGCAGAAGAAAGCAGCGACTCAGAAAAAGAGCTCCGTAAAGGCTTCAACTGCAAAGAAGGGTTCCGGCGGCGGCTCCAAGAAGTCAGCTTCGGCTTCCAAGAAGAATGTCTCTAAGAAATCGGCTCCAGCAAAGAAAGCCTTAGCCAAGAAGGCACCGGCGAAGAAGGCTTCGGCCAAGAAAAGCCCGGCAAAGAAAGCGGCAACTAAGAAAAGGCGTTAGCCTGATGCTTTGTCTCCCGTCACGTACTCGAAACCATGTGACGGGAGAACTGGCTTGCTCCGCTTACGCGGATTTCTTCACCACCGCGCGGCACCGGTCGAATAATTCGAGAAGCGCGTCAGCGAACTCTTCGCTCGAGCGTGGTCCCTTGCCGCCGAAACCCGTTGTCGGCGTTCCTCTGCCATATCCCGTCGTCACCGCTATGAACTTCATCAGTTCAAGCGCGACCTCATCTTGCGTGTGCGGTGGCGGTTGCCAATGCTGCTTGTCTGAAGCGTCTTCAGGCATACTGTCTATTCTTGCTCCTTGTCTGGCTCATATCGAAACTGCCCCACTCTACGCCTGATTCTCTCACTCAAAGCTCCAAGAGCAGCGTTGCATGCCAGTACGCGCCCAAAAGCTGATTCGGAAGATGCGGGGCGGCGCTCAGGCCCACCTGATGGAGGGCGAAGATGGCCACTTCTACGTCGTCAAGTTTGTCAACAATCCTCAGCACCGCCGCATCCTGATAAACGAGTGGCTCGCTTGCGCATTCCTCCGGTACCTGCAAATCCATGTACCCGACACAGCCGTTATTGAGCTGACGCCGGATTTCATATCCAACAACCCCGATCTCTACATCACTCTCGGCAGCAGCCGGCAGTCAATAGCGCCGGGTCTTCATTTCGGCTCCCGCATGGCAGTTCATCCCGACCGCGTGGCCATCTTCGACTTCTTGCCTGACAAACTGCTCGGCAAAATTGAAAACAAGCTCGACTTCCTCGGCATACTCGTGTTCGACAAATGGATCGGCAATGCCGATTCCCGCCAGGCTGTGTTCTTCCGCGCTCGCGCGAAGTCGTGGACTCCGCTCAAAGGTGAAACGCCGGGCCGGCTTGGGTTTTTCGCCCAAATGATCGATCATGGGTTCGCCTTCAATGGCGCATTGTGGCAATTCCAGGATTCGCCTTTACAAGGCCTGTATTTCAGGACCACAATCTACGACGATGTTCGATCAATGGACTCGTTTCAGCCCTGGTTGGCAATGGTCGAGAATTTTCCTGTCGAAGTAATCGACTCCGCCTGGAAGGAGATTCCACGCAGTTGGCTCGATTCAGAAGAGGACGCGCTGGAGACATTGCTGGAAACGTTGGTCGATCGGCGTCATCGCGTTTCGGAACTAATTGCCGAGGTTCGGCATAAGCGAAAGAGCGCTTTCGCCAATTGGCGCTGAGAGTCTGCGAGAACGGATTATTAAGTTTCAATAACTTACGTATAAGTTATTGAAATCACAGCGTAACAGCCGCCTGTGTCTGGTGGTATAGTGCGGAAATGGAGTTTGGGCAAATTACCAGTTCTGAGCCGACTTGGTCCACACTGTCCAGCACGGTTCTGCCCGGCGGCTATGAGGTGGGGGAGATCCTTGCCGCCGACACGCACCACGCCAGATTCCGAATTCGAGTACTAGGAGACTGGTCTGCAAAGGCTTTCCTGGACGCGTTCTCCATCACCGGGGCGGGTGCACGCGAGCAAATAGATATTTGGACCGCCGCAAAACAGCTACAGCATCCGAATCTGAGCAGCCCGCTAGCAGCCGGCGAGTTCGAGCATGACGGAGCACCGCTGATTTATGTAGCCGCAAATGCGCCGGACGAAACGCTCGCACGATTGTTGCAGGAACGTGCGGTGACGGCGGCTGAAGCGGTTGAGATCGTCATGAGTGTCAGTGGTGCACTACGGTACCTCAACTCGAATGCCTTGGTGCACGGGCATCTCTCGCCGGACGAACTGCTCGCTTTTGGCGATTCGATTCGGATTTCCAGTGCTTATGCACTGCCTATTAACGCGGGCCGGTCACCCGAATTGATCACCCCGAAGTATGTTGCGCCGGAGCTTACAACGTGCAACACAACTCCTGCCGCCGATATTTGGTGCCTGGGCGCAACGTTATCCGAAGCTCTTACGCAGCAACCCTTTTCGGTAGATCGAGCATCGGAAGCAGCCGCCCTGCCCAAGCCGTTCGACCGTATCGTGCAAAGGTGCACTGACCCTAATCCGCAGACGCGCTGCACACTGCCAGAACTGGAAGATTTGGCTCTGAATCGTCAGCGCAAGCCTGAGCCGGCCGTGACTCCAGAACCAAAGGTTGCGGCAAAGCCTGAAATCGAGCAGACGCCGACTCCTCCAGTGTTAACCCGAGTTCGCCCACGCGAGAGCCGCACTGAGCACAGAGTATCGAAGCTGTGGCTCTACGCGGCCGGAGCGGTGGTCATCTTTCTGTTGCTGCTTTGGGCCGCATATCCACATAAGCGACGGCCCACGCCGGCAGCTACCGAACCGCCTCCCATTGCCGCCACTCCCGACACTGCGTGGCAAACGAAGACCCTTGGGCCCAAGAAGGAAACGGCAACCGCAGCTCCGGTCAGGCGCGCCTGGCACTGCGCCACCTGTTGCTGAAAGGCCCATTCCCGAATCCGTGCATACCGTAAACGGACCGGTATGGCGCGTGATCGTCTTTACGTTCGCGCACGAAGCCGATGCGGAGAACAAGGCCAAGTTCATCAACCAGAAGCACCCGAACCTGGACGCCAAGGTGTTCAGTCCCGATGGCCACGGCAGTCCCTACCTGGTCACAGTCGGCGGCAACCTTACGAGAGAAGAAGCCGCGCGGCTGCGTCAGCGAGCTGTGGGCGTGGGTCTGCCCCGAGACTCTTACATTCAGAACTACAAGCAATAATTTGAAGCATCTCTGCTGGTAGAATTACGTAGTTGCGCACATCAACTCGCAAACCGTCATTTCGTTATGAGAAAAGTACCTGTTGTTCTCGCAACATGTGTCTTGACCTTCGGCCTGACGGCAACCGCCCAGGACCGGGGACATGAGGGCGGAGGTGAGCACGGTGGCGGTGGCGGACAGCAGCACGCTGAGGTGGAGGCGGTCACGTTCCTGCCCACGGGCCCGAGCGAAGTAGCGGAGGTCAACCAATGGAGCATGGTAGCGCCCAGCCCGCGCATAACGCCCAGCCGATGGAACGCGCTGCCGCAATCAACCGATGGAACGCGGTAGCGCCGCGCGCCGCAGGAGAACTACCGGGATGCGCCCGGACATCCCAATGCACCGCACGTGGACGCGCGGACCGATCACTGGGTAGGACACGCTGCGGCTAACGATCCTCGCTTCCACCTTGATCATCCTTGGGCTCACGGTCGATTTACAGGCGGTTTCGGCCCAGGTCACGAATGGCGGCTGGCCGGCGGCGCCCCGGGCCGGTTCTGGTTCAACAACTGGTATTGGAGCGTTGCACCTTGGGAATTCGGCTATGTGAGCGACTGGAACTGGAACGGCGATCCGATCACAATTTACGACGACCCCGATCATCCGGGCTGGTACATCGCCTACAATGCTCGTCTCGGCACATATGTCGAGGTGCAGTACCTCGGCTAAACGATCGCTCCGGCGAGTATGCCAGTCTGCAGCTTCAACACAATCAGAGTCATATCGTCGTGCTGAGGAGCGCCGTTGACAAAACGATCCGCCTCAGCCATCAGAGACGGAATCATCTGAGCCGCCGGTTTGTCAACGTTCGCAGCGGCAGTGGGGATAAGATGTTCCTCGCCCCACTCCTCTTCGGCGTTGTTCATGGCTTCACTTATGCCGTCAGTGAAGCCGACGAAAACATCGCCGGGCTCAAGCTTTAACGTGCCCTGCTGATAAGGCGCTTCGGGAAAAAAGCCGACTACCATGCCACCGGTATCCAGCCGGATCACGTGCAGGTGCCGCATTTGCAGTTCGCCTCAGGACGAAAGGTGGGTTGTGGCCTGCATTTACGTAGCGAAACGTTCTTGTGTGGGGGTTGTATTCGCCGTAGAAGAACGTCGCGTATTTGTTTATGGGCGTCGCATCGTACACCAACCGGTTCACGTTCCTCATCAAGGTTGCGAGATCGGTTAAGCCGGTCATTGCCTGGCCGCGTAGCGACGCCTGCAAGGAAGCCATCAACAGTGCCGCGGCAATGCCCTTGCCGGACACATCGCCGATGGCAATCCCGAGTTCGCCATTAGATAGCTTCAGGAAATCGTAGTAGTCGCCGCCGACTCCCAGAGCGGGACGACATGCTCCAAAGTAATCGATACCAGCAATGACGGGCAACTGCTGCGGGAACAGTCGCTCCTGAACTTCACGGGCGATCTCGATTTCACGATTCAGCCGCTCGCGTTGGGCGACCTCTTTCGCTACGGCCGCCGTGAGCCGGCTGTTGTCGAGCGCCAGGCCGGTTTGAAAAGCAACCGAACGAAGCAGACTGATGTCGGTCTTTGAGAACGGCTCCTCGCTCAGTTTGGGGCCAAGGCAAAACAAGCCCAATAATCGATTCTGGGCTTCGAGCGGAAGGAGAAGCTGTGCGCCGAGCGCTTTGAATGTGACCAACTCGTCTTCCGGCGTCGAATGAATCCAATTGTCCGCACGCTCGAAGTAGATGGGTGCGGGATCTTTGGCGTTCTCAACCAGAGCTACAGTTTTCGAATTTTCCGGCACGCGCACTCGGTCGGGCAGATCCAGCCCCATGCAGTACACGGGATGATAGCCGCCATCGCCGTTCATGAGTACGGAGAAGTGTGAGATGTGCAGTGCGTCGGAGACACGTTTCGAGACGGTCTGAAGCAATTGTTGTTCATCGATGATGGTGCGAACGTTCTCGCTGAGTTCAGAAAGCAACGCTTCCGATTCGTAGTGCTCGCGGAAGAACTTCTTATCGATGACTCCAAAAAGCTGGGAGCGAGTTCGCCGGACGAGAAGTACGAACAGACCGACTCCTAACGACATACCCGATGGTTCGTTCTATATCGGTGACGCCGCGTCTGGACAGAAACACAGACAGTTGCCAGAAGAAAAGCGACCCTACTGCAAACAGAAACACGCGCAATCCATCGCGGGCCAGCGTGTACCGCATGCCCTGGCGCACAACCACGCGCAGTTCCATCGCGCGCTCCGTGAGCACTGTGTAGGCAAGCGCAAGAGGAAACACCAGGAAACACAGCGAGACAAGCAGCAACACGATCTCGGACCCGTTCTCGGAGCGCGCGACGAAGACGGAATACAAGATGTAAAGCCCCACTGGCCCCAGACCAATGGCTGCAGCTACTTCGAGAATGCGAAGCCTCCGCTTGACGTCGCGCTTTTTCGCTTTGCCCTTCTTTCACTCCGATGCATGCGAAGAAGATGCAGATGGAAATCGTGATGAAAATAGAAGGAAGCGACGCGGAAACGCCCGTTTCCAAGTGCCGCGTATGCACGGAAGCTGAACAGCGGTGCAACTGCTTGTACCAGAAAAAACGTGTTCAGACAGAGCACCGGCCCAAGGTACAACCACTTCAGCCAAGGCCGCCGTTTGTCCCACGCGAACTGCTCGGGGAAATAGAAGCCGAACGCCGCGATGACGACACTCCAATTTAAGATCCACACGTGACTCCAAATTTGGGCGAAAGCCCAAAACACGTGCGGAAACTCGATACCAACTGGCAAGCTTCACCACTTGCGATAAGGAGATCAACAGTCCGGACGCAACCAGCACCCGAGTGTCGTGCGGTCGCCGCAAAACCATGTAAACAGCAGTCAGAACACATAGCAACATCACGGCGAGCAGAATGGCTCTGAAGCTGAAACTCGCAATGCTAAACGGCTGCTTGTGATCGTCAATGGGGACGAGAAACGATCGCGCTGTAGTTTGGCCCTTGGGGACTCTCCGCGATCGACACCGGATCTCCGGGACGGTGGCGGTCAACCTGCTCGTACAAATCGCGCTGACTCTCGAGGGCACTCCCCGCGAAAGCAATCACGCGATCGCCTTTGTGCAGCCCCGCCTTTTGAGCGGCAACACTCACGGCATTCACTGTGCCATCGGGATCGGCGAGGAAGGGGCTGTCTGGAATAGACGCACCCACAATCATCGTTCGGATAATAACGACTGTGTAGGTGACCTGAAACAGCAAAGCCGCCACGCAAAGCGGCAGCACGTAAAGAAAGCTTCGGTATCTAAGCCAGCTTTTCGCCATTCAGAAGCAACGGAATCCTTCCATAATAGTGCTATCGCCAAGCAAGCCAAGGCTGCCTGGCGATAGACGCTTCTAGATAGCGAAAGGTTTAGCGGGTGCCGGCCGGCGATTTAGCGGATGCGCTTCCACCCGTCGCGCCGGGTTTCGGAGTGCCCGGGGTATTGGGCGTCGCAGCTGGTCCACCATTCGTGCTGGTCTTATCGTAGAGCGAGATGATGTCCTGGGTGATGTCGATCGCCGTAGATGCGTAGAGAATGGGCGTATTCGGGTTGCTGTCGTCGAGGATCATCGTATAGTTGTTATCCTTGGCGTACTTCTGGATGACAGCCATCATGCGCTGGCCGAGGCCCTGCATCACGCGCTGTTGCTCGCCTTGCAGTTCTTCCTGAGCATCTTGCACATCGCGCTCCAGGCGCTTCTTCTTTTCATCGATCTCGCGGGCGAGCTGGTTGCGCTTGTCTTCGCTCATCAACTGGCCACCCTTATTTATTTGGTCCTGGAGTTGAGCGATCTCGTTCTGGCGAGCGTCGAACTCCTTCTTCTTAGGAACAAATTTGCCGTCTAACTCCTGGGAGGCTTTCTGGCCGTCTTTGGTGCCGACAATCGCCCCCTGGATGCTAATGACGCCGACTTTATTCTGTACCTGCTGCGCAGATACGCCGGCGGCCAGGCACAACAGGGCCAGCACGGGCGCAATGATACTTCTTCTAACCATCTACTTCTTCAAATCCTTCCGTGTGTCTTTCTATTATCGTCAAAAACCAGAACGCTTGGGGATTCAAGCGCTCAAAACGTGCGGCCGATCGAAAACCTGAAAAGCGACCGCCGCTCATCGTATGGGATGGGCTGTCCGAACGCCCCTAAAGCATTTCCGAAGTTTTCGTTGCTAGTCAGAGAACCGCGGTCCGCAATCACGGGCGGCTGCAAGATTGTATTGACGTAACTTAAATTGTACGCCCAATATAGGCGGAATGGGGCATTGACGACCGGCATAAGTACCTGCAGTTCCAGCCCGACGGAGACACGCGGCTTCTGCGTGCCGGGCGCGATGACCGCGCGCGGGCTGATATTTGCTTGCGCGAACTCAGCATCGAGTTGCTGGACCCGGAGCTCATTGAGGCCCAACTGACTGGGCAAGGTGAGCCGGTCGACGCCGGCATCGATGAATGGCGCCAGAGTGATCGGTCCGAAGATTGGGATTCTGTACTCGTAATTGAACACTGCCGCAGTATCGCCACCGGGCAGAATCAACTGGTAAACCGGAACGGTTTGGCTGATCGCCTGAGTACCCGTGGATCCATCCGGGTTAACGACTTTCTGCACCAGAGGACTGCCGTCCTTGTTGTACACGGGCAGAGTGGTGTCCGATGGGATAAAGGCGATCGGACTGATCGTCAGAATGTCGAAGCCGCGGATGTCATCCTCACCGCCCATGTAGTAGCGGCTATACGGTGGCGCCACCTTGCCGCCGTATCCGGCGATGAAGCGCGCATTCACATGGAAGCCCATCACGTTGCTTCTGAACAAGCCACGCCGGAAGTACGCAACGTCCATAGCAGGTTGCACAGTATTGACGTTTCCGCCAAGCACGCTGCCGGCGAACCCGGCAGTGAGACTGATCCGGAGACCGTGCGTGGGGATGATGGGGTGATTGACGGTGTTATACGCGAACGTCGGCGTGACGGTGCTGGTGCGGATTCCGCTCAGCGAGTTGGGACCGTTCACGCCTTCGAAGTCGAGGTAATAAAAATAGTTGTTTGCCGCCGTAGTGAGAGTCTTCAGCGTTTGAGTGCTGTATCCGTACGTCAATCCCACGCGAGCGAAACTTCGGCGTAACGCGTAGCTGACAAATGATGTGAAACCACGACCGTCAGTCACATAGTTCAGTAGGTTGCAGTTAGGATTCGTGCTGGCGCATCCATAACTACCTAGCGCGTTGTAATACGAGATCAGGTTCTGGCCGGCGAGAATGGACGCCTGCTGTCCCTGGTTGTAGCTGTAGCGCTGATAGAAGACCGTGAAGCCCGCTTGTATCGGCTTATCAAAAACGTAGGGTTCAGTAAAGCCGAATGTGATGTTGTCGAGCAGCGTTCCGATCTGCGCGCCTAGGCTGAGCGTTTCGCCGAGGCCCAGGAAGTTATTGGTCGAGTATGAAAAGCCGATGAAGCTTCCAGAAATGCCCGACACGCCCCCGTTCAACTGAATAGAATTCTTGCCGCGCTCTCTCAGCTTCAACAACAGGTCGACCGTGTTGGTCTTCGTGTCGCGCGTGATCGTCCAGGCGTCTTCCGGTTTGAGCGGATCGAAATACCCTAGCTGATTCAGGCGCAGAACGCTCGCGTCCAGCAACTGCTGGCTATAGAGGTCGCCTTCATTGACTTGCAGTTCGCGGCGTATGACTCGATCGCGCGTAGTGTTGTTGCCCTGAAAATCGATACGTCGAACAAAGAACTGATGCCCTTCATCCACATCGACCGTGAGATCAACCTGGTCCTTGCCAGGGACCACTTCGGGATCAGGCGAAGGAACAAAATCGATGTACCCGAAGTTGCCGTACAGCTTCCGAAGGTCCTCGAGACCTTTCTGGAGTTTCTCGGTTGAGAACAC
Source organism: Terriglobia bacterium (assembly GCA_963846045.1). Lineage (GTDB taxonomy): Bacteria > Acidobacteriota > Terriglobia > Bryobacterales > Bryobacteraceae > Bog-105. Next base: position 594,270 of record CAWJUL010000014.1, on the reverse strand, counting down.
GTCGCCGGGCCCCATCTTGAATACCGATCGCGCGATTAGATCCGGCGTGCGAAACAATTTCATGCCGACGAACTGGAAGTTGCGCAGGTAGAACTTGTCGCCTTCCCGAACGAACATCGTGATCTCGACCTGCTTGCCGGGCCTTTGCGGATTGATTAACGGAATTTTGATTCCGTGGCCGTACACGTCATATATACGTTCGGAGTTGTTGATCACGCGCGCTTCGAAGTAGCCACGCGATTGATACATCTGGCGGATGCGTTCAGAATCCTCCTCGAGCTTGGTCGAGTCATACGTGCGCGCAAACAAATTTTCAAACAGCAGCGAGTGCGGAAGTCCGATGGGCTTCAGATTCTTCATCGCGCGGATGACATCGCGGCTGCTAATGGCATGGTTGCCATCGATGAGAATCTTGCCGACCTTCACTTTTGCGCCTTCGTCGATTGCGAAATTGATGTCTACGCCGCCGGGCGGAACCTGCCGGATTTGGGGCGTCACGGTCGCGTATTGATGACCGCGCTCGGCTTCATATTCCAAAAGAACGTTCTTGGCGTGCTGGACTCGACCTGGGTCGTATTGCGACTCAGGACTGAGATTGACCTTTCGGTCTTTGAAGCGATCGAGAATTTCCGACTTGCTGATCGATTTGTTTCCAGAGTAATCGATCGTGTGAACGGTGCGGCGTTCTACCACGTTGAAGGTGATGATGATGCCGCCGTTCGGACCGGTTTCCCGGGTGACACGAAGGTCGTCAAAACGGCCGCTGTTCCACAACGCGATGAAGTCTCTGTGGATGGTCTCTTCGTCGTAGACATCGCCCTTCTTCGTATAGATCAGGGCGCGAAGCGTATCTTGCGGCACTTTGCGCTGCCCCCGGAAATCAACACCCTCAACGATGTTCGCTGCAACAGGAGCAGGTTTGCTTTCCTGAATCGCCGAAGGCTGCCCTTGTGGAGCTTGCGGATGCTCTGGGGTCGCCGGAACATTTTCAAAAGGATTTGTTTGCGGCTGAGGTTGCGCAGGGGGCTTTTGTGGCTGGGGGTTAGGTTTCTGTTGTTCCGCCGGCGGCTGCTGCGGCGGGGCGGGCGTGGGTTGCTGCTGAGAAGGTGTCTGCGGTTGCTGAGCAGGCGAAGGTGCGGGCGTTTGTCCGGACAACTGTTCGTCAGGACGTGCTGCGGCCGACAACCCGCTGAGCGCTACCAAACAAATTGTTAAGACGACTGCCGATGGTGGCATGCGCAGGCTGCAAAGCCTGTGATGAATCATCTACCTAGCGAATCCTTTCCAAGCGCGGGCAAAACCCCCTGACGTTCCGTCCGCGGTGCCGGTTTCAGGGCACGTGGGGGATCAGCGACGAGAACATACCCCGAACTACAAACTCAAACTCCCTAGTGTAGCGGATGAGGCCTGTATCGCTGCGAAACGGCGCAAGTGTCGGATGGCGCTCGCAATCGCTAAAATAGCGACTCAGGAAGCACTTCGGGGCGCTCCGCACCATGAGAACAAAACGTGCCACTCGGCGGCCTGAATCGCGAGCGCAGCACTCTCTTTTGCCGTGCCCGCAGAGCGTCGCGCTTCCTCGCACCAGCTATTGAAGAGTAAGGCGTCCCATCGTGCAGGCAAGTTCCATTCACTTATCGGAGTTTGCGTAAGGATAGCGGCTGCGCGTTGCCGAACCTCTTCAAACAGCGGGTGATCGGGAATGCGACGCCACCAATATGCCGAGTTTGAAGGGTTCGGCTCCATGCGATGAATGATTGCGTGCAAGTAACACCCATCGGGCGACTCGTCATCGTTCGTCAGATCGTGGCTTTCCTTCCAGCATCCGAGGCGAAGCAGCAAAGCGCTGAATGCGACTTCGGCGCTGCGAGCGTTGGGAAACAGCACGCCCGGGCAGGTGCTTCCGCAACTCTTGGGCGGCTGTGACGTCGCAATCCGCAGTTTGCATCAGCGGAAGCGGACGATCAGAGTAGCGGGCCAGGATACTACTCGATGACAGGATTCGGCTGCATGACTGCCTAGTTTATCCGCTGCCACTAGACTTAAGATGATGCCAAAAAGCTATTCCGCTCCACCGCCGATGACAATCGATTCGTCGAAGAACTATGCCGCCACGCTCGAAACATCAAAGGGCACAATTGTTGTCGATCTTTTCCCGAAAGAAGCGCCGAAGACAGTGAATAACTTTGTGTTCCTGGCACGCGAGGGCTTCTACGACGGCACAAAATTCCATCGCGTGCTTGAAAACTTCATGATCCAGGGCGGCGATCCGGAAGGAAGCGGCCGCGGCGGGCCTGGCTACCGATTCGAAGACGAGACTAAAGGGAATCCGCACAACCACCAAGTTGGCTCGCTCTCCATGGCCAACGCCGGGCCGAACACGAACGGAAGCCAGTTCTTCATCACGCATGTAGTCACCGATTGGCTGAACGGAAAACACACTGTTTTCGGACAGGTGCGAAGCGGTCAGGACGTAGTGAATGCGGTTAAACAGGGCGATATCTCAAGTCTGTGAAGATCGAGGAATCATAAAAGGCAATCGCATGACCCGAGACGAGGCGTGGCAGACAGTCTGCGAATTCGTTCAGAGCGACAGCTTACGGCGCCACATGTTAGCGGTAGAAGCTTGCATGCGCGCGTATGCAAGAAAATTTGATGAAGATGAGCAGCGCTGGGCAGTAACTGCGCTGCTTCACGATTTTGACTGGGAGATTCATCCAGCCGCACCCGACCACCCGATGAAAGGCGAGTCAATTCTCGCCGAACGCGGCGTTGATGAAGAGACTAGGCGCGCAATTGTTTCGCATGCAAACTACAGTGGCGTCTCGCGCGACTCGCTGATGGAGAAAGCGCTGTTCGCGTGTGACGAATTGGCAGGCTTCTTGACCGCTTGCTCTTATGTAAAGCCGAGCCGAAGCATTGAGGAGGTCGATGTTGGATCTGTCAAACGGAAGCTGAAGGATAAAGCCTTTGCGCGGAATGTGAGTCGAGAAGATATCGTGAACGGAGCTCAGGAATTCGGCGTTCCGCTTGAAGAGCACATCGCATTTTGCATTTCCGCCATGAAGGAAAGAGCGATCGAACTTGGACTGGCGGGAAGCGCGCAGGCGCAGCGGGTGTAACAACGCACGCCTGCTTATGTTCCTCAGCCTAGCACCTAGTAGTGACGGTCACGTGCAACTCGCAGGTCTTCCATGTCGTGCATCAGGGCATCACGGCTGCTCGCCTGTAGAACGTTGTGGTCCAGGATGTCTTTAAGCCATTTATGGATTTGTCCAATTCGCCTCTGTCGAATTTGCCGTGAGTTAACTTCCGGTCAAAAGTCGACAAGTGACCTTGCGCGTGGTCATACCGCTCTCGCTGATCGCCTTTGTTGTGCTCCATCTCCGCGGCAGCACGCAGATCGTTCTGCGTGCGATCAACTATTCCGCGAAGGCCGCCGCCGTACGGGGCCGGATATTGCTGGCCATAACCGGGACCAGGGGCATTACTCTGTGCGCATAGGCCAACTGCTCCACCGAGCGCTAAACCAAGCGTCAAGACAACAGACTGCAAAGATCGTAACTTTTTCAACTTAGGTTTCCTCCGCGTAATGAGACGTGCGGAACGGCCCGGTAATGTTGCCGGAAAAGCATGATCACTGATTAAATTCTTTCAAGTTGGGTCAGTGCCAAACAGCCGTAGAGGACGCTATCGTCACCCAGGGCCGCAGGCACCACGTCGCGCCGCGCCCGCGACCACGACGTCAGTTGCCGGTTGAGCTCTTCCCTGAGCGGAAGGAATAATCTGTCTCCCGCCTTACTAATTCCGCCGCCGATGACGATTCGTGCGGGATTCAAAATCATAATTGCGGCCTTTAATCCGCGGGCGAGATAAACGACGTAGCTGGCCGACGAACTTCTCGTCTTCGAGAAGTTCTTTCGCAGACCGGCCATAATCCCGTTCAAGCCACAGCCCGCAGCACATTCGCTCCAGACATCCATAAGAGCCGCATAGGCAGTGCGGGCCTTCAGGCAGCACGTTGATGTGCCCAATTTCACCGCCAAAGGAGTCGGCTCCCCGAAACGGACGACCATTGAGGACGATGCCACCACCGATGCCGGTTGAGAGGGTGATGTAAAACAACGGATCGAAGCCTTGGCCCGCACCATAGAAGGCCTCGCCCAAGGCCCCGACATTCGCATCGTTGTCCATGACAACTGGGGCGCCGGTGAGCCGCTTTAGATTTTCAACCAGCGGGTATTGCGCCCATCCCTCGACGTGAGTGGAGAGGGTAACCGTTTGCGAGGGGAAATCGACGGGGCCGCCGAAGCCGATCCCACACTTATCCGCGGCAAATTGGTAAGTTTCAGACCATTGGGCATATATTCGCTCGATCTCAGCGAACATCGAACTCGGGCCGCCGTTGCGATCGGTCCGCCGGCTCTCACGATGCACGATGCAGTCGCCATCGAATGCCGCAACCGTGAACTTGGTGCCACCAACATCGACGGCTAAGGTGTGCATCTATTCATAATGCACACCCGCTTGCACTAGCAACTACGCGTGTTGCGCCTGGTGCTTGCCTTCCGCGAACTCCTCGATCATTTTCTTATTGAACGCAGGAATATCGTCAGGCTTGCGGCTGGTCACCAGGCCGTGATCCGTCACAACCTGCTCATCTGTCCATTCGCCGCCGGCATTGCGGATATCTGTCTGTAACGAAGGCCAGGAGGTCAACTTCCGCCCACGCAAAACATCCGCCTCCACCAATAGCCACGGCCCGTGACAAATTGCCGCTACCGGCTTGTGTGCCTCGAAAAATGCCTTCACGAACTTGACCGCTTGCGGATCCATACGGAGATGATCGGGATTCAACGCGCCACCGGGAAGCAGAAGCGCATCATACTGGTTCGGATCTGCCGATTTCAGTTCGACGTCGACCGGGATCTTCTGGCCCCAATCGGTGTGATTCCAACCCTTGATCTCGCCGCCCTTCGGTGAAACAACTTCGGCCTTCGCGCCCGCATCCTGAAGCGCCTTTCTCGGCTCAAGCAGTTCAACCTGCTCAACACCGTCAGTCGCCAATATGGCTACTCGTTTGTTCTTGAGGGAATCGCTCATTTCATCCTTCCATCTGTTGGATTCTGCCTCACACAACGAGTTTCGCCCCCTGAGGCCGCGTAGTAAACCGTTTTAGAGAGCGCGGCGGTTGACCAGCAGCAGGACGACGACGATTAGAATGATAATTCCCAGGCCTCCGGTCGGGTAATATCCCCAACCCCAACCGCTGGAGTAGCCCCAAGTGGGGAGTGTGCCGATTAGAAGAAGGAAAAGAATAATAATCAGAATCAGTCGAAGCACAGACGCAATAGCCCCTTTCGGTGTTAAGTACTGATTCTACTTAGTTGTTACAAGAGAAGCAATTATGGCTCATGAGAGGCCGATCTCGTCGGCCTCCTCCAGCGGTTCGAACTCGATAACCATGCCTGAGTTCTGAAGAGCGGCGATGAAGTCCTTTTCTCGTCCTTCGGCCACATCGTACTCCCAGATTTCCGGAGTAGCCATAGCAAGGAAGCCATCATCTTCCTCGATACGGTCTGAATTATGCAAAGAGTCGGGCTGGAGTCTGCCTACGAATTCCGCATCGAGCACGGTGCTGTCGTCCAGTTCAGGAATAAGAAAGCTGGGCGGATCGTCCGCACGTTCGCCTTGCTCGTCTGAACGTTCTCGAAATACAACGCGATACTTCATATAAGATTATGCGCCCGCCACTTTCGAGTTTGTGGACTTCGCCATCGACAGATGTTCTTGAAGGGTCGGCAACGTCTGCGAGGCAAACTGCTTCAACTGCGGATCTTTGCCGCTGTTTGCTTCCTTCTGGAATTCCTTCACGTCGGTCTCATGATCTTTCACCATGGCCTTCATGTATGCTTTGTCGAACGCCGCGCCCGACATCCCGGAGAGCTTGTCATATAGAGCCTGATTCTTTGCACCGATATCGGTTGGCAGAGTCATGTTTTCGGCGGAAGCGATGGACTTTAGCTGGTCGTTCGCCTTGCTGTGATCGTCCACCATGCGCTGTCCGAAGGTCTTGACATCTTGGCTGCTTGCTTTTTCGGTGGCGAGCTGCCCAAGCTTCACTTCGGCCATGCCACCCTGTGCGGCGTTGGTGGCGAACATCATGTCCGCAGAAGTCATCATTTTCCGCGTCCCTGTATCCATGTGCTGATTGGCAGTATTCTGGGCGTGGATTCCAATCGAAGCCGCAAGCAGAGCGGCGGAGACGCCTAATAAACCCGATTTGATTCGGTCAATCTCACAATTTCCTCCTGCTAATTGGATTAGGGATGGCCAGCTTATCCGAGATCGTTAGCGAGCGCATACCGCGTCATCTGCGCGGTCGAGTGCAGTCCCAGGCGATGCATAATGGCTGCCCGGTGAAACTCGGCTGTCCGGACAGAGATGTTTAGCTGATTCGCGATGTCTTTCGCACTGCTGCCCATTGCGATTAGCCGCAAAACCTCACGTTGGCGCGCCGTGAGATCGTTGCGCTGCCCTGTTTGCCCCGCGGGCAGCTCCGCTAGCGGCAGGAGAGTTTCACCCTCAAGCACCGCATGGATAGCCGAAATTAATTCCTGCGCGGGGGAGCGTTTCGAAAGATAACCTTTGGCCCCCACAAGCGCAGCTTGTTCGACGTACTTGGGATCCGAATGCATCGACAGAAAGACAATCGGCAGACTAGGCCTCCGTTCATGCACCTTTCGCGCTGTTATAAAACCATCGGCGCCGGGCATGCTTACGTCCAAAATGGCAACATCAGGCTGGAAATCCTCAATGGCCTTTAAGAAAGACTGGCTATTGTCAACGGTGTGGATGTCGAACTCTTCCTTCATCATGGCTCGGAGAGCGTCCAAAATAAGGTGATGATCGTCACCTAACAGGAGTTTGGGGCGAATCGTGCTTTGCTGCATGATGAATGATTTCCTAAGTTCCTACCTTTAGTAGAGTTTCGGCGCGAGCTTATGTAACGAGTTGGCGTCCGGTTTTTAGGATATTTGTACAGCGCCGCTATGTGGCGGTCCGGACAAAACCGCTACAGAACCTGTAAATACGATGCAATTAAGTTCATCTCTATTCAAATAATTTGGGATGATGAAATCCGCGCCAACCTTGATAAGCCGATCGCGTTTCCATTGATCGATAGCCTGGCATTCAGGCTCTGCCGTCGCTACTCCGACCGCTATACCGCCGGCTTTTTTCACCTCCTCAATCTCGACATAGCCGTCGCCGAAGACTAGTAGCTCTGCGGCATGGAACCCGGCTTCCAACAAAATCCGCTGGACCAGAATTGCCTTGGAAAAGCTCGTGAGATCGTCCTGAGCCCCAAAAATGCGGGGACCGAAGTACCGTGCCACATCGAGCAACTCGGCTTCTTCCTTTACATTGGCGTGATCGGTGCCGCTCGCCAGGTAGAGAGTCAAACCACGATCTACCAGGTCCTCCAGAAGCCGGCGACTGCCCGGAACAAGGTAGCGGGTGGGGTCAACCTTCTTTTCGCGTAGCGCGGAAAGCCGGTCGCCAATACGGAGCGTGAGGCGGTCGAGGTAGCGCTTTTTGTAGACAAGCGGCTCAGATGGAATCCCGCCGCGAGCACGAACAGCGTCGGCCAGCGCCATCATCTGGTAAATCGTTTCTTTCCCGGTGAGGCGCCATACGAATTCCTCAACGGCCGCCGTGAGTTGCTGTTGAGATTCGCCCGTGCCCAGAAGGGCGAGTTCTTCAACGCACATGGGAACCATCACGTCCATCCAGCCGGAGCGGATGAGCGAGAGCGTGCCATCGAAATCGAAGATGACCACTTTGGCTTGGGCAGCAGAGGCGTTAGGCCGAATGATTTCAATCACTTTGGCATTTTCCCATGCGCGATTGATCGCGGCTGCTCTTGCGCCGGTTGGTAAGATTGGAACTTCGTTTTCAGCTATGCGCGTGGCGATTATCGGTACCGGTTATGTAGGACTGACTACTGGAGTTTGCCTTTCATCGATCGGTCACACTGTTTGTTGCCTGGATACGGACGAGTCGAAGATAGCGGCTCTGCGAGCCGGCCGCATCCCGATTTTCGAGCCCAATCTGGAGGACCTGCTCCGGGATGCATCGCACAATCTGAAATTCACTTGCAACTATGCGGAAGCGATCCCGGGCGCGGAGGTGGTGTTCATTGCCGTCGGCACGCCCCCGACACCCTCCGGCGCGCCGAATCTGGAGTTCCTGTCGCAGGCGGCGCGCAGTATTGGCCAGCACATTAACGGCGAGCTGACGGTAGTGGTGAACAAGTCTACAGTCCCCATCGGGAGTGGCAATTGGGTGGGTTCGCTGCTGCGCGAATCGTGCGAGCAGCGTTCAGACGGCAAAGAATGCGAATTCGCGGTGGCTTCGAATCCAGAGTTTCTGCGGGAGGGATCAGCGCTGCACGACAGCTTATATCCAGATCGAATTGTGATCGGAGCGGATGAGCCGCGAGCGTTGGAGGTTCTCTACACGCTATATCGGCCCATCCTGGACCAGACATTTCCCGCGCCGACTTACCTGCCCCGTCCGGAGGACGTCAGCGCGATTCCACTGGTCTCGACCGATCTGGCCTCCGCTGAGTTGATCAAATACGCGGCGAATGCGTTCCTGGCGCTGAAAATCAGCTTCATCAATGAGATCGGCTTAGTGGCTGAACGCGTGGGAGCGGACATCGCGGAGGTAGGCCGAGGGATTGGACTCGATTCGAGAATTGGGCCGCGCTTTCTGAACGCCGGCATTGGGTGGGGCGGTTCCTGCTTCGGCAAGGACACCGCTGCGCTGATCGCGACCGCCGGCGAATATGGCCTTCACCTGCCGATCGTAGAGGCGGCGCGGAAGATCAACTGCCGTCAACGCGATCGCGTCGTCGAGAAACTGCTGCATGAACTGAAGATTTTGAAGGGACGAACGGTAGGACTGCTCGGTTTGGCATTCAAGCCGAACACGGATGATCTGCGAGAGGCACCGGCCATCGAGATAGCACAAAAGTTGATCGACCGTGGGGTGCGCGTGAAAGCCCACGACCCCATTGCCGCGGACCGATTCCAGCGCGATCACGGCCACATGGGCGTGCAGTTATGCGGTACGCCGAATGAAGTAGCGGAAGGGTGCGATGCACTGGTATTGATCACGGAGTGGAACGAGTATCGCGATCTCGATTGGGAATGTGTCGGGAAACGCATGCGGAGCCGGTTGGTGTTGGACGGCCGCCACGCGCTGGATCGCGAGAAACTCACCCGCGCGGGACTGCGCTACGTGAGCATCAGTTGAGCGGGCCGCAGGTTCAATCGTCGTCGGCTACGTTGTTCGCGGGCTCCAATTCTTCGAGTTCCCTTTTGAGCCAGGCCGGGGGGCGGCCTCGGCGTGGAGTTCCTTTTGAGGAGAGTCTTTCGAGAGCTTCGATCGCCTGATCGAGGCGCTGACGTTCAGACTGGAGTTCGGCGATCATCTTCTGCAGGTCCATAACAAGATCCGTCAGGTGAGAACACAAAACCCCGGCTAGCGTTTCCCCCGGGTCGGAGTTGAGCAAATAATCAGGCGTTAAGAGTCCACGGAGGCGTCAATTGGCTCCGCGCTGCCCTGAGCCTTGAACAGCTTTATCATCTGATCTAGTCCCTCGTCTTGTCGAGACCGGCGCGTTTCCAAAGCTCGTCAACTCGACGTTTTACATCGCCGGACATTTCGATGACATTCGGCCAGCGACGGGTGAATCCTTCTGAATGCCATTTCGTGGTTGCATCGATACCCATCTTGGAGCCAAAGTTTGGCAGCCGGCTGGCATGGTCAAGCGAATCGATGGGACCGGTGACGAACTCGATATCACGCTGGGGATCGATGTTGTTCAGCGCTTTCCAAGAGACTTCAGATACATTCTGCACATCTACGTCCTCGTCCACCACGACGATGCATTTGCTGAACATCGCCTGGCCCGTCCCCCAAATCGAGTGCATCACCTTTCGGGCCTGCCCCGGGTAGGACTTGCGAATGGAAACAAGCATCAGGTTGTGAAACACGCCCTCGGCCGGCATGCAGATGTCGCGCACTTCCGGTAGTTGGGTACGCATCAGAGGCAGGAAGATGCGCTCCACGGCTTTGCCCATGTAAAAGTCTTCCATGGGAGGCGGACCGACGATGGTTGCCGCGTAGATGGGATTTTTGCGCTGCGTTATGCACTCGATGTGAAAAACCGGATATTCATCATCGAGCGAATAGAAGCCGGTATGATCGCCGAAAGGCCCTTCGCGGCGAAGTTCTCCCAGATTGAGATATCCCTCAAGCACGATTTCCGCATTGGCTGGAACCTCGAGGTCGCATGTCTCGCATTTGACCATTTCGACCGCTTTCCCACGCAGAAAACCGGCGAACAGCATCTCGTCGATGGCCGGAGGGAGAGGGAGGATTGCGGTGTAAAGAGTGGCCGGATCGCAACCGACGGCAACTGCTACCGGCATTCTCATTTGCTTGCCTTCAGCGAGAATGCGCCGGTAATGTTCCGCGCCCTGTTTGTGTTTCTGCCAGTGCATCCCGGTGCTCCGGCCATCGAAAACCTGCATGCGGTACATGCCGCAATTACGCTTGGCGGTTTCCGGATGCTTTGAGAAAACCATGGGAAGTGTGATAAAGCGGCCGGCATCTCCGGGCCAACAACGCAGAATCGGAAACTCATCCAACGAGAAATTTTCGCGGCGTATCACTTCTTTGCACGGGCCGGTCGAGACCGTCTTGGGAAACATGGAGTTGACTTCAGCCAGCTTGGGCAACAATTTCAGCTTTTCGAGCAAGCCTTCCGGCTTTTGCATTTCGATATAGCCGGCAATCTTGTTCGCGATCTCCTCGATATTGTCGACGCCGAGCGCAAGCTCCATGCGGCGCATGCTCGCGAAGGCGTTGATCAACACTGGGATCTTCGAACCTTTGAGCTTTTCGAAGAGCAAGGCCGGTCCGTTCGCTTTCACCGACCGATCCGCAAATTCGGTTATTTCAAGCTCAGGATCGACTTCAAATGGTATCCGCTTCAACTCGCCGTTCTTTTCGAGAACACGGATGAAGCCGCGCAGGTCGTCAAAAGGCATGCTGTCCCAAACACCCATTATCATGAGATTGGTTTATGAGCAAGCGAACAGCTCTGATCACGGGTGCAAGCCGTGGAATAGGTAAAGCTTGCGCGGAAACGTTGTCTCTGGCTGGATATCGCGTGCTTGCCGCGGCAAGATCGATCGATAAATTGCACGATTTGACAAACGAACTGCAAATTAGCGGTGGCGAGGCGTTCGCCCTTGAAATGGATTTGGGAAAGCGGGAGACGATTGTTGACGCCGTTACCAGAGCTATGACTGAATTCGGGCGTATCGACATCCTGGTTAATAACGCCGGGGTGACGAAAGATGGGCTGGCAGTTCGCATGAAAGCGGCAGATTGGGAATCTGTCCTGCAGACGAATCTGAGTGGCGCGTTCTACGTCACGCAACAGGTTCTACCCGGAATGATGCGCGAGCGTTGGGGCCGCATTGTGAATATCTCGTCGGTCGTGGGTGAGACGGGCAACCCAGGGCAGGCAAACTATGTGGCGTCGAAAGCCGCTCTGATCGGACTTACTAAGTCATTGGCGCAGGAATTAGGAAGCCGTAACATCACTGTGAACGCTGTTGCGCCTGGCTTTATCGAGACCGACATGACGCACGGACTGACGGCGGAGTTGAAGCAGAAGATGATCGATCAGACGCCATTGCGACGAATCGGAAGCGCGCAAGATGTGGCGAATGCGGTCAAATTCCTGGTCGGCGACGAAGCCAATTTCATCACAGGCCACGTGCTGAATGTCAATGGCGGCATTTACATGTAGCGCCCACCATCGCTGAAACATCCAAAATCGAGATTGGGATGGCGATCAATACTGTGACACCGCAGGCGCATCGTGATAGCCGCTTTCACATTGGACTCGTGCAAATGGCTTGCTCGACCGATGCTGAGGCAAATTTGGGGAAGGCGATTACCGGAATCAGAGAGGCAGCAAGCAAGGGCGCAGAGATCGTGTGCTTACAGGAGTTATTTCGAAGCCAGTATTTCTGCCGCGAGGAGAATGCCGAACTGTTCAGTTTGGCCGAGACGATTCCGGGTCCAAGCACGGAAGCATTAAGTTCCGTCGCCAAGGAACTGCAGGTTACAGTTGTAGCTTCACTCTTTGAAAAGCGCGCGCACGGGCTGTATCACAATACGGCGGTGGTCCTGGATGCGGACGGGTCGACGGTTGGTCTCTATCGCAAGATGCACATCCCGGACGATCCGCTGTACTACGAAAAGTTCTACTTTACGCCGGGGGATCTTGGGTTCAAAAACTTCGAAACAAAGTATTCGCGGATCGGCGTAATGGTTTGCTGGGATCAGTGGTATCCGGAGGGCGCGCGCATCACCAGCTTGCAGGGCGCTAACGTTCTGTTCTATCCGACAGCCATAGGTTGGCACCCATCGGAAAAGGCGCAGTACGGAGAGGCGCAGCTTGATGCATGGCGAACTATGCAACGGGCACACTCCATAGCCAACGGCGTTTTTGTGGCCGCGGTGAACCGAACAGGATTTGAGGGACCTGCCGAGAGCGGGTTAGAGTTCTGGGGCAATTCATTCGTCAGTGACCCGTTCGGACGCGTAATCGTGCAAGCCCCTGCCGAGGAAGAACAGGTGCTCGTTACGGAGTGCGATCCGAAACAGATGGACGAAGTTCGCCGACATTGGCCGTTCCTGCGAGATCGCCGCATAGACGCTTACGCGCCCATTACCGAACGCTGGCTCGCGTAGGATGGACCAGAGAGATACACCTGCTTCACTGGGGTTTCGCATGCCCGGCGAGTGGGCGCGCCACGAAGCAACTTGGCTCGCTTGGCCGCACGAGAAAACAGATTGGCCCGGGAAGTTCGCTCCAATACCGTGGGTATACGGCGAGGTTATTCGGCATCTATCGCGCGTCGAGAAGGTCCGCATTCTGGTACCGGACCGAGCGACGGAGCAAAAGGCCCGGCGCATTCTAAATAAGTGCGGCGCAAGTCTTGATGCAGTTGAATTTTGGAGCGTACCGACCGATCGAAGCTGGACCCGTGATTTTTGCCCGACATTCGTGTGCGCCGAAAATGGCGAGCGAGCGCTCCTCGATTGGCGTTTCAACGGTTGGGGAAAGTACAGCAATTTCACGACGGGACGACGCTGTTACGGGTGCGATTGCTCCGCGATTGGGACTGCGTAGATGGACCCCGCTGTGGAACGGCAAGCGCGTTGTCCTCGAAGGCGGCAGCATCGACGTGAATGGAGCGGGAACTATCCTGACGACGGAAGAATGCCTGCTTAGCCCAATACAGGCGCGCAATCCAGAATTGACCCGCGAAGACATGCAACATATCTTCGCTGAATATCTTGGAGCACGGCATACCCTTTGGCTACGGAAGGGATCGCGGGAGATGACACGCACGGACATGTGGACGATTTTGCTCGTTTCACAGATGCTCGCACGGTGGTAATTGCGAGTGAATCTGACCCTGCGGACGCAAATTATGAGCCGCTCCGCGAAAACGCTGCATTGCTGCGGGAAATGCGCGACCAAGACGGCCAACCACTCCGCGTGGAGACGTTGCCGATGCCTCGCCCGGTTTTCTTCGATGGACAGCGTCTGCCGGCCAGTTACGCAAATTTCTACATTGCGAATCGCTTGGTATTAGTGCCGACGTTCAATGACCCGAACGATCGTGTTGCGCTCAATAAATTGGCCGAACTATTTCCGGGTCGTGAGGTGGTCGGTATTGCGGCAACGGATCTAGTACTTGGCCTCGGCACAATCCATTGCATGTCACAGCCGCAGCCCCGATAATTGTGTGCTGACGCTGCTCGGCTGTATCTCAGTCGCGATTTGGATTTATTTGCTTGTCAGCCGCGGCAGGTTCTGGCGCGTCTCGGAACAGCTCGCGCCAACCGTCCCGCGAAAGCCTTGAGCGCGACTGTAGTTGCGGTTATTCCAGCGCGAAATGAGGCCGATACCATAGAACAAACCGTCCGTTCCCTTCTATCAGCAGGACGTCAACCCCGTTTGAAAATAATAGTTGTTGATGACAACAGTGATGACGGCACGGGCGAATTGGCCTGCCGCGCCGCTTTGAGCGTGGGCAAACAGGAAAGAGTTGCCGTTCTGCGAGGCTCTGAGTTGCCGGCGGGTTGGACGGGCAAAATGTGGGCGGTCGCGCAAGGAGTTGCCGAAGCCGAGAAGCTTACGCCAGATTACTTGCTACTGACGGATGCAGATATTCGAGCACAGTCAGAATAGCGTTGCAGATCTAGTACAAATTGCGGAATCAGGTCCGTACGACCTGGTCTCCTTTATGGTGAAGCTGGCGTGCGAGCACGTTGCCGGAGAAGGCGCTGATTCCGGCGTTTGTTTTCTTCTTCCTGATGCTGTATCCACCAGCGGCCATCCGCTCGGGCAAATCGAAAATAGCTGGCGCGGCAGGTGGCTGTATGCTGATTCGGACCAAGATGCTGAAGGCAATCGATGGAATCGAGAAGATCCGGTCGGAGATCATCGATGACTGCGCACTGGCCAAAGTCCGTTAAGTCTGCGGCGGGCGAGTTTGGCTCGGTCTTACGGCGCGTACGCGGAGCTTGCGCTCGTACGTCACGTTTGGAGAGATCGAAGATATGATTGCGCGTACAGCGTTTAACCAGCTTCGTCACTCGGGGTGGTTGCTGGCGGGCGCCTGCGGAGGACTCGTCATCACATATCTGCTTCCGGTCGCTCTGTTGTTTACTGGACGCCTGGTGCCTGCGCTTTTGGGGCAGCAGCATGGATACTGATGAGCTTGGCTTATTTTCCGATGGTGAGACTCTACGGACTCGCAGCGGTTTGGTCCTTCAGTCTGCCATTTGTCGCTTTCTTTTACATGACGGCTACGGTTCACTCGGCCTTTCGATATGTGTCTGGACGCGGCGGACAATGGAAGGGGCGCAGCCAGGACATTAGATCCAACGCTATCTTTAGGGCGGAGTGGCTCTGAAGACGACGAGCAATGAGCGCCAACGCGGGACCGTCGGGATGATCGGGCTCGTCGAAGTTGGTCACAACAGAATCAAATCCAAAAACACGTGAGGCATTCGAGGATATCCTCACGTTCCATCCAGAAAGAGTGGGGTTTGGGGCCGCCGATGAATCGCTTTAGACCAAAGCTGCCCCAATATTCGTAACGATGGAGGACGTGCTTGAATCCGCGATATTCAGCTTCTTTGACGCGTTTTCAGCTTGTTCCGGATTTGGGCTTTGTCGCGAAGTGAATTTTCGTCGAAGTAGTGCGTCCAGAGAAACAAGCAGTCGGTGATCCGGCTAACCAGATAAAGCAATTCGACCGGATTGGTCATGTGATACAGGACTCCAGACGCCACTACGAAATCGGCTTTGGGAGGGTCGGCGCGAAGGTACGCCACAAAATCGCCGCACAGGAACCGCGAGCGCTGAAGGTCAAGAACCTCTTTCAGCACCAGACACTTCAAATAAGCGCGCGGGTTGCCTTCGATAGCAAGCACAGCCGCACTGCCGGCCTTCTCCAGCATGTAAGTATGGGCGCCTTCTAAGGGCCCCAGTTCAAGAACTTGCCTTCCGCAACGCCACCGATTTCGTTCAAAGCCCATGCGAGGCGGGGATCTCGGAAGAGATCGATGTGACCGGCCCGCACGCGCCCGTTCTCAGCAGGTAAAGTCGTGTACCACTCGCCCTTGAAGATGTCGAGTGCATTTTGTATCGATGGTGCTGAGTCGAAGTAAGCGATCGCAGACTGGATTGACGGAGACGGTAGCGTCGGATCAGTGGTCCAAGGACTTTACGCAGCGCCAGCGAAGCCCAATTGGGAGTGCTCAACGCGAACTGGATGGAACTGGAAGTCGAACTGGTCCTGAACCGCTGGCCAGGTACTCAAGTTCGAAGACGCCGTTCTTCCCTTTCACCTGCTTGACGGGAAAGTATAGGAAACCCGCAACGGGGCTGCTGAAATTGCCGGCGGGAAAAGCTCGTTCCTCAAGCTGTTGTTGCAGAGTCATCCGATCATAGGACGTCGAGCCAGGAGCAGGCGGCATCGGAGGCATATTGTCGGGACCTCCGACTTGGACGGCTGTTCCCACATCCGTGTAGGTGCCATGAATGCGGCGACCAGTATATGGATCAGTCCCGCTCTCATAACCTGCGCTAGCCGTCGTTACGACGGAAACCGGTTTGGTCGACGGCGCAGGAGGAGTGTTCTTCTGCTGAATAACGGAAGCGACCGTAACGGCGTCGGCCGGGTGAACGAATTCAGACTTCTGGCCCGACTTAACCAGGAAGTCGTCGCCAGCCAAGGCGATAGAGGCCGATGCATCCGGGTAGCACGCGACCTCTAAGACGACGTAGGTCTTGCTGATGTCCACCGCGAATATACGCCGCACCTCCGTAGCAGGCACAACAGACGCGGCAAAAGTGGCCGAGCCTGTTTTCCGATTCACTGCGTAGTCGGTCGCTGCCGGACGGGGGTGAACACCGTAGGGCGCTTGCGCGAACAGTGTCGGACAAGCGGCGCCGAGCAGGCATGTTAGAACGAAACTGCGAACGTGAGGCATCAGCCGCTCCTGAGTCCAGAATACGCGAAATCAGCTCGATGCGCTTAATTGACTGAGTTTGGAAGCGCAAAAGCGACATATGCTGCGCTGGTACTTGCTAGCGCAGGTACCCCGGCTGGCTGGATCTCAGGAGAAGAGCCACCGTGTACAGCCGGGCGTGTGTAGCCGCCAGCCGCGTAAATCACTACATATTGGCGGCCATTGAGGGTGTAAGTGATTGGTGTGGCGTTGCCCGCCAGTGGCAGCTTGGCCTCCCACAGCAGCTTACCCGTAGCTTTGTCGAATGCTCGGAACTTCTGGTCGAAGTTTGTTGCCCCTATGAAAACGAGTCCGCCTGCGGTAACAATCGGGCCGCCGTAGTTCTCGCTGCCCGTATTCGTGTGCCCTTTGGCGGCCAGTTCCGGATACTCGCCGAGTGCAATCCTCCATGCATACTCGCCTGTATTCAAATTGATTGCGTTCAGAGTGCCCCATGGGGGATCGACAGCCGGATAGCCATCCGGGTCGATAAATTTGTGATAACCCGTGAAGCGGTACGGCTGCTTGAAGGTGTGGCGCATCACTGGCTTGCAGTTCTTTATTTTCGCCGCCAACAAGATAGTCGACAATCGCATCAACTTGGCGTGCGCTGAGGTTCGGAAACGAAGGCATGCGCCCTGCCCCTTGCCGAATGAGTGCGTTGATCTGGCCTGAGGTTAATTTCGCGCCGATGTTGGCGAGTGACGGAATTTGCGGCGGCGCTCCCGCTAACTTCTCACCATGACACACTCCGCAATTGCTTAGATAAACCTGCCGAGCTGTATCTCCGCCTTTGTTTTCAGTAAGGCTCGCAATCCAGGGAACGTCGTTGGCATTGACGTACAAAATGCCCGTCTCAGGATCGAAGGCCGAGCCGCCCCACTCGGCCCCCCATCGAAACCCGGGAAAGACAACCGTTTCTCTATCGACTGAGAACGGAACGAACTGTCCATCGCTGATATAAGTTCCGGAAGCGATCGAGCACCCGTTCGTGTACTTCACTCGTGCGATTTGTAATCAGACTCGCGGTCAGGCGCTGCCGAGCAAATGGCGTGGGCTTCGCGGGAAGAGGCTGGGTCATTGAAGAGGTCTCTCCGGGCACGGTACTCGCTGGATAACAGCGGTATTCGATCGGGAAAAGTGCTTGACCCGACACTCGGTTAAACAGGTAGACATACCCGTTTTTGGTGGTCTGTGCGACCGCGTCGACAGGATTGCCATCGCGGACTACCGTCACCAAGCTTGGCGGTGAAGGAAAATCGCGATCCCAAATATCGTGCTTGACACCTTGGAAGTACCAGATGCGTTCGCCCGTACTCGCATTCAGAGCTAACAAGCAATTTGCGAATAGGTCGTCGCCTAGCCGATCCGCACCGTAGAAGTCGGACGCGGCAGAGCCAGTCGGCACAAACACGATACCGCGGGCGATGTCGAGCGCCATCCCAGCCCAATTGTTTGCAGCACCCGTATACGTCCAGGCGTCCTTTGGCCACGTCTCGTACCCAGGTTCGCCGGGGCGAGGAATCGTATGAAAACTCCAACGGATAGCACCAGTGCGCACGTCGTATGCCCTAATGTCGCCGGGCGGCGCAGGAAGTTCCTCTGGCGTGCGATCGCCCACAATCAGCAGATCCTTGTAAACGATGCCCGGCGTGGTCAGGATGACCGATTGCTGTGCCGGATCACGGCCCAGGCCTTCACGCAGATCGACGCGCCCATGCTGGCCGAACGAATCAATCGGATTACCCGTTACTGCGTCAAGCGCGTAAAGATAGCTCTGGACAGCAGCAAAGATGCGGCGATCGTCACCTGAGCCCCAATATGTAAGCCCGCGATTCGGGCCACGCCCGACGATCCCGGAGTCGAATCTCCAAACTAATTTGCCCGTCCCAGCATCAAGCGCAACAACCTTATGACGGGGCGTGATCCCATAGAGCGTACCGTTGACGATGATAGGCTGTGTTTCAGAGCCCCCCGGACCGTCGTTGGTCTCGTAAGTCCATGCTGTTTGCAACCGAGCGACATTAGATCGGTTGATCTGTTTCAGACTGGAATAGCGAATGTCCTCCGCGTTACCGCCATATGTAGCCCAAGTCTTATGCTCTTCCTCTGTGTGCGCGCGCTGAGAGGCGTTAGCCGGAACGAAGACAAAGGAGACAGGTGAAGGGACATCGAGGGGCTTGCCGCTGAGTGTCAACTTTCCTGTACGTGGGTCGACTTCAAAGATCACGAACTTGTTCGATTTCTGGTCGCCGGCGAACAAGAAACGGCCGCTTGGGTCGAACACGACTCCACGCGGCCAAGTGCCGCCGGTTGAAGCAATCTGAATCTGTTTCAAATGCCCGTTTCCCTGGTCACGAGCAAAGACGGCAATGGTACCCGGCCCACGATTGGATGCATATACAAATCTGTCCGAGTGATCGAGCAGAATTTCCGCAGGTGCATTCTCGCCTTCGAAGCCGGCCGGCAAAGCTGGACGACTCCTGGATCTGGGTGAGCGCGCCAGTACCTGTATCGCGCGTGAACGCTGTGACGACGGATTTCAGTTCATTGATAACGTAGGCATACTTGCCGTCTCGTGTAAGAGCAATGTGACGGGGACCATGTCCGGGCTGGAGCTTTGCGGATGGCGGAGTATTGGGCGTAAGCTTTTGCGCCGCAGCATCAAATTTGTAAATGCGAATCTCATCCAAACCGAGATCGGGAACGTAAAGGAAGCGATTATCTGGCGACAAAACTGCTTCGTGAGCATGCGGCCCCTGCTGCCGTTCTTTGTTCACACTCGATCCGCTTGCGGTCATGACTTGGGAGAGATCTCCCAAGCTTCCGTCCTGCTGAACGGGGAACGCGGCCACTTCCCCCGTCGTGTAATTCGCAACGAAGATGCTTCGCCCCGTGTTGTCAACCGAGACATAGCAAGGCGCTTGCCCATGTGCGGGCCTGCTATTCAGGACTCCGAGCAATCCGTTCGAGTTGTCTATGGAGAACGCCGCCACCCGGCCATCTACGTTGCCCTCGAGTTCGCTCACCGCGTACAGCGATTTGTGTAAAGGGTCGGTGGCTATGAAAGATGGATTCGTGAGCTTGCCGACCATGCCGAGCGGCTTAATGGTTCCTGTTCTAGCGTCGAACCGATATCCGTAGATTCCTTCGCCGTAAGTGCCGACGTAAAGCAAATAATCGCGTCGCTCGTCCGTTCACCTCGACCAGGGTCGGAACTTCTGCCGCCGCCCATGGAACGGGCGTAAACATGAGAATAAAGGAACCCAGTAACTCCAGGCAGCAGCTTGCAATCTCGGCATCGAGATCATGATACAGACAGCAATAATGTAAGTGGCTCTGGGTCCTCAATCCGTTCACATCATCGCGACGGGCGGAGCAGGATCGTTCGGATTCCCGGCCCTGCTCAACGGTACGCGAATCATTATTGCAGCAATGAATGATTAAAACGATCAAACCGATGGAGTAGGACGGCTTGGAAAATAGCTGCAAGTGCTCTCTCACGTTTGGCGGAGTGAATTGAAATCCCGCCCAAACGAGGCCCAGAATCGCCTCTCCCGCGATCAGTCCGGAGGCCGTTAATACGCCGGCATTATCGACTCGCGCGCGCTGGCCCTCGTTATATCCGCGGCGCACGGCGGCACGGTCCAGGAGCCATCTGATGATGCCGCCAACGAACATGGCGAAAGTAGTCCCTAATGGAAGGTACATGCCGATCGCAACCAGCATCGGGCTTTTTACCTGCATGGCTATCAAAGCAAAACCAAGCAAGATGCCAGCGATAACCAAGGGCCACGCCATATCTCCGCTGACAATTCCTTGCGCAAGTAAGGCCATCAGACCCGCCTGAGGCGCGGGCAATTGAGCATCCCCGAAGCCCGTTCCGCCGGCGCGAATGTTGCCTTCATACAAAAGAACCAATGGGAAGTACATAACCAGGCTTGCCACTACCACCGCGATCAGTTCTGCGATCTGGATATTGCGCGGTGTGCCACCCAGAATATGCCCCACTTTGAAGTCTTGTAACAACTCGCCTGCAACGGCGGAGGAGACGCACACCACCGCGGCGACACCAAGAACGGCGGCGACTCCGCCCACCCCCGATACACCCAAGGAGACCATCAGCAGCGCGGCAACAATCAAGGTCGAGAGCGTCAGGCCAGAAACAGGATTATTCGATGACCCGATCATTCCGCACAAACTGCCCGATACAGTCGCAAAGAAGAACCCGAGAATCAGCATGACGAACGCCGCGACGAGACCAGCCACGATGTGACCGGAGAAATAGATGTAAAGACCGATCATGACGGCGAACACTAGCCCAATGAGCGCAAACACCAGCTTGGGACTCATGTACCGCTCGGTGCGGCTCACATATGCGGCCGAGCTGGCTGACTGCCGCATATCGGTGACAGTTCGTGCAAGACCTGCAACCAGGCTCGCCCGCATGCGAAACAACGTATAGCCGGCGCCGACGAGCATGCTACCCACGGCAATCGGACGCACGATGTACCGCCACACGGCATCGGCGAGATCGGGCCAAGAACTATCCGCGGCATTGGCTGGAACAAGATTGCGTAGTTGAGGACCAAGAAAGAAAATCAACAGAGGCACGATGAGTCCCCAAGCGAGTATCCCGCCCGCAAATTGTAAACCCGCTAAACGGGGGCCGATGATATACCCCACGCCCAGAAATGCAGGGCTAACGCTAGGAGCATCGAACGTCGAGAGCCCGCCAGTAGTTAGTAAACGAGGCGTGCCAACTCCTCCGAGACGAACACGACTTACACCTAGCTGGCCAACGGGAAACGAAAACGTCCAGTCGGAGGCGAAGAAGCCGAATCGACTGAGTAGAAACACAAGACCACCGAATCCCATGTTCCAGAAAAGGAGCTTTGCAGCCGCCGCGCCACGCTGTCCAGCCTTATGAATTTCGGATGCGGCCAGGGATTCCGGAAACGGAAGTTCTGGGTCCTCAACCATAACGCGGCGTACCAGCGAGATGAAGAGGACGCCGATCACGCTGCCGACGAGAATGAGCATGGACGTTTTCCAATACGCCTGAGAAAACCCAAACGACGGCCAAACGCGCGCAATTAGAAATGCCGGTATAGTAAATATCGCGCCGGAGGCAACCCCTTCACCGATGCTCCCGCTTGTTCGAGCAATGTTCTCCTCAAGCAGAGATCCTTTCGCTGCCCGCAGAACAGCCATGCTAATCACAGCCGCCGGGTACGTTGCCGCCACCGTCATGCCGGCCCTTAACCCGAGGTAGGCGTTAGCTGCCCCGAGCACAACCGTCATCGTCAGGCCGAGGAGCAGCGCGCGAACGGTGAGTTCGCGCAATTGCATGTGTTCCGGTACGAACGGCTGGAACGGCTTCGTTTGAGTGCTCATTGCGCCAAGTGATGATATTGTACGTGGCGCGAATCGCTTTGTTGTCGAATTACTGGGCAGCGGCGGCGGTCAGAGTAGGATCGGCGTTCTTTACGTACCGATCGAACCAGTTCATCATTTCGTAGAGAGTTGTTTCAATCGACTCTCGTCCGCGATAACCGTGCGCTTCATAGGGTAGGGTGACGAGGCGCACCGTCCCACCGTTGCCACGCACTGCGGCATACATTCGTTCCGATTGGATCGGGAAAGTGCCCGTGTTGTCGTCCGCTTCTCCATGGATCATCAGCAATGCAGCTTTAATCTTCTCCGCCGACAAGAATGGCGACATTTTCAGGTACACCTCAGGTGCTTGCCACAGAGTCCGCTCCTCAGTCTGGAACCCGAAAGGCGTCAAAGTACGGTTGTAAGCACCACTGCGCGCCACCCCTGCCTTGAACAGGTTCGAGTGCGCCAGCAAGTTAGCTGTCATGAATGCCCCATAGCTATGCCCACCGACTCCCAACGCGATTAGGATCTGTAACGCCCATCTCATTCGCCTTATCAATGGCCGCTTTTGCATCCATGACAATCTGATCGAGGTAAGTGTCGTTCACAGTGGTGGGATCGCTTCCAATGACTGGCATTCCGGCATTGTCAAGGACAGCATACCCATGCAGCGCATAGAAGATCTCTGAAGCGCCCGTGATGGTCGTGAAGCGGTTGATCGACCCTGTGATCTGGCTTGCTGTATCGGCGTCGTTGTATTCGTACGGGTAAGCCCAGACGACTGTTGGCAGACGCGTTCCTTGTTTGTAACCCGGCGGAAGGTAAAGAGTGAAGGATAGTGGTACGCCGTCGGAACGTTTGTAAGTGACCAATTGCTTGGTCATTTTGCGTAACTCCGGGGTAGGGTCGACAAAGTGCGTGATTTTGAGCGGTTCACGGCTGGACGCCCGGACGAAGAAATTTGGCGGCTCCGTTTGGGATTCGCGCCGCGTTAGAAGCTTCGTGCCAGTATCGTCGAGGATCGCTTCAACGGTTTCGTAATGCGTGTCGTCACAACGAAAGACTTCACGCGTGTCGCCCGTCCTGAAGTCAAAACGGTTGAGAAACGGGCGATCTCCCTTAGGCGTAGCGCCCACGCTGCGCAGAAAGATCGCATCGCCATCCTGCCGAACTGCGATCTTTCCGTTGGGCAATCGCTTCATCTCCGGCGTACCCGGATCTTTGTAACGATCCTGCATATTACGCGACCAGATCAGCTTCGGCTCTTGTCCGGGCTGCTGCGGATCGACGCTAAAGGTGCGTATCCAGCGTTTCTTGCGATCGAAATCCGTGATCAGCGCGAACGTTCCGGATTCGCCGAATTCTATACGGCTAAACCGCTGCTCGACTTTCATGAGTTGCTGCGGGTTTAGTCCAGTATGGGAGACTTTGGCGATGAGTATGCGATCCCGATAAGGGGCTGTCTCCTTTGGATTGCCGCCGTCCATTGCTTCCACCCAGTAGAGCGAGGCGGGCTGAGTCGGCAACCAATGGTAATCTCGGGGACCAGTCGGTACACCTCCGATCGGTACGCGTTCCTCAAGCGGAAGGCTTGCGACTTTTTGCGTTACTCGGCCGGAGTGGTCCCAAACCTCAACTTCTTTTGGGAACGAAGTCAGCGGATGAAAGTATGAATATGGTTTGTGTAACGTTGCGACAAGGACATTCTGTCCATCCGGCGAGGGCTCGATTGTTGTGAATATTCCGGGCTTGCCATACGCCGTGTATTTTCGAGTCGCAACATCGATCAGGACAAGCTGGGCTGTCGCGTAGTAATCGAACAACGCTTCATCATGCGCGTTCTTAAGCAAGTCCTCGTAAGTCGGCGCCGGGCCGGCTTTTCCCGTGCTCTCCTGCGTATGCGGTCCGGGCTGCACTGTGGGCTCGCTCGGCGGCGTACCGCGGTCGTTCGGAACGCTCTCGACCAGCAGAGTCCGGCTATCCGGCATCCACTGCACGGGCGATCGCTGGCCGCCGCCAGGCCCGTTTCGCGCCCGCCCCCAGCGCCTCATTCACCCGAATCCCATCCACTCGATGCACACGGCCCGAAGCAGCATCTCCGACGTAAAGCTCAACCGCAGTTTCCGTGATATTTGTGAACGCGAACTGCTTGCCGTCCGGGCTCCACTCTGGAGTTGTGATTTCAGCTCCCGCCGGCAGCGCAATCGTGACTGGAGCAGTTCCGTTCAGCCCTTGCAGTACGGCTGACTTGAACAGGAATGCGCTGTGTGGACCGTTGTTCTTCGGATTGATGCGAACACCCGCAAGGCGCAGCATTGGTTGTGCAAGGTCCGAAACCGGCGGGTACAGTATCCGCTCTACGAGAAGCATCTGCGATCCCGTTGGGCCAACGATCGCCTCGGGCGGTGTGGGCGCGTCAAGGACGCGAAGTATCTCGGCCGGGGGCTTGCGATAAGGCTCATCGGCGAAAGCCGACGCCAGCGGCGTAAGAATGAGCAACGCCTTAAGCAGTGTGGTGCGCATTGTTGCCATTTTGAACCATTCGGGATCGGCCGTTTTCTGGGAAGGTACACAATAAGGGCAGAATGGCGCAAAAGCGTACTGAATCAGACAGCATGGGGAGCATCGAGGTTGAGGCCGACCGATATTGGGGAGCACAGACGCAGCGCTCGCTTCATCATTTCGATATCGGCGATGAGAGGATGCCGCCGGAACTGATTCGGGCTTTCGGGATTCTAAAGAAGGCCGCTGCCCTGGTGAATCATGATCTGGGCAAGCTGGATGTTGAGAAAACCAGGCTCATTACGCAGGCTGCGGATGAAGTCGTCTCCGGCCGGCTGTATGCGCATTTCCCATTGCGTATCTGGCAGACCGGGAGCGGAACACAGACCAACATGAACGCGAACGAGGTCATTTCAAATCGTGCAATTGAGATGGCCGGCGGCTCATTGGGCAGCAAGAAACCCATACATCCGAACGATGATGTCAACATGTCGCAGTCGTCGAACGATACATTCCCGACGGCAATGCACATCGCAGCGGCGGAACGCCTGAAAAGTCACTTGATGCCGGCGGTTGCCGAACTCTGCGACGTGCTCGAAGCGAAGGCCAACCAATTCGCTGACGTCGTTAAAATCGGACGCACGCACCTTCAAGATGCGACGCCGCTGACCGTTGGGCAGGAAATCTCCGGTTGGGCCGCACTCCTCGACCGGGACATTCGCCGCCTGGAAATCGCGCTCGACGGACTCTTCGACCTGGCGATCGGCGGGACGGCAGTGGGCACGGGCCTGAACGCACCCACGGACTTCGCTGTGCGTGCCGCGGATAAGATATCTGAGCTGACCGGTTTGCCATTCCGCTCTCACCCAAACAAATTTGCGGCTCTTTCCGCTCATGATGAGCTTGTTTTCGCAAGCGGCGCTTTGAAAACTCTGGCAGCGTCGCTGATGAAAATTGCTAATGACGTTCGTTGGCTGGCCTCCGGGCCGCGTTGCGGGCTCGGCGAACTGACTATCCCGGAGAACGAGCCCGGGTCATCGATTATGCCGGGCAAAGTAAACCCGACACAGTGCGAAGCCATAACAATGATCGCGGTGCAAGTCATGGGGAACGACGTTGCCGTAGGTCTAGCGGGTTCGCAGGGGAACTTCGAACTGAACGTCTTCAAGCCCGTTCTCATTCATAATTTCCTAAATTCTGTGCGTTTACTGAGCGACGGCTGCCGCAGTTTCACCGAACACTGCGCACGAGGTATCGAAGTAAACCGCGAACAAGTGGAGCATGACGTCCAAAACTCGCTCATGCTCGTGACAGCGTTGAGCCCAGTCGTTGGTTACGACAAGGCCGCAAAGATCGCTCACACGGCGCACTATGGACCACTCAACTCTGCGCGAGGCGGCCCTAAAGCTCGGCTACATTTCTGCCGAGGATTTTGATAAATGGGTAGATCCGGGGCGGATGACACAACCGGGCTGACCAGCGCCCGCGGATGGATAAGCACTACCAACTTTATAATTTGGATCGCGCAGTAACGGTGCTGCGGCTCGTTCGGATCGCCGGACGCAGCCAGGATCGCCGGAAGGGCCTGCTCGGGGTAACGGATTTAGAGCTGGAATCGGGATTGTGGATCTGTCCTTGCGAAGCGGTCCACACTTTTGGCATGAGAATAGCACTTGACGTGCTGTTTCTTGACCGTGCGTATCGCGTGAAGAAGATAGCTCACCGGGTTCAAGCAAATCGTATCGCGTTCTGCTTCTCGGCGTCTTCAGTGGTCGAACTAGGCGCCGGTCTCGTTTCGAGCACCGGCACACGAGTCAATGACCAACTGGAATTTCGGGAACTCTAACCTAAAGCGCTCAGGCTTCACGGCCGATCACTTCAGAAGAGCATGCCGGCGATTCTAAATGTCGCGCTGATCGCGCTGGTCGTGACAGCGGCCGTTTATGATTTTCGTTTTAGACGTATCCCCAATTGGTTGAACCTGACTGGCGTCATAGCGGGTTTGGCTTTAAACACACTCCTGTTTTCGTATCACGGCTTCGGGGCTGGTCTCGCTGGAATATTGCTGCCGCTTGCTCTGTACATACCCTTATACCTGTTGCGCGCTATGGGCGCAGGCGACGCCAAACTCATGGCGGCCGTGGGCGCCATCGCAGGTCCAAGAAACTGGATTGCTATTTTCTTGTGCACAGCGCTGGCTGGCGGCCTTGTCGCCGTTGTTATCGCAGCAAAAAGAAAGCGTCTGCGGCGAACCGTCATGAACACCGGACTGCTCGCGGCTGAGCTGATGAATTTTCAGGCACCGGCGGAGCGGCACGAAGAACTCGATGTGCGCAACAGCCGTTCGCTTAGATCGCCGCATGGTGTCGCTATAGCTGCGGGGTCGCTCTGCTTCATCGGCACCACCTTATTTCTTGCACAGTAGCCCAGCAAAGGTGGTCGAGGCTTACCAGCAGAGACAACTAATGCAAACCACTATACCGGTCGATTAGAAACCGTAGAAAGTTCCACTCTCACAGGAATATATGCAGGCAGTCTTGACTCAGCGTTGGCAAACACCTGAATCCGCAATAGCTGGGCCTTGGTATGTCCGTGTCCTACCTTCGCTGACTGATTTCGCGTTTATTTTGCCGCTGTTTCTTATGTTTGGAATGCTTTCTGGGACGCACCAACTGCTGGGAGACGGCGACACAGGATGGCATATCCGCACAGGAGATTGGATTCTGCAGCACCATTCGGTGCCGACGAAGTGATTTATTCTCCTTCACCATGCCGGGACAGCCGTGGTTTGCATGGGAATGGGCTTGGGATGTGACCTTTGCAGGCGTTCACAAGTGGACTGGGTTGGCTGGCGTTGCATTTGTAAATACCGCTTTACTGAGTCTCATCTCAGTGCTGCTTTTTCGGCTGATAAGGCGCTATTCGGATAACGACATTCTGGCTTTTGCGCTGACGATGCTTGCTATCTGCGGCTCGATGATTCACTGGCTTGCACGTCCGCATCTGGTGTCGTGGGTCTTCGCGCTCGTGTTTTCTCACCTGATTCTTTCCTCAGAAAGGGGGAATCGCAAGGCACTCTACTGGACGCCCGTATTGATGGTTTTATGGACAAACCTGCATGGTGGGTTCGTTGTGGGTATTGTGTTGCTGGCTGCTGCCGCTATTGGGGAAGCACTTCAGGTGACCCTTGCAGACGCAAACCGGACGTTGGCCTCCTATACGAGAGCCTTCGAGTATTTTTCCACTTGCGGCCTCTGCATTGTCGGCCACGTTCGTGAACCCGTACGGCTGGCGCTTACACGAACACTTGATCAAGTACTTACGCGATTCTTCGCTGTTGGACAACATCAGCGAGTTTCAATCGATGGACTTCCATCACGCTGGGTCGATCTTTTTCGAGGTTATGTTGCTGCTCGGCGCCGCGGCAAGCGTCTGGTGCTTGCTGAACCGGCGTGTCGGACTCGGGATCACGGTCCTGATTTGGGCGCACGGTGCGCTCTACTCACAACGCAACATTCCGATCTTTATGCTGCTTTCCGCCGCTCCGATCGCCCTAATGATTCAGGGCGTGTATCGAATTGCTGCCGGGCGGCAGCTTTATACAGCGCGTCAGCCTTACAGTCGAACAGATAAGTGCAGAGTTTAGGCCGCTGGAGCGCAGGGCGCGGGTCTATGTGTTGTCTTGTGTCGGGCTTCTGATTGTTGGATTGAACCTGGCATCGGGGAACGGACGGTTTCGAAGTGAGTTCAGTCCAGATAGATTCCCTCCGGGAGGCTTTCGAGCGCTCCGGACGGCTGGGATTGAGCATCTGTTCACGAGCGATCAATGGGCGGACTACCTGATCTACACTGATGCCGCCAATCGACGGGTGTTCATGGATGGGCGAAGTGATTTCTATGGTTCAGGTCTGGTTAAGAACTATCAGCACATGATGAGTGCCCAGTATGACTGGAAGGTTCTCTTACGCAAGTTTTCCATTGATGGGGTGATGGTAAAACCAGACGCTCCCTTGGCGAGTGTCCTGAAAATGTCGTCGGATTGGAAGTTGTTGTTTGATGACGGTTCCGCGCTTCTCTTTAAACTAGAGGAGCCCGGCGGAGTAACGAGATTGTGAGTGACTCAAAACTGATGAAAGGAGAAAACATTATGAATACGTCGGCTCTAAAGGCTTTCTGGCAGGAAGAGGACGGGCAAGACCTGATCGAATACGCCTTGCTGATGGCCTTTATCGCGTTGGCTGCCGTTGCTGTGTTGGGTACCCTCAAGACCAACATCACCAGCTTATGGAACAGCATCAGCAACGCTCTGTCGAACGCAGTCACTGCGGCGGCCTAGCGGCTCAGCTGCTTTTACGAGAGCCGCAATCAGAGAGGTAAAACTCGCGCGGCTCTCTTCGACTGATTTCTTCCACTCATTCTTTAGCTTTGGCGTGTCTGGGATCGTGGCGCGTCAGTTCCTGAAACAGATCAGAGAGAAATTGACATGAATAGACGTTTACTCGGAGTGTTTGTTTTTGCGCTTGCGGTAGCCGGACTCGCAAGCTTCGCTGTTTACCGCCTGCTCATCTCGCAGGTAAGAACCAGCCCCGGCGCGCCGGTAGTCACCGGAAAGCTGGTTGTTGCTTCGCACGACTTACAAGTCGGTGCTCTTCTTCATGATGCAGACGTAACGGAGATCTCGTGGGCGGGGGCCGTTCCAGGTCGTGCGTTGAGAACGCGCCAGGATGCGCTCGGGCGCGGCGTGATCACACCTATATACAGTGGTGAGCCGATTCTAGAAAAACGGCTTGCCGCCAAAGGCGCGGGTGCAGGCTTAGCGTCTACGATTCCCGTCGGCATGCGAGCGGTCGCTCTGCGAGTGAACGAGGTGGTGGGATTGGCAGGCTTCGTCCTTCCCGGTATGCGCGTCGACGTCCTCATCACCGGGAACTCGCCGAATGCGACATCACAAGCGGCAATTTCCTGCCGCACTGTGCTGCAGAACATCGAGGTCCTGTCGGCCGGGCAAAAGCTTGAGAAGAGCGTAGAGGGTAAGCCGGAGTCGGTACAAGTTGTCAATCTGTTGGTCGCCCCCGACCAAGCTGAAATTCTGAGCTTGGCTAGCGATCAGACGAGAGTCCAACTCGTTCTGCGCAATCCCCTAGATACCACTGAGAAACCAACGGCGGGTATATCGCTCGCAAGTCTCTTTGGTGAATCTGTCAAGGCAGCGGCGCCGCCAGCCCCCAATCCAGTATTCCAACCCAGAACGGTTGTTCTTCCGCGGAACCCGCAGCCCGACAACACCACAGTTGAAGTGTTCAGCGGTTCAAAACGGACTGAACAAAGAATTGACAATCCAGGAAAATAGCCGTGAAAGCTCTATCTATCTCCTTAGTTTTTGCCTTAACACTGTCTAGCGCCGTATATGGAGCGTTCGATGACAACACTGCAATAGCCGAACACGCTGCTGAGAAGCAGGTGGCGCCGATCCCCTCTAGCGTTCCGGCCGACCCTGGCTCGGAACTTACAGTTCCTTATAACAAGTCGATCGTGCTCGAACGTCCCGCTGGTGTGCGCCGAATCTCTATCTCAAACGGCGAAATCGCCGAGGCCGTTGCAGTTAGTTCAACCGAAGTACTGTTGAACGGGAAAACGCCTGGCGAGACAAACCTGATCATTTGGGATCACAAAGGAAACCGCTCCAACTTTGACGTCCACGTATTGAGCGACTCAAAGGACATCGATTCTGTCAAAGGCGAGTTGTTGCGCGAAGTCGGAAGCCAAGTGTCAGTTACTGTAGACGGGAAGACCGTTTTTTTGCGCGGCACTGTCGCGGATACGACAATGGCCGATCGCGCCTACAATATCGCTTCGGCGCTGGGCAAAGTTGTCAATCTTCTTCGAGTGACTGTGCCCGCGAGCGCACCTCAGATCATGCTCAAGGTTCGTTTTGCGACGGTCAGCCGCACAGCCGCTCAGCAACTAGGCTTCAATATCTTTAGCCTTAATCAAAAGGGAGTTGCCAATGCTACGACAACCCAGTACGGCTCGTATCCACAACTGTCATCTCCGAGCACATCCTCGAGTTTCCAAGATCTGCTGAATATCTTCTATTTCCGTCCCGACCTCAACATCGGTGCGTACATTCAGGCGCTGGAGGAACAGAACATTCTGGAGATATTGGCCGAGCCCAATCTTCTGACGGTAAGTGGACAAGAGGCAAGTTTCATAGCTGGCGGTGAGTTCCCCTTTCCGACTATTCAAGGAGGCGCATCCGGCGTAGGGCAGATCACAATCCAATTCAAGGAATATGGCATCCGTTTGAACTTCCTGCCCGTCGTGACACCACGCGGGTCGATCCTGCTGAAGGTTACGCCTGAGGTTAGCTCGCTAGACTACACGAACGGTTTAACGGTCAGCGGGTACTCCGTTCCCGGGTTGAGCACACGCCGCGTGGAGACTCAGATTGAGCTGGAAAATAAGCAAAGCTTCGTGATTGCGGGGTTGCTCGACAAGCAAGTAACGGAACAACTCAACAAAGTTCCCGGATTAGCGAACATCCCGGTCTTAGGGAAGCTGTTCGAATCTAAGTCGTATCAGAAGAACGATACGGAATTGTTGGTCGTCGTAACTCCGGAACTCGTTCGGCCGATCTCTGCCGATGGCAAGATACCCACGATACCCATGCCCATGCCGTTAGGAAAAGAGATGCCCGACGCTTCGCCCAGGACACCTGGCGCGGACGTAACAGGCATGCCCTCCCCTATACAGAGATTCGACACGTTGCCGATAGAGCAATTGAAGAGCTTACCGCTGCCTCAGGGGACGGGTCCTAGGGACAACCAAGGTGAGAGCCTGACACCGACCTTGGCACCGGCTCAAACGGGAACACCACCTCCATCACAGCCGCCAACTGGGACAGTCAAGTAGCTCGCCGGCAATATGACATCAGCGAATTTGTTGCTTCACATCAAAGACGAGGAGCTTCAGCGGGACGTCGTCCAGACGTTGAAGGCACAAGGCAGTCCGCTAGCCTTCGAACTGCACAAAGGGGATTGGAACGATCTTCTCGACCGCGTATCGAAAGCCAAGCCGGAAGTGGTGCTTCTCGACTTGTCCTCGGTTCCTTCCGAGCTCAACATCGCAATGCGGCAACTGCGCTTTCAAGTTCCTCGTTTGCGCGTCGTGGCTCTACATACGACACCCGATCCACAGATGATTTTGTCGGCAATGCGTTCGGGAGCGAACGAGTTTCTGCATATCCCGGTAGGCGAAACATTACAACCTGTTCTGGAACGCATGTTCGCACCGGCTGAAACGGAGCCGGCGCCGGGCACCAGAGGCAAAATGATCGGATTTCTTTCCGCCAAAGGGGGTTGTGGTGCAACGACGCTGGCCTGCCACGTGGCGGCGGAGATTCAGCACCTCACCCAGAAGAATGTCTTGCTGGCTGACCTCGATCTGACGTCGGGAATGGTCGGGTTTCTGATGAAGACCCCGAGTTCCTACTCTATTCTCGACGCGTTGAAGAATCTGTCTCGCTTGGATGAAAGCCTCTGGAAAGCACTTGTCGTTGAGCGCAAATCCGGGTTGAATGTGATGCCCGCTCCCGCAACATACACACGATGGGATCATCCGGACGAAAATCGTTTGCAGCAGGTTCTACAGTTCATGCGCACTCAGCACGAGTGGACTATTCTCGATCTCGGCCGAAGTCTGAACTCAATCGCGACGGCTGTTCTGGAAGAAATAGATCAGTTATTCCTCGTTTCCACATTAGAAGTCGTGGCCTTGCATGGCCTGAAATCGATTGTCCACGGTCTGTTCGAACACGGCGAGAAGCTGCAACTGTTGCTAAATCGGACGCCCAAGATGATGGATATCAGCATGCAAGAACTCGAGAAAATCCTTGGCCGATCTCTATACGCTGCGCTTCCCAACGACTACATGGGCCTGTATCAGTCGTATTCGAGCGGGAATTTGCTCGATTCGAGTTCCCGGCTATCGCAACAGTTTGCTGTCCTTGCTTCAAAGATTGCCGGCGTTGCGCCTGCCAAGAGCAAGAAGAAATTCGCCTTATTCGGTTAGGAGATACATCCATGTTGACTGCGGAGTTACCGCGAAACGAAGCCCGGGCTGAAGCCCCCCGCTCCGGTTCTGGTCGCGATCCTGGCACGTCTCAGTACCAGGAATTGAAATTTTCGATCCATCGTAAGCTGCTTGATCGCATTAATCTCGAAGCAGTCTATGCAATGCCAGGCGATCGGGTTCGGCAGGAAATCCGGCCGTCTGTGGCGAAGTTAGTCAATGAAGAAAAGACGCCCCTCAGCCTGGCCGAAAAAGATCGGCTGATCGACGAAGTACTGGATGAAGTCTTCGGCCTGGGACCACTCGAGCCTTTGCTACGCGACCCCACCGTTTCAGACATTCTGGTCACAACGCCGCGGTTGATCTATGTCGAGCGCCGCGGCAAGCTTGAGCAAACAAGTATTGAGTTCAAGGATGATGCGCATCTGATGCGCATCATCGAGCGCGTAGTTTCGCGCGTGGGCCGGCGCATTGACGAATCTTCGCCCATGGTGGATGCGCGCCTGCCCGACGGATCGCGTGTCAACGCGGTGATACCGCCTCTGGCAGTGGATGGTGCGCTTCTTTCCATCCGGCGTTTCGGAAGCGACCCTTTGCAGCCTGCCGATCTCCTGCGAAATCTCTCGCTGACGGAAGGAATGCTCGAACTCGTGAAAGGCTGCGTAAAGGCGCGTCTGAACGTTATTATCTCGGGCGGAACTGGTGCCGGCAAAACGACTTTCCTAAACCTGCTTTCCGGGTTTATCCCGAGCAATGAACGTATCGTAACTATTGAGGACGCAGCGGAACTGCAATTGCGGCAAACGCACGTCGCGAGGCTCGAAACGCGGCCGCCTAATGTGGAAGGCAAAGGAGCGGTCGCCCAACGGCATCTGCTCATCAACGCATTGCGTATGCGCCCCGATCGCATTATCGTTGGCGAAGTTCGCGGCGAGGAAGCTCTCGACATGCTGCAGGCCATGAACACGGGACACGATGGCTCACTGACAACCATTCACGCGAACAGCCCGCGAGACGCAATCAGCCGGTTAGAAGTAATGATCGGTATGGCGAGTTCCAACCTGAACGTGCGCTCGATACGTCAGCAGGTCGCCTCCGCCATCGATTTGTTTATACAATGTACCCGCCTTTCGGATGGAACGCGCAAAGTCACTTTCGTAACCGAGTGTCTGGGTATGGAAGGAGACCTGGTGACCACCCAGGATATTTTCCTGTTCGAAAGAACCGGGATGAGCAGCGATGGCCGCGTAATTGGTCGATTTCGCCCTACGGGAGTTCGCCCGAAGTTCAGTGAAAAGCTTAAGGCCGCGGGTATAGAGTTTTCACCTCAACTCTTTCAAAGCGTTGTCGAGGTTCGTTAGCGATGCTCCTCCTCACCATCGTCCTGTTTGTTGCCGTCTTCGTAGCCGTTGTTGGATCGGTAGGCTTCGCGACCTCTTATTTCCGGTCGAAGCAGAAACAGCAGATTCGCTCCATGCTGCAAAAGGCCGAGGCGACGCCGGCGGAGCAGCGGTCCGAGCTTTTACGACCGGCCGAGGTTGAGGATAGCTTCCGCAAATTCCTGAACAGGTTTCAATTCACCGACCAACTTGATCTGCTCTTACGGCAGGCGAACAACAGCTGGAGCGCCAGCAAGCTCATCGCCATATCCGTGTTGGTGGCAGTCATCGGATTCGTAATCGGGTACAAGGTAGCCGTGATAAGCGCGGCGCTGTCAGGCATAGTACTTGCTCTCGCTGCAAGCGCACTTCCTCTGTTGGTAGTGCTTCGGAAACGTAGGAAAGTGTTCGCCGCATTCGAAGAACAGCTTCCGGAAGCGCTCGATTTCCTGTCGCGCTCAATGCGAGCAGGGCATGGCTTCTCGGTGGCACTCGAGTTGCTTGCAACCGATTCGCCAGATCCGCTTGGATCGGCGTTCCGGAAAATTTCGAATGATGTTCAACTGGGGTCGTCTCTCGAAGTTGCACTCAGAAACATGGGGACCTTAGTCCCGCTGCTCGATGTTCGATTCTTCATCTCCGCAGTACTGCTTCAGCAGGAAACAGGAGGCAATCTCGGCGAGATTCTGAGCAAACTCGCGCACATCATTCGCGAACGATTCCGCCTGAAAGGACAGGTGAAAGCAGCCAGTGCCCATGGCCGCATCACAGCTCTGGTTTTGACACTCATGCCCATCGCCGTAGCCTGTTTTATGCTGCTCTTGAATCCCGGTTATCTGAAAGGCATGGCAGACACGGATATTGGGCGGTACTTGATCTATGGAGCCATCGGGGGTCAGGTGGTTGGATACATGATTATTCAGAAAATAGTGAATATAAAGGTCTGAACGCCGCATGCTCATCGCACTTATACTCTTCATTGTTGTCCTCGCGCTGGTATGTGCGTTCGGCTACAAGTTCTACGTACATCCATCGCGCATGCTCGATCAGCTTGCGCGAACGACATCTGAATCCATCCCAAAGCCACTTGAAACGCGCAAACTTAAGCCTGATTTCTCGCTTGCGCAACTCCTTGAGCCGATCGGGAACTTGCTGCCCGTCTCTCCCAGAGATACGTCGGTCGCCAAGCAGGAGCTGAGCAACGCCGGATTTCGATCTGGTTCGGCAGTTCCCATTTACTACGGGATCAAGATCCTGCTGGCCATCGTATTTGTCTTCGGTGCGCTGCTCATCCAACAGCGGTTCGATAGCGGCAGCCTCCGGCTGCTGTTGCCGGTGGCAGCTGGCGGGCTCGGTTTCTTCGGACCAGGCTTTGGCCTCGGCCGCCTAGTCAAGCGCCGTCACGAGAAAATTCGTTTGTCACTTCCCGACGTGCTGGATTTGCTCGTCATCTGTGCTGAAGCGGGATGTGGTCTTGATCAGGCAATTGTGAATGTCAGCCGTGAGCTTGCTACCGTACATCCGGCAGTATGCGAAGAGTTGTCAATGGTCAACATGGAAATGATGGCCGGTAAAAGCAGAGCCGAGGCCTTACGGAACTTCGGTCGACGGACGGGCGAAGAAGAAGTCAAGAAGCTGGTGGGCATCATGATCCAAACCGACCGCTTCGGCACAAGTGTCGCGGAGGCACTGCGAACTCAATCGGACTTTCTTCGGGTACGGCGGCGCCAAAACGCGGAAGAGCGGGCCGGGAAGGTAGGCGTGAAGCTTGTTTTTCCGATATTTTTCTTTTGCCTCCCAGCCCTGATGGTGGTTACAGCGGGCCCGGGTCTCTTACAGGTGTTCATGAACCTGATGCCCGCTATGCGAGCCATGTCTCAATAGCACTAGTGTTCCGGATGATTTCGACCGATAAGACAGTAGTCGAAGATGATCTGCTTCGACCTTCACAAACCAAGAAGTAAAGGAGAAACGAATGGGCAATATGATTATGCAGGGCGGAATGTGGGCGGGTGCCGCAGCGATTCTGCTGTTCTACATGAAACGTCGTCGAAATCGCCGTACGACCCTGTAGTACCGGTCGGCAACAAAGCTCGACGCCCGGCTGAACAAAACCGATCGAGCGCCGGAGAGTTAAATGAACATCTCTTCGTCAGATGTAGCGTGATCGACGGTCGAACGTCCCGAACGGCCTAGATGCGTAAGCGCCGTCCGAAAACCCGCCAATAGGCCATAAACCTCGCGAACAGGGCGTAAGACACCGGACTGTACATACGAAACGGTCTGTTGCACGCGGCCCATCGCATCATCCAGTACCATCTCGGCGCGTTCCATCTGCACCTTAGCCCGTGTTGTCGCATCACCCAGCAGCTCGTCGATTTTCGCGAGCTGCTGTTTGGTGGTGTCCAGAATCGACGAGGTGCTTCCCGCGATGGACTCGACATGCTTCTCGACACGCTCGACCGTCCGATGTACAACGCCTAAAATCCCGCTTACTTGCGGGATCAATGGCATCACTTTTTCTTGTATCCGGCGCGCAACGATCAGTAGCCCAATCAGCATGCACGCCTGAATCAAGAGCGCGACTGCGGAAACAGCTACAAAAATCGTCAGAACGATCAGAAGCGTGTGGTCGTCCATTCCGTCCAGCCTACAAAGTTCCCCGAGTCACAAATTTATACCTATACAGTTGGCGAGCCAGATGTGGAAGTGCCGGGCGCTCCACCTGTCGCATTCACGTCACTAACAGCATCCCGATACGCCTGCTTGCCGGCTTCCACAGCCTGGTTCAAATTATCTTTCTGGCGCGCGACCGTCGAGCGACCCTTCTCATATAGATCCGCAGCCGACTGTTTCACCGTGTCCGTCTGTTGCCGAACGTACTCCGTACCTTCCTGAGCCCGCGCCTTGAGGTAGTCTGCGCCCTCGCCAGCCTTGTCCGCGATTAACTGACGCGTTTCCTCGCCTGCTCGCGGCGCCCAAAGAATGCCGGCAGCTACGCCGATCCCAAGCCCCAATAGAAAATACCCAAAACCGCTCTTTTCCTCCATCTCCGCCTCCTGTTGCGTGTAGAAACAACCGCCTATTTTTTGCGGTTTACAAACTGTAGAGCGTGCTAAATTGGCAAAAGTTTCAATAAGATGGGAACACGCCGCGCTACGAAGAAGCTTGATGCCGACGGGCTTTGGAACTATGCCCTCCGTATACTCGGGCATCGCGCCCATTCCCTAGGCGAACTCAAGAAGAAGTTGATGGTTCGGGGCGATTCACCGCACGCCGTTTCTTCAGTTCTTGAGAAAATTCGCGAGTATGGGCTGGCCGACGACATCAAGTTCTCGGATGCTTTCGCGTCGGCTCGGCTGCAGAATCGAGGATTTAGCAGTTTTCGCGTTCTCCGCGACCTGCGCGCGAAAAGCGTTCCGTCATCCGTAGCTCAGAAGGCAGTCGAAAAGGTATATTCAGGAGTTGACGAAAGCGATCTTGCCCGCCGCTTTCTGGAAAAGAAATACAAAGGCAAGAACCTGCAAGAGTTCCTCAAGGAAGAAAAGCAACTCGCCTCGGCCTATCGCCGGCTGCGGGCTGTCGGTTTTGGCAGCCGCACGTCCTTAGATGTTTTACGGCTTTTCTCCAAAAGTACGCTTTCAGATGATCCGCAAGAGGATTAAGCCTACCGCTCCTTACCCGTGCTTGTATCGTCCGGCCCCTTGAAATATTCATCGTCTCGCCCGAGGTGACACACCGCCGCCACCATGTTTCGAGGGCTTAGTTCACGGTCGGCATTGTACGTTTGTAGCGCTTCATTGTAGTTTTGGCGGTCATCTGCAAGGCGCTTGCGGGCGTCTGCCCAAGTATCGGAGGTCGTATTCTCAATCAGCAGGAAACGGTCCACTGCAGCGCTGAGCCGGTTGTCCGCTTCCATCTTTTCTTGTTTGTTTCGCGCATTGATCATCACGCGCCGGGCGTAGTCTATTTGTTGAAGAGCAGTTTCCTCCCGGGCAGCGAATCCGTGGCCGCTCCGAAGCACGGCCGGCAACAAGCGAAGTTCGGCATCCATATCTTTGTCGATCTGAGACCACCGCGCATCAATGTCGTGTTTCTCGGTAGTCAATTGGTTGTAGGCGGCAATGAGCTTGCCAGACGCCGCAACAATAACCGCGACTACAAACAGCGCAATAAGCGCGGTCTTCATATCTCCCCCGTCGTACGAATCGACAGTATCTCATCAAGGGAGCCGTGAGTAACCGCCACGCTTACTGTTGTTTCTTGATCCTGATCCCCAACTCTTGCAGTTGACGCTCAGGAACCGGAGACGGCGCTTCGCACATGAGGTCGGTACCCTTTGCCGTTTTCGGAAACGGAATCACTTCGCGGATTGACTGTTCACCTGCAAGCAGCATCACCAAGCGATCGAGGCCGAGTGCCATGCCGCCGTGTGGCGGCGCGCCATACTCGAGCGCTTCCAGCAGAAATCCAAACCGGCGCTTCGCTTCCTCTTCCGTGAATCCGAGCGCAGCGAAGACCTTGGACTGAACATCCCGGCGATGAATACGAATCGACCCTGACCCGAGTTCGATCCCGTTCAGGACTAAATCATACGACTTGGCGCGGCAGCGCGCCGGATCTGTTGTGAGCTTTTCTAAATCCCCGTCCACTACGGAAGTGAAAGGATGATGAGCCGCATTCCACCGATTCTCGTCCGCGTCCCACTCGAACATTGGAAACTCGACTACCCAGAGAAAGCGCAGTACTTCGGGATCGAGCAATTTATGTCTATCGTTGTATTTCTGGGCAATATACATACGGAGCTGACCGCAAGCTTGTAACACTGCTTGCTCCGGTAGCTCACCCTTGACTTCGCCCGCCGCGCCGGCCAGCAGCAGCAGATCGCTTTCGCCTGCCTTCACTCGTTCTCGAACTCGCGCAAGTTGCTCCGCAAAGTCACGCTCCAAGCGTTTTGGGTCATCGAAGACGCGCAATCCCCGTTCTTGCCCGTAAGCTTTAATCTCATCGCGTTCTTTACGCGACAACTGCCCCGTTGCGGGGATGTGGATGGCAACCAAGGGTAGATTGCTCGCCGAAAGAGCGCCGTTAGGAAATAGATCCTGCACGCAGTAAAAGGGCGGTATACGCAAATCGGGCTTGTCCGTGCCGTAAGAAAGCATGGCTTGCGCGTACGTGACACGCGGGATCGGATCGGAAATTGGTTTGCCGGCGGTCGCGCACACGTCGACAATAAGTCGCTCGACGACTTCGTATACCTGCTCTTCTTGCGGAAAAGACATTTCCAGGTCTATCTGTGTGAACTCGGGCTGCCGGTCGGCACGTAAGTCTTCGTCGCGAAAACATCGAACGATCTGAAAGTAGCGTTCGTACCCACTCACCATCAGCAGCTGTTTGAAAATCTGCGGCGACTGCGGCAACGCATAAAAGCTGCCCGGCTGAACGCGGCTTGGCACCAAGTAGTCGCGCGCGCCCTCCGGGGTCGAACGAGTCATGAATGGAGTCTCTATCTCAAGAAACCCTTGGCCATAGAGAGCTTGCCGAATCGCGAGCGCAATCTTTGACCGCATAATAATGTTGCGCTGCATGCGCGGGCGGCTAAGGTCGACATACCGGTATTTCAGGCGCACGTCTTCTTTTACATCGACGTTGTCTTCCAACGGAAAAGGCGGGGTGCGCGATTCATTCAGTATCCAGATTTGATCGACAGCGACTTCGACTTCACCAGTGGCGAGGTTCGAGTTCACCGTCTCGGCCGTGCGCGAATTCACTATGCCGCGCGCCGCGATCACGAACTCCGAACTAAGTTCCTGCGCGCGCTTGTGAGCTTCGACATTCTTGCTCTCGTCGAACACCAATTGCGTGATCCCATCTCGATCTCGTAGGTGAATAAAAATTACCCCGCCCAGGTCTCGGCGTCTATGCACCCAGCCCATCAGCGTGACGGTTTTCCCGGCATCGCCGGAGCGCAGCGAGCCGCAGCTATTAGTTCGCCGTAGATCCCCAAGAAAATCGAGTTTCACTTCACTCATGAAATTAAAAAGCGCTACTCCCCCACGCTTGACAGGCGATCCAGCAACGCCTGCCTTGACAATGCACTCTGCTCTCCCGTTGCCATGTCTTTCAGTGCATAGGATTGCGTGACAATTTCGTTATCGCCAACAATCAGCGTGTAGCGCGCGGCAAGTTTGTTTGCAAGCTCCAGCATGCGTTTCAGCTTGTGATCTGTCCCAATCTCGACAGACAACCCGATCCTCCGAATATCGCCGGCCAACACCGCGCAATGCCGTAAAGCCGTATCGCCCATTGGCGCAATGTAAACGTCGAGCGCGGGGCGCGCAGCGCTGTTCAATTCTTCTACGATCATCACGAGCCGATCTTCCCCTATCGAGAACCCGATTCCAGGCGCTGCAACTTTTGAGCCCAAAGTTTCGGCTAACCCGTCGTACCGTCCTCCGCCCAAAATTGCGTTCTGCGCGCCCAGTGCGCCATGAGTAATTTCAAAGGTGGTTCGCGCATAATAATCCAGCCCGCGAACCAAGCGTGGTTTCACCGTATAGAAGATCCCACGATCATCCAAAAACTCGCGCACGCGCGCGAAATGCTCACGGTCGGTTTCATCCAGGTAATCAAGTATGGACGGGAGTGCATCGATGATAGGCTGATCCTGCGGCACTTTACAATCAAGAACGCGCAGCGGATTCGTTTGCGCACGGCGCTGACAATCGGAACACATTTGCGGCGAAACCTCCACCAGCGCAGACCGTAGCACCTCGTTGTATCTTGCCCGCGATTGCCTCGTTCCCACCGAGTTGAGCAGCAATTC
Source organism: Terriglobia bacterium (assembly GCA_963846045.1). GTDB lineage: Bacteria > Acidobacteriota > Terriglobia > Bryobacterales > Bryobacteraceae > Bog-105. The sequence goes on along the minus strand of CAWJUL010000014.1, from coordinate 553,428 downwards.
GAAATCCTGAATGCCCAGTTCGCGCAGCATCGTTACGACGAGTTCGATAACTTCCGCGTCGATGGCCGGCGAATCCGATCCGATCGCTTCCGCCCCAATTTGATAGAACTGCCGATAGCGTCCCTTTTGCGGCCGCTCACGCCGAAACATTGGCCCGATGTAATAGAGCTTTTGCAAGCCCGGCTGTTGATCAAGCCGATGCTCGATGTACGCGCGCAAGACGGATGCTGTGCTCTCCGGCCGCATGGCGAGAACGCTGCCGTCCCGATCTTCAAACGTGTACATTTCTTTGCCGACAATATCTGTCTCCTCACCGACGCTGCGCGCAAATAGGGCCATCTCCTCAAGGATTGGCGTGCGAATCTCACGGTAGTTGAAGCGCGCAAATGTAAGTCGCGCAATCGCTTCCACCTGATTCCAAACGGCGCTTGAGGGAGGCAGAATGTCGCGCATCCCTTTGATGCTTTGAATCAACTCTGCTCGTCCTTATATATCGCGGCGATTCGAACGTAATTTTCGCAGTTCTCGCGGAAACGGACCTGCTCCTCCGGCGTAACTTCACGGCGCACCTTGGCAGGCGCCCCCATGACCACCATGTTCTCCGGCACTGCCATGCCTTCCGGTACAAGCGCGCCCGCGGCTACAACCGCTCCCACGCCAATTTTCGCGCCGTTGAGCACAATCGCCCCAATTCCGATCAGCGCGCCGTCGCCAACTTCACAACCATGCAGTACAACGCTATGCCCAACCGTCACGCGGTTTCCGATAATCAGCGGATAGCGGTCATGGTCCACGTGAAGAACAGTATTGTCCTGAATGCTCGTCTCATCACCGATGCGGATAGAATTCACATCTCCGCGAGCCGATACATTCAACCACATACTCGAACGCTCACCGATGGTCACATCGCCGACGATCTGCGCACTCGGATCGATATAAGAAGATGGTCCGATGCGCGGCATCTGCCCGCGATAGGGTCTGATCATGGGATAGTTAGCAAAAACGCAGGCTTGCTGATCGCGGAACTACCAGGGAAAGCTGCCGAATCGTCTTTCCTAGCCATCGTATCAGGGGCAACTAGAATGAGAGTCATGCGAATCGCCGCCTTGTTAGCAATTGCGCTGTGCGCAATCAGCAGTTCGCTCGCGTCCGGAGCGAAAGCTCCATTCACTTTTGACGCAATGATGAAACTCGCGCGCATCGATGAGCCTGCGCTATCGCCGGACGGCAAAATGGTCGCTTTTCAGGTACAAATGGTTGATCTTCCGGGCAACAGAAAACCCGTACAGATTTATGTTGTCCCGATGGACGGTGGCGCTCCACAGCGGCTCACGAACGACGGCAGTAACACGCGTCCGCGATGGTCGCCGGATTCGAAGCGAATCTTTTTCGTTTCAGACCGTAACAACTTATCCCAGATCTGGTCGATGAGTCCCGATGGCTCGGACGCCCGCCAGATCACAAGCGTCCCGACGGAGGCTGATGGTGAAATTATCTCCCGCGATGGGAAGTACATTGTCTTCACCAGCGACGTCTACCCGTCCTGCTCGGCAGCGGACGCAGTGCCCGGCGACGATTACAATGCGCCTTGTAACCAATCTGATTTGACTAAAGACACGAGCAGCAACATGAATGCGCGTGTTTACACATCATTGCTTTATCGTCACTGGACTACATATCAAGGCCCTCGCAGACAACACATCCTTATCCAATCGCTCGAGGATCCAACGGCCAAAATTCGCGACCTCACACCGGGAAGTTCGAGAGTACCGCCTTTCTCGCTGGGCGGCCCGGAGGGTTACACCTTTTCACCCGATTCGACGCAAGTTACCTATGTCGGCAATACTGACACCGATCTCGCCACAAGTACAAATAGCGATCTCTTCACAGTCCCGGTAGGCGGTGGTCCCGCACAGCGTATTACAAACAATCCTGGCGCCGACGAGGGTCCCGTCTACTCGCCTGATGGACGGTATCTCGCATATCGAACCCAAACGCGCGCCGGGTATGAGAGTGATCAATGGCGTCTTGTCGTGATGGATTTGCAAACGAAACAGATCACCAGCTTGACGGATTCGCTCGATCGCTGGGTCGAATCTTACACGTGGTCTTCCGATTCCAAGCGTATCTTCTTTACCATCGACGATCACGGCACAAACCCCCTGCTCATGGTTCCTATTTTGGGAGGAGCAATTCGAACCATCGCGCAAGGGCCCACATCCATCTCTGCCGTGCAGTTCACTCCTGACGAGCACGCCATCATCTACATCGAGCAAAGTGGCTCGGAACCACCGGAGATACTCAAGGCGACCTCAAAAGGAGGAAGCGGTATACCGCTGACTCGCCTGAACCAGGCTGTCCTCGCCGATTATCAGCTCACACCCTTGGAAAAGATCACGGTTGACGGAGCGGAAGGCGCGAAGATCGACAGCTACGTGGTGAAACCGCCCGGTTTTGACGCTAATACCAAGTATCCTGTTCTTTTTGCAATTCACGGAGGCCCTGAAGGCGATTGGGGCGAGTCATGGAGCTATCGCTGGAACGCGCAGGTGTTTGCAGCGGCTGGGTTCGTGGTTGTCTTACCCAACCCGCACGGGTCCATTGGTTACGGGCAAAATTTCACCGACGCTGTGAACGGCGATTGGGGTGGCCGCGCTTACGACGACATCATGGCCACAGTAGATTATGTCGGCGCTCTGCCATACGCTGACAAAGGCCGGCTTGTGGCCGCCGGCGCTTCTTACGGCGGTTACATGATCGACTGGATTGCAGGTCATACAGATCGGTTCAATGCCTTGGTATCCCATGCAGGTATCTTCGATCTCCGCAGCGAGGCGGGTACCACGGAAGAGCTTTGGTTCGTGAAGCGGGAGTTTCAGGGCTTCCCCTGGGAAAACCCGGACTTATACGAGAAATGGTCGCCCAGCTCTTTTGTGAAGAGCTTTCGGACCCCAACTCTCGTAACGCAAGGCGAAATTGACTATCGCGTTCCCATCGGACAATCGCAGGAGTTCTTCACGGCGCTCCAGGAAAACAACATCCCATCGAAGCTGGTGCTGTTCCCCGACGAGGGTCACTGGATAGTCAAACCGCAGAACAGCCAATTCTGGTATGCAACCGTTCTCGACTGGCTGATTCAATACTCGAAGAAGATCCCGTCGGACACCAGACCCGGAAACGGCGATTAGCGCTTTCGAATCATGACCACATTCGCCTTACGCAGGAGACCTGTGTTCGCGCTTATCGGCGCACGTCTTGCTGCGTTCTTGGCGGTACTTGGTCCGGGCTTCATTACCGCCAACGTCGATAACGATCCTGGCGGAATTCTTACCTACTCTCAGGCGGGCGCACAGTTCGGCTACCAACTGTTGTGGACACTAATACCTACCACGGTGGCCCTCATCGTGGTCCAGGAAATGGCGGCGCGCATGGGCGCTGTGACCGGCAAAGGTCTTTCCGACCTCATTCGTGAAGAGTTCGGCTTGCGTGCCACCTTTTTCACCATGCTCGTCTTAGGGCTGGCCGACTTCGGCAACATCGTTGCGGAGTTCGCAGGACTCGCTTCCGGAATGGGAATCTTCGGCGTAAGCAAATACGTGGTTGTCCCGATCGGAGCGGCACTCGTCTGGACATTGATAGTGCGGGGACGCTACAAGCCCGTCGAAAGAATTCTGATTGTCGCGTCGCTCGTGTACTTCGCTTATCCTATTTCCGCTTTCCTCGCCAAGCCGGACTGGAACGAGGCTTTGCGGCAGACGGTCGTTCCAAGCATTAGTGCAACGCCGGCTTATCTCACGGTAGTCGTCGGTCTGATCGGGACCACTATCACGCCATGGATGCAGTTTTACCTGCAAGCTGCCGTGGTCGAAAAAGGCGTGGACACTCGCCATTACGGCATATGCCGTCTCGACGTCATCACTGGCTGCATTGTCACGGATGTCATTGCATTCTTCATTGTCGTCGCGTGCGGAGCGACCATCTATCACTCTGCTCATCCCGAAATCACCGATGTCGCGCAGGCCGCGGTTGCGCTGAAGCCGTTTGCCGGTAGGTTTGCTTCTCTGCTGTTCGCGCTAGGGCTCATCAACGCCTCGCTCCTGTCTGCTGCCATCCTGCCGTTGGCCACTTCTTACAACATCTGTGAAGGGCTCGGGTTCGAGTCCGGGGTGGACAAGCGTTTCTCAGAAGCGCCAGTCTTCTACTGGCTCTACACCTTGCTCGTCGGCGGAGGCGCCGCCGTGGTGTTGATTCCTGGTCTTCCGCTGCTGCGTTTTATTCTCCTGTCGCAGGTCGTAAACGGCGTTCTCCTCCCGTTCGTGTTGTTCTATATGCTTATCCTGGTGAATCGCCCCCGGTTGATGGGCAGTTTCAAGAACAAGACTTGGCAGAACTGGATTGCATGGTCCACCGCTGTCATCATGGTTGTCCTTTCGATAGCGTTCATCTACACAAGCCTCGCCTGAACGGAATTTCATTCGGGATAGCCTCCATCCGGGTAGCAATCCGGTTCCTATTTGCGTCAGAATCGAACGTAGGACGCCTTAGTCGATGATTTCGCTCCCGATCACGACCTCCGCCGGGGACCAGCAAACCGTATCGCTGCCCTTTGAACCGCTGCCGCAGTTCCGCCAGACCGCGCTTGAGGAGTCGCCCGAACGCGCAAGCAACGGAGGCAAGCGCATCGGCATCTTCATCGTTGCCTATAACGCATTGACGACGTTGGACAAAGTTCTAAAACGCATTACGCCTGAGGTGTGGAAGAACGTAGAACAAGTTGCCGTTTTCGACGACGCAAGCAAGGACGCGACTTATGAGCTTGCGGTCGGGATACAGACCATGGCTCGTCTTCCCAAGCTGCGTGTCCTGAAGCAACCGAAAAATCTTGGCTACGGCGGTAATCAGAAGTCCGGATATAAGTACTTCATTGAGCAAGGGTTTGACATCGTTGTCTTGCTGCACGGAGATGGACAATATGCCCCGGAACTGCTTTCTCACATGTACGCGCCACTCGTACGTGGCGAGGCGGATGCAGTCTTCGGCTCTCGCATGATGAAGGATTTCGGTGGTCCGCTGAAAGGCGGCATGCCGTTCTACAAGTACGTTGGAAATCGGCTTCTCACGGCCTATGAGAACCGGGCATTAGGTCTTGGCCTGACAGAATTTCACAGTGGATATCGTGCTTACAACCTTCACGCGTTGGCGCAGCTTAATCTCGACAACCTGACCAACGATTTTCACTTCGACACCGAAATAATCATCAAGCTTCACCACCAGAACTTCCGCATCAAAGAAGTTCCTATACCCACCTTCTACGGCGACGAAATCTGCTACGTCAACGGGATGAAGTACGCAAGAGCGATCGTGCGCGCGGTGCAACGCTACCACGAAACTGCCCGATCCGTCCGCTGCCACCCCGAGTATCGGGAATACTATGTCCCCTATGCCGTTAAGCGCAGCCTGTTCTCCGGCCATTACTATGCGGCTCGCCTGATAGGAACTGATCAGCGAGTGCTTGAGGTCGGTTGTGGCGATGGCTCTTTCGGAACGGAATTAGCGCGGGCCGGCAACCAAGTCGTCGGCGTTGACAGCGAACCTCGCGTTCCGCTCAGCGCGGGTTATAAGAACGTGGTGCAAGCTGATCTTGAGCAAGGATTAGGCAACGCGATCGTCACGTCCGGCCATCAGTACGACCGCATATTGATGCTCGACATTGTTGAGCATCTGCGCAGCCCCGAGCGTCTTTTCGACGATGCCCGTCAAGCGCTCGGTACGCGGGGCAAACTGATCGTCTCGGTGCCGAACGCAGTCAACCTCACCGTGCGGCTCTCGGTCCTATTCGGCTCCTTCCGGTACAGTAACCGCGGCATCTTGGATTGGTCGCACTTGCGCTTTTTCACTGCGCAAACTGTTCGCGAGTTGCTTGAGAAGCATGGCTTCCGCGTAACAGCCCAGCGTAGAACAATCGTCCCGCTGGAACGTCTGATTGTATTTCGTGCCGACAGCCGGTTCCTTCGGGCCGCGAACTGGCTTTTGCGGGTCCTCACGGCTGTGGCTCCTGGCCTGTTTGGATACGAAGTCGTCTCAATCGCTGAGAAATAAGCGCTCAGCGGCCGCCAGCGTAATGGGATATTTATTTCGCGAACCAGCTATACGTGGGTGGAGGCGGATCGGTGTGCTTGATCGCCCGCCAAAGCACCGCGTTTAACTCATCGTCGTCCACCAGATCCGCGTCCGAAAAGTCCATCCGGCTCGATTGCTGCGCTCCGGGCGTCGTGGCATCGTTGCGCTGAGTCAGCGAAGTCTTCGGCGGAATCAGCGTGTACGCCGTTGAATCGGCTTGGCGGCTGAATGTTGCAAATAATGGAGTCGCAGCGGCATCGAAGTGGGTCATAGGGCGAAGGCCTAGAATTAGCTCCATCGTTCGCAGTACGCTCATCTGGTTATACATCTTCGAATCCACCATGCCGCGCCGTGTGTAAGGCGAGATCACGAACATCGGTGCGCGATGTGAATCCACGTGATCGGGGCCATTCTGCGCATCATCCTCAATCACGAAGATAGCCGTCGAACTCCACAGTTTGCTGTGCGAAACGGCATCCACCACCATTCCGACACCCTGATCGTTCTCCGCGTTATACGCGAAAGGTGTCAGCGCGCCTGCCCGGGTGCCCTGGGTGTGGTCGTTAGGCAAACGCATGATGATCAACTGCGGCGCGTCGCCCTTTGCATCGAAGTCCGTCCACTCGCGGATGAATTCCTTCGCCCGATCGCGATCCGAATACTGCAAATCGAAGCTCCGGAAATTCAGATCGACGTGCTGCTCTAACGCCGGATCGTTTATCTTCTCGATCTGTCTTGGCCCCGTCACAGACTTCGTCGGTATGTTCACAACCCATTCGCCATAATCGCGGACGCTCAAACCCTTCTGCAGTGCGTTGTCCCATAGATAACCCGCCGGAGGTGTGTTGCCCGGCTCGCCGCCTTCGAACGTGTACTTCGGATTCCGATGTGCGTACTCACTCGGCCACATTTTCTGTGTCCAGTCGGGCGCAATCGCGGCACTGAGCCAATTATGCCCATCCGCACTGACATCCGCGTTCTCATAAAAGTTGTCGTACAGGATGTAATCTCGTGCAAGCTGGTGGAGATTGGGCGTGTACTGCTCACCGAACAAAGTCAGTGACTTGTCTCCATTTCCCTTTTCCATATCGCCGAGTACCTGGTCGTAAGTTCGATTCTCCTTGACGACATAGATCACGTGCTTGATGGGAGACGTATGTTGATCCGTTGCAGAGAAGAACGCCTGCTGTTCATCGTTCACCGGTCCGTACAAGATGTCGTCGCTGTAAGGCGAATTGTGCATCACCGTCTCGGTGAACGCCGCTAATTCTTCCTCGCCGGGCGCGCGCAGGAATGCGACACTGCCGGTCTGAATGTGCGCAACATACTCAACTGCGGCCGGAGCATTGGACCCGGCATGTACGGGCTCCGGCCGGACGGACGGGTTCGGACCCTTCGGATTCGGATAGCTGCCCAAACCCTTCCCGCTCAAAATCGCAAGTTCACCGTTGCCAAGGGCGCGCACCGCCGTCGGGTACCAGCCTGTGGGAATGAAGCCTAGTACTCGGCTGTGAGCGCCCGAAATGTCCGCGACCGCCACTGCGTTTGCATCCGAGCACGCCACGTAAAGCTTACTGCCGGACTTATCCACACCAAGTGCAGACGGCGTCATTCCGAGCGGATGCATCGGCGTTGTAGACACATTGATGGATTCGATAGTGCCGAGATGTCCGTCCTCACCTACGCCAAGCGAGTAAACATTATTCGTGTTCGCCGCAGCAACGAAAATCCGTGCGCGGTACGAAGACGTTCCGCCTTCTTCCTCCGGCACGGGTTGATTCAGCCAAAGCATGTCCGTCGGGTGTGGCGCCACCCGCATTTTTCCAAGCATGGTGCCACTATTCGCGTCGTGCTGGTAGACGGCCGCATCGGCCCAGCTACTCACCACCAATTGCCGTCCACCCGGCGACACCAAAATGCGATACGGCCGTCGCCCTGTTTTCCAGGAATCGATCATCTGACCGGACTGCAGATTGATGACAGCCAGACTATCGTTATACACATCGGCGGCGTACAGAAGGTGCGCATCGGGCGAGACTGCGACGTCACCGATGAAGGCGTCTCCCGCATTCTGAGATTTCGCGCTAGCTGCGAATTCTCTATTGCGTTTCAACGCGCCGGTGTCCGGATCAAGCGTCAACTCATACACCGAAGCCTTGCTGCCGCCGCCCACGTACACTTTGTCGCTCTGAGGCACCACGGTTAAGCCGAGCCAGCAATCCGGCAAATGCAGTCGCGTCACCTCTTTTTTCGCCGCGATATCGATGACGCTGATCGAAGGCGGGTTATAGCCGCCATTCAGGACAAGAAGAAACTTGCCGTTGTTCGAAACGGCCGTACTCATCGGCAGCGTGTCCACCGGCACTTGATCGCCGGCAGGCCGAATTGTCCATCCGCTGCTCAAAAGAAAGCCTCCGTCCGGGAGCTTGCCTACATGCTGCGGCGTGGTGTTCAGCATTCCGGAGTTTGGAAATACGAACATTCCCAAAGCGGCAAAACTGAATAGCAAGATTTTTTTCATTCGGTGAACCTGTGTGCAATCGGAAAGCGGCGCCCTACTCCGAAAGCCTTACGCGTGATCCGCAACCCCGGCGCAGCTTGCTGACGTTTGTATTCGTTCCTGTCCACTTTGCGAACTACATCCCTCACCAGCATCTCAGGAATGCCTTCTTTGGCCGCAATTTCCGGCACGGACTCATACCGCTCTATGTAGCCCTCCAGTATCGCGTCCAATATCTCGTATTCGGGCAAACTGTCGGTATCCTTCTGGTCGGGCCGCAGTTCAGCCGACGGCGGTTTTGTCAATGTGCTCTCGGGAATAGGAGCGCAGCGGCCGCGCTCCTTGTACCTGCGATTCGCCAGTCGAGCGAGTTGGTACACCATGGTTTTCGGCACATCGCTGATCACAGCAAGTCCGCCACACATATCGCCGTATAGAGTGCAATACCCGACTGCGATCTCACTCTTATTTCCAGTCGTCAAGACAAGCGAGCCGAATTTGTTTGAGAGCGCCATCAATACCATTCCGCGCAGACGCGATTGCAGGTTTTCTTCTGTCGTGTCTGGGTTAGATCCGGCAAACAATGGCTCCAACGTCTGTAGCAACGCTTCGTATCCGGATTCGATCGGGACCACTTCGAAGCGAACACCCAATCGATGGGCCAGATCACACGCGTCCGTAAGGCTGTGCTCCGATGAATACGGGCCCGGCATTCCAATGCCCATCACATTCTCTTTACCGACAGCATCCACGGCGATAGTCGCTACTAGGGCTGAATCGATGCCGCCGCTCAGTCCAACCAGAACACTGCGAAAGCCGCATTTTCGAATGTAATCTCGCGTTCCTAACACCAAAGCTTCGTATGCGGCTTCTTCGTCCGTCAGATCGGTCGCGTGCTTGTCACCTGTTCCTGTGCAGGTGTCGAAAACGACTAAGTCCTCTTCGAACGAGTTTGCCTGAGCGGCCACATCCCCTTTCGCCGTCATCGCGAAGCTCGTTCCGTCGAACACAAGCTGGTCGTTTCCGCCAACCATGTGCGCATAAACCAGAGGCAATTCGAAGCGGTGCGCAGTCGCCTGGAATATGGCATGCCGCTGCTTTCGCTTTCCGATGTTCCAGGGTGAGGCGTTGATACTTACAATCAGGTCCGCTCCCTGTTTGACCAACTCTTCGAGAGGGTCACGAGAATACCGGCGCCGTTCCCAGAACTGTTTATCGTTCCAGGCGTCTTCGCAGATCGAAATCGCGAGCCGGGTCCCCCGAATCGTACAAATACTTTGCGCCCCCGCTGCTTGAAAATAGCGCGCCTCATCGAAAACGTCGTAATTCGGCAAGAGCATCTTGCACTGCCGGAAGATAACCTTTCCCTTCTCGATAACGGCTGCGGCGTTCTGCGCCCGCAGGGCTGAATTTTCCGGCGAACGGCCTACATAGCCGACGATCAGCGCGACATCGATGCCGGCGGATTCGGCTGCGATGTTTCGGAGGGCTTCTTCTGTCCGGTCCAGAAAGGAGTGTTTCTCAACTAAATCCCGCGGAGGATACCCGGTTAACGCAAGTTCTGGAAATACGACAATCTCCGCGCCTGCTCCCTCTGCCCTAAGCGCAAAATCCAGGATCTTCGCTGCATTTGCACTCAGATCCCCAACAGTGTTATTGATCTGCGCCAGTGCAACACGCATGCAAGTACTTCATTGTATCGGCGATCTTTAGTGAACGCCCCGCGCTTCCCGAACGTCAAACGATTAGCTGGGACCGGTGATCGACGATAGGCTAGTAGAGGGGTGAGTATGCACAGTTTCAAGCGCGCGTTGCTGTTCACCGTTTTCATCGGATGTTTTGGTGCTGCCGACTTAATCGCGCAGCGCGGGGGCGCTGTGGGTTCACGTGCGCCTCTGCCGTCGAGCACAGCACTGGGTGCGGGTGCGCTTTCGTCGCGCCCGTCCTCCACTTCTCGTTCAACGGGTCCGTCCTTTGCAGGAAACGGCTACGGTCGGGGATATGGGCGCGTGTATAACAGCCGGCGCACCGGAACAAACACATACCGGGCTCTACCGCGAGCGTACGTGGTCGCGCCTTACTATTACCCGTTTTTGGACTGGAGCGGAGCGACCGACTATTCAGCGTCCGGCGCACCCGGGTACGACGATCCCGGCAACGGCCCAGATCCCGGGTCCGATGCCATGATGATGAACCAGGCTGCGCTGGGCCAACAAGTCCAGCGGCTCACTGGTCAAGTGAACGATCTAATGTACTCGCAAGGGTATCAAGGGTATGCAGCTTCCCAGCCCGCCACACCGCCGGCGCCGCCGGTCACCTTGGTTCTGCGCGACGGTCAGCGCCTTCAGGTCCAGAACTACGCCGTTTCAGGCAATACGTTTTGGGATTTCACCGACCGTGGAACTCGCAGAATTCCGATTTCAACCATTGACCTCGCCGCGTCCGTTAAGGCCACGCAGGCAAATGGCGGCGAGTTTCCACAGATTGACGGAGCGCAGTAAGCCTCAGAGTTTCATCAGCGTCTTACGCAACAGGTCTAGGCTGGCTTGCGTGGCTAACGTCCTCACACGATAGCGATCCGCTCCGTAACGGACCCGCAACACTCGTGTACCAGCCGGTCCTGCAATCCCAAGGTAGACTGTCCCGACCGGGTCGTAATCGGTTCCCCCGTCGGGACCGGCGTAACCGGTCGTCGAGACCGCATAGCTAGCTCCGCTCAGGTTACGCGCGCCTTCGGCCATAGCTGCCGCAACCGGCTCACTGATCGCGGTGTGCTTTTGGATGACGTTCGCCGGCACGCCCAGAACCTTCTGCTTTTGCGCAACCGAATATGTGACGTACCCGGCGACGAAAAAATCCGAACTGCCTGCCCGCTCCGTCAGCCTCCCCGCTATCAATCCACCAGTACAACTCTCGGCGGTTGCGACTGTGCCATGGTATTTACGCAGCAGCGTGCCCACAACTGCCTCGAGCGGCTCGTCGGCATGAGTGCTGTAAACCTTATCGCCGAGCAGTTCCGCGATCGGATTCCCTACTTCCCGTAACAAATTTTCCGCTTGCTGTTCGCTCTCGGCCTGTGCGCGCAACGACACCGACAAGTCGCCAGGCGACGACAACACCGTCGTGACCGGGTTCTTGTACTTCGAGTAAACGGGAGAAATCAGTGCGTCCAGATCGGATTCACCAATCCCGGTAATTCGAAACGTCCTTACCCTGATCACCTGCGGCGGCAAAACATGTTTTAGCCGCGGAACCAGCTCATTGATGACCATCGGTTTCAATTCGCGCGGCGGTCCGGGCAGCATAGCAATTGCTCCCCGATCAGTCGAAAGATATTGACCCGGCGCACTGCCATTCGGGTTGGCCATCGCTTGCGCGCCTTCCAGCAAATAAGCTTGCTGCAGGTTGTTTTTGGCCATCGGCCGATTTATCTGCCGGAATCGGTTTATCAAAATCGATTCTTGCTCGAGTGAAAGCATCAGCTTCAACCCGAGCGCATCGCCCGCTGCCTCACGCGTCAGATCGTCTTCCGTCGGCCCCAACCCGCCCATAAGAATCACGATGTTCGATCGGGAAACGGCGTCGCGTATCGCGGTCGCGAGGCGTTCGCGCTCATCGCCGATCACATGCTTCGCCACAACCTCCACGCCTAAGAGGTTTAGCTGTTCTGTAACGATCAGTGAGTTTGTGTCTATTCGTTGCGCTGTCAGCAGCTCGCTGCCGATCGCCAGAATCTCCGCCGTTTTCGGCATATGCAGCTAGAGCAAAGCGCGGCCGGCAATCTCAGCATCCACGCGATACAACGCATTGTGCGTTGCAAGAATCATCGACTTCGAGGGAGTGAACGCCAGGCCCACAATGCCGGGACCGGAGAGATACTGTTCAGGCCGCCGATCCGGATCTATGCGAATGATTCCTCGCCGCCCACCGCACGATGCTGCTACGTACAGGTTCCCCTTGGCGTCGAAAGCTAAGCCTTGCGGCCGTCCGACCCCACGGTAGAATGTCTCCACTTCGCCGGCCTTCGAGATGCGATGCACAGAATCGAAGCTGGAAGTTGTCGGTCCCGTCACGTACAAATAATCTTCTGGCCCGAACGCCAGGTGGTACGCCGCAATTGAGGGCTCAAGCGTCGCAAACACGTAAATCTGCCTTGACCGGCTGATCTTAAAGACAGTCCCGCTGCGGTCGCCGACGTACAGATTTTCCTCGCGGTCGAAAGCGATGCCGGTCGCCACGCCCATGCCTTCTACAAACACAGACATGTTCCCCGTCGGCGTGATCTGGTACACCATCCCGTCATAGCGGCTGGAAACATACAAAATCCCATCCCGATCGAATGCCAAGCCGGTCGGATTCATCAAATCGGTAACGAATGGCTTTGAATTGTAATTCGTGTCCACTTTGTAGATCGAAACCGGCGCTTTCTGGCCGCGCGATCCGCTGAATGTGCTGAACACGTTCCCGTCCCGGTCTACAGCCGGATTCGCTACTGGGTGCAAGCTGTCCGCGATCTGAATGCCGAGATGCGTTTCATGCAACTCGCTTTCCACCGCCCCTGACGCCACTGCAAGCTCTCCTACCATTGCTGACTCCGGCACGCGCGCGATGATGTACGAATCGCTCGCAATCACAAGATGGGCGGGCTGATTGCCAAACCGAACTGCCGGACGCCCGCTGCCCGCAAGGTGCTGTCCTCGAATGTAGAGTTCTCCCCCGCTGATAGCAGCGGGCGGCTCTACAGTTGCAATCTGCGGGCGGTGGTTGGCTCCCCGCTCGGCCGCTGGTTGTTTAGTCGCCATATATTATTCGATGAATAACCCGCCTATATACAAGATAAGCGCGGCGTATAATCCCGCTGCGAGATCATCGCACACAATCCCCCATCCCTCCGGCAGTCGCTCGATCTTTCGAATCGGCCAAGGCTTCCAGATGTCGAAGACACGGAACAAGACAAAGGCAGCCACGAACATCGTGAGACTGAATGCGCGCACACCGAGGAGAGTCACCCATTGACCCACAACTTCATCAACGACAACCATACCGGGATCTTTCCTGTTTACCAGGCGCGCTGTTTGTGTCGATGCCCAAATAGCCGGCCAAAGAAATGCAACGATCAGGCCAAGAAACGCGCTTCGTCCAAAACCCAGCCAGGCATGCAACGCAAACGCAATCGCCACCGCCGCCAGCGATCCCACTGTGCCCGGCCCCCAGGGAAAATATCCGCATCCAAACCAGGTAGCCAGCGCAAGTGCCAGCCGGTTCACTGAACCGTGCCTTCGGGACTCTCCAGATCTGGCGGCATTTCCTCCAGATCGTTCGGACCGTTAGGAGTTGTAATAACGTACGCTTCCGACGCCCAGTTGCCCAAATCGAGAATCCGGCACCGGTCGCTACAGAAAGGCATATTGGGGTCGTCGAACGGAACCAATTTGCCGCAGATGGGACAGGGGACCGACTGTCTCATGGTTGCTCCGCCTTGATTATCGAACGGGAATACCCGGACGTGGTGTGTTGGAAGGAAGAATCGGGAACGGATTTATGGACTGCTGTCGCTGGCCGGCAGCCTGTTCGGACCCATCGGTTAGTTCTCCGACCAGGTCGTAGTCGTGAGCCTCCGTCACTCGAAACCGCCGCATTTCGCCGCTCTTCGGTTCAGCGGGTCCGAAGTCGTTGATGTAGCACACTCCGTCGATCTCCGGAGCTTGTGTCGCAATCCGTCCTTCCCAGAGCAGGTCAGTCTCTTTGGACGGTCCTTCCACTAATATGGGCCACTCACTGCCAATTAGTCGTTTGTTGCGCGCCAGCGAAATACGTCGCTGAACCGCCATCAACTTTCGCTTGCGGGCGTAGATGGTTCGCTTGTCGACCTTGCCATCCAGCAGGTAGCTTGCGCTCGTCTCCTCATCGCTATACGAGAAGACGCCCAGCCTGTCAAACTGCGCGGCGTCGACAAACCGGCAAAGCTCCTCGAAATCGGCATCGGTTTCACCCGGAAAACCTACAATCATGCTGGTCCGGATCGCCACTCCGGGAATTGTCGCGCGCATTCGCTCGATTAGCTTGAGGAAGATATCCGCATTCGCCCCACGCTTCATGCGCTTCAATACAGAAGCGCTCGCGTGTTGCAGCGGCATATCGATGTACTTCACCAGCGACTCGTGCTCGGCAATCGTGTCGAGCAATTTTTGCGTCACCTTATTCGGATACGCATAAAGAAAGCGAACCCATTTCGGCAACTCGGTAGGAATCGCCGCAAGCCTTGCCAGCAGGTCTGCAAGGCCATCTTTCAGACCCAAGCCCTGCCCGTAAACGGTTGTGTCCTGCCCGATCAAATTGATTTCGCGAACACCCATGGCAAGCATGCGTGTTGCCTCGTTCACGACGCTTTCGAACCGTCGGCTTCTGAAGTTACCGCGGAACTGCGGGATGATGCAGAACGAGCATGGATGGTCGCAGCCCTCCGCTATCTTGATGTAAGCCGAATGGCGCGGCGTAGTGAACACGCGTGCCGTCAGATCGTGATACAGGTACGGTTCCGGCGCGATCTGCTTCGCTTCTAATCCCTCGCAGAGCGTCGTGATCTGTGAAAGTTCGTTTGTACCCAGCACCGCGTCCACTTCGGGGATGTCTCTGCGAATGTCGCTGCGGTACCGTTCCACCAGGCAACCTGCAACAACAAGCCGTTGCGCCTTCCCGGTCTTCTTGTACTCCGCCATTTCCAGAATCGTATCCACCGATTCTTGTTTGGCGGGATCGATAAAACTACAGGTGTTCACGACAATGACATCCGCTTCGGCGGGCTGCGGCGTGAGTTCGTGGCCATCGGCCACTAGCTGTCCCATCATCACCTCTGTATCAACAAGGTTCTTGGGGCAGCCGAGACTTACAAATCCTATTTTCAAGGCAGGAAATCGAACGCCCAGGACGGGCGTCGCTCAGTCCAGAATATCAGTCGCGTAGCGAAGAAATAGCGCAAACCTCTAACGATTTACGTCCCCGATCGCTGCACTTGCGTGCAGATGGCGATCGATCTTCTTCAACGCATCGGCAAGATCTGCCGGCGAATGAACGTTCAGAGTTAAACCCTCGCGTAATTCGGTCGCACGTTGAACGATATCGGGGAAATCGCCATTATTGCCGCCCACTTGCATGCTCGCCAGATCGCCGCTCAGGTCCTCACGCATCCCCATCATGGAAGCGAGAGGCAACCGGAAACGAGTTGGCGATAAAGGCGAGTACTTCACATAAAAGAGAGGCGGCCCATCGCTTCCCCGTACAGCGGTTGCAAACTCGGGAGCAATCCTGCTGTTCAGCCTGTTCACCGGCCCTAACAGCACAACCGCGTCGGCTGTGGGCCGATTATGAACTTCACGCGCCAGCAGCGTGACGAGCATACTGCTCGCCCCTTGGGAATGCTGCAGCACGTCGTACGAAATCTTCCCTAATTCGAGTTGATCCAGAGAATCTGCAAACCGCTGCGCTTCGCACGGAATGAAATCGTCCGATCGAAAAACCTCGCGCTCTTGGTCCAGGTTGAACGCGATCACTCGAACCGAGTCGCTGGGTAATTGCTTCAACACCGAGGAAAGCGCTTCTGTGAAGAATGCCCTGTCCCACGCCCGCAGACGATTTGACGCCGTATTGATCGGCACTGCATCGACGAGCACCGTAAGTCGTCCCAGCCTGTGCTCTTTCCCTCCATGCGTCCAGTCCGAAATGGACACGGCGGAAACGGTATTCGGCTGCATGCTGATGGGCGCCCGGGCGTCTCCGCCCCGGCCATAAACCCTGGTCTTCCAATTCTTGTGAAAGAGACGATGCTGGCGGTCGACAACCACCAGGTCCATCGTGTAGTCGCCCTCGCCGGCCGCAACGGAGCCGCTGAACTCCACGTCATTGTGGTCGCGCAGCAAATTGATCCGAGAGCGGAGATCGTCTGGAATACCGGGAATTCGGTACCACTCGCTGAACCACGCGGGAGCGTTATTCTCCGGCTGCACGCGTAGATACGCTGCAATCGTTGTCTCAACGCCGCCGAAATCTCTCAACGGACAGCGAACCGTATAACCGATCTCGTACCGGAACGCAAAATCCAGGAAAGGACGGCTTCCGTCGACATCGCACGGAAGATTGTGTTTCGTAAAAGCTTCCTGAAGCGCAACGTCCAGGCGCCTCGAATGCTCCGGCGCGATGTAAGACTGAGCAAATCCGCAAACGCTAAGGAGTGCGGAGAGAAGAACACTTTTCCCCAACATACGTGGTTCCTCCCCGTGTTCTAAATTCTACCGATCACAAATGAGGCATCTCCGCTTCAAACGGTGTGGGCCTTCTATCCGAACGGCAAATCAAAACGAATGCGTGGGGTATCGACCAGCGTTACGAAGATGCTTTCGGGAACTGGCATGACACGCCTGAAGAAACGATTCAGGCAATCACGCGCGCTATGGGGGCTGAACCCGGGCAATCGTCCGCTCCGCAAGACGACTCCGTGATCTTCGTCCGTCCAGGGCAACAGATAAAGCTGCCACGGGGTGTCGGGATTCAGCTCGAATCGAAAAAGGTTATTGCCTGCGATTCCAAGTTGCCACCCGGCCTGCCTGTCGGATACCATCAGCTTCGCTTCAAGTCCGGCAAAGTGAGCCGGCTTTTTGTCACCCCAAAAAAATGCTATCTGCCTAAGGACTTGTATACCTGGGGGCTCGCCGTTCAACTTTACGCTGCCCGTTCGCGTGAGAGTTGGGGGATCGGCGACTTCGGCGATCTGGACCGATTAGCGCGATGGTCGGCTGAGAAACTCGGCGCGGGTATGATGCTGGTGAATCCGCTCAGTGCGGCTACTCCGGTCGCCAACCAGCAACCTAGCCCTTACTTTCCAACTTCACGGCGTTTCTTCAATCCGCTTTGGATTAACGTCGCCTGGGTTCCTGGTGCCAACAGTGAAAAGATTCCGCAACTCGAGGAATTCGCAAAAGCGGCTCGCGATCTCAACCGCGAAAGATTGATTCAGCGCGATCGCGTCTTTGAGTTGAAAATGCGAGCTCTGAATCTGCTTTGGCGTGACTTTCGCGGCGATGCACAGTTCAACGCTTACTGCAAAGAACAAGGCGACGATCTCGACCGTTTCGCTGTGTTCTGCACGCTCGCGGAAAAATACAACTCCGGCTGGCACAATTGGCCAAGCGAATATCGTCATCCGGGCAGCGAAGCCACCGCTCGCTTCGCCGCCGAAAACGAAGACTTAATTAAATTCCATAAGTGGCTGCAATGGCTTCTCGACTCACAGCTTCAGCGCTGCGCCCAGCATTTGGAACTGATGCAAGACCTGCCAATCGGCGTGGATCCGGACGGGGCTGATGCTTGGGCGTGGCAAGACGTGTTTGCTCAGGATATCGGCGTGGGCGCGCCGCCCGACGAGTTCAATACACAGGGTCAAAACTGGGGACTTCCGCCATTCGTCCCCTGGAAACTGAGGGCTGCCGGATATGAACCGTTCATTCAGACCCTGCGCGGCGCAATCCGGCATGGAGGTGGACTGCGTATAGATCACGTCATGGGCCTTTTCCGGCTGTTTTGGATACCGAACGGCATGCCCGCGCAAAAGGGCGCTTACGTACGCTACAACGCCGAAGAGATGCTGGCCATCGTCGCCCTGGAAAGCCAGCGCGCGAAAGCCTATATCGTCGGAGAAGACCTCGGAACAGTCGAAGAGAGTGCTCGCGAAAAGCTCGCTGCGCATCGCATCCTGTCCTACCGGTTGCTCTGGTTCGAACAATGCCGCCCGGAAGAATATCCGCAGGAGGCCTTAGCTGCGGTTACTACTCACGATCTGCCCACCGTAGCGGGTCAATGGACAGGCTCCGATCTCAAAATGCAGCGCGATCTCAAGCTCAAGCCGAACGAGAAAGGGACGGCGGAGATCAATGAACGGCTCGCGACAATGGCGAACCTTAAGAGGAAAACGCCAATCGAGGACGTCATCGCCGGTGCTTACGAGCTACTAGCCCAGGCTCCATCGCGCATTCTGACCGCCTCTCTGGAAGATGCGGCGGCTGTTGAGGAACGGCCGAACGTGCCGGCTACGATGTGCGATCAGCGACCTAACTGGTCGCTCGCTCTGCCGGTCCCCATAGAAGATTTGATGGACCTGCCCCTGCCTCGAAAAATCGCGCATGCTCTAAGCCGAGAACCGGTCGAATAGGCTGTTAGAACCTACAGGGACTGCTGCTTTTCGTAACGCCATTGTTCGAGTTAAGATCCAACTCTTTTAGCGAGGTCTTATGGAACGGCGTAAATTCATTCAGAGTGTCTTGGCTACCGGCGTGGCTAGTTCCGCTGTCTACGCTCAGCAAAGCGCCACACCCGAAACGCAGTCCGGCAGCGCAGCGGATGCTTCGAAGCTGTTGCGGGTTCAAAATGCGGGCGAAATGCGCGGTGAGATGCTCTACAGGTCCCTCGGCCGCACCGGTGAAAAGGTCTCCTGTATCGGTCTAGGCGGCTCGCACATCGGTAAAGCGACTCAGACGGACGAAGAGTCCATCCGTCTCATCCAGCAGGCGATCGATCACGGCGTCAATTTTATGGACAATTCCTGGGACTACAACGAAGGCCGTAGCGAGAGACGCATGGGAACCGCGCTCTCGCAAGGTGGTTATCGAAACAAAGTCTTTTTGATGACCAAAATCGACGGCCGCACGAAAGAAACAGCCGAGAATCAACTGAACGATTCACTACAGCGACTAAAAACCGATCACATAGACCTTCTGCAGTTCCATGAAATCTTGCGCTACGACGACCCCGATCGCATCTTCGATGAAGGTGGCGCGATGGAAACGGCGCTCGCTGCGAAAAAGGCGGGGAAGATCCGTTTTATCGGCTTCACGGGCCATAAAGATCCTCACATTCACCTGTACATGCTTGAAGTCGCGGCCAAGCACAATTTCCGGTTTGACACTGTGCAGATGCCCCTAAACGTGATGGATGCTCATTATCGGAGCTTCGCCCAGCTCGTCCTTCCGAAACTGGTCGACAAGGAGATCGGCGTACTTGGAATGAAGCCGATGGGAAGCGGCATCATCCTGAAGAGCAATACCGTTCAGCCGATCGAATGCCTGCACTACGCCATGAACTTGCCGACATCGGTCGTCATTACCGGAATCGATAAGCCGGAAATTCTCGATCAGGCTTTACAGGCGGTGAAAACGTTCCGTCCCATGGATCAACAGCAGCTTGAGGCCCTTCTGAGCAAGACGCGGGATGCCGCCCAAAATGGCAAGTATGAGCTGTTCAAGATCACCGCGCACTTCGACTCAACGGCGCGTCACCCGGATTGGCTGGGCAGCGACAGTACAGCGGTCCAAAAGCTCGCACCGCAACTGCCCGGTTAGTTTGGCCTGTGTTTAGGGGACGGGCGCGACGCGGACGTTGCTTGACGTGCAACTGTGAAGGGCGGGGCACACCGCCGGAGTAAGTCCTTTCGTCAAGCAGATCTCGACCGCTGTGAGGTAACTGCCGGAGCATTGGACGCTCAGATTCGCGTCACGCAGCCCGGGATTTACTCTCTCAAAATCGCTTCGTATTTGCATGGCGCTGAATGTCTGTTGCACATGAGGGGCGCTGAACTCGGTCGGGATCTTGGTCGCCATAAACGCGGTGCGAATCAACCCAAAATACGAATCGGCAGAAAGGCCGGTACACGTACCGTGAGTTGTCCACTCGTGCTGAATCAACGATAGATCGGGCATGATGTTCAAAAACGATCCCGGATTGGTCGGCCCGGGCGCGTTCGAACAGTTTTCGGGGTACCCGCCGTTCTGGAACTCCGGCCACAATCCGTGAACGATAAACCCAAAATGCCGCCCCGCAGCGCATTCCGTCGGGGTTGAATGAGAGTGGCAGTATTCGGGCGACCACGAGAGTGTCAGCAGATAGAGATCAAAGGCGCCCGGTTTGGCGGTTTGACTAGAAGCAAACGGCGCAAAGCTGCATAGCAGCAGCAAAGCGCAAGCCGGCAAGCGTGACATATTGCAATTATTGAAAAAAGTCTTTGACTCTTTCGAATACGCTCTTCTCGTGCGGCGTGTTCTCGGCGGGTAGAACTTCCGAAAGTTGCTCAAACAGCTTGCGCTGATCGCGCGTGAGCTTCTTGGGCACCTGAACGTCTATATGTACGAATAGGTCGCCTCGAGCGCGGCTGTTTACGTGCGGCACGCCCAGACTGCGCATCCGAAACTGCGCGCCCGATTGCGTGCCTTCACCGATCTTGATCTTCTGCCGCCCATCGAAAGTCTCTATTTCAATCTCCGCACCCAGTGCCGCCTGAGCAATGTTGATGGGCAGCGTACAGTGTAGATCCGTGTCCCGGCGTTCGAAAATGGCGTGCTCGGCAACCTTGATGACCACGTAAAGGTCGCCCGGTTGCGCGCCCGCGGGTCCAGGATTGCCTTCCGCTGTAAGGCGCAGGCGCGTCCCATTGTCGACGCCCGCCGGGATGTTCACCTTTAGCTTCTTCTCGACCCGGCTGAAGCCTTCACCTTTGCACTGTGAGCAGGCCTGCCGGATTACCTTTCCGCGTCCACTGCACGATGGGCAGGTCTTGCGGATCGACAAGAATCCCTGCTGATACAGAATCTCGCCGCGTCCGTGACATGCTGCGCAACTGACCAAGCCGCCGTTCGGTTCTGCGCCGGTGCCCTGACATTTCGTACACGCTTCCATGCGGGGAATCTGCAGGTCGGCCGAAAGGCCGCGCATGGAATCTTCGAAACTGATTTCAAGGTCGTAGCGAAGATCCTCGCCTCGCTGAACGCGTGAGCGCTGGCCACGTCCGCCGCCCCCAAACATACCGCCAAGCCCAAACATCTCGCCCAGGATGTCGCTGAGATCGGTAAACGCGCCATTCTCGAAGCCGAACCCATTGTCGGCACCGCTGTGAACACCCTGGTGCCCAAAGCGATCGTAAGCAGCGCGTTTTTGAGAGTCGCTCAGAACCGCGTAGGCCTCGGCCGCTTCCTTGAACTTCTCTTCCGCGCCCTTGTCCCCGGGGTTGCGGTCAGGATGGTATTGCAGCGCCAGCTTGCGATAGGCGCCCTTTAGCGTTTGTTCGTCGCAATCGCGCGAGACGCTCAGAATTTCGTAATAATCTCGTTTGGCGACACTCATCGCTTGTAAGTTCTATGCACCCGGTCGTTTACGGATTAACGGCGACTTTCACCATCGCAGGGCGCAGTAACCGCCCTTTGAAATAGTATCCCCGCTGATATTCCTCCAAGATAGTCTGGTCGGCGTGGTCTTTTGTATCAACCATCTCAACCGCGTGGTGAATGTGGGGATTGAAGAGCGGTACTTCCTCCGAAATAGGCTCAAGTCCAAGTCTTTTCAAGTTTTCGTACAAGCGCTGGTAGATCAATTCCATACCGCGCGAGTACTCCTTGTCCGCGCTTTCCACCTTTAACGCGCGCTCGAAATCGTCTAGCACCGGCAAGAGAGCTTTTACCGCGTCCATGGAGGCGAATTCGTATAAGTCCGACCGCTCCCGCTCCACGCGCCGGCGGTAGTTCTCAAACTCAGCTTGCCGCCGCTGCAGCAAGTCTTGCAATTCGGCCTTTTCTCTCGCTAACTGGGCGCGCTCGGCCGATGATTCTGCCGTTGAACCGTCGCGAACCGCCGCCTCAGGCTCTGCCGCTTCCGAAGGGCGATCAGGCGATTGGAAGTCTTCCGTAGCTAGGCCATTCTTTTCTGTTGTTCCCATTGAAAACACCATGGAGGGCAAGATGCCCTCCATGATTCAGGGTAACAAAAGATCTGACTTGACGAAAGTTGAGCGACAAGCGCTCAGATCTCAGCAGTGTGGGCTTATCTACCCCGCCCAGCAACGGTTTTGGCTGCATCAATCGGCGTGGGCGCAGCGGCCGTGACTTCTGCGTCGACGGTTTTGTTTAACCCCAGAGCTTTGCGAAGTTCCGCGTCAATTTTGGCGCGAATGTCGGGGTTGTCACGTATAAACTGACGTCCGTTCTCGCGGCCCTGCCCGATTCGCTCGCCTTTGTAGCTAAACCAGGAGCCGGACTTTTCAACAATGTTGTTCGCCACCCCAAGATCCAGCAGATCGCCCTCGCGCGATACACCCTCGCCATAAATAATGTCGAACTCGGCTTCCCGGAACGGCGGGGCGACTTTGTTCTTCACCACCTTCACCTTGGTGCGGTTCCCCGTGACAGTATCGCCGTCCTTGATAGCAGCGATGCGCCGGATATCCAGCCGTACGGAGGAGTAAAACTTCAGCGCGCGGCCGCCCGTTGTCGTTTCGGGGTTCCCGAACATCACGCCGATTTTCTCGCGGATCTGATTGATGAACACCAGGCAAGTGTTTGATTTGGAGACAATGCCAGTGAGCTTGCGCATCGCTTGCGACATAAGCCGCGCCTGCACGCCCATGTGCGAATCGCCCATTTCGCCGTCCAGTTCCGCCTTTGGAACAAGCGCCGCTACCGAATCGACTACCAGAACATCAATAGACCCGGAAGTGATCAGCGCGGCTGTAATTTCGAGAGCCTGTTCGGCGAAATCCGGCTGAGAAACAAGCAGATTGTCGACATCCACACCAAGCTGTTTGGCATAGATAGGGTCGAGCGCGTGCTCCACATCGATAAAGGCCGCCATGCCGCCCATCTTCTGTGCCTCGGCGATAACCTGAAGAGCAATTGTCGTTTTGCCGGACGATTCGGGACCGAAAATCTCACAGATGCGCCCACGCGGAAGCCCGCCGACCCCGAGAGCGTAATCGAGAGAAATCGAGCCCGTGCTGATGGCCGAAACCGGAACGATCGCTTCCTTCGCTCCCAATCGCAGAATCGATCCTTTTCCGAACTGCTTCTCAATCTGACCCAACGTGAGGGTTAAAGTACGGCTGCGCTCTTTTTCATCCATGGGAAATCCTTCCTGAGTTGGCGGTCGGGGGGAGTAGCTACATTATAAGTCTAAACAAATTGGCAGCGAACTGTTTTAATCGACCGTCATCGTTGAGCGGTTCGGGACGGTATCTCGACCGCGGCTGGGCTTATCCGAATACCGCTCCCTCACGGGTCGCGGTTCCGCGGGGGTTAGCGATCGTAGAAACGGTCGCGAACGCGTCCTTTTTCGAACTGCTCTTCGACTCGGACCTTGCAAAAGAGCATCCGATTACGAAGTTCCTGGTGATCGAGACGGCTTTTTGTGAGCGCGGCGCCCTGTTCGTGCTTCTCCTGCTTGCGTTGTTGGTCGGCCTCGCGGTGCTTTTGCGAAACAAAGCCAATCTCGGCTTTCTGCCTATCGCTCTGCAGCTTACGCAGATCGGCAGCGTGACGCTGATAGCTGCGCTCATGTGTTGTCTGGTAGCGCATGTAAAGTGCGAGATCCTGACGGGCGGCCTTCGCCTCTTCCTGCTGGTCCGAATCGGCCAGTTCCAGGCAATGGTCCTGGAGACGGATGGCGCGGCGAGACAGCCAAAGCGCCTGGGCCATACTGGCCACGAGTTCCGATTCGGCGGCATCGGCCGGAGTGTAGCTGGAGAGCAGGCTTTCCAGGAGGTTGTCGAAGTCCGACTGGACCTCGGCTGCGAGGACGCGGAATTTGCCGGTCAGGCCGTGAGTGGTGCTATTCTGAGCCACCTTCGCCTTGCCTTCAGGAGTGATCGCGCCGGTTGATTTGCTGGCGTTTTCCCGGTTGGCGTTCAGGCGCGAAGTAGAGATTGGGATGACGAGACCCGCTGGCAAATCGTCATCGTCATCGACGAGGCTGTCGATCAGAAAGGATTGTTCGAGATTCTTTTTCATGGCTCAGGTACGTGGACGGGGCTCTGGCGAGCCCTTCACAAAGATAGGGCGCCGATCAGGGGGACGGCTGGGACGCGGCGGAACGGCTTGGATGGAACCGGATGAATCGAAAGAGCTTAGGTGGATTCAAAGAAATTTCGCGGTTTTGTCACCGTTGGGGCGAGCAGCCTATCGGCGCTTCTTTCGGAGCTCTTCGTTGGTCGCCAGGTCCTTTTCGAACTCTTCAAGCGGCGGCATACGCCGGGTTCGCGCCTTGCGGCTTTATGTTCGGCTATCCGGGAAGCCGTCCACCTTGACATCCTAGGTGAGGGGGGCGTAAGCTTCACCTAGAATGTCGGACGGGCGGGATCGTGAACGCATAGAACTATTGCAAGGGACTCTCGACCTTTTAGTTCTTCAGACTCTCAGACTCGGGCCGGCCCATGGACATGCCATTGCTAAGGCGATAGAACGTACTTCCGACGACGTTCTGCAGATCGAGCAAGGATCGCTTTACCCAGCCCTACATCGGCTCATTAAACGCGGCTGGATTTCCAGTAAAGAGGGTCTGTCCGAGAATAACCGGCGAGCACATTATTACCAGCTGACTCACAAAGGCCGGAGGCAACTGGATGTCGAGACCCATAAATGGAACAAGTTGGCCGGTGCAATTGCTCGAATCCTGCGACCGGCGAAACAGGAAGGGTCATGATGTTGCGGTGCCGGGCTATGCTTCGGAGGCTTGAAGAGGACATCCGTGACCACATTGAGCGGGAGACATCCGAGAACATCGAGAGCGGTATGTCGCCTGATGCCGCACGGTACGCGGCGCTTCGCCGATTCGGCAACGTTCAGTTAGTGAAGGAGCAGACGCGAGAGGTCTGGATCGCTGCTGCTGCTGAGCAGCTATGGCAGGACGTAAGGTTCGGTCTGAGAACGCTCCGCCGAAACGCAGGATTCGCGACGATCGCAATTTTAACCCTCGCCATAGGAATCGCTGTCAACACAGCCGTGTTCAGTGTTGTGAACACCGTTTTGCTGCGCGCTCTTCCCTATCCAGACGCCGACCGCTTGGTGGCGTTTTCTGTCGGAGTGACATCCGCGGCAGCGGGCCACTTCAAGCCAGGGATCGAGGGAGCAGATTTTGCGGAGTGGCGTAGCTGGGCGGCGACATCCTTCGACAAGCTAGTTGGCTATACCTATTCGGACAAGACCATTGCTGGTCGGAATGTCTCGGATCAAGTGCGCGCCATATCGATAGCGGGTGATTTCTGGTCAATTGTAGGAACGAATGCGGCATTGGGCCATCTTTTTGAGCCTGGGAAGTCTCAAGATGAGGTGGTTCTCTCGCACTCCGTCTTTGACACCCAGTTCAAGGGTGACCGAAGCATTGTTGGCAACGTCGTAACGATCGACGGAAAGCCAGTGACGGTCGCTGGGGTTCTCCCCTCTAACTTTCGGTTCTACTTTCCTCAGGACTGGTGGAGCGGACTTGCTCCGGCGGAAGCCGGAGTTTTTATTTCTACTCCGGCTCTTCTCAGATCCAAGCCAAACCGCCTCTTTGTTGTCGGCCGCCTCAAACAAGGCGTTTCAATCTCAGGCGCTCTCGCCGAGCTTCGAGGAATAGAGAGCACGATTCTAAAGACATATCCGGATCGTTGGTTTCCTGGTATTTCACGAATGGCGTTGATTCCTCTGCAAAGTCAATTGCTCGGTGGAAATCGACAAGGATTGTTGATCCTTCAATTTGCCGGGCTATTTGTGCTTCTGATTGCATGTGCAAACATCGCCAATCTGCTTCTGGCGCGAGGCGCCGCTCGAACGCATGAGATTGGGATTCGGACGGCAATAGGCGCGGGTGCTTTTCGCATTCTCAGACAGTTCCTCGCAGAGGGGATTGTATTAGCTCTCTTTGGTGGGGTAACCGGACTTTTGATGGCGAAGGGCATTGTTCTTATGTTTATTCATTTTGGCCCCCACTCGCTGCCTCGGCTTTCGGCGACTTCAATTGACAGCAGGGTCGTCGCCTTTGCATTTGCTCTCTGCTTAGGGAGCGGAGTGTTTTTTGCGTTTGGTCCCGCCATCGCGCTCTGGAAAACAAACCTTCAAGACGCTTTGAAGGAGGGAGCGAGAAGCTCTTCAACCGGTTCAGGCGGGAGTCGGGTTCGGCGCTTCTTGGTCGCGTCGGAGATTGCCTTAGCTGTCGTTCTTTTGACGGGCGCCGGCCTGATGGTGAAAAGCTTTTGGCAAATGTATACCAACCCTCCGGGATTCGATCCGGAGAATACTCTCATCGTCAAAGTTGCCTTGTCCGGTCCGCAATACGCGGATAAGACAAAAGAAGTGAGCTACTTTCGAGAACTGCTTGATCGGCTTAGCTCGATTCCCGGCATCAAAGCGTTCGGACTGGCGAACGCTCAAGATTACATCATCCAATCAAAGGACCCAGCCAATCCTCCGCGAGTGGATCAATTCCGTGACACTCTTGTCTCGCCGGGTTATTTTCCAAGCGGTCGGTATGCGCCTGCTGACGGGACGTTGGTTCATCGCCACCGATCCACCGGACGCCACTGTCATCAATGAGACGATGGCTCGCCGCATGTTCGGCGACAGAGACCCGCTCGGACAGCGGATTGACGGCTTAGGCCGACAGGTTCTCGTCATCGGAGTGGTCGCAAACCTCAAGTATGCAAAGCTTGATGCCGATGCCGGGCCCAGAAATCTTTCGCGCCTATGCGCCAAACCTAGACGGCGGAAACGTCAATATGACGCTTGCCATCCGCATGGGAAGTAATCCATTGGGAATTGCTCCGACACTGCGACAAAGCATCGGAAGTATCGACCCGGCACAGCCTGTTTATGATATCGAGACCCTGCAGCAGGCTTTGGCAGCCTCTGTCGCGATCCGCCGTTTCGAGCTCTTTCTCTTGGCTGTGTTCGCCACGGCAGCTCTCGTAATGGCGCTCATCGGAGTGTACGGTGTCATCGCTTTTTCGGTAACTCAACGTACGAAAGAGATAGGAATTCGAATGGCTTTGGGGGCGCAGCGTACTCAGGTTGTCGAAATGATTGCCAGCGAAGGCATGAAGATTGGGGCTTGGGGCATCACCATTGGCATCGTTGCCGCTTACGGATTTACACGCCTGATGGTAGGTCTTCTTTATGGTGTCAAACCGCATGACCCAGTTGTTTTCTGGAGCGTTGCGGCCACGTTGCCGTTAATCGTGGCCCTAGCATCGTCAGGGCCCTGCATTGAGAGCCGCTCTCGTCGACCCAGTGACGGCGCTTCGGCACGAATGATAGCGAGTAGACCTTGGTCAGAACGCTCCACTATGGTGCCTTTCTTTATGTTTGGCTTTGATGCCATGCGCCGGGGGTTTTCCAGAACACATTTTCAGGTGATTCCGCATAGCCCACAATATCTTCTGCGATCTCCACCTGATTCTCATCGGACGCCCTTTACCGAGGTGCTTAAAGCTTATAACGGCTTTGAAGCCGGACACGCTTGGATTGACCTGACGCCGGACATGGAATTGAGCATCGAGAATGCTTATTACGAGGCGGGCGCCATGAGGAGTGGATTGGCAGGCTTCCTCGGAACGGAAGTTGCCCGATACGCTGTCCTATCTAATGGCCTCGATCTACTTTCCGTTCAGCCGATGAAAAATCGTCCGAATCTGACGATCTCGCAGTTCAAGACTTAATCTCTAGCGCAGCAAGAAGGTTCAGCCACTACCGGCTTTATTACGAGATAGTCTTTGCGCGAAGTGACCATTCACACGGATCAGTCTTATTGGGCGCGGATTCCCCGAAGGAGATCGATGAGCTGTCGGTGCGGTTAAAGTATCCAGAGACGGTCTGTTATCAACCCTTTATTCATTGCACCGTTTTTCCGGAGGCCTGTTCGGTATCCGTCGAGATGAAGATCTTCGTTAACGGCAAAGCGACGTCGGTAATCTGGGGCAGCACTCTGGGTAATATTGCAAAACGCCCGTACCACTTGCGGATGAAACGTCTATACGCAGGACAGCTGAGGCCGGTTCGACTTGATCCGAACGATCGTAAAGCTCTGCTTTTGCCTCTGCTGCCCGGAGACGAAATCATATGGAACTAGATCCGCGGTTGGGGGCTGGCCGCGATTGCTGTGGCCATCATTCTGAGCCGCCGGGAGAGAGAAATTCTCGACGTCCTCTACCGGCTGTGCGAAGCCACTGTGGAGCAGGTTCGCGCTGAATTGGCGGCAGCGCCGCACTACTCCACCGTTCGCGCTCTTTTACGCGTGCTCGAAGAGAAAGGCCACATTATTCACGGTGAGCAGAACCTGCGTTATGTATACAGGCCAGTTGTGCCGAAGCAGAAAGCAGCGCAAGTAGCTCTCGATCAACTTGTGGCAACCTTCTTCGATAGCTCGATCGAAAAACTGCTGAGAGTTGTTGTATCAAGGATGTCTTCCGAGCAGATCGATAAAGCTCGCCAGATCCTAAATGCGAGCCGAAATCGGGACCGGCTCTAATAAAGATGTGACGTTGGGAGCCGTGCGCAAAGGAAGGATGCTGTTTGAAAAACTTTCTCTCTTTGGGGAAGGCGAAAAACCGCTGCGTCTGAATGGATCGTGCCGCTAATCGAGACGATGACCTTTTCAAGCCATCCTTGTTACCGGTTCTTTCGGTTGGTTCATAAACCTTATCAGCCAGTGCCCTTCAGAAGGCTTACGTTTATGCACTGCTGGACGACTCGCTCGAAGAGGTCGAGGAAGAGCGCCGACTCCTGAAAACGACCGTGCC
The DNA here is from genome assembly GCA_963846045.1 of Terriglobia bacterium. GTDB lineage: Bacteria > Acidobacteriota > Terriglobia > Bryobacterales > Bryobacteraceae > Bog-105. The sequence continues at coordinate 524,233 of CAWJUL010000014.1, read as the reverse complement.
GATTCTTGGAGAAGGTGGAGTGGTGCGGAACCGGTGATCCCGTAAAGATAACCAATCAGGAGGGTGCGCAACAGAACTTCTGGATCGAATGAAGGGCGACCCGTATGGCTGTAGCTCGTCTTCGACGTCTCGCGCACAAAAGCGAAGTCAACGTGCCGGTCGACGACCCGTAAGAGATGATCGTCGGGGATATGGTCTTCCGTTCGGAAGTAGTAAAACAGCGACTCAGAACGAGTTTGTTGGCCCATCATAACGAGCAGCGCGCCTCCACCTTAAGCATTACTATTTCGAATCGGGCGGCTGTGCCAAGACCTGTGCACTCTCGCCGGTATTAAATTTCACTTCGACTGTCTTGATATCGGCTACGAGTTGGCCAGAGTGGCGGTTTAGAATGTGCTGCGGCACCTTGATCCCATTTGCCGTCACCCATCCTGCTATTTCTGTCTGGTCGTTAACGACCCGTTGCTGAAGACCTGGGCACAAATACCCGGATCTGCGAGGAAGCCAAGTATCGCTGTCTAGAATTCAATGTCAGTTTCGTCACTTGTAAGCCCCTTATCCACTAGCCTTAACGTGTGCGGACCACAGGAGCTTATCTCTCGATCCTGGGCTCGCCATAAGTTCAACCAAAACCCGAGGACCTCTTTTCGCACCATATTGAGCTCCACGCCCTGCAGCGGTTTGATCGGCGTGTCACTTAAGGCGGTCATGTTCGCGAAGCTGCCCCATCCGGACTTGCCGTCGAAATAGAACCGAGTGTGAAGGACTCGGTTCTCAGCAACATGCATTTCCTGGTCCTTACGGGCAACGTACCGGAAAACAATGCGATATCGACGGATCGCGTATCCTGCCTCGCGTCCTGCGCCATCCCACACCGTGGCCTTTACTGTCCAATCAAGATCCTTCGCTTTATCTAGGCTGCCGAGCGCCGCTTGCATTCGGTTCAAGAGAACGGTAGCGTTTTGGCCGCAGACAAGTGCATTTGTTAATATCCAGCAGGTTGTCAGCCGAACCATGAAGCTGTAGGTTCTTCGGGCGAGCGCATACTTTGAGACCGATCGCATCCATGAGTTCGGTTTGGCGACACTCGCTTCAAGCGCTTTGGTGTCTCGCGTAATAGCCTTTGCGAGCGCGCACGATCAGGTCCTTACGTCCCCGCACTTTGATCTGAACGCTATGGTACTGCCCGTCATTGTTGAGCGGTTCGGGACGGTAGAACAGATTATATTGATGGCGCAGCTCGTTCGCGACATTTTCGAACGATTGATTCAGATCTTTTGCTTCGAAGGGGAAGAAAGAGACGCCACCGGTCTGCTCGGCGAAGTATCTCATCACTTTGTCGCCCTCGGTCTCTATATGGCTGTTATTCGTTGAAATCGTATAGATGACCGTATCGGCGCGCTGCGCCATCTCAAGCGCCTGCTCACGGCTGTATCGGCTTTCGTTATCGTCGCCGTCGCTTAAGATCACCATCGCGCGGCGGAATTTGTACATCGGCTGGTCCTGCATAAGCTTGTCGCGGCAAGCGAAGTAGATGGCATCGTATAGTGCTGTGCCGCCGCCCGGACGCAAGCTACGCACGGCATTTTCAAGCGTGTGCGTGTCGCTAGTCAGGTCCGCCACTAATTCCGCTGCCGAGTCGAAGCTGACAAGGGTTGCCTTGTCCTGCTCCCGCATCACTTGATTGATAAAGTTAGTCGCTGCCTCCTGCTGGAAGTGGAACCGATCTCGTATGCTGTTGCTGGTGTCGATGAGAAGTGCCAGGCGAAGCGGCAGATCTGTTTCCGACGTAAATTCCAGGATGTTCTGCGGCTTCTTATTCTCTAATACCTCGAAGTCCTGGCGATCCAGATTCGTCACAAAGCGGCCGCGCTTGTCCGTGACAGTGAACAACATATTGACGCGCGTGACTTCAGAACGGATGGTCCCAGCGGACGAAACGGCAGGGGCCTGCGGCTGTTGTTGAACTCGCGCAAACGGTACGGCGGCAAACACGGCCAAAGCCGTGACGGGAACTGCAAACCACTTCATTCGATTGTCATTATTCTATCCGTTTGCGGGCGGCTGCAAGCAGTTCTTCGAGTTCGGGGGGCAACGGACTCCTAAACGTCAATTTTTCGCCTGTGGAGGGAGATTGAAACTTCAACACGTGCGCATGTAGAAAAAAGCGGCCGATTGAAGGCAAGCCAGGCACTTGCGAGGTTGCCCCGTACAGTCGATCCCCAACGACCGGATGCCGGATGCTTGAAAGGTGAACCCGAATCTGATGCGTTCGCCCGGTCCCGATACGCACTTCCAGATAACTGAGTGACCCGAGTTCTTCGAGAACACGATATTCGGTCAGAGCATTACGCCCGCTCACAAGCTTGGTTGTCATGCGGGTCCGGCGTACAGGATCGCGCGCGATGGGCGCATCGATGTTCCCGGCCGGTGTCTTCATGCGCCCGTGCACCAGCGCGAGGTAAATCTTCTCTACTTCGCGATCGCGGAACTGCGCCGCAAGCGACTGATGCGCTTTGTCCGTGCGAGCAACCACCAGCAGTCCGCTCGTCTCTTTATCCAGCCGATGCACAATGCCGGGCCTGATATCGGCCGAGCCGGCCGACAGATTGCCGAAGCGATGCAACAGCGCGTTCACCAGCGTTCCCGTGAAGTGCCCCGCCCCCGCGTGAACCACCATACCCGCCGGCTTATCGACCACGACAACGTCTTGGTCTTCATACAGGACGTTCAACGGCAATTCTTCCGCGGCGGCTTTCAGCTCCGGCAGGCCTGCGGGCGTCACCGTAAAAGTCTCGTTGCCTCGCAATTGATAAGCGGGCCGCAGTTGCTCGCCCGTAAGCAGAACCCGTCGCGCTTTGATCCAGGATTGTAGCCGTGAGCGGCTAAATTGGGGCAATCGCTCATGCAGGAAAGCATCCAGACGCTTGCCTGCGTCTGTGGGATCTGCAGTCAGCGTCACGCCGGCGTTTTATGGATTGCCGTACTCGGCATGACCGTTGCCGTAGCGCTTCTCCCCCGCGTCAACGGCAAATGGCAGTAAGTTCTCTTTGGGCGGAAGCGGACACGTGGCATACGGCGTGAATGTGCAAGGCGGATTGTACGACCGGTTGAAGTCAAGATCGACACGGCCGCTCTCCGGCAACGGCGTATTCAGCATACGCCCAGCCTGATAGGTGTTGAGCTTATTCGTCGGGTCTTTAAAAAGGAAGAACAGTGTCCTGCCTTCATAGATCGGACGCAGATGGTACGTTTCGCCCTTGTAACTGAATTCAACAATCCCCGGGCTCTCTTCCATTTCAGTCTGTCCAAGAATGTTCAGGATCGGGATCTTCTTCGAATCAGGGATGAACTTGGCGTCAAAGCGGAACGCGGCGTCAACGGGGAAATAGGTCATCCCAGTGAAGTTCTTTAGAGTCGGGCTGTTCGCATCCCGTGCGCGGACGGCCAGACGGTCGCTGCGCTTGATCACGACCATACTCACCGACCCGCTTTGAATCACTTCGGGCTTCTCTTCTTCTTTGTGATTCACAATTCGGGACTGTCCATCAGGTCCGACAAACGTGACCTGATCGGGATCCACCTTGAACACTCCCGCATGCGCCGGCGCCGAGCCTTTTGGCAGCACGAAGTCGTTCGAATCTCCCGAACCCACCGTGTTATCGCCTGGCTTCAGCCAGAAAAGGCCCACCAGCGTCAGCCAGCCATTCGGAGAACGCAAGCTCTTGTCTCGTTGCTGCTGCCAATCGCGGACGGAATCGGGATAAGTCGACGACGCGATCATCATAAACCCAAGTAATCCGATCAGCAAACGGTACATAATCAAATTCTACTCGCGTAGCTCCACAATTGTCGCTCCCGCTCCGCCTTCCGCGGGGGTAGCCGGATAAAAGCGGCTCACGTGCGGACTCGTCGTGAGATGCCCACTGACCGCACGTTTTAAGACTCCCATGCCATGCCCATGTATGATGCGTACGCGGTCGACCGAGGCGAGAGCCGCGGAATCGAGGAACTTGTCCAGATTTTCCACCGCTTCTTCCGCCCGTTGGCCGATGATGTTCAGTTCGCGATAAGAAACGTCCCAACGAGGGCCGGATTCAAATCGCACATTCGACGGCAGATTCCGCTTCGGCACATCGTTCGAGACAACCTCAACCACTTCGCCACGTGGAACCTGCATCTTCATAAATCCCGCCTCGACTTCGATCATTCCGTTCTTCAGCAACCGCCGTACCGTCGCGACCTCGCGAATGCCCTTCAGCCGAACTCGTGAGCCTTCTTCGATTGGTTGCTGGGGACTTGCTTGTGCGCGGATCTCGGGAGGCGGCGCAAGCGCCTCAGTGGCTTCTTCGCGAAACTCACGCCGGGCCTGTGCGATTTGCCGACGTGCCTGATCGGCCGCCTTACGCTGCTCGCCGGCTTCCACGACGCGTTCCAGTGTCAGTTGAGCGCGCGCTTCGAAATCGGCAACGATCGATTCGGACTTCTTCTCCCATTCGCGCTGCCGGTTCTGCTCCCGCCGCACCGCCTCTCGTTCCATGTCCGCTTGCTTGGCTGCAAGCGAGCGGGTTGCTTCCTCCATCTCAGCCGAATGGAGCCGATTCTCCTCAATCTGCCGATGCAGCTCCGTCAGTAGTTGCTCGAAATCCGCCTGCATGCGCGGCAACACGGCGCGAGCGTGACCGAGCACCGCTTCCGGCATCTCGAGACGAGTCGCTATATCTAGGCCGGCTGATTTTCCGGGCAACCCAAGGCGTAGCTCATAAGTAGGCTGCAACGTGCTTTCATCGAATCCCATAGAGGCATTCAGCACGCCGGGTGTGTGCGAACCATAAAGCTTCAGTGGAAGAAGATGTGTGGACGCGAGACAAAATGCGCCGCTCTTGCGAAATTCATCCAGGATAGCCACGCCCAGCGCTCCGCCTTCTTCGGGATCGGTCGCGCGGCCCAGTTCATCGAGTAGGACCAAGCTGTCCGGCGTCACACGATTGAGCATGTCTTTTACGTGCAGGAGGTGCCCGGAGAAACTGCTGAGGCTTTCCGCAATCGATTGTGTATCGCCGATGTCGGCGAGAACATCGTCGAGCAGCGGGAACTCGGCCTCGGCACAAGGAACCGGAATCGCCGCGTGGGCCATTAAGGCAAGCAGACCCGTCGTCTTCATGGTCACTGTCTTCCCGCCGGTATTCGGGCCGCTAATTAGAAGGCAGCGGCGTTCGTCACTAAGTTCAAAAGAGATCGGCACAATCGATCGGCGTTGTTTGCGAAGAACCGTTTCGAGCAACGGGTGACGCGCCTCGCGCAGAATCAGCTTGCGTACTGTGCCGCTGAACCGTGGCACGACAGCGTTGTAATCTCGTGCAAATCCGGCTTTGGCAAAGATGCAGTCGAGTTCCGCGAGCGTATCAACCGTACTTGCAATATCTTCGCTGTGCTCGCGTAGGGCATTGGTGATTTCCGCGAGAATGCGCTCGATCTCACGCAGTTCGTCCTCGCGTAAACGAACAAGTTGGTTGTTGAGATTGATTGTCTCAAGCGGCTCGATAAACAGCGTTCGCCCAGTGCCGCTCGAGCCATGAATGACGCCGTCGATCCGGCCCTTCTGTCCTGCGACAATCGGCACCACGTAGCGATCTTCGCGGATGGTAACGAACTCTTCCTGCAACGTTCCGTCCTGGCGATGTGCGCGCAAAAAACGTTCGAGCGATTCCTGGATGCTGCGCTGCTGCCGTTCAATGTCGCGCCGAATTCGCCCCAGCGCAACGCTCGCTTCGTCCGACAGGTTCCCATCCGGCAGAAAGGCTTTGGCGTACCGCCGCGCAAGACCTCGAAGGTCGGCAAGTCTTCCGCCTCGCTGTGCGAGAAGTGGAAAGCGGTCGGAGACAGACTGCAAGACCGCCCTATACTCGCCTGCAATGGAAAGAGTATGGAACAGATCAAGGATTTCGCGTCCTGCAAGCGAGGCGCCTTCTACGGCGAGCACGCGCACTACGGACTCAAGGTCGCGAACCTGATCGAACCGGAGGCGGACAGCAGTGCCGCGGGCCGGCACAGATGCGCCCGCCGCTTCCCGCAAATACTCGATCGCTTCGCCGGCATCGGCGAGGCCACGGTCGAGCGCGGCCCTGTCCTGATGTTGATCGAGTGCCAGCACCAGCGCACGGCCACCGCCGCTTCCCGCGTAACGTGCAAGCAGGTCCTTCAATTCGTCGAACTGGAGAAGTCCAGCGCTGCTGAAGCTCATTCGGATTCTGGACGCGTCACGTACGGATGTGTCGGCGGCTGCGTGCAGCACGATTCGATCACTTGCCGGGTGCCTGCCGTCAATTCCAGATCGGCCAGAGACTGAATTTCGAACCACTCTGCGCGCTTCGAATCGTCGCCAGCGCAGAGATCGCCGCCCACAACGCTGCAATAGAAATCGACCAGCACGTAATGATACTCGCAGCCGCCCACTTCATCGGGCATGATTCGCTCGAAAATGGTTGCAATCGAGTCAACCCGGACATGAAGGCCGGTTTCTTCGAGTACTTCCCGCATTACGGCATCTTCAAGGCGCTCTCCCGCTTCCACCAAGCCGCCCGGAAGAGACCATTGCCCGAGGAGCGGAGGTTTGCCCCGCTCGACCAAAACGATGCGGGAGCCTTCGAAGATCAAAGCTCCTACGCCGAGCAGCGGCCGTGCCGGATACCTTCGGCTATTGCCGTTCGCCACCATCCCGTTCGCCACAATCGTGATGCGCGCTCAGGCGATGGCCGCCAGAACTTCTTCGGCGTGGCCCTCCACCGACACCTTGGGAAAGATCTTCTTGATCTTGCCGTCAGTGCCGATAACAAAAGTGCTCCGTTCGACCCCCATGTACTTCTTGCCGTACATGCTCTTCTCTTTCCACACACCGTACGCCTCGGCCGCTTTGTGATCTACGTCGGCGAGCAGCATGAAAGGCAACTCGAACTTGTCTTTGAACTTTGCCTGCGCCTTGGAGGCGTCCGGGGATACGCCCACGATCACGGTATTCGCCTGTGAGAACTTCTGCGAGTTGTCACGAAACTCACACGCTTCTGTCGTACAGCCCGGAGTGTCCGCTTTCGGATAGAAGTAGAGCACCACGTTCTTGCCCTTTAAGGAGGACAGGTCAAAGTGCTCGCCGGAATCGGTGTCCAGCGAAATAGGAGGAGCGGTATCGCCGTCTTGAAGATTCGACATTGTTGATTTCCTGGATGGTTAAGGTTCGAATAACTTTAGATTCCGCTAACACCAAGGTGGCTTCATGCCGATTCGATCCATAGGGACACGAACGGGCATGGAAGACGAAGGTTACTTATCTAGCGGCCGTCCAGCAAGGCTTTGCGTGTCCAATCGACGCAAAACGTCGCAGCGTGGGTCTACCATTCTGGAATTTGGTTTTGTATTGATTCCCAGCTTGGGCTGTCTTTTCCTATCGATCAATATCGCGTGGATCTTTTTCGGTTGGGCATGTCTGCAGTCGGCTGTCCGCGAAGGAGTAAGGTACGGCATAACAGGTCCGGTCACTTCAGGAATGGATTCAGCCGTCACGACCTTCGTCAATTCGATGGCGATCGGCTTTCTGAATCATCAGAACAATCCAAAGATCACAATTCAGTATTTTTCGCCTACCACCTACACAGAAGTCACCGGGCAGTCGGGGGCTACCACGTCGGGCAACGTGCTGAAGATTACGGCGAGCATCTCGATTCCTTCCATGCTCCCGGTATGGCACGCCAACGGCACGCCGTTAGGCACGTTCATTCCCTGGTCGGTCCCGCTGGCTGCGGCTGCAGCGGACGTTCTCGAAACGAGTACGCCGCCCCCTTCGGAGTAAAGCAAGGTGAAGGTACACAACCGGCGCCGCCGGAACCAGCGCGGCACAGCCATTATCGAATTCGCTTTCGCCTTTGTGCTGTTCTGGATTCCGCTCTTCCTCGGCTTTCTGGTAATCGGCTTCAATCTGATACGTGCTGTGCAAGTGACGCAGGTTTGCCGCGATGCCGGTCACATGTATGCCGGAGGTATCGACTTCTCACAATCCACTTATCAGAACCTGCTGGTCGATCTAGCAATTGGCCTGAACATGACGACAACCGGGGGAAATGGCGTAGTGATACTCTCGACCGTCACGTACGTGTCTGCGTCTAGCTGCACGGCTGGCGGTTACCAAGCCGACCAGACGCACTGCCCAAACCTCAACACCATCGTGTTTACCAGGCGGCTCGTGATCGGAAATAGCAGTCTTCACTCGAGCACCCTTGGGAATCCGAATGGGGCGGATATGGATTCGAGCGGAAACGTTTCAAATACTGGTTTACTGACCGATACAAAGAACCAGGTCAGCGGGTTTTCAAGCGTTATCCCGATGACGTCAGGTCAATTCGCCTATATAGCGGAGATGTTTGTCAACTCGCCCGACACCAGTTGGTGGCCGGGAGTGACGCCTCAGATCAGCGCTCGATCAATCTTCTGATCTCGCAGCTAGTGCGATAGTCGCAGCACCTGCGAGGCAACCTGATAGAAGGCTTGGTTGAGTGCGCTCGCATTCTGGGCGTAGGCGTAGTAGCCGGCCGGCTTCGTTCGATCATAGATAGGACTTCGCGGGTCGTTCGCCACACGCTCCAGAAAAGTAGAATCGATCGACATATCCGGCGCTCCATCCAGGCCGATTGTATAAATAACGATCGTATAGGTTGAATCGTTGCGTATCGTGGTCGCCTGGTTGTCAGCCGCGTTGAACGCCGCCGCCATCACACCCGGAATCTGCTCGTCATTCCGGATATAACCCGTGTAGGGGCCGGATGTAAACGTGTCCGGGGTACCTTTATAACCCGTGTTGGTCGCGTTTCCGTAAGCGTCGGTATTCGGGATGTAGGCAACGTCCCAGCGTGCGTACAACATTCCATCCGGGGAATACGTGCCGTTCGTAAAGTAACAGCCAGACCCGGAGACTGTTCCAGGAGCGCTATTGATCGCTATTTGACTCGTGGTGTTGTAGATTCCGCCCGTGTAGCCGGTTGAGCCCGGCGATGTGCCACTAGCCAATAAAGTCGTAAAGCCGCCATTTAGCGTCACCCCGTTGTTGCACGTGCTCGCCGCTGTGTAGGTGGGGGACCACGACCAAGGATCGTCGCGAGTGTCGGCTTGTGTTCTGATGGGCCAACTGGTTTCCACGACTTCGTTCGGCTGACCGTCCGTGAACAGCACAATCACGTTAAGAGCGCTGCTCATTCCGGCGCTCTTGATCGTCTGATAGGCGACTGCAAGTCCTTGCGCCGTGCTGGTCGCCCCGGTGCAGTAGATGGTCCCAATCGTGCTGCTGAGAGTCGGGTTGCTGCTCGCAAAATGCTTAGTAGACGCGTAGTCGATCGGGTTATTGTTTGCTGTTGTCGAGAAGGTTACCAGCCCAAGCGTGTCGAACCCATCGGTAAACATGCTGACGAAGTTCTGGGCGGCGGAAATCATTGTTGGACAGGCGTTGCTCCCCGTAGGCGCTGGCCCCATGGAACCGGAGCGGTCGAGCACCAAAATAAGGTTGACGTTTCGGCGCGACGACTGAGCAACGGCGGAAATCGTGATCGAACTTTGCCCCAATACGCGCATGAAGTAGAGCGGCACGACAGCGGACGCGCTTACATTGACCATCTGCGTCGAAGTCTGAGTCGGCTGGATACTGACCGTTGGCGAGCCTCCGACAATGCTGGTACCCAACCAACCAGTGGGGTAATTGGCCGAGAACCATTCCTGCGCGACTGTAACCGCGGTACCAGAGTTCTGGGTCTGTGTTTCATAGACGTTAATTGAACGACCGCCCGCGAGAGCGGCGGCATCTACAGCGGCCGACAGTTTGGCCCGTACCCAGAACACAATGGCGCCGTCGACCGCCAAACCTAGAAGCGGGATCAGCACTAGAGCCACAACGAACGTGAATAAAAGCATCGTCGTGCCGCGTTGCCGGCCGCGACGCCGGAGAATTCCAGAAAGCGCGGTGAAATGGTGCATCCCACAGGAGTAGTGACCGCAGGGCGGCCTGAGTCTCACCCGACCACATCTGGGTGACCTGTAGCCGCGCTGCGATTCAAAGCCAATTGAACCGGAACGGTTAGTTCACATTTAATCTGTCATAATACTTGACAATTGTACACGCATATATTATGATTGAGTTGTATCCAGGAATGGATCTAAACAGAGGAGAAACACAACAATGCCAATGATTCGTTACAACCCATTCAGTACTGAAGCCGAAGATCCGGGTCTTCGCCTGTTCCAGGATTCGCTGTCCCGTCTTTTTAGCGAACCGGCTTCCAGGCCGTGGTCGCCCGCCGTGGATATCTTCGAAACCGACAACGAGCTGATCCTGAAAGCCGACATGCCGGATGTGGACCCCAAGAATGTGGCCATTCAGCTTGAGAACGGCACCTTAACGCTGAAGGGCGAACGTAAATTTGAAGATCAGAAAAACGGAAAGGGCTTCCATCGGATTGAACGCAGCTACGGCTCATTCACTCGTGCGTTCAGCCTGCCGGAAACGGTCGATGGCGAGAAAGTCAAAGCTGACTACAAGAACGGCGTATTGACCATTACACTTCAGAAGAAGGAAATGGCCAAACCTCGCACCATCAACGTCGAAATCAACAACAACTAATTCCACAAAAATTCTTTTTACGGCGCGGTGACGGTACTGAAACTGTCCCGCGCCTTTTCTGTTTTTGGCCCTAATTGATCGGTACGTGAGCGGCCGATAAGTGGATTTGGCCCGCTCACTACCGAAGCTGTTGCGTGTTGGTCTCTGCCTCTTCGGGGCGCTGACGTTCGCGCGGCCGTCCTATTCCTATTCCGTTCTGACGCACGAAGCGCTGGTCGACGCCATGTGGGACCTCAGGCTGAAGCCGTTGCTGCTGATGCGGTTTCCGAACGCGACCCTCGAGGAGTTGAAGAAAGCGCATGGATTTGCCTATGGCGGCGCAATCATTCAGGACATGGGCTATTATCCCCATGGCAGCAAACAATTCAGCGACTTGACTCATTATGTCCGCACTGGCGACTTCATCTTGGCGCTGATTGCCGAGGCGAAGGATTTGAATGAGCTGGCGTTCGCGCTGGGCGCAATGTCGCATTATGAAGGCGATTTGGACGGCCACCGTTTTGCAACGAACTTAGGCGTCCCGCTTGAATATCCCGCGCTTCGGAAAAAGTATGGCGATTCCATCGCCTATGAGCAGGACCCGGCGGCACACCTCAAAACAGAGTTCGGATTCGACGTTTTGGAGGTAGCGAAGGGCAATTTTGCCCCCCAGGCCTATCACGATTTCATTGGGTTCTACGTGTCGAAGACCGATCTGCAGAAAGGGTTCCAGGACACTTATGGCCTCGATCTGCAAGACGTCTTCAAAGATTTCGATCACGCCGTCGAATCGTACCGCCGCTCAGTCAGCAAGCTGATTCCTACGGCAACACGAGTTGCCTGGGCGCAGAAGCAAAACGACATTCAGAAATCTGAGCCGGGCATCACCCGCCAGCGATTTATCTACACGATGGGCCGGTCAAGCTATGAGCGCAACTGGGGGAAACAGTACGATCGCCCCACGGCGGCCGACCGGTGTCTGGCGTTTCTCTTGAAATTACTCCCGCCGGTAGGCCCGCTTAGAGCTCTGCGCTTCAAAATGCCGACGCCTCAAGTGGAACAGCTATTTATGCAGAGTTTTCTGCGGGCGACGGAGCAATACCATACGAATCTTGACACGCTGAATAGCGGAACACTGACTCTGGACAATCGCAATTACGACGTGGGAGTTTTCACTCCGGTTGGAACGTATTTTCTCGACGATCGAATCCACGCGTACTGGCTGGAAAAGCTGGCGGAGAAAAACCTTGCTACCGTAACTCCGGCAATTAAGGCGGAATTGGTCTCGTACTTTGGCAACTCCAAGGCGCCGATTGCAACGAAGAAAAGCGATAAAGACGGCAATCAGCTCTTAGCGGAACTGCGGCGGCTGAAAAATCGGGACACAGCAGTATCGCCCGCCGGACCCCAGAATCGGCAGTGACGCGCGCCTATGCTAGTCTGTAAAGCGTTCGCCGATGTCCGGTAAGGCGTTCTCAGCGAACGACGCTCAACCCGCCGCTGAGCGGGTCGCTTTGACCTTCCATGTCGCTACAGGTTCTCTTGAAAGCTCAATTACTCGGCGCTGCGGAGTTCCTCAGCAGCAAGAGGAATGCCGAGGCAGATAGCAGACCGAGGGTCGGCGATACAAGTTCTGCGCCGATCGGAGAAGAAGCCGAATTCGTCGGCCGCTGCGCTTGGCTCAATCTTTTTTGTGAAGTCTTGCCGCGAGCTCTCCTTGCCGAGTTGAAGCTTTCCCGGATGCTCCTTGGGTCGAGCAGTGCCGAGCAATTTCTGCTTGTGCTCGCCGAAGAGGACGTTCCGCGTGCAAACGATCTGCTTAATCGCGTATCGGATTCCCTGCGCGATCTTTCCGGGGGCGCCTTGCAGTTGATCTGGGCCGCCACCGAAAATCTGGGCGCATGGCCCGTTGCCCGCAAGCGTCTTGACGATGGTCTACAGGCAAAAAAGTGTACTCCTCTGGCCGCATCGCAGTCGGGCGCGAGAGATGTCTTCGCACCCCGTTCGGCAACGGCACAAGCAGGCAACAGCGGTTATTTCGCGCAACTCGCAGCCCAACTTCCAACCGCGAAGGCGGTTGGCTGGTCTCACGAGAATCCCGCTCAACTGACCTGGGACGAAGGGCAATATACCTGGCCCTTAAAAGAGCAGTCCGGCCTGGACGATGACGGAATACTTTTCCCGCGACGCTTCGCGCCCAATGAGGAAGGCACCCCGGCGTCGGCCGCTGAACTTGCACGGCGCGCCGAGGGATCGCCTCGCTGGGGCATCCTGTGCGGCGATGTGGATCAGTTTGAAGCGCAACTGAAGGCCGCCGCAACAGTGGAAGATCACATCCATTTCTCCGTGTTGTTCAAAGAGTTCTTCGCAGGTGAATTGTCGGTACTGTGCACTCTACCGGATTTCTGGCAAAAGATAAGCATCCTCTATCGCGGCGGGGATGACTTCGCTGTTTGGGGTAGCTGGGACGGCCTTGTTTTGCTTGCGCGCGAGCTGCAGCGAGTATTCGAAAGATTCGTCGAACAAAATGTACAAGCCTTCCCTGGCCTGCAAGGGGAGACCGTCACCATGGCGCTTTCCATAGCGCCGGCCGCCGACACGCCGGCAGCGTCGGTTTTCCATGATGCTGTCGAACAGCTAAGGCGGGCTAAAGCCTCTGATCTCGGCACCTTTCACGTCTTTGGCCGGGCCATCGAATGGAAGCGTCTAGCGGATGCGGAAGAAGTGAAAACCAGCCTGGTGGCACTGGTTCGCCAGCATGGCTTTTCGCCCGAATACATAAACGATTTGGCGGGTGTATATCGTGAAGCGTTTTCTTCAGCACGCCCGGGACGGCGCAAAGCCGGGCGCATAGACAAGCCGTGGCGGACATATATGAGGCTCTCGCGCGTGATTCCAGCGGGGCGCAACAAAGAAGCTGCGAATCTTAGAATCGCGGCCATCACCGGCTTGATTGGAAAACGGACTGCCGGCCTGAAGCTGCGCCCGTCGGCGCGGGTCGGTTTAGAGTGGGCGCGGTTGGCCGCAGGTGCGCCAGTTTAGAGACTACGCCGACAAAAGAGGGATTGACGATGGCTGACACAGAAGAGAAGAAGAGCGAAGAGCGGCGCGGCGGAGAGAATCGCCCTCCCCGCGAAAATCGTCCCGGCGGAGGAGCCGGTACACCGCGCGGCGAGGGACGTGGCGAAGCACGCGGCGGCGAAGCACGTGGCGGTGACCGGGGACGCGATCAACGAAGCGGCGGCGGCCGCGGGCCTTGGGAGCGGCGGCCTGAGGCGCCGCCCGAAATCGAGCTCGAAAAGCTCATCAGCGACAGCCTCTATCTCGACAATCAGGCTCACGTTGTGGTCAGCAGAATGCGCGACATGGACTCGGGAACGAGGAGTCAGTTGCGCCGGCTGTACAATGCCGTTCGACGCGCCACTCGCGCGGCGGAAAGCGAGCGACAACACGAATTCGTGATGGTTCGCGCCCGGCTGGCGTACACCATCGCGCGGCACGGCCTGCGCAGCCTTGACGCACTCGAGCGCCTGCTGCTGCAGGTCACTCGCAAGAACGACACGCGCGGCTACGAGCGCTTCCGCGACCTGTTTGAAGCCATCATTGCCTACAACGAATAGCGCACAGGAACACAATGAGTTCTCATACAGCATCTACTGAGCTGACATTTCTGGGAAAGCTGATTCTCGAAGGTGAGATTCAGTGCCAAACGGGCCTGCACATCGGGGCGGGCAAGGGGTCGCTCGAAATCGGCGGCGCCGATAATCCCGTAGTGAAGGATGCCTTCGGCATTCCCTACATACCGGGGAGCTCCCTTCGCGGACGCTTGCGTTCACTGCTGGAGCAAACGTTGGGCCTGGCGGTTCCAAGCGAGTTGGTTTACCTGTCGAAGCGCAAAGGGCAAGAGGTTCGGATACACCACAGCGATCGCCCCGACGATGAGATCTGCATTCTGTTCGGCCGCAACCCGGGCCGCGCCGAAAGGGTTTCCGGCGAGTCGATTGAAGGTGGAACGGCAACACCCGCCCGTTTGACCGTGTACGATGCGCCGCTCATTGTGGACAGCATCACGCCTCAGATGCGCGAAAACCTGGACGACGAGCTCACGGAAGTCAAGAGCGAGAACGCGGTAGATCGCATCACCTCACAGGCAAACCCGCGCACGCTGGAACGCGTCCCGTCGGGTGCGCGATTCCGTTTCCGCATGGTGCTGGATGTTCTTTGCGAAGAGGACAAGCCGCTGCTCGGCCGCGTCGCACAGGGGTTGCGTCTCCTTGAAGACGACGCGCTCGGCGGCGGTGGCAGCCGCGGCAACGGTCGAGTAGCATTCGGCAACTTGAGTCTGACGTGGCGCGGGAAGAACTATTACGCAACCGGCGCGGCCGAACAGTCTCTGGTCACAGCATCTAATCTGTCCGATGTGCAGCAACTCGCGGGCTCTGACGGCTTTGCCGAGAAGCTCGCCTGAGGCCGAGAACGACGCCCCCTTTAGCAAACATGCAACCTGCGGTTTTGATCCGCCTGCGCCCGCTCGGACCTTGGCGATATGGCGCCGGCGAGGGCGGCAGGGACCGCACCGATAAGATTTTTCGCAGTGACCGCCTCTACTCCGCCGTCACTGGCGCGATGCGCCATTTCGGCTGGCTCGATGGCTGGCTGGCGGCAACTGCGCGGACTCAAACGGCTCAGGTTGCCTTCAGCTCGCTTTTCCCGTTTCAGGGTGACGTTCTATTCGTCTCGCCTCCACGAACGTTGTGGCCGCCGCCTGCGAGGCTGGTCAGCTCGCCGAGCCCCGTCTTCCTTTCGAAGATGCGCTGGAATGCGGCGCAGTTTGTGCCGGTATCCGTGGTCGATTCGATGCTTACCGGCCGTCCCATCCTTGCCGACCAGTGGAGTCCCGATCCGGAGAGCGGCTGCCTGCTTCGCCGCGATCGGCCGAGCACCACTCCTTTTCGAAACGTCATGCGTACACGAGTAGCCATCGATCGCGTATCGCGAAGGGGCGCGCATTCCGACTCCTTCGCCTGTGTCGAGTTTGAGCCGGGAGCGGGCCTATGGTCAGTGGCGCGCTTTGCCGATGGGAGCGCGGCAGACCTTTGGAGCGACAGAGTAACCGCGGTATTCCGCTTGCTTGCGGATACAGGCTTCGGCGGTGGCCGCACAATCGGGTGGGGCCAGACTGCGCAGCCTGAATTTCAAACGGGCACCTGGCCAAATCTGCTTTTTCCGAGAACCGGCAAGCTCGCGTCGAGGAACTTCGATGGCGCAACTCCTGCCGCATACTGGCTTCTTTCGCTGTATTCGCCTGCCGAGACGGACTCGCCGGATTGGTCGAACGGCGACTATGAACTAGCCGCGCGCGGTGGTCACACCCAAACCAACTCGGTGAAGCAGTCCGTGCAAATGATCGCAGAAGGCTCGGTGATCGTGGCAGCGAATGAGCCCGCAGGGACAGCGGTCGATGTGGCTCCCGAGGGCCATGGCCATCCTATATACCGCGCCGGTTTTGCGGTCTCGTTGCGTCTGCCTGAATTGACCGAAGAAGATATCAAACCGGTCGAAGAGCCAACGGACGAGGAAGCGCCGGAGGCAAAACCTTGTCCGCGAGAGCAAGCGCCAGAGGCGGAAATGCCTGAGACAGCCGAACCGCAAGAACCGGGAGAGGTTGCACCAGAACCGCAGGCCGAGCAACCGCCCCCGGCCCATGCCGACGATGTGGTTCAAGAATCGCTAACCGAGGAGGATGCCGGTGACCTATAGGCTGACCGCCCTAACTCCACTACTGATTGGGGATGGCCGGGCGCTTTCGCCGATCGATTACATGGTCTGGAAGGACCACGTAAATGTCCTCGACCAGCCCCGCATATTCAAGCTGCTGGCGCGCGGACCCAGGCTCGAAGGCTACCTGACGCAGTTGAGAAAGGCAACGAAGCTGGATTTCGCTTCGTGGGGCGGCTTCGCGCAGAATTTCTCGCAGCGGCGCATTCCCTTTGAGAGTTCGGATTCGACACCCATCTGGAATAACGCTCCATCGGAATCGCTGTTTATCCCGACGTTCGCCTCAACCTATCAAGGCCCGTATTTGCCCGCTTCCGCGCTCAAAGGCGCTCTGCGCACCGGACTCGTGTTCTCGCGCTGGTCCGCGGCAACGATGGAGCGGATTGCTTCATCGCTCGAAGGCGACCGCGTGTCACGCCGTACGGCGGATGCCGCGGAGCTACAGGCGGGCGCATCGCAGGTGAAGATTATCTCTGCCGCGGACAGCAAGCCTGTGCCGCATTCCGCATTCAAGATTTACCTGAGCCGGGTGGCGTCTCTGGATACGCGGCAGCCGGCCAAACCGCAACTTGCGTGGAAGGTCGCAGGCCGCGGCAGCGTGCCCAACAACCGCGTGAACGATTCCACTCCAATCTTTACGGAAATGGCAATCCCCGGTACCGGCTTTGAAGGCGAGTGGAAGCTGGAACGATTTCTCGAAAACCCGGAAATCAGCCGCGCGCTCGGCTGGCGCTCGGTCCCGACGATGGAAATGCTGGTCGAAGCCGCAAACGAATACGCCGCCGCTCAATTGCAGGTGCACCTGACATATGCCGAAACGGCTGGGCTGACCATACTTCAGCAGACCCTTGGTCAACTACAGCAGCGCTTGGAAGAGGCCAGGAAGATTCCACAAACCTGTCTTCTCTGCCTGGGGTGGGGCAGCGGTTTCGTATCGAAAGCGGGATTTCTCGATACGGGAAATGAAGCCTACCGGCGAATACTTCGAGCCGTGCCTGCGATTTCCAAGTCAATAAGGGATGGCGTGCCGTTCCCCAAGACTCGCCGCATTATCTTCGCCGGAGGCCAGCCGTCACTGCTTCCAGGGTGGTCCAGCATACAGTTTGGGACCTAACGGGCACCCCGTTAATGTTTGTACATCCTAAACTGCCGACACGGAAAAGCCGATACGTTCGGTATGCTGGTACTAGAACATCGGGGAAGCGCGAGCGGCAACTATCTACCGCGGATCTGAAGTCACATTACTTAGACCATGCAAAGTGCGATCTACAATGCGTACTTCGGGTTCGTTGAAAACCCGTTTAACATAAGCCCCGATCCAGAGTTCCTTTATCGCAGTCCGCAGCATGAGGAAGCGCTCGCGAACCTCATCTATGGCGTCCGCAGCCGCAAAGGGTTCATCGTTTTAACCGGCGAAGTAGGCACCGGCAAAACGACAATGCTCGAATGCCTGCGCGATTATCTCGATTCGCAGCGCACTGAATTCGCGTTCATATTCAACTCTCGCCTCAATCCTGAACAATTTTTCGAGATGATGGCCTTTGACTTCGAACTACCGTGCGATCGGAAGTCGAAAACGGAAGTGCTTTTCGCGTTGAACGCGCTGATTATCCAGCAAGCTGAGCGTGGCCGCACCTGCGTTTTGATTGTCGATGAAGCGCATAATCTCGAGTGGGAAGTGCTGGAAGAGATTCGCCTGCTTGGCAACCTGGAGAACCGGCAGGGCAAACTGCTTCAGATCATCCTGGCCGGACAGCCTGAACTGGACCGCAAGCTGGATGCGCCTAATCTCCGGCAGCTAAAACAACGCATTGTGCAGCGCTGCACTTTGAATCCATTAACCCCGGATGAAACCATCGCCTACATCGATACGCGCCTGGCACGGGCGGGCATGCCGAACCAGAAGGTCTTTGCGCCGGAGGTGATGGAAGAGGTGTACAAGAGATCGCGCGGCATTCCCCGTATCATCAACTTGCTCTGCGACAATCTGCTGGTTACGGCGTTTGCCATGGAACAGCGCGTCGCGACCATTGACATGCTGGACGAAGTGAGTCAGGACCTTCGTCTCGAATGGCCCGGCAGCAATCGCGACCGGCGCGGCCGGCCGCGTTACATTGCCACTGAGGAACGTTATCCCGAAACTCCGCTCTCGGTTCGCGGCGACTAAGCTAACTATCGACCTGCGCTCCGCTGGCTGCCTCATTCGGCTGCCAGAGAGTTTCCTGCTTGCCCAAAACATGATTGGCCCAGCGACTCCATACAAATAGGGCGTCACTCAGCCGGTTTAAGTAGCGGAGCGTCTCGCTCGGAACATCTTCCTCGGCAGCCAGCCTGACCAGATGCCGCTCTGCCCGGCGGCAGACCGTTCGGCAAACATGAAGCTCGGCATCTAATCGGCTGCCACCGGGCAGCACGAACGACCGGAGCGGCTGCAGTTCCGCGTTAGCCTGGTCGATCTCGCGCTCTAATTGGGCGATCTCGGCGTCGGTAACACGCGGCTGCTTCGGATGAACGTCTTGCGGCAATGTCGCGAGAATCGAACCTAAATTGAACAGCTCGTGCTGCACCCGCTTCAGTGTTTTCGCCAGGCCGGCTAACCGGGGGCAATCGCCGACGAGTTCTTCCGCCGTCACCCGCGCCACGCCGATGAACGAATTCAATTCGTCAACGGTCCCGTAACATTCAATGCGCAGGTGGCTTTTCGCGATTTTCTGGCCGCCGACCAGGCGCGTATCGCCTGCATCGCCGGCTCTGGTGTATATGCGATTCAGGGCAATCCGAGGTTCATCGAAAGTTTGTTCGCTCATACGTTATGCGATTTAGACACTTGCATTTACTATCGCGTTCTATAATTTGGTCAGTGTAACTATGAGCATTCCGATTCGTGTGCTCGTCGCCAAACCCGGCCTCGATGGACACGACCGTGGCGCAAAGGTCATCGCACGAGCGCTTCGCGACGCAGGAATGGAAGTGATTTACACCGGGCTCCGGCAGACACCGGAGATGATCGTGAACGCAGCCCTTCAGGAGGACGTGCAAGTTATCGGCTTGTCCATTCTCTCCGGCGCGCACAATGCGATTGTGCCGCGCGTGATGGAATTGTTGCGTGAGAAAGAGATGAGCGACGTGCTAGTTGTTGTCGGCGGAATCATTCCGGACGACGATGCGGCCGAACTCAAGCGGCTTGGCGTGGCGGAAGTGTTTCAGCCCGGCGCGTCGCTCGAGAAGATCGTCAACTTTATTCGCGACTCGGTAAAGCAGGTAGCCTGAGCTTCGGCTCGACGAAAGATCCCGTGAGGCGCAATTCTTCGCGAATCGTGCACCGGACAGAAAAGGAAAGAATGCAAGACAGACTGAACATAGCCGTGTTCGTCGATTACGACAACATTGAGATTGGCGTGAAGTCGACACTACGGCGTGAGTTCGACGTGTCGCTCCCGCTAGGAGCATTGAAAGAGCGCGGCGACCTGGTCGCCAAGTTCGCTTATGCGAATTGGGGACGCCAGGAAGGCGCGACGCGACAGATGGCGGAGAACGCCGTCCAGATGGTCCAAAGGATTCCCTCGCCGCGGGGCGACAAGAATGGCGCCGATATCAATCTGGCGCTCGACGCCCTGGAGATGGCCTTTACCCATGCGCACGTGAACGCGTTCGCCATCATCAGCGGCGACAGCGATTTCATCCCGTTGGTGAACAAGCTGAAAGAGTACGGAAAAACGGTTTTCGTGGTCGGGGGGAAAGCCTTCACAAGCACCATCCTTCAGCAGAACTGCCATGAGTTCGTCAGCTACGAATCGCTGCTTGAAGACGGAGCAACCATCGTCGCGCTGCCGATGCCGGAACGGCGCGATGTACGCGGGGAGAATCGCGGCGGGGAGAATCGCGGCGATCGGCCGGAGCGGCAAGACCGGCCGGAGCGAAAAGATCGCAGGGAACGCGGCCAGAGACCAGCGCCGCTCGACCTTTCGCAGGCGATGCCGCTGGTGGAACGTGCGCTGCAGGTTCTGGAACGGCGCGCTGTGCAACCGCAACTCGGGCTGCTAAAGAGCACCATGCTGCAACTTGACCCGGCGTTCAGCGAACGCGCGTACGGCGCCGGAAGCTTCTCCGATTTCGTAGAACGGCTGAAGAAGGCGGAGTTTATCAACGTCAGTGGCTCCGGCGGTCGGTATATCATTGAGCGCCGCGGTCATGCGCCCGACAAGGCAGCGCCAAAACCCGAAGAAGCCTTGCCGATGCTGCGCGACATGCTGGAAACGCACCGCATGGAACTCGAAGAAGGCGCGGCGGCCGAAGAACTCGAGCAGTGGATGCAAACCGAGCACCCGGACTTCAACCTGCCGAAGTTCGGCTTCCAATCTTTCTCAGAGTTCCTGAATTACGCGCAAGACAAGACGGTGGTACGCACCGAGCCAGATGAAGAACGTGGTCTGGTCGTCCATCTCGGCGCCGAATTCTATCCGCCGGCTCTGCCGGAGGTTGCGCCGGAACAGGTCATCGAGGAAGAGGACGAACCGCAGCCCATTGTGGAAGGCCAGCCCACAATCTTTGAACCGAATCCGCCGCCAGCGAAACCGAAGAAAACTGTGGCCCGCAAGCGTGCTCCAGCAGGAACCGGTGGCGTTCGCCGCCCCAGAAAGAAGCGCCCCGAATAGCTGGTCAAGCTTTGGGCTGCCGGGCTAACTTTCCGCCTGCGACTTCAACGAAAAAAGAACGACATACCCGCAGCCGGCCACAACCGCATCTTCCACAAGCCCGACCACCGTGTCGGGTATGCCGAACTCCTCGTGCACGTATTTCCGCAGTCGATAAGCGGCAAAGCTGGCTGCGATTGCCGCGGCTGCACCGATTAAGGCGCCCGCCCACCACGGGCGCTTGCTGCGTGAGAATATGGCCGCTCCGCTGACGCCGCCGGACAATCCTCTTGCCACCAGCGGCGCGGCGTCGGTTCGTGCCGGCATCGCCGGAACTTTGTCCGCCATTTTCTCGCCTGCCGATAGCACCTTGAGCACTTTCGAAACCGCGGGATGATTTAGAAATCCCTCTGTTGAACCCTGCTCCGGGATTAAGCCCGCTTCCGAGAACTGGCTGATTACGGCGGGGGCGGACATGGACCGCATCCCGGCCATGGCGCCGAGGATGGCCGCACCCGCATAAACGTGCGCATCTTTCATCGAGTTTTTTCCTTCCCCTTCTTGGATGAGTTTGCCGCTCGCTATCGTACACAGAATCGATCTGCGAGAATGATGCTCGTGTTACCGCCTGTCACAGCATATCGGCTCGCCGATACGGAACGGCTCTTGACGCCCGCTCTGCTGCTCTATCCCGAAATCGTGCAGGCGAATATCGCCGCTATGATGGCCATGGCCGGAGGTGACGCAAACCGGTGGCGTCCGCACGTGAAGACGGTCAAGATGCCGGCTGTGGTCGATCTTTTGATGGCGCAGCGCGTGACGCAGTTCAAGTGCTCTACAACATTGGAGCTCCTGATGGCGTGCCGGGCGGGCGCAAGGGATGTTCTGCTTGCCTACCCGGTGATGGGCGCAAACGCCGAGCGCGCGAAAGAGATCGCGGGGTGCTATCCCGAAACAAAGGTTTCCGTGCTGGTGGAAAGCGCCGAACAGGCCGCTTTCTGGGAAGGCTCGGATATCGGCGTTTTTATCGATGTCAACTCGGGCATGAATCGGACGGGCATCGATCCTGGCCGCGCGTCCGAAATTGCGCGTACCGCTCTCGGCCTGGGCCGCCAGTTTCGTGGCGTTCACTTCTATGACGGGCACATTTCGGGCGTTGACCCGACGCAACGTGAGAGCGATGCCCATAAAGGGTACGGCCGTCTCCTGGAGTTGATCAACAAGCTAAATTCCGGCGGCGTCGACGTACACGAAGTCATCACTTCCGGCACGCCCGCCGCTCCATTTGCAATGTCCTACGCCGGTTTCCGGAACACGCCGTTTGTCCATAGAATCTCTCCAGGTACTGTTGTCTTCAACGATATTGTCAGCCTGGAACAACTCCCTGGCTGGGGTCTGCAGCCGGCGGCGCTCGTGCTGAGTACCGTAGTAAGCCGTCCAAAGCCGAACGTGATCACCTGCGATGCGGGTCACAAAAGCGTATCGGCTGACGCCGGCGTCCCGACGTGTGCGGTATTGGGCCATCCGAACTGGACGCCCTTGAAACCGAGTGAAGAGCACCTGCCTATTGAAGTCCCCGAAGAGGAAGCACCGCGATTAGGCGACAAGATTTACCTCTTGCCCCGGCACGTCTGCCCCACTGTGAACAATTTCGACGATGCGGTTTCTGTGTCTGGCGGTGTCATGCTTGGCGTCGTTCCGGTATCCGCGCGGGGTCATGAAAGCCCCATCGGGTCCGCCGAATTCCTCGCCGAAAACATATGCTCTTCTCGCAGCTCGTAGACACCTCGCGAGCCATCGCTGCGACAACCAAGCGTCTGCAGAAAACGGATCTGCTCGCTGCGCTCCTCAAACAACTCAGGGCTGAAGAAAACGAGATCGCCGTTGCGTTCCTCTCGGGCGCAACGCGGCAAGGCCGCATCGGAATCGGATATGCCGTTTTGCGCGATGCACGCGCGACGCCTGCCGAGGCCGCTACTCTGCAAATCTTGGATGTTGATCGCGCGCTGGAGCAACTCGCAAGCGTTCAGGGCCCAGGATCGGATAGAACCCGCCGCGAGTTGCTGAGCCGCCTCTTCACGCAAGCCACGGAGGAAGAACAGCGATTTCTCACGGGCCTGCTGATGGGCGAGATACGCCAGGGGGCTCTCGAAGGCATCATGCTCGACGCGCTTGCGAAGGCATCCGCCGTTTCCGCGGACCGTATCCGCCGTGCTGCCATGATGGGCGGCGGAGTTGCGGCTATTGCAAGCAGGGTATTGACCGAAGGTGAGCGCGGTTTGCACGGCTTCGATGCCCAGCTCTTTCGGCCTGTGGAGCCGATGCTCGCTCAAACGGCCGGCGGCGTCTCAGACGCCATCGATCAACTGGGCGAGACAGCCCTCGAGTACAAGTTCGATGGCGCGCGCGTGCAGGCGCATAAGTCGGGCAGCGATGTCCGCATCTATTCGCGACAACAGAACGACGTTTCCGCGGCGATCCCGGAAATCGTCACGGCCGTTCGAGCGCTGCCGGCCGACAATTTGATTCTTGATGGCGAAGTGCTGAGCCTCGATGCAGAAGGACGCGCGCAACCGTTTCAAGTCTCAATGCGACGCTTCGGGCGCAAGCAGAATACTCATGAGCCGATTGATGAGCTGCCGATGTCGCCGTTTTGGTTCGATCTCTTGTATCTGAATGGCGGCTCGCTCATAGATGAGCCGCAATCGACAAGATTCGGCGAGTTAGTCAAGTTTGCGCCCGAGCCGGCTCTGGTGCCGCACCTGCTCACGGCGCATCAAAGCCAGGCCGAAGAGTTCTTGCGGCAGGCGCTTGAACGCGGCAATGAAGGGGTGATGGCGAAATCACCCGGGTCGGCATATGCGGCCGGAGCGCGCGGACAGAGTTGGCTCAAGATCAAACAAGCGCGCACCTTAGATCTTGTGGTTCTTGCTGCTGAATGGGGCAATGGACGCCGCCGGGGCCGGCTGAGCAACCTGCACCTTGGCGCGCGAGACACCGATAAAGGCGGCTTTGCGATGTTGGGCAAAACGTTCAAGGGGCTTACAGACGAGATGCTGGCCTGGCAGACTCGGGAGTTTCAGAAAATCGAAATTGCGCGCGATGAATACACGGTCTATCTTCAGCCCAAGATCGTGGTCGAAATAGCGTTCAATGAAATCCAGCTCAGCTCACGATACGCAAGCGGCCTTGCGCTCCGGTTTGCGCGTGTAAAGCGCTATCGGACAGACAAATCGGCTGATGAGGCGGATACCTTCGCTACCGTGAAAAAGTTGGCCGGCGTCCCTGCCTGACATCGAACATTTTGTGTCACTCTTGTTCTTGTGAATCTCGCGCTTTTCAACGAACCGGAGACTCAGGCTTTGGAGCCGGCATCGCCCGTTCACGCACTCGCGGTTCGCTTCAATGAAGCGATGCAGCAGGACGAATCCCCCATACGGGCCGTTCGTCACCAGCCCGCTCGCGCTGCTCGCTTCGCCCCGTTCCCGGAGCGCTTAAATCCTGCCCTGCATGACGCGTTGGCGCGCCGGGGCATTGAACATCTGTACACCCATCAGGCCGCCGCCATTCATCACGCACTGAACGGCAATAACACGGTCGTTGTCACTCCAACTGCAAGCGGCAAGACAGTCTGCTACAACTTGCCTGTCTTACACTCGATCCTCGCCGAACCGGGTGCGCGCGCTCTTTATCTGTTCCCAACAAAAGCCCTGGCGGAAGATCAACGGTTGGAATTGCAACGGCTGAACGACCTCCTCGGCGGCCCGATCTCCTGCCATACCTACGATGGCGACACGCCTTCGGATGCCCGGCGCGCGATTCGCGATCGCGCAAACATCGTTCTTACAAATCCGGACATGCTGCACACCGGCATTCTTCCGCACCACACCAAGTGGGTGAAGCTATTTGAGAATCTTCGCTACTTTGTCATCGACGAATTGCACTATTACCGCGGCGTCTATGGCAGTCACCTCGCGAACATCATTCGCCGCTTGAAACGCATTTGCGCGTTTTACGGTTCAAAGCCACAGTTCATCTGCTGCTCCGCAACCATCGCAAATCCGAAAGATCTGGCCGAGGCCATAACCGAGCAACCCTTCGAACTCGTCGACGATAATGGCGCGCCATCGGGAGATAACTACTTCGTCTTTTACAATCCGCCTGTCGTCAACCGGCAACTCGGGATTCGCCGCAGCTATCTTGGCGAAACTCGACGCATTGCGCTCGAGTTTATTCGCCAGAAACAGCAGACGTTGGTTTTCACGAACAATCGGCTCGCGACGGAAATTCTCACAACCTATCTGAAGGACGCTTGCTCGCAACTGCCGTTTTCAAATGAGGCCATACGCGGTTACCGCGGCGGATACCTGCCGAAGGAACGCCGGCATATCGAATCAGGACTCCGGGACGGAAAGATCCGCGCGGTCATCGCCACCAACGCACTCGAACTCGGCGTCGACATCGGCTCGCTCGATACCGTCGTGTTGGCCGGCTATCCAGGCAACATCGCTTCGACATGGCAGCGCGCCGGACGCGCTGGACGCCGCCAGTCCGCTTCGCTGGCTGTACTCGTCGCATCCAGTGCGCCACTCGATCAATACATTGTCGAGCACCCGGATTACTTTTTCGGCCGCTCGCCGGAAGAAGCGCACATCAACCCGGAAAACCTGGAGATCTTTCTGAGCCACTTGAAATGTGCGGCTTTCGAGTTGCCAATTCACGATGGCGAAACGCTCGGCAAGCACAATCTGTCGAAACTGTGCGAATATCTCGCCAACGATTTACGCGTCCTTCACAAGTCCGGCGATTGCTGGCATTGGGTCAGTGACACCTACCCTGCCGACGCGGTCAGTCTCCGCGCAGTTACCAGCGACAACTTTCTGATTGTGGACATCACGAACGACCACCAGATTATTGGTGAAGTCGATTTCCCGTCGGCGTTGACTACGCTGCATGAGAAGGCCATTTATCTACACGATGCGCGCCAATACCAAGTGGAAAAACTGGATTACGACGGCCGTAAGGCCTTTGTCCGCCAGGTCGATTCCGACTACTTCACAGACGCGATCGTATACACCCACGTCAGCGAATTAGCTCAGTTCGAGACCGGTACCGCGGCTGTGCACGAGCAAGTCCAGGCTGCCTGCGGCGAAGTCCGCGTCAAACGGCAGGTTGTCGGCTTCAAGAAGATCAAGTTCTACACGCTCGAAAACATCGGCGCCGGGATGTTATCGCTCCCGGAGCAGGAAATGCACACCACCGCCTTTTGGCTGCACTTCGCACACGGCTTTTTCGCCGATTTCGAGGGCTACTCCACCTCAGACCTTCAAGATGCGCTGCGTGGTCTGGGCAATGTCATGCAGACTGTCGCAACCGTGTTGCTGCTGAGTGATCCGCGCGATATCGCAATTGCGGTTCTGGACAATTCGGAACAGATGAAGACCGCGTTCCAGCCGGACCTGGTCCTCTATGACAACTATCCCGGCGGCATCGGCCAGAGCGATCCATTGTTCCGGCGTCGCAAGGAACTGATAGCTGCCGCTGTCCAACTGGCTTCGGCGTGCGGGTGCGAGTCGGGCTGCCCGAGTTGCGTTGGACCGCGCAATGAAATCGGCGGCCGCGGGAAAGAAGGCGCCGTGAAGATTTTGCGGAACCTGCTAGCTATTGCTTAGCCAGGCAGCCAAGCGATGCTTGGTCAATACAGAGAGGAAACCGCCGCTCGCTTTAGCGCAGCTCGCTTTAGCGCAAAAGTCATCGCGCGTGCGTTGCCGGGAGTTACTTAGAAGACGGCGGCGCTGGCTTCTTCTCTTCGTGCGGTTCGTTGTCTTCAGGAAACACCGAATAGCCGGCTGGCGGCGCATACAAGCTCTTCAGATAGGCCAAGCGTTTTCGCATATAACGGCTGGGCAGTTGCCGCGGTCCAGTCTCCACATCGATGTCGCAGCAGATCCCGTGCAGATACAGCGTTAAGGTGTCGATAAACGATTGCCGCACGTAATCCGCAAACAACGGACTTTCGCGCTTGACGTTGGCCTGACGGCGGCGCAACGTCTGCTTGGCCTGCCAACTGTCGTCGTCCACTTCCCCATGTATGCCGGCCGTCAACTCCTCGCGCACGATTGCCTTGTAACCCGCGCCTGCTTCCGGCGACCAACTCTCCGCAACTAGTCCCGCAATGCGCCGATAAAGGCGGTAGTGATATTCGGCAACGTCCTGCTCTTTCAGCGCGAACACCAGAACTGTCTCGTTCTCGTACGTCACCTGCGACGTCCACGACTGCTTGCCTTCAGCGGGTCTCTCGGCAACCACAAAGTCACCCACCTTTTCCAAGGCGGTTCGAGTCTTTCTCCGCAGCCCAGAGCCGCGTTCCGCGCACCGCTCCAGATAGGGAACCAGAAGAATCGAGATGCGCGGCAGAGTTGTCGCAAGCGAAGGTGGCAGTGCCCCGATCGGTTCTTCCAGATACTCCTTCAGAACTTCCTCGCTCATCGGAACCGAGGCGCAGAAATATCCGAAGGTGTTGCTGAGTGGAATCACTTCCCCGCGAAAACGCTCGGCGAATTGACCTACACTGACTCTCGAAAAGCTGGATTGACCCGCAGTGACGGCTGCCGGCTCTCGTAGGCTGGACATGTGGGGGTTTCGATCACGATTCTAGCAAAGCGACCCTCAGCACCCGAACTTCCAAAGTCGTGAAAATGCGTTCTTGCGGTTGCCGACAGAGGCGGTTCCGTTGCTAAACTTGAGGAACACGCAGTGCGGTTTTTGGTTTCCTCCGGTGAGGCATCCGGTGATCTTTATGCCTCCGGAACGGTCGCTCACCTAAAACGTGCGTTCCCGCAAGCAACCTTTTACGGCTGCGCAGGTCCGCGCCTCCAAGCGGCGGGTGTCACGCCCGTTCTGGATGCCGGCCGCATCTCCGTCGTCGGTCTTGCCGAGGTGGTCGGCCATCTTCCGCGCATCTATGGCGACTTCCGGCGACTCGTAGCCTATGCGCAAAGAAACGTTCCAGACGCCGCGCTCCTGACCGACAGCCCGGACTTCAACCTGCGGCTAGCGCGGAAGATCAAAGGGCTCGGCGTTCCCATCTTTTATTTAGTAGCGCCGCAGGTCTGGGCTTGGCGTCAAAGTCGCGTCAAGACCATCCGCGAACTGGTCGACAAACTCTTTTGCCTATTTCCTTTTGAAGAGCGCTGGTTTCGCGAGCGCGGTGTCAACGCAACCTATATAGGTCATCCGCTAGCAAACATGGTTCGCGCCGGGTCAACCACTCGCGAATTCCGGTCGCGGCATGGCCTTCCGTCCGAATCGCGCATCATCGCGTTGCTTCCGGGCAGCCGGCCAGGGGAAATTGCGCGGCACCTGCCGATTCTGCTGGAAACAGCCGCCCTGTTGCAGCGCCATTTTGAGCTGTCGTTCGTGCTGGCGACCCCGCGGGGGTTCCAGACTGCATCCGTTTTTGCTAGATTTCGGGAACGCATGCACGCGTTATCCATCCAAGTTATAGAAAACGAGACATGGGACTGTATTGCTCACGCGACCCTCGCTTTGGCCGCCAGCGGTACGGTCACAATGGAAGCCGCGGTACTGGGCACTCCCATGGTGACCTTTTATAAGGTCAACCCGCTGAGCTGGTACGCCGGCCGCCGCCTAGTGAAAGCGCCGTTCCTGTCTATGGTGAATCTAATCGCAGAAAAAGAAGTCGTGCCGGAACTCATTCAGCAGGATATGACGCCCGAAAAATTGGCCGCTGCGGCCACGCGGCTGCTTTCCGACCAGCAGGCGATCGTGACTATGCGCACTCAACTGGCAGGGGTACGTCAACTCATTACGACTTCGCACGATCCACTTGAATACGCTGCCCGTCTAATTGCGGAGACAATGCACGCCCGCTTCCATTCGCTTCCCAGCCGCACTGGGGATGTACTTCAGGAGACAATAAATTGATGTTGCGGTTCTTTAGGTGGACGGCGGTCTTGTTAGCGCTGGGAGCAATTGCGTCCGCACAACAGCAACGCCCGCGCGTAGACGTCACCAAGTACACCATCGATGCGGACATTAATCCGCGTACGCAGTCGGTGGTCGCGACGGCGAGGATCGATTTCACTCCCCTGGACACCACAAGCGACCTGATCTTCGAATTGAACAACGCGCTCTCCGTGTCGAAAGCAGTCGATCAGCAGAATCGTCCCCTGGCGACAACCCGCAACGCTCAGGATTTTACGGTGAGTGTATCGCTAGGCGGCGGAGTTCAAAAGGCCCAGCCCTGCTCGGTTTCATTAACATACGGGGGCAAGCTGACCGGCGATGAAGACTCTCCCGTCAACGGCATCAAATTTGCCGCCCTTCATCCGGATTACGGCTATCTCCTCTACCCGTCCCGTTGGTTTCCGGTCAGCGGCTACACCACGGACCGGTTTATGGCCGATCTGCACATCACGGTTCCAGCCGAGTACCGCGTCGTCGGCAGCGGCGATGTGAAGTCGGACCGCGCAGCTAACGGCGGGACGACATACACGTTTCACTATGACAAAGCCAGCTTCCCCGGCAGCATCGCGATCGTGAAGGGTGATGGAGTTCATGTTTCATCGGAGGGCATCGGCTCGCAGATTTACTTCCGGGATCAGCAAGCGGCTTTCTCGAAGGCATATGGCGATGAGACGGGCAAGATCATGACTACGTTCACTAGCGCGTACGGTCTGGCGCCTCAGGCGAGTTTGACTCTGGTCGAAACTGAGGCGGGTGCGGTGAACGGCTACGCTGCTCCCGGAATCGTATTCTTGGCTCCCGGCGAAATCACGCAAAAGGTGAACACGCGGGTGCTCGCGAACCAGTTATCGCGCCAGTGGTTTGGAATGCTCGTTTCCCCGGCAAACCGGAATCATCTCTGGCTGACCAATGGCGGCGCGCGTTATTCGGAGATGCTCTACCTGGAGCACACGGCCGGCCCCGGCGCGTACGAAACAGATATGAAGGCTACTTACGTGGAAGCTCTGACGGTGAAAGATCCTCCCGTAATCCAATCGTCGCGGCTCGAAGATTATTCGCCCGAGTATTGGGCCGTCACCGCCGCCAAGGGCGCGGCGATCCTCAATATGCTGCGGCATGTAGTGGGCGACGAGAACTTCACCAAGGGCATGCACTTGTTCATGGATCGCTATAGTTGGCAATCGGCGACGACGGAAGATTTCCGCAAAGTGATGGAACAGGTGGCGAACCAGGACTTACGCTACTTCTTCATTCAATGGCTGGAGTCGAGCGGCTCGCCGGAGTTTAAGCTCAACTACACCGTCTTTCGTACTCAGAAGGGCTTCCGCGTAGTCGGCAAGATCGAACAGGATCTTGATACGTTCCGCATGCCGGTTGACCTGCACATCGAAACTGAGGGCAATCCCGAGGACAAGACCATTGATGTGACCGGCACTTCTTCCGAGTTCAGCGTGGACACGTTTGGCAAGCCGCGCAAATTGACGCTTGATCCGAATCACGTTCTGCTGCGCCTCGATTCAAGCATGCAGATTGCAGTTGCAATCCGGCGCGGTGAACAGTTCTTCGAAATCGGAGACTATCAGAACGCGTTGCGCGAATACGAGAAGGCGTTGCAGGTGAACAAGAACAGTTCTTTGGCGCACTTCCGCATCGGCGAACTATTCTTCAAGCAGAACAACTACCAGCAAGCGGCCAACGAATTCCGCGCAGCGATTAATGGCGACCTCGATCCGAAATGGACGGAAGTCTGGTCGCACGTAAACCTCGGAAAAATCTTTGACGTGAACGGACAACGCGACCGTGCCGTGAACGAATACAAGCTAGCGATTCGCACCCACGACAACACGGGCGGAGCGCAAACCGAAGCCGCCAAGTACTCCGTTAAAGCATACGAACAGAAGAATTCCGAGATCTGATTTGAGGCTGCCCGGCAAGCCAAGCGATGCTTGGTCAATACAGAGGTTGCGAGGCTGCGTATATCGTCCGCACTATGTATCTGAATGGGTGTCAAACGCGCACTCAGGTGATAACCTGAAGGTGCTCGGGAAAGAGGAGATTTTGGACGAGAAACTGAAGGAGTTGATGCAAGAACTTGGCAACGCCATCAACGAATCTCTTTCCGATTCCGACCGCATTGCCGGCGCAATTGGCGAAATTAAGCGTGCTGGATACGACGTTTTTCTGGTGCTTGAGGCTACCATTGGGTTCAATAAGCGCGACGGCGACGAAGGAAGCGAAGACTCTGTCGAAAGCGATTCAGACCAGCCGGTTGATGCCGAATTGACCGGCAAGATCCGGTTGACCACACAGGATCACAGATTTTTACGTGCGCTGAAGATCTCAATCAACGAAGAGGACTCGAAGTAGTGGATTTCTATCCCAGCAGTTCCCTGTACAACTTATAGGTTTCGTCCACCGCTTTACTCCAATTGAACTCGGCTGCCCGAATTCGACCGGCTTGCGCCAACCGATCACGCATTGCCACATCGCCTGCCAACTTTTTCAGCGCGGCGGAAATTTCGCTCGTCTCAATCGGATTTACCAATAGGGCAGCGCCGCCGGACACTTCCGGCAGTGCCGATCGATTCGAAGTCACGACGGGTATTCCACGCGCCATTGCTTCCACCACCGGCATCCCAAATCCCTCATCGAGCGACGGAAACGCAAAGATACTTGCCTTGGCATACAGTCTCTCCAGTTCTTCATCACATAGATATCCGGTAACCTGAATCCGCTCTCGCGCCGGGCTTGCGGCGATACGCTGCAATATACCGGCCGCCCCGAACCCATCCGCCGCTCCGGCGAGAACGAGTTTCCATTCAGGCGTCACCGTCTCAAACGCTTCTACTAGTCGCGCGATGTTTTTCCGGGTCTGCAGCGCGCCGACGAATAAGATAATGTTCTCTCGCGTGGCATGTGGTTGCTCACGCGCTTGCCGGCTCCCGTGATGAATCACTCGAATGTTTGCGCGGGCGACGCCTAACAATGCCTCAACCTGCCCTGCTGTAAATTCCGAAACTGCAATGATCAGGTCGGAGTTCCGCGCCGCGTGCCGGGCCTGTTGCGTGAATCGAGCACGAAATTCCGGCGAAGAATATTCGCCGGTCATCACAAACAGGTCATGGAAGGTGCAAACTATGCGCTTAGAGGGCCTGCGATCCACTCGCTGATTCAGAGCATGGAACAGCTCAGCACGAAAAGTAGGAATAGGCGGGACCAGTACGCGCCGGTGAACGTTTTTCCGCCGATCATCCCGGCGGCCAGCCAACAATTGTTTGAAGCGGTAACAGTGCAGGAACTCATCTTGGGAATGTGCCGCAGCCAGTCCGTCTAGCAGCTCACGAGAGTAGTACGCGATTCCCGATGGATGCGGGTCGACGCTGTAACTCGCATCGAGAGCGATTCGCACGCTCCCAATCTTACAAACCGTACTCCTTCAGTTTGCGATAAAGCGTCGTTCGCCCGATCCCCAACATCGCCGCCGCTACTGTGCGGTCGCCTTTGGTGTACTCAATCGCATTTAGGATCGCTCTGCGCTCCAACTCTGCCAGAGGCATGATCCCGTTCTGAGACACCACCGGTAAGCCTTCGATGGAACTTCCCTGCCCGGAAGCCGTGAGAAAGTCATCCTGATCCTTCTTGATCATGCTCCTCGGCAGATCGATCGGAGTCAGCCAGGGCCCGGAGTTCATTGCCACCATACGCTGGATCGTGTGTTCGAGTTCGCGTATGTTGCCGGGCCATTCGTATTCCTGCAGCGCCACTAGAACCTCGGTGCTCGCCTTGTGTCCATTCCCGTAACGTTCCAGAAAAAAGGTCACCAAAGCCGGAATATCCTCCAGCCGTTCGCGTAACGGCGGCAGACGCATCCGCATAACGTTGAGTCTGTAGTAAAGGTCCTGGCGAAAACGGTTGGCCTTTACTTCTTGCAACAGATCGCGGTTCGTTGCAGCAACCAAACGGAAGTTGGACTGCCGTTGCGCGATCGCCCCAACGGCGCGGAACTCCTTCTCCTGCAGCACACGCAACAACTTCATCTGCATTTCGAGCGGCAGTTCGCCGATCTCGTCGAAGAACGCCGTGCCGCCATTCGCGGCGTCCAACAGTCCTAGTTTTTGGTTATGCGCTCCAGTGAAGGCGCCCTTGGCATAGCCGAACAGTTCGCTTTCCATCAAGGGACCGACTAGCGAGGAGCAATCGACGATGACGAACGGCCCGCGCGCCTCTATGTTGTGCACGGCCCGGGCGACCACCTCTTTGCCCGTGCCGGTCTCGCCCAGAATCAGTACAGGAAAACGTGCACGTCCCATGCGCGGAATCAGTTGATGCACTTGACGCATTGCCGGCGAGGCGCCGATTAGCGTAGAAAGCGGAGATGCGTCCAGCGCAATCTGGGGTGTCACGTGGGTGAGATCCTTCGAGAGAGCGTGTGGCTCCCACGTAATTAGTGGTTTGGCAAAACTGAAATTCTCCGAAGGGTCCTTCGGAGCGTTCTCTACCGATTCAGAACCGTCGCCGCTTTCGCCGGCAAGGTCGAATCAAGCCGCACCACAAAGACGTCCTTGCCTTCCGCGCTAATCTGATTCGCGGCGTCTTGCGCAGCATGAACGGAATTAAATTTACCCACCAACACACGCCATAGGGGCGTCGTTCCTTGCTTCAACGCCAGTTCTGCTACCCCGAAGCGCCCGGCGTAGTCGGCCCGCAGCCGTTCGGCATTGTCGCGATTAGCGAAGGCGCCCGCTTGCACAGCATAGAAATCGTTCGACGAGATGTCCGCGGGCGCTGCGATCACCTCCAAACGCACCGGTCCTACGCCCGGTCCCAACAAATCAATCGCTCGGGCGGCGGCTTTCGACAGATCGATGATCCTGCCGTCGACGAAAGGTCCTCGGTCGATGACGCGAACATTGATCGTTTTATTGTTCGTCAGGTTCGTCACCTTAAGCCAGGTGTTAAACGGCATCAGACGATGAGCCGCAACCAAAGTTTCCATGTCGTAAATCTCACCGTCCGCGGCGGGGCGTCCATGATACGGAATGCCGTACCAACTCGCAATGCCTTGTTCGGTGTACCCGACGGGAAGCGGCGCGGCCTTTGTGGGAGGGCGCGCGGCAGCAGTAGTGGGGTGCGGCGCTGCCGGAGCACGCGCGATTTTCTTCTTCTTCGCACAGGATGGCAACAGCAACAAAGCAACTACGCCGGCAATAAACACTGCGCGTTTCACTCTTGCCTTTCTGCACTCGCTTGCCCTCGCGTGAATCACTCGGCTTCCTTTATCTTGCCCCGTTCTCGTACGTCAGCAAAGACGTTCTCCATCCATTTATCGGGTAAAACAAATTCGCTCGATACGTTTTGCGGCAATTCGCATGTCTCGATCCGCGCGCGGCGGGGTGCTCATCAATTTTTCTCTTGACTTCTATTGAGAACAACCTTATATATGAATCACACTGCGATCTGTTATAGATTGCAAATTTACGTTAGGGAGAATCAATCGATGAAGAACGCAACCAAGAAGGCCGGTAGCTCAAAGAAGACTACCACCAAGAAAACGGCCAGCAAAAAGAAAGGCAAGTAAGTACCTCCCGCGCTAGCGGGATCACGATGACGCCCTCGGTTCTCCGGGGGCGTTTTTTTTTGGGCTCTCGCTGTTCTACCCCGCCTATAATTGGCTGCATCGCCATGATGAAGCTTTCACGTGTCCCCTTGTTCCTCGCTGCATTGCTGATGTCGTACGTTTCGCCGGGCTTCGGCGGCAATCGTCAACTGCTCCGGAATCCAACCCTCAGCCAAAAAGAGATAGTGTTCGAATACGGCAACGATCTCTGGATCGTTGGACGCGAAGGCGGGGAAGCTCGTCGCCTGACTGCGGGAGCCGGCCGCGAGTTCAATCCGCACTTCTCACCGGACGGAACCCAGATCGCGTTCAGCGCGGAGTATGAGGGCAATATCGACGTCTACGTTGTGTCCGCGCAGGGCGGCGTTCCGCGGCGGCTGACGTATCACCCCACCGTGGACGCGGCAATTGGCTGGACCCCGGATGGTAAACGCATCTTGTTTAATTCTCGGCGAGACAGCTTCGCCGATAGCGGCCGGCTCTATACCATCGCGCTGAACGCCGGCATGCCCGAAGTTCTTCCTTTAGCAATGGCCGAAGACGGATCGTATTCAGCCGACGGGTCGCACATCGCGTACGAACCCGTTTTTCATTGGCAGGAAGCATGGAAGCGCTATCACGGAGGTCAAACGCTGAAGATTTGGCTCGCGGATCTTTCCGATTCGAGCATCGTTCCGGTCCCACGCGAGAATTCGAACGACTTCAATCCTATGTGGGTCGGCGAGAAGGTCTACTTCTTATCGGATCGGGGCGGGTCCGTCGGCATATGGGCCTACGACACGCGTACTCACGGCGTGAAGCCGATGTTGAAGAACGAAGGTCTGGACGTCAAATCCGCTTCGGCCACGCGCGACGCGATCGTGTATGAGCAGTTCGGCTCTATACACCTGCTCGATCTGAACTCCGGCAAATCGCATGCGGTTGCAGTGACTGTGTCCGCCGATCTCACTGAGGTTCGTCCTCGGTTTCAGAAGATCACAAATCAAATGATTCAGAACTCCGCCATATCCCCCACGGGTCAGCGTGCTCTCTTTGAAGCGCATGGCGAGATACTTACGGTTCCAGCGGAAAAGGGCGACATTCGAAACGTTACGAATAGCCCCAGCGTCGCCGACCGCGACCCCGCATGGTCGCCCGATGGCAAGTCGATCGCATATTTCTCCGATGCATCCGGCGAATACGCGCTGCACATACGCGATCAAAGCGGACTGGGCGCCATAACGGAGATCTCTCTGGGCAAGCCGTCGTCATTTTTCTATGCGCCGACCTGGTCGCCTGACAACAAGAAGATTGCTTTTTTCGATAAACGCCTGAACCTCTGGTATGTGGATCTCGCCCAGAAAAAGCCTGTCAAGATCGACACCGATCTCTACGACAGCCCCGCTTACGACTTTCGCCCACGCTGGTCTCCCGACAGCCAGTGGATCAGCTACGGACGTCAACTGCACAACCATCTGCGCGCCGTCTTCGTGTACTCGCTTTCCACCGGCAAGTGCACGCAATTGACGGACGGCATGAGCGAT
Organism: Terriglobia bacterium; assembly: GCA_963846045.1. Classification (GTDB taxonomy): domain Bacteria; phylum Acidobacteriota; class Terriglobia; order Bryobacterales; family Bryobacteraceae; genus Bog-105. Next base: position 488,059 of record CAWJUL010000014.1, on the reverse strand, counting down.
GCCTACGGTGCCGATTGGGATAAGGGCGGCAAGTACTTGTATTTCCTGGCCAGCACCAATGTAGGCCTGAGTAACGGCTGGATCGACATGTCGAGCATCGGTCATCCCATCACCAGCGCCGCTTACGTTCTGGTGCTGCGAAAGGACCTGCCTTCGCCGCTTGCTCCCCAGAGCGATGAAGAGAACGCCGATAAAAGCGACAAAGCCGATGCGGGCGACAAGAAAGATGAACCGAAAGCCGATGCGGCGAAGGACGGCGGCAAGGGTGAAAAGAAAGATAAGCCGGCTCCTGAGACGCGAATCGACTTTGACAACATCGGCCAGCGGATCCTAGCCGTTCCCATACCGGAAAAGAATTTCTACTCAGTCACTCCCGGTAAAGAAGGCGAAATTTACGTCGCAGAGCAGCCGGTTGTGGAAATGAACTCCGGTCCGCCGCAGCTCATTGTCAGCAAGTACAGCTTCAAGACTCGCAAGCTCGACCTGATTATTGGCGGCGTTACTGTCTTCAATCTGTCGGCGAATGGCGAAAAGATGCTTTACCGCACCGGCGAACAGTGGTTCATAAACGGCGCCGCGGCGGCCCCGAAGGCGGGAGATGGCCTGCTGAAAACGGCGGACATGGAAGTCTATGTTGACCCGCGTTCCGAGTGGAAGCAAATGTACAACGAGACTTGGCGCATCGAACGTGACTTCTTCTACGATCCTCACCTTCACGGCTTGGATCTGCAGACCGCCTCGACGTTCTACAAGCCTTGGGTGGACGATCTTAGCTGCCGCTCCGATCTGAATTACCTGTTTGAGGAGATGCTCGGCAACATCAATGTGGGGCACATGTTCGTGAGGGGCGGCACGCAACCCGAACTTCCGAAGATCAAAGTAGGTCTGCTTGGAGCGGACTACAAGATTGAGAACGGCCGTTATCGCTTCGTAAAGGTTTATAACGGCGAAAACTGGAACCCTAATTTGCAGGCGCCGCTTACGCAGCCAGGTGTAAACGTCGTGGCGGGCGATTATCTTTTGGCTGTTCGTGGACAGGACCTCACTTCCGCCACGAATGTCTACAGCTTGTTCCAGGAAACTGCCGGCAAGCAGATCGTCATTCGTGTCGGGCCGAATCCCGATGGTACGGGCTCGCGCGAGGTCACCGTCGTACCTGTAGACGATGAGTCGCGATTACGCCACCTGGATTGGATTGAAGGAAACCGGCAGAAGGTCCAGCAACTCAGCGGCGGCAAATTAGCGTACGTGCATCTGCCCGATACCGCCATGGGCGGCTACACAAATTTCAATCGCTACTTCTTTGCGCAGATCGAACGGCAAGGCGCCATACTCGACGAACGCTACAATCACGGCGGCGATATCGCCGATTACATCATCGACTATTTGAGCCGCCGCCCGATGGGCCGCATCGCCACTCGAGAGGGCGAAGACCTCACCGATCCCACCGAGGCAATCTACGGGCCGAAGGTAATGATTATCAACCAGTTCGCCGGTTCCGGCGGCGATGCCATGCCCTGGTACTTTCGCAAGGCTGGAATTGGCCCGCTGGTCGGAATGAAAACATGGGGCGGACTCGTCGGAATTGGCGGCTACCCGCCTCTGATCGATGGCGGCACAGTGACCGCTCCGCGATGGGCCTTCTACGGCCTGACCGGTGATTGGGAAGTCGAGAATCACGGCATCGCGCCGGACGTCGAAGTGGATCAGGACCCGAAGCTCGTTCGCGAAGGTCACGACCCGCAATTAGAGCGGGCGGTCGCAGTCGCCATGGATCTCCTCAAGAAGAATGGCCCCGCATCGTACAAGCGTCCGGATTATCCGAACTATCACCCTGTTTTTCTGTCGCCGGCTCCGCAGCGCTGACGCTTAGAAGCGCAAAGGGCGCGGCTGCGCGCCGCCGCACAGTCAGGGAACTCGCCAGATCTTAGGGCGGCGCGCTTGACACCGCGACCGTTTTGCGCGAGTTCCTCAATAGGCCGTCACCTTTACGGTGGCTGTCGTGAACGCAGCGGACGGGATCAATATCGAGTCCGTTTGAGCAAGCAAGTTGAGGAGCGTGCCGGGTTCTTCCAGCCTGGCACGATCTTCTTCACTCACCGCCAACATTCTGTACGAACCGGCAAGCATTCCCGAGAACTGGAAAAGCCCGTCACGACTGGCAACCGCTTCCGTCAGCACAGTCGGGTAGCTATTTTCCGTCTCGGCCGGCCACGGCGTCACAAGAACATGAACGCGAGAGAGATCGATCTCAGAACTTGAATTCACTTTGCCGATCAGCCTGCTCGGTTGGCTTGAGAGCACAACCTTAAGATCGTGCGCCATCTCGGAAGAACTGACTTGGAAAATTCTCCCGGGGAACGAACTGCTGTTGTACACCAGTCGAGCCACAGTGTACTGTGCGGACAATCCCATCGGGATGACTTCCACTTTTCTGCCGACGCCCAACATCACCGACCCGGCGAAACCTCCGTCCGCGGAAACGGATGCTGGCTCAAAGACGGGCAGCGTCGGCGCATCTCGGTTCGGCTGTGGTGAGAACCGAATTTTGAAAGGCGGAATCGGAACCGGGTTTGAGTTTGTCTCCTGCCCATCGATGACAACTTGCCCTCCAATTTGTAGTGGTGCGCTGACCGGCAGTTCTGCTTGCAAACCGTCTTGATCCAGCACTACAGTCGCGAAGCCGCTCACCGGCGCGGAGGTTCCGTTAAACGACTCCGGGTCTGCGACGCTCGCCGCCACCAGCTCGTAATTGCCCGGCGACACGCCGGTAATCGCGAGCGGCTTGTCGCACTTGGCTCGAAACTCGCGAAGCGGTAACGTGCTCGGACCGAACTCCCGCGACAATGCGACGGAGTACACGCTTGCGGGCTCACACGGAATAGCGCGCACAATGATGGTCAAAGTCGGCAGCGCGCCCGATTTGATGCGAATCACTCCAGTGTTCTGTTGCGACCCGGAAACAATGTGAATACACTCGAAGCTGTCGCCCGTCCCCGGCCACAAGACTAACGGAAAGCCTTTTGGCGCTTCCGGGGCATCCGCATTTGGCTGCGTCTTGGGTTCGCCGCCGCCGATTTCCAGAACATAATCTCCCGGCGGAAGATTTGCGAGTTTGAAAACGCCTTCTCGCCCCGTCTCGGCGTCCATAAACTGTTTGCGCGCGAGTTGCTGAACGCCCCGCCGGAAACTCGATTGCAATGGCGCAACATGTACACCTTTGACCGGCTCTCCCGTTTCGTCGTCGACGAGTGTGCCCGAGACCTGGGATGAATGGTACATGGGGATCAGTATCGTCATCTTCGGGGATGAGTCCTGCGGTGTCACGTCGATTGATTCAGCCGCGGAACTGCCGTTCGCTGTAACGTAGTGGTCGACCTGCACTGAGATGCTGTATGAACCCGGCGACGCGACCGTCACGCCAGTGACGCCTTCGTTGTTGGTTGCGACTTGACGCTCGAATTTAGTTCTTCGATAAAAGCCGGATACTACGACTGCCGCTCCCTCGATACCCGCGTGTGAATCGCTATCGATAACTTTGATCGCCAGGTACGTGGAAGCGCGCAGTGGAGCGGGGCGGCGCGCCTGGGCGCACAGCAAGGGCGCAGCAAAAACCAAAAACAGAACCCGCACTGCCCGGCTCGGCATAAAAACGATCCTAATACAAAAAGGCAGATAGTGGGTCAGTTTGTCCCGTCACGAATGCAGCAAAATATTCGCCTTACTGTTCGAGCGTGGGCGCCAGCAAGGTGCGCTGCTTCGCATCAGCGGCGATCATAGCAGCAAGCTGGGTCCGCAGCGGGAGCCGCGGCGCCAAGAGAAGAGATACCCCACCAAACGGATAGCCGGGTATGATTACGTCTCGTCATAATGGTGTGCTAGCGCCCTTGATCTCCGTGCGCCTTCAGATCCTTCAACAACCGCTGGAATGCTCTCTGGTACTCATCGTGATCTTTCCAGTTGCTGAAATCTGGGATGAAGTACTCGCGGATCTCGCGGGCTGAGTCGATGCCGGTATCCGCGTCGAAGCACTTCCACGCGCGGATTGCGTCGTACGCGAGTAATCCGAGGGGGAACAGCATCTGCCTTCGTTCCCTCTGTTCGCGCTCTCGTGCGTTCGCAATTTCCGTTTTCACCCAGTTGCTGTTCATACTGTTCGGCGACAAGATCAGTAGCAATTTGTCATGAAGGCGTATCGCCTCGTCGATCTGTTCATGGATCTTACGCCCGCCCGCAATATCGTTCGGAGCGAACCAACAGCGAACGCCCGTGTTTTGAAGGTCAGCATAAAGCCGGTCCGCGAAATCCTGATCTTTCGTGGAGTAGCTGATAAAACAGGAATAGAAGTGAACGGCCTGATTGAAGAGTGACGGCAGATATTCGATAAAAGAATCGGCCAATCCACAACCCCGCAAAAACATCAGCGGGAGCGTGCCGGATTTTACGAGCGTGTGGTAATCGACGAAGCTCGGGCCGCTGTGTTTGCATGCCATGAGCCCCGTCGCTTCAGATAAGTCTGAGGCCGCGAATGTCGTTCCATTTAAGAGCGCTGCCGAGAGGTCGGCACCCCGGAGGTAAGTCCCCGTAAACGTCGCTCGTATAAGGCTCGAACTTCGAAAGTTGGCACTTTTACAGTATGCTTCCCGGAACGTCGCGTCTGTGAGTGTCGCTTCGCTGAGATTGCTTTCTTCTAAATCGGAAAGACCGAGGTTCGCGCCGCTGAGCTGCGCCCATGATAAATCTGCCTTCCTTAAATGAGCTCTTCTCAGATTTGTGCCACTCAGGTTGAACCACCGTAGATCGGACGATCCGAGGTCAACCGCACTGAGATCCGGCGCGAGATCCGGATTGCCTCGTCTCCACCGATTCCACTTTTCTAAACCCTCTTTTAAAGTTGAGAGATGCTCCGGGTTAGCCATGCAGGACACGATATCGCGGCCGGTGAAACGTCCGAGTCGGAAAAGCGTATCCTAGCAAGCCCAGTGCCTCGGATGCAAAAGGCAGGAATTGATCAGTAGAAGGAAAATCGAGAACCACTTCGCCGCCTTTGGTCGGGGCAATTTCGCTTACAAGATCAAGATTCGTCGAACAATGCGTGTCGCGCCAGCTATTGCTGCGGGTGTCACAGATCGGCTCTGGAATGGTTTCTGATTTCGTTGCTTTGATCGAAGGTGAAGAGCGGGGTTTGGAAGAGCAGCGTAGGCGATAAGCATTTTCATCAGCCACATTCATGAAGATGCAATAGCAGCATGCGCCCCCCACGAGCTTCTTTGCGCTAAGTACCGCTCGGAGCAGATTGCATCTTCCTTTCAAGTCCTCGAGAACACGTGTGACTGGGCGATGAGTGGCTTGCGCGAGTCGTCGTGAGGCTCTCAATTCCGCCCGGTTGTTGATGCGTTGTTCAGTCCCAAATCCATAAAGCGACCCTGCTTGACTCTAAGGCCGGGGCTGCATGGATTTGCAAGGAAAGTAGCCCACTACAAAAAAGCACCCGCCGAAGCCACTGCCCACTCGTCCAAAATTTTCGGCTCGCACTACGGCAGCGTGTACCGCAAATTGACGTAGATCAAGTTCGTGTGCGCTTGCCTCGGCCCGGCAGTCGGCGCAGACCACGGCTCCTTGAAAACGTACGAGTACTGATTGATCAGCGAGAGCGCTCCGTAGTTCTTATTCTTCCAAAGAGTTTGAATCCAATTAAAAGTGATTTCCTGCCCGTTGCGATAGCTCGTTGAACCTGGATAGCCGTACCCCACATACACCGGCTTGACAAGCGTGCTACCGGTTGCGGTGTTGTCAAACGCGACGTTCTTTCCAATGTAGACTCCGCCATAGTACATGGCGATCAATGTGTTCGGCCTCATTTGTGCTTCGAACCCGTCAACTGTCGAATCGGCGTGCACCGAAGAAATGGCGCCGTTCGGTCGAATCACAAAATCGGGAGCCGCACCGAAGATATATCGGCCGCCGCCATCGCTATAAAAGTTATTGGAGATCAACCGGAAGTTCTTCACCAGTTCCAAGTTGAAGTTGAGACTCCCGCCAAAACCCAAGGCAGTGTGCTTGCCCGAAATTGAATTCGTAATCGTAGTCGGAACGTAGTCTTCAAACCCGGAAAGAAGGCCGGCGACCTCAATGTGTTCCAACTTATCTCCGGCATGGCCGTCAAAGGCAGCCTTGGCGATGATATCCGGGAACAGGTTGGGGGTGCTCGTGGCGTTGCTGCTGGACTGAAACTCTGTCGCGAGTGAAGAGCTAAGATTCGCTGGCAAGACCGCTGTCGAGGCGCCGCTGCCGCCACCAATGTACTGCTGAGGATTTTCAATCGACACACCGAACGCCACATCTTCGTTCGGGTGAGCGATGAAGCGGAACTGAGGTTGGCGTGTCCAGGTAAGGCCCAATTGGTAATTGGTGTCCTCGTCCTGTGAATAGAAGATGTCGCTCGGAACCGGCGAGAGCCCTCTTCGGTTCGGAGTCAGCAAGCTCCAGTCCTGTCCGCCAAGAACTTCAAACCCATCTTTCTGCACATCGACGAAGTAGTTTCGCAACCTGAATCCCGCCGAGTTGCTGGTGACCTGATAGCTAGTGGCGTTGTTATTGAACAGGAAGTCAGCCTCCAGATAGCCGAGCACCTTGGCTCCGGCCATCGTTGAGTCTACGCGAAATCCGACGCGCGAGTTCTGCGCGCTGAAATTCGTTTCTGAGAGCTTTCCTGTCACCGAGTTGTTGTAAGGAATTCCCATAAAATTCGTCCCGATGCCGCTCCCCACGTTAGTGGAGCGTGCAAAGAACGTCGCGTCGACAAATCCGAGTGGCGTGAACGTCGTGTCGCCGATGCTGATTCCGAGAGGCGAAGCTGGAGCTGTTTCAGTCTTCTGCCCGCCCCAATGGCCGCCGCTGTTGACCGCCGGGACAATGCTGACCGCTTGCTCGGCGCTGTTAGCCGTGTTCACCGCTGCAACGGATGCGGCGCGAGGCGCTGAACTCAAGCTGGCGATGGCTTTGTCCAATGCCTGCTGTTGTTCTTCGATTGATTTCTGAAGCCGCTTAATCTCTTCTTGCTGTTTCGCAATTTGCTCACGCAATTTCTGGAGATCGCTGGCCGTCGGAGGCGAAGCAATGGGTGCCGTCGCTTCGGTCGCCGCACTCGGCCCGTCGGCCGCAAACGTCTGCATTGCCAATAGCGGCAGGCAAAGCAGAGAGAGTACCCTGGCTCTACGCATAGTCCTTCTGAAGTTATCCAGTATCTGTTACACGCCAATTACTTTTCCGTGAACTTTGCGGCGCGCTTATCCCAGCTCTTGGGTGACTCGCTGGCTCGATTGCCTGTTTTCAGCCACTTACGGCGAGCTAAATGGGCCGACCGCTTCCACCGTTAAACTAGGACTTAATCGCATGTCCGAACGCCCGTTCGTTCACCTTCACTGCCATACCGACTACTCACTGCTCGACGGCGCCTGCGACATCAAGAAGCTGATGTCTGTGGCCAAGCGGCAGAACATGCCCGCTATCGCGATGACCGACCACGGCAATCTCTTCGGCGCGGTCGAGTTCTACAACGAAGCGCACGCGAACGGCGTTCATCCGGTAATCGGATGCGAAGTTTACGTCTCGCAGCAAGGGCACAAAACGAAATCGGAGAGCGACCGCTATAACCACTTAGTGCTCCTGTGCGAGAACCAGGAAGGCTATAAGAATCTCATCAATCTGGTTTCAACCGGATACCTCGACGGCTTCTACTATAAGCCGCGGATCGATAAGGATCTGCTCGCTCGGCATTCCAAAGGCCTGATTGCGATGTCGGCGTGCCTGCGCGGCGATATAAACGAAACTCTGCTCGCGGACAAATACGACTCAGCCACGCAGCTAGCGAATGAATACGTCGATCTCTTTGGCCGCAACAACTTTTTCCTTGAGATGCAGGATCACGGTCTCGATCAGGACAAGCTCGTCATGCCCCAGATCCGCCGCTTATCGGCGGATACCCAGATCCCGCTCGTCGTCACCAATGACGCACATTACCTGACGCACGACGACGTGCGCGCGCACGAGATCCTGCTCTGCATCCAGACCGCCAAGACCATGTCCGACCCGAATCGGATGCGCTTCAGCACGCCCGATTTCTTTGTGAAGTCGCGTGCCGAGATGATGGCGATCTTCGGCGAAGTGGAACACGCGCTCGACCGTACCTGGGACATTGCGCAACGCTGTCACGTCAAACTTGAAAAGGTCAAAGATCCGTTCCCGCGCTTCGACGTTCCCGCCGAACACACCACAGACACTTACTTCGGCTATATCGCTCGCGAAGGATTTGAGAAACGGCGTCCACGCCTCGAAGCCCTGCGCGCGCAAGGCCGATTGAAATACGATCTTCCGGAATATGTCGACCGCCTCGAACGCGAAATCCGGATGATTCAGCAGATGCAGTTCTCCGGATACTTCCTGATCGTCTGGGATTTCATCCGCTTCGCCCGGCAAAAGGCTATCCCGGTTGGTCCGGGTCGAGGGTCCGCTGCTGGCAGTCTTGTCGGCTATGCCATGGAGATCACCGATATCGACCCGCTCGAATACGGTCTTCTCTTTGAACGTTTCCTGAATCCGGAGCGCATCAGCATGCCAGATATCGACATCGACTTCTGTACCAAGCGCCGCGGCGAAGTGATTCAGTACGTCACCGAGAAGTATGGCCGTGAGCAAGTAGCGCAGATCATCACGTTTGGAACTCTGGCGGCAAAGGCGGCGATCAAAGACGTCGGCCGCGTCCTCGACATGAGTTTCGGGGACGTTGATCGCATTTCGAAACTCGTTCCGAAGCAGCTCAACATCAAGCTTGAGCAAGCCATTGAAGATCCCGAGTTGAAGGCCGTTGCCGCGAAGGAGCCTCGCGTCAAAGAAGTGCTCGACATCAGCATGAAGCTTGAGGGCGTCTGCCGCAATGCGGGAATGCATGCCGCGGGCGTAGTGATCTCCTCCGTTCCCCTTCGGGAGCTTGTCCCTATCTACGTCACCAGCAAGCAGGAAATTGTGACCCAGTACGACATGCTGGGTCTCGAGAAACTTGGCCTGCTAAAGATGGACTTCCTCGGGCTGACCACGCTGACCATTGTTGAACAAGCCTTGAAGCTCATTCAGAAGTATCGCGGTGTAACCATCGACCTGCAGGATCTTCCGCTTGACGACGCGGAAACGTATGAAAAGATCTTCAGCACTGGCTTTACCAGCGGAGTCTTCCAGTTTGAATCGTCTGGCATGCAGGACATTCTTCGGCGTTATCAGCCGAACCGCGTTGAAGATCTCTGCGCGCTGAACGCGCTCTATCGCCCGGGGCCTATTCAGGGCGGCATGATTCCGGATTTCATCGATCGCAAGCACGGCCGTAAGCCGATCGTGTATGACCTGCCGGAACTGGAAGAGATTCTTTCGGAGACCTACGGCGTCATTTTGTACCAGGAGCAGGTCATGCAGATCTCCAACACGCTGGCCGGCTACTCGCTCGGTGACGCCGACATCCTGCGCCGTGCCATGGGCAAGAAGAAGCTGGACGAAATGGCCCAGCAGCGTGAGCGCTTCGTGTCAGGCGCTACCGCGAAAGGCTTTCCCGCAAAGAAAGTCGCGAAGATCTTCGATCTGATGGAACAGTTCGCGGGCTACGGCTTCAACAAGTCGCATTCTGCTGCCTACGCCTATCTTGCCTTTGTTACCGCCTATCTCAAGGCTCACTACTCCCACGAGTTCATGTCCGCTCTGCTGACCTCGGAAGCCGGCACGACAGACAAAATCGTCAAATACATCAACGAGTGCCGCGAAATGGGTATTCGCGTTCTGCCGCCCGATATCAATCAGAGCGATCTGCACTTCACCCCTGCCGGCGATGCGATTCGGTTTGGTCTCGGTGCCGTTAAGAACGTCGGTCAGGGAGCGATAGAAGCCATTGTGCTGGCGCGGGAAAAGGGAGATCCATTCAAATCTATTTACGAATTCTGCGAACGCGTCAATCTCGGCAACGTGAACCGCCGCGTGCTGGAAAGCCTCATCAAAGCCGGCGCGCTCGATTCCACCGGCGCTAACCGCGCTCAGCTTTGGGAAGCCATGGACCGCGCAATCGAATCCGGCGCCCGCGCTTCTCGCGATCGCGAGATGGGGCAGCACGGACTCTTTGCCATGGATCTCGCGGAGGCAAAGCACGACCTGCCGCTCGCCAAACTTCCCGATTGGAGCATGGAGCAAAAGCTCGCGGGCGAAAAGGAGGTGCTCGGCATCTACGTCTCCGGACACCCGCTTGACCGATTCCGGGACAAGGTAGTCGATCTTGCGACGCATTTCACAGACAAGCTCGAAGACCTCGAAAAGAACACCTCCGTCGCGCTCTGTGGACTGCTAACCAATGTCGTCCGGAAAACGAACCGCGAAGGTAAGTATTGGGCAGCACTCAAAGTTGATGACGGGCGCGGTGCCGCAGACGCGATGATCTTCGCCACCCGTTACGAAGAACTTCTGCCGGCCATCCAGGAAGATACCGCCGTTTTCATTCGCGCGAACGTTCTCCCCGAGGAAGGAGGTCCGCCGAAACTTTCCATCCAGGAAATGGTCAAGTTGGAAGATGCCCGAGTCAACCTGCCGTCTCTTATATCGATTCGCATTTGGCTCAAGGACGAATCCTCTGAAAAGGCGACCGCGTTGAACGATCTGTTCGTACGCAAGAGCGGTCCCACGGAAGTCCGCCTCCGCCTCGAAAAACCACGCGACTTCTCAGTCGTCTTGGATGTCGCCAGTAAAGTTCGTCCGGACAAAGAGTTCAAAGCTGAGCTCGAAAAAATCTGTGGGCCCGAATGCATGGAAGTCCTCGCGAGCTGATCGATGGCTGACGATCCCGAAACAGACGTTGCTGATCTCCCACCGAAGCCGGAGGACGACAACCCGAGCTGGCAACGCGTGAAGATGGCGCGTCACCCAAAGCGCCCGCATTCGTGTGACTACATCAACGGCCTGATCACTGGATTTGAAGAACTGCACGGTGACCGTTTTTACGGCGACGACAAATCGATCGTCGGCGGCATGGGCCTATTTGAAAGCCAGCCAGTGATGATCATCGGCCAACAGAAAGGTCGCGATACCAAAGAAAAGCTGTTGCGCAATTTCGGAATGCCGAAGCCGGAGGGATATCGCAAAGCCATGCGGCTCATGCGCCTCGCGGCGAAGTTTCGGCGGCCCATTATCACGCTGGTTGACACGCCCGGCGCTTTTCCCGGCATCGATGCCGAAGAGCGTGGGCAAGCTGAGGCCATCGCATTTAATCTGCGCGAAATGTCCCGCCTCCAAAGCCCCCTCATCACGGTAATTATCGGCGAAGGCGGCAGCGGCGGCGCGCTTGCGTTAGGTGTAGGCAATCGCGTCTACATGCTGGAGAATGCGTATTACAGCGTGATCGCCCCTGAGAGTTGTGCAGCCATCATCTGGCGCGATTCCGGCAAAGCTCCCTTAGCCGCAGCCGCGCTAAAGATGACGGCTACCGATCTGCTCTCCATGAACCTGATCGACGGTATTGTGCCGGAGCCTCCGGGTGGCGCGCACCTCGAGCCGGAATCCGCCGTTCAAGCTTTGCGCGAAACGTTGCGTAATGCTCTTGCCGAACTCTCGCCGCTTTCGCCCCAGCAGGTCATCGAGCAGCGATACGACAAGTTCCGCAATATGGGCAACTTCTTCAATGAGGCTCCACTCTGAAGAAGATCGGAATCGTGATCGCGATTTTCGTGATCGGCTTCTTGGCGCTCATCATTTATTCAACCGTTCACGGGCCGCGCTATCGCGTGAAAGTCTGCATGGCGTATCAAGGCCGTACAGCTTGCAAAACACTTTCTGCCAAGACCGAAGAAGCGGCGCTACGCGGAGGCCGCGAGAACGCCTGCGCCGATATTTCATCCGGCGTCACCGATACCATCAGGTGCCAGAACACGGAGCCGCAGAGCGTTGAATGGCTGGGACGCCATTAAATAGCGCAAAGGCCGCGGCTACGCGCCGCCAGGCCACGGAACTCGCCAGCTCTTAGGGCGGCGCGCTTGACACCGCGACCGTTTTGCGCGACGTTCTCAACAGCTAATCCGCGTCAGGCAAGTACAATCTGATTGCCGTTGAAACCCGTGAACGACCAGCCGGTTTGTCGTATCAGCGGCAACTCGTTGTACGCAGCAAGCTGATCGCGGAGAATGCTGACCGCCACTTGCTCTCCCAGCAAGAGCGATTGATTGTAATCGGACCGCCAGTGTACTGCGGCATGATTTCTTCCGATCGCGATATTCGACGCTAGTTTTTGCAGCTCGCCGCCGAGCGTCAATTCGTCCCCGCCGCTATAGTCAACCAAAGACGTACCATCCTCCTTCGGCATCATCGGGTTGGGAATCACCCATCCGACATCGAAGAACGCCTTCAGAACTGTAGTGCAAGCGCCCGCCACCGTCCCGTGCCCTTGCGCGTAAGACGGATGTTGCGGGCACCCCTCGGGGAAAGCATGCGGCAGCAAATAGCTTCCATTACGGGAAAAGCACCGCTGAACGGCATTCGAACCCAGAATAGAATCCGGCAAAGTCGCTTCCTGCGCGTGACCGGTCAGCGCGTTGTGTACCAAGCCGCCATACTCCTCCGGCCTTAGATGACGATGCACGAACCATTTCTGGAACCAGACCGCCTTCAGTGCGCGCGTGGAGACTTCAGCCACTAGCGTCTTCACATGCGGCGTTCCAAAGGTGCCGAACCCCGTTTGCGTCTTCGATTGCTGGTACGGAATGCCCGCGTTCGGTTGTGCGCCGTTGTGAATCAGATAAAGGCAGGCATTGAAGTACGCTTCAAACAGTACGTCCACGTGAACGTATTGTGAAATGTCCCGCCCAGTTCGGATGTAGCGCCGAACCGGATCAATGCGATTCGGAGGCCCCGCCGGTGTGCTCCACGCCGCTGCTAACGGGCCAACGCCGTTCTGGCAATCCAGCCAGGATGGGAAGTCTGTCATCCAATCTGTTCCACCTTGCGGCAACGGCAATAGAGTCTGGAAACGTTGAACGACTTCCGCGGCGCCGAACTCGAGCGTCTGATACAGGAACTGCGAGATATACGGCCCGATTAAATCTCCATCGCCAAATCCTCGAAACAGGGTCTTAGGCGTAACAGGCTCGTGGGCACCATCGAGGCGACGGCTGAAAGCGGGAAGGCTCGACAACTCCGCAACTGCGTCCGCAGCCAATGGATCGGTCTCATACTGCGAAAAATGCACGTCCCGCATGAGAGCCATCCAATAGAGCTCAACAGCTTGAGCCGCTTTCACATCGCCCGTTAGCTCGGGCGCCGGCGGAATTGCAAGCTGGTGCGAGTCTGTACCTTCCAGATCGAACGCCAGGCCCGACTGTGGATCCACCAGCGGCACAGCGCCTCCAAGTTCGATCGCCTCGAAGTCCTCAACTCGGTGCGTACGAAGCGCCTTCAGCATCGAGTCGTAGGAACTCGGAATCACTTCCCCAATGCTGTTGTGGCGAAGCCCCTTCGAGTAGTTCCCAACCTTCGTACGGTATCTAGCTTCATCTCCGTTATTGGGATGAACCGGGATTGGAATGCTTCTCTCCGCCTGCGCCGCTCGCACGCGGATCTCTTCGGAGTGATGTGCGCGTTCGTTTGGCGTGCCCGGTTCTGAACTTGGCGTAGGAATGCTTGCCTCCTTACTTAGATCCACTCCATACTACTGCCTGTCAGTGCGCCGCCAAGAAGACTTGCGGCATGCGATTCCACTTTCTGCAGCAGTTGCTCGGCATGCACACGATCGTTCGAGATCGTGACCGCCGCAACAACCGAGTTCTGCCACGAATCGAGGAAGTCTATTTCCGCAATCGACACATTGAAGCGCTCACGCACCCGATCTTTCAGGCTCTTGATGACGTGGCGCTTCTCCTTCAGTGAGTGCGAACTCTCGACGTGAATGTCGAGAGTCAGCACACCAATGACAGGCAATTTTGGTTACGCCGGGGTAGGCTCCGGCATTTGAGCGGCAATGCGCTCCATAGTGAACGCTTCAATCACGTCGCCGGCCTGCACCGCGTTAAAGTTGGCCAGTGAGATACCGCATTCCAGACCGTTCTTGACCTCGCTCGCATCGTTCTTGAAGCGTTTGAGAGCTTCTATGCGGCCGGTATGGACCACCGCGCGTTCGCGCAGCACGCGAACTTGGCTGTCGCGGCGAATCGCGCCGTCGGTGACGAAACAACCGGCAACCGTTCCGACTTTGCTGATGCGGAACGTCTCGCGAACTTCAGCGTGACCCTGAATCGTCTCCTTGAAGATCGGTTCCAGAAGTCCGGTCATCGCCATCTTCACTTCATCGATCAGTTCGTAGATGATGCTGTGCTGTCGGATATCCACCTTCTGCCGTTCGGCCACCGACTCAGCGTTACGCTCGGGCCGCACATTGAAGCCGATAATGATGGCGTCTGACGCCGATGCCAGCAGCACGTCACTTTCAGTGATGGCGCCGACCCCGGTATGAAGCACGCGCACCCGGATCTTCTCGTTCGAAAGCTGCTGAAGCGTATCGGACAGAACCTCGGCGGTACCGCCCACATCGGCCTTGATAATGAGGTTGAGATCCTTGAGGTCGCCTTCGGCAAATTGGCGGCTCAGAGAATCGAGCGTCGCGACACGGGCGCCCTTCGCCATCGCGACATCGCGGGCCTTTATCTCACGATGAAGAACAATCTGCTTGGCCTTCGAAGTATCGGAGACCACCTGGAAAGAATCGCCCACTTCGGGCAGGCTTTCAAGGCCAGTGACTTCCACCGGCATCGACGGCTCGGCTTCCTTAACGGAATTGCCCCGGTCGTCGAACATGGCGCGAACCTTGCTGAAGAGCTGGCCGCAGATGAATGAGTCGCCCGCGCGCAGCGTGCCGTTGCGAACCAGCATCGTTGCAACCGGCCCTCGGCCTTTGTCGAGTTTCGCTTCGAGCACTGTGCCGAGCGCTGGACGAGCCGGATTGGCCTTCAGATCCTGGATATCGGCCACCAGCAGAATCATCTCGAGCAGCAGATCCAGGTTCTGCCCCATCTTGGCCGAGACCGGGACCATGACTACTTCTCCGCCCCAGTCTTCCGCCAGCAATCCGCGATCGGCAAGCTGCTGCTTCACGCGTTCCGGCTGCGCGTCCGGCTTGTCAATCTTATTGATCGCGACGATAATTGGCACGCTGGCCGCGCGGGCATGGTCCATCGCTTCGAGTGTTTGTGGCATCACACCGTCATCGGCCGATACCACCAGGACCACGATGTCTGTGACCTTCGCGCCACGGGCGCGCATACGAGTGAATGCCTGGTGACCAGGCGTATCGATGAACACGATCTTGCGATTGTTCTTTTCGATGTAGTACGCGCCAATATGCTGCGTAATGCCGCCGGCCTCGCGTCCGGCAACGTTGGTCTGACGGATGGCGTCGAGCAGCGAAGTTTTGCCGTGATCGACGTGACCCATGATCGTAACCACGGGAGCGCGGCGAACCAGGTCCTTTGTCTCCTCGGCGAGTTCAATGTCCTGAGTGCTTTCCTCTTCGTAGCTGACCTGGTTTGTGGAAGCGCCAAATTCGCGGGCGAGTTCCTCAGCCAGCTTTACGTCGAGAGTCTGGTTGATCGTGAAGAACACCCGCTTGGTCTCAACCAGCTTTTTGATAACCAGATTCGCTTTGACTCCCAGCTTCTCGGAAAGCTCTTTAACTGTGACGCCTTCTGCGACTGTAATCTCACGATCGATCGGCGGCCGTTCAGCGGCCACGTTGCGCCGCGAGACGCGTTCGCGGAGAATTCCTTCTTCCAGGTCCTCGCGCTTTCGCGGTCCTTGACGCCCGCTCGGCTTGACTTGATGACGACGTCCGGGATCGCCGGGCGGCAGAGTAGCCGGCTCTGGACGAAGTCCCGTTGGGTGCATCGGACGCACGCCCGGACGGCGAAGTCCGGCAGGCGGACCCGGTCCGCCAGGTCCTCCGGGACCGCGCATGAGCGGCTGACCAGGACGGATGGGACCACGATATAGCGGCTGGCCAGGTGAAGGCGCAGGCCTGCCGGGCGCGGAAGGCCGAGTAATTACCGGAGAGCCGGGATTTGGCCGTGGTGGGCCTTGTTGCTGCTTGAGTCGCTGCACCATATCGGCGCGCGGTGGCACTACGGGCCGGGCAGCCGGTTGTCCGGCCAGCGGACGATTTGCGGGCCGCGGCGCAATCGGCGCTCCCGGAGTTAACGAAGGCCGTGGCGCCGGTGGACGAGGGGGAATAGGCGCGCCAGGGATGGCGGACGTATGAGCGCCGCTCTGCCCGGCGCCCGGAGCGATGACGTGTGTCGGTGGCTGTACGCGAGGCGCTGGTTGTTGCGGCGTTCCCGGCGAAGCCGATTGAGTGTGAACTGGTGACGGAGCCGGACGCGGTGGACGCGGCGCCATGGGCGTCCCGGGCGTTGCGAACGTGGCCGGGCGCTCGCCCGCTTCACGATTGCGTGGCGGCTGGGTCGGTAGTGGCTGACGCGGCCCACTCGGCAAAGGGATACCGGTCGGCTGCGCCGGTACCGCAGATGGTGCAGACGGTAGAGGCCGCGCCGGAACGATTGCTCTGGCGGCTGGACCCGGCGTCGTCGGTTGGCCGGAAGGAGCAAGCGGCGGATGCAATGCTGTGCCGCCGCCCAGTGGCGGCCGCACTGGACGAAATACAGGGATGGGACGCTCCGGGGGTGCAACCGATGTACCGGATTCCGCCTTGGGCACACCCGACTCACCGGCGGCGGGTTCAGCCGATCCAGCTTCTTGCAAGACGCTGGGGGCGTCGAACCGCGGCTGCTCCGGTTGGCCCGGCAGGTCCTGTGCGGTTGCGCGCGGCGGTGCGGATGCAATGCCTGGGCGAACAGGCGCGCGTAGCGATGGTTCAAATGCGGCTCTTCGCCGCCGCAACTTCCGTTACAGCGGATGTGTGCAACGGCTCAGGGGCAGGTGCGCCCGCAGCAGCTCTCGCCTCCAGTGTAGGGGGCGGCGACACCACCGCTTCCTGCGCCTCGTGTGCCTCATCGCCGTCATGATCGGCTTCGCTAACTCTCGATCGAGGGGGTGCGCCGGAGCCCGTCAGACGCTCACGTAATACGAGCGCGACGTCTTCGTCGATTGAGCTGGAATGCGTCTTTTTCTCCTGCACCCCCAATTCGGGCAGCATGTCGAGAATGACGCCGGGCTTTACTTCTAATTCCCTCGCCAGCTCATTAATTCGGATTTTCTTCATAGAAGAAACTGCTTGATAACTCCTTACGCTACTGCCACTTGTAGTGTTTTACTCAGGTTTCCTTATGGTATCAGACTCCGCCTCTTCGGCGGTGTCATCCGACATGACCAAGTTTCGCAGTACTGAAGGCGCGCCCGAAAGACCCTTCGACTCTTCCAAGATCGAGCACCTCACCCTCTTCGCGTCTCTTCAAGCACCGCCGCCTCGTGCGTGGCCAGGTCGCGCTCCAGAACTCCTGTTTCGATGTTCTCAAAAGCTGCGGGACTCTCCTGACTTCGCCGCCGCTCGCGGTTCAGTTGTTTCGTCTATCACTGTCTCCACCTGTTCCGGCTGCGTGGGCGCAGCTTCCGCCGCCTCCGCGGAATCGTACTCATAGAAAGACACCACAGAGCCTTGAATTTGACTCACAATTCCTTCGTCGATGCCCGGAATTGCCTCCAGATCTTCGGGCGTCATTGCCCCGAGCCGCTCCACCGTTCCGATTCCCGCGCCCACTAGTTGTTCCACAATCTTCTCGTCCAGGCCATGCTCGATCAAAACCGAGACGGGCGCGCCCGTTATCACCATATCCGCCATGCGCGACTCCGTCTCGCGCCGCTTTTCCTCTTCGCTCTTGATATCGATCTTCCATCCCATCAGCTTGGCCGCCAGCCGGACGTTCTGGCCTCGCTTGCCGATCGCGAGCGACAGTTGCAGATCGTCGACCACCACTTCCATGTGTTTGTCGGGGCCATTGACGATGGTGACACGCGAGATTTTCGCCGGGCTAAGCGCCTTCGTGACATAAAGAACGGGATCGTCTGAATATTCGATGATGTCGATCTTCTCCCCGCGCAGCTCTCGGATGATCGATTGCACGCGCATGCCCTTCATCCCGACGCACGCGCCCACGCTGTCCACATCGCGATCGCGACTCGCCACGGCAATTTTCGTGCGCTCGCCCGCTTCGCGCGCGCAAGCTTTTATCGCCACCGTGTTGTCGTAGATTTCAGGGACTTCCTGCTCGAAGAGACGCATCACGAGTTCAGGCGCGGCCCGCGACACCACCACCCCGGATAACTTGCCGCCCTTTTCTACGCCTCTGATGACACACCGCACCCGATCTCCCAGGCTGAAAGTCTCAACCCGCGACTGTTCCTTTTTGGGCAGGCGCGCTTCCGTCTTGCCCATATCGAGGATGTAGTCCTGGCCCTCCAGCCGCTTCACCGTGCAATTGACCAACTCGCCCGACGGCCCTGGAACTCAACGAAAACGCTATCGCGCTCCGCTTCGCGAACCTTCTGAAGGATCACCTGCTTCGCCGTTTGGGCTGAAATGCGTCCCAGTGCTTCCGTTGGCTTGGCCTCGCGAATCTCCATTCCGACTGCGGCATTCGGGTTGATCTTGCGAGCGTGTTGCAGCGAGATCTGCTTGAAAGGATCGTCCACGGCTTCGACGACAGTGCGCACCATGTAGATCTGGATGTTGCCTGAATTCTCATCCAAATCGGCAACCAGATCTTCTTGCGAGCGATAATGCTTGCGCGCAGCGGCGAGCATCGCGTCCTTGACCGCGTCCAGCACGATCTGCGGATCGATACCCTTCTCCTTGCTCAGCATTTCTATAGACTGATAGATGGACGGCACGTAAAAACCTCAATTCGTAATTTCTGTTGTGAAAGTAGCCGGCTTACCACTCGAACTTCAGATTCGCTTTTTGAATCTGGTCGAGCGGAACTTGCACCAGGTGATCCGGTGCGAGTTCGACTTCAAGCGTGCGTGCCGCGAATGCCAGCCAGCTTGCCCTCGAAGCCGCGTGTAACCTTCTATAGCGTTCCGAAGCGCAAGCCGAACTTTCTGGCCCACTACGCGTTCGAAATCACGCGGACGGGTAAGCTTGCGTTCCACGCCTGGCGAGCTTACTTCGAGCATGTAGACTGTCGCCCGGGACGATGTCTTCCTGATCGAGCAGTTTTCCAAAGCGTTCCGAGATGAGTTCACAATCGCCGTGGGTGACGCCGCCTGGCTTATCGATATAGACACGCAGCAAGACGAGCCTTCCCTGCGCCACGCAACTGGATTTCGACAATCTCGATTGCCGTACCACGGGCGGCCTGCTCACCAAGTTCGGTGAGTTTGACAACTAATTCGGTTTTCCCCGTGGCCACCATTTGAATCCCAGGAGCAATAAAAAAGTGGGCTTTCGCCCACTCTTACTTACTTGACGCTACACCTATTAGAGCATCTTTTGGCTGTTCCGGCAACGTATGCATGCGTTCCCGTTCCCTCCCATTCGCCATACTCCCGGCGACCTATCTCTAAGCCCACCTTGCCTTAGAAAACATCAGTCCCGGAAAAAGTCCTCTAAATCTTGCCTGCCGTGGAACACGTAGAGAATCGCTACCCTCTCGTCTTCGTCGACGGAATAGATAATTACGTAATCTGCTGCCCGGAAACTTCGGAGCCCCGATCGGAGGTCGTCGCGCCGCCGGCCCATGTCGCGCCGCCGGCCCATGTAAGGATGCTGCGCGAGCAGCCAAAAACGACCGGTAATCGCGTCAACCACGCGGGTCGCAATATCGGCACTGCCGCTCTGGCGGGCGATGTATAGCCAGATGCTATCGAGTTGGTATTCCGCTTCGGGTGAGAGACGGAATTCGCTCATTCACTTCGAATTCTGTTCAGCGGCCAGTCGCGCCATTCCCCGCCGTTTGATGTCATCCGCCAGCAACGCTACTTCCTCGCGCGTGGTAATTGTCCGCCCTTCGCCTCGCGCAAGTGAAGCCTCCGCCTCCTCGATAGCGGCGACCATCTGCATTCGTCTGCGTTCCCGTTCTTCCCACAACGAAAGCGCTTCCCGCACGGCTTCTTCCGGCCGATGCAGCCGTCCGGTAGTAATGGCCTCCCTGATAAGAGCTTGCTGCTCTGGGGTCGGGTTGATCTCCATAGGCGCCTAAACCTCAGGATTGCATGATCTGAGTCAATTTCTGCTCGGACTAGCGAAACAAAAGCAACACCCGGTTTATCGCTGTTACGCGACGCCCCCGGATCTGGCTGCTCCCTTATTTTGGTTCTTCAATATGCTTCTTAAAGCAAGTGGGATCGCACCAAAGAGCCCAGGTTGTTCTACACTGGCCCGCCGGATCTCTGGTTGCGAGATTCCGGGCACGAGATATACACTGCACACTTCTGCCTGTATGGCTGGGCAGATAAGCGGCCAAGCCGCCGTGATTTGTCCTCCGACGACCACCACGTCCGGCGCCAGGCCTTGCGCGAGCGCCCGAATTCCCTTCCCCAGCAGGCTGCCGGTTCTAAGCAGCTCAGTGCGGGCGGCGTCATTGCCCTTCTCGGCAAATAGCACGAGATCGTTCATCGAACGTATCTCCGACGCGTAATCGGGATGGTTTTCCCGAAACCGGCGCATCGTCGCTTCGTCGGAGGCAAGCGCTTCCCAACAGCCGACGTTGCCACATGAGCAGGGTGGCCCTTGAGGATCCAGCGGAATATGTCCGAACCCGCCGAGTCCGATTCGCGTCCCCAAATAAAGTTCTCCATTGAGAACGAATCCAGTTCCAATGCCTTCTACCACCAGAACGAAAAGAAAACAATGCGCGCTTGACACCTCCATCGGTCCATACCAGAGCTCTGCCAGCGCCGCCGCGTTGGCGTCATTCTCCAGATAAATCGGCAGATGTAACTCATCTTGTAAAATCGAGCGGACCGGAACGTCGCTCCAGCCGAGATTCGGAGACGTGACCAAAACGCCTTTCATGCGATCGAGCAGTCCCGGGATACTGACACCCACAGCCGCCAACCGCACTCGCCGGTAGCTAGTATTCAGATGGGCCGCGATCTCTACTGCCAGCTTTCGAAGAAACGGCTCCGCATCGGCCTCGGTACGGAGGACACGCTGGCTCAATACGCGTCCGTTGAAATCGCTCACCACATAGGCGGTTTGATGAACACCGATGTTTACCGCTATGGCATAGGCCTTCTCCGCATTCACTTGCAGGTACGTGGCGCGGCGGCCGCCATTCGAAGGCGCCGCTTCTCCTTCGTAAACGAAGCCCGCCTTCACGAGGCGATTGACTACCACCGAAACTGTTCCGGCTCTCAGTCCAGTTGCTTTTACTAGGTCCGTGCGCGAGACCGGTTGACTGTTCCTGATCAGGTGCAGAAACATCGTCTCGTTTGTGTCGCGTACGTCTTCTACCCCTAAAATCTTCAGGGGCCGGACTTTCTCCGGCTTCATAGCGGTTCTTTGAAGACTATAGCAGTGGCGTATTCTACTGAAGAAAAGGGGTTCGCAGCGGCAACGAATCGAGTACACTTGGTTCGTGAAAGCACTTTCACTAGACCGTTGCTGAAGTGGAGTGAACGCGTCGGGAACGATGAAACTGCTAGCTGTCGATCTCGGTGGCACTCACATCTCCTGCGCCGCCGTCGAGGACCGGCTTCTGCTTGAGCGCGTGCGTCTGGATTGCGACAGCAGCCGGAACATGTCCACCTATCTTTCCGTCATAACGGAAATCCTGAGCGGGTTTGTTGACCGTCACGGGACCGAGTTCTCGGGCGTTAGTTTCGGTTTTTGCGGATTGGTCGACGGCTCCTCCGCTCGGATCTCTTCCACAAATCGTAAATATCCAGGCAGCACGGAAATCGATCTTCCGGCATGGGCTCGGCAGAAATTTAGTCTGCCGTTGCTGCTCGAAAACGATTCGCGTTTAGCGCTGTTGGGCGAATGGCATTGCGGGGCGGCGGAACATCATGACGACGTCGTGATGATGACGTTGGGGACCGGAATCGGCACCGCCGCCATTATAAACGGGCAAATTCTTCGTGGACGCCATTCGCAAGCCGGCATACTGGGAGGCCATTTCGTCGTGGATTTAGAAGGTCATGATTGTTCATGCGGTGCACGGGGGTGTGCTGAAGCTGAGGCGTCGACGTTCGCTCTAAGAACGCTTTGTATTGCTTGGCCGGGCTTCGACAAAAGCGCTTTACAGCGAGAAGAGCAGATCGACTTCGAGACGCTTTTTCTTTGTGCGAAGGATGGTGACCTGATCGCGCAGCAGATCCGGCGCCGCTGTCTCGACGTCTGGAGCGCAACTGCTTTATCGCTGGTTCACGCATACGATCCCGAGCTGGTGGTTCTAGGTGGCGGAGTGATGAAGAGCGAATTTCCTATCCTCGAAAGCATTCGGTCTTGCCTGGAGCGGCGAGCGTGGACTCCCTGGGGCAAGGTTCGCGTAAGTGCTGCAATACTCGGCAGTGATGCTGCGCTATATGGCGGCGTTCCTCTGTTTCAAGAGAGCAGATGAGATCTGCTTACGACAAGAATCCGTATATTCCTGTTTCCGAAAATCGGGCAGCCTGTTCCCTGGGATGGCCGGCAATTCTAGAACGCCTCTTAGAGCGTCTGCCGGCCACGCACGGCGTTATTTGTCTGGAATGTTATCCCGGCATTCTAGTCGACGAGATAGAAACCGCTCTGCGCAGCTATGCTCCGTCTTGCGGCATCGTGCGAACCGCGGACTGCCTCAAGCCCTCAACCGAAATTGATCGGATGGTGGCGCGCGACGTCACGAACGACCCCGTCTTCGGACGCATGAGTTCGCTCGAGATTGAAGACTTCTTTGATTCGGAACTCCTGCGGAAAGCTCGTTCCAGTGTAAGAGCACGCACGGGCGGGAACACCATAGTGATTGGCGTGGGAGCCGGCGTCGTTGCCCCCAACTCGGATGTCTTCGTCTACGCCGACTTGGCTCGTTGGGAGATTCAGCAACGGCAGCGTCGCGGCGAACTCGGAAATTTGGGCGCGCAGAATGAAGCGGAATCTCCTGCCGCGAAATATAAGCGCGCGTTCTTTGTGGATTGGCGTGCCGCCGATCGTCTCAAGCGGCGCGTCTGGTCGAAAATCGACTTCCTGCTCGATACAAACAGCCCGAACAAGCCTAAATTGATCTCGGGCGAGGATCTTCGAACAGGATTGGCAGCCGCCGCCCACCGCCCTTTCAGGCTTGTCCCTTTTTTCGATCCCGGGCCGTGGGGTGGGCAGTGGATGCGCAGGATCTGCGATTTACCTGACGCGCCCAATTATGCGTGGTGCTTCGATTGCGTTCCGGAAGAAAATAGCCTTCTGCTCGGATTTGGCGAGGACCGGGTAGAGATCCCGGCAATTGATCTCGTCTTTGCACATCCTCGAGAGTTGCTCGGCGAAGCGGTTCACGCGCGCTTTGGCGCAGAATTCCCCATTCGGTTCGATTTCCTGGACACAGTAGAGGGCGGAAATCTTTCATTGCAGGTGCACCCGCTCACGAGTTACATCGGCGAACACTTCGGCATGCGCTACACGCAGGATGAAAGCTATTACCTGTTAGATGCGAACGATGATGCTGCCGTGTACTTGGGTCTTAAGTCCGGCATCGATCCAGAGGCCATGTCACGGGATCTTCATGCTGCCCAACGAGGCGGCGCGGACTTCCCCGTGGAACAGTACGTGAACCGATGGCCCGCCAAACGGCACGATCATTTTCTTATTCCCGCCGGCACCATCCACTGTTCGGGCAAGAACAGCATAGTTCTGGAGATCAGCGCGACGCCCTACATCTTTACATTCAAGTTGTGGGACTGGGGTCGCCTTGGCTTGGACGGGAAGCCCCGTCCGATTCACCTCGATCACGGACTCGCGAACATCCGCTGGGATCGCACTACCGATTTCGTCGCGCGCGAGTTAATCGATCGCTTCGAACCGTTGACATCGGGGAGTGGCTGGCGCGAGGAGCGAACGGGACTGCACGAGAAGCAATTCATCGAAACGCGTCGCCACTGGTTCACGGCAAAAACGCCCCACCATACAAACGGTGGCGTAAACGTGTTGAACCTCGTGCAAGGGGAAGCCGCGGTCGTTGAGAGTCCCGGCCGCGCGTTCGATCCGTTCCTTGTGCATTATGCCGAAACTTTTGTCGTACCCGCGGCCGTTGGACCCTACACAATACGGCCCGCGCACTCTGTCAATTCAGAGCACGCCACCATCAAAGCCTTCGTCAGGACTGGATAGTTCCTCGGGGGCCGTTCGCGTTGACATTAATCAAGGGTCAAGATAAAGTCTAGGAACTGAATTAGTTGTAAGCAACCTGAAGAGTCACGCCATGGAACGAAGAAAATTCTTGAAGAGTCTCGCTGCGGCCGGCAGTCTGCTTGCTTGCGAGCCCGCCTTATCAAACCCCGAACTCTACCAAGAAGCGATTCCACAGGATTCGCGGGTGCGGCGGGTTCTGGTGATCTTCAAATGTCATCTCGATGTGGGATATACGGATACGCAAGCCAATGTAATGCGGAAGTATTTCGACCAATACTATCCGGCGGCCATGGCGCTCGCTATGAAATTGCGCGATGCCGGGGACGACCGCTATGTCTGGACGACCGGGTCGTGGCTTCTCTACGAATATCTGGAACAAGCAACCGCTGAACAACGCACGCGAATAGAGCAAGCTATTGCCGCGGGAGACGTCGCCTGGCACGCTCTACCCTTTAGTTGGCAAACCGAATTTCTCAACCGTTCCATGATCTCCGGATGTCTGGGTCTTTCCCAGTCGCTCGATCGGCGGTTCGGACACACGACCATTGGCGCCAAGATGACCGACGTACCCTGCCACTCGCGGGGAATCGTCGGTCCGCTTGCGGAGAAAGGAGTGACCCTCCTTCATATCGGCGTGAACCCGGGCAGTTCCGCGCCTGAGGTTCCCGCCGTATTCGTTTGGAGAGATCCTCAAGGCGCATCCATCACGATGTTCTACAGTCGGCACTCCTATGGTGGACTGGTGCCCATACCCAACTCAGATCTTGCCATCTACATCGCCATGCGTGGAGACAATAGAGGCCCTCACACGCCTGAGGAAGTAAGCCGGATCTACGCCGATCTGCGCAGCAGCTTCCCGAATGCGAGCGTCACCGCTTCTAATTTCAGCGAAATCGCCAAAGAGGTGAACGCATTTAAGGACAGGTTTCCCGTCGTCACCGGCGAGCTTGGCGACACCTGGATCTACGGTGTTCCAAGCGATCCTGTAAAGGTGGCGCGCTACCGCGAAGTTGCGCGGCTCAGGGACGAGTGGATCGGGGATGGCCGGTTCCAAATTGGCGATAAGACCGACCGCAATTTATTGCGTCACCTTGCGCTCGCGCCTGAACACACCTGGGGTACCGATACAAAACGCTATCTCGACTATGATCATTACAAGCCGAGCGATCTCGCTCAAATGCTCGACACGCCAAACTACAAGATCATGGAGACAAGCTGGGAAGAGAAGCGCCGCGACATCGATGCGGCCGTTGCCACGCTTCCCTCTGCATTGGCGTCACAAGCGAATGAGCGCCTGCGCGCGCTGCGGCCGGTGCCCTCCCGATTCGTCACTGCTTAAATCGTGTGACGGCCGTTTGAAGTTTGAAACGCAGCACTTTCTCCTCGAACTCGATTCGAAAACGGGAGCGATACATCGGCTTCAGAGTAGAGAAACTCGCCGCGAATGGGCATCGCCCGCGCACCCGCTTGCGCTCTTTTCATACCAGACACTCTCTCAAGCAGGATTTTGTTCGTTTCATCGCCGCCTACATGACCATCAAAGCGGCCTGGACACAGCAGGATTTTGGGAAGCCGCAAATCGATCGCTTCGGCGCCGAAAGCCGAATCTGGCAACCGGCTCTCGCCAATTGCTGGGCCGGCAAGATGGACGGCGGTTTTCGAGTGCTTGCACGGCTCAAAATCGACGATGCGGAAAGTGAGCGTCGAGGGACGGTAGCGTGGCCCTCACGAATCTATCTGGAATTGCTTCTGCCGGAATCGGAGTCGGTCGTTCACATGAATCTCTCCTGGTTTGGCAAAGCAGCCAATCGGCTCCCTGAGGCGATGTGGCTCAGCTTCTTGCCGATTGTTGCCGGCCAGCAAGCGTGGACGCTGGAAAAGGTGGGCCAAACTGTATCGCCCTTTGACGTTGTCGCCGGCGGCAACCGGCACATGCACGCGGTGTCCGGTAAGGTGAATTACCGCGACGCGCACGGTGCTTTCCTGATCGAAACTGTCGACGCGCCCGTTGTGGCGCTCGGAGAAAAATCGCCGATCCATTACTCAAACGAACAGCCGGACCTCGAAAAGGGATTGCACTTCAGTCTGTTTAACAACGCCTGGGGCACGAATTATCCGCAGTGGTTCGGCGGCGATATGCGCTTCCGCTTCTCGCTGCGCGCCTGAAACGCATCATTGCGTCGAGACGATCGGCAAAAGGATGGCGGACGAATGCTGAGCGTCATGGTAAATCGCGTTTGTCGCCGGCACAAATCGGCTGGCAAATTTGATATCTTCGCCGGTGTTCAGATTCCGGTCGAAACGCGGAAAGTTGCTGCTGCCGATTTCAAGCCGCAATACATGGCCTTTTCGGAAGACATTCGAGGTAGACGATAGGTCGATCTCGAATTTATATATCTGTCCGGGGTTCATGAATTCGGGTCTTGCCTCAGACAGGCGATAGCGGGCGCGAATGATTCCTTCCGTCAGGTTCCGCGCAAACCCATCGGGCGAGACATCCACCAATTTTGCCGTAAAGTCGGTATCCGGCGCCGAAGACTTTGCATAGAGTTCGACGCTGACTGGGCCGGTTATCTCCAGATCCTGGGCGAAAGGCGTCGTAGAGTAGATCAGAACATCTTGGCGAAGTTCAATCGGGCGCTGATCGCGCGGACCTGGCTTCAGATGCACGGAGTCGCAGCACAAAGCGCCGCCGAGTGTCGGAATCGGATGGGAGGGATCGTAGACGTATTGATCGGCGGTCTCTAAACCGGGAGCCTGGGTCGAGATACTGCCGTTACCACGGACTGAATTTGCATTTCCTCCTGAGTGCAGGAAATATTTTGTGACATGAGATTGTGGCAACGGCCAATCGTCCTCTTCGCGCCACTCGTTGATGCCCATTACGAAAATCTTGACAGGCTTTTCTTTCGCAAACTCGTTCTGATCGCCTTTTAGAAGGTAATCGTACCAGCGCAGAATTACATCCGATTCGTCATACTCGGCGGCCGCCGCTCCAAAATCTATATCGCCGATTTTTCGTCCGTACCCGGCGTGGCCACCGGGAATAATCAGCAGGCGTTGTCCCCGCCGGGCAGCCTCCGTTCCAGCGCGCTCTTTCAGTCCCACATAGTTGCGCAGCGATCCTCCCTGAAAAAGGTCGTACCAGCCCGCAACGGTTAAAGCCGGAACCGTGATGTCGCCATAGTGATCCTCAATCGACCAGCCTGTCCAATATGAGTCTCGGTTGGGGTGATCGAGCCAGTCGAGAAAGTACGGCGCAAGCGAAGCGGTCAAATCGCCTCCGGCAAGCGGAAGTCTGAATGGCGAATACGTGGCGAGCGGAAGCTGTGAGATCTCTCGCATTGCATCGGTATCTTTTTGCACGTCGCGATTCAGGGTGTCTTGCGCCAAAATCGACGTCCACGATTCGCTGAACCATTGCTCGAACGCTCCGCCCTGATAAACCCATCCATTGTGATAGTCGCTCGCCGTTATCATCGGGCAGATCCCTGCAAGATGAGGCGGATGAACAATCGCGGCCAGAAGTTGGGTTGCGCCTACATAGGAACCACCAAACATTCCCACCTTGCCGTTCGAATAAGGCAGCGCCGCCGCCCATTCCACCGTTTGGTATCCGTCCTCCGATTCATGCCTGAAGGGATACCATTCGCCTTCCGAACTATACCGGCCGCGAACATCTTGAATGATCACGACATACCCGCGTGCGGCTGCCTTCAGGCCGAAGTTCGTTTCGTAAGCTAGCTTGCCGCTCTTGTTGTAGGGAGTGCGCTGAAGCAGCACTGGGAAGCGGCCTTTTTCATTAGGTCTATAAACGTCCGCGAAGAGCACAATGCCATCGCGCAGTTTCAATGGCACGCCGGCCTCGATCGTTACGGCAAAGGAGTCCGCGGCCAGGACAGGCTTCGCAAATACTACAGCGCAAAGAACGCCAACTACTGAAAGCCTCTTCGGATTAATCCACCGACGTTTCCTCACTTTGCGGCTGCCGCAATTATTATCTAGTACTGCGAGCGGAGCGCTCCAGAGCGACGTCCCGGGTGAATAAAGCTCAAGCAATCCCCTTGGGCATACGTTCCTATTCGGCCATTTTTCTCATAGAGACCGCGCCGGAAGCATTGCGCGATAGGGCAAAATCGTACCTTCCGCCCGAGACGTAAATGCCGCGAATCGTGATGCTTTTCCAGGACGGGGGCAGGACAGGCGCATACACGGGATTCAGACCCTGCTCTGTAAACCTCAAGCCTGTAAAGCCATATAGAAAGTCTTGGAGAAAGCCGCTGGAGGTAGCCAGAATGTAAGTTGTGTTGTTCAATGCGGTTTCACTCCTCACATTGAAAGGAGGCTTCAGAAAGCTTCCCAGATTGCGCTCAATCCATTCTGACGATTCATTCGGCAGGTCAAGAGTCGCGGCTGCGATTGGAAACATACTCACAAACAGTCCATTCTGGTTGGCGCCCGTCGTCAGGGCTTTGAAGTTGTTTAAGGCAGACTCGAAGTCGTTGTGCCGCACTTGGTCGATCATGGGCAGGTCCAGCGCAGGCAGAGAAAGCAGGACAACATTGCTGACGCCCCATGTTTTCTTGTTGTGGGGGACAGACTCATCGAAAACGAGATGCCGCTGAAGCTGCCCGGAAACAGGGATGTACATCTTGTCTGCAATGCGATCCCATTCCGGATCCGGAGAGAGTTTGAGAATGCGTGCTGCCGCAGAAGTTGCCCGCAACGCCTTCTGCGCGACAGCATTGGTAAAAGAGTCGTTGGGAACGTCATCATAAGCTTCATCGGTTGAGGTGACGTGAAGGATTTCATAGCGATCCTTGCCGCGATTATAAGTAACTCGGCTCTTCCAAAATTCGGCAGTATCGCGCATAACAGGGAAGCCATAGTGCTTTAGCCATTCTTTATCTCCGGTGCTGAGGTAATACTGCCACTGTGCGACTGCTACATCGCCGTTCACGTGAACCTCGCGCGCAGCATTTGCCCGCGCATAATAGGGAGTAACTTCAGTCCCGGTTTGAGGATCGCTTTCCCAGGGGAACATGCCCCCTTTAAATCCCTGTTCCCGGGCGCGGGCCTGCGCTGCCGAGAGAGTATGGTAGCGAAACATCACGAGCGATTTGGCCCGATCCGGATGAAGCAGCAGCATCACCGGAAAATCCCACGAATCGTTATCCCAAAAGACATGGCCATAATAATTTGGACTTAACCCGCAAGCCATCATAGGTATGTCCGTATCGGGCGTCGAATTTTGGAGGAGATAAAAGAGGTCGGAATGAATCGCTTTCTGGAGTTGGGGATTTCCGTCTACGGTCACATCCGACTTCCAAAGATTGCGCCAAGCGGCTCGATGGTTCGCAAGCAACGATGCGAAGCCTGCGGAGCGTGCGGCCTTCACGCTTTCGATCTCCGATCCCTCGCGCCAGCCTTCCCGCGAAACGGCTACGTATTTAGCGAACGAGTAGCTCTGCCCTTTTTGGATGTCGCCAGAGACTTCCAGGTCAACGAGGTCAGCGGAAGCACGTACGTTTACCGCTTTAGGCACGAAGCCGGGGGATAATGTGACGGCCGCTGCCTCCGTCATTGTAGAGCCATTAACAGCACGCCCGCTGATCCATATAACGCGGTCCGCCTGGTTTCCGCCAAACGACGTAATTCTGACCTCGCCCGGATACCAAATGGATTCGCGATTTGCTGCGGTTAGACTGGTTGGCTTTAGGCTGGACAGCAAACCTTCTGTGGGCAGTCCTAAGACTTTCTTCAGCTCCTCTTTCGTTAACCTCGCAAGCGTGAAACGGCGGGCGGAAGCAAGCTCAGGACGCAACGTGAAGTGCAGCGTTATTGGACCGTTGAAATCGGGCGCTAGCGTCATCCGGGTGAGAGCCAGGTGCGGTGAATGTTCACTCACAAACGTACATATGGAAACTGCGGTCGTTCTATCGCCATCTGCCCACGAGTATCGTGTCGTCAGAAGGCCGTCATTCATCCGAAGAGTTTGACGATAATCGGCCAGCGCCACAGAACTAATCGGGGCGTCATTCAAGAAAGACTTACCGTCGAAATAGTTGATCTCTGCCCAACTTGGAATGGCTGCTGGCCGAGATACATCGCCGGTGGTGTAATCCATCAGGTTTGCCATCAGTGACAGCGTGGGGTCTGTGCCGTGCACGGACGTCGTTGTTGTGAAGTAACCGTTGGCAAGATAGGAAGGGAAATAGAGGCCAAAGTCCTTATCGGTAGCACTAAGTTCAAAAGAAGGCGCCGACTCCTCGCTGCAGGAAGCTATCGAAGATTCCGCAGCGCCGCTTCGAGCAGCAACCCTCCCAAAAGTGTTTCCAGATAGCGCACTTTCATACAAGAGCGAAGCCGCGCCGAGAAGAAGAAACGCGAACCAAGAGTGGTCGGCTAGCCGAAGCCGGCGTAAACGAAATAGCCTCATTCTTGTATTCCTTTCAAGACCGGATCATCGGCGTGATTCTGAAAGCGCTCATGCCGTTCCACGTAGGCCGGAGATAGCTTTGCGCTAGCGTAGCCGGCCTAGAGCTGAAGACGTCGGGCGGCCTTTTCACTTCTGTGTTGTTCCAGGCGCTGAGACCGGCCGGCTGCCTCCACTCTCGAAACACGGCGTGCGCTGGCAGACCCGATAAGCGACTCGTTCAGCGTAGTGAACGAAAAGCCTATTTTTCTCAGGCTTAGAGAAAGCCACTGGTCTTGCGCCCTGGTCACGTTAGCAATCCTAGAATAACAACGGATTACGTGGATGTGTATTTTAGAATTTCCATGTTCTTGGACTCCCTTATACTTGGGCATTAAAAAAGTCTTGACCGACGCTCTTTTCAGGCGTATATCTATTTGTAACCGAGTTACGGTCGCGCGGATCGGTCGCATAACCTACGCGTCTCTGTTCAGGTTGGGAGTGAACATGAACCTCGTTTCGTCGGCTAAGCTGCTTAAAATCGCCGCTTGCGCCTTTGCTTTGTTGACCGTTGTTCCGGCAATTCTCTATGGACAAGCCACTTCGGGCACGATCTTGGGAACTGTCACCGATACCTCCGGCGCGCCCATATCCGGAGCGAACGTCAAAATAACCGACCAGGACCACGGAACGGCGAGCCATACGGTCACAAATGAATCCGGCAATTACTCCCGCGGTGAGCTGACTCCCTCGAATTACAACGTGGAGTTTGAAGCCAACGGGTTTCAACGAGTTTTGCAGCAGCGTGTGGTAGTCACGGTAGATCATTCCACGCGCGTTGATGCGCAGCTCAACCCCGGTCAGGTAAACACGCAGGTGGAGGTGACGGCGGCTCCCCCGGCGTTAGTTACGGATCGAGCTGAAGTCAGCACCACGCTCAGCACAATGCAAACCGCGAACCTGCCCCTTCTGAATCGGAATATCTCGTCAATTCAACTGCTTCTGCCAGGCGCCATCTATAACCCTGCGCAGCCCGCTTCTAGTGAAGACCCTCAGCAAGGTATTGAAGTCAATACGAACGGCCAGGACTACGGCTCGGCCAACTTCATGATCGACGGAACCGATAACAACATCCCCGTCCTCGGAATCAGCGCTGTCAATCCAACGGTGGACTCAGTGCAGGAATTCAAGGTCACCACCGGCAACTTCGACGCGGAGTTTGCCCGGGCGGGCGGAGCCGTCATCGAAGTAGCTACCAAGTCCGGCACCAACAACTATCACGGCAGCCTGTTCGAGTTCCTCCAAAACAATTTCTTCAACGCCCGCAATCCCTTTACTGAGTTGAATGGCACGCTGCCGCTGCGCTGGAACCAGTT
The DNA here is from genome assembly GCA_963846045.1 of Terriglobia bacterium. GTDB lineage: Bacteria > Acidobacteriota > Terriglobia > Bryobacterales > Bryobacteraceae > Bog-105. The sequence continues at coordinate 455,928 of CAWJUL010000014.1, read as the reverse complement.
TGGCGGTTCGTTCGGAGGGCCCATAAAGAAGAACAAGCTGTTCGCCTTCGGCGACTACCAAGGGATGCGGCAACGAAACGACGGGTCTCTGCTAACAACAGTTCCCACTCAGGCGGAGCGCAACGGAAATTTCAGCGCCTTGGGAGTGCCCATTTACGACCCAAACACCGGAAACCCCGATGGCTCCGGTCGCACTCGGCTGCCGAACGCTCAAATTCCGACCACCGAGATCTCTACGCAAGCTCAGAATCTTTTAACGCTGGTGCCAATGCCGAATTTCGGCGCACCGGGCGCGTCGAACAACAACTATATAGCGACAGGCGGCGCGACATTTAACACCAACAAGTTCGATCTCCGTGTTGACGACGACGTAAGCGACAAGCTCACCTATTTCGCACGATACTCCTATTCCGGCTTTTACCAGAACGATCCACCTGCTTATGGTGCGGCGGCGGGCGGCCCCGCTCTCTTCGGCTTGAACTTTGCCGGCAATGCCACAGGACGCCTTCAGAACATAGCAACCGGCATGGACTATATTTTCAGCCCCTCGCTGCTCACGGATGTTCGCTTCGGATTCTCCCGCTACCTGGTCAACGTGTTACCGCTTGATTACGGCACTAACGCCGATCAAACGGCGGGATTACCAGGGCTCAATCTACCTGGCCGGCCAGACACATCCGGGATCTCGGCATTTACTATCCCTGGAAACGGCGGCTTCAACCTCGGATATAGCGTCGCAATCGATTCCTGCAACTGTCTGCTGCATGAGCGATATCAGATGTTTCAGGGCGTGGACAACTGGACGAAGATCGTGGGCAACCACAGTTTCAAATGGGGCGCCGACATTCGGCGGCAGCAGAACATTCGTGTTCCCGATGACAATCGGCGCAACGGAAGTTTCAGCTTTAGTCCATCGGTCACTGGAGCCTTAGGCGTGTCCAATTCCGGTCTGAGCGTGGCCAGTTTTCTGTTCGGATTACCGAGTGGGTTTACAAGGTTTGCGGAACAGACCACGGACCCCGAAGATATGCAGTGGAGTATGAGCTATTTTGCGCAAGATACCTGGCGCATCACGAACAAGTTAACTATGAGTTACGGGCTTCGCTGGGATACCTGGTTTCCCGATTACAGCGCTCACCCAGGCGAAGGATCGCGCTACAATGTCGTAACAAATTCCATCCTGGTCGCCGGCGTTGGCCTAAACTCCAGTTCGGCGAACGTCAATACGCAGTGGCATAACTTTTCTCCGCGCCTGGCCTTTGCCTATGAATTAAATAACAAGACCGTAGTCCGCACGGGCTTCGGCCGCAGTTACTATCAGGAAGTCCTCGGGTTTACTTTCAACAATATTGCAAACACCTATCCAACGCTGATCACCCAGCAGATCTCTCCGGTTAATTCCTACACGGGAATTTTCTCGTTGGCTCAAGGCCCTCCTGCCGTGGTGTTCCCGCAAATTCCGTCGAACGGAATTCTGCAACTGCCGAACAACGTTTCGGTTAACTATGTTCCAGCAAACCTCAAATATCCATATGTGGATTCCTGGAATTTCTCGCTTGAGCGCTTGTTGGCCGAAAATACGACGCTGACCGTTTCTTATGTTGGAAATGTCGGGCGTCACCAGCGTCTCGGCGTGCTGAATCCCCGAGGCATTCCTCTCAACCAGGCGCTTCCCGGTCCCGGGCCTCTTAACCCACGGCGGCAGCTCTATCAAGAGTTCGGCCTCACGCAGAGTATTACCGATCTGTCTACCGGCGGCACCAGCAGCTATGAAGCGCTGCAAACGAAGTTAAACAGGAGGTTTTCGAAAGGGTATTCCTTATTAGTTACCTACACCTTTTCGAAAACCATCGACACCAGCGGCGGGTATGAACTGGCAAATTATTTAAATCGCGGGGTCGCGGATTTCGATCGCACCCAGGTCTTCACACTCGGTCACGTCTGGCAGCTTCCATTCGGAAAAGGCAGGACCTATCTCTCGAATGCCAACCGCGTCATCGATGCTTTGTTTGGCGGCTGGCAATTTTCCGGCATCACTAGTTTCGACACCGGTTTGCCATTCTCGCCCACGTTAAGCACCACAGCGGTTATCAATTCCGATATCCCGCTGGCGGTGGATCGTCCAAACCAAATTCTCAGCGTGAGCCCGTACAGCATACCTGGGGGCCAAAGCCGGAATGAATGGTTTAACCCAGCCGCCTACGCGATCCCAGCTCCATACACGTACGGCACTGCGGGCCGAAACTCTCTGCGCGGTCCCAATCTCTTTCAAGCCGATTGGTCTCTCGACAAGCAGTTCGCCATCACGGAACACAAAGACCTCCAATTTCGCTGGGAGGTGTACAACGTTCTAAACCGGACGAATCTCGCTAACCCGAACGGAGCGGTTGACGCTGGTCCTGGTAACGCCGGAGCCATTACGGGCCTGTTCATTGGCAGCACAATGCGCCGTATGCAACTTGGACTTCGGTTGGATTTCTGATTTGGCGACGGCCGCCCAAGCACAAATATCGACCGATCCCCACTGCCCCATCGTCCAAACCGATCCTGAAACACTCGGCGGAGTTCCCACCGTCAGAGCCTTCCGCGTATCCGCCGACACTGTGGTGAAGAATCACGATTTTTGTATTAAACCAAGCGCGGTGCAGCTAGGAATGGCGACGGACGCAAGCATGGGTCTTCTGGAACTCGTTCCAGAGGGGCCTTTGTGTGTTCCATGATGGTAATGGAGGAAGGACTTTCACCATGACCGATATCGACTGGTCCCAATGCCCCATCGTCCAAATCGATCCTGAAAAGCTCGGCGGCGTTCCCACCGTCCGGGCCTTCCGCGTCCCGGCCGACACCGTGGTCGAGAATCATGACTACAATCTGCCCGATGACGAGATCGCCTATCAGTACAGCCTGCCGATAGAGGACGTACGCGCCATTCTCGCTTACGCTGAGAAATTTCGCCAGGCAAATCGTGCGCGTTTTTCTTGATCAGGATGCCCCACACGGCATCCGACGCCATCTCAAGAAGCACTCCGATCACGAAGTTGTTACCGCAGCTCACCAGGGTTGGGAAACACTCAAAAATGGTGCTCTCCTCAATGCCCTTGAGGAAGCCGGCTTCGATGTGCTGGTCACGGCCGATCAGAACCTCGAATACCAGCAGAACCTCAACAATCGAAAAATTTCCCTCGTCATTCTCGGCAACGGAAATTGGCCGGTCGTTCAAAAGTACTTGGGAGAGATCGCGCCAGCCGTCGACGAGGCGGAGCCGAGTAGCTACGCCTTCATCGAAATGCCGCTGCCGCCCAAACACCCCTACAATGCAGGCGGGGAATAATTTGCTGGCTGTGGGCGATAAACACCCCTTAGCGGCTTCATTTCTGGAACGGGCCTGCTATAAATCGCTGCGGCAAAACGCGATGAAAGTTGCCATGACCCACGTCGGACGCATAGCCAAAAGAAAGCTGAGCTGGACGCTTTGCGGCCTGTTGCCGGCCGCAGCCTGGCTGAACTGGACAAATGGTACGACGTGGAACTGACTTACACGTCGAACGCGCTCGAAGGCAACACGCTTACCCGCAACGAAACGGCGATCGTCCTGGAGAAAGGCATCACCGTCAGCGGCAAGCCGCTTAAGGATCACCTGGAGGCAACGGGCCACAAGGTGGCGCTGGTTTATGTCCGCGACCTCGCGAAAGAGCCCGAACCGATCCGCGATCTGGACATTCGCAACATTCATCGCCTGGTCTTGCAAAAAATCGAGCCGGAAGAAGCGGGGCGCTACAGCAATCATCAGCGCGTCATCGCGGGGTCGCTGCTGGTCCTCCCATCTCCCGCCGAGATTCCCTCTCGCATGGGCGATTTCGCCCGCTGGCTGGAGAAGGCTCCACCCACAGCGGAAACAGCCTTCGACGCTCACGAGGGGCTTGTGACCATTCACCCGTTCAGCGATGGTAACGGCCGCACAGCGCGATTGCTGATGAATCTCATTCTGCTCAAGGGCGGATACCCGCCCGTTGTGATCCGGCCGGAAGACCGGACCGCCTATCATGACAGCTTGGAAGCAGTTCAGATGCGCGGCGACCGTCCCGCCTGGCGCTGCTTTATGAACGTAAGGCTGGAAGCCGCATTGGATCACCATCTGGAGATTCTGCGCCGCGGCCTGGATACGCAGCAGAAACCGCGTTCCCCGAGGCCGTCAGAATTTCTGTCGTGCCGGTCGTGGGTTATTCCCGTCACGAGATCCGTGGAATTCGCCCCTCTTCATCCAACCCTAGGAGGATGTCCGGATTTCCGTTGAAAGTAGGCGACTCAAGATCGTCATGCGGCAGCTCCGCTGGCAGCGCAATCGTTCTGCCGGATACGGAGTTGGTAAGCCTTTTCCAATGCGGTTACGAGCTTAGGAAGTGCTTCGTAACCGCGGATGCGGTTCCAGCGGGATTCGGCATACAAGAGCGCCGATCCCACCCACCGCAATCGATGATCGCTGCCCTGCCAGCGTTTCACCTGGCGGCAGATTCGCTCCACTACCGAGAAACTCGATTCAATGCTGTTGGTACTGCTCAGTGAGGATCTCAGTCTCCGATCCAGGTCCAACTCGATTACTGTCAGGGTGTCTTCTAACCCCTCAGCCAAGCTGGCAGCGGCACTGGGGTTGGTTTGCATCAGCTCATCATGCAGTTTGAACAAGAGCTGACGGGCGTCGCTGGCGTGCTTCATGCAGTACGCCGCTCGCATGCGAAACTTCACCCCGTGTTGCTGTGCTTCGGCGAGGTGTTCAGCCACATTGCGCAGTTTGTGCACCTGACAGCGCTGAATGAAAGCGGCCTCTCCACAGTAGCGACGCACGACCGAATTCAAAGCCCGGCCTCCATCCAGAAGGTACAAGCGGGGCACCGAAAAGTTGACGCCGCGGTCCGTCAGTTGTTCAAACAGTCCCGTCACAACCGGGGAGTTCTCCGTTGCACCCTGACGCACGCCTAGCACGATTTTGTGGCCGAGCGCATCAATGCCGATGGCCGCTACCAGATGCGCTCCCTTGAAAATCGTCCCGTCCACCACAATGGCAACCAGTGGAATACCAGCCAGTGAGCGGCTCATCAAATGTTCGAGCTTACGCCGGCTGGCAGCAATGAAATGCTCACTCACGGTACTCTTTTCTAACCCGTAAGCCTCCACAAACTGCTGCACCACCTCTTTGTAGTTGCGCATCGAGAGGCCGTGCATGATCTTGGCCCACACGGTCTCCTCCGTTAATGACGCCTGCTGAAACAGCTCATAGCTGCCCAGGCGAAGTTCATTACCATCCGGTGTCCGCACGCGTGGGCGCCGGATGGGAACCCGTTGGCCATCTACAATGCAGTACCCACGCTCGCTTCCCCAGCGATAGGCCTTGCGTTCCGGGCGCGGTTGCCAGGCCGGTCCGGCCAGCTGCTCAACTTCCGTTTCCATCACGGTCTCGATAAATAGCTGGCCCACTCGTCGCAATAGCTCTCCCAGGCTGTTCTGTGTCAGTCGAACAATGTCGCTGCTCGGAAAGCTAAGCTGTACCGGTTCTCCATTGCTCTCGGCCCAGCGCTTGAATCCCTCTATCGCTAGCTGTGCTTCTTGTTTCTCTGTTACTGTGTCTTTCAAAGCGACTCTCCTTTTTCTTTCACAAATTGCCCAGAGCTTATCAGCTCTGGGCGAGAGTCGCCTCACTTTCTACAATCTTCCGGACATCCTCAACCCTAGTTCAAAAATCGTAAATAAATTTTCTCCTTCGAATTCAGATCCTTACAGCCGAAATCGACCGCCCGAAGTTCGTTTTTGACCTTTCGTATGCTACGTTCTAACAGGCTCGCAAGAGGATTCTCCCTCTCGCGGGCCGTTTCCATTTCTGGAGCCGAACGAAATGTCGAAGCGCAACAAGAACCGCTGGTCGAAGCCCGTCACGTCACCGCAGCTCGCTGCTAACCGAGCTAATTCCGCCCTTTCTGCCGGGCCTGCCACGCCCGCGGGAAAAGCCGTCTCTTCGCTGAACGCTCTCAAAACTGGTCTCACTGGCCGCACCGTCCTGCTCCCGGCCGATGACGTCGACGCACATGCGCGCCTACGAAATCCAGTTCGCTCCGGTCGGCCCGGTTGAACGGATCTCGTCCGTTCCATCGCCGAGACCGCCTGGCGCTTGTTGCGCATTCCCGCTCTCGAAAACGGCATCTATGCCGCGGGCTCGCTCGAATTAGCCGATCAGTTCGCGGATCAGGATAGCGCTCTCCGGCCCAGCCTCATTCACGTCGCAGTCCACCTCAAGTACGAACGTCAAATCCGCAATCTGCAACTCCAGGAAGCGCGGCTCGTCCGCCGCCGTGAGAAGGAAATCGCGGAACTCCGGGCACTGCAGCAAGACCGCAAAGAAAAGGAAGCGCAGGAGAACGAAACCAGCGCCGAATCCGTTGCGGCACCTGCACTTCCGCAAAATGGGTTCGAATTTTCAAACTCGCAACGAACGCTCCCATCGGCGCCCTCCGACATGCTCGATGAACTCGCAAGCTATGCCGACGCCGCCTGACCTATGCGCGCAACAACCGTTCCAGCTTCGATCCCGGCACGATCATGGTCTCGCTTCGCTCAGGGCCGTTCGAAACCGACCCGATCTCAACACCGGTTTTCTCTTCCAGGAAATTCAGATAGTCTCGCGCGCGTGCCGGAAGATCTTTAAGTCGCGTGATGCCTTGCGTCTTCTGCTTCCACCCTGGCAGCTTTTCAAACACTGGCTTGATCGCATCCATCTTGCGCGTACTCGCGGGCATCTGCGTGATGACCGCGCCATCCACTTCATAGGCCACGCAGACCGGAACTTCGTCCAGGTCGTCGAGAACGTCCATCTTAGTCATGATGAGACTGTCGAAGCCGTTCACTTCGGCCGTGTAGCGCAGCAAAGGAACATCGAACCACCCGCACCGTCGCGGACGCCCCGTCACCGAACCGTACTCGTTTCCGGCTCGCCGGATCTGTTCCCCCAGTTCCGTAAGATCCTCGGATGGAAATGGCCCCGCGCCAACCCGGGTAATGTAAGCTTTCGAAACGCCGACAATGCCGTCGATTTTGGTAGGGGCAACACCCGTCCCCGTGCACGCGCCCCCGGCAGCCGCGCTCGAACTGGTCACAAACGGATACGTTCCAAAATCGATATCGAGCATGGTCCCTTGCGCGCCTTCAAACAGGATGCTCTTGCCTTCGCGGATCATGCGGTTCAACAAACTCGCGGTATCCACCGCCAACGGCCGTATCTGGTCGGCAAACGTCTTGTACTGTTCCAGAATTTCGCGGAAGTCCACGCGGTCCGCAATCTGAAACGCTTTCGCAATCAGTTGCTTGTCTTCAGCCAACGAGTAGTAGAGTTCCTTGAAATCGACATCCACCAAATCGGCGATACGTATGCCGCGCCGCGCAATCTTGTCCTCGTAGCAAGGCCCTATGCCGCGCGAAGTAGTTCCAATCGCGATCCGGTTATCGCGCCCTTCGGAGATCTTCTCGATTGTGCGATGAAACGGGAAGATCACGTGCGCGCGATTGCTGATCTTAAGCTGGGATCTGACATCCACACCCACAGCTTCCAACCCGGCAATCTCTTCAAGCAGTGCCGCGGGGTCGATCACAACTCCGTTGCCGATCACTGCCAGGACACCCGGACGCAGAATCCCGCTCGGAATCAGCTTGAGCACGAACTTTTGTTCGCCGATGAAAACCGTGTGACCCGCATTGTGACCACCCTGGTACCGAGCCACGGCCGCGAAGCGATCCGAGAGCAGGTCGACGATTTTCCCCTTGCCTTCGTCGCCCCATTGGGCTCCCAGAACTATCAGATTGCTCATGCTTTTGGCCCGACTGCTCCAAAACGTTCGATTGTATCGCAGCAGCCGCAAGTCGCTGAAAAGCTGGAGGTTGGGCGCGCAACCCCGAGAAATTTCGCAGCCGCGATGCTACGCTTGTCACGATGCAGATGTGTGGCGTCTTTGAGGCGCTGGGTCGGGAGATATTTCATCATCTGGTGCGCGGCATTTCCATCGGAAAGCTGAAGACTTATCAGGTTTATGAACGGTTCAAAGTGCGGGCGCACATGGTGAAATTAAACTCGGAAGCGCTCCGTAATGCTGAGCCAAAGTTTTGGGCTCGTATAGAAGGCGGCGACGAAGAGTTCGCGACAGATCTCTCCCAGGTTTTCCTGCTGTCTCACCTCGCCATGATTATGGACGTGCTCAACTTCTTAGGCATTCCCAACGACCAGGGTTTTTTTGACAAGGACCTGAAACCGCAAGAGTATTTGACCGAAGGTTGGCAGCAGCGCGTGTTCGAGAACTTCACAGGCAAGTACTCCCCTGAAATTTTGCTCTTCTACATCAATCATTTGGATTGGGAGCTGAACAAGACAGACACCATATTTATGCCGGCGGCTTGAACCTTATGACGGACACCAGGACTTTTCAGGAGAGTGTAAAGAACGGCGATCTCGACGCGGTGAAGAGTGCACTCGAAAGCGACCGAGCGCTGCTCGACGCGCCCAACGAAACCGGCCAAAGCGCATTCCTGCTTGCCATGTACTACCGCCGCCGCGCCGTCGCCGATTATCTTCTGAGTCTTGGCCCAAAGCTGGATGTATTCGACTCCTGTGTGGCCGGACTGGCCGAACGCGTGCTGCCGCAGGTCCACGCGGATCGCGCATTATTAACCGCGCAAAACTCCGATGGCTGGACGCCGCTGCACCTGGCTGCATTTTTTGGTCATCCCGAACTTGCGACCGCGCTCCTCGATGCAGGCGCCGACGTGAACGCTCGCTCATCGAATGCCATGAAGAATACGCCGCTCCATGCTGCGGCAGCCGGCGGTCAGGCCGGGCTGGTCGAATTGCTACTCAAGCGGGGCGCGGATCCCAATGCCACGCAAGAGGGTGGCTGGACGGCGCTGCATTCAGCCGCGCAAGCCGGCAATCGCGAGATGGTCGAGGTGCTTCTGACAAACGGCGCGCATGTCAATGCGCGGGCGGAGAATAATCAGGCGCCGCTCGATCTGGCTCTGATGAAGGGTCACCAGGAAGTCGCCTCTCTGCTCGAACAGTCGGGAGCGAAGCTGCAGTAGCCGATGCTCGAACAAAAGCTCGAAGAGCTACGCCGCGCCACTCTGGCCGCATTCGCGGAAGCTATCTCTCTCGAAGAACTGGAAGACGCGCGCGTGGGCGCCTTGGGCCGAAAAGGCGCCATCGCGCAAATCAGCAAGGAGTTTGGCAAGCTCCCGCCCGCCGAGAAGGCTTCGCTCGGAAAGCTCTTGAACTCCGTTAAGGAAGATCTCGAGACCGATTACCAGGACAAGAAACAACGATTCGAAGAGGCCGATCTCGCCGACCGCCTTGCTAAAGAGTGGATCGACGTTACGCTCCCGCCCGCCGGCGTTCGCCCCGGCAGCCTGCATCCCGTTACTCAGCTCCAGCAGGAAATAGAAGATCTTTTCACCTCGCTGGGGTTCGCCATCCTCGACGGTCCGGAGGTCGAAACCGAAGAACACAATTTCGATGCGCTCAATATACCGCCCGCCCACCCCGCGCGCGATATGCAGGATACGTTCTGGCTCACCAACGGCCATCTGCTCAGAACGCATACGTCACCCGTTCAGGTCCGCGGCATGCGGCAGCTTGGCCCTCCCTTGCGAATGATTGCGCCCGGCCGTGTGTTTCGAAACGAGGAAGTGGATGCTTCGCACGAGCACACGTTCTACCAGCTCGAAGGCATGATGGTCGATCGCGATGTTTCCGTAGCGAACCTTATTTACTTCATGAAGACGCTGCTCAGTTCCATCTTTAAGCGCGATGTCACCGTTCGTCTGCGTCCAGGTTATTTCCCGTTCGTTGAACCGGGTTTTGAGTTGGACATCCGCTGCTTAATCTGCGGCGGCAGCGGCTGCGCTGTGTGCAAACAAAGCGGCTGGGTGGAACTGCTACCCTGCGGTTTAGTTCATCCGAACGTGCTGCGGATGAGCAACATCGATCCTGAGCAGTGGGGCGGCTTCGCGTTCGGTCTGGGACTCACGCGCTTGGCCATGATGCGCTATGGCATCGACGATATCCGCCAATTGCAAGGCGGCGATCTGCGCTTCCTGACTCAGTTTTGAAAATTTCTCACACCAACCGGACGCGAAGGGACGCAAATTGAAGTTTTCTTACCGGTGGCTTGCTGCTTTGGCGCCCGGACTGACAACCGAGCCCGCCGAGCTGCAGCGCCTGATCACCATGAAAACCGCGGAATGCGAAGGCATCGAAAGCTCATCGCAAGTGGTTGCGGCGCTCATCCTTAACGTAGAGCCTATCGGCCGCGGCAAGAACAAGCTGGTGCGCATCGACGCGGGCGGCGGGAGACACGCCGAAGTGGTGTGCGGTGCGCCGAATGTCCGTGTGGGCATGTTGGCGCCGTGGGTTCCGCCGGAAACCGTTCTGCGCGGCAAAACCATCGGGCGCGCCGTCATAGAGGGCGTCGAGAGCCAAGGGATGCTGGCAAGTGCAGCCGAATTGGGCCTTGCCGACGACCACTCGGGGCTGCTGGAACTCACCAACTTTCAGCCCGGTCAACCGCTGCCGGGAATAGATCCCGATTGGATTATCGAAATCGATAACAAGAGCCTGACCCATCGGCCCGACCTATGGGGCCACATCGGAATGGCGCGCGAAATTGCGGCGTTCACAAATCTGTCGCTGCTCGATCCCATTCGCCTGCAATCACTTCCGCAAGGTGAGCCAATCGTCCGCGTCGACATAGCGGATCATGTGCTTTGCCCTCGCTACAGCGCGTTGCTGTTTGAGAACGTGCAGGTTGGGCCGTCGCCGCTATGGCTGCAGGCGCCCCTTGAAAGCCTCGGGATGAACACCATCAACAACATCGTTGACGTCACAAACTTCATCCTTGTTGAACTGCCCCAGCCCATGCACGCCTTCGATGCCGACAAGCTGCAAGGCGACACCATTTTCGTTCGAACGGCGCGTGCCGGTGAGAGACTGCGCGCTCTGAACGGCGAAACGTACGAACTCTCGGCCGCCGATCTCGTCATCGCCGATGAGTCCGGTCCGATTGCGCTTGCCGGCGTCATCGGCGGCGCCGACAGTGCCATTTCAGAGACCACAAAGCGCGTGGTGCTCGAGTCTGCGAATTTTCAGGCCAGCAGCGTCCGCCTCACTTCATCGCGGCACAAGCTCAGAACGGATGCGTCGATGCGTTTTGAGAAATCGCTCGACCCGGAAAACACAATCGGCGGTTTGGCGCGGGCGGTCGAGCTTTTCGAAGCTGTGAGCCCCGGCATTCTCGTTCGGGGGGGCGTGACCGACAATCGCGGCGCGCTTCCCGCAACTCGATCCATTGCGCTGCCGATAGAGTTTGTCACGCGCAAGCTGGGCAAGGATGTAAGCCGGCAGGAAGCAACTCGCATACTGAATGCCTTGGGATTCGGAACAAGCGAGACCGCGCCGGGCCTGCTCACCGTAACCGTTCCAACCTGGCGCGCCACCAAAGACATCAGCGTGAAAGACGATCTGGTGGAAGAGATCGGCCGCATGATCGGCTACGGCAACATCACGCCTGTGGCTCCGCTAGTGGCATCCGTTGTCCCGTTTTCGAACCCGATGCGGTTGTATTTGCGATCGGTTCGTCAGGAGCTTGCCGATCAAGGCTTCACCGAGGTTTACAACTATTCGTTTGTCGCCGCCGGCGACGTAAAGAGATTTGGCCTGGAAATCGGCGATCATCTCGAGTTGAAGAATCCTATCGCTTCGGATTTAACGCATCTCCGGCGCAGTTTACTGCCGGGCATCTACCGCAACATCGTCCGCAACGTTCGGCATTACTCCGAGTTTCGGATCTTCGAAATCGGCAAAGAGATCCATCCGTCGCTCACGGACGCGCTGCCGAACGAGGTCACGCACGCTGTCGCCGCTTTGTACAACAATCTCGGTGATGAGCGGGATTTCTTCGAACTGAAGCGCGTTGCCGAATGCGTATTCCCGGATGCGCGGCTGACCGCGACGCTTGCACGCGGCTACGAACATCCGGTTCGGGCAACCGAGATTCATTGGCAAGGTTCCGTAATCGGGAGATTGTTTGAGCTTCATCCCTCGTTATTGGCTGATGAGGGCCTCAAAGGGCGTGCATTCTTGTTCGATGTCGATCTGCAAGTCGCCCAGCAACTCTCGGCAAAACGCCAGGCCAGGTACACGCCGCCGCGCAAGTACCCGACCAGCGGATTCGATCTGTCGGTTGTGACAACGTTTGAAAAGCCGGTAGCCCAGATCCAGGATGAGTTGGCTCACTTGGCGCAACGGGAGCTTGCGTCCATCGACTTCATTACGCAATATGACGGCGAGCCTTTGAAGCCCGGACAGAAAAGCGTCTCGTATCACCTGGAAGTCGGCTCGCTCGATCACACCCTGACAGCCGACGAGGTGGAGGCCATACGCAACCGCATCATCGACGGCATGCTGACCTTTGGATACGAGTTTCGGAGTTGAGCAGTTCTATGTCAGCCGGTATTATTCCGCTGCTGCCCGGCTTCTTCGCGCATCCCTCGGGCGCGCTCTGCTTGCCGCAATTGCAAACGGCGATCATCGCGGATGTGCATCTGGGATATAGCTGGGCACAGAGGCGGCGCGGTGAACTCGGACCGCTCGCAGACCAGCGGACTCGCCGGAAACTGTTCGACTTCTACGAAGAAACACAGCCGCGGCAGATTGTCTTCTTAGGAGATCTGGTGCATGCGCCGCGTCCGTGTCAGGCTGAGCGTGACTGGATCGAGCGGACATTAACTGAACTAAGCGAACGCGCGAAGCTCATCACCGTGCGAGGCAATCATGATCGCGCCTTTGCACGCGAATTCTCGCACCTCAACATGGAGTTTGTCGACTCCTGGTCGGCGCCCGGCATCACGGCCGTGCACGGGGATCGCTCCGATTTCGCTTGGCCGGAATCGCACACGCTTGTGCTGGGCCATCTGCATCCGTGTCTAGGAGTCAAGGCAGCATCCGGAGCGGCGCAGAAGCTTCCGTTGTTCCTGGCCACTCAACGCTGCATTCTGTTGCCGGCTTTCTCGCCTTTCGCCCGCGGCTATGATGTCGTTTGCGGACTGCCGGATGACTTACTCAGGTTCTTTGGCGGATCCGATATTCAAGCGTATGCGGCCACCTCGAAGCGAGTCGTCGCGCTCGGCCCAATCGATGCAGCCATCGAGAAGATGTTTCGCGCCGACGTGAGCGCGCCCGAACGCTTTCGCAAAACCAGGTCGGCCTGAGGCGCGTTCACAGATTGATCTGTTGATCCGTGTGGCGAGTCAGATACCAGCACGGGCTATCGCCCATGTGCGGAAACAGCGAGTGTACGCACTGCTGATCCGTCGGATCGCCCATCATGAACTCGGTCTTTTGATCCTTGCGCGGAACGGCATAGTAGGGGCGCACCGTAACGGTATCGAACGGATGGTGATTGGTCGCGACACGAAATCGCAGAATCAGGTAGTCGCAGATGTAAGCGGCCGCCACGGAAAGGACGATAGCGGCGAAAGTTCTCAGGAACAGCTTTCCCAGGATCTGTTTTCCCGTGCGTGGCTGACGGATCAGTCCGGGGGCTTCAGCCATTCTGGATGGATCCGGCAAGATCCGGAGAGTGGAGATGGATAATGCCGCGCCGCAGCGCGATCGTTACGGCGTGGGTACGATCGTTCGCGCCAAGTTTACTAAGGATGCTCTGCACGTGCGCTTTCACTGTCCCGGCTGCGGTTCCTAGAACGTCGCCGACTTCTTTGTTGCCGAACCCGCGCGCCACCAGTGTGAGGACTTCAACCTCGCGCGGCGTAAGGGCAACCTCCGGAAAGAAGCCGCTAAGGTGCTGTGACACTTCGGTAGGTATGAATCGCTTGCCCGCGTGAACCACCTGGATGGCGCGCAGCACTTCGGTGTGGACCATCTCTTTTAAGAGATAACCACGAACGCCGGCTTCCAACGCGCGATAGATATCCTGGTCGCCGTCGTAGGAGGTTAATACGAGAATCCGAGCATCGGGGAATTCTCCACGGATGAGCTTCGTCGCTTCGACACCGCTGCCATCCGGCAGGCGCAAATCCATCAAGGTGACATCGGGACGATGCTCGCGGAATGTGCGCACTGCCTGTTCCAGGTTGTTCGCCTCACCGACAAGTTCATAGCCAGGTTCCGCGGCGAGAATGGCGGCGATGCCCTTACGCACTAGCTCGTGGTCGTCAACAGTAAGGATTCGAATTGGGAGATCGCCTGCCACCGCTGCCTACATTATCTGATGTTCGACGGACGGCGCCTGGCTCTTATCCGTCGTTATGGCCGACTTGCCCGGCGTAAGTTCGACGGTGATCTTCGTTCCTTCGCCGGGAGCACTCGACACGGTCAAGTCCGCTCCGATCTCGAGCGCCCGCTCTCGGATACCGACCAGGCCGAAGTGATCGAGCAACTGTATTCCATTTGTTGCTATGAAGCCGATGCCGTTATCTTCGAACGATAGTCTCAATCGGCCTTTGTGAATGCTGAGCCGCACGTCGAGAGCGCTGGCATCTGCATGCTCGCGCGTGTTAGAAACTACTTCACGAGCAATCCGCAATAGTTGAAACTCCGTCTCCGGCAGGCCTTGCAGCCCGACGGATTGCAGATCGAGGTTCAGGCTGATATCGCTGCCTCGCAATGCCTCTCGGCAAAGCTGCGCCAGCAACTCTGAGAAGTCCTCCGATTGAGCTGTCACCGAACGCAAGCCCCGAAGCGACTGCCGGGCTTCGTGGGCACATGCGCCGGCATCTTCGATGATGCCGCCAAGAAGATTCTTCTCTTTCGAAAGCGGCATGCGCATCCACAACGCCTGCAACTGCATCGTGACTCCCGAAAGACCCTGCAGCAGGGTGTCGTGGAGTTCGCGTGCGATACGCGAACGTTCCGCCAGCACCACATCGAATCGTTGCCGCACCCGCTTCATTCGCAGCCGGTACGCGGCGATGCTGGCTAAGCCGGTCAGCAGCGCTAGTAAAGGAATAAACCAGGCACGCTGATAAAGACGCGGCTCAACCGTGAAGTCGATCATGGCAGGAGCAGCGCTGATAGTTCCGTTCGCGGTCCGCGCAAAGACCAGAAACCTGAAATGCTTCGGAGGCAGATTCGTAAAGAAAGCTTCGCGCCTCGCCCCGGCTTCTATCCAGTCCTTATCGAAGCCGTCCAGCTTGTATCGGAACGTTACCTTTTCGGGAGACGCGAAAGACAGGCCGGCATAACGTATCTCCAAATTCTTCTGATCGGGCTTCAATGCCAGCGGCCCGGAAGATCGCACGTGCTCGCCATTCACCAGCACTTCGGTAATTTGCGCCGGGGGCGCCGCGGCATCTCCTGCGGGATGAGCGGGGTCGATTACCACCAGCCCATTAGTCGTCGAAAACCAGAGGCGTCCATCACGTGTGCGGCAGGCGGCGGGCTGCACTCCGGAGCGGCATTCAAATCGAAGCTGGCCGGTGCTAAAAGGCATGCTGTTTACAAAACGCGCCTGTCCGTCCGCTACCCGGCCGAGTTCATCTTCGCTCACGCGGAAAATGCCTTTGCTCGAAGCCATCCAAAAGTTTCCGCGACCGTCACTCAAGATCTGGTAAATGCGATTGTCGTAAAGACCATCCTTGATTCGAACGCGGTCAATCTTGCCGTTAGCCCACCGCAGCAGGCCCGAACCAAGCGTCCCCATCCACGCTGAGTGGCGATCGTAGTTCAGGAAAAAGCAGTCCACTGGATGCGTAATCCCCAACGCGCGGGCTTCGAATTGCCCGTCACGCAACAGGTGGAAACCAGGACCCTCGGTGCTGACAAACAAGCGAACCGTTCGCCCGCCCGCCAGCGCAAGCACTGGTCGCGTGCCTTCATCCGTAGCGCCGGGAACGAAACTGAAGCGGTCGCGTTCGAATCGCACCAGCCCCTTGTCCGTGCCGATCCAAAGAGTGCCTTGATTGTCTTCGAATAGCGATCGCACCGCCGCGGCTGCCACCGGCCCGAAGCTCCGGTATGAGGCGATTACGTGTCCGTTGTGCAGGCGGTTCAGACCACGTCGTGTGCCCACCCAGAGATCGCCCGTATGGTCGAGTTCCAGGCTGAGCACAGTGTTATCGACGAGTCCGTCATGCATGGTCACAGCCCGGAAAACGCCGTGCTCAAAGATGTTCAGACCTCGTCCGAGTGTTCCTATATTCAACGCGCCCGCGCGGTCTTCTAACACCGGGCCTATGTCGTTGCTCAGCAGTCCTTCATTCGTCGTGTACGGCGTAACGTTGCCATCTGTGAACTGATCGAGCCCATCCTTTGTGCCCGCCCACAGCGTGCCTTCTCGGTCCATGTATAGGGACAGCACGAGGCTATGCGACAGCCCATCTCGTGTCCGATATGTATCGAAACGGCCGTTGCGAATTCGGGTAATTCCGTCGTTTGTTCCCACCCAGACGCTTCCATCGGCAGCTACTAAAACCGACGACACAGCATTGTCTGGAAGTCCTTCGCGAGTTGCGATGAGGCGCGTTCCGGCAGCGGTGATTGCAAGCAGGCCCGCATTGGTGCCGGCCCATACCGATCCGTCGGCGCCGCAGGCAAGCGCAGTCACAGGCTCTGAACGTGGCAGCAATTTGTTTTCGTAACGCGTGAACCGCTTACCGTCCCAGGTCGCCAGACCGAAATCCAGGCCGGCAACCCAGCGCTGTCCCGCAGCATCGCATGTCGCGCGAACCTGGTTTGAGGGAAGACCGTCGGCGGTTGTGTAGGTGTGAAAACCTGCGCCGGAGAAACGGACCAGCCCGGCATTTGTGCAGGCCCACATCTGTCCGCTGGCGTCGGAATCGACGCAGAAGACACTGTCGCTCGGCAATCCGTTGCGGGTTGTGTAATGGGTCACAACTCCCTGGGGACTGATCTTGCCCAGACCCGCCCCGATGGACCCCACCCAAAGATTCTTGTCGTGGTCTTCATAAAGAGTTCGAATAAGGGTGTTGTGGAAAGACTCCGCGCCAGGGCCATCGAATGGGCTGAACTGCACCCCATCGAAGCGGATCAGGCTATCCTGTGTTCCCAGCCAAAGGAAGCCGTCATGCGTCTGTAAAATCGAGTAGATGGTGGGCTGGAAAAGCCCTTGCTCCTGGCCCCAGATGCGATGCGCGTACTGAGTCAGCGCCTTGCTGGAATCGAGCGGCCGCGCAGGACCCGCGAACCAGATAAGCAGGAAAATCGGAGCGGCTAGAATACGTAGCGAAGCTCTGGTACGGGACGGCAACACAGATTAGACGTCGCCTCAAGTATACGGGTAACTGAGCCGCTTACAGACGCTAGCGGAGCGGCCGGCCTTCGCGATAACCAAACTGCAGGTAGTGTTGCGCCGGGTCGACTTTGGCCTTAGCGACATCCGGATTGGCTCGCAGATAAGCCTTGCCGTCAAAGTCGGGCGGCAGTTTCAATGTGCGAACAGCGTGGGCTGAAGGTTTCGTATAGGTGATGTGCTGCTTCGGAACCTCAGTGCCGTTGATCATATTCGGCATTTGTTTCCCCGTCGCAATGTCGACCAGATCGCGGTAAAGAACCGCTCCCAGAAAAGGCACTGAAACCAGCGGTGTGTAATAGCAGCAGTTCTCGAAATAGTAGTGAGTGACCTGGCTGTATCGCGTTCTCTTCAAATCGGTTTGCGCCGCGCCGCCGTGCAATAGATTGGCAGCCCAGATCAGCGCCTGACCTTTCTTGGCGTGGAACTGCATGGGTTTCAGTTCAAGCGCGTCCACCAGAGCTTCCCAGGTTTTTTCATACGCATAGTAGTGGCTGGTCGGGTTGGGGCCCTGCGTATCCGGATTGATCCCGACTTGCTCATTCGTATAGATGGGCAGCTTGTGCGATCCGGGATAGTAAATCAACGGCCCGTTCTCCGCATCGATGTCCTCAAGCGCAACCCAAACGCCGACCATGAAGCGCTCCGGGCAGGAACTGAAGTGAATGCTGTCCGAATGAAAATGCTGCTGAGTGCCAACCGGGAAATTCAACGTTTGAAACGGGAATGCGCGCCGGCCGTAGAGGTCGGATAACAGCGTCAGCATCGTCGGATTTGTCGCGATGCGCTTCACTTCAGGAACTTTGTCCCAGGCATCCTGCACGCGCAGGTTCGGTACTTTGCCGTTGCGCCAGCCGTCCCAGTCGTACTGCTTATCGAGCGTCTTAATGATCTTGTCCGCAATCTGATTGAACTCGGGTTCAGGGAAATCAAGGACGACATATCCGTCGCGGCGCAAGGATCGCGCAATCTCCAGAGTTTGGGGAGAAACGTTCTTGGCCGCGAAGATCTTTTCAAACAACGGCGATTCGACGTCGGGAACGCCCGGCAGCGCGTGCTCGCTGGCTCCATTTGGTGATCCGGTCATCTGGACCTCGTTATTCTCGCACGTTGGTAGTATGCCGGTCGGCGTAGAGATTCGTAGCTCTTTCAGCAGTAGCCGATTGCCGAAGACGCCTTCATAGTCGAGAGGTAGCCCTCTTTGAGAGCGGGCGCAGCCACCGGCCGACTATGAATCCTGAACCGACTCAAGCTTCTCCTGAACAGAAGCGCCCCGAAGCGCCTGGGAAACGATCCCGCCGACAGAAGCATTGGGCGATCTGGGGCGCAGTTCTTTGCATGCTCGTGGGCGCCGGATATCTGCTCTCGCAGCGTTCGTCAGCTCCACAGACAAAGGGAGGGAAATCAGGCCGCGGCGCTCGCGGTGCAACCGGTCCCATTCCCGTCTCCGCGTCCAAGGTCACCAAGGGCAACATGAATGTCTACATCAACAGCCTTGGCACCGTGACCTCTGTCTACACCGTCACGGTCACAAGCCGCGTAACCGGCGAGCTTACAGAGATCCACTTCAAGGAAGGTCAACTCGTCCACAAAGGCCAACTGCTCGCCGTTATCGACCCGCGCCCGTACATGGCCACATATGTTCAGGCAGAAGGGCAATTGCAACGCGATCAAGCGTCGTTGCAGAACGCCAGAATCGATCTGACGCGTTATCAGACCGCGTTTGAACAGCACGCCGTTCCGGAACAACAGGTAGCGACACAGCAGGCCAGCGTCGGCCAGAATGAGGGGACCGTAAAGCTCGACCAGGGAAATCTCGACGCGGCCAAGATCAACGTCGATTACACGCGGATCACGTCGCCTATTAACGGGCGTGTCGGATTGCGCAGCATCGATTTAGGAAATATCGTTCCTGCGAATGGAACGACTGGAATCGTCACCATCACCCAGTTGCAACCGATCACCGTTATCTTCACCATGGCTGAGGATTACCTGGA
This sequence comes from Terriglobia bacterium, assembly GCA_963846045.1. Lineage (GTDB taxonomy): Bacteria > Acidobacteriota > Terriglobia > Bryobacterales > Bryobacteraceae > Bog-105. Next base: position 436,580 of record CAWJUL010000014.1, on the reverse strand, counting down.
CCAAGTTGTGCAGCAGATGCAGCACGGCAACAAGCTGCGCGTGGACGCGCGGAGCCGCGACGGCGAAACGGAACTGGCCCAAGGCACGGTGCTTGCCATCGATAGCCAGATCGACACAACTACCGGGACGGTTCGCGTTCGCGCAATTTTCACAAACCCGGGCGATGTTCTCTTCCCTAATGAATTTGTAAACGCGAGGCTGCTACTGAAGACGCTGATGGGCGTGAACATCATCCCGACAGCGGCCATTCAGCGCGACAACGAACAAGCTTACGTGTACATCATCAACGCGAACAATACGGTCAAAACGCAGAACGTAACGGTCGCGACCACGGACGGGTCGAACGCCGCGGTAACGGGTGTTGTTCCCGGTCAGAATTTGGTCACTGACGGATTCGACAAGCTGCAGGACGGAACCAAGGTGAGCGTCAGGCAGCCAAAACTGGTAGGCGCGCCGGTTCCGGGCACAGCGGGAAGCAGCGAACAATCGGGGGGACAGCCCAACACGCAGCAAGGTGCGGCTAACATCAACCTCAACACCGCGCAACAGAATCCGCAGGAGCCGCACACGTCGCAACCGAATCGCCGGAACCCCACGAAATGAATCCGTCACGGCCGTTCATTCTGCGGCCGATCGCAACTTCGCTGTTGATGGCGGCGATCTTGCTGGTCGGCATCGTCGCATACAAACAACTACCCGTTTCGGCACTGCCGGAGGTGGACTATCCCACTATGCAGGTGGTGACGTTCTACCCGGGTGCGAGTCCAGACGTAGCCGCATCGGCGATCACAGCGCCTCTCGAACGGCAACTCGGTGAAGTGCCGGGCTTGAACCAGATGCTGTCTACGAGTTCGCAAGGCGCATCGGTGATCACCTTGCAGTTCGCGTTGAGTTTGAACATCGATGTGGCTGAACAGGAAGTTCAGGCGGCCATCAATGCCGCGCAGACCTATCTGCCGAACGATCTGCCCATGCCGCCGATCTACAGTAAGACGAACCCCGCCGACGCGCCTATTCTGACGCTCGCGTTGACGTCGAACACAATGCCTCTGCAGCAGGTGGAAGACTATGCGGATACGCGGCTTGCTGCAAAGGTTTCGCAACTGTCCGGCGTGGGCGCGGTGACCATCAGTGGCGGACAGAAACCGGCGGTTCGCATTCAAGTGAATCCGATGGAACTCGCCTCGTATAGCTTGAACCTGGAAGACGTTCACACCGCAATTACGAATACGACGCTCGATTCCGCAAAGGGCAGTTTCGATGGCCCGCATCAAGGGTTTCAAATCAACGACAACGACCAGCTACTGACGGCGAAGGACTACGCGCAAGTGGTTGTCGCGTACAAGAACAACGCACCCGTGATGCTGACGGATGTCGCGCGCGTGATCGACGGCATTGAAAACGTGAAGCAGGCTGCCTGGATGAACAGGACGCCCGCCGTGATTGTCAACGTTCAGCGGCAGCCGGGCGCCAACATCATTCAAGTAGTCGACCGCGTGCTGGCCTTGTTGCCGAAGCTTCGGGCGACCATCCCGTCCTCTATTAGTGTCCAAACGTTGACGGACCGGACAATTACGGTTCGCGCCTCGGTCAGCGACGTCGAGTTCGAACTGATCCTTTGTATTGTCCTGGTCGTACTCGTCATCTTCGTCTTCCTTCGGAACCTCGCGGCTACGTTCATCCCCAGCGTGGCTGTGCCGCTATCTCTGGTCGGCACCTTCGCAGCCATGTACATGCTCGGCTACAGCCTGAACAATCTGACGCTGATGGCGCTGACGATCTCCACCGGTTTCGTGGTCGATGACGCCATCGTAATGATCGAGAACATTATGCGCTACGTCGAAGAAGGCGAAGCGCCTCTTGAAGCGGCGCTGAAAGGTGCGGAGCAAATCGGGTTCACCATTGTGTCGCTGACGGTTTCGCTGATTGCCGTGCTGATTCCGCTGCTCTTCATGGGCGATATCACCGGCCGGCTATTTCGTGAATTTGCGGTCACGCTAGCGGTGACCATCATCATCTCGGCGGTTGTTTCCTTGACGCTCACGCCGATGCTCTGCGCAAAGCTATTGCGGCACAAAAAAAAGGGCGAAGAAGGCCGTTTTTATCGCATGTCCGAGAACGCCTTCGAAAAAACAATTGCCTTCTACGGCCGCACGCTCGAAGTGGTACTGCGTCATCGGAATCTGACTTTATTGGTTGCGGGCGCAACGCTGGTTCTCACCGTTCTGTTGTACGTGTTCATTCCGAAAGGCTTTTTCCCGGTGCAGGACACGGGTGAAATACAGGGCGTATCGGAAGCCGACCAGAGCACCTCATTTGAGCAGATGTCGCGATTGCAGCAGCGCGCCGCCGCAGTTATTTTGCAAGACCCAGCCGTCGAGAGCCTCTCATCCTTCATCGGCGTGGACGGCACCAACACAACGTTGAATGCCGGGCGGTTCCAGATCAATTTGAAGGCTCTGAAAGATCGCGGTATCAGCGCGTCGGATGTGATCCGCCGGTTACAACCGGAACTGGCCAAGGTCTCCGGCATGACGCTCTACATGCAGCCGATCCAGGACTTGACCGTGGAAGACATCGTCAGCCGGACCGAATATCAATACAGCCTGGAAGATCCCGATCCGAATGAGCTGTCGCAATACGCGGGGCAATTTGTCAACCGCATGAAGGAAATACCGCAGCTAGCGGACGTGGCAAGCGATTTGCAGACGCATGGGCTCAATACATCTCTCGCGATCGATCGCACAACCGCGTCGCGCGTCGGTATCAACACACAAAACATCGACGACACGCTGTACGATGCCTTCGGTCAACGGCAGATCTCTACTTACTTTACGCAGTTGAATCAGTATCACGTCATCATGGAGGTCCTGCCGGAGTTGCAAACCAGCCCCAAGCACCTGCAGGACATCTACATCAAATCCGCAAACGGCGGAGCAGTGCCGCTCAGCGCCTTCACGCGTACGGCGAATGCGTCCATGCCGATTCTGATCAGCCATATCGGACAGTTCCCGGCCACTACGATTTCGTTCAATCTCGCGCCGCGCGCCGCACTCGGCGAGGCAGTCGACGCCATCAAGAAAATCGAGTCGGAGATGCCGGCTCCCGCAGCAATGCAAACTTCCTTCCAGGGCACAGCGCAAGCGTTCGTGGCGTCTTTGACCAATGAGCCGATACTCATTCTCGCGGCGCTGGTCACGGTTTACATCGTGCTCGGCGTCCTCTACGAAAGCTACATCCATCCAGTCACGATTCTTTCCACGCTGCCGTCCGCGGGTGTTGGCGCTCTGCTCGCGCTCATGGTCTGCCGTCAGGAGTTGACTGTCGTCGCAATCATCGGCATCGTGCTTCTGATCGGCATTGTGAAAAAGAACGCGATCATGATGATCGATTTCGCGTTGGAGGCGGAGCGCAAAGACGGGAAAACGCCGTACGACTCTATTTACCAGGCATCGCTTCTGCGGTTCCGGCCGATCATGATGACCACGATGGCGGCGCTGCTCGGCGCTGTACCGCTGGCGTTTGGTACCGGCGTTGGATCGGAATTGCGCCGGCCGCTCGGCATCACGATCATCGGCGGATTGCTATTGAGCCAGCTTCTGACGCTGTATACAACGCCGGTCATCTATTTATTCTTCGACAGCATGGCAACGCGTTTTGCGGACTGGAAACATCGCCGGGCCGGAGGCAAGCACGACGCCGAAGCAGGGCTTGGTCCAGGCGGCGTGCCCGCGCCGGCGGAAGGGCATTAAGCATGAGCCTTTCATCGCCCTTTATCAGACGCCCGGTGGCAACCGCGTTGTTGACCATTGCCGTCGGCTTGGCGGGCGCCGCGGCTTTTCGCTTGCTGCCTGTTTCGCCACTGCCCCAGGTGGACTTTCCGACCATCTCCGTTTCGACGTCGCTGCCCGGAGCTAGCCCCGAGATCATGGCGTCCGCTGTCGCGACTCCGCTGGAGCGCCAGTTCGGGCGAGTGGCGGCTGTTACAGAGATGACCTCGTCGAGTTCCCTGGGGCAGACGAGCATCACGCTGCAGTTCGATCTCAACCGCAACATCGACGCGGCAGCGCGGGACGTTGAGGCCGCCATCAATGCCGCACGAGGCTATCTGCCTAGCGACCTGCCGGGAAATCCGACTTATCGGAAGGTGAACCCGGCGGATTCGCCGATCATGATTATCGCGCTCACATCGGACACGCTGCCGCCGCCGGCGCTCTACGACGCGGCTTCTACGATTCTGCTGCAGCGCATCTCGCAAATTCGCGGCGTCGGGCAAGTAACCGCCGGTGGCAGTTCAGCCCCGGCTGTTCGTGTGGACGTCAACCCGACTTTGATTGAACACTACGGCCTCAGCCTGGATAATATTCGCACCGCGATTGTGGGCCAAACCGCAAACGAGGCTAAAGGCAGCTTCTCCGACGGCAATAAAACCTGGTCGATCGAAGCGAACGATCAACTCATGCATGCTGCCGACTACCGGCCGCTGCTGGTGAAGTACAGCGGCAGTCCGGTCACTCTGGACAAAGTCGCAAATGTGACCGACTCCGTTCAGACCGTCCGTTCGCTAGGTCTCGCGAACGGGAAACGCGCCGCCTTGCTGATCATCTTTCGCCAGCCGGGGGCAAACATCATCGACACCGTCGACGGAATCAAAGCTGCGATGCCGCAATTGAGCGCTTCGATCGATCAGCGCATCAAAATGACCGTCACGCTTGACCAGACGATCACCATCCGCGCTTCTGTGCGCGACGTGGAACGGACATTGATCATTTCGGTCGTTCTCGTTGTGCTGGTTGTGTTCCTGTTCTTGCGCGATGTGCGGGCTACGTTGATTCCCAGTGTGGCGGTGCCGGTTTCGATCATCGGAACGTGCGGCGTGATGTACCTGGTTGGGTTCAGTATCGACAACCTGTCTTTGATGGCCCTGACGATCTCGACGGGTTTCGTGGTGGACGACGCTATCGTCGTTCTTGAAAACATCACGCGCTATCGCGAACAGGGGTTGAACTCGATGGAAGCGGCTTTCCGGGGCGCCGCGGAGATTGGTCCCACCGTTTTGTCGATCAGCATTTCTCTAGTTGCGGTGTTCATCCCCATCTTGATGATGGGCGGCATTGTCGGACGGCTCTTTCGTGAGTTTGCGGTCACGTTGTCGGTGACCATTATCGTTTCATTGCTCGTGTCCCTCACGACAACTCCAACCATGTGTGCGCGCTTGCTGGGCGAAGAGAGAAAACACGGCCGGCTGTACAACGCCAGCGAGAAATTTTTCCAGTTCATTCTAAGCGGTTACGAACACAGCCTGGCATGGGTGCTGCGCAACTCCGCGCTGATGCTGCTGGTCACCATCGCGACGCTTTGCCTGAATATCTACTTGTATGTCATCGTCCCAAAGGGCTTTTTTCCGCAGCAAGACACGGGCCGCATGAATGGCAACTTCATTGGCGATCAGGACACTTCTTTCCAGCTTATGCAGAAGAAGATTGCACAACTTGCCCGCGTTGTGCAGCAAGATCCCGCGATCGCAACTGTTCAGGCGTTTAGCGGCGGCGGCGGCGGTACAACCACAAACACGGGACGATCGTTCATCACTTTGAAGCCTCTCAACGTGCGCAAGGTCTCGGCCGATCAAATCATCAATCGGTTACGGCCAAAGCTGTCCCAGATCCCCGGCGTGAGCCTGGTGCTGCAAGCATCTCAAGATATCCGCATCGGCGGACGCCAAAGCGCGGCACAGTACCAATACACGCTGCAGAGCGACAATCTGCAGCAACTGTTGCACTGGGCGCCTCTCTTGATGAACCTGATGAAGAAGATGCCGCAGTTGACCGATGTCAACAGCGATCAACAGAACAACGGACTGGAAGCGAATCTCGTTATCGACCGGACGACCGCATCGAGACTGGGACTGACGCCCGCCAGGCTTGACAACATTCTGTACGATGCTTTCGGCGAGCGCGAGATAGCCAAAAGATACACTTCGTTGAACCAATACTTCGTGGTGATGGAGGTTGCGCCGGAGTTTTGGCAGAACCCGAATGGGCTGAGCATGATTTATGCGCAGTCTTCAACCGGCGCTCCGATTCCACTGTCGGCGTTCACGCATTTCCAGGAGTCGACGGCCGCATTGACGGTGAATCACTCAGGCGTTTTTCCATCGGTTACGTTGTCGTTCAATCTCGCTCCCAACGTATCTCTGGGACAAGCGGTGGAAGCGATCAACGCCGTCGAGGAAAAGGCCGGCATGCCGACGACCATCAACACGAACTTTACGGGTACAGCGCAGGCGTTTCAGTCGTCGCTTGCAAACGAGCCCGTTTTGATTGCCGCCGCGCTGGGTGCGGTCTATATCGTCCTCGGCATCCTTTATGAGAGCTACATCCACCCGATCACGATTCTTTCCACGTTGCCGTCAGCCGGAGTGGGCGCCATTCTCGCGCTGCTGATCACGAAGACGGAGCTGAGCGTCATTGCGCTGATTGGAATCATTCTTCTGATCGGCATTGTGAAGAAGAACGCGATCATGATGATCGATTTCGCGCTCGAAGTGGAGCGGCGCGATCACAAGACCCCGCAAGAAGCGGTATTTGAAGCGTGTCTGCTTCGGTTCCGGCCCATCATGATGACGACAATGGCGGCGCTGCTGGGCGGACTGCCATTGGCTCTCGGCACAGGAACGGGTTCTGAGTTGCGAAGGCCGCTCGGTATCACGATCGTCGGCGGCCTGATTGTCAGCCAGGCCCTGACGCTGTACACGACACCCGTGATCTACCTCTACATGGACCGCTTCAGCCTTTGGCTGCAAGAATTGCGGCGTGAACCGGAGCCACAAGCGCCGGCCCAGCCAGTGGGAGGGTAAACGGTACCGCCGATGACATACAAGATCAAAGCGGAACCGCATCCCGCGGAACGTTCAATCACTCTGCTGCTGGACGGAAAGTTTAGCGAGGAATCTCTACCCGAACTTCAGGAATCCATCCTGGCGGCAAGAGAAGCGAAGCAGATGGTCTACATCGATTTGAGTGAGGTCACTTTAGTGGACCGTAAGGCGGTTCAATATTTTTCCGAACAGGCGGCCCATGACGTCAGGCTGGTCAACTGCCCGATTTATTTGCGCCGTTGGATTCGACAGGTGAGCGATGATTGTGAAAAACAGTAAGCGTTTGGGGTTTGTGCGTACGACACTGGGCGTCTGCGCAGCGGTGGGCGCAATCGTTCTTTGCTCCTGTAATCCCGCGCCGAAATATGCGAAGCCGCCGGTCAACGCGCCGCAGGCATTCAAGGAGTCGGCGCCGGATCAGTTCAAAGAAGGTCAGGGTTGGAAGGTGGCGCAACCGGGGGACGACAAGATCCGCGGCAAGTGGTGGGAGATGTACAACGACTCTTTACTTAACGCGCTCGAGGAGCAGGTACAGGTAAACAATCAGACAGTGATTCAAGCGGAGGCGAACTACCGGGCAGCCCGCGCACTGGTTGTGTCCGCTCGATCTTCGCTTTTCCCCACCATCAGCGCTTCGCCATCTTACACGAATTCGCGGTTTTCATCCACGTCGCGAACGACTGTTGTGGGCGGGGGCGTCAGCACAACCGGGACTACCGGGACAACCACCACAACCACGGGCGCCGGCGGGACGACCACGACCGGTACCACGGGTACCACAGGAACAACCGGCACCGGTACCGCGGGCACAACCGGGACAGGAACCACTTCGACAGGAGGGACTTCCACGACCACTACAACCGGTGGAACAACGCCGAGCTACGGAACGGGTGCGATCAACAACTTCTCGCTGCCGTTCGAGGTGACCTACACGGTTGACTTCTGGCACAAGGTTCGCAATCAGGTAGCCGCGAATGTGTTCACCGCACAGGCCAACGCAGCCGATATCGCGACGGCGCTGCTAAGCACGCAAGCGGCTCTGGCGGAAGACTATTTCGAGGTGCGCGCGCTCGATGCGGAAGAGGGCGTCCTGCAGGATACCCTCAACAACTATCGCAACAGCCTGAAATTGACGCAGACGCTATTCAGTGTGGGCATCGACTCAGGCGAAGACGTCGCGCAGGCGCAGACGCAGTTGGATACAGCGCTCGCGCAATCCATAGATGTGGGCGTGGCGCGTGCACAGTATGAGCATGCGATTGCCACGCTGACCGGCAAGCCCGCCGCTGAGTTTTCATTGCCTGTGGCCCCGTTCATTCCAAATCCACCGACGGTCCCCGTTGCCGTGCCGTCCGAGTTGTTGGAACGCCGCCCCGATATAGCGGCCGCTGAACGTCAAGTCGCGGCTGCGAATGCGCAAGTGGGCGTTGTACGCGCGGCTTATTATCCAAACTTGGCCTTAAGCGCGAGTGGCGGTTTTCAAAGCTCTTCGATCACGCAGTGGTTCACTTGGCCCAGCCGATTCTGGTCTCTCGGACCCACGCTTTCGCAGACCCTGTTGGATTTCGGCGCGCGCCGTGGCGCTAACGAGCAGGCCGAGGCGCAGTATGACGCCGCAGTGGCCAATTATCGCGAGACTGTTCTCAGCGATTTCCAATCTGTTGAAGACCAATTGGCGGCACTCCGTATCTACTCGCAGGAAGTCGGCCAGTATGGAACAGCGATACGATCCGCGTCTCGTTACCTGGACCTTTCGATGACACGGTATCGCACTGGCGTAGACAGCTATCTGAACGTCATCACGGCCCAGAACACAGTTTTGACGAGCCGCGAGACGCAAGTGCAAACGCAATTGCGTCAGATGACCGCGAGCGTGTCGCTGATTATGGCGCTTGGCGGAGGTTGGGACATGAGTCAATTGCCACAGATGAAGAATATGCTGCCGAAAGGTTCGAAGTGGTCACCGGCGAACACGGCCATTCCGGCTGGTCCGTTAGCTGCGCCGAATCCTCCGGCAGTGGCGCCGCTCGGCTTGCCGCCGCAACAGAACGGCACAGCGGCTAAGCCGCCGGGCGATTCGCATTAGAAGCAGATATCGTGCGGCGGAGCCCCCGATACCCCTATTGCGTTATCTTCAGCTTCGTGAGTTCTCTCTGAGCGGCTTCGCGAACCAAGAAACGACCGCGCCCTTGCGGATCAGGCGTAGAATCGGCAGCAGCGATGGTTTGCAGCAAGGCAAGGGTGTCCGGGTCGGCAAGCGTTCCCAGCCCGCCAATGGTTGCTAAACGAACCGATATGTCGGGTTCCGATACAGCAGCGGTCATGAGCCGATGCTTGATAGTGGTACGGGCGGCCGACGGGTCGGAGAAGTTTTGCAAGTTTTTCGGTTCCACCATCTCCGACAGCACGCGGTAGGCGCTTTGGCGCAGAGATACAGCATTTACAGAGTGAGAGGCGACGGCGCCGGGCGAATCAATCAAGGCCAGTATTTGCTTGAGCGCCGGATCCCCGAAGGAAGCGATCGCACTGGTCGCCATGTTCCCGGTATCAATGAAGTACATCAGCGCCGGCAAGGAGCGCGGATCGCGCATGTAATCAACCGCCATCAAAAGGTCGCCTAAGTAGTCGGAGTAGCCCGGAGGCGCCGTGGAGACTTGCTTGCCGGACTTTTCAAATGCGTCCTGGATTTGCTTCTCGAAGGCGGCTTCCTTTGTAAGCAGTGCGCTCACTTGGCCCGCTAAGTCATCGCGGCTCACCGCGCCGGAGTGGATGGCTGTATCGATGGCGTCCAGAACTGCTTGGCCAGGGTGATTGCACGGCGCGCAGTCGAGCGAAGCGAAATCGTCAAAGCCAGCTTCGCGCTCGCTCCAGTCGCTCGCTTTGAATTTCACGAAATCTTGCGTGATCCGATTCTGAAGCGTGGGAGCGGGGGCCTGTGCGTGTAGGAGGACTGCGAATTGTAAGGCCAGGAACATCGATGATATCCGGCCCAGGCAGCAATCGGAAGTAGCCATATTTCAGAAAAGGTCAACGACGGGAGGGAACGTTAATAATAAGCTCAGGCCCAGCAGGATGAGGGCGAAGGCATTCGTGCGCCCCGCTGCAACCGTTCTATTTCGCCATCGCCATTCCAAAATACTCCAGGCGAAGAGCCAGATTAGAATTGCAGCGGTGGTTACGCCCGACAGAGGTCCTGTTGGTTTGTAGAAAGCCATCAGTGGCTGAATGGATGTAACTTTGTCGGCGGCGATTGCCAGAACAGCGAGTGCAAAGGCGCCAATGCCCGCAGCTAGAATGGCAGCCGCACCGGAGCCGTTTGTCAGGCCGGCCGTGCCGACCGAACTTGCTGTTTCCCGAGCGCGCATGGTTACTCTCCGTTAAGCAGACGTATGGTTGAGCCGCCTTTGACAGGCGCATACTCGTTGATCTCGGCCCCGAAAAAACCAGCGATCCCGGCGGCTAAAAACGAAATCAGGGCAAAACACAGAACCGCGTTGCGCAGTTGAGGGTGGTTCTTGATCTCGCGGCCATACCTGATAAAGACGGCGGAAGCCATAGTGATCGAGATGGGCGCGAGCCAAGCGACATGCTCCTTCCACTCCATGCCAATGGAGTGCCATGCGATGGTCGAGGGACTGGACATGAGCAGCAGCTGCGGGTAGGCGGCAAGGTTGGCGGTCCCCGGTGGCGCGGCGGCACGATACCACGGATAAACGATGTACGCGCCGGTAAACACAGCGGACCATGCCAGCAGAGTCATGACAACCAGGTACATGCGGAGGAAGGTTTCATCCCGGGAAGTGACGGATGCCTGCGCCGCGGGCGAGTAACGGCGCCAAAGCTCAACAATCGCTCCCGAGCAGGCCAGCAGGTAGAGGCCGCCGAATCCCATCCCGTGTATCAAAGTCCAAAAAGCGCGTATGGTGATTTCCATTCACTATCGGCGATTTTTATCGGGCTTGAGCAGCCGCAAAGTTCTTCTGGGCTTGGCCCGGGCGCTAAAGCCAGTGGCGTCGAGAACCCTCGCCAGTTGACGGCGTTGGGAGCGAATTGGTTTTTGCATCGGGTGCACCGGAAATCGCTCGGCATGCGATTGCCGGGCTAGCTGTGCCAGCCGAACCGCCGCGATCACTATCCGCACAAGGCTTCAAACGGCCTCGATCAGACAGAACAAAAAGGCGCGACCCGAAAGGATCGCGCCTCTTGTACTTGCTTGCTGAACTTACGATTTGCGGAACTTGCGGTGCCTTGCGATACCAAGGCCCATCAGGCCCACACCGATCAAAAGCAGGGAAGCCGGTTCCGGAGTGGTGGTCTGTACGACCGTAGCGGTGAACGTTGCGCTGAACGGCGTGTTAATAGGCAGTGAAGTGAACAAGTCGGCTACGGTCTCGCCATCGAAGGTTGCGGAGAACGTTCCAGTGAACGTGTCCACTATGCGCATTGCGTTCGTGTCATAGATATTGCCGTTAACGTCGAAAGATGCGACGGCGCCGTCCGGCGTATCGGTCAACTCAAACGGCCCAACTGTTCCCGCCGGAATACTAGTCGCATCGAGTTGCAGGTTTGACCCACCGGTATTGAAGGTGATGAAAGGACCGGAAAGCGTCACATTGCCGGGAGGCTCATTCAGGCTCTGGATCATCCCGAAATCGCCAGGGACGACGCCAGCCGAAGAGAAAACGCCGGCGTTGACAAGCGAAACTTCGAATCGTCCGTAACCCGGGACGGCGGCGTAGGGAGCCCCATTGGGATACTGCCCGAAATCGAGGTAGTTCGAACCAATCTGTGCATCACCATCTATGCCCAGCTGAATAGTTGCCGCCGAGCAAGGAACCGAAAGGACCAGGGCCACGAGACCTGATGAAAGTAAAAGACGATTAAAAGTCAATGTTCTCCTCCGTTGTGTTTTCTTCGGCGTCAGGGCGTGCCCGACCGAAAGGGATTCTACCCCTATCTTCTATTGGAGCTAGTCCACCTTAGTGCCGTCAAGCCAAACGGGCACCACCAACGGTACCAGGGGTACTAGAGAAACACACCGCTTTCAGTGCAGCAGGCTTACTATCGATGCGCCTTGAGTCGTAGCGAGTGACTGCGCAGTATTTAGCTTTGAGAGTGCAAAAATACGAAGGCGCGACCCATAAGGATCGCGCCTCCGAAGATTGTGATTACTTACTTACGATTTGCGGAACTTGCGGTGCCTTGCGATGCCAAGGCCCATCAGGCCCATACCCAGCAAGAGCAGGGAAGCCGGTTCCGGAGTGGTAGTCTGTACAACCGTGGCGGTGAACGTTGCGCTGAACGGCGTGTTAATAGGCAGGTTAGTGAACAGCGACGCTACACTCTGGCCATCGAAGGTTGCGGAGAACGTTCCAGTGAACGTGTCCGCTATGCGCATTTGGTTGGTGTCATAGATATTGCCGTTGACGTCGAAAGACGCAACCGCGCCGTTGGGCGTATCGATCAGGACGAATGGCCCGACCGATCCCGCCGGAATATTGGTTACATCGAGCTGGAGGTTTGACCCGCCGCCATTGAAGGTCATGAAAGGACTGGGGAGTGTAACAGGCCCGGTACCCTCATTGAGGCTCTGAATCATACCGAATTCGCCTGTGGTAACGCCCGCTGAAGCGAACACGCCGGCATTCACAAGCGAAACTTCAAACGTTCCGTAGCCAGGCGCCGGGGCATACGGGGCTCCGTTGGGGTACTGCCCGAAATCGATGTAATTCGACCCGACTTGTGCGTCCCCATTGATGCCCAACTGAATGGTTGATGCCGAACAAGGAACTGCCGAAATTGCCAGGGCCACAAGCCCCGATGAAAGTAAAAGACGATTAAGTGTCAACATTCTCCTCCGTGGTTTCCTCGGCGTTCGGCAATTGCCGGTCCAAGGATTCCTACATATCCGTCTTCTATTGAAGCTAGAATGCGGGGCGGCGTCAATGCGTGCGAGTACCTGGCGGTACCGGAAGTACTGGAAATACAACCGTTTCGGTGGCGTAGCTTACAGCCGGGAGTATAGCCGCACACGCTGAAAGAGCCCTAGCGGGTTAAGTGAGCTTGCTGGCCAACGGCCGCGTTGATCGAGCTGTCTTCTTTAACTACCGCTATGCCGCCAAGGGCAGCCGATCAAGCGTCCGCGCAGCCTTCTCGGCAGCCATCTTCGTTATCAGCGCGTCTGTTGCAATCTTCAATAGCTGATCAACGCGCCCTGTCATCTCGAATTCGGTCGTAAACCTTCGGAGTTGCACCTCAAACGCGCGACGCAGCAGCTTGACTGCCTCGTCAAGTCCCAGGGCGGGCAAGTCCATAACGGCGAAGTTCAAGATGCTGTCCATCAGCACTGTGTCCACATTCAGCATTTTGTAGATCGCGCGCCGGTTTTTCATGACGTACTTCACCACTTCCTTGCTGCGATACGCGAAGTAATGTTCGCGCGTAAACCACTTGAACCGCTTCGTATCAAGTGCTTTCAACTCGCCGCCCAACTTCTTTGCGGCCGATGCGAACGCGCGCTCCAGAGCCTCTGTTTCTTGAATGTCGTAGGTGAAGATGTTCGTGCGTTTGCCGGCGAAGGGCGTCGTGCATTGATAAACCAAAATCGGGTAGGCTGTGTGCGGACGCATCAGCACATCCGGATTTGCGAGGAACCACTCTCGAACCCAGCCGCGCATCGCCCCCTGCATGGCTCGCGATACTGCCGAGTATGTAGGGAAGTACGCGGGCAGTCCGTTCTTTGGGCGCATTCTTCCAAACTGAGAAGTCGATCTCCGCCGGCTCGCTATCCGGTGTCTTGTCCGTAGCCTCTAGAGATGCTTCTTTGCTCGCTGGAAACGCTGTCTCTATGCTGATCACCTCGGCGGGCTTGGCATGGTTAGAAACGGCAGCATCGGTGTTAGTCTCGCGCGACGGCATCGTGATCAGTTCGCCCATAATCTCCTCAGTTCCTCCCAAAAATGCGAAAGCCGGGAACCAAGTCCCGGCTTGTTGTTCGTGAGTCTCTCTCGCGAACGATCTGAACATAGCATGCCTCCCTGGCAGAACCGCCTGCCAAAGAGGCCTCTGACGGGTCCGCGTTGTCTGCAAGCAATTGATTTTGAAGTAGAAAAATTTTTTGAGATTTTTTTCCAACTTTTGTGACCGTATTTTCAGCACCAACAGAAAATGCGTTTTTTAGCGTGGGCCGAGGTGTTTCTAGACTTCGACACAGTACCGGCCGGACTGGCGATCCCCGGCAGACGAAAAGATCGAGATATTTCGGTATAATTAATACGAATGGGCTTCTGGCGTCCGCGCCTGTGGGTTCACCAATCGCCGTCCCTGAGACGTCTCTCAGCCTCCCGGTCTCATTCGGTTTTAAGAAGAGTTTTCACCATCGTCTTTCGGTTTTGCCCTGACTCGTTCCCAAAATCCTCTTGATGAAGTCATCTGTTCAGATATCCCGCGGCATTGAGTCGCTTTTTGGCACTCGCGACGAAAACATTCGTCTGCTCGAATCCGGCCTCAATCTGCGAACCCGTCTTTTGGACGGCGATTCGCTTGAACTGGAAGGCGAGGAGTCACAGGTCCATCGCGCCGAGCGTATTCTCGAAGACTACGTGGGCCTCGTCAAAGAGGGTCACGTGTTCAACAATGGCGATCTGAATAGTTACCTGCGCGTGGTCACCGCCGACCCAAACGTTAGTTTGCGGCGTCTGGTCGAAAGCGGTAAATCGCGCGCTTTTGGCAAGAAAGTTTTGGCGCCGAAGACAATCAACCAGCGCCGCTATGTCGATGCCATCGAAAATCACGACCTCACCTTCGGCGTTGGCCCGGCGGGAACCGGCAAGACTTACCTGGCGGTCGCCATGGCTGTTTCGGCTCTTTTGAATAAGCGGGTCAGCCGCATTATTCTCACGCGGCCGGCGGTTGAAGCGGGCGAGCACCTGGGATTTCTGCCCGGCACTTTGCAGGAAAAGATTGATCCCTATCTGCGCCCTCTCTATGACGCACTATTCGACATGGTGGACGCGGAGAAGGTAGAAAAGCTGGTTGAACGGAATACTATTGAGATTGCTCCGCTCGCGTTTATGCGCGGCCGTACGCTGAATGACTGCTTCATCATCCTCGACGAGGCGCAGAATACGACCGCCGAGCAGATGAAGATGATTCTGACCCGGCAGGGCTTCAATTCGAAAATGGTCGTTACGGGCGACCAGACCCAGATCGATCTGCCTGGAGGCAAACGCAGCGGCCTTCTCAACGCGATGGACGTCCTGGCGGGAGTCGAAGGGATTGCTTTCGTGTACTTCGATGACAAAGATGTTGTGCGCCATCATCTGGTGCAGCGCATCGTCAAAGCGTATGACCGCTACAATGAGCTGATCGGTGCCGGCCGCCAGCTCGCCCTTAAGCTCGGCGCCGATAGCTCTGAAAGCGCCGCCCTGGAACCGCCTCCGAACACCGCCGTCGAAATTCCCGAGTTCTCCAGCATTGCCTAATGTCTGACAGTGGCAGTACAGTGCTCTTTCGGGAGCTTCCAACAAACCTCACGTTCTCTGCGGAAGAGAAACGAAGACTGAGGGCCTTTGCGCGAACGGCCGGCGCACGTATAGCAAACCGGCGCGCCTTCACCTGCGTGATCAGTGACGATAGTGAGCTGCAACTGTTGAACCGCAAGTTCCTGGGGCACAATTATCCAACAGATGTTCTCTCGTTTCCGGTCGGCGGCGACAGTCTCGGCGAAATGATTATTTCCGCCGAACGCGCGGAAGCGCAGGCTGCGGAGTTCGGTCATACCCGGCTGGATGAGATTCGCATTCTGATGCTCCACGGGTTGCTGCATCTGGCCGGTATGGACCATGAGCGGGATCGCGGCGAAATGGCTTGCGCGGAAAACAAGTGGCGTGAGGAACTTGGCCTTCCGTTGCCGCTTATCGCAAGAAGGGCGTTTACCCGCCGGAGCCAGGTGCGATGACCTTTCTTTGCCTGGGCATCGCCCTATCTCTCACCGTCCTTCTCACGTTTGTGTCTTACGTGCAACTGCTCTATTTAGAATCGTTGCGCCTGATTCGGCGTGAAGTGCCGTCGCTCGAATTTTTCCGAGAGACGGTGGTCGGCAGGATCGGCCTTGATCCTGAGCAGGGCTCGCTCGCTTTTTCGCTGATCAAGCACGTTTCACTCTTCTCAGTAGGTCTGTTTTATTTGTGTTCTCTGGTACGGCCTGGCGCGCCCCATTGGCAAAGCGTACTCGAAGCACTCGGGCTTGCCCTCGTCGCAATGCTTCTTTCCACCTACCTCATACCGCTGTTGGTGTATCGGCGTACAAAGGGGCGGTGGATGCTGAAGGCGGTGCCGTTCATCAAGCTGCTGGCTTTTTGCGTGTGGCCGGTCGCGGCAGTCGTCCGGGCGTTCCATTCATTGCTTGATCTGAATAAGGACGAAAAGCGCGAGACTGCCGCTGCCGACTCAGTCGAAAACATCGAGGCGCTCATCACCGCCGGAGCCGAAGAAGGCATCCTCGAAGAGCATGATCGCAAGCTGATCCACTCTGTGGTTGCATTCGGAGACAAGAGCGTGCGCGAAGTGATGACCTCGCGTCCCCGCATCACGGCAATTTCTGTAGACAAGACACTGGAAGATCTGCGCCAGCTTGTCATTCACGAACAGTATTCGCGCATCCCGGTTTTTGAGGAGACTATCGACAACATCGTCGGCTTCATCCATGTTCGCGACATGTTTGAGCTTGATCCCGAAGATCGGCAGGTAAGGCCGTTACGCGATCTTCTCCGCCCTGTGCCGCTGGTGCCTGAAACGAAGAAAGTCACTGACCTGCTTCGGGAAATGCAGCACGACGGGTCGCACATGGTCATCGTCGTCGATGAATACGGCAACACGGCTGGACTGGCCACCATGGAAGATCTTGTCGAAGAAATTCTGGGTGAAATCCGCGACGAGCACGAACCCGATCGAGACGTACGCCAGGAGTCGGCAAACGTTTTTATCGCGCCCGGCAGCCTGGACGTGGATCGCTTGGAGGAACTGCTGGATTTCCGCCCGGATCAACAGAGCGAATCCACCACCGTTGCCGGACTGCTTACGGAATGGCTGGGTCATGTGCCGCAAGTAGGCGAGACTGCGGAGCGTGACGGAATACGAGTCGAAGTACTTGCCGGTAACGAGCGCCGCGTGGACGAAGTGCGCATCTCGCGCGTACCTGCACCATCGGCTTTGGGTGCAGTCCGTTGAGCGCCCCCACGCCCGCGGCACAACATCGCGCAGGGTTCGTCTCCATCGTTGGGCGGCCGAATGCCGGCAAGTCGACGCTTGTGAATCGGCTTGTGGGTCAGAAGGTCGCCATCACTGCCCACCAGTCACAGACAACCCGCACCAGCCTGCAAGGCGTTCTGAGTACACCGGAAGCGCAGATTGTATTTGTGGACACTCCGGGCATTCACAAATCCGACACACTGTTCAACAAGCGGATGATGGAAACTGTCCGCAACGCTTTGAACGGAGTCGATCTCGTCCTGTTCGTCGCAGACGCCACGCGCCAGATCTCGGAAGAGGACCGGCACTCGCTCAGCGCCTTGCCGGGCGAAACGAAGTCCATACTCGTTCTCAACAAGATTGACCGCGTGGATGACAAGCGTCTGCTGTTGCCTCTTACGGAACAATACACTGCGCTACACCGCTTTGCAGAATCAGTGCCGGTGTCCGCAAGAACCGGCGACGGGGTTGAGCGCCTGAAGACGCTGATCGTCCAGCATCTGCCCGAAGGACCCGCGCTGTTTCCGGATGACTACATCACCGATCAGCCCATGCGTTTTTTGGCGGCCGAGATAATCCGTGAACAGGTGTTGCGGGCAACGCGCGAAGAGGTTCCTCATGCCACCGCCATTCTGGTCGACACGTGGGAGGAAACGCCCAAGTTGACCAGGATCGCGGCAACCATCCACGTGGAACGCTCCGGACAAAAAACGATCCTGATCGGGAACAAGGGCCAGATGTTGAAGAAGATCGGCACGGAGGCACGCAAAGAGATGGAGCGGATGCTCGATCGAAAAGTCTTCCTTTCGTTATTTGTGAAGGTGAAACCGAACTGGCGCGAAGATCCGTCTTTCTTGAGTGCGATGGATTGGCGCGCGATGCTAGGCTCAGAAGATAACGCTGAATGAAAAGAGCCCTGGTTATCGCCGCGCTGTCGCTAAGCACATTGCTCGCGCAAACGCCTTCTTCAACTCCCGACGATCGCATCTCAGATCAGGTCCGGATGAAACTCGCGGGTGATCCCGATGTCAAAGGCGGCGCCGATCGACGTAACGGTTCATGATGGCGTAGTCACTATCCACGGCCGCGTGGACACGGAAAAAGGCAAGAGCAAAGCAACCAAGCTGGCAAAGAAAGTGAAGGGCGTCAAACAGGTTGACAACGAACTCCAAGTCGGCCCGCCAACGTCTTAATCGGATTGCGGCTGCACTCTTCATATTCATTGTTGCGTTAAACGCGCAACAGCCAGATCATGCCAAAGTAGCCGACACTGAACGGCTGGTGCAGACTGCAAAGGTCTGGATCGCGGTTAAGTACTTTCATCCCTACCTTGCCTACAGGTCGATAGATTGGGATAAAGCTCTAATCGACGCGCTACCCAAAATCCGGTCGGCACAGGCCAACGAAGAGTATGCGGCCGCATTGGATTCAATGCTCGCCGTATTACATGACCCCGGAAGCCACATCGTCCGGCCGGGAAACGTCGGCCCTGAATTGGGCGGCGCGTCGGGACAACGCATCTGGGTCCACTATGGGTTTCCTCCGGAATCAGGTCCGGATTCCGGTCTGTTTTACTCCGCGTTCGCATATCGATCGAGCAACCTGCCCGTTGTGGCAGACATCCCCGTAGGTGGTGGGTTCCGGGCCTGCATTCGTCTGGACGAAGCATCCGGCACTGCGAACGCGCTGGCCGTAAAGCCCGATTCCTACCCTGATTCCCGGTATCCATCGGCGGAATACCGCATTCTCGCGGCATTTAAGATCTGGGGTGTCATTCACGAGTTCTTTGCCTATCGCGACTTGATGGACGAAGACTGGGATGACCTATTTGCGTCATTTCTGCCGCGATTCATTGCGGCGAAGGACGCACGCGAATACGACCTCACCGTTGCCGATATGCTGACGCACACCTTCGATTCGCACGTGACCGTCACCAGCGACGAGATGTCGAATTTCTTTGGCAATGCAAATCCCGGAGTTCGTCTGCGCCTGGTCGAAAAGCAGCCGGTCATCACGGAGATTGTCGACGACAGTGTGAAAACCGCCGGTTTGCACGTCGGCGACATTGTCGCCAAAATTGATGGCACACCCACCTCCGTGCGGTTCAACAAACTACAGGACTATATCTCCGGATCCACCGCGCAACGGCGCGGATATGACTCCATCCAACGCGTTCTGGATGGCGTGGAGGGCTCGACGGTTACCTTGTTAATCGCCGGGCAAGACGGACCGCCGAGGGAAGTGACAGTGAAGCGCGCCACTGCTTCCGACATCTCACGAAGCACGAAGAGCATAGGCGATGTTATTCGCACGCTGCCGGACAACATAGGATACGTGGACCTTACCCGCTTGCCCGATGAGCAAGTACCCGATATATTCGCGAAGCTTCGCGGCGCCAAAGCAATCATCTTTGATGCGCGCGGCGAAGTCACACGGGCAAAGCAGGCAATTGCATCCCATTTGACAAGTGCAGACGACATTGCTGGAGCGATCGTCACTGGTCCAATGGCGCTTTTGCCTGACGTGCCCACCACTATCTCGCTTACATCGACCGCCAGCTACTTCTTCGTCGAGAAAATTCCCGACGCAAGGGAGCCGAAATACAGCGGCAAGACCGTCATGCTTATTGATGAAAGGACCATCGGCGCTGCTGAACATCTTGGGCTTTGGCTTGAGGCTGCAAACAACACGGCTTTCATCGGAACAGCCAGCGCAGGTGCAGAGGGCGAAATTTCCAACTTCGTACTTCCTGGAGGCATCACCGTCACGTTTAGTGGCCGCGATGTACGGCACGGCAATACCGGCAAGTTGCAGCGGCTCGGCCTTCAGCCGACCGTCGTAGCGGCCCCGACCGTCAAGGGCATTCGGCAGGGAAGTGATGAAGTGCTGGACAAGGCGGTCGAGTATCTTTCCGATGGAGACGCGCACCGCGTGCGAGCCGCCGCTAGGTTACACCAGAGCCCGGCTCACGACTAGCCCGACCGGTCGGGAACCCGATCCGGCGCTTCGGCTCTTCCGCCGGAGCCTCGATGAGATGTTGAATTGTCTGAAACACAGCCTGGATTTGCTGTCCCTGTTCTTCCTGCTTCCAGCGCAGTTCCTCTAACTGCCGGGCCAGTTCCTCATGCGTGGTCAAAAGCTGACGCAAGCGGACGAACGTGCGCATGATGGCGATGTTTACTTCAACCGCGCGCACGCTGGTGAGAACGCCCGAGAGCATGGCAATACCCTGCTCGGTGAAAACGTAGGGCCGATAACGGCGGCCGCCGCGCCGCTCGTTTGAGGTGCCAATTTGGCACCTCAAAAATTCCTCCATCTCTCGGACTGTCAACTGAAACATGAAGTCCTCGGGAAAGCGATCTCGATTTCGTTTCACCGCTCGATTCAGAGCTTTAGTTTCCACCTGGTACAACGTTGCCAGGTCCGCATCGAGCAGGACCTTGTGGCCGCGAATAAGCCAGATGCGGCTTTCGATCAGAGGCGCGGGCGCTACTTCGGCGACGGGCATTGTTTTCGCCTTCGATACCACTGTACTGCGGGTTCTGAGTGTATGCTATCTGGTTTAGCCATGCTTGTTCAGCCAATGAGGCGCTATGTTAGATTAAAGGTTCGGCCGCTCGCTTCGGGGATGGCCGGAAGCGTATACCTATGGCAAAAGTATGTGACATCTGCGGTCGTGGCCCGCAATTTGGAAATCGTATCAGCCATGCACACAACGTCACCAAGCGGCGTTGGAATCTGAACCTGCAAAACGTGCATGCGCTCGTAAACGGCGCTGGCAAGCGCGTTCGCGCCTGCACATCCTGCATTCGCAGCGGCAAAGTTCAAAAAGCGCGAATCGCGTAGTTTTCTCTACACATCCATCTCTCATCTCGCAAAGCAATCGCTGAGGACGGCCCCAACGCAGTCATCGGCGCGTAAACGCTTAATCGGGGTACCAACTTATGTGTTCTTGTGACGTCTAAGTTCTCTGCAAGTTCGGGCGCTCACGAGATAATTCGAAATAATGTCACGGGTCCGGCAAGCCATTCAACAACTCGGTAAGTCGGGAGCTGCGTTCATCATCGCAGTGGTTCTGTTCGTAATCTTTTATCTGACAGACCTGTCTGGGCTCGCGTTCTTGACGGCGCTGGCACTCATCCCCCTGACTTTTATCGTTACGTTTCGCGGCTTCAAATGGGCGAAACACCATGCGCTCTGGAGTTTGCGCAATCGTCTTCTTGTCGCGTACGCCCTGATGGGTGTGTTGCCGGTTGCCTTGTTGTTTGTCCTGATCTTTTTTACCGGCTGGGCATTAATGAGCGAGCTAGGGATCTATCTCGCCAGTTCGGCGCTCGACCGCCGCCTTGAGGCTTTGCGAAGTGCGGCAGAGGGCCTGCAGAGAACGGCGGTGACAGATCGCCCAATGGCGGTTCCGCATTTCGCCGACGCCTTCGAGCCT
The DNA here is from genome assembly GCA_963846045.1 of Terriglobia bacterium. Lineage (GTDB taxonomy): Bacteria > Acidobacteriota > Terriglobia > Bryobacterales > Bryobacteraceae > Bog-105. The sequence continues at coordinate 415,007 of CAWJUL010000014.1, read as the reverse complement.
ACGTTTCCCGGCATCACGTTCTACTACACAGGTCCGGCAGGCCTGCAGTCCTTTCCGGCTAATGCCGCACGGCTAACTGTCTCGCCCGCTTGGGGCAATGTGGATGGCTTGCTCGTGTGGAATGACCGGTTTTACGGCTGGGCGCATGCGAAACAGAGCAACGGGGAAGTAACCGTGCTTGCCCCCCTCTCGAATCGGATGGTTGAAAATTTGGTGCCGAATCTGGGCGCTATCGGACTTCTTGAAACCGACGGAGACTCCAGAGGGCATTCCGCTGTAGCAGGAGCGCTCAGCGTGTACGACGGAGTCGACGGAACGGCCGATATGGGCAGCAAGCTAAACCGGTCCAAGATTTCAGCGCACGAGAAATTGCTGATTCCTCCGCCGGTCAGCCGTTTTGATGTTCCGGTGTTCTTTCCATCAACGCAGAAACACTATCACCTGGAAACGCCGGGAAAGACGTACCGCGGCGTGCTGTGGGTTCGATCGCGCCCCTCGGCTGTTTTAAGAACGTTCTTCTCGGGAACGGAGGTCCTTCGCGGATTTCTGTTCGACACCGTTGTCGCCGTGGCGCTCTTATTTCTGCTGGTCGAACTGGTCGCACTCTGGATCGGTATGCGGCTGTCTCGCCGCATCACCGGCGCGGTGAACCAGCTATACAATGGCACCCGCCGCGTCATTCATGGCGACTTCCACAATCGCATTCCGGTTAACAGCCGCGATCAACTCGGCGAACTAGCCGATTCCTTCAATCAAATGACGGGGAATCTGGAGCGCCTTCTGATCGTCGAGAAGGAAAAAGAGCGCCTGCAAACCGAAATCGAGATTGCGCGCGAGGTGCAGGCTCAGCTATATCCGAAAGCGGCTCCGCCCAGTTGTGGTCTTAAATTGACCGTGCGCTGCGACCCGGCGCGAATGGTGTCGGGCGACTACTACGATTATCAGGAATTGGGCGACGGCAAGCTCGCGTTCGCCATCGGCGATGTAGCCGGCAAAGGCATCTCAGCCGCGTTGCTCATGGCGACACTGCAAGCGGCCTTGCGCGCTCAGATCACGAGTTACCGGCCGGTTGAGAGCGAGTGTAGCCACACGAAAACTATAGAAGCGGCTGTGCTGGTCTCCGCGCTGAACAAACAGATTTACGCGCACACCTCGCCTGAAAAGTACGCCACCTTCTTTTTTGGTGTTTTCGATGAGCCTTCCCGCACGTTGACGTATACGAACGCAGGGCACCTTTCGCCTTTGTTGTTCCGAAAAGACGATGTGCTGCCGCTCGATTCAAACGGAACCGTCGTCGGCGCGTTCCCGTTTGCGAAATACGACGAGAGTTGCCTGAACATCGCCCCGGGCGAGCTGCTTGTGTGTTACACGGACGGAATCACAGAGCCAGAGAACGCTTATGGTGAGATGTTCGGCGAAGAACGCCTCATTGAGCTGGTGCGGAAGTACAGCGATCGCGAGGACCAGGAAATCGTAGCGATGGTACTCGAAGCCGTTCGCAGTTGGACAGGCACCCCGGAACTGCACGATGACATGACTCTCCTGCTCGCCCGCGAGGTGGAAGCCGCGTGAAAGTCTTGATGGCGGCTCAGATGCGGGAAGTGGACCGGCTCACGATCGAGCGCGGCATCCCGGGACTCATTCTTATGGAAAACGCGGGTAGCCGGGTCGTCGATTTTCTGCTCGAAACGTTCCAGCCCCTTCGGGAGCACCGGGTAGCGGTGATCTGCGGAAAGGGCAACAACGGCGGGGACGGATTCGTGGTAGCTCGTCAGTTGTTCACGCGCCGCCTGTGCCGGGAGCTTACCGTCTTCGAGATCTTCCCGCCCGAGACTCTGACTGGAGACGCGCTCGCGAACAGGCGCATGCTGGATGTTTGCGGCTGTCCCGTGGTGCGCGAACTACCAAACAAAGCCAATCTGGCGACCGTTGTGGTCGACGCGGTACTTGGAAGCGGTCTGAGCGGGCTGGCCAAAGGACAGTCGCTCGATGCTATCCGGCTCATCAACAATCAGTTCCCGCTGGCAAAGAAGGTAGCCGTCGATATTCCGTCCGGTCTGCCTTCCGACGATTCAAAGCCAAATGGCGAGTTCGTCAAAGCGGATTACACCGTTACCTTCACCGCCGCCAAGCCAAGTCAATGCCTCTCACCTATTTACGAACAGGTCGGCCAACTGAAGGTCGCGGCTATCGGCAGTCCGGATGAGCTTGTCCAAACAAACCCAAATCACAGGCTCAACCTGACAACGGCCGATGATATTCGCCATTTATTTGCTCCTCGGCCGCTGAATTCCAACAAAGGCATGTATGGGCATGTGCTGGTGGTGGGCGGTTCGTTCGGCAAGAGCGGCGCACCGGCTATGGCCGGATTGGGTTCGTATCGTAGTGGAGCCGGCTTGGTGACAGTAGCCGTACCGAAAAGTGCACTGTCGATGGTGGCCGCCTATCGGCCCGAACTCATGACCGAACCTTTGCCCGAGACCGAATCCGGTCGGCTCTGTTTCGCAGACGGCGATCCTCTGCTCCACCTGCTTAAGAAGATGACTGTCCTGGCGCTTGGCCCGGGGCTGGGTACGGAAGACGAGACGGTACGTTTGGTCAAGCGGTTGTACGAAGAGACCGACGTTCCGGCGGTTGTCGACGCCGATGCATTGAACGCACTGGCCGGCTCTCTTGGGCATACGGACAAAATCCGGATTCTGACACCTCATCCGGGCGAGATGGCGCGCCTGACCGGGAAATCGACCAAAGAGGTGCAGGCAGATCGTTTGGGCTCCGCACAGAAGTTGGCTTCTGAAAGCGGAGCTGCCGTCGTGCTCAAAGGCGATCGGACGATCATTGCATTCCCCGATGGCGAAACCTGGATAAACCCGACCGGCTCGCCGGCCATGGCGACCGGCGGAACGGGCGATATCCTGACAGGCATGATCGCGGGGCTGGTCGCGCAACATACGGGCGACTGGCGCCGGGCTGTTGTAGCAGCCGTTTACCTGCATGGCCGCTGCGGCGAGCTTGCGGGCAAGCGCTGGGGCGAAGAAGCTGCGCTCGCGACCGATCTTCTCGAGTGCCTGCCAGAGGCCATGGATGAAGTCCGTCCAGCGCTTTGAAACCCATTCAGCGGAAGAAACGCAAGCACTTGGTCGGCAACTGGCCGAAGTTCTGCCACAGCAAGCCGTCGTGCTACTCGTCGGCGACTTAGGCGCGGGCAAAACAACTCTGACCAAAGGAATCGTTCAAGGCCGGAACGCGGCCTCGGCAGATGATGTTTCGAGCCCGACTTTCACTCTCATTCACGAATACGGGAGTCCCGTAAGTGTTTATCACGCAGATCTTTACCGGCTGGACACAGCAGAGCAGGTGCGCCGTTTGGGTCTCGATGAAATGTTCGATAGACCGGCACTCACGCTGGTTGAGTGGGGTGAACGCTTTCCGGAGATCTTTCCGGCCGAGCGGATTGAGATCTATCTCCGCGATAGAGGCGGAGATGATCGCGAGATCGAGATATTGGGTGCCTTACCCATCAGTCGCGTAACGCTCTTAGAAGCGCTAGGTTCTCACAAGCGTATGGACACCGTCAAGGCTGAGTTAGTTGAATTTGAGAGCGCTAAAGATCTGAAGCAGATCCTGGGTGCGGAAGGCCCGTGCATCACAATATATATGCCTTTGGCCGAGGGCACACCCAATCAGGCCCAAAAGGCGAATTCGCTGGAGTGGCGCGAATTGCTGCGCACCCTGGAACAGAAGGCTGAGGCGTTGGGCGCTGTCGGCCGAGAACTATTGAGTCCCCTCTCCGATTTCGAATCGCTGATTCCTGAAGGCGAGGCAAAGGGTGAATCGCTGGCCATCTTCAGGTCTGCCAACCTCTTCCGGATTGCCTGGGTAAACGAACGATTACCCTCACGGGCCGTTCTCGGGCCCCATTTCTTCGTCCGTCCCATGCTGCGCGAGATCACCACAGATGGACAGTTCTACATTCTGGCGCTAAGCAAGAAGAACGTTCGCCTCCTGCGATGCACCTTGCGCACTTCGGAAGATGTTCCCTTGCCCGAGGCAACCTCAACTAATTACGACGAGTACATGGATTCCGTTAAGCCCGACCATGACTTGGAGAATCGGGCTTCCGGCGGTCCGGATATGGGTGCGGGCGGCGTGCTGTTTGGAACCGCTGCCGATTCGGTCAACAAAAACGATTACCTGGCGCACTTCTATCGACAGGTGGACAATGGCTTAAACGAGGTGCTGCGCGGTAAGACGGAGCCCGTTGTCCTGGCGGGCGTGGATTATGAATTGCCGCTCTATCGTTCCGTCAGCAAGTTTCCACATCTGGCAAAGGAGGCAGTCCATGGTGCACCGAACAGCTTGAAAGCCGGCGAGATGCACACGAGAGCGATAGAAGCAATCCGCCAATGCTATTCGTTCAAAGTGGACCACGCCTTGGCCGAGTACGACCACAAGGTGGGCGGCGGCGCAACAAACCGGCTGAAGGAAGTGGTGACAGCGGCACACGACGGCCGGGTTCTCACGTTATTGGTTTCAGATTCGCTGGAGACAACCGGTGTCTTCGACGAGACAACACACACAGTTAAAGGCCGTCAAACCGGCACTTCGGAGGATGAAGACCTGGTCAACGATGCTGTCGTGCAAACGATTCTGCACGCCGGCCAGGTCTTTGTTGCGCCGAACGCAAAGATGCCGCACGGGTCCCCGATGGCAGCTATTTTTCGGTATTAATTGTTAGCACTTCGGGCTGCTTTGCGGCGGGCTCGACTCAGCGCCAGCAGTCCGAAGCCGCCCATAAACAATAGGGCGAAGCTTGCGGGTTCGGGAACGCCAACAAGATCGTTGTAAGCGACAGCCGCTACGTAAGAGTCGACTTCCGTGGTCGGGTGCTCACCGTCCCAAAACAGAAACGTATTTGGGTTGCATCCAGCGGTTGTGTTGCAGGCGTCGGTGACGTCGGTGAGCCCGAAAGTGCCTGGGCTTGCAACGAGTTCCTGGAACAACGAACTGACGTCAACCCCGATCACCGTAATACCAGAGGCATTGAGGGCCGCAACATCGGCCGCGTATTGCTGATCGAAAAGCGCCGATCCCGCATTCAGCAGCGCGGCGTTCGAGCCCGCCTCCGGTACGTCTCCAAGCGGAGGAAGATCAACCCACAGGAAGTACTTTCCACCGTCAGCTGCGACTTGCTGTATCTGGCTCATGATGTTGTTTGCCGCCTGAGTCGGAGTCGCCCCTCCATAATGCAAATCGTTCGCGCCGCCCCAAAACGTATAAAGCGCCGTAGAGGATGCGTGTCCACTGGTGGCCGTAAGATAGTTGCTCACCTCCGTTTGCATACTGGGGATGGTATAGAGCGGAACAATATTTGAATTGCCGGTGCCTGTTTCAGAGCCCGCGAGAGCGAAATTGGTTCCGCCGCTGCCGGGAATATAGGCCGGTGCAGGATCGGCCAGCCCCATCTTGGCCGCGAGTTGATCTATCCAGAGGCCACTCGGCCCCGATCCAGATTGTGGATTTGTGTAATAACCAACGGTGTTGGAGCCCACTGTTCTCGTCGCGTATCCAGGACCGGGAACGAGGCTTCCCGCCCCCAACTGTTGTGCAGCATACGAGATGTTGCCCGGGTCGGACAAGCTATCTCCAAACGTGACGATCTGATTGAACGTATTTATCGAAACTCCGAAAGCAACTCCGTACGGGGCGGCTAGTAAAGCCGCAGCTATAGCAACAACTTTGACACGCATGTTCTATGGATATTGTGGCAGGATGATCTACTACAAACAAAGTGCCGCCGATAAAACGTAGAAGTACTATTCCGGCTGCCAATTCATCTGCTTCATTCTAAGCAAGACACGTGTTGTGTAGCGCGGCGCTTTGTGTGCGGCTCAGCCGTGAAGCCAGAACGCTGAAATATACCCGTGACACGGCTTCAGAGATGGAGTGCTTCACTATGGAACGCCTGAATCCGGCTGGTCCTTTCTGCCCGGTTGCAATCGCATGGCTTGATAAAGGTTTTGCAGGTTATTTTTTTCTTTCTTGAGCTTCTCGAATTGCGCTAATTCGCGCTGCGATTCGTCTACTTGCCCCAGTTCGCGATAGACGACGCTCAACCGATAATGGCTGGTGGGATTGAAAGGCTCTAGCTGGACAGCACGAAGCAAAGGCGCCTCTGCTTTCCCGGGCTCGTGCAGCGCCATCAACGCCTTAGCGAGTCCCAGGTTTGCGTCCGGATCGTTCGGCTGCAATTGGAGAGCGCGGGAGTAATATTCAAAAGCTCCCTTCTCGTCGGAACGCCGCGAGTCGATATCTCCGAGACGGCACTCGGATTTCTCATCAAACGGATTCTCGGCGAGAGCTGTTTTATATTCCCTCTCCGCTTCCGCTTGATTCGCTGCGGAAGAAGAGCCATTTAGCATTTCCGCCAGTTCGAAGTGCAGATCTGAGCGATGTGGTTCAAGCTTCAGCGCTTCACGATAGTGCGTGATGGCGGCGTCATTGTCGGCGCGCCTGGCGAGTTCGTGTGCCATAAGCTGATGCATACGCGCGGAGTCCGGAGCAACCATCGCGAGACTGAGCGTAGTCTCATCGACTAGATCCGAATAGATGCGATGTGCCGTGTACAGGATGTCAGGATCACTCGGCCTTAATTGCCGAAGAACGTTCACCACTTCTGCTGCCTTACTCAAATCGTTCAAGGCGTAATCGACTTCGATCAGCTCCATGCCAGTTTCGATTCGGAGCTTCTCTTCCTCTAAGTGGGAAAAGGAGGTTTCAAGATCACTCTGCGCCTTCGTCATCTCGCCTCTGCGCTTCTCGCTCATCCCGAGCAGAGCTTGCAATTTAAACAACTCGGGGCGAAGTTTCAGCGCGATCTGGAGTTGGTCTGTTGCGCTGCGGTAATCGCCTGCGAAAAACTCCGTTATTCCAATATTGGCCCGAGCGTCCAGGTTGTCCGGGTCGATCGCAAGAATCGCTTTGTATTCTTTTATCGCCAGATCCGGTTGCTTGTTCTGCAGGTAGAGCTGGGCTTGCCGTGCGTGCGACTGGATTGCGTTCGGCTGGCCTCCGCTAGATTGACAGAGTGCAGCGCCGGCAATCATCGACAGCAAGCTCCACCTGATGATCGTTCGTCTGATCATACACCTACTGTAGATAATGGCTTTCCTAAATAGAAACCGGCCAGACCGCGGTATCGCCGCCTGGCCGATTTCGTCCTTCAAGGCTCTTTCTTGCTCAGAAGGAGAAGCGCGCGCCGAGTTGCAGCCTACGCGATCCGAACGGATTGAGATTCGAATCGTAGTTCCCCGTCAAACCCGAAATGATCCCGGCGCCCGAAGTGCCGAGCGATGCATTCGGAATATCGAAATTCGGATGATTGAGTCCGTTAACGGCATCGAACCGGATCTGAAGATCACCGGTCTCACGCGGCAAAGGGATAGCGAAATTCTTGCCTAATGAGAAGTCGACATCTTCAATTCCAGGACCCCGGAACGTATTTCTCCCGGAGTTGCCGAAAGTACCATTCGCCGGGATAGCGAAGGCTGGGTTGCTACAGCCGTTCGGAAATGTACTTCCGTTCTGCAGCAGAGTACAAGTGTTGAACCACGACGTAATTGTCTGATTTGACAGATTCGGGTTTCCGATTACGTTCGGATACAGGTTGCCCGCCAGTGCGCCACTGTTATTTGTGGTCCCAACAACAAACGTGAACGGGCGTCCCGATTCGAAAACGAAGATCGTCGAGGCTTGCCAGCCACCTAGGATCGTATCTAGCACACCACTGCGGTTCATGAACGTTCTTCCCTTTCCAAACGGTAGCTGGTAAGTGAGGTCGCCCTTAAACATTTGAGGTATGTCGAAGTTAGATGGTCCGTAGTTCGCCCGTGGGTCGTAGGAGTATTGATACACCTGGCCGCCGTCCCGACTACCCCATCCCGAGGAATCCTGTTCATCCAGCAGCCGCGACCAAGTATAGTTGGCATCGAACTGAAGGCCGCGGCTCATGCGCTTGGAGAACGTAAATTGTGCTGAGTTATACCATGAAATCGCGTTGAAGTTATTGCCGCTAATACCTTGGAATTGAGGATATGGCCGGAGGGACTGGGACGTAGACGGGTTTGCGGCACTCTGCGCCAGAGAACTTGCCGGCACTTGGTTTATGTCAACGGGAAACGATAGATCGGTCCCATGGCTCCCAACGTATGCCGCCTGTATCATCATGCCGGCCCCGAACTGCTGTTCAATGCTGAAGTTGTACTGGTAATTCCGCGCTACAGGAGTGTGATACGGGACGTAGCTGACAGACTGTCCGTTATACACCGACGGCGAGTGAGACGGGCCCACGTAATTCAAATTCGCGTAGCTGGCTTGTCCCAGGATGAAGACCGGATTCACGTTGTTGGTTTGGGTGAGAGAACCCTGGCTGTTGGTGCCCACTCCCTCAGAGCCCCCGCTGTAGGTGTCGATGCTCCACCCATAAGCATAGATACCGAAACCTCCCCGGATCGCGGTATTGGTTTTGGGCGAGTAGGCGAATCCTACGCGGGGCAGAACGACGTTGTAAACGGGAGCTTCCAGGTCGCCCCCAAACCGCTCAGCGCCTAGAGTGTTGGTGGCAGGGTTCATAAGATTGGGGTCAAATATGCCCAAGCGATTATGGGTCTCGCTCCAGGCACCCTGAATTTCATAACGCAAGCCTAGATTGAGCGTCAGCTTTGATGTCAGCTTCCAATCGTCTTGTACAAACATCTGCGGACTCTTCTCGCGAAAACCCACGATGGGTGTGTTGCTGGCGCTCCAGCCGGCGACGTACCCCAGCAGAAAGTCGGCATAACCCAGTCCGCCTGTACTGCCTTTGGCGGGCGCGGACTGCGTGAATACTCCACTGAAAGTGAAGCTGCCGGCGTTCACATTGCCCCAGGGTGTGGCGTTGTCCTGGTACATCAAAAACTCTCCGCCGAACTTTAGGATGTGCTTGCCGCGGATCAGTGTAACTACGTCGGATGGATCGAAGCTATTCTCGTTGTAGATGGCGCTTGTTCCAGCTCCGAGAGTGCTACAGCAGGTTCCATTGATAGTGATGGTGGGCGCAATGTTCGCTTCAGGATAAGTCCAGCCCAAGGTTTGTGGAATGTTTTTATTTTCGGAAGCTGGAGCGAAGACGTTGCTTTGGCGAGTGAATCCGTAACGAAATTCATTGACGGTGTTCGCCGTTGGGGTCCAAACGTCTGAAATCTGTGCGTTGACGCTGCCTATGTCGGAAGTAGTCGTGTCCAGCGGATAGTCTGGAGAGGGATTGTAGCCGGGATTGTCGCGGTAGGTCACCGACATGGTCAAACGGTTCTTGTCCGAAAGCGTATAATCTGCGCGACCGAAATAGCGCATGAACGGAGATGAAGAAGGCAGCAACGTTATCAGGTTATTCGTAAGCCCCGGTCCGGTAGGATTTGGAAACAGGGTTTGGAACTTCAGTGCCAGGGGATCTAACCTGTTGGACGGAATAACGTTGTTTGGGAATGGCGTCCGAGTGCCAGTGACCGGGTTTACGGGGCTGGCGGGATCGTAAATAACGGTGCTCGGAAGAAAAGCCGAGAAGTTCCCCGCTCTCTCGGCCGCAGTGGGATACGTATTGCTGAAATAGGCGGTGCCGTTGTTAATGATCTTGTCCGCGTTGAAGAAGAAAAACGCCTTGTCCTTGATGATTGGGCCGCCGACCGAGCCGCCGAAATTGTCGTATCTCAAGCGCGGCACGGTGTGAGAAAAGAAGTTACCCGCATTCAGGAAATCGTTCTGAAAATACTCGTATGCCGAGCCATGAAACTGGTTTGTTCCGCTCTTGCTGATCTGGTTGAGAACAATACCACCAACTCCGTATTGCGCTGAAAAGGTCGACGTTTCCATCTGCACCTCCGCCACCGTTTCGAATACCATCGAATCGAAATTGGCGCTATGAGGCAGCGAGACGTTCGCCCCGTCAGCCAGGAAGTTGGAGTAATAAGGCATATTCCCGTTTACCGCAACGCCGCCGCCCGAGCCTGCAGCGCCGGGAAGAAGCCTTGTGAAGTTCTGCCAGTCCTGACCCACATTCGGCAGGGTCTGCATGGTCTTCGCTTCAAGCGTTGTTGACTGTTCGCTGTTTTCGGTCTGTAGGAGACCCACCTGCTCGGTAACGGAGACCTCGGTCTGGGCGGTTCCCACCGCAAGTTGACCGTCTACCGTGATTGGATTGACTGTGACCTCAATTCCCGTACGAACGACTTTGCCGAAGCCCGGCGCGACGAAGGTGACCGTGTAAGTGCCTGGGACTATAGAAACTGCATCGTAAACTCCCGAACCGTTCGAAAGTATGTCACGGGAGATTCCGGTCTGAGTATTGAGAATCGTGACGCTGGCGCCTGCAATGGCTGCTCCCGTTTGATCCGTTACAGTACCCCGGATCTCACCAGAACTTGTGTTTTGAGGAAAGGCTCGCTGCGGAATGCAGACCAGGCCCAGAAGCAGTGCCGTCAAAGAAAGTGGAATACTGGCGTGTCGAAGAAAATGGGTTATAGAAGAAAAAGGACGCAACATCTTTATGCGCGAACCGAGGCGCGGGGCAGACGGGAACATGATTGACTCCTAAAGCGCTAGCTGTGCTTAATAGAGTTTCCTTTACTTTTCCGCACCTGTCTGCTGATCTTAAGTATGAAGTTAGGTTAGATCTTCAGGGATGGCCGGAACCTATACGAACGTATTACATGAAACGCTTAAACCACGTTCTGTTATTGGCGCTTCTCACTGCTTCCTGGGCGCTCGGGGAGAAATCTCCCGAGTTGCTCGTGGAAGCCGCGCAGGTCCGGGCGCTCTCCGCTGAACAGGCCGCCGGCGGTTATCCGGTGCATGTCAGAGGCGTGATTACCGACGCAGTTCCTGCCCCCGACTTCTTTGTGCAGGATAAGAGCGCCGGTGTCTACGTCGAGGGCAACCGTTCCCACCTTTATCGGCATCGTTTGGGCGACGTCATCGAACTGGACGGCACAACCGGCCCCGGACGTTTTGCGCCTGTCATTCGGGAGACCAGTTCGCGTATCGTGGGCACGAGCAGCTTGCCAAAAACACGGCTGTATAGCTTTTTGGAACTGGCACATGGGCAGTTCGATAGTCAATGGGTGCAAATCCGTGGAATCATTCGTTCCGTGTCTCTGGACAGGCAGTCTTGGCGTGAACCCACGCTGGCAATGACGGTCAGTTCGGGTGTCGGACAGTTCAGAGTGAGAGTCCCGGTCAATCGAAATGAGGATTTCTCCTCGTGGCTAGGCAATGAGGCCCTCATCAGCGGCGTCTCGGGCAGCCTCTCAAATGCGGAGAGGCAGTTCGTCGGGCTCCTCCTCTATGTGCCGAGCTTGAGCTTCATCCAGGTGGAAGGATCGGTAAACGATGTCTCTGCTGTCGATCTGTTGCGCTTTTCACCGCAACAGCAAAGCGGCCATAGAGTGCGCATACGGGGAGTAGTTTCCTACCAGGACGCCGGAAATTCGCTCTTCCTTTTGGATCGGAACAAGGGTCTGCGCGTGCTCACGCAGCAGGACAGCCCCGTGTCGCCCGGAGACGTTGTGGACGTAGTGGGATTTCCTGCGATTGGCGAATCGGCACCTGTCTTAGAAGACGCGATCTTTACTCGTGTTCGCCGGCAGGAACCGCCCATTCCGGTCGCTTTCGATTCTGCGGCGAACTGGGAACGCTACGACGGTGCCCTAGTCTCTCTCGACGCCAAACTGCTTCATTACGAGCAGCGGAGCGACAGGCCATCTCTCCTGTTGCAACACGCCGGAATCGTCTTCACTGCAACCTTGCCCTCTGAGTCCGCGAGCAGCAAAGTCCTATCCATCCCGATCTCTAGCGATGTGCGCCTCACAGGTATTTGCCTCGTCCGAAACGGCGGCATTTGGCGCGTGCCCCAATCGTTCCGCCTGCTGTTACGTTCGGATCGCGATGTTCAAATCCTGCGAAAACCCTCCTGGTGGAATCTTCGACACACGGTTTGGCTGCTCGAAATCATGATCGTAGTTCTGTGCGCCGTGCTGGCCTGGACCATGCTGCTGAGACGGCGCGTTCGAGACCAGATGGAAGTAATTCGCCAGAAACTCCGGAGTGGAGCGATTCTCGAGGAACGCAATCGCATTGCACGAGAGTTGCACGATACGCTGGAGCAGGACCTTGCCGGCATTACCATTCATCTCGATCTGGCAGTTGACCGCTTCAAACACGATCCCGCCCTGTCCCAACAAGCGCTCGAGACCGCCCGGCGAATGAGCCGGCGCAGTATGGTGGAGGCCCGGCGTTCTGTCTGGGATCTGCGCTCGCACTTGCTTGAGAATGGCACCCTCAGCTCCGCCTTGGCAAAAGCTGTGGAACCTATGGCGGCGCGCAGCCGGGTCAAAATCGATGTCAATGTGAAGGGTGAGGCCGTGCGTCTCAACTCAGCTGTTGAGATGAACGCGTTGCGCATCGGGCAGGAGGCCATCGGGAATGCCATCAAGCATGCCCGTGCCACCACCATTCAGGTCGATCTGGAATATAAGCCGGAAACCCTTCGTCTTTCCATTACCGACGACGGCTGCGGTTTCGACGAAGACACGGCTGCGATGGCGTACGGCGGCCACTTTGGCCTACTCGATATGAAGGAACGCGCGGACGGCCTCGGTTCGCGCTTCGAAATCCGGAGCACACCCGGGCACGGCACGCGCGTCGATGTGGAGATGCCTTTGGGCATGTCGAAACCAAGTCATGGCGAACTCAAAGCCGATTCATATTCTCGTCGTTGACGATCACTTCATGGTGCGCATGGGACTGTCGGCATCTTTGAATGTCGAGCCCGATATGCAAGTGGTGGCGGAGATAAGCAATGGCGAAGCCGCCCTCGACGCCTATCGTGAATACCTGCCTCAAGTAGTCATCATGGATGTGCGCTTGCCTGGGATGAGCGGCGCCCAGACGACGGCAGGGATTCTGAAGGAGTTTTCAGACGCCAAGATCTTGATGCTGTCGACGCATTCCGGTGAAGAAGAAATCTATCGCGCGCTGCAAGCCGGCGCGCGCGGCTACGTGTTGAAGAGTGCGGTTCGCGAGCAGTTATTGCTCGCGATTCGTGACGTGCATGCCGGTAAGCGGCACGTGGATCCGGTGGTAGCGCAGTCGCTCGCCGAGCGCATGAGCCATGCGGCCTTGACCGCGCGGGAGCTTGAAGTACTGCAAATGGTTGTAAAAGGTCTGACCAACAAAGAGATCGGCGCGCTCCTGCACGTTGCCGAAGTCACGGTGAAGCAACATGTTAGCCATTTGTTTCAAAAGCTGAACGTAGATGACCGGACCCAGGCAGCTACCGTGGCTTTGCAGCGCGGCATCGTCCATCTCGATTGAACGTGCCTACCAAGCCAGCGTTAACACAGAACCGGCTGGCAAGGTAATTTCGGTAGCTTGGTTGCCGAAACGTAGAGGAACGTCCTGCTTCTGGCCAGTGTTGGCAAAGACTGCAACGTACCCGCCGTCCGGATTTCGGAACGCCACGTGAGATACACCTTCAACTTCGCCTTCTGATGCGATCACTCGCGCGCCTCGCTGCACAACCTTCGAGAAATGCGCGAAGGCCCAGTATTGCCCACTGCGCGTAATGGCCTGTGTTCCGGAATGGATTGTGACCATGCCGCCGCAATCAAACGGCCCTATGTTGGGCTTACCCTGTTCGTCAAGCGCCAGATTCCACCCCACGATGCAGCGGCACCAATTTCGAAGAATTCCCACATACGTTTCGGCCCATCTCGCCCAACCCGTCAAATAATCCGGGTCAGTATACGCAGGTCCACCCTCAGTCCAATACATGTGTTTTTCCGGGAAAGCTTCCTGCACGCGGGTCATAGAAGCCGGTTCACCCGCGTATCCATGCCACGCCACGCCGTCCACAAACTTCCACACGTCGCGGTCTTCAAGCTCATCCATGGCCCGCCCCCACAGATTGTAGTTGTGATCGATGATCCAGATGCGAGCATCGATGCCGGCCTTCTGGAAGGCCGGGCCCAAGTGCGATTTCACGAACTCCACTTCGTATTCCTGCCCCCAAAGACAAGCCGGCATCCGGCTATTTTGATCTGCGTCCAATTCGTTTTGCACCGTAATGGCATTGATGTTCACCCCCTCCCGCCGGTACGCCTGAAGAAACTTTACGAAGTACTGCGCGTAAGGGGCGAAGTACTCCTTGCGCATGGAGCCACCCAGCATGGAACCGCCAGCCTTCATCCACCCGGGAGGACTCCACGGCGTAGAGAACAGGAACAGATCGGGATTTGCCTGCCGGGCTTCACGCAGGACCGGCAGAATATAAGCGCGATCATGTTCAATTGAGAAACGGCTCAACGTCGGGTCAGGAGCAGGGGATTCATCGAAGCTATACACGTTGCGCGAGTAGTCGCTCGCACCAATACACGTGCGGCAAACACTCAGGTTCAGTCCCGATTTCCCGAAAAATTCTCCAAGCAGCCGCTTGCGTGGGTCGGCGGCCAATTGACTGAAAAGATAGCAGGATGCGTCTGTAAAAGCCGCGCCGAATCCCAGGATTTCTTGGCGCGGCCCGGAAGCATCCAGGTGTATCGCTGGCCTGGTCGGCATTGCCCCATTTCGCCATCCTGCCATCTGCGCAGGTGCAAACCTCTGCTCGCCGGAAGTAAGCCACCCTTTCATCGCACCAAGCTCTTGACCAAACAGTGGACGGAACGCACCGGCAACTGGGGCGCCGAGAGACGCTCTCAAGAAATCGCGTCGGTTGTTGTGCACGGGAATCCTCTAAGTTTTTCCGCTTTGCTGTAAGTTTGCAGACGACCGTTGTTCGATGGGCCGATCAGGATCTACTCGGCGCATTCCTTGAAGAGTCTACACGAAATCACTAGCAGATGCTGCTGTATAGATGGGTAGGTTAGCGATAGTACTTCCGTATAGCTTCATGCGCTCCTTGGAAGGCATCGGCAACGCGGATCTTTGCGAATGGCGGAGAATTAACCGAACGCAGTAAGACCAGAACGACCTTCACAGTTGTGTGGAAGACTGCAATACCGGCGAAGATGAACAGCATCAATGCGCGAAGGCGCACGAAGCGACGGCGCTTCATGAGTTTCGGCCGCAGCTTCCGATTTTGAAGAGGGTGCCATCCCATAACCAATTTCGTATATTATTTTTCTTATTGAACAGTTACATCAGCATGCTTTCGCCTGAACAGATTGACCGCTTACGAGAAGCAGCATCGAACGCCGTTTCGTGCGAGCAGATGACGAGGGTTCCCGCCGAATTGACCGTTGCGCAATGGGCGCTTGAAAGTGGCTGGGGCCAGCATCAGCCGGGCAACAACTGCTTCGGCATCAAAGCCTATGAGGGCGCTTACGGAACACAACTCTTACCGACCAAAGAAGTCCTGCATGGGTCGCCGTGCGATGTCGAGGCTGAATTCGCGACGTTTCGCAGCTTGGCGGAATGCTTCGAAAGGCACGCGCTTTTGATCTGTCAGGGTCCGCCTTATGCAACTGTGTGGGATGACTACGTAGCAACGCAGAGTCTGCAAGCGTTGGTATATGGCATCGCGCCCATCTATGCGACGGATCTGCACTACGCCACGCTGCTGATGCAGTTGATAATCATGGAAGCCGTTCAGGCTGCGATTACTGAGGCGCGCAACAGACTGCAAGCGCCGAAGCCTCCCGCCACTATGAGCGCGTAGGTTGTCGCTCACATGACGGAGGTCAGTTCCCGCCAGTTCTTGCCCTGTGATTCGGCAACCGCCGGATAGGTGATGGCGCCGTTGTAGGTATTCACACCCTCCGCAATGGCCGGGCTTTCCTCGCAGGCACGCTCCAGGCCCTTGTTCGCCAGCGTCAATACATAGGGTACAGTCGCGTTTGTCAGACCGAATGTAGAAGTATGCGGAACAGCGGCAGGCATGTTTGAGACGCAGTAATGAAGGACGCTGTCGACGTAGTAAATAGGGTCGGTGTGCGTGGTGGCATGAGAGGTCTCAAAACAGCCGCCTTGATCGATAGCGACATCGACCACGACGGAGCCCGGCTTCATTCGCGCGATCATCTCACGTCGAACGAGTTTGGGGGCAGCCGCTCCGGGAATCAGCACCGCCCCAACCACGAGATCGGCTTGCCTGACGGACTCGCGAATCGTGTAAGTGTTTGAAGACAACGTGCGGATCGAGTTGAAATAGATGTCGTCGAGCTCGCGCAGGCGATTGAGATTCCGGTCGATAATCGTGACGTTCGCTCCCAGCCCGCAGGCCATTTTGGCGGCGTTGTGTCCGACGATGCCGCCGCCAATCACAACCACGTTCGCCGGCGCTACGCCAGGGATGCCGCCGAGCAAAATGCCACGGCCGCCGTTCGGCCTCTCCAGGTATTGAGCGCCAACTTGCACGGCCATGCGACCGGCAACTTCGCTCATCGGCGTAAGGAGCGGCAAGGAGTTATCGCGCTCGCGGATAGTCTCGTATGCCACGGAGTTCACACGCGAGTTTACGAGAGCTTGCGTCAGCTCAGGCAAGGGCGCCAGGTGCAAATAGGTGAACAGCAGTAACCCCGGCCGGAAGAAGTTATACTCGGCCGGCTGCGGTTCCTTTACCTTTACGATGAAGTCCGACTTGCTCCAGACTTCAGAAGCGTCATCGAGAATCATCGCTCCCGCTTCGCGGTATTCTTCGTCCGAAATCGAGCTGCCGACACCCGCCTGGGCTTCAACCAGGACTTCATGTCCCGATTCGCGTAACGCCGTGATCATGCTGGGTACGCAACCGACGCGGGTTTCGTGGTCCTTGACTTCCTTAGGAACTCCAATTACCAAATTTTCCTCGTTTTCTAATCTCGAATGGGTGCACTCGCCGCCAACGGCACATTCGGCTTTGCGGAGGCGGGGCTTGAAATGGGCATCGGCGCGGGCGGGCCGTTGGCGGGCGCGGCTGTTAAATCATGCTCGTGCTTTGGGCCGAGTCCCAGGCCCGTAAGGGTCAGCGCCGAGAGATGGCCGTCATCGTCAAGCTTTTGGTCGGCCTGGAAGCGCCTCAGCGCATCTGTCGAATCGTCTCCCCATTGCCCATTCACTTGGCCTTTGAAATAACCTCTGTCGGCGAGAGCCTGCTGAATCTGCTGATATCGCTCCGGGTCCGGATGCAATTGGTACGTGGGGGCCGGAGCGGCGCGCCCGGCTACGCGTACCAGCCGCCCATTGCGGTTTCGAACGTACTTGGCCGGTCTCAGGGTAGCTGTGCTGCCGTGAACGGCAGGTTTGAATCGTCCGGCGGCCGTGTGAGATGTACCGACTTTTGTTGTTTTCGCGGTACCTGTGACACTATCCGTGTGTGTCGTTTGGGCCTTTTTCACAGGTGAGCCGAGCGATAGTGCCGACGCAGTAAATGCCAGCAAAATCAGGGCGAAACCTCGGATCATGGCCTTTATCCAGAATCTTATCACCCGTTAGTGGGTCTTGCGCTCCACCGGCAAGTGTTCCGATGATGTTTGCAAATGATCATATCGATGAAGTTGCACGCGACGAGAGCGGAAATTGACGCTGTCTGCGCGCGCATCGGCGATTTCGGATACAAGGTGCACTCGATCGAGGGCGAGGAACGGGTAGTCATTGGCGTGGTGGGTGTGGGCGACGTAACCGCCTGCCTCG
Organism: Terriglobia bacterium; assembly: GCA_963846045.1. Classification (GTDB taxonomy): domain Bacteria; phylum Acidobacteriota; class Terriglobia; order Bryobacterales; family Bryobacteraceae; genus Bog-105. The sequence continues at coordinate 397,310 of CAWJUL010000014.1, read as the reverse complement.
AATCGCTAGAAGCGATGCCGCAGGTGGAAAAAGCGGTGCGCATTTCGGCTCCCTATAAGTTTGTGAGTCGCGAATTTCGACCTGAGAAGACGCGCGTTCATGCGAACGGGGTGGATGTCGGCGGCGATGATTTCATTCTCATGGCCGGCCCGTGTTCGGTGGAAAGCGAAGAGCAGATACTGACAACCGCGCACTTTGTAAGCGAGCACGGCGCAGTTTTCTTAAGAGGCGGCGCGTTCAAGCCGCGAACATCTCCTTACGATTTTCAGGGTATGGAGCTTGACGGGCTGAAGCTCTTGCGCAAGGCGCATCAGGAAACCGGCATTGGAATCATCACCGAAGTGATGAGCGATGGCGACGTGGAACGCGTCGCCGAATATGCCGACATTCTGCAAATCGGCGCGCGTAACATGCAGAACTTCGCGCTGCTGAAAGCGCTGGGCAAGACACAGCGGCCGGTGATGCTGAAGCGCGGCTTGAGTTCTACTATTAAAGAACTCCTGATGTCGGCCGAATACGTGGTTGCGCACGGGAACCCGAACGTGATCCTGTGCGAGCGTGGCATTCGGACTTTCGAAACGGCCACGCGAAACACATGTGATCTCACCGCCATCGCAGTGCTCAGCGAACTGACACATCTGCCGGTTATGCTCGATCCGAGTCATGCCACGGGCAAGCGCAGCTTGGTTCCGCCACTCGCGAGAGCCGGCGTGGCAATCGGCGCGGACGGCTTGATCGTGGAGGTGCATCCGCAACCAGAGAAGGCTTTTAGCGACGGAGCGCAGTCTCTCACGTTTGCGCAATTTAAGGCGATGGTGAAAGATCTGCAGCCGTACATCAAGCTTTGGGGTGCGGCGAGGTCGGCGGAACTGGCAACGGTATAACAGGTTTGTTTGCGGTTCCGAACAAAGCCGTGGTTCGTGCTGGGCCTGATCGCGTTAGCGACGCTGATTTTCGTCTACGCTCTTGATCGGTACCAACATCGTTTCGTAAGATCCGATCACGACCTGCTCAGGCTCTTGCCCGACGGCGACGCGACCGTCTTCTACGCGCAAGTAGACGCGTTGCGCAGAACGGGGCTGCTGAGCCTGGTGAGTGATGCAAAGACAATGGATTCAGAATACGGAACGTTCGTGCGCGCGACTGGTTTCGATTACTGGAAAGACGTCGATGCGATTGCGGGTTCGGCCAAGCACGACGGCTTATTTCTCGCGCTGAAAGGACGCTTCAATTGGGACCGCATACAGTCTTACGTCGAAGCACACCAAGGCAGTTGCGGCGCCTACGGTTGCCAAATGTCAGCGACCACTCCAGGCAATTGGATCAGCTTGAAGCGAATGCAATCGGATGTGATGGGGGTTGCCGTCGGGATCGGGAAGCAACTCGCCTCAGAGGTTCATCCCGGACAGGATGCGTACGCCGGCGTGGTTCCAGGATATACGGTATGGATCAACCTAGCCCCGGGCTTGCTGAAGGACCCTTCAAGCTTACCCGCTGCATTGAGAATCTTCGCCATTAGCATGCAGTCGGCAAACTCGGCGCTAATCGCTTTAACGCGGGCTCGCGAAGGCAGCGCCTATGCCTTCGAAATCAAACTGCAGGCCGAATGCTCGAGCGAAGTCATCGCAGACACAGTTCGCTCCCAACTGCGATTGGACACGGATGCGTTGAAGCTTGAATTGGCACGCGAACACCGGCCGCCGAATCCGGGCGATCTGACCGGGCTCCTGACGGCCGGCACATTCGCCACGAACGGGAAAGAAGTGACCGGCACATGGCCAGTCAGAAAAGAACTTCTGAAAACGCTGCAGTAGGCGTGTGATTGTGGTTTGCTATAGCGCCGGTTCAGGGCGACCTGGGAATCAATCTACAACTCGGGCTCACTAAGCTCACGCCCTGGTTTGACGACGATAATCGCAACTGGAATCTCGCCCTAGGCCGATTACTCGGAGCCTCAGTCCCTCAAAATTATCTATGTTGCGTGTTGAGGAGCAACATCGTCTCCTTCTGCCGTGACTATTGTCCCCTGGTGATAAAGGACGCGCCATTGACCGTCGGCAGATTGCCACAGACTGGAGCGGCCAGTCAGACGAGATGCTTGTCGAAGTGTGTAAGTAAGCAGATAGATATCCAGCCCGAGTCTGCGAAGGCCGAAGTCACTGATTTCCCATCCTTCGGAAGCAGCATTTACCGGCGGTTTTTCTTTGAACATCCGCAGAATGAACTCACGGCTATAGCGCCTCCCTGATGCGCCGACTTCCCAGTAATCAGGCGCCATCGCTACCTCGAAATCAGCCGGCGTAGTGCCGAATTCTGAGTTGTGAAAAATGGGCTCGCGGCGACGAAGCTCTTCGAGAACCGGAAGCAGGTGGGCGTCAACGTGGGCAAAGAGATCGGGCAAAGTGAAAAAGGCCAGTTTACAAGTTATCGTAAGTTGCGCTCAGCGGGCAGCGCGCGACCCGTGCCGAAAGCTGTGAGTAGGGCAGTTCGCAGATCAATTCAGGCTGGATCGGTTTTACCCAGGAGTGCGTACTCCCTTCTTCAGCATCTCAACGGCCTTCTCCAATCTCCTCAACCGCGTTTCTTCCTTCTTTGCTTCGGTAATCCAGCGGCAGTACTCCTTGCGGTGGGTGTAACTTAGGCCGTCGAAAAGCGGAATCACGCCTTCCTTCTTCATGGCGTCTTTGAACTGAGCAGGCACTTCGAGCGTTCTCGGCCCATCGTCTTTTGAAAGCTCTACATTCACCGTATCGCCCGGGCCTTTGCCAGTCTGCTCGCGTATCGCTTTGAGGAGAGGCAGCATGTGCTGGGGATGGCCGTATTTTATGAGGGAGCCCGCATACGGCACACCGTCGAAAGTTGCCTTTACAGGCACCTTCCCCTTAGTACCGAATTCTTTCTCGACGTCATATGGAAACAGCACATAAGCTCCTCCGCCATCGCCTGCCTCAATTTTCGCTTCGAATTTGTATTCCTTCATTGCATCACCAATTCCCGCCCTGTGTGGCATTTCGGAACGCAGAATCTACAACTTATTTAGATCCCTTTTACGCGGCGCTCGTGCCCTAGCCAGAACTGCTCACGCAGTTCGCGCTTCAGAATTTTACCCGTGCCGGTCTTTGGCAACGGACCTTCGACGAAGTGTACTTGTTTCGGGAGCTTAAACTTCGCTATCCGACCTTTCAAGAATTCCAACAACTCGGGCTCACTGAGTTCTCGCCCCGGTTTGACAACGATAAACGCAACCGGAATCTCGCCCCAGTTCGAATCCGGCGCAGACACAACCGCGCACTCCAGAACGGCGGAATGAGCGAAGATCGCATTTTCAATTTCAATCGAAGAAATATTCTCACCGCCGCTGATGATGATGTCCTTCTTGCGGTCGACGATGTGGACGTAATTCTCGTCGTCCCAAACGGCCATATCGCCCGTGTGAAGCCAGCCATTCGTTATCGCCTCTCTGGTCGACTCGGGTTGCCTGTAGTAGCCGTCCATCACGTTATCGCCGCGAATGACGATCTCGCCAATCGTCTGCATATCTCGCGCCACATCGTTCATCTTTGCGTCGACGACACGAATCTCGTTGCCTACGATGGGCCAGCCCGCCATGGCCTTGTGCCTCTGCCGGTCTTCGTCATCGGCGTAGCGCACGGTGTCCTTGTCAACCGCGGACGTCGCAACGGGGGAAGTCTCCGTCAATCCGTAGCCTGCCATCACATGGCAGCGAAATGCCTGCTCCATTCGCGCAATCAGTTCCACCGATGCCGCCGCGCCTCCGATGTGGATGTCGCGCAGACTCGACACATCGAACTTCGGCAAGTCGGGGCAGTTCAACAACGCATTCGCCATCACCGGTACCAGCGACATGCCAGTGGCGCGCTCGTCCTGAATGAGTTGCAGCACAAGAGCGGGATCGAACCGGCGCACCATCACTTGCTTGATGCCGTTCAGCGTCGCCGTTTGCGGCCTGCCCCAACCATTCGCGTGAAATAGCGGAATGGTGTGCAATTCCACAAAATCGTCATCCTGATTGATGCTGCAGCAGACACCCAGCGCGTGCAGGTAAAGCGTGCGGTGCGACAAGCCAACGCCCTTTGGCGTCCCCGTGCTCCCGCTTGTATAGAACAATTCGGCGATCTCGTTTTCATCGAATGAAAATAGATCCGGCCTTTGAATGCGCCCGCTAGTCAGCAACTCCTCATACGTGAGATCCGACTGTGGAATCTTCGGCCCAATGGAAACGTAGCGTTCAATCGTCGGGCAAGTCTTGCGGAACGCGTCGATCAACGGCGCAAAGTCGTTCTCGAAGATGAGTATTCGGGCGCCCGAGTGATTCAGGATCTCCGTCAATTCCTGCGCTGTCAGCCGCACGTTAAGCGGCATGACAATCGCTCGAATGAGTGGCGCGCCGTAGTAGCCCTCCAGCAATTGGTTGTTATTGAAGCTTAGAAACGCAACCCGATCGCCGCGCTCTATTCCATGCGCGAGCAAGCCCGCCGCCAATTGTTCGCAGCGTTCGCCAAATTGTGCATAGGTGAACCTTGACTGGCCCGAAACCACACCCATTTTTTTCCCGTAAAGATCGACAGCGCGATATAGGCAGCGTATGGGCGTAAGCGGAACGATCATATTGCGATGTCTATAGAGCGTATCGCTCTCGGGCCAGCAACCTTGTTGAGATGTTATGCCGCAGCTCGGCGCTATTCACCGGCGTGTATTGTGCCAGGCCGCGAAGCACTTTCAAATCTCGGGTCATGTCGCCGCTGCTGGTTCCTCCAATCACGTCCCGAGCCGACATCTCAATCCGCGCCATCGCGTCGCGCAGGAACACTTTGCAAAACTCGATCGCGTTTTCTCCTTTACTGCGCGCCTCCAGTTTTCTGGCGCGAAGCCAGGCCGATTCCATCGCAAACGTTTCCAGGACGATGTCCGCCAGGTTCATAGAAATCTGCTGCTGTTTTTCCAACTCGGCTTTGAACTTTTCGTACGCCATTGCAAAACATAGCAGCGCAATCTTTCGCGCGTTGTGCACCAGGCGTTCTTCCTCATCGCCCGGCGCCTCGGACTTTTGCCCGGAAGTTATCTCGGCCATGACCTTCTGAACCGCGCCGAGCAAGTTCAGTTGTCCTCTCGCCGCTCGCTTCAACAGCATCCCCGTTATCAATAGACGATTGATCTCGTTCGTCCCTTCAAAGATTCGATTGATGCGTGAATCCCGATAGGCGCGTTCCACTGCATAGTCCTGATGAAATCCGTAGCCGCCATGAATCTGAACACCCTCGTCAACCACGTAATCGAGCGCCTCTGAGCCGTACACCTTCACCATGGAGCATTCGATTGCATACTCCTCCACGGCTTTCAGCACCGTGGCGGAAGCGTCCCGCTGGTCCCAGGAGAAGTTTTCGAGCTGCCCCTGAATCAATCCAGCCACCCGCCAGGATACAGATTCGGCGGCGTAGATTCGAATCGCCATCTCGGCCAGCTTGTACTGGATGGCGCCAAATTCCGCAATCGGCGACCCGAACGCTTTTCGCTCTTTGGCATACTTCAGCGAAGTGTTCAATACGTCTTTCGCGCCGCCGACGGACAGCGCGCCGAGCTTTAATCGCCCGATGTTGAGGATGTTGAACGCGATGATATGCCCGCGCCCGATCTCGCCCAATACGTTTTCCACCGGCACCGGCACGTTCTCGAAGTAAACAGCGGTCGTCGATGAGCCTTTGATGCCCATTTTCTTTTCTTCGGCTCCGCTTGTCACGCCGCTGAAAGCGCGCTCCACCAGAAAAGCCGTGAACTGAGTGCCGCCCACCTTCGCAAACACTGTGAAGAGATCTGCTGCGCCGCCGTTCGTGATCCACATCTTCTGCCCATTCAGGATGTAATGCTTCCCATCCGGGCTGAGATCTGCGCGCGTGCGTGCCGCCAGCGCATCGGAGCCCGCGTGGGGCTCCGTCAGCGCATAAGCGGCCAGCATCTCCAGGCTTGCCAGCTTCGGCAGATACTTCTGTTTTTGTTCCGCGGTTCCGAAATAGAGCAGCGGAAGCGTACCAATGCCGGTATGTGCGCCATGCCAGCCCGCATAAGATGCATCGCCGCTTAGATGCTCTTCCGCCACCAGCGTTGAGCAAAGGTCAAGCTCCATGCCGCCGAACTGCTCGGGAATCGAAATGGCCGTTAACCCAAGTCCGGCGGACTTGCGCAGAACTTCAAGCGCCGCGCCGGGCTCCTGGTGGCGAATCGCCTCAAGCCTCGGCTCTACATCGTGCCTCCAGAATTCGTCCGCAGTGCGTGCAATCGCCAGATGCTCTTCTGTCAGATCCTCGAAAGTGAAGACATCTTCCGGTTGGGAAGCTTCGATGAGAAAAGTGCCGCCGGCCTTTTTTGAATTCATTATTTGTGCCGTTGCCACGCTACGCTCCTTCGCCAGGCTGATTGCGTTCGAACTGATCTGGAGGCGCGGATAGTTCTTGCTGGAATCTCTCCCGCAGGTGGTTTGGGATCGAAATGGCTCGCTCGGATTGTTTATCCATGCACGCAATTACCACTACGCCGCGGGCCGCCAACTTTCCTTCCTTAAGCGTCCGAAAATCGAACCGAACAGACGAACGTCCTAGCTGGGTCAAGAATACTTCAATTTCTATCTCGTCGTCGTGCACCATTGATAACAGGAAGTCGCACGCCACATGGACCCGCGGAAAGCCATACCCAAACTTGGTATAACTGACTCCCAGCCGCCGCATAAACTCAATTTCGGCCGACTCGAAATATCGAAACATCGCGGTGTAATGGATGCGTCCGCTCGCGTCGGTATCTATGAAGCGGATACGCGTTTGGAAACGGAACGGCTCCTTCGCAGGCATCCCCTCAGCATGGCATTAGTACCGGACCTGTGAACCATCCATTAAGGCACGTGATATAAGTGTCGGTTCGGTGCGGCGCTGTGTATCCGATGGCGCAATACGGTTTATGACTTCGCACAAGAGCCGGAATATGGAGAGTATCCACACCACACTCGACTCCACGCTGGAAAGCGTTGACAAGGCTGAAGAACTCGTCATCGCAGAGGCACAGAAGGCCAACTTCGAGGAGGAAGAACAGCAGCAGATCGGGATGGCGGTTCGGGAGTGCATGGTGAATGCCGTCGTGCATGGGAATCGCTATAACAAGAAGAAACGAGTCCACTTCGACGTGACCCGCTCAAGCGATTCCATCACGATTGTGATCGGCGACGAGGGCGAGGGCTTCGATATGAGTTCCTTGCCGGATCCGCTCGCGCCTGAGAATTTATTGCGGCAATCGGGAAGAGGACTGTTGCTCATTCAGGCGTTTATGGATGAGTTCGACCTTCATCCACGGCCCGGCGGCGGCACTGAAGTTCGCCTGATGAAGAAATTGCCTAAGCAGTAGCGGTAACTTTTTATCTTTTGAGGATCTACAGAAGGAGGCAGCAGTGAGCGTCAAATTATCATCGCGTCAGGTCGGGGATGTCACGGTCATCGATGCAGCAGGGAGAATCACGTTAGGCGAGGGTGCAAGCGCCTTCCGCGACATGATCCGGGACTTAGCGGCGAAAGGCAATAAGAAGCTGCTGGTCAATCTAAGTGAGGTGTCCTACATCGATAGCTCCGGCATCGGTGAGCTCGTTTCCGGCTTCACTACCGTTACCAACAACGGCGGACAACTAAAGCTCGTCGGACTTTCAAAGCGCGTCAAAGATCTGCTGCAGATTACGAAGTTGTACACCGTTTTCGAGGTCTTCGACGACGAGGCGGAGGCTATCCGCAGCTTTCACTAAAACCGCCAGTACCATTCGCAGCAAGATTTTTGGGATAGGGCTGAGATATGTCCGGTGCTAGCGCCACGTTACTAGCAAATCGTGTCTACCGCGACGTCCTTTCAAACCATGCCCGGTTCCGCTGCTCAGCCCGTACTCTCATTTTCTACAGAAGCTCGCCCCATAGACATTCTTGTCGCGGATGAGCTGACGCTGGTTCGTGAGGGGCTCGCTGCTTTATGCACATCGCTCGGTGGCTACCGCGTGGTGTCCCAGGTCGGCTCCGGGGCCACTGCTCTTGATGAGATACAACGGCTGCAGCCGGCTATCGCGCTGCTGGACCTCGGACTCTCCGACTTGGCGGCGACGGAAGTTATCCGCCGTGTGCGCGACCTGGGTTTACGAACGCGCTGTGCTGTCGTCTCTCTCCGCAAAGATCGAAAAACTGTTCTTGAGGTACTTCGAACAGGCGCCTGCGGGTTCCTCCTCAAGAGCTCCAGTTGCGATCAGATGGCTGAGGCTCTCGCCCAGTTTTGCCAGGGCGCCATCTATGTATCGCCTCAGATCGAGGTGATGTCGCTGTTCTGTGAAACAAACGGGCGCTTGGACGTGCCGGATCCGATCGATCTGTTGAGCAGCCGGGAATTTCAAGTGTTCTCGCTGCTTGTCGATGGCGTCCGTGCGAAAGAAATCGCGGCGCGGTTGTCGCTGAGCCCCAAAACGGTCGACACCTATCGATCCAGCTTGATGCGCAAGCTCGATATTTATGACGTTGCCGGCCTGGTGAAATACGCGATCCGGCGTGACTTGGCCACCGCGCAAGCCTAAGCGGAATCAGTGGCTTGAGGCCAAAAAATGCCTCAAATGTGCTACTCTGAGGTCGTTTCCCTCCATTGAGTCCCGGAAAGGCCAGGTAGTACTCGTTGACCCGTCATGAATTAAAGGAGCAGCTTCAGCACGACCGTTTCACCGATACCGTATCGGATGTCGTCGGCTATGCTTCTACCCATCGCCAGCAGCTAATTAAATGGGTCGCGATTGGCGTCGTTGTGGCGGTACTCATTGGCGGCGCTCTCTGGTACATGAGCTACTCGAGATCGGAGCGCCGGCGGGATTTGAACGCCGCGTTTGCGATCGCAGACAGGCCGGTCGGCCCCGCCGCGCCCGGAGTAACCACGTTCCCGACTGAGGACGCCAAAAACCAGGCTGCGCTGAAAGCGTTTTCCGCAGTGATGTCGAAGGACGGGGGCAGCGATGAAGGGCTCACGGCCCAGTACTACGTCGGGACATTGAAAGCGAAGAAGGGCGACGTCAAAGGAGCTGAAGCCGACCTCTCGAAGGTAGCCGATTCAAGCGCGCCGGTTGCGCCGCTCTCGAAAATCGCGCTCGCCGGATTGTACGCCGGCGACAACAAGCTGCCGCAGGCGCAATCGCTTCTGCAGTCGCTGGTGAACAAGCCGGACAGTCTGGTCTCGAAAGCGCAGGCGCAAATCCTGCTCGCACGCCTTGACGCGACAACCAATCCGCAACACGCCAAGAAGCTGTTGCAGGATGTCGCAAAGGAATCCAAGGACCCCGTGGTCGGCCGTGTCGCTCAGCAAGTTTCGAGTGAGTTGACAAAATAGGCCTGCCGCTCGCATGCTGAGCCGGCTTCGCTTAGGTTCGCAAGGTCTGCGCGGACGCAAGTACCCGGAACCGCCTCATCCTTACCGGTCGGACTTCGCTCGCGATCGCGACCGCATCATCCATTCACGTTCGTTTCGCCGGTTGGAGGGTAAGACTCAGGTTTTCGGCGCCTCCACGATCGCAGATCACTTCCGCAACCGGCTGACTCACACCATTGAGGTATCGCAGATCGCGCGGACTGTCGCTGTCGCGCTGGACTTGAACGAAGAATATACCGAGACACTTGCGCTCGCTCACGATCTAGGTCATCCTCCCTTCGGCCATAGCGGCGAAAGAGAACTCAACCGGCAGATGCAGCTTTTCGGCGCCGTGTTCGAGCACAACCGCCAGGCGCTGCGCATTGTCGATGTCCTCGAGCAGCGATACGCCCGGTTCGATGGCCTGAACCTGACCTTTGAAGTGCGCGAAGGGATAGTCAAACACTCGCGTGAGATTGAGGCCGGGATAGATCCAGAGCTCGATGATCTCCTGCCCGGTCAAATGCCTCCTTTAGAGGCGCAGTTACTCGATATCGCCGACGAGATTGCGTACAACACCGCGGATCTGGATGATGGAATCGCTTCCGGCCTGCTATCTACGTCTGACATTGCGAACGCCGTGCCGCTGTTCGCGCAGTTAAGCGAACAGGCTGAAACTCAATATCCGGGTGCGTCGGAACGCATTCGTTTTTGGGAGTGCCGGCGACAGATGATCAATGTTCTGGTGGGCGGTTTCATCGAGGGTACCGCGCTGGCAGCCACGAACGCGGCCGTTCAGAGCACAGAAGATGTCCGGCTGCATACGTCGCGGCTGGCGCAAATGAGTCAACCTGCGCGCGAGTTAAATGCACAGTTGAAGCAACTGCTCGTCAGAGGCTTGTATTCGCTTCACGTCCTGAATGAGGAGCGTGCGTTAGCGGCTCAGCGCATTAGCGAACTGTTTCAACTGCTCATCAGCCGACCGGATCGTCTGCCGGAAGCATCTCGGGAACACCTGACGGAACAGCCCGTTCACCGCGTTGTCTGTGACTACATCGCCGGAATGACGGATGCATACTTCCTGCACATCTACCAGCGGAATGTCGTCGGCTAATCGCGCGCAACCGAGTTGGATACTTCGGCACGGCGAACCGTATAGAGCTTCTCGAGTTGACGAACTATTTCTCCGGCCACGCGTTCCGAACTCTCTTCCTCTTCCAATTCGAGTTCCACTTTGATAAACAGGTCCACTCTTTGCATGTCGCCTGATCCGATAATACTCGTTAGCTAACCATTCTCATGGCGAATCAAGTACTCTGCAAAATTTGCCGGAAGCGGCGTGCGCGCCGGGCTTGCCCGGCGGTCGGCGGCGACATCTGCACTATCTGCTGCGGGACGGAGCGCGAAGTCTCGTTGTCGTGCCCGCTCGAATGCGAGTACTTGCGTGAAGCTCACCAGCATGAGAAGCCGTTGCCGATCGCACCCGAGCAGTTTTCCTATCCGGATGCGAAAGTGAGCGAGGAGTTCCTCCTTGAGCATGAAGAGCTGCTGCTCTTCGTTGTTTACTCGCTGCTGAAGGCAGCGGTGCAGACGGGCGCGATTGATGCCGACGTGATGTCCGCGTTGGAAGCGCTGGTACAAACTCAGCGTACACTCGAGTCGGGTCTCGTCTACGAAACACGTTCGGAAAATACTGATTGCGCTGGCAGTACAGCGTGCGTTTTCGGCGTCCGTGGCAGACTATCGGAAGCTGAGGCAGCATCGCGAAAATCTGTCCGTTTTTCGCGATGCAGATCTTCTGTCAGTGCTCGTCTTCTTGCGCCGTCTTGGACAACATAATCAGAACGGGCGTCCACGAGGCCGGATGTATTTGGATATGTTGCGGCAAATGACCCCCGAGATCGGAGTCGATGAGCGCGCGCCGAGCATCATTTTATAGTGACGGAAGGAATTACACGCTGAAAGCTAAATTACTGAACTGGAAGGAACTCGCACCGGAAGTGCATCACTTCGAATTCGAGGTGCCCGGCGTCGAAAACTTCTTGTTCACTCCTGGTCAGTTCATCTCGGTTGTAGACCGGGAGAACGGCAAGGAAGTAACCCGCGCTTACTCCATCGCGTCGCCCCGGGGCGGCAACAAATTCGCGTTGTGCCTGAATCGAGTTCCCGAGGGGATCGTCTCGCGCTGGCTGTTCGATCTCAACCCGGGCGACGAACTTGAGATGCATGAGCCACTCGGCTTTTTCACGCTGCGGCATCCAGGGCGACGGGCTGTCTTTATCGCGACCGGCACCGGAATAGCGCCGTTCCGTTCCATGTTGCTCGATCACGTTCCGCGGACCCAACCCCATGTGACGCTGGTTTTCGGTGTCCGCTATGAGGAGAGTTTGTTATACCGTGACGAACTCGAAAAGCTTGCGCGTGAGTATCCCAAATTTCAGCTTCATGCCGACCGTGACTCGTCCGGGTCCTGAATGGCTGGGCCGTACAGGCCGCGTACAAGCACATCTCGACGAAGCGCTGGCCGTGCGAACACCGGAAGAGATCGACAACATCGACGTTTATATCTGCGGCTTGAAAGAGATGGTCGATGACGTTCGCAAGCAACTGAAGCAACGCGGATTCGATCGCAAGCAGATTATTTACGAGAAGTACGATTAGACAACAATTCGCGTAAGTTGTACTTGCGGATAGATCTCTTGTGTCTGCTCCAGGTCGGTCAGGCTGATGCCGGGCAGCTTGGAGGAAGCGGTTCCGGCTGCAACGCCCCAACGAAGCGCGTCGCCGAACGACTCGCCACGGGTGAGAGCCCACACGATCGCCGCCGACATGGCATCGCCCGCGCCGATGGGGCACACAGACTTAATGGGTGGAGGAATTACTTCCAGAACTCCCTCCGAGGGAGTCGCCGCGATAGCACCGCGGCCGCCCAGCGACATCACCACGGACTTCGGCCCAAAAGCTTTGATCTGCTGCACCGCGTCAATCTGCTGCGAACGAGTGATGAGCGCCGTGTTCAGAAGACGTTCAGCCTCCGATTGATTCGGCTTCACAATCGTTGGCTGCGCATCGAGACCATGCAGCAGCGCGTCGCCATCGGTATCTAGAAAGGTTTCCACGTTGTGCTCTGCCGCGACGTGAATCAGCCGTTTGTAGAAGTTCGGTTCCATGTCCGGCGGCGCACTCCCGCACAGCATCAGCCAGGATGCAGTCGGGAGCAGATGCTTTACCGCTCTGAATATCCGATCCTGTTCCAGTTTCGAAACCTTTGGCCCGCGCTCGTTGAGCTTCACCGACAGCCCTTGACGGTCGGAGATGGCGATATTCCGCCGGATGCCGTTGCGAACTTTGACGATCTCTTTGTCGAAGCGGTCCTGCTTCAATTGTTCTTCGAATACCCGTCCTGCCTCGCGGGCGGACGAAGTGGTGATAGCGGTAGTTTTCGCACCGAACCTATTGAGCACACGCGAAACATTGATGCCGCGGCCTCCGGCCGCCTCCGTTGTGGATTCGATATACGCGCGGTCTTCGAAGACCAGGCGATCGACAGTCACAATTCGGTCCACCGCCGGGTTGACGGTAAGAGTGAGGATTGTTTTGTCCACTACGAGGGGCGTCTCCCGGAGAATTTCGCTCCGAGTATTCCACCCAGCCCCGGCAGCAACGTGAACAACAGGAAAAAGAAGGGCAGATCGATGATGAGTTGCATCAGCACTTGATGCTGTGTCATCGAAGCGAGCTTAGACGCTTGCGGCACTTGCGCCCAAATCGTCTTGATCTGCGCCCATGCATCGGCATTCGATACAGCGATTGCCGCCATGGCAAACATCACCGCTACCGCGAGAAACAGCCAAAGACCGGTCATCCAACCAAGGCGAGCTCCGCCCGCTGTGCTCAGCGGCTGATTGGCTTTCTGGTTGTACAGACGCGTGGCGGCGAAACCGGCGCCGCAAAGCACAATGGGAAACAACAGCGGAAAAAAGAACCCGACCGCGATCATGGCAACCAGCGTCACTCCAGCCACAAGAAACGTGATCCACACAGCGCGGCTGTTGTGAAAAGAGACGCCCGACGGCGCCGTTCCTATCGGTTGAGCGGCGGGCAGAACAGGAGCGGCGACAGTCTCTTGTTCCGCAAGGCGCGCCACGTCCTCTTCATATTGGGGCTTTCCGCACTTGTGGCAGAACCGGGCATCCTCCGGCAAAGTCGCGCCGCAGGTACAACGAGGATTCACATTTCTAGTGTACGGCTAAGATGACAAAGAATAGGCATGTCCAGACCTAATCTGCTTGTAGTCGTGCCGCCCGACCACTACGTTTTGCGCAACTTCGAGTCTTTGCATGAAGTTGCTAACGTACACGTCGGAGCGGACCCGGAAACGCTGGAGCGGTTCGGCCCGGAAGCGGATGTCATCCTCTATGCGGGATTTGTTGGGGGCGTGCCCTTTGAACAGATCTGGCGTACGGCGAAGCAGGTCAAGTGGATTCATTCACTCTCCGCGGGAGTTGAGAAGACGCTGATTCCGGAGTTCATCGATAGCCCTGTACCGCTGACCAATGCGCGCGGCGTATTTGCACCTTCGCTCGCGGAGTTCGCCGTTCTCGGAATGCTCTACTTCTACAAGCGCGTGCGGCGCATGGTTGACAATCAGCGCGCCCATAAGTGGGACGACTTTTTGGTCGACTGGTTCCGCGGCAAGACGATGGGGGTGGTAGGCTACGGCGAGATTGGACGGGAATGTGCCCGGCTCGCAAAAGCGCTTGGGCAACGCATTTACGCTGTTCGCAGGAATCCGGAACGCTCACAAGATGATCCGATTGTCGAAGGCATGTTTGCGACTGCGGACCTGCACAAGATGCTTGCCGAAGTGGATGTCGTACTCGCCGCCGCGCCGTTGACGCCAGAGACGAAGCATATGTTAAGTACCGCCGAGTTCGCCGTGATGAAGCCAACCGCGATCGTCATGAACGTGGGCCGCGGTCCGGTTGTCGATGAGGCAGCATTGATCGAGGCGCTTCAAAGCAAGAAGATTGCCGCAGCCGCGCTAGACGTTTTCGAAGAAGAGCCGCTGCCCAAAGACAGCCCACTTTGGGATATGGAGAATGTTCTGATCTCGCCACACTGCACGGATCGGACGACAAATCCCGACTGGCTCGATTTGAGCGCGCAATGCTTTGTCGCCAACTTCCATCGGTTTATCAAGGGCGAGCCGCTGAATAACGTCGTGGACAAAAAAGCAGGATATTGAGCAGTATGCAGACCGCTGAAGAGACAGTCACGTTTGAGGACATCCGCCAAGCATCCGAGCGTGTCAAAGCTCTGGCGCACGAAACCCCGGTGATGACATCTCGATTGTTCGACGAAGCTGCGGGCGTGAAGACGTACTTCAAGTGCGAGAACCTGCAGCGAGGCGGGGCGTTCAAGATACGCGGCGCGACGAACTTCATTCTGTCTTTGAGTCAGGCGGAGCGAAAGCGCGGAGTGGTGACATACTCGTCGGGCAACCATGCGCAGGCGGTTGCAATCGCGGCGGCACACGCGGGCATATCGGCAACGATCGTAATGCCGGCCGATGCACCGAAAGCGAAACTCGAATCAACGCAGGCTTACGGTCCGACCATCGTGTTCTTCGACCGGCAGCGCGAAAACCGGGAAGCGATCGCGAAGAGGATCGCAGACGAAACCGGCGCGGTTATTCTTCCTTCGTACGATCATCCATGGACCATCGCGGGCCAGGGCACAGCCGCTTTGGAGTTCGTGCGCAAGCAACCGGACCTGGACGCCGTTTTAGTTCCCCTCGGCGGTGGCGGTCTTTTGTCAGGCACGATTATTGCCTGGCAGGCAATCAGTCCCGATATCAGGGTGTTCGGTGTCGAGCCGGAACTCGCCGATGACTGGCATCGGTCTTTGAAAGCTGGACGCCCGGTTGAGATCGCGCCGCCACCCACGATTGCCGATGGCCTACGAACCCCTGTTCCCGGCAACATCACCTTCCCAATCGTCCGTTCTTTATCGAGTGGGGTGCTGCTGGTATCGGAGCAAGAGATCAAGGAAACGATGCGTTTCCTGTTGAGCCGGATGAAGCTGCTGACTGAACCAAGTGGAGCAGTGGCGGCGGCAGCGGTGTTGAACCGGAAGTTGCCGGAAGACATACGCTCGATCGGCGTGATCCTTTCAGGAGGCAACGTGGATATGGATGTTCTGGCGCAGATCTGCGCGGCGGCTTAAACCTTGCGTCATAGTCCGTGGCAGACGCTGTCGACTCGCGTTGCTTATGAGAATCCCTGGATTCGCGTTCGCGAAGATCAGGTCATCCGCCCTGATGGCAAGCCGGGGATCTACGGGGTGGTTCAGATTCGGCCCTCAATTGGCGTGGTTGCGCTGAACGATCGCGATGAGATCGTTCTTGTCGGCCAGTGGCGCTATACGGTTAACCGACACTCGTGGGAGATACCACGCGGCGGCTCACACCCCAGCGAAACGGACATGCTTGCGGTTGCGCAACGCGAATTAGCCGAAGAGACCGGCGTTCTTGCGGAACACTGGAAGCCGCTAGGAACGGTGGATATTTGCAACGGCGTAGCCGATGATGTGCAGAGCCTGTTCCTGGCCACCGGCCTTTCGATGACGGATATGAAACTCGATCCCGAAGAAGACATCGTTGTCCAGTGGCACCCGTTCCAAGAAGCGGTCCAGATGACAATGGACGGCCGCATCACAGAAGTATGTAGCATCGCCGCGATTCTGAAAGTTGCAGTGAGCGGAGAGAGATCCTATAAGTAGATGGATCTGAGAACGCCAGCGTCCCAAAAGTGGTTCGCTCGATTTGCCTGGGCGGTGCTGATCTACAACATCCCCGTGATCTTGTGGGGCGCTTACGTTCGCATCTCTTTTTCGGGTGATGGTTGCGGAGCGAACTGGCCGCTTTGCGGCGCGAACCAAGTGATCCCGCAGCACATGGCTACGCCGAAGCTGATCGAGTTCACGCATCGCGTCATGACCGGCGGCGATGTGGTCTGCGCAATCGCGATGATTGCCTGGGCGTTTCTGGCGTTCCCGAGAAAGAACTCAGTGAGGCGCTACGCATCGCTGTCGCTTTTGTTCCTTTTTGTTGAGGCGTTCCTTGGCGCAGGCTTGGTGTTGTTCCGTTATGTCGCGAAGGATCAATCGGCCGGCCGGGTCTGGTATCTCTCACTTCATCTCACGAATACGTTGCTACTGCTGGGCGCTTTGACCGCGACGGCGTGGGCGGCGTCACGAGCGATAGCCACAATCCGAATCTTCGCTGCTCCGCGATCGGTTCTTGCAGGAGCAGCCGTCGCGATCGGCGTCAGCGTTACGGGCGTGATTGCCGCGCTAGGCGATACGCTGTTTCCCGCTTCATCCATTGCCGGCGGATTGCAGCAGGATTTTTCAAGTGCTTCCAGTACGCTGCTTCGGCTACGCGTTTTTCACCCCGCTCTTGCGATTGCGGGCGCCGCTTATCTGGTGTGGATGTCGGCGCGTTTTCTGAAACGTGAAGAAGGCCGGCCGGAACGGAGAGCGGCGTTTCGCGTGATGACACTCGCGCTCTTACAAGTAGTTGCCGGAGCGATGAATATTTCTCTACTCGCGCCGGTGTGGATGCAGCTCTTTCATCTGCTTGTGGCCGACGTGCTGTGGATCGCGCTAGTATTATTTGTGCTCGAGTCGGCCAGGGCACTGAGTCCGATTCAAAAGTCTCGACCGCAATTCGAATCAATGCTTCTGCAGTGAGGATTCGTGTATGTCCGTCAGGTTGTATTCGTCGTTGGAAGCGCTGACGTTCAGGGTGGCGCTTATCTTTTCGCCTACGCGAAGCTTGTCGAAATCCGCTTTGGATTGCAGTGGGTACTCCATCGTCATCGCTTCCATGTAGTTCGGAATAGCCGCTGCGGCGATGCCGGCCGTCTGTGCTTTTGCATTGAGTGAAACAACCGTGCCGGTCAGCGAATATCGATGGGCCGGAACGAACGCCGCCTCTTTTTTTGAACAGGCAAACGACAACAGAACCAACAAAACCAGAGTGAGACGGCTTCGCACGAAGGATCTGATTCCAGGGTATATGGTGGAGAACCACGTTTCTCGTTATAATCACCAGACAATCACCCAAGGAGGGTAACTCATGAGCACGCTGGTTCCCGACCTGCCATTGGAGCCACGACGAGAGCTTTGCCGACGATATCGCCGGCATGGGGAGTTTCTTCATCGACCCCGAGGGCGCTGCACGCCGGGCCACGCACAAGTGGTTCTGGGTAGGTCCATTGATCGTGGTCTCGATCATTGCGATTGTGACACAACTCATGCGGATGCCCATCACTCAACAGATGATGGAGAACATGTCCCCCCCAAGCGGAGTAACGCCGGACAAGTGGGAGAAGCAGATGCAGATCAGCATGATGATCCAGCACATCGTGGTCTGGTTCTCGCCGATCATGGTCATGATCTTCTACCTTGTGGAAGCAGCAATTCTGTGGGGCATGGCAACGATACTCACCGCGAGAGCAAGATTCAGAACGCTGTTCAACATCATTGCCGGATGTTCGCTGATCGCATCGCTCGAAACGATTGCCAGCGTGGTTGTGCTGAAGATGAAAGCGCCCGTTAACAGCATGGCCGAACTAAAGCCGCCGCTTGGATTGGACATATTTCTCGGTGAAGGCACCAATAAATTCCTGATGGCATTTCTCAGCTACTTCACCGTGTTCAACATCTGGTGGATAGTGATGCTGGTACTGGTGTTGGCGGCTGCTTTCCGCATTACTAAGGGGAAAGCGTTCGTAATGGCGTTGCCCTTAATTCTCCTATTCCTCGTGTTCCTCATCATCGGGGCCGCCTTCACTCCCGCTCCACAGTCTTAGAATAGGAACGTCTGAGTGAAAGTAGGTTAGCCGATGTTTCGAACAATAGGCCCGACGGAACTGCTGGTCATTGTGATTGTTGCGCTGTTGTTGTTTGGCGGAAAGAAGATTCCGGAACTGGCGAAAGGCCTGGGAGAAGGAATCAAGAATTTCAAATCGTCCGTCAAGAACAACGACGAAAAAGACGTCACGAAGAAGTAGCTCTGGACGTTCAGTTTCCTTCGTAAAAAGAATCCCCGCGACGGCTGCCGCGGGGTTTGCTTTTCTGAAGATGTGGTGTTTACTTTCCAGCCACTTTCTTGGGCGGAACAATTGCATCTTTGACGGACTTGGCAAGACGGAACTTCACGACCTTCTTAGCCGGAATTTTGATCGCCTCGCCAGTGGCTGGATTGCGGCCGGTTCGAGCTTTGCGCTCAGCGCGCACCAAGCGGCCGATCCCGGGCAAGATGAACACTCCGTTCTTCTTGGTTTCGCGCACGGCAAGCTCCGCGAGCGAGTCCATAAATTGTTTGGCAACTTTGTTGTTGACGCCCGTGGTCTCCGCGAGTTCTCTCATAATCGCGGTCTGGGTCATGCGTTTTACTTCGGCCATCTGATTCTCCTGTGAGTGTTTGAATGAACTTCCTGGGCGAACTCCAGCTATTCCTCTTCTGCCTATGCGGAGCATAAAACAGATCAAGATAGAAATGTTTGAACTCGCCCGTTTGACAACTCGATAATACGGGCTTTGAGCAAGCTTGTAAAGAAGAAATCATGCGAAAATCGTGTTTTCTGTCGATTTTTTGGGGTAGGCACGCGTAAGACCCCGATAAAACGGGCTTTCTGCGCTCCAAGCTGGAGGAAACGCCTGATTTTGGCCGGGTTTTAAACGTTCAACGCTCCAGAACTTCCTTGAACGCATTCAGGGCGACTTTCTTTGGCCGGCCAGGCAGGTCCACGTCGTAGGTCTTGGACGAGTTGCCGACAACGGGCAGTTGACCGAGCCGCCGATAGCCTTTGCCGAAGTCGGCGAAGACGGGAACAAGCATCGCGAAGCGGCCGGTGACGCCGCTCTGCGTGATGACCATGTGGAGTTTCACCTTGCCCTCGGCGGCGGGAGTCAGTTGGTAATCGAAATCATAATGCGGCACGTCGGTGCCGTAAACCCACTCGTCGAAAAACCAATCCAGACGCCCGTTGTGCTGCATATCGAGCATGGGAGTGACGTGCCGGTCAACGACCGCCTTCAGCGACTCGGTGGACGCAGGGCTGTCGCGATGATTCTCAACGAACTCATGCATCATGGCGATGAAATTCTTGTCCCCGTCCCGATTTGTATAGAAGAGCGATCGGAGCATACTCAGCACAAACGCGCCCTTGCCGTAAGTCACGCTCTGGTAAGCGCTGGGAGTGCGTGGGGAGATCAGGCGCTCTCCGAGCCAAATAGGGCCGGCGTCATTGGGCGCAACGCCCCATTGATTTTTTTCGACCAGACGTTTGCGGAGCCGGTCCCAGAACTGAATGTAGTCTTTCTGCCAATCCTTGCCGGTGGCCTGCTGGATAAACAGCCCAGCGGAGAATTCGGCGAACCCTTCAGAAAGCCAGAGATCATGATAAGACGCCCAAGTCACTGCGTGGCCCCACCACTGGTGCGCTACTTCGTGCGGGGTGACTTCCTGAACGAAGGCAGTGAAAGAGTTGTCGATTCGGCCAAAGAGCATCCAGCGCTGCGTGTCGTCGATGTAAGCGGAGATAGGCAAGTAGACGAGATTGGGCCAGGACTGGCCAAAGTTAAAATCGGGCTGCTCTGTAACGTAGATGCGATCAAAGGGACTACGGCCGAAGAAGTAGGTGCAGACTTGCATCTGGGCGCGTGTCTGTTCAAGCGCATACTTCATCATCGATTTGGGCGCCATGGCTGCAAGCGGACCGTTGCGGAAACGTTGCAGCCGGTCAGGCAGCTCGGGCAGGTAATAGCCTTCGATCCGATACTTGTCGAGAGGGTCTTCGATACTTACGTGCTCATAAGTTCCGTAGTTGAACCCGGCGACCGCGATGGGCTTCGGAGTAACCCAATGCGTCACGTAGTAGTTGTCCTCGATGCCCTCCTTCTCGAGCGAGCCAACACTGATGAGGCGGAAATGCTTCGGCACCTTGAACGTCAGGTCATAGAGCGAATGCTCGGAGAACGAATTGACGGCGGGATACCAAGCCTCCCGCGCACGGACGTAAAAGCTGCCGCTACCCGCGTTAATCAAAACTTTGTCGCCTGAGTATTCGATGGTGACGGACGCGCTGTCCCCGCTTTGCAACGGTTGGGGCAGGATGACATAGAATCCTCCATCGGCGTGGCGGTTCTCCTGAATGAAGTACAGATCTTTGCCCGAGGCATCGGTGACCCGCGAGACACGCAGATTCGGCAAGAGCTGGAGGCGAATGACGCGCTCGCCGGTCAGAACGGGAGACAGTGCAATGGTTGCGACGCTAGTCAGACGATCGTTGTTGCCGACTACCGTTTCGATTTTGTAGGATCGTGCTGAAACAAAGCGCTTCTCTTCGAGAGAAGTTGCGCGCCCTTCTTTGAACTCGGCCGCCGTGTGGGCGAGATACAAGACTCCATCATTCATTCCGGCGGGATCGTAATTGACGAGTGCGACCTCCTCAGGGGAGTCGAGCGCGGGAAGAGCGCCGCCGCGACCCTTAAATATGAAGCGTTGATCCCGGTACTTCGCGCCACGAATGAACGCTTCGAACATGGGCGGCCGCGCCGGGTTGTAGATGGCTGCGAGAAGTTCGGCGTCGATGTTGTCGATCCGATCGCCACTGAGGATTTCGTCGGAAAAACCCAACGGGATTTCGTGCCGCTGCCGCACTTTCTCCTGCCAATTGCGGAAGACGGCTCCGGCTTGGGCGGGGGTATCCACTTCCGCTTTGAGGGCGGTTAGAAAGGAACGGCTCAGGCGGCCAGAGAAGCGAAAGACAATTTCCGTGAAGTCGTCTTCGGCGGTATCCGATTTGATACGCCGGGAGAGCTCATGCGCGTCGAGCGCCGTGACCGGCTTGAGCGAGAAATGCCCTTGACCAAGGAAGACGGCGCCTGTGACATCGCCATTTACGGGAGCAAGAAAGGTGAGAGTGCCTTGGCGCAGTGAAAACGAGGCTACATCGTCCGTCAGATTGAAGTTCTCGACGCGGAATGTTTTGCCGATCCCGATGGTCCGCAGTTGGCGATAGACGGGGTCGGTGTTAGCGAACTGAAGGGCTTTCCCCATCACCGTTATTTCCTGCCGGGTTGCGGCGACGATCAGTTGAAGGTCAAGAGTGAGCGGCGCGTCCGCAATGTCGACCGTTTTCGAGAGCACCTCGAATCCGTTGGCGGTAGCGCGAAGCGAATAGGTGCCGGGCGGAAGATCCGGCGTGACGAAATGTCCCTGGGAATCGGCAACCGCCACCACGGGTTGGGCAATCTGGCCACCGGAGAGTTGAATCACAGCGCCGGAGACGAGCGCGCCGGACGGATCTTTCACCGTACCGGAGACGGTGGCAGCATGGGCGACGGCGGCGAGACAAAAAATCAACGCGCAGACGCGGCACACGCGCGAGAGCGAGCGTAGAAAGGACATGGCTAGAGTCTCAACGTTGAAAGTGTGAGCTGAGTATACCGATTATCAACGAATTTCAGGCCGTAGGAGGCCAGACTTGCTTGTCTGTTGAGGAGCATTCGGCAGTGTCGGGAGCAGTTTTGGGTTTCGGGAAGTGGGTTGCGGCGCGCTCGAGTTTCATTTCGGCGCTCGCGACCAGGTATTTGTGGTTCTGGACCTTGCGGCCTTCGGCCGCTTGACGGCGTTTTTCCTCGGCTTCAGCCCGTTGCTGCGATTCAAACCCAATTTGTACTTTTCGTCTTTCGTTTCTTCGCTATCAGTTCGGCTGAGGCGCGGGCATAAGCGCGATCGTGGTGCGCCTGGTAGCGGAGGTAGCGTTCGAGTTCGGGCCGGACGGCTATTTCAGCTTGATTGCCGGCGAGCTGGTCGCCCGTTTGCGGCTTGACGACGAAACACGCTTCCTGGTAGCGGCGGGCACGTTGCGAGAGCCACATGCTTTCGGCCATCTTTTTGACCAGCTCGACTTCGGCGATGCCGGCGGGCTGCTCATCGATTACGAGCTGATCGAGTAAAGCGCCAAACTTTTCCTGGTGTTCGCCCGCGAGCACGCGAAAGTGGCCCAGCAGGCCATGCGTGGTGCGGTTTTGAGAGACTTTTTCTTTGCCTGCAACGCTGACCGGTCCACAGGATTTCTGTGCGTTCTCGCGGTTGGCCGCCAGTTGGCGATCCGAGACTTTCTTCCAAAGCATAGTGACTGCTCCTTGTCGGGCATTGTCGGGCTTGCGCGCCCGATTGCATTGTGAGGAGCGATGGAACGAGGAAATCCCGGGCCGCGGTGGGCGCAGTGTAGGGGGAGACGAAAAAAAAGTTGGAAACTGCTGTGACTGAGATTTGGGGTAGCGGATCAGACGCCAAGGGCGAACCTGAAAACCCCGGCGTGGCTTCCCGCAGAGCTGCGCTTGCGAGAAAAAAGGCGTAGTGACTTCGCTCGCTGACTGAACGCGCGGCTCCTTCACGGGTTACCAGCTATTACGCGAATTTGCGCAAGCAGGTACTAGCCGGCCCGCTTGCCGCTCGCTCGGCGAGGCTTTGGCTTGCTCTTGCCCTTGAGATGAGCGCCACGGCAGCGCGGATGATATCCTTCAAGGCCGCCTCATCAATCTTGTCGCTTTCGTGGATGTCGATGGCGCGCCTGACATTCCCATCGAGGCTGGAGTTGAATAGACCTGAAGGGTCCTTCAACACAGCTCCCTTAGCAAATGTCATTTTGACGTGGTTCTTGTACGTCTCTCCCGTGCAGACGATGCCGCCGTGGGACCAGACGGGAGTCCGCATCCACTTCCACTCTTCGACGATCTCAGGGTCTGCCTCGTGCACGATTTCGCGCACTTTCGCGAGCGTCTTCCCGCGCCAGTCCCCGAGTTCCTCGATCCTCCGGTCGATTAATGCGGAGGCAGATTCCACCGGGACGGGCCTTTTCATCGACAGCTCCAAACCTTCGGACCTATTTTAGCTTCGCTCATGAGTCCGGGTTGTGCGCTATACAGAAGGCGTGAAAGGAATCACTAAGATGCCAACTGAAACAGATCGCCGGAGTTTTATGCAGTCGTTGTGCGGATCTTTCGCGGTCGGTGCAGCAGACATGAATGCCTTCGCATCTCCGAGAGGCCAAGGAACGCGCGCGGCGGCGATGATCTCTATGCCGCGTAAGATAGCAGGAATTCCTATTGTGGATTCCAGTATTGCGAAGGCTGCCTTGGAATTTGCTCATCAGGCGTATCCAGCCTACCTCTTAAATCATTCAATGCGAACGTACCTCTTCGGCTCCGTAAAACGTACCTCTTCGGCTCCGTAATAGGAAGATCTGCCAGCGCGAGTTTTGACAGAGAGCTGCTATTCCTCGGCTGCCTGCTGCACGATCTTGGGCTGACCAGCCGATTTGAGGGGGAGATGCCATTTGAAATACAAGGTGCGATCGCCGCACGGAAGTTTCTAGAGGGTGAAGGATTGGCGGCGGAGCGTGCGGGCATTGTCTGGGATGGAATTGCGATGCACCCACTGGCAATATCCGAACACAAGAGACCGGAAATTTCTCTGGTTGCCGCCGGCGCGGGCGCCGATGTGGTTGGCTCAGATTTGGATAAAGTCAACCGCACGGAGATGGCGGAGATTGTCAACGCGTATCCCCGGCTGGATTTCAAGGTTGCCTTTATACGGAGTTGTGCGGACATCGTGCGTAAATACCCCGGGGGCGCATCTCGTACTTTTATGAGAGATATTGGGGAGCAAGAGGTCCCAGGATTTCACCCCAGAAATATATGCGACTCCATTCAAGCAGCTCCTTTTCAGGGATAGGTACTTCCGACGTCATCAGCCTCGCAGCCGAATCAGCAACGGCGGAGGGGTACGACAACCATTCGATCGCCAAGGTCAATGACCACGAGATCCGTATCAGCACGATGACGGAGGCATATGATTGGCACTGTCATCCGGATTCCGATGAGAGCTTCCTCGCGCTGGAAGGTGGTCTCTTCATTGATTTCGACGACCGCACTGTGAAGCTCTTGCCAGGGCATGTGCTCACCGTTATGCGAGGCGTTCGTCACAGGACGCGACCGATAAGCGAGCGTTCCGTCAATCTTACATTCGAGCGCGCGGACGCACACAGCGAGATGCTTTCCGCACCGCAGGACTGAGCTTCTTTCTCAGCGGCAACATTGATGAACAGAATTAGGATGCGGAGCCGTTGAGTATTACTAAACGGGGTGTAAGGATGCGGGTGCTGCGCTACGGAGGCCTGGCGCTTCTCGTATTTCTTGGCATGGCGGGGGTTGTGTATCGGCCGGACAAGGCGGTGCGCGTGGCCGCGGGCCTGGCAGCACACACGCTTTGTTCAGCCAAGTACATATCCGGATTAGATCCGGCCAAAGTCTTCGACGAACATGTCCGTATTGTGCTTGGGCCAACGGCGAAGCTGATTAGCTACACCGAAGATGCTCGAAAGAGCTCGATCACTGCAAGCGTGGCAGGCCTCTTCAGCGTACAGGCAAAATTCGCGGCTGGGTATGGCTGCCGTATTGAGTATCCAGAGAATGAACCGCTGCTACCGTTAACAACGGATTCGCTGGGTGAGAGGCCGTTTGCATCCGCCGATTCGGCGCCGTCTTCAGACCCGGCAATCAGCGTGGCCGTTCAGAAGGTGTTTACCGAAGCCCCTGGCCAGCCGGTCAAGAATGTGAAGGCTGTCGTTGTGGTAAAGGACGGCAGGATTGTTGCCGAACGGTACGCGCCTGGGTACAGCAGCAGAACTGAGTTGCTGAGCTATTCGGTTGCAAAGTCCATTACGAATGCCTTGCTTGGAGTTCTTGTTCGTCAAGGCCACGTTTCGGTGGATGAGCAGGTTGGCGCACCGGAATGGTGCAACTCGAATGACCCGCGCCATCAGATCACCCTGGAAGACTTGCTTCGGATGCGAAGCGGTCTTGCGGCTGAGGAGACGGGAACAGGATTCGATCCAGTGTCGGACATGGAATTCCTGAGCAGCGACATGGCTGCTTTTGCGGCTTCGCATCGTCTTAAGAGGCCAGTTGGCAGTGCCTGGGAGTACACCTCCGCAAACACTCTCATTCTTGATCGGTTCATTGGACAAAAGGTGGGTGGTGGCGCGGCCGGTCTGCGGGAATTTGCACAACGCGAGCTATTTACTCCTCTTGGTATTCACGGCGTTACGCTTGAGTTCGATGGACGCGGGACGTTCATCGGCTCTACGTTCGCCTACGCGACAGCGCGAGATTTTGCGCGCTTCGGGGAACTCTATCGAAACGAAGGTGTTGCACCAAATGGCCAACGAATCCTACCGGAAGGATGGGTTGAATGGTCTCGACGATCGACTTTGGGGGCACCCTACGGAGCGGGCTTTTGGACGAATGATGGCGGGAGCCGCCTGGCGAAACTGAGGATCGCAAATGGTTTTCCCGCCGACGGGTTCTTTGCGAGCGGCTTTCTAGGCCAGCGCATCTACATTGTGCCGTCACAGAAAATTACGCTTGTGCGATTCGGTTACTCAGCGCCTCCGTCGTTCGGGATCGGCGATGATATCGATTTGATTTCGGCAGTTATTGCCGCTTCCCGCGTCCTCGGGCCCTCTCGCTAAGCAGCGGCCCGGGCAGGGAACCGCATAGCGGCCGTTCGCGGCCAAGGAGGGATAATATGTCGAGCGAAGGAAATGCAACCGGATCAAGAGTAACCTTGCACGTGGTTTCAAGCCTTGATGGGTTCATCGCGAGAAAGGATAACAGCATCTCCTGGCTACATGCCAGTGGAAGCGTTTATGAAGCCGGGGTTTCCATCTCGGAGGAAGAAGCCGCGACCTTCGTCAAAGCCATAGACTGCTATGTATTGGGTTCTCGCACGTATGAGCACGCACTTGAACTGGGTTGGCCTTATGGCGATACTCCAACCGTGGTTGTGACGGGAAGGAAACTGCCGTCGACAAGGCAGAACGTTGAGTTCTACTCGGGCGATCTCAAGACACTGCTTGATGAGAAGCTCGCGCCTCGATATCGAAATATCTGGCTGGTGGGCGGGGCGATGTTATCCCAGCGTTTTCTCGAACTCGGCTTGGTGGACGAAATCAGGTTGACCATAGCTCCTGTCCTATTGGGCGACGGACTGCGGCTCTTCGGCGGTTCTCTGACCGAGGAGAGGTGGGATTTGAAAGACGTGGTTGCGTATAAGAACGGCTTTGTTGAGTTATGGTACTCCGCCGTCAGTGTATGAGAGCGTCCACTATGTGTTCCCGGGCGGGGGCGCCAACGCTAGTAACCGACGTATGCCCAAGAGCGGCGAATCAACTGGTGTGATCGAGGGCGATCTTCCACCCGTTGTCTTGCCGGTGAAACACCAGGCTGAAGAGGCCGCCGACGCCGTTTCCGCCCGCGCTCGAACGTGCGAGGCGCCATTCACCCGTGACAATGGCGACGTCGGGAGCTAAGAGACGGACGTCGAGATTGCTGAACGACAGACGCCCCATGGCGTCCCGGGTGGGGTAAGTCTTTTGATAGCGGGCCTGCAGTTGGGCTCGACCATGCGCGACCTGTTTGCCGACGAAGACGCAATCGGAAGCGTAGCTCGCGATGAAGGCGGGGATGTCGCCGCGATTCCATGCGTCTACCTGAGCGTTGAGCACAGCTTTGATCTGAGATTGGGCGTCGCCGGCGCCGAGCGGCGGCATCCAGATAAGACCGACAACGAGAGCGAAGCGTGCGAGGACCTTCATAGCTGACGATCTTATCCGCACACGTCCTTAGGAAGCGCGCTTGCCTGTTGTAAAAGGTAAGAAACTCATTCCGGCAACGGCTGGTCCAGGAGGATGATGCTGCGGATCTCCACTCTCGTTCACGGCGTAATTGACTATGTAGTGGGAGCGGGCCTGATCGCCGCGCCCGAGGCGATTGGCCTTACCGCGGACGCGGCTGCCACTAACTTCACTCGGGCGATGGGCGGCGGGGCGATCGGATATGCACTTTGCACCGACTATGAGTTGGGTGCTTTGAAGCTGATTCCGATGGCCGCGCATCTGCGTGTCGATAGCGGCTGGGCTCTCGGTTTGGCGCTTGGGCCGTGGGTGCTCGGTTTTGCGCGGCGCGGGTTGCGCTTCTGGCTTCCGCACGCCATAGTGGCCGCTACGGCAGGCGCGGTAATTGCGCTCTCTAGGACGCAGGTTTCGGGTAAGCAAACGCATAAAAGCGGTTGAGCTTCGAGCCGGGGGAGGAAACTAGCATTACGGTGTTAAACAATTCACTTTAGAATTGTTTTGTGCGATCACGCCTTTGCGCGCCAGACCCACAAGAGAAACGCTTCGCGGCATATATGGACGGCATGGCGAAGGCCGTAGGGCATGCAGACCGGCAGGCGCCATTGCAAAACTACTGTGACTGAGATTTTGACGTGGGGTTAGCGCGCGTTCAGGCGGCGGGCTATGCAGCCTGCGCCTTGGCCAGCACGTTTTGGGGAGCCGGATTCTTCTTCGGCAAGATTGCGTTCGAGCAATTAGCCGTAGATCATTTTCTGCTGTACCGTTTCCTGTTTGCCTGCGCGGCGACGTTGCCTTGGCTCAAGGCCCCACGCTTTTCGGCGCGCGAATGGAAGCTACTTTTGACGGCAGCCTTCTTCGGAGTACCTCTCCAGTTCGCGCTTCAGTATTACGGGTTGAAATTAACGACGGTGAGCCACGCGGCGCTGATGGTGGGAAGTATGCCAGTGATCCTTGCGGTCGGCGCCGGCGTTTTCGCGCACGAGCGGTTGGACCCGAAAGGGTGGTTGGCGCTGCTTGGGTCGACGATAGGCGTGGCATTCATCGTTCTTAGCGGGTCGCACGGCGTCGCGGGCGGCGGGAATCTCTGGGGCGATCTGCTGGTAGCCCTCTCTCTTCTGGTCGCCCTGGTGTGGGTGCTTCTCAACCAACACCTGATGGCGCTGGGCCGATCGCCGCTTTCCGTCACAATTTGGGGACTGCTGAGCGGGACGGCCATGCTGTCCTTAGGAGTGTTGCTGCACAGCGGTCCGCCTCCCCTACGAGGCATTCACGTTCACGTGTGGCTTGCGCTGGGAGCGAGCGGGGTACTTTCGACCGCCGCGAGCACTCTGCTGTGGAATTGGGGCATCCACCGCGTACCTGCCTCACGCGCAGGCGTATTTCTGAACATCGAGCCGGCGCTTGGGTCCCTTTTGGGGGTGACGATACTTGGAGACCGCCTTGGGGCAGGGGCATGGGTTGGAGGAAGCCTGATCGTGGCCGCGGCTGTGGCAATCACGTTGACTAGCGGGCAGGAGCCGGAGCGGGACTAACGCTCCGGTCGGTGGTAGGCTGTTCCGTGGCCGCAATGAACTCTGCTGAGGCGAAGCCGCCAATCGATGAAGCCTGGCAGGAGATGCAGGTCGACCTATCGCGCCGGTCGACTTGCGCGCAATTGCGGGAAGCGCCGAAAGAGGGTCACGACATTGCTGGCGAACAACCGGAGCTGGTGGTGCGAGCTGTTTCAAAAGCCCTGACCGAGATTAAAAGCGGATGTGAACTATAACCGCTCCGTTACCGTCACGGCTCTGCTGGGTCTTGCGCTCGCGTGCGAGCGAGCTGAGGCTTCCCGGCGAGGATCCGATTAAGCTTAATCTGGTTTTTGCGAGCTTTCGCCCATTTTCTTCCCGCTTATCTCGCCGGGGCCGCGGGATTCATCTCCATCGCAGCGGTCCTGCACGACGCGTTCGAGGTGATGCTGCTGCCGCGGCGCGTCAAGAGCAAAATGCGAATCGTTCGCTACTTCTTCGACGTAAGCTGGGCGGTCTGGCGGACAGTGGGTCGCCGGCTTCCGGAACGTATGCGACAAGACTTCCTTGGACTCTACGGGCCGCTGTCTCTGGTTGCGCTCCTCATCGTTTGGGCCGCCGGGCTGATTGCGGCATTTGGAACTGTGTTTTGGTCTCTGAATTCCGTCCCGCTCACCGGCGGTGACTTCTTCAAGCAATTCTATTTCAGCGGCGTCACATTCTTCACGCTCGGCTACGGCGACTATGTGCCACAGAGCCACTGGAGCAAGGGCTTGGCCGTACTCGAGGCCGGCACTGGCCTGGGTTTTATCGCCATGGTTATCGGGTATCTACCGGTGCTCTACCAACTCTTCTCACGGCGGGAAGCGCAGGTCATCATGCTGGATTCGGTGGCCGGTTCGCCTCCAAAGGCGATCACGCTGTTGCGCAGACATGCCGAGGGAGGAAGCTTGAACAGTCTGGACACACTGTTTCTCCGCTGGCAGCAATGGGCTGCCGAGTTACTCGAAAGCCAACTTTCGTATCCCATGCTTGCTTACTATCGGTCGCAACATGACAATCAGTCCTGGCTAGCTGCACTAACGGCAGTCATGGACGCAAGCGTGCTGGTTCTGGTGGGCTTGGATGGAATCCAAACGTTCCAAGCACGGCTCACCTTTGCTACCGCGCGGCTAGCCGTAATTGAGATGGGCCGTGTTCTAGGCGCGAAACCAAAAACGTTTCGCGAGGACCGGCTTTCTCCGGCGGATTTCGTCGGTTTGCAAGAAGAACTAGCCAGGTCTGGATTGTCTTTTGCCGAGGATGATGACGCCGCCGAGGAACGGCTTTCCGCGTTCCGCAGCACTTATGAACCGTTTCTCAATGGATTGGCAGATCATCTGTTGGTTGCGTTGCCGAATTGGGCTCCCGATCCGGAGCAAGTGGACAATTGGGTGAACAGCCCGCGCGGCAAGACGGCGAAGCGTTTGGTGGAAACAAGAGAACCAGAATCCGACGCCACGGAATAGCCGCGCGCCTCGCTATATCGAATTAGCGCGCGGGCTCCCAACTGTTCATATCGGGAGGCGTGTGAAGACGCTCCGGCCGAACGGCAATGCCGGCCGGGATCCAAGAGCAATATGTATGCTGCGCATCGCGGCAAGCATGCGGATCCTCCTGGACACGATCGGTGAGGGCCGACAATAGCTCACGTTTGCTCGCCGCAAGGACTGCCATATCGTGATCGGTCTGGCTTTCTCGCTTCAGGTAAAGCAGACGGACGTACTTGTCAGAATCGGGCAGTTGAAAAAGCGGAACGCGAGGCTGTGCCACGGGATTGGCGACGCCGTCCTTTGTAACGGCGGCGGAGACGAAGTGGATTTTCACGCTGTCGCGCCCACGATGATCGACCGAATAGTAGTCGGTCTCGTAACCTAAGAAATCCGAATTTGCGGCGACCGTGATGTTGGCGCCATTCTGCTGAGATGTCGATTCGATTACGTATCTTCCCGAGCGGGTCAGCGGTGTGACAACTTGCAGCCGCCAGCCAGGTTCCAGATCCACATAGGGCAGGCGATTCTTGGCCGCTGCCGAGGGACTTGGCGAGCGGACAGCTCGCGGTGAACAGGCCGCCAGAAGAATGAGTACGGTGAAACTGATAACGCTACGACGCATGGGTGAAGGACGGCTGGTACTAGGCGCCCCGTTACGTCTGACCCTATTGATGAACGTGGCTGACGAGAGAACGGTGGATTGACTATTGCGGGGTGCCCAGCGGCTTCACACTGCCGCAATCGGAACTCTTGAATACGCCGGCGGACTCGTTGGTCCACTCCACGGGTTTAGAATTAGGGCCCATGTGCATTGTGCCCACAAAATGCACCTTTGTTCTGGTGTGTTCGCTATCGCTCCAAATGGCTTCGACCGTTCCCTTGCCGGTCATCATTCCGGAGCAGTCGATCTCGGCCGTCATGCCGTCCGACTTCTTGGACACATTGGTGATCTGACAGCCGTGAGATTGCTGTTGCGGCACGATGCCGTTGTATTTGTCGATCTGCTGCTGAGTCACGCAGACCGGCTTAGAGTGCGAGTCACTGCCAGGAGGCGTCATACCCTGCGGGAACGGCGATTGCTGCCAAGTCTGAGTGGAAGTCACGTCCCAAAGGCCAGCTTTGGGGGCCTGAGCGCACAACGGGACAGCGAGCATCGAGATTGTGGCGGATACGGCGAATACGCACGGGCGGTTAACGCGCATGATCCGAGATCGTACCAAAGCGTTGCCGGTAATTCAACATCCCGCAGCAGACCCGACAGAACGGATAAGCGATCAAGGCCAGGATCGAACCCGTGGAAAGCTGGAGTTACCAGCCCGGCGGGCAAGGGCGGCGCGATTGATCGACCGACCGGAAGTGAAGCACGGTCGTCGAATCTTCAGTTGATGAGGGGGTGAAGAAGTGGCGGGGACGACGGGGCTCGAACCCGCGACCTCCGACGTGACAGGCCGGCGTTCTAACCAACTGAACTACGTCCCCTTGTGTGCGGATAACGTCGGACACAGGCAGGATAGCACACGGTCGTCAATGCCAGAGCGGGTGCTGAAGCAGCAAGATCGGGTCATCGTAGTGAAACGCATCGTGCCTACCGGTACGGATATATATGCGCGGCACGGAAGTCTATTCGCCCAAAATTTTTCAAAAGTTTTTTGACGTCGGCTCCTTCTTGGGCAGCGCGAACATGTATGTTGAGTTCGGAGCGAAACCATATGTTCCTTGGCATTCGTTGGATTTTGCTTCCGTGCACGGCTACTATGACTGCGCAGCAAGTTGCTTTCGTGCATCACCGGTCCAAATGCGCCGAAAGGAGCAACGGCCCTTTCGAAGATAAGCGCGGCGGTATCTGGATGGGGGGCAATGAAACCGGAGCCGAAGGCCTGGCGTGACTTCCAAAGAATGCAGTGGCGAGTCAGGCGAAGATGTCTCGTCGATGGGAAGGGGCGAAGAGAGCAGGTTTTATAGCTGCTCTCCTGATTTATTTACAGCTTGATAGTGACGGTCTTGATTTCTGAATATTGCTGCAGGCCATATTCGCCGAGTTCGCGGCCAATGCCCGACTGCTTAAAGCCGCCGAAGGGCGCCGCGGCATCAAACACGTCATAGCAGTTGACCCACACCGTTCCAGCACGGACATCGTTAGCAACGCGATGGGCTTTCGAGATATCGCGCGTCCAGACGGCTGCGGCGAGACCGTAAATGGTCTTGTTTGCACGGTCGACCAGCTCATCCATGTCTTTGAATTTCATCACGGACATGACCGGCCCGAAGATTTCTTCCTGGGCGATCTTCATTTCGTCATGTACGTCGGCGAACACGGTCGGCGCGACGAAGTAGCCCTTATCACCCACGCGCTCGCCACCCGTGACCAGCTTGGCGCCTTCCGTTTTGCCGGATTCGATGTAGCTCATCACTTTGCTGAACTGTTCGTGGTCGACCTGCGGACCCTGCTCCGTTTTGGCATCAAACGGATCGCCCACCGTGCGCCGTTTCGCGCGCGCGCCACTGCGCTCAACGAACTCGTCGTAAATCTTCTCTTCCACGAACACGCGCGAGCCGGCACAACAACATTGACCCTGATTGAAGAACAAGGCGAAATGCGAGCCTTCCACCGCTTGATCCATATCCGCGTCGGCGAACACAATGTTCGGGCTCTTGCCGCCAAGTTCCAGCGTGACCCGCTTCAGATTGGTTTCGGCGGCGGCCTTCATGATGAGGTGGCCGACTTCGGTGGATCCCGTGAACGCAATCTTGTCGACATCCATGTGCCGCGCCAGCGCGCCGCCCGCGGTGGGACCATAGCCGGGCAGGATGTTGACAACGCCTTCAGGGAAGCCGGCTTCGAGAATCAGTTCTCCAATACGAAGAGCCGTGAGCGGAGTCTGCTCGGCTACTTTTAAAACAACGGTATTTCCGCAGGCCAGTGCGGGCGCCAATTTCCACGCCTGCATCAGCAATGGAAAATTCCAGGGGATGATCTGCCCCACCACGCCGACCGCTTCGTGCCGCGTGTAGCAGAAGTAATCGCCGCTGATCGGGATGGTTTTGCCCTGAACCTTATCGGCCCAGCCCGCATAGTAGCGATAGCAGGCTATCGTGAGCGGCAGATCCGCGGCGCGCGCCACGTGCTTCGGCTTGCCGTTGTCTAAGGACTCCAGCATCGCCAGCTCGTCAGCGTTTTGTTCAACCAGCTCCGCAAGGCGCGTGAGTAATTTCCCTCGCTCCGAGGCGGACATTCTGCGCCACGGCGCCTTGGGGTGAAACGCCTTTCGGGCAGCCTTGACCGCAATGTCCACGTCGGCGGCGTCTGCTTCGGCAACCTTCGCGATTACGTCGCCGGTTGCGGGGTTGATGGTCTCAAATGTTTTTCCGGAGACGCTGTCCACCCATTTATTGTTGATGAGGATCTTAGTTTGTCTTACGAGCGAATGCGTTGAGCTTGGTTCAGTTAGAACGGTAGCCATGGTTCTCCTTTCAGAATCCACGGGGATCTGTACGGTTTATTTTACGCCCGGAGAAACAACCGAAAGCTACGCAGTGACTTTGACGCGTTTCCACTTCTTCCCGAGCCGCAGAACCAGCAGCCCGTTAGCCCCAGACAGCAGAAGGTCTTTATGGATGGCCCCATTGATCTCGACTGCTCCGGCTTTCAGCTTGCGAACGGCGTCGGTGACGCTATCCGCCAAGCCCGTTGAAGCGAGGAGTTTATCGATGCGGATGCCCTTATCGGTTCGCGCAGTTTCGGGAAGTTCGACAGTTTCGGTGTCGGCCGGTTCCAGCCCGCGCCGGACCTCACGGTCGAAGGCCTGGTGCGCTGCATCCGCTTCGGCATTGGAGTAATAGTCTGCGACAAGGCGACGAGCCAAGTCCATTTTGACCTCCATGGGATCGCGCTTGCCGGCTGCAATTTCGGCTCGCAGCGTAGCGATCCCCGACATGGGCATGTCGGTGAGCAACTCGTAATAGCGGTACATCAGGTCATCGCCTATCTGCATCGTCTTTCGAAAGATCACCTTTGGCGGTTCGTCGATACCGATGTAATTGCCCTTGGATTTCGACATCTTCTCTACGCCGTCGAGGCCTTCCAGCAACGGCACTGTAGCAACAATCTGAGGCAACTGGCCGGAGTCTCGCTGTAGTTCACGGCCGACCAGAAGGTTCGTTTTCTGATCTGTACCCCCCATCTCGACATCGCACTTCAGCATGACGGAATCGTATCCCTGCGCAAGGGGATAGATAAGCTCGTGCAGGAAGATTGGAACGCCTTCTTTGTAGCGATTGCTGAAGTCATCGCGTTCGAGAAGCCGCGCGACCGTGTATTTTGAGCAAAGCTCGACGAGATTTATGTAATTGAGTGGCTCCAACCATTCGCTGTTGAACCGCACTTCGGTTTTGTCTGCGTCGAGGATCTTGAAGACTTGCGCCTTGTACGTCTCGGCATTGCGCTCGATCTCTTCGCGCGTCATGGGCGGGCGGGTGATATTGCGGCCCGTCGGATCGCCAATAAGACCTGTCATGTCACCGATCAAGAAAATGACTGTGTGTCCGAGGTCCTGAAAATGTTTCATTTTTCGCAACAACACGGTGTGCCCGAGATGAAGATCGGGAGCAGTTGGGTCGAAGCCGGCTTTGACGCGCAGCGGACGATTTTCCTTCGCAGATGCCACGAGCCGTTCGCGAAGGTCTTCTTCGCGAATAAGTTCGGCTAAGCCCTTCTTTAGATAAGTAAGCTGTTCGTCAACAGGTGCGAATGCCATGAACCTTCATTTATGCACAGCGGCGCGCATCGGAACGTATCGTTAGATGATGAGCTTTTTGGTTGTTATCAGCTTGTTGGTTCTTGGTAGCTTGAATTCCGAGCCGGTGCACCAGCCGAAGGCGCGCCAATACGGATACCGCGTGGTTCAGATCTACCCACATGATTCGTCGGCATTTACTCAGGGCCTGGAGTATCGCGGCGGATTTCTGTACGAGGGCACTGGCCTAAAGGGCCGTTCCACGCTCCGGAAAGAGAAGCTGGAAACCGGAGCTGTGGTCCAACAGATTAATGTCGCGCCGGAGTTTTTCGGCGAAGGCATTACGGTCATAAACCAGCACGTCTTAGAACTGACGTGGCAGGCGCATATGGGATTTATTTACGACCAGGCGAGCTTTCGCAAGCTACGCACGTTCAGCTACGCCGGCGAGGGATGGGGACTCGCCAATGACGGCGAGACGATTTATCTGAGCGACGGAACTGCCCAGATTCGATGCTTGGATGCAGGAACTTTCGCCGAGACACGGCGAATCAATGTACACGACGGAAGCACACCTGTAACGGAACTCAATGAGCTGGAGTGCGTACGCGGCCAGATTTACGCGAATGTGTGGCACTCGTGGCGGATTGCCCGTATTTCGCCGTCCGACGGCGCGGTTGTGGGTTGGATCGACTGCTCGGGCATCATCTCGTCAAACGAGTTACATGACCCCGAGGCGGTATTAAACGGAATTGCTTACGATGCGATGGGCGACCGGTTGTTTGTGACGGGAAAGCTTTGGCCGAAGCTGTTCGAGATTAAGCTGGTTCCGCGGGGATAGCGAGCGACTCGCCGTTGCGTAGAATTTGAACCACCGCGGAATGCGGCAAAGACGAGAGTTCGTGAGCGGCTGTGTCGAGGGCGTCATCGGCTAACTGGAAAGTGCCGTGATGAATCGCGATTGCTGTGCGGGGCTGAAGGATTTCGCACGCTCGAACGGCTTCGTCCGGCGCCATGTGGACCGGCGCCATGAACCAGCGCGGCTTGTACGCGCCGATGGGTAGAAATGCCACAGCCGGCGAGCCGAAACGAGCTTGGATTTGCGAGAAGTGATTGCCGAAAGCGGTATCGCCGGCGAAATAAATTGGACCCGCAGGCGACTGGACGACGTACCCGCACCACAAGGTCTTGTTGCGGTCGGTGAGCCGGCGCCCTGAGAAGTGCAAGGCGGGAACGGCATTCACAATCGTTTTGCCGACGTGTGCCGATTCACCCCAATCCAGTTCGTTCACGAATTGAATGTTCCGGCTGCGAAGCAGCTTGGCGAGTCCGAGAGGAACAACGAACGAAGGATTACCTCGTTCATTCAGCCAACGAAGTGTTCGAAGGTCCAGGTGATCGTAGTGATTGTGGCTGAGCAGCACAACATCGATCTCCGGCATATCTTCCAGGCGAACGCCCGGCGCTCTGTGGCGCTTTGGGCCGATCCAAGAGAAGGGACTCGCACGCTCCGACCAGACCGGATCGGCCAGGATGTTGATGCCGTTCTGCTGAAGAAGAACGGAGGAGTGATTGATTAGAGTGACGCGCAGATCAGGACCGTTTACTCGGGCCGGAGGCTTCGATTGCTGAACGTCGTGTACAAATGGGGACGAATGCTCCGGACGGCTGGTCAGCTTCCACTTCAATACGTCCGGAAAGCCCGGCGCTCGCGGCGCGTCGGGATTAAAGAAGCGCTTGCCATCAAAGTGCTTCGGAAACGGTAATGCGGCCACGACGCTTATGTGGCTCTGCTCATCCGAAAGGCAGCTAAAAGCCGAATGAAATTGTCACTTCAAGCTGATTGCGCATGGTGCCGATAGTCGGTGAAGTAAATGTGTTGCTCATCCAGCGCGTGTAGCGCACTTCCGGCGAGACGACGATCCCGAAATCGTCTCTTCCTGTCACTCCGGTTCCAACAACTACACCCTCTGTCGTTTTGCGGATGCCCGTGGTGCTTGGCGGAGCGCAGCAGTAATAATCGAACCCGTTGTTCGCCGCCTGCTGCAGCTTGTACGAGTAGAGGTAACGAACGGTGGCGCCGGCCTCGTAGAAAGAATATTTGCTCCAGCGGAAGTGCGGCCCGGCATACTTCACCAGGGCGGGGAAGTCCAGGTAGTTGGCGCGCGTGCGCTCCAGATATATGGTGTTGGCGTTGACCTGATCGGTTGTGTCGTATCCACCGAAACGGTAGATGCTTCCGATGCTGACCCACCAGCCACCAAGAACGCGCATATTCACGACGGCCCCACCACCAGCCTGACCGTTTGCGGCGGTGGATGAAATGATTTCGCCGGTAGTTGCATTCGTCGTCGTGTTCGCCTGGACCAACTTAAACGGAACGTAGCTGCCGGTCAAGCCGAACCAGAAACGCGGAATCTCGCTCGACGTGTGTTCGCGCACCGAGGACGACGTGAGGCGCCGTTGATTCGGTTTGCTTGAGGAGGATGAGGAATCTTGCGCCGCCTGTTTGCTAGCGTCCTGCGCGAACAAAGGCGTTGAACACAGTAGAACCGCGGCTAGGCCAAAGCTAAAGAGCGGAAAATGCTTTTCGGAACGCTTCATGAATGAGTTCTTTTTCGAAATACGCGCAAAATACACATTGTAGACGGTTTTGATCGTCCGAAGAGGTACGGTACTTCGGTACTCTGCTTTCTGCCGCATCGGGTAGCTGCTGGACTAGAATTGTGATTTGACAAAAAAGGCGCTGATTACGGGGTCTTGCGGCCTGATCGGTTCTGAGGTTTCTCTTCACTTGGGCCGCAACGGGTACCGCATCTTCGGTATCGATAACAACGAACGCGCGGTGTTCTTTGGACCTGAAGGGGATACCCGCCGGTCGTTGCAGCGCTTGCAAGCTGAACTCCCCGACTATTCACATTACTCGATCGACATTCGTGACCGCGAGGCTGTGCTGCGGCTAATGGCTGAAATTGAGCCGAGCGCGATCGTGCATACCGCGGCGCAGCCATCGCACGACAGAGCCGCTTCGATACCGTTTGCGGATTTCGATGTCAACGCGGTAGGAACTTTGAACCTGCTGGAAGCGGCGCGGCGGGCCTGTCCGGAGTCGCCGTTCGTGCAGATGTCAACCAATAAGGTATACGGCGATCTGCCGAACACGATCAAGCTGAAGGAACTGAACACGCGTTGGGATTACGACGATCCAGAGTTCGAGCACGGCATCCCGGAGACATTTTCCATCGATCAGTCGAAGCACTCCATCTTCGGAGCTTCGAAAGTGGCCGCCGACGTGATGACGCAGGAATATGGGCGCTATTTCAGCATGCCGACGTGCTGCTTGCGAGGCGGATGTCTCACTGGGCCCAATCACTCGGGCGTGGAGTTGCATGGGTTTTTAAGCTATCTCGTCCGCTGCAATATGGAGCAGCGCGAGTATCGCGTTTACGGCTACAAGGGCAAACAGGTGCGCGACAACATCCACTCAGAGGACGTTGCCAGGTTCATCGTTGCTTTTTGCGAGAAGCCGCGTTGCGGCGAAGTTTATAACATCGGGGGCGGTAAGCAGAACTCCTGCTCCATCCTCGAAGCGTTCGCTACAGTGCAGGAGTTGACCGGCATTCCACAGAAGTACACATATATCGACCAGAACCGCATCGGCGATCATATCTGCTACTACAGCGACTTAAGAAAGATGCAGCGGCATTTTTCGGGTTGGGGCATCACGCGATCTCTTTCTGACGTCTTCCGCGAGATTGTGGAATCCTGGCATGAACGGCTTGGCAGTTCGGCATCGCGGATGACGGCCGGCAAAGCCGGATGAAAATCCTTATCACGGGAATCTGCGGCTTTGTCGGCAGCCGTGTTGCCGGCGCGCTGCGCGAACGTGCTGCGGATATTGAGATCGCCGGCATCGATAATCTGCTGCGGCCGGGGTCTGAAACGAATCGTGCACAACTTTCGTCGCGCGGAATCCGCGTCATTCATGGCGATCTTCGTATGCGCAGCGATGTGGACATGTTGCCTGCGTCGGACTGGGTCATCGACGCCGCGGCCAATCCCAGTGTGCTGGCGGGCGTTGATGGCAAGTCGAGTCCAAGACAGCTTGCCGAAAACAATCTGGGCGGCACGCTGAACCTGCTGGAGTATTGCCGAGAGCGCAAAGCAGGTCTCATTCTGCTGAGTACGAACCGTGTGTACTCCGTGCGCGCGCTTGCCGGCTTGCCGGTTGTCGAACACGGCAACGCATTTGAGTTGGATTCCGCGGGCGCGCTGCCGCAAGGGGTAAGCGCCGATGGTCTCAACGAGCAGTTTTCAGTTGAGCAGCCGGTATCTCTCTACGGAGCCACGAAGCTCGCCTCGGAAGTGATGGCAGCCGAGTACGGCGCTGCCTTCCATTTCCCGGTCTGGATCAACCGTTGCGGCGTACTTGCCGGCGCGGGGCAGTTTGGCACTGCGGAACAGGGTATCTTTTCCTATTGGCTGCATGCTCACGCCGCGCGCATTCCGCTCCGTTACATTGGATTCGGCGGACGCGGCTTGCAGGTGCGCGATGCATTCCACCCAGACGATCTTGCCGACCTGATTTCTTTGCAGACTCGAGCCAACCCTCCTGCCGACCCCATCTTTCACGCAGGCGGCGGACTCGACCATGCCATGTCTTTGGCGCAACTCACCGCGTGGGCAAATGAGCGGTTCGGCGCTCACGAGCCCGTTCCGGATCTGAAGCCGCGGCCGTTCGATGCGCCGTGGATGGTCATGAACTCGCTGCGAGCAAGCATTGAGTTAGGCTGGGTTCCCCGCCGCAGCCTGAGCTCCATTCTGGAAGAAATCGCGCAGCACGTCGCTGAGAATCCCGATTGGTTGTCGCGCTGCGGAGCGGTATGAAATCGGGACGGGTAGATGCAAATCGACCGCGGCTGCAACTCCTCAGCGTGGTCATACCGGCGCGCGATGAGGAGGGTTGTATCGCATCGACGGTGGAGCATCTGTTCGTCGAATTGCGTCTGCATGCGGTACCTCATGAGATCGTCGTTGTCGACGATGGAAGTAGCGATACGACTTGGGAGAAGCTGATCGACCTACAGCAGCGTGTGCCCACCCTGCGGCCGCTTCGAAATCCGGGACCGCACGGATTCGGGCGCGCCATCATCTACGGTCTCGATCACATGGCGGGTGACGCCGGCGTGATCATGATGGCTGATGAAAGCGATGACAGCCGCGATGTTGTGCGCTACTGGAATCTGCTGAATGAGGGCTGGGATGCGGTATTCGGTTCGCGCTTTATCAAAGGCGGCGGCGTGATTGACTATCCGTGGCTAAAGCTCAAAGTGAATCGTCTCGCCAATTTCTTTATTCGCATGATGTTCGGTGTCCGGCTGAACGACACAACGAATGCCTTCAAGGCGTACCGCGCGAGCGTGATTCAGGGTTGCCGCCCGCTTCTTTCTCCTCACTTCAACTTGACCGTAGAGCTGCCGCTCAAGACAATCGTTCGCGGCTATAGCTGGACGGTGATCCCGATCACGTGGCGAAACCGTCGTTCCGGGACGCCAAAGCTGAAGATTAAGGAGATGGGCAGCCGCTACCTGTTCATCTGCCTGTACATTTGGCTAGAGAAGTACTTCAGCCGTGGCGATTACCGCCGCACGGATGAAGCCCGGGGATAAAGCTTTTATTGTGTAGCGTCTGTTAAGTTCCGCTCGAAGAACTTGGTTGTTTCTTCAAGTAGCTGACGCCTGGCAGGCCCGCTTACACCGTGCGATTTCTGCGGGAACACGAGCATGTAAAACTGCTTGCCTGCATTTTCAAACGCGTTTGCCATTTGGATCGAGTTCTGAAAGTGCACGTTGTCGTCTTCCGCGTTGTGAATCATCAGCAGTCTAGAAGCGAGATTGGCCGCCGTACTCACAGGCGAACTCTTCTTGTAACCGTCGGCATCTTCAGCCGGCACACCCATGTAGCGCTCCGTGTAAATGCTGTCGTAGAGCAGCCAATTGGTTACGGGCGCACCCGCGATTCCAGCTTTGATCAGCCCCGGCGCATTTGTAAGCGTGTACAGCGTCATGAATCCGCCATAACTCCAGCCATACATCCCCAACCGTTTCGGGTCCACAAAGCCCATGCCGATCAAATGGTGGATTCCAATCTTTTGATCCTCTAATTCGTTCCGGCCGAAGTTGTGATAAATGACCGACTCGAATTTATGGCCGCGGCCCATCGATCCGCGGTTATCGAGTTGCCACACGACAAAACCTTTGTGCGCGAGTACCTGATCCCAGGAGAGACCCTGCCAAGAATCGCGTATGGACTGAACACCAGGGCCGCCGTAGATCATGATGATTGCCGGATACTTCTTCCCGGCTTGAAATCCCGCGGGTTTGATGAGGCGCGCGTATAACGGAGTACCGTCGGGCGCTTTTACCTGCACGATCTCAGTCGGCAGAATCTCGAATTGATCACTGTCGCTAGTATCCGGTTTGCGATACACACGCACTTCAGAGCCATCGCCTTTGCAGATGGTGGCCCCGGGCATGGCGGTCAAGCTACTGAAGTTGTCCATGTAGTACGCAGCGGTGGGCGAGACCGACACAGAATGAGTTCCCGGGGACTGACTCAATTGGCGCTTGCTCGTCCCATCCAGACTGACCGTATACAGCGATTTCCGCAGCGGACTTTCCTCAGAGGACGTGTAATAAACAAGGTTGTTCTGTTCATCGATCTGCTCTATGCCGTCTACGACCCATTCACCGCTGGTGAGTTGTTTGAGCAGTTTGCCGCCATTGTCGTATAGATAGATATGGCGGAACCCACTTCGCTCGCTGGTCCAGAGGAAACGCTTTCCGTCGCTCAGGAACTCTGGCTGGCCCTGCACATTGATCCACGCCGGATCTTCTTCATGAATGATGACGTGCGACTTGCCCGTTTCGGTGTCCGCTATTAGTAAGTCCAATTTGTTCTGCACGCGCGGCAGTTTTTCGACGGCAATCTCGCGGCTGTTCGGCAGCCAATCAACGCGGGCAAACAGGTAACCGCGCGCTTCGCCCAAGTCCATCCATTTCGTTTCACCGCCGACAGCGGGGACTACGCCGATATGCACGTCCGCATTCGGATCGCCCGGCTGCGGAAAACGCTCCGGCTCCGGGACGGCATGCGTTCCGAGCAGCGAAACTTGCGGATAAATGGGCTCGTGACTTATGTCGAACTGCATATAGGCGATAGATCGCGAATCCGGAGACCACCAGTACGCAGTGTCCAGGTCTAGTTCCTCCGGATACACCCAATCCAACTCGCCATTGAGCAAAGTCTCCGAGCCGTTCTTCGTCACTTGCGTGATCTTCTTGTCCGAGATCTCCATCACGTACAAATCGGGACCCAGCCGGAATGCGACAGACTTATTGTCGGGCGACAGTTTCGGGTCGCGCTCCACTTCCGCCGTCTTTGTGAGTTGATCGAAGAGGCCGCTTGTCACGTCAACAACGAAGAGATCGCCGGACGCCGCAACCAGCAGATGCCTGCTGTCGGAGAACCACTGGAAGTCGCTTTCCCCTACGCGCCGATTGGTCCAGTCAAAAACTGCTGACACCTCGGCTGTGACTGCGGCCTTATCCAATTTGTCGATCACGATAACTTCGCGCTGCTTGCCGGTGGGCACGTCATAAACGGAAAGCTTGCCGCCTTCGTTCACGAGAAACTGGGTTCCATTCGGAGCCCAAACGATCGGACCGCCTCCACGCCGGCCACCGGGGTGCATGAGCGCATCGATCGTTATCGGTTTCTTTGCTGCCGATGCGTTCAGCAGTGCACCCGCAACGAGAAACGCGATCGCTATCCTGCCGGTGAGAATCAAAGTGCATGTCCTTTCGTGAAAGGCCCGGCAAGAGCATTGCGGGCACTTGGTCTTTGTGATTGTATTAACACCGTCGGGCGAAAGTGTGAATCCCTTAGGTGTTGCCATCGGCGCCGCCACTTTCCAGCGTGTTGACTGACTTCTCAAATTCGTCCGGCTCAGATATCTGCGGTAAATACGCGCCAGCCACATGCACTACTCGACGCGCTGGCGATCTCCTCTCTTCCTGGCCCGTGTGATAGGAACTTCTTGGGCGACGTGCTCGGCTGGCTCACTAAGTACGGCGATCACGAGCCAGACTGAGCAAATGCGTGCATCGCAGCCCTGTACGGCCAGGACAAGCGATTGAAAGTCTGGACTTACGATCGCGAGTTTCGCACGACCTGGCGCAGGCCCGACGGAACCGCCATTCCTCTGGCCATTGGAGCGTAGCTTCTTATTGCGTCGGAAGCGCTGGACATTGCTGCCGTCGCTACCGTCCGCTTGGCGTCGGAGAGGGTCGTCCTGCCCCCTCAGGCCGCCGCGCAGGATGAGGAGGCGGAAGCGGCTTGCGCGGCAACATCTCGGGGCGATTCGCCGTGTCATACACCAGCGATGCGACGATCGCCGAGGACTGCATCATGTCACCAGCCTGAATACGATCGTAAACGTCCATGTTCGAATGATGCGTGCGTGTTTCGTAATCCATCGGGTCTTGGATGAACTGGAATCCGGGCAGCCCGACAGCATCGAATGAAAGGTGGTCGGTCCCGCCGGTATTGCGAATCGTGACGGTGGAAACGCCAAGATCCTTAAATGGCGCGAGCCAAGCCTCGAAGATCGGGCGCATCATATCGTTGCCTTGCAGATAGACGCCGCGAATCTTGCCTGTACCGTTGTCCAGGTTGAAGTAACCGGAGAGCTTCGAATGCTCGGTGGTCAGTTTCATAGTTTCGGGATCTGCGAAATGCTGTTTCACATACGCCTTTGAGCCCAGCAGCCCCTCTTCCTCGCCGCCCCACAAAGCTATCCGAACGGTGCGATCCATTTGTTGGTGAACCGCTTCCAGAATTCGAACCGCTTCCATCATGACCGCGCTGCCCGCGCCATTATCGGTGGCGCCGGTGCCACCGTGCCAGGAATCGAAGTGGCCGCCCAGCATCACCAGTTGATCTTTGTGGGGACCGGTGCCTGGAATCTCGCCTGTAATGTTGAAGGAGTCCGGGTTGTCGTTGTAAAACTCATTCTTGATGTCGAATTCCAGTTTCACCGGAATGTCGTGCTGAACCAGGCGCGCAATGCGGTTGTACTGCTCGGGCATGAGCGTGACGCCGGGTACGGCGGTCGGCTTACTGAGGTCGTAAGAGCCGCCGGATTGGGCGAAAATAATCCCGCCCTGACCGTTTGTGCTCTCCGTTAGCGTCAGCAGCACTCCTTCGTCTTTCAAGAACTGCACTAATTTCGCCTGAAAGCGTTGCCGCTCCTCAAAGGTCATAGGCGGTGGCTGTCCCGGACGTTGCGCTCGCGCGCCAAACGCACCCAAGCGTCCGGGCTCCGGTGCTTCCGCCTGTTCCGCCAACTCCGCATCCGTGTACCGGCGCGCTTCGATGGTTGTGGGGAACGGCATTTCGCGAGGCTCGACAGCCAACACAATTTTGCCCTTCAGCTTGCCCTTGTATTTATCCATGTCCGCTTCTGTGCGGATGGGCGCGATCATTGGTTCACCAGTAACCGATCCGTTCGTACCCTCAGTCCAGGCAAGGGGAATGCCCACCAGCTCCGAGAACTGCGGTTCCACCATGTGCGCCTCAAAATACTTGCACTGCCAGCCGCGGCCGAACGGCCCCCACTTCTCCTCTTTCACGTTCACC
The DNA here is from genome assembly GCA_963846045.1 of Terriglobia bacterium. Classification (GTDB taxonomy): domain Bacteria; phylum Acidobacteriota; class Terriglobia; order Bryobacterales; family Bryobacteraceae; genus Bog-105. The sequence goes on along the minus strand of CAWJUL010000014.1, from coordinate 352,641 downwards.
AATCCGTATTCCTGAAGCCGCTTTACTGCCCAGTCTCCGGCCGCCTTGAAATTGGCCGACCCGGTTAGACGCGGTCCGTAAACGTCGGTCAAGTAAAACATGGTGTCCATCACCTTCGAGTTGTTGAAGGCCTCGGACTTAATGCGATTCACGACAGCCAAATCCACTTGTTCTTCGGCGAAAAGAAGAAGCGGAATTACGGCTAGTCCAGCCGCGCAAACGCAGAGAGTTTTCTTAGAAAGCATGCAATAGCACCTAGAGAATACTAGCCTATACTGTTCTTCTTCGGAAAACAGTTTTCCAGTGCGGCTGAAATGCTACATCCCGGGATCCAACTGCTAGATGCGCGTGGCAGGAATGACACACCCCAGGCGCACAACTCATCTAAAATCAACCAATTAGCTCTTGACGGACAGGATTGCTCTGTTATGCTAGACGCTTCACATGCACTACGAGGCGACCATTCGGCGTCCAGTACAAGTTGATGGAATCGGCTTGCATCACGGAGCGCCGGTGCATATGCGAATCCGCCCTGCCCCGCCCGCGACCGGTGTCGTCTTTATTCGAACCGACCTGGAGAACACGCACATCCCGGCCAGTTGGGAACACGTGGAACGCGTCAGCTATGCCACTAGCCTGATGCATCCGAAGGGCATCTTTATCTCTACAACGGAGCACCTGCTAAGCGTTCTGTACAGTATGCGCATCGACAACGCTTACGTAGAACTGGACAACCTGGAACTTCCCATCCTTGACGGAAGCGGTCTCCCGTTCGTACAGCTAATTAAGGAAGCAGGTATTCAGGAGTCCCGCCGCCCAAGACGCTATATGAGGATTGTCAAACCCGTCAGCGTCGAATCGAACGGCAAACGAGTCTCCATCCTTCCGTGTGACTCTTTTCAATTACGCTGCCATAACCTCTTCGATCACCCCATGGTGGGCGAACAGAAGCTTGAACTCGAAGTCACTCCCGAAGCGTACGCGAGCGACATCGCTCCGGCGCGGACGTTTGGTTTCGAGTATGAGCTAGACCAGATGCGCGACATGGGACTGATCCGCGGCGCATCTCTAGACAACGCGGTCTGTTATACCCGGAACGGAGTTGCAAATCCGGGCGGCCTCCGATTCGCGGACGAATGCTGCCGCCACAAGGCGCTTGACCTCATCGGAGATCTGGCTCTTATTGGGCGTCCCCTGCTAGGCCTCGTCATTGCGGAAAAGGCGGGTCATGCGATGCACGTGGCGCTGGTTAACCGGCTGATGTCGGATTCGTCTCTCTACGAAATCGTTACTCGCGACAGAGCTGCTGCCTAAGTCGGAGCGTAGTCCGGCTAAACTTCTCATTTGCGGCACATTCCGAACTTCATCACTGCATTGCGTCTGATGGCGGCGCCTCTGGCTGCGTGGCTGATCGCCGAATCGCACTTTCGGGCCGCGTTGGGGGTGGTCATCGTAGCCGGTTTGACAGATTGGTTCGACGGGTTTGCTGCCAGGAAGTTCAAGGCCTCAGGCAGGACGGGCATTGTTTTCGATCCGCTTGCGGACAAAATCCTCCTGGTAGTCCTATTCATTCAACTCGCAGTCAGCAATCTCATCCCGCTGTGGGTTCTTCTGCTCGCTCTGATTCGCGACTTGGTGATTGTCATGGGCGCGTTGCTGGTCCGGATCTTTCGGAATGTCCGCCGATTTGTTCCTTCGGAACTGGGGAAGGTGAGCACCTTCTTTCAGATCATGCTCGTTTTGATGGTTCTGCTGGATTCTGCCTTTCCGAATGCTGTTTTCCATTTATTGCGAATCTCGGCGGTGGCCCTCACGGTAATCTTTACATTTCTTAGCGGGTTAGATTACGTCCGAAAGGGGATACAAATGGCGCGGCAACCGGCGCTTCCGAAGTCCTAGAATTATGGTGAAGAACGGCACCGTTGGAAAATGTACCGGAAACCTCAACAGGAGTACAAACCAGCATTGACGGCCTGATAGGGCGGGAGTAGCCTTAGAACATGGAAGCGAGCGTCGAGATCTATCATCCTTCTCGTGTTTACGCTCGGGCTGCGTGGATCGCGGTAGCGGGCACGGCGGTCTGCGCTTTATGCGGGCTTCGCGCTCCATTCGCCTTCATTCCAGGGGGGCTCTGTTTCCTTACCGCGCTGCTCCTTTTCTGGCTGGCCATGCGGCCGGTGATCCGCGTCGGCGAAAACCAATTCAACATCGGTGAACGGGCTATAGCGTGGCGTGAAGTCCGCGAGATTAACAGCAGCCGTTTCGTGTCTCCACTCGTTCTTCGTCTCAAGTTGACGAACGGCCGGCGCAAGTTGCTTGTTTTTCCCGGTGACCATGGACGCATTGCGACCTTGATCGCCCAGCTTCGGAAAAATGCCTATCTGGCAAGTTTCGATGGCGTGGCGTATCGAGATTTCTGGACCTGGGCCAGCCTCACCGGTCTTCCGGGGGATGCCCCCGTTTCCGAGCAGCCGGTACGCATGCTGACCCGAGACGAAGAGGATGAGATAGAACGGATGTACCAGACCCTCAAAACCGCAGGGCGTCTTGACTCGCACGCGGATTCGAGCACAACCTCTCATGAGGATTAGCGCTGAGTAGGTTGCATCGGCGCTCTCGAGTGCGCCGGGGTTGTGGCGCTTTCGTTCTGCTATTGATTCTCTTGGCCGCAGTTGGACTCCTGTTCTGGAAACCGATCCTCACCGGTCTGGGGAATGCTCTAGTAGAAGATGACGGTGTCCAAAAGGCTGAGGCCGCGGTCGTCCTGGGCGGCGATGCCGCGGGCGTACGAATCCTCAAAGCTGCTGAATTGGCGCAGGCTGGATACGTTCCCGTCGTGATCGTGGACGGGCCGAAGTCTTTGATGGGCTATGAATCTGATACGACCATCAAATATGCGGAGCAGAAGGGATACCCTGCGGCGCTCTTTCAGCCGTTACCTATGCCGCCGAATGTCAACTCGACCGGTACCGAAGCCGTATTTGTGGGGAAATATTTGAAATCTCACGGCATTCGCAACATCTTGCTCGTGACCAGCGACTATCATACGCATCGCGCCGCATTCTTATTCCGGCACTTGAACTCCGGTCTGAAGCTGGCCGTTATACCGGCGCCAGACCCTAATTTCCCGCTGAACTTATGGTGGGACTCCTATGCAGGCCGCAGAACGTTTTTCCTGGAATGGACAAAGACGATAGCGGAGTATATCGGTCTCTGATGCTTAAGTCGCTATCCACACTTTGGCCATATCTGCGGCGCTACCGAACCGGCATGGCTCTCGGGATCGGTTCGCTGCTCACGAAGGATATTCTTGCGGTACTTCAGCCGCTCGTCATCAAGAACGGCGTTGACTCACTCACGCATGGCTTTCGGGCGAGCGTCATTTTGGAACTGGCGGGCCTGCTCATCGCACTCTCCCTGGTTAAAGGCGTGTTCCAGTACTGGATGCGCGTCATTATCATCGGAATTTCTCGCGATATCGAATTCGATCTTCGCAATGATTTGTTTGGCCATTTTGTTGAGCTCTCGCAAGATTTCTACGCCCGCTATCGCACGGGAGACATCATGGCGCGCAGCACTAACGACCTGAACGCGGTGCGCATGATGCTCGGCCCGGGAATTATGTATTGGACCGAGACCTCCGTCATGCTTGTACTCGCCGTTGCCGTCATGCTGGGCGCCGACGTGCGCCTAACTTTAATGGCGCTCATTCCCGCGCCCTTAGTCTCTGTTGCGGTTATCTTCTTCGGACGACGGATTCATACGCGCTTCGAGCATATCCAGAGAATGTTCTCCGATATAAGCAGCCGCGTTCAGGAGAATCTCGCGGGCGTTCGTGTCATACGCGCGTATGCGCAGGAAAAAGCTGAAGTTGAGCAGTTTGAAGCCTTGAACCGCGATTACATCCGCGAGAATATCGGCCTCGCTCGCATTCAGGGCATGTTTATGCCGCTGCTGCAGGCGCTTATTGGCTTAACATTTCTGCTCGTGCTTTGGACCGGTGGCCGCCAGTTGCTCATGCACAAGATCAGCCTGGGCAGTTTCGTGATGTTCAATACCTACATGGGCATGCTGATCTGGCCCATGATCGCGTTTGGCTGGGTTGTCAACCTGATGCAGCGCGGCACGGCATCACTGAACCGCATCAACGAAATGCTGCACGAAAAACCTCGGATTGCGCGTCCCCTGTCGGGCAGCGTTCTGGATCCGAAAGAGTACGCTCCGGAGATCCGTTTCGATCGCGTTTCTATGGCATTTGGCGATCGATTCGCCATTGCCGATGTGGACTTGACCATCCGTTCGGGTGAGACGGTGGCCATAGTAGGCCACACCGGAAGCGGCAAAACCACTCTCGTGAGCCTCATCCCGCGGCTCTTTGATCCCACAGAAGGTAAGGTCGAATTCGGGCGCATCGATGTCCGTCAGTTCGATCCCGAAGAACTGAGGCGTCAGATCGGTTTCGTGCCGCAGGAGACCTTCCTGTTCAGCGCAACACTTGCGGAAAATATTGCTTGGGGATTGCCGGAGGCAACTCGTGACCACATCGAATGGGCGGCAGAAGTAGCGGGTCTCACAAGCGACATAGAAACGTTTCCGAATGGTCTCGAAACCGTCATCGGCGAACGCGGCCTAACTTTATCCGGCGGCCAAAAGCAGCGGACCGCCATCGCGAGGGCGGTGCTGCGCAACCCGCGAATTCTGATTCTCGATGATGCCCTTTCGAGTGTGGATACGGTCACAGAAGAGAAGATTCTGAATGGTCTTGCCGGCGTCATGCACGATCGCACCACGATCTTGATCTCGCATCGTGTCTCCACCGTACAGAATGCCGATAGGATCATCGTGCTGAGCCATGGGTCGATTGTAGAGACCGGCACTCATGACGAGCTGCAACACCGCGGCGGCTATTACGCCGAGCTATACAACAAACAACTACTGGAAGAAGAACTTCAAGCGATTTGATAAAGTCCACGTTGATGACCAGAAGAACTTTATTGGGAAGGTTTCCCATGGCACTCGGGGCGCTGACAACGGTTAACTCGCTATTGCGTGGTCAGGAGTACCGGCTGGGCGGCGCCGATATCAAGCTAGGCGTCGCGTCTTACTCGTTCCGGAAATTCTCTCGTGCGCAGGCCATCAGCATGACACTGCAACTAGGGACGCGCTACCTGAATGTCAAAGACTTCCACTTGCCGTTGGACAGCACCCCGGAACAGATCGACGCCGCAGTGAAAGAGTTTCACGACGCGGGCATCATCCTGGTGGGCTGCGGCAACATCACGTTTGACAAGGACGATGAAGCCGATATTCGGCACAAATTTGAATACGCTAAGCGCGCGGGATTTCCGCTGATTGTCTGCGCGCCGACGCACGTCACCTTGCCCAAACTCGAAAAGTTCGTCAAGGAATACAACATCAAGATCGCGCTTCACAATCACGGACCGGAAGATAAAAACTTCCCCACACCGCAGAGCGTCCTCGAAGCTGTGAAGGACATGGACCCGCGTTGCGGCCTCTGCATGGACATTGGCCACACTGCTCGCGCGGGCGCGGACATTGTGGAGTCTATCGCTCAAGCCGGCCCTCGGTTGCTCGACATGCATTTTAAAGACTTGGCTGACCCTCATAACTCCGACTGGAAGGTTGCCCGCGATAGCCAGGTAGCCGTCGGCGAAGGCAAGCTGCCCATTCGCCAGGTCTTTGCGCAGTTGATGAAGATCAACTACAAGGGCTCGGTCAATCTCGAATACGAGGTACATCCCGATGACCCCATGCCGGGCATGCAGAAGAGCTTCACGTATATGCGCGGCATTCTGACGGGACTCAAAACCGCCACCTGAGACCGGGCAGCTTTTACGCGGTTGTTTTCATTTCAGCAGCGTTATCTGCCGCCATTGAAAACGCCAGCTCAGGGACTTTGATGATCGTTCGCGTGCCCGTGCCAAGCTCACTGTGCACCGCAATCTGGTATCGAGCGCCAAAGAGCACGCTCAATCGCTCTTTGACGTTGCTCACACCGATTCCACCCTCGAACAGCGATTGCAGCCTTTCGGGCGAAATACCGACACCGTCATCGTCAATCGCGATACAAGTAAAGGCATCTTCCAACCACACTCGTAACGTGATTGTGCCGCCCTCGATTTTCTTCGCGAGCCCGTGCCTGATGGAGTTCTCGACGATCGGTTGCAAGATCATCGTCGGCACCAGCCGATCTAGAGCGTTCTCGTCGATCTGCTTGTGGAACCGCAGCTTGTCGCCGAAGCGCGCCAATTCGATAGCCAGATAGTCGTCGATGAACGAGATTTCCTCACGCAAAGTAGCGAAGTTATCCGTCTTCCGCAGCAATCGGCGAAGAATGTTGGAAAGCTTGTAAATCATGCTGCGCGCGCGGTCGGGATCGATACGAACGAGAGTAGAGATAGAGTTCAGCGTGTTGAACAGGAAGTGCGGATTAATCTGGTTAGTCAGAGCGGCGAGCTGCGCTTCGGTCAAGCGGACGCGTTGCAGCTCCAGTTGTTTCTCCGCGCGATAGCTGCTCCACACTCGAATAGGAATGGATACTGCAAATAGCGTGGCGACGGCGCACGCAGCAAATAGCGGCAGTGGGTTGGCTGGTATGCGATCAAACAGAAAAAAAGCATAGCGATCTTTGAATTCCAGCCGAACTCCCCAGCGCAGCACTTCAGTCAACACGACAATCGCGTTGCAAGCTACATTGAAAGCCGCACGCTCCACCAACCGGCGGTCGAGCGTGCCCTTGCCTAAACGTAGAACCTGTTTGAAAAGCCTGTAGAGATTCAGGTCGATGAAGGGGGAAAAATACCAGACGTCTTCCCTTTGCGGCGCCAGATCGTGCATGATGGCCCCCAGCACGCCCGCGGCGGCGTAGAGCGGCATCGACATGAACTTCCCATTAAACATGCCCGGAACAGAAACGCAGATACCCGTTATCAATCCACTTACATAGCCGCCCAGCATACCTGCGATCTGTGCGCCTTCTAGCGCCAGGTCTATTGCCCGATACTGATCGTGACTTAGGATGCGTACTTCAGCCGTCGCCCCGAATAGGATCGAGAATACAAGCGCAAGCTGCAGACGGTCCTTTATGGTGCGCTCATCGCGCAGCAACATCTTCTGAATGCTCGCAAAGCGCATGAGGATGCTCGCCATGGATGCGGAAACGGCAACTTTGATGAGAAGCGCGGCGAGTTCTTGCTTATCCAACATGCGTGCGGAAACGAAGCCTTTGACTGCGGCTATCCGTCTGCTTACACGATAATAGAGGGTTGAAGCCTTCCGATTCGTTAGAGTTGCAACTGAAGAAAGTGGCTGAGGCGGATTTTCCCAGCCGCTTCGGCAACTTCCGCATTTACGGATTTGAAGGCGTTCGGGGCTCCGAAACGGAAGAAGCGCTCGCGCTCAAACTCGGCGACTTGCGCCCGGAGCCCGGTCCGCCTCTTGTTCGCATTCACTCGCAATGTCTCACCGGCGATGTGTTCCATAGTTTGCGCTGCGATTGCAGATCGCAACTGGAACTGGCGCTCGATCAGATCGTCGCCGAGGGCCGGGGCCTATTGATCTATGAGCACCAGGAAGGCCGCGGCATCGGTTTGCTCAATAAGTTGCGCGCCTACGAATTGCAGGACGAAGGTCTCGATACCGTTCAAGCGAATGAGCAACTCGGGTTCAAAGCGGACCTTCGCGATTACGCCCTGCCGGCGGCTATTCTGCTGTATTTCAAGGTCGCCTCCGTCCGGCTTCTTTCTAATAATCCCGATAAAGTGGCAGCACTGGAAAACGCCGGCATCAGAGTGGTGGAACGCGCGCCGATCGTCGTTCCACCTCTTGCGACGACCGTTGATTATCTGAGGACGAAGCGGGACAAGCTGGGACATCTCTTCTGATCGATAGCATCGGTGCGTCTATGTTGGAGCTTTCGGGACGGCAGTTATCTCTTGAAGAAATTGATGCTGTCGCGGCAGGCCGCTCGACGGTGCAACTCACTTCCGACGCGAGGGAGCGGATGTCACAATCCTGCTCCCTGGTCGGACGCATCATCCAGGAAGGCCGTACTGTTTACGGCATCAATACCGGCTTTGGCAAGCTCTCCGATGTTCGCATCGCGCCGGACGATCTCGAAGCGCTGCAGCTAAATCTGGTCCGCAGCCACTCCTGTGGCTTGGGCCGCCCTCTATCCCAACCCGAAACTCGCGCCATGATGCTGCTGCGCGCCAACGTTCTCGTTCTCGGATATAGCGGTTGCCGCGTTACCGTCCTCGAGATGCTGCTGCGGATGCTTGAACTGAAAGTGCATCCGATAATCCCGGAGAAAGGCTCGGTAGGGGCAAGCGGCGATCTGGCTCCCTTGGCACATCTCGCGCTGGCCATCATCGGCGAAGGTGAATGCTGGTTTCGAGGCGAGCGGGTGGAGAGCGGCGTCGCCCTAACGGCTGCTGGACTTACACCATTGCGTCTCGCCGCCAAAGAAGGCTTAGCGCTGCTGAACGGGACGCAGGCCATGTGCGCGGTTGGCGCGCTCGCACTCTGCCGCGCAATCCGCATTGCTGCACTTGCCGATCTCGCCGGGGCCATGACTCTGGAGGCGCTGCTGGGGACACCGGTCGCGTTCGATGAGAGAATCCATGCAGCGCGGCCGCACACTGGGCAAATTGACTCTGCCGCGCACTTGCGCAGTCTGCTTGAAAACAGCGAGATCCGCCGTTCTCATTTGCTCGACGACCCTCGTGTGCAGGACGCGTATAGCTTGCGCTGCATGCCCCAGGTTCACGGTGCGGTTCGCACTGCGCTCGAACACGCTCGTTCCGTAGTTGAAATAGAAAGCGGGTCCGCCACAGACAATCCCCTCGTCTTCAACGATGGCGACATCCTCAGCGGCGGCAATTTTCACGGCGCTCCGCTCGCACTGGTCTTCGACTACGCGGCCATTGCGATGACGGATCTCATGAGCATCGGGGAGCGCCGCGTTGACCGCCTGGTGAACCCCGATGTGAACGAAGGCTTGCCGCCGTTCCTCTCCGCTCAACCGGGACTTTCTTCGGGATACATGATGGCCCAGATCTGCGCTGTCGCTCTGCTGAATGGAGCCAAGGTGCTCGCGCATCCCGCCAGCATAGACAACGTGCCAACCTCCGGCGACAAGGAGGATCATGTCTCTATGGGCATGACCGCTGCTGTCAAACTGCGCGAGATCGTCACCGATGCCGAGCAGGTGCTTGCCATTGAACTCCTGGCTGCTGCGGAAGGACTCGAGTACCGTAAGCCTTTGCGATCGTCTCCTCCCATCGAGAAAGCGCACAAGCTGATCCGGTCCATGGTCCCGCGCCTGACAACGGACCGCCCGTTGTCACGCGATATCGAGACAATTGCCGCTGCCGTCGCGCAGGGCGAATTCGATGAGTTCACGCGCTGACGTAAGGATTGAACCAGATGAGTGACACCACTGTCACAGTCAAAGCGCCTCGTGGCACAACTTTGAGCTGTAAAGGCTGGCACCAGGAAGCCGCTATGCGGATGCTGATGAACAATCTCGATCCGGACGTCGCAGAGAACCCCGATGAGCTGATCGTATATGGCGGCACAGGCAAAGCAGCCCGCAATTGGCAATGTTTCGATGCGCTGGTTGCCTCACTGCGCGAACTCGGCAACGACGAAACTCTGCTTGTGCAGTCAGGCAAACCCGTCGGGATTTTCCGGACGCACGCGGAGGCGCCTCGTGTCCTGATTGCTACCGCCAACCTGGTTGGAAAGTGGTCCAACTGGCATGAATTTCACCGCCTCGAAAGACTCGGGCTGACCATGTATGGGCAAATGACGGCGGGCTCCTGGATCTACATCGGCAGCCAGGGAATCGTGCAGGGCACTTATGAGACGTTTGCGGCTGCTGCGCGTAAGCACTTCAACGGAAGTCTGAAGCACAAGCTGATCGTCAGCGGCGGCATGGGTGGAATGGGCGGAGCGCAACCACTTGCCGCAACCATGAACGGTGCGTCGTTCCTCGGCATTGACGTGGATGCAAAGCGGATTGAGAAACGGGTCCGAACCGGTTATTGCGACCGTTTGGTTCACACGCTGATGACGCACTCGGCGCATTGGAAGAAGCGGGCAAGCAAAATACCATTCTTTCCGTCGGTTTAGTCGGCAACTGCGCAGACGTCATCCCCGAGTTGGCCCGGCGCGGCATTATCCCCGACATCGCTACAGATCAGACAAGCGCCCATGATCCCTTGAACGGCTACGTGCCCAATGGCTTGACTCTGGACCAAGCCGCGGCTTTGCGCAAGAGTAATCCTGAAGAGTATGTAGCGCGCTCAACGGCAGCGATGGCGCAACATGTCGAAGGAATGTTGGCGTTGCAACGAGCGGGAGCCATTGCATTCGACTACGGAAATAACATTCGTGCTCATGCGCAAGCTGCCGGAGCAACGGATGCGTTCTCGATTCCCGGCTTTGTGCCCGAATACATACGCCCTATGTTTTGCGAAGGCCGCGGGCCGTTTCGCTGGGTCGCGCTGTCGGGCGATGCCGAAGACATTCGCCGGACAGACCGGCTGGTCCTCGAAATGTTCGGCCACAATGACGATTTGGCGCGGTGGATCAAACTAGCCGGTGAGACGAATTCAATTCCAGGGCTTGCCCGCGCGTATCTGCTGGCTCGGCTACGGCGAGCGCGCAGAGTTCGGCCTTGCCATCAACGCACTCGTTCGATCCGGCGAAATTCGCGCGCCCATTGTGATTGGCCGCGATCACCTGGATGCCGGGTCCGTTGCTTCGCCCTACCGCGAAACGGAAAGTATGCAGGATGGCTCAGATGCCATTGCCGATTGGCCGTTGCTGAACGCGCTTGTGAACACCGCGGCCGGCGCCTCTTGGGTCTCCATCCATAACGGTGGCGGCGTAGGCATCGGCTATTCGCTGCACGCGGGCATGGTTGTCGTGGCAGATGGTTCGGCCGAGAGCGGCCGGCGCTTGGAACGAGTGCTCACTTCCGATCCAGGCACAGGTATCATGCGTCACGTCGATGCCGGGTATCCCAACGCCGTAGAAGTTGCGCGCGCCAAACGCGTGCGTATTCCCATGTCGCACTAATGGAAACGGAAGAGGAAGATTACTACCTCGCCGTTGTCAACTGCAAGCAGGTTGTAACGGTTGGAGGACCGAAGCGTGCTCGCACGCGCGGCGAGATGCGCGATCTCGCATTCATTCGAGACGGCGCCATGCTGGTGCGTAACGGCATCGTCGAAGCAGTCGGCCCGCGGAATGAAATCGAGCAGATGGGTCTGGAGCAAATCCCGGTCATAGATGCAGGTGGGGGCGTGCTGCTGCCCGGCTTTGTCGATGCACATACGCACGCCGTGTTCGCGGGCACCCGTGTTGATGAGTTTGAGCGTCGTGCGCTCGGCGAAACATATGAGCAGATTGCGGCAGCGGGGGGAGGCATCCGTTCCACGGTTGAAAAAACGCGGGAAGCGAGCGAGGACGAGTTGCTGGAAGCCGGCCGCCGATACGCCACCTGGTTCACGCGTTGCGGCACCACAACTGTCGAAGCGAAATCCGGCTATGGACTGACGGCCGAAGCAGAACTCAAGATCCTCAGCGTCATCAAGCAACTTGGATTCGTGCCGACTTTTCTCGCACACGAAATTCCCGATGAGTACCGCGGCGATCGCGATGCTTATGTGGAGTTGCTCATCGATGAAATGTTGCCTGCGGTTATCATGCAGGGCTTCGCTGAATATTGTGACGTATTCTGCGAACGCAACGTGTTTACCGTCGAGCAGTCGCGTGCCATATTGTCGCGCGCCCACGAACTCGGTCTCGGAATGCGCGTGCATGCGGACCAACTTTCGCGAAGTGGCGGGGCCGAACTGGCAGCGCACCTGGGCGCGGCGACGGCCGATCATCTGGAGCAAATAGATGCTCACGGAATCGAAGCCCTCGCCGCAAACCGGGTGCAACCCGTGTTGCTGCCTGCCTCCGTCTATACCCTCGGCCTGAGTTGTTTTGCGCCTGCCCGGCAGATGATTGACGCGGGATTGGCCGTCGTTCTCGCCACCGACTTCAACCCTGGTTCTTCCCCCACTCCGTCCGTGCCCTTTGTGCTTTCGCTGGCTTGTACACACATGCGCATGACCCCTGCGGAAGCAATAACGGCTGCCACAATCAATGCCGCTTACAGCCTCGGCCGCGGCGACGAGATCGGATCGTTAGAACCCGGCAAGCGTGCCGATTTCGTCATCTACGATTGCGGCGACTATCGCGAAATTCCCTACTTCGCCGGCATTGAACTCGCGACGGACGTTTACATCGACGGAGACGCCGCATACGCCCGTGTTCAGGCTGGCGGCGAGGGCGAGTTAAGTCCGGTTTGATGCTTCCGACGATTCGCGGAAATCGCTGCGTAGTACCCGGACTGGTAAATGCACATTCGCATGCCTTCCAAAGAGTTATCCGCGGCCGCACTGAGCATCGCACCGGTAACGCGATGGACAGCTTCTGGACGTGGCGGGAGGCCATGTACCGCGCTGCGAATCGCCTCGCGCCCGAGGATATCTACGATGTTTCACGTATGGCATTTATGGAGATGCTGCTGGCAGGCATCGCTACGGTCGGTGAATTTCACTATGTCCACCACGAACCCGATGGAACACCCTATGCAGATCCGAACCTGCTCGCGCTGGAAGTCATTCGTGCCGCAAACGATGTGGGCATTCGAATCGTTCTTCTGCGGACGGCGTATGAACGCGCCGGTTGGAACAAGCCGGCGAATCCACTGCAGGGCCGATTCACATTCCGGGACGTCGATACTTTTCTCGCAGAGACGGACGCACTAACGGCACACGGGCCCGCTCCGATCGGCATCGCCCTGCACAGTGTGCGCGCTCTCCAGCTTGAGTCAATCGAAGCTATCGCCCGGTACGCGCGCGCCAGGCAGCTTCCGATTCACATGCACGTTGCGGAGCAGCCCGCCGAGGTGGAAGAATGTCTCGCCGAACACGGACGCCGTCCCGTAGAACTCCTGCAGGAGTGTGGAATTCTCGGCGGTGATTTCACAGCGGTCCACGCCATTCACATCACCGAACCGGAAGCCGGTTACCTGGGTTCGGCTCACTCGCACGTATGCGCGTGCCCCACAACCGAACGCAATTTAGGCGATGGTCCTGTACGGGCCGAGATCCTGTTGCACGCTGGAGCAAACATTTGCTTCGGCACCGATAGCAACGTGCAAATCGATCTTCTCGAAGATGCCCGCTGCCTCGAATGTCACCTGCGCATGAACAGGTTGCAACGCGCGATCCTGCCCTCCGACGCTCTCTTCAAGGCTGCGGCGGAAGGCGGGCTTCGGGCTCTCAACCAGTCGCCCGATTCGGGCGATTATTTCACCATAGATCTGAACGATCCCTCTATGGCAGGCTGCGGCGAAGGCGATCTCACCACGCAACTGATATTCGCCGCATCGCGGTCGGCAATCCGCGATGTGTTTGTGGCAGGAAAGCAAGTCATTGCCGACGGCCGCCATCCAGACCAGCATGAAATCATCCGCCGCTTTCAGAACGTTCAACGCCGCCTCTGGCGTTGACCTTTGTTACCATCGCATCAGAGTTGCGGGCCCTTAGCTCAGCGGTTAGAGCAGAGGACTCATAATCCTTTGGTCGAAGGTTCAAATCCTTCAGGGCCCACCAAAAGAATTATTGTCCGGAACGTTCTGTTCCTTATTTCTCAGCTCGGACACAACACGCCTTACTGCATAGCGCGGTAACCAGCACATTCGGGACTTGCGCTCCAAACGGTTGTTTCCTTAGGTTCTGGGCATGTCACCTCGGAAGAACAGCAAACGCGCACCACCGAATCCAAGCCGAGCATGGACATATAATGGTGACCTCGCAAACAAGGGACCGTGCGCGCTGTCAACCCGCGCGACGGCTGACGGTCTCTGGGGTATGGAGACCTGGTCAATGCGTAGAGTACAGAACGTTCGGCATCTAGCTTCTGGTGAGATTCAAATTGCAAGAACGGTCTTCCGAAACGGAATCCCTTACGATACCGTTCTGATTAGCGACGGGCTTGGGAAGAACGACAGAGAGTTCACTATGCCGACCAGCATTCCCTTGTCGCCGCTGTTCAATGTTTCCAGTTCGGAGGGGAAATATGTTATCCACGCGGGAGACGGTTATTACGGCATGTCTTATAAGCCTGAAGACCGGCGCACTCTGATTCATGAGCTGACGCACGTCTGGCAGGGAGAACATGAAACAAGCGCGTACTGGGCATTTTCTCTTAAGGATCAGGCGACGAGTGATGACGCATATGCATACGATCACGAACACTTAGATTCAGATTGGGACAACTACGGTATGGAGCAGCAAGCCTCCATCGTGGAGCAGTGGTTTGCTGACGGTTCAAAAGAATACGATCCGGAAACCTACCAAGGAGACAAGCGGTTTTTCTTTATCAAAACGAGACTCTGGGGAGAAAAGGTTGACTATAACTGGCTCGCGCCGGTTGTTAGGCGACTTCCAGTAGCGACGCTGAAACACGATTGGACCTACGAGACATCGATTGATCTAGAAGCCAGGCTCCTTCCGCTTGTTAGTCAGCGCTTTTTCGCCAACGACGTCCTTGGCTATGGCTTGCGAATAAAAAGACTTGAAGAGGCATTTGGAAGGCTGAGCCAGTTCGAAGCGACTGTTCTCTTTGAACGCTTGCAGAAGCGGAGTCATTCAGACAAGCTCGCCAATGCTTTTTACCACAATTTGTCCCATGTCACCACAGCGAGACTACTAGCGCTGCTGCGAACCAGATTTGTATCTGAGTAAGGTTTCAGCTCACGCTCGATAGCCTTTATTGAAGTCTGTCACTTCGCCATAAGGAATCTTTCGCCCTGCTCCGCCGTCCCTCATCAGCAGATCGGCATCCGTACCCTGATGCCCATATTGCTGGCTATACTTGCCATTCTCGTTCAGCGCGCCTAAGAAGTGTCCGGCCTCGTGCGCCATTGTTGTATCCGAACGCGAGTCGGATATCAGAGCGATGCCGTTTGCCGCCTCCGTAACGCCGTTCACGAGCCCCGAATTATCCCGCGCTGCTTTCACCAGAAACATCGTCAGTTCCGCGTTAGAAGACTTTTCCTTTCATCAATGCATCGTGCAACTTGTCATTCCTGATGTCCGCCCAATCCGAGTTGGCCGTCAAGCCTTCCGTGATTAGCATCGGACTCGTGTCTGTGACTTCGAACGTGACATTCGCCTGAGGCACCCACACCCGGTTCATCTGATCCAGCATGGTTTTAATATCGAGAGCACCCTTACTGAATGCGACAACCTTGCCGGAGTCATCCTTCGTCTGGACCGGGCGAATCGCTATCTTGACCGTCCTCCGCTTCACGACCAGCACCTTTAACATAGCCTCTACTTTGGACGCGCTTGCGTTCCGGGCATGTATGTGTGCCTTGTCAAGACCTGGTAACTCGTTGCTTGAGACCTTGAAGACTCGCCATGTTTTGTCCTTCAATTTCGCCAGGATCGATGCTTGTTCGTCCTTGTCTATCGAACTCGGCAAATCCGAGACAAAGTCCTTGTACTTTGAATCGTTGAACTCCTGGACCTGTACTTTGCTTGAATCCGACTTCACGCTCAGCTTTGGCCCTTGAGTCAGGATGACCATGTTCGAACCCTTCAACGGGACTACAATGCCTGTCCCGCCAGTGGGCGTATTCTCATCGACACCGGAATACGGCAACACCTCTTTGAATTTTGCAGCCACGAAGGTATCCTTTCGATCGGAAGATCGTAAGAAGTATCCTTATGCAAATCACAGGCCAAATGAACTAGGCGGCTATGACAGCATTGCGGTGGCGCAAACGTTACGGCACGATGTATGTCAGACCCGCAACTCCTAACGGAACCAGCCGAGTCAATGCCGCTTCCGGCCCGTATGCCGCTGAACTAAGCGCATCCAGCCCCAAGATCGGAATGCCCTTGGTGATGCCGATCTCCAAAGCACGTTCTTCGGACGTTGGAATCGGCCGTCCAAGTAAGAAATCGATGATTGACATGAAAGCGATTACGTTCAGATGGCGCTTGTCATCAGCTATCCCTGCTAGTCTCTCACCCTCGTCGTGCACCAACTAAACTGAGACCGATGACAAATCGCACGCGAATCGCAATTTACGCCGGAGTTCTATTTGCCGTCTGCGCGACGGGAATTGCTGCCGACTCGGCCGTTGACATCTACAGTGCGAAAGACTTGCAGTCCATGGGGCAATCGCTCGCAAAACCTGGCAAGACGTTTGCCAGTCGCGAACTCACTCGTTATGGCAATCATTACACCATGCTGGCGATGCGCGAATCCACAGGCTCCGCCGAGGTTCACGAACATGAAGCGGACATCTTCGTTATTGAAAGCGGTCAGGCTACGTATCGTGACCGGCGGAAAGATTGTTAATCCGCACACTGAAAAACCCGGTGAGATCCGCGGCACCGGCATCTCTGGCGGTGAGCATCACCAGCTCGCAACCGGCGACATCATTCACATTCCCGCCGGCGTTGCGCATCAATTGCAAATCGAGAAAGCACCGTTCGAGTACTTCGTCGTCAAAGTAACCGGTCAGTGATGGCCGTCGCGTGGTTGCTAACGCTGCTCGCCATCGGTGGCCTGGTCGCGGGCGCGCTGCTGGGCCAATCGCGATTCTGGACGGCACAGTTAGGCGCGGCGGGCGGCGGCCTTCTCTTTGGCATCGCACTCTTCTGGGTGATGCCTGAGATCGCCGTCACATGCGGCTGGTTATCCGCAACGGCCCTTGCACTCACAGTCTGCTTATGCTCGCCACAGCCGATACAAATGCTGATGCATCAGCGGTTATTCGTTGCGCTCGGGTGCGATCGCTCCGCTTCTCGCTGCAACAGCAGTGCACTGTTTTCTCGATGGGTGGAGTATCCGTGCGCTCGGGAATACTCGAACCACCGGCCTGGCTCTTGCGCTCGGGCTAGCCCTCCACAAGCTTCCCGAAGGCTTCGCACTTGGTTGGATACTGCGAAGAGCTGTCGAGAGCGCCGGCAAGGCGATTTTACTCGCCGTTGCGGTCGAGGCCCTCACCGTGGTGGCCGCCTATATAGAGCCGAATGTCAATGCTTCCGGCGCCACTGCGCTCGGTCCTTGGTGGACTCCCGGCGTTCTTGCTGTCATCGCGGGAAGTTTCCTCTATTTCGGTTTTCACGTCGTCATTCCAGAGCGTCGCAAGCGCGGAGTTATTCCGCTGTTCGCGGGAACACTCGTCATCATGGCCGGTGCCGCTTGGGCCAAGGCATAGCGGCATCAAGCCTTCGGATGCGCCTTGTCGTACACCGCCTGAAGATCTTTCAACGACACCTGCGTGTACTTCTGTGTAGTTGACAACCGCGAGTGGCCCAACAGTTCCTGGATCGCGCGCAGGTCCGCTCCGTCCGCCAGCAAATGCGTGGCATAAGCGTGCCGAAAGCTGTGCGGATGCACCGTCGAATCGCCCGTCGCCGCTAATGCATACAGCTTCACCAGTCGCCGCACCTGCCTGTCACTCAAGCGGGTTCCTCGGGTGCTTAGGAACATCGCGCGCTCGTCTTCAACCGGCTGGCGCACTTCCAGATATCGTTCCACGGCCGCGGCTGCGCGCTGCGGCACTGGCACCTCGCGCTCTTTGTCGCCTTTTCCTCGGACGCGGACCCATCCATTGCGCAAGTCCAAATGCTCGACATTGATACCTACTAATTCGCTGACGCGTAGCCCGCAGCCGTACAGCACTTCAAGAAACGCCAAGTCTCGTTCACGCGATGGCTTCTCGATTGGTTCACCACGTTCCACGGCATCGATAAGATTATTCGTCTTCTCGGCCGACATCACGTCCGGCAGTCGCTGCTTGGCTTTCGGTGTTCGTAACCGCTTTGCGCAGTTCGTGGCTAACAAGCCTTCTTCCAGCAGAAACTGGAACATCGCGCGCACGGCTGCCAATTTGCGCCGGACGCTTACGGTACTCGAAGCCTTGGTCGTATAAACTCGCCAGCCACTCACGCAGCAGCGCTAGATCCAATTGCTCGATTGCGGGCGCCGTCTCACCAGGCGGCTCGAAGTAAGTCGCGAACTGCTCGAGATCGGAGGCGTAATTCCGCACCGTGTGCGCCGACGCCCCACCCCGCGCTAACTCAGCAAGGTAATTCGAGATGCAATCGCGTATTGCAAGCATTCAGGTGCTTTTCAAACGCAGCATGTGCTCGGGCACATACCTCCGCATGACGAGCCTTCTTGTCGTGGCGCAGTCTCCGTTTGGCCGTCATCGTCCAGCGAAGGCAAAAGATCGAAAGTGATGTTCGCGGGCTGAAAACTTTTCGCGTCGGCCTCCGTAATGTAAGTCGTCAGACTTCCGAGTGCAGTCTCTCGCGGCCAAGTCTCCGCGATTCTCACCCGCGGCCACAGCTGCTGCATTTCGGCCGGCAATTAACCCTGTCGCAATGGATTCCGCGTATCCTTCTACTCCGGAAATCTGACCCGCGAAGAAGATTCGTCCGTCGTCTTTCAATTGCATCGTCGGCCGAAGCAGCGCGGGCGAGTTGATGTAGGTGTTCCGGTGCATCTGTCCAAAGCGCAGGAACTCGGCATTTTGCATTCCCGGGATCAGGCGAAATACCCGAGCCTGGTCCCCGAAGCGCATATGATTCTGAAATCCCGACCAAATTGTAGCTATCTGCCCGCGCATTCTCCTGCCGTAACTGCACCACCGCATACGGCCACCTTCCGGTTCTCGGATCGTCCAAGTCCCGTCGGCTTCATCGGTCCGAATCGCAGCGTCTCTCGTCCGCGGCTAGCAATCTCTTCAATCGGCAGAGCATGCTTCGAAGAACGGAATCCGTGTCTTGCTCGATGTGCGGTTCGTAGCGCTCCGCCTCAAGCAGCGCATCCACAAATGTTTCGTATTCCGCCTTGAAAAAGGACAATTGATGTAATCGTCTGTCCCGTCCAGCGACTTTCCGTAGCGCGAAGCCCGAAACGCAATGCTCATATCAACCGAATCCGCCGCGACAATCGGGCTGATGCTGTCGTAGAAGAAAAGTCGATCCGATCCGGTAATACGGCTGATCTCGTCCGCAAGCGCGTCGCTCGTCAATGGACCACTCGCGATAATGGCTATGCAATCCCGCGGAATTTCGCGTCACTTCTTGCCGGAGGACGGTAATGCGCGGATGCCGCTCAATAGCCTGCGTAATGGCCGCGGCAAAAATCTCGCGGTCTACCGTGAGCGCATGGCCGCCCGGTACTCGTGACGCGGTCCGCTTCGCGTATTAACAGCGATCCCAAACGCCGCATCTCCTGTTTAAGCAGCCATGGCGCGGAATTCGCCTGTTCGCTTTTGAGCGAGTTGCTGCAGACCAATTCCGCGAAGCCGCCCGTCTTGTGTGCCGCGGTCGATTTTGCCGGGCGCATCTCGAATAGAGTCACGCGCGCACCTGCCTCCACCGCCTGGAACGCCGCCTCGCATCCGGCTAAACCGCCGCCGATAACGCAAATCTCGTCCATTTCAGAACTGCTCGCCATATTCGCCGAAGACCCGGCGCAGAGTATCGGAGATTTCACCCACTGTCGCCATAGCCCGGCAGCTCTCCAAGATGCGCGGCATGACGTTCTCATTCGATCGCGCGGCTGATTCCAGCGCCGATAATTTCTCGTCTACTGCTGCCCTCGATCTCGCCGCCCGCACCGCACGCAAGCCGGTCCACTTGCGTTCGTTCTAGCTCAGGATCTACCCGAAACGGCTCCAACTGCTCCGTCTCATCGGTTTGAAACTTGTTCACTCCGACCACAATCTGCCGGCCCTCTTCGATGGCCCTCTGGAACTGATACGCGGAGTTCTGAATTTCGCTCTGTATGAATCCTCTCTCGATCGCCTTCACCGCCCCGCCGAGCGCATCGATACGCGCAATGTATTCGCGCGCGCCCGTCTCGATGTCATCGGTCAGTTTCTCCATGTACTCGCTCCCGCCGAACGGATCGGGTGCCGCCGCTACACCGCTCTCATATCCAATCACCTGCTGTGTTCGGAGTGCAACCCGCGCCGAATGTTCCGTCGGCAGTGACAGCGCCTCGTCCTGCCCGTTCGTATGCAACGATTGTGTTCCGCCCAGCACTGCCGCCATCGCTTGTAAGGCTACCCGCACGACGTTCACTTCAGGCTGCTGCGCCGTCAACGTCGATCCGCCGGTTTGCGTATGGAAACGCAGCATGCAGCTTCGTTCCAGCTTCGCGCCAAAACGGTCCCGCATGATATGCGCGTATAGCCGGCGCGCCGCTCGAAACTTGGCTACCTCCTCCAGGAAATTGTTATGCGCATTGAAGAAGAAGCTAAGCCGTGGCGCAAAAGAATCCACGTCCAGTCCACCCGCAATCGCCGCTTCGATATACGCAATTGCGTTCGCCAGCGTGAACGCCACTTCCTGCACCGCCGTCGAACCCGCCTCACGAATGTGATAACCGCTGATCGAGATCGTATTCCACTCCGGCACTTCATTCCCGGCCCAGCGCGAATAGATCTGTGATGATGCGCATGGCAGGCCTGGCGGATAAATGTACGTCCCGCGCGCGATGTACTCCTTTAGAATGTCGTTCTGAATCGTGCCGGAGAGCTTCTTCCGGTCTGCGCCCTGGCTCTCGGCCACCAGCACATATAAGGAGAGCAGAATCGCCGCTGTCGAATTGATCGTCATCGACGTGCTTACCTTTTCGAGTTCTATGCCATCGAACAGCGCGTGCATGTCGGCCAATGAGTCGATCGCAACGCCGACCCGCCCCACTTCGCCGGCTGCAAGCGCATGGTCTGAGTCCATGCCCATCTGGGTGGGCAAATCGAACGCGACTGATAGTCCGGTGATCCCCTGCGACAAAAGATATTTGTAGCGCCGATTGCTCTCTTCCGCTGTTCCGAATCCGGCGTACTGCCGCATCGTCCAGAGACGTCTGCGATACATGTCGGGATAAATCCCGCGAGTAAACGGAAACTCGCCTGGTTTTTCGGAGATCGGACAAGCTAACGAACTCGCCGGGCAATGCGGCGAGCTTTCAGGAAGGAACTTACCCCGAACACGGCCATGATGGTCCCTAAGAAACATGGAAAAGCCAAGTCCTACTGGGTTACCGATGATGCCGGTCTTCGTATCGAAATAACGGAATGCGTTGCCCACAAACATCACTGCAAATAGCAGGAACACGCCGCCGATTGCCTGGTTCCAAAGGATCCTGGCCGGCCGCACCACCTCGGGCACGACGTGTTGGGCAAACTTTTGGGCATGGCTGATCCGCACGCCCCGTACCGCCTTGATTGCGTCCGCCAATTTCACTTACAAGCTCATGCTAGCAAGGGACGTACTCTTCGTTGGAAGCCGGCGGAAGGAAGCGCACCCATGTTCAGGAAAAGAAAACGGAACTAAACGAAAGACTACCTCTTGCCTTTTTGTTTTCCTCAGGTAAACTGAGCTTACCCGGATCTTTCCTTGTAGAATGCCCAAAGGCAAACCCACTTGTCTTCTTGCCGAAGAACGTCGGCGTGAGATCCTTGACGTTCTGGGTCAAAACGGCAGGTGAGGGTGGAACAGATCGTAAAACGTTTCGGCATCTCGGCGGTGACTGCCCGTGCCGACCTGGATGCTCTTTCCGAAAGCGGTGCGCTCGTTAGATCGCACGGTGGCGGCATCAAGTCATTGACAGCCGCGCCGGAACATCCACTGAAAGTGCGCGAAGGGATGCACCAGGAACAAAAAGTGCGAATCGCGCAAGCGGCCGTGCAACTTGTAAAGCCACTGCAAACCATAATTCTATGTAGCGGTTCTACCTCAGCGGCCCTTGCCGGTGAAGTGCGGCGCAGCGCTCCCGACAACATCACCGTCATCGCGTACTCGCTAAACATCGCGCAAAAAATCGCCGAGCTGCCGAATGTTTCGCTCGTGATGCTGGGCGGCTTTCTTCGCCATCCTTCGACAGCGTTTGTCGGTCCGCACGCCGAGCAGATGATGCACTCGCTCCATGCCGACCACTGTTTCATGAGCACGGTCGGCCTCAACGTTGACGTGGGTCTCACGACATTGGACATTATGGAAGCGCAGCTCAATCGCCGCATGATCGAATCCTCCACCGAGGTGACGGTGCTTGCCGATTCCAGCAAGTTCGGGCACCGGAGCCTTTCGCTCATTTGCGATTTTCGCGCCGTTCATCGCGTGATCACCGATAGCGAAGCACCCGCCGAGGATGTTGCCGCCTTGCGTTCCAAGGGCATAGCAGTCGTTTTGGTATAACTTTTCCTTTCGTATACGGTGCTGCGGATCTGTTTTCTCATTCCGAATCACCTAGCTATTCTTCTTGTTGCTTTCTTTTGATTTCTTTTTTCTTGACAGCGGCTTTCTTCTGCTCTTACAATTTCAAACAGGCAATTGGTCTCGGCGGGCGCGGTAGCTCCTCCGAAAAAGGAAGGTCAAGTCTCATGCGCGTCATTTCTAAACTGCTCGCTCTATCTGCATTCATTCCGTTGTTGCTCTTGCTCTTCGCCGCGATTCCGGCCCGGGCACAGGAGATTACCGCCGCTGTCAATGGCACCGTAACCGATCACACGGGCGCCGCAATAGCCGGTGCAAAGGTTGTTGCAAAGGACCTTGATCGCGGAACGACGTTCCCCACTGTTACCGGATCGGACGGGTCATACAGTCTGCCGCGCCTGCCGGTCGGCCGCTATGAAATTCGCGTCGAAAATTCCGGGTTCCAAACTGCCTTGCAATCGAATGTCACGCTGGTGCTCAACCAAGTGGCAAAAGTCGATTTCGAACTGCAGGTCGGCAATGTGAACCAGACAGTTGAGGTAACGGCGGCAGCCCCCGTGCTGCAAACGGAAACCACCCAACTTGGCACTGTTCTCGATGCGCGCACGAACGTAGCGTTGCCCCTTGCCACACGTAACTACAATCAGTTGACCTTGCTCGCGCCCGGGGCTATCACCACAAGCCCGACGGCTTTCACCGGATCCCAAAGCACCTTCAATAGCGGACGTCCCTACGTAAATGGAAACCGTGAACAAGCGGATAACTACATCCTGGACGGCATGGACAATAACCAGATCTCAGAAAACGACGTCGGTTACGCGCCAAGTGTCGACGCCATTCAGGAGTTTGCGCTGATCACTCAGAACGCTTCGGCGGAATTTGGCAACTTCATGGGCGGCACCATCAACGTGAGCCTAAAATCGGGCACCAACCACTTTCACGGTGTTGCGTTTGAATTCATCCGCAACGACAAACTGAACGCGAACAATTGGTCGAATAATTTCCAGGGCATAGCGCGCCCACTGCTGCGTTGGAACGAGTTCGGCGGCGCGGTGGGTGGGCCCATCAAGCGCGACAAGCTGTTTTTCTTCGCCGATTACCAAGGCTCTCGATACGATCAGCCATCCACCGGCGCGGGATTCACGGTCTTTACGACAGCTGAGCGCGCGGGCAATTTTTCAGCTATCTGTACCGCCGGGTTTGCAAACGGCGTCTGTAACAATCTCGCCCAGCAGCTCTACAATCCGTATTCCAGCGCGACAAATGGAAACCGAACGCCTTTCCTGAATAACCAGATTCCTTCCACACTCTTCAGCCCGCTTGCCGTGAAGGTTCTGAACTCGTCTCTGTACCCCGCTCCCATCAACGGAAATCTGGTGAACAATCAAATCAACACCAGTCACACTTACACGAACGGCGATCAAGGCGACATCAAAATAGATTGGGCGGCCTCCAGCAAGGACCACATCTTCGGCCGTTATTCAGAGCAGAAGGTCGTCAACCCCAGCACGAACAGCCAGCCGCTGCTCTATAACGGGTTCAATAACTATCCGCTCTACAACGGAGTCCTGGATTACACGCGGACGATCAGTCCGACCTTCATCAACGACATACGCGCTGGAGTAAATTATTATCCGGTTGCCACGGGCAGTACGAACCCAGGCAGCAACAGTAATTTCGGGTTGCCCGGCGCGCCTTCATCGTTCCTGCCCGGAATGACCTTTACCGGCGGCAACATCTCGGCGATCGGCAATGCGGATATTACGCAGGATTTTGCGTCGACGGTTCTTCAGGCCGAAGACACCATGATTATCAGCAAGGGATCGCATACGTTGCGCGCCGGATTTCAGTACTTCCGGGACCGTATCAATGTCTTCTACTCCGGAAACGAAGGCTTGGCCGGCGTGTTTACGTTCAACGGACAGTACACCGGTAACACAGTGGGCGCCGTGACGACAAACGGTATACCTGAAGCGGACTTCCTTCTTGGTTTGCCCGAGCAGGTCGGCGTGGGCGCGGGTGGCGGAACATGGGGCCAGCGTTCAACCACTATGGCGGCATTTCTGCAAGACGACTGGAAGGTAACCAGCAAACTAACGCTGAACCTTGGGTTGCGATGGGAACTGCATACGCCATGGGATGAGGTTCACAACCGTCAAACTAACTTCCAGGAATTCACGGGCCGCATCTTGCTGTCCGGCCAGACGAGCCTGTTCAACGACAACAACGCCTTGTATAACCAGTACAACGGACTGACGAACTGGCAACCGCGAATGGGCATCGCGTACTCCCCCGCGTCTCACACCGTCATTCGTGCCTCTTACACGCTGTCGAGTTTTCTCGAAGGTACGGGAACCAATCTCCGGCTGACGCGAAATCCGCCATGGCAAACGGGTCACCTGGTTACGTACGCCTCCGGCGCCGGCCTGGTGCTGCCACCGACAACGTTGGATCAGGGCTTCTCCGGATTCGCAGCAAGCGGCTCCTGCACGCCGGCAGCCGCATCAGCTTCATCGCCGGCCTGCTTTGCCGGGGCGACGATTTTCACTTGGGACCCCAGCAATCGGCCCGCGGTGTCGAATCAGTGGAACTTCAGCATCCAGCAACAAATCGGAAGTTCGACGACGCTGCAGCTTGCCTATGTCGGCCAGAATAACGACCATCTGATGGTGCCCATCAACGCATCGCAAAGCTATCTGGCTTCGAACGGCAAAGTCTTCCCCAGTCCGTACCTCGCCGGCAACCCGGCACTGCTGGCTGACGGGCCAACCGACAAGTTGACCGCTACGAACGGTATCCAAAACTACAACGCGCTCCAGGTAAGCCTGGCCAAGCGGCTGAGTAACGGTCTCGAATTTCAGGCGAACTACACCTGGTCGAAGTGCCTGACGAACTCCATCGGCTATTACGGATTGTATGGCGACCTGAATGCTTCTGTGGATCAGAGCGGCGGCAACTACTTCTATTGGCAAAACACTTACAATGCGCACGGCAATTATGGACCGTGCTATTACGACGCCGAGCATGCGTTCAACGGCTTTGTCACCTACGACATTCCGTTCGGCCGCAATCGCACTTTCGGCAAGAGCATGAATCGGGCGGTGAACGCCGTTGTTGGCGATTGGCAGGTAAACAGTATCATCACTTTGCACTCAGGCTTCCCGTTCACCATCGGCGCGAACGATGCTTCCGGCACAGGTTCGTTTGGTTCGCTGGCCAATTGCAGTGCTGCGCCGCAAGTCTATGGCGAGAAGAATTCTCCGTTAGGCGGATACCAGTGGTGGAGTCCAAGCACCTTCTACCAGCCATCGTCTGGATTTGGGAACTGCGGAATTGGCATCGTCAGAGGACCAGGTTTACGCACCGCCGATTTAAGCGTGTCGAAGCTGTTCTCGTTCACCGAACACCAGAACCTAGAATTCAGAGCGGAAGCCATTAACTTCACAAACACGAAGATCCTGGCCGGGCCGAACAGCAGCCTGGGCCCCGACCTAGGGCTGCTGAATGGCTCGCAAGGCGCGCGCAATCTGCAATTTGGGCTGAAATACAATTTCTGAGCTGAAGCCGACCAGCCACAGCTAACTTCGAAATTTATGGACTAATAACGAAGAACTGCTCAGCGTTCAGCGTAAATGGAACTGGCTCTGACACCGAGATGGTCTCGAACTGCTCTTGGACGACGCCGTTGCCGAAGAGTCGCGCTGCGAATGCTTGACCTCGTTTGGGATCGCAAATCCAGACGTGAGCTACGCCGTTGCGCAGATAGAGTTCGGCTTTTTCTTCCACTTTCCGGCGGCGGTTCGCGGGCGAGAGCACCTCGACAACCAGCAACGGAGGCTCAGTCAAATAATTCTCTTCTTGAATGGCTCGCATCCAAGCCTCTCTACGGACGACAAATACATCCGGTGCCGGCATACTGTTTGCCTGATCAAAGCGGATATTGGAATTATGCTTCACAACATACGTGGAGTTCTTGAAAATTTCGCGCAATGCGAACGTGACATTATCGGCTGACTTCTTGATGGTGAGGCTTCGGTTGTGGGGACAATACGATTTCTCCGTTAATCAGCTCATCCCGCAGTCCGGGGTAGCCTCTAAAGCCGAGGTATTGCTCCACCGTAATCGGCGGAGCAACAGATACGGTTGCCACGAGACCTCCTTCCTTGATTATGGTAGCCAGAGCTTGTCTTGCACCACGCCGTACTTCACGCTGCACCCTGCGGTTCAACAGGCCCTTCAGCTCCGTCTGGTCTTAGGCGATGCTCAGGGCTACTCGCATCGGGCTTACCTTCCATTTATTTAAATTCGATCCAGCGCCGATTCAAAGTCTGCCAGCAAATCCCGCCAATCTTCAATCCCGCAAGGAAACGCGTACTAAGCCCTCTCCGATTCCGCCCTCATCGAGGTCCTGAGCCTTTCCAGCCGAGTGCGTGGTGCTCCGCGGATGACACGCGAGCGTCTCCACACCGCCCAGCGATACAGCATTCCGGGCTAATTTCAAGTTTCGAAGGAAGTCGAACGCGGCGCGTTTACCGCCATGCAGGTCCAACGAGACGATCCCGCCCGGATAGTCACACTGCTCTTTGAAAATTCGAATTTGCTCCTGATCTTCAAAGAGCGTCGGATAGTAGATTCGTTTAATCTTCGGATGTCTGAGCTAGCTGCTCGGCCACACGCTGGGCATTCTTGCTCTGTCGGTTCATGCGCAAACCTACCGTGGGAAGCCGCGTATCCAATATCCAGCATTCATCGGGCTGCAAAATGTTACCGAAAAGGCTTCGCTTTGACCGGATTTTGGTCAGCAGTGCGTTATCGCGCGTCAAGGCAACGCCGCCAATGATATCGCTGTATCCGCCCAGGTATTTTGTGGCTGAATAAAGAGACACATCGGCCCCTAAAGTAAGCGGATGCTGAAATGCCGGCCCGAGGAAGGTGTTATCGATCATTACAAGCGGGCGTTCCGGTGCTCCCGACCCGTTCTGCGCGAGATATAAATTTGCCGACGCTTCGCAAGCGCGCCGGATATCCGTCATCACAATTGTCGGATTGGCCGGCGTCTCAATGAGAATGACCCGAAGTCTTTTCGCGCTTTGAATAGCCTGCTCAATCGCGATTGAATCTCCCGCCGTTACCGGAATGCCACGTATTCCGAAAGGCTCGAGAAACGCCTGAATGAGAGTTTGCGTACCGCCATAAATTGGGACGGTATAGAGGATGCTGTCACCGGGCTGCAAAACGGCCAAAAGCGCTGTCATAATTGCCGCCATTCCCGAGTTGAATACTGCCGCGCCGGTGGCGCCTGGTTCAAGCGGAATAATCTGGTCCTCTAAAATCTGGGCGTTAGGATGATTGAACCGGGAATAAACAAGATCGACGCTCTCTTCCGGCGTGCGTTGGGCTCGGCCGCCCATAATATCGAATGCACGCTCAGCCGCTTCGGGGCTCGAAAAGACATAAGTTGAACTACGGAATACCGCTGGACGCGCTGACCCGACCGATAAACTCGGATCAAAGCCCCGAGTGAGAACATCGGTCTCAGGGCGCAGTTTTACAGGATGTTTTATTTCGGACAAGCAGACCTGCCTTAGGCAGGCATACAGAGCACGCCTGCTCAGTTTCGAGTGTAGCTCCGAACGCTAAAGCGGATACTAAATCTTGGATTCCGAAAATGATCTGCGGGTAGTGGTGGCTGAAGCGGCGAGACGGAAAACCCTTACGGGCGCCAGGGAGGATTGTTGCTTCAGGGGTCTTTCTATGAGGTTAGTCTCGCTTTGGTGGGAGTTGCCTCCCTGGCTTACTTCCAATATTAGGATATGATTTTGCGGAATGCAAGAGGCGCGTATACAAAAAATCAAATTTTCCACAGACATCGCTGGCGCGTTGCCAAGCTCAGAGTGTGCCCCGATAACGCTCCCATGACACTAACTATATTGGGATCAACGGGTTCCATCGGAACGAGCACTCTCGACGTCATGCGCCGGCATGGTGATCGTTTTTCCGTTTACGCGCTTGTCGCTGGTAAAAATGCCGATCTACTCTGTTCACAGATTTTGGAATTCCGCCCGCGCCTCGCAGTCCTCGAAAACATAGCTTGCCTGAACGCGCTTACGGCACGCCTCTCGGATTCCGGGTTGCCGCGACGGAGTTGGCCGGAGTTGGCGTGCGATCCGTCGGCGCGCATTGCGGCGTCAACTGCCCCGGAGGTCGATTTCGTAATGTCGGCGATCGTTGGCATCGCTGGCCTGCCCGCTACGTACGCGGCCGCCCTGGCGAAAAAAAGGATCGGCTTGGCTAATAAAGAGGTCTTGGTGGCCAGCGGTGCTTTGGTAATGGAGGCTGTCCGCAGTTCCGGAGCCGAACTGGTTCCGGTAGATAGCGAACACAACGGTGCCCACCAGTGTTTTCGCGCCGGGCGTCGCTCCGAAGTCACGCGGCTGCTCTTGACCGCGTCCGGTGGACCGTTTCGCGAAACGCCCCGCGAACAACTGAAATCCGTCACCCCAGAACAAGCCCTAAACCACCCCACATGGAAAATGGGCCGCCGTATCACCATTGATTCCGCCACCCTGATGAACAAGGGTTTCGAGGTCATCGAGGCCTGCTGGCTTTTCGATTTGCCGCCGTCCCAGATCGACGTCGTCGTCCATCCCCAGTCCTCAATTCACGCCATGGTCGAATTTAATGACGGCAGCGTGATGGCCCAGGTCTCGGCCACGGATATGCGGATGCCAATCCAGTACGCCATGACCTACCCCGAGCGTGACCGCGCCCCCGTCCCACGCATCGATTGGACTCAGCCCCGCACCTGGAACTTTTCCGCCCCGGATCCCGACAAATTCCCGCTCTTACGCCTCGCCTATCAGTCGCAAGAAGCCGGCGGAACGGCTTGCTGCACATTGAACGCAGCCGACGAAATCGCTGTCGAAGCCTTCCTGGACCGCCGCATCGGCTTCACCGAGATTGCCGAAGTAGTCGAAGAGACATTAGGTCAGCATCCGCCCCGAAAAGCGGCGACAATAGAAGAGGTTATTGAAACGGACTTGGCGTCCCGGGAAATAGCCCGACGGATAATAGGCAAGAAGTCGGCGCGAGCCTAATGAATCGAACGGTTCCCGGCCGCGTCCAAGGGATGGGACCTCTGCAGGTTCGCCTCTTCCACGCGCTCGCGAAAGGGTATTAGGGTTTGGGTTTTTTCCACGACGCATTCTGGTTCGCCGTTTTGTTGGGCGTCATGATTCTGGTTCATGAGGCGGGCCACTTCTGGGCGGCCATTTCCGTCGGAATCAAAGTCGAAACGTTCAGCATCGGGTTCGGTTCTCGGCTGTTCGGCTTTCGCCGGGGCGAAACGGATTTCCGCATATCGGCCATCCCCTTGGGGGGCTATGTTCGCATGCTCGGCGAGCAACCGGGCGACGAAAGATCGGCCGACCCGCGCTCTTTCCAGGCGAAAAGTCGCTGGCAGCGCGCCATCGTAATCATCGCTGGCCCACTTATGAACGTCATCCTGGCTATTGCCATCGTGACGGGTCTCTATATGCACGGCGTCCCGACCGAAGTCGAGCAGAGCAAAGCGGTTGTCAGTAGCGTCACTTCGGGCTCTCCGGCCGCCCAGGCTGGCATTCAAGCCGGCGACAAGATCGTCGATTTCGATGGACAGGCAAATCCCACTTGGCCCGATGTCGTCATGAAGACCGCTATGAACGCGAATCATCCTCTTCCGGTGATCGTCGATCGTGGTAGTCAAAAGCTGCATTTCGATGTGACGCCGTTGATGGATCCCAAGGAAGGGCTTGGAGAAGCCGGTTGGAATGGCGGCGTTCAAGTAGCTGAGCTCGTGAAAGGCATGCCCGCGGCAGCGGCAGGACTTCAGCGTGGCGACTCATTCATCAAAGTGAATGGCCAGCCGGTTTCTTCGCCCGACACCGTCCGTCAGATCATTATGAAGTCCGCTGGGAAGCCCGTCGACTTCGAGATTGCCCGCTCCGGCCATTTCCAAAACGTAACGGTTGCGCCGCAGAAATCAAACGACCCCAGAGCGCCATATCAGATCGGCATCTACTTTCAACGCCGTCCGGAGTTTGTGAAACTGAGTCTCGGTCCGGCGCTCGCGCAGAGCTGGCGGTTCAATAGAGCAAAACGCACTGCTCATCTATCAACTTCTCGGCAGCATTCTTCAACACCGCGTTTCCGCGAAATCGGCGCTTGCCGGTCCCATCGGAGTTGCGCAAATGTCTGCCGAAGCTGCACATGAGGGCGCCGTCAGCTATCTGACCATCATGGCTCTCATCAGCCTGAATCTGGCAGTCTTCAATCTGCTACCTATCCCCATTCTCGACGGCGGCACGCTTCTCCTGCTGATTATCGAAATGCTGTTGCAGCGCGAAGTCAGCGTGCAGGTAAAAGAGACTGTCTTCAAAATTGGCTTTGTTTGCCTCATGGCCATCGTTGTATTTGCCATCTATAACGACATCAGCCGAATCCTGACCAAGAGCTAGTCGCCGCCTTCATGCGATTAGTCCTGGTTCTCTGGCTGGCTGGTCTTCTCGCGGTCTCGCTCGCTCCCGATAACGTCAAATTCCACCTCGGCACAAAAGGTTCGTTCCATTACGCGGCTCATTTCATCGCGTTGGCCATAACGGGCGCCCTGTTCTCTTGGCAGGCGTTCCGCATGAAGGCGAAGCTGGCTTGTACGCTGGCAGCCTGTCTCGTTGCCGTGCTCTTAGAAGCAGCCGAAGCGTTCGTCTATCGCAATCCGGTGGAGTGGCGCGACGTAGCTGTCGGCTGCTTCGGTGCGGCATTTGGCTTGGCCGTCGCCATAATCATTCAGTCAGCCACCGCGAATCGCAGTTTCGTACGAAAATAGAAGCTTACCGATCAAGGGGGATCGAATGGCGACCTTAACCGCCGGTCGTGCCGCATTGGCTGCACGCGCGGAAGCTGTATCCGAAAAAACGGCCGCCATACCCTGGTATGTCTGGTGCGCTGCTCTGGCGGGCACTTCGCTGCTGGTCGGCGGCCAGTGGGACATCTCGTGGCACAGTTCCATCGGGCGTGACACGTTCTGGACGCCTGCGCACCTGGCCATTTATATGTGCGGCATCTTAGCCGGCATTTCGTTTGGCTATCTCGTCCTGCACACTACGTTTGCGCGCAACTCGCCTCTTGCACCCGCTTCCGTTCACATCTGGGGATTTCGTGCGCCGCTTGGCGCCTTCATCGCAGCCTGGGGCGGGATTACCATGCTGACCTCCGCTCCCTTCGATAACTGGTGGCACGACGCTTACGGACTGGACGTGAAGATTGTGAGCCCGCCTCACATACTGCTCTTCATCGGCGGTTACGCCGTAATTGTGGGCACCATGGCCCTCATTGCCGGCCATATGAACCGTGAACCGGAAGCGAATCGTGCTGCATATCGGCGCCTCTTTCTCTACATGTGCGGCATGATGCTGGCGCTCACAATGGTTGTTTTCATGGAATATACCGACCGCGTAGCTTTGCATTCCGCTTTGCCCTACGTGCTGGTCTGCGCCGTCACGCCCATCATCCTCGGAGTCGCGTCAAACGCAACCGGCGCTCGTTTCGCCGCAACTTGCGTCATTGGCTTGTATACGCTATTCATCATTGGCTTGATACTCGTGCTTCCGCTGTTTCCGGCCCAGCCGAAACTCGGGCCTGTGTATCAAAACGTCACGCACTTCATTCCGCCCGAGTTCCCTCTTCTCCTCATCGTCCCCGCATTTGCGCTGGACCTGTTCTGGCAGAGATCGCGCAACTGGAACGCCTGGGCGAAAGCGGCAATTAGCGCTGTCATCTACGTCACGTGTCTCATCGCGGTCGAATGGCCCTTTGCCGATTTCCTGATGTCGCCTGCTTCGCGTAACTTCTTTTTCGGAACGGCTTACTTCTGGTATGGCTTGCCGCCAATGTCCTATTTAGCTCGAAACGAATTCCTTCCGTCCGCCGGACCTCTTCAATTCGGGAGCGGAATGCTGCTTGCCTTTTTGCTCTGCATTGTAGGAAACCGCTGGGGCACATCGCGCGGGAATTGGTTCCGGTCCATCCAGCGCTAGCCATGCACCTGAAGTTCTTAGTCCGGCTGTTTTTTACGTGCTCATCGCCATTGCCGCGCAGGCGCATGTTGGCAGCCCGGATGTCTATATCGATGGCAAGGCCGGCCCATACCAATTGTTCGTCACCGTGCGCCCGCCGCAAGTCATCCCGGGCGTGGCTGCATGGAGATCCGCACTGAATCGCCCGGTCTAGGCGAGCTACGCGCAGTCCCCCTGCCCATCGCCGGCCCCGGCGCGAAGTTTGCGCCGATACCGGACAGCTCAAGCGGTCCAAAGAAGATCCGCAGTTCTTCACGGGCTCACTGTGGATGATGGCTCCTGGCTCCTGGCAGGTGCGAGTCATCGCAACAGGTAATCAAGGGGACCCGGCGTCATGTCCGTTCCGGTCCCGTCGGCCGCCTTCAGAACGAAGAAGATGGATCTTGGTATCGGCGCCGTGCTGGGCCTGCTCGGGCTGCTTTCTCGTCGTCGGCATCGTCGCGGTCGCCGGCGCCTCGGTGCGCGAAGCGAAACTAGCGCCCGGAGCGCAACCCGATGCTAAACGAAGCCGTAAGGCCGCATTGCAACCGCAATAGCATGCGTGGCCGTGCTCGTCGTGCTATTTGGCGGCAACGCTTGGTGGAGCAGCGAAGCCCATAATTACGGGCAGAGCGTATACCGCCCTACTGAGATGACGGCATCACTCGACGGTGCGAATACGCTGATGCTCCGTCTCACCGACTCTGGCTGGCTCCGGCCGCCTCCGGGTCAGCGGCGTTCCGTTTTTTCCCTTTTCCGCAACAGTGTCGATAATCTTGTACCCGATCACGATCACTTGATGCACCTGTACGTGATTCGGGAGCCTGGCCTTGATATGGTCTACCACCTCCATCCGGATCAGGTCGGAACTGGCGTATTTCGGTTGCAGTTGCCTCGCATGCAGCCCGGCGACTATCGTCTTTACGCTGACATTGTCCACGCGAACGGCTTTCCCGAAACTCCCTGTTGCAAACATTCATCTGGCGGCCGCCGTTCCCGGCCGGCCACTCTTAGGCGACGATGCCAGCGGCCAGTGCTCCCGATTGGATGCAATCTTCGACTACTGCGAAATCATTCACTCTGCCCGACGGCTATCGCATGGAATGGCTGCGCGACGACACTCCGTTACACGCGAAGCAGCGGCATGCCGTTCCGCTTCCGACTCACTGATGCGCAAGGCCGCGCACCGAAGGACATGGCCCTCTACATGGGCATGCTCGGCCACGCAGCTTTCGTGAAGACCGATGGCACGGTGTTTGCACATATCCACCCCATGGGAACGTCATCCATGGCCGCCATCAATCTTGCCCAAAACGGGCGCGCGCAGGGTTCGACAGGCAACATGGCCGGCATGGACATGAGTGGGATGGATATGGCGGGCATGGATATGCCTCAACAGTCGCTTCCGAACGAGGTGAGCTTCCCGTACGGCTTCCCCGCTCCTGGACGTTATCGGATCTTTGTCCAGATGAAGCACGGCGCGACCATTGAAACAGGCGTCTTTGACGCCGTCGCGCAGTAACCCATTTTTCGGTGTTCCTTCTTAGCTATTGTCGCGTCCTCGGGTGTCCAAATCGCTGCCGCTTTCTCCACCAGACTTCTTTCGCGTCATGAGCCAGCTTGCTCGCCCGGCCACGAATCCGAGCGCGGCAGCACCCAACAAACCAGGAACTTTCGCCCGTGCCGCGGGGCTTACGCTCGCCCGGCCCGTGGTTGCGGTTGAGACGCGCTCTGTGGCCCTGAAGGGCGGGCAGGCTGGATGCCGTTGTGGCCGGTCGCAGAGCCGCTGACTGCACAGCGGCTGCCGCCGCAGACGCATTCGGGGCAGATGCTTCCACAGGCAAGGTCGCGCTCGGTTCTGTACCAGCTCCGACAAATGCAGCCATGCGTTTGGGCTCCGAGGGTGCAATCTCGTTTCCCTGCGCCTGGGCCTTTTCAGAAGCACCCTTTGGCTCTGTCGCGTTCGGTATTGGGTGGCCACGCTGCAAGTCAGCATGCACTCGGGTAAATTCCGCGCCAAAGAAGAAGATCTGCGCAGAGTAGAAAATCCAGACCACAACGGCGACTAGCGACCCCGCAGCCCCATATGTCGATCCAACGCTCGCTTTCCGAAGGTAAATACCAAGCGCAAACTTTCCGATTGTGAACAGAATCGCTGTTCCGATCGCGCCGTAGATAACCTCTCTCCACGACACAACCACCGTTGGCACGTACTTGAACATCAGCGCGAACAGCGCCGTGACCACCGCAAAGGACACGACGAAGTTGATGATCTGCAACACAAAGTCCGGTAACGGGAGCAACTGCCCAAAGGCATGCCCCAAAAATGCCAACCCAGCGCTAACAACCAGCGACACCAATAAGAGGAAGCCAATGCTCAACACCATCCCAAATGAGGTCAAGCGCTGCCTGATCATCTTCATGAACCCGGACGATTGCTGTTTCGGCGCGTCCCACATAATGTTGAGGGCGTCTTGAAGTTCCACGAACACGCCCGACGCGCCGAAAAGAAGTGTGGCGAACGCAATGATTGTGGCGATAATCCCGGATGATGGCTTCTGCGCATTTTTTAACAGGTCTTCAACCATCTGCGCTCCTCGGTCACCCATCATCTGTCTGGCCTGAGTCACCAGGGCTCCGTGCGCTCCCTCATGCCCGAAGAACAGGCCGATGATCGCAGTAATCAAGATCAGCAGCGGTGCAAACGAAAGAATGCTATAGAACGCGACGGACGCGCCCAATCTTGCTGCGTTGTGATCGCTCCAGCGGGAGTAACTCTGTTTCAGAAGCGCAATCGTTTGTTTTGTGGACACGTGCTTTCCTCTTTAAGACATGCGACAGAAATCGATGGCGCATCTGGTACAAATACGATCCTCGTTTGAGCAAAACTGGAAACAGCACCCGTGCCCATTGCCGCCCTGTACGATATTCATGCCAATCTGCCGGCGTTCGAAGCTGTCCTGCACGAAATTCGGCATCTTGATATTGCCGAAATTGTAATCGGCGGTGATATTCTTCCCGGCCCGATGCCGCGCGAAACGCTCGACCTCCTGCGGACGTTGGACCTCCCCACACATTTTATATATGGGAATGGCGAAGTTGCTGTGCTCGAACAGATGAGCGGCCGCGACCCCGCTGCTGTGCCGGCGCCCCATCGCCCTGCGATTCGCTGGAACGCTGAGCAACTAGACGGCGCCGCCGAGCGCTTCATCGCAAGCTGGCCGAAAACGATTTCTCTCAAACTGCCCAGTTAGGCAGAGTGCTCTTCTGTCACGCAACGCCGCGCAATGAAAATGAATTGTTCACAGCCCTCACGCCGGAGAGCCGCGTGGCTGCCATGCTCAACGGTGTTCCTGAATCGGTCGTCGTCGTGGTCATACGCATATGCAATTCGATCGCATGGTTGGACCGACCCGAGTTGTAAACGCCGGAAGTGTCGGAATGCCATTCGGCGAGGCGGGCGCTGATTGGCTTCTCCTTGGCCCGAACATCGAGTTTCGGCACACGCAATACGATCTTGAGCAAGCAGCGGATCGAATTCGCCGAACGGCGTACCCTCACGCTGAAGACTTTCGCAGAGAACAACGTGCTGCATCCACCGACAGCCGAAAAAATGCTGGATCTCTTCACAGCCGCCGCCTCAAACCGCCTGGAACAGCGGCGCACGCCCTGACCTTCTCCGGTGACGATCCCAGCCGATCGTGCTCAACGCAATGACAATCCCGGCATTTTCTCTCAGGCGCCCGAAATAGCGTCAGCCTTGGGCATCACAGCCTGTGGCGCACCCCATTTGGTCATTGCCGAACGCACATAGTAGCGGGCCATAGCATCAGATGCCAGGTGATTAGAGAGAGTATCGGCGTCCTGCGCGGACAATTTGCCCAGTTGCGCTCGCACGGCATTTGCCGCGGCAGTAGTAGCCGTTAGCGTGCCGGTACCTGAGCCAGGAAATAAGATGAAGCTGAAGTCTCCTTCGTTTTCGCGGCCCATTGCAATGTAGACTGCACCGGAACACTCGCCCAAAGCGTTGCCAAACTTCAAATTTGCCATCGTTCACTCCACTTGGACCCCGATTGCACATTGAAAGCCAAGCGGATGAAACGCTAAACAACCGAATTTTTCGGCGGCTGCGTTAAGTCAACGCATGCTGCGTAGCTAGTGACAATTAACCATTCTGTTCAACGATGAACTTCTGCGTTAGCGATCAACTGGAGATTAACCCGGGGGACGATTTCGTCCAATCCGCCTATCCATGTGAGGCGACTGCTACGCGCATCTTGTGCGGCTGCGTATCGCTGTGTTGGCCGAAAGCGTGCATGATCGTTCTCTATGATGCTGGTGGACTCTTGGACTCTGGGGCGAACTGATGAGCGCTAAATATCCCGCCCTTGACTGGGGCGAGTTGGGCCTGTCTATCCAGGCCGATCTCGGTTCTAAGGGGCTCGATGCCGCCTGGTTCTCTTCAAAAGGCAAAGACGCTGACCTTCGAAGGACCGTCCTGAACTTGTACGTCAAGATGGCCGGAATGAGGATCGTCGGCAAAAGGCTGTGGGACTTCGTCGGAAAACAATCTGACGTGACGAAGGGGCGGCTTGAATTCACGGCAACTCCGCACGTCGAAGTTTTCATGCATGCCTTGGACTCGTCGGGAACATTTACCAAGCCAGGTATCAAGGCGATGGACAACTGGGACTCGCGGGAGTTTGTCGCAAAGCTGCAGCTCCATTTCAAGCACTTCAGTGGATGGAAAGACAAGGACCGCGTTGAGGTTCACATCGATCCGGAGGGCTTGTACTCCGGCCCTGGAATCGGGAGAGCAAACGTTTTCCAGATGCTTGCCCACGCTTGCAGCATGGAAGATTACCAGAAAGTTGACGACATTCAGGACAAGCTAATCCAGGCGGGCTGGGGCAAGACGGTTCTGAACAAGTAGAAATGTCTATTCGGCGTCGAGTCGCGATGCGCCCGGTATCGCGACGGGCGTTGCTTGCTTTGCAATGAAGACAGCGCGCGCGAATTTCACCGGCGCATTGCCTTGATGGTGAGAGACGAACATAACTGACGGGTCTCGTGAGTCATTTGGGCGGCGTTTAACGCCTGCCAAGAAGAAGAGGGCCACAGCTTCGCCCGGAGGAGTATATGTTCGAGATATTCAAGCTCATTTGGGATCTGGTGGTTCTTCGCGATGCCGCCCGCAAGGGGCAGCTCACGCTTCGCGTATGGGTTCTCGCTGTTGGCTTCGTCTTGTTCATATACCTGGTGGGATTGCCGGCCGCCCTGCTCTACGAGAGCCACCCGGAATACAAACCGCTTTTCATCGCTGCCATGGTTTTGGTAGGCGCGAGCTTTATAGTCGTGATGTGGCTGGGGTTGCGTTGGCGAGCGCAGGTCTCGGCGGCCCGCAAATCCGCCTCGTCATCCACCGAGCCCCGTTAGGCCCTCGCTAGTTTTTGGATCGTTATGTGGTGGATCTTTTTCGTCATTATCCAGTTCATCGTGATTGCTTCCGGCATTCGAAACGAGCAGCGCGCTGGGCTTTGGAGTTGGTCGAAGTTTGTCTTTGCGCTCGCCTTCGGTTTGCTCGAATGTGCCATCATCATCGTGCCTCTGACTTATATCGACAGCCGCAGCCGCTACTTCATGCCGGTGACGGTAGGCTCCGTGATCTTAGCTGCGCTGAACTTTATTTGGATGATTATCGTTGCGCGGCGCTGGAAGCTTCCGGATGGCCGAACCAGTCTCCAGGCCTACTATGATGAGCGGGATAGCAGGCGGAAGCAAACGCCGCCCCCACCAAGCGGTAACAAGAACTAAAGCGCTCCGTGGCGCCGCGGGAGCAGCAACATCCGTCAGCTAATATGGCTGACCGTTGCCATGTACTTTCGTGTCGCGGGTCCAAGTGCCGCCCAGAACACCGTTTGGATTGGAGTTCGGATCGTTGGTCTGGTACCACTGGTTCTGGCCATTCGACCAAGTTTGCGTGTACGCGCTGGAAACTTTGACGGTGCCGCCGGCGCCGCTGACCGTTTGCTGATCGAGAGCGTAATCGACCCAGTCGGAAGCGACTGTGGTTCGTGCATTCGTCGCGGCATTTGCGTTGTTCATTGCGCTGTGGAATTGCGATTCCTGTTGCTGCATGAACGCTTCGTGGTTGTGCTGCATGGTGGCCATGATCTGCTCGTGCTGCTGGCGGAGCATTTGGGCGCTCGCCTGTTCCTGCGCAGTGAGTTGTGCCATCATCCGCCTCCCTTTCTCCTGCTGACGAAGCAATAAAGCCTGCATCCACTGCTCGTCGGGTACACCGTGGGGCAGACTGTTGCTGTCCACAAGTTGCGCCAGTGCTTCCAGCTTGCCTTTCGGTGCGCGTAGGACATCCACCCGCGCCCAGCAAGTGCCACCCAGCAACGGGCCGGGTTGGTTGTTGACTGCGCATTCGACCAGCGTCCGAAGGCGCTGTTCAATCACGAATGAGCCGTTTACCGTCTCAACACGCAAAGCCGCCACATCGGCGGTGTGATCGCTACGGAGCGCAGGCATCAAACGGCTATTGCCTTGGTTTGCGTCCGCAGCGAGTTTCTCGGCCCACTGCCGATATTGGGGTGAAATGTTCATCGGTCCCAACAACGTGTACGCCGCCTGGAATCATCTCCACGTACTTGTCCAGAAATTGGGCTGCGGTTAACTGCCCGGTTAACGGCAGGCAGCCGCTGTCGTCCATCCTGCCTAATATTGGGATGCCAGCGCCAGCCGAATACCGGCATGATGCGCATCTCCGTCATTCCGTCGGGCGAGTAGGCGCGGAGAACCGTCCAGGGCATTTCGTTACAGGGGCTTGACATTATGGTCCCCTGCACTTTCCACCCGGCCGGAATCGTGATGGTAATCGCCTTCATGCCACCGAACGAAGGATCGCTCACGATTGCGGTGGTGAGGCGTTGCGCGCGACCGGCCCGCGGGAGGGCCATCATCATAGCCGAGGCAAGGATTGGCAGTGCATGGCGCATGAAAGCTTTTGACCTTATACTGCAGTACGAATCATACGTTTCACTACGGAAGGCGTCAACCGCAGGACAAATGACTCACCCGCTTCCCCTCGGGCTACTGCCGGGATATTGTTTTAACTCTAAACTGTTTGATATCTTCACCTAAGGATTAGTCCGTTGAATGAGCCTGGTGGCACGGCCGGCGAAATCACGGTGCTGCTACACGAGTGGAGAGAGGGAAAGCCCGAAGCCATCGGAGCTCTCTTCGATCTTGTCTACCCGCAACTGAGACAAATCGCGGGAGCGCTTTTTCGAGGCGAGCGCCCTGAGAATCTGTTGCAGCCCACGAGCGTTGTCAACGAGCTATTCCTAAAACTCATTCGTCAACGCCAGTTGCGGTTTGAAGACCGCGAGCATTTCTACAGCGTTTCGGCGCGCCTGATGCGCCGCGTTCTGGTGGATCATGCCCGCTCCGAGGGAAGGCAGAAACGCGATGGCGGCCTGCCCGGTCCCGCTAGATGAGGAACTGGCCTGGATTGATGCGGAGCGGGCCGAAATGCTGGATCTTGATCGTGTTTTAGAGGAACTGGAGGCAGCTCGACCGGCGAAAATGCCGGATGGTCGAGCTGCGTTTCTTCTTGGGATTTACCGCGGATGAGACAGCGGAGTTGATGAACGTCTCGAAAGTCACGGTAGATCGGGAACTCAAGTTTGCGCGCGGCTGGTTATATGACCGGCTTCATCGGCGATAACTCATGACGCAAATTCTCTGCTGTTCCGCGCCAACCGGAAGAGTGAACCAATGACACCAGACGCAGAGAACTGGGAGCTGCTGCAAACTCTGTTTCACATTGCGGAGGAAACACAGGAAGCAGATCGCGATCGCGTAATGCAGGCGCATTGCCCAGACCCGGAGATACGCGCGCGCGCTATGTCCATCTTTGCGGCGGCCAACCTGCCGGACGAAGCTGGAAAGAGTGTGGGCCGAACGAATCTGCAAGGCAGAGTCGGCCCGTATTCCCTGATTCGGCTTGATTGGGTCCGGCGGTATCGGCGCAGTGTATCTGGTGGAACGCCTTTTGGGAGGCGCACCGCAGCGCCTGGCGCTGAAGATGCTCGCGCCGCATGCGGCGGGGCCTTCGTTCATCGAGAGATTTCATCGGG
Source organism: Terriglobia bacterium (assembly GCA_963846045.1). Classification (GTDB taxonomy): domain Bacteria; phylum Acidobacteriota; class Terriglobia; order Bryobacterales; family Bryobacteraceae; genus Bog-105. The sequence goes on along the minus strand of CAWJUL010000014.1, from coordinate 312,060 downwards.
AGCAGCACATCTTGGCCTCTCTCGATCACCCAAACATCACGCGGTTGGTAGATGCGGGCCTAAGCGATACCGGGCAGCCGTACCTGGTAATGGAGTATGTCGACGGCGTCCACTTAGATGCCTATTGCGACTCGCACGTGCTTGGAATTCCGCAACGCCTGCAGCTCTTTCTGCATATCTGCGAAGCCGTGTCGTATGCGCATCGCAATCTCATCGTTCATCTGGATCTGAAGCCTTCGAATATTCTGGTGAATACGGAAGGAACGCTGAAGCTGCTGGATTTTGGAACATCCAAGCTGATCCAGACGGGATAGTCAATTGACGACGACAGTATCTGGCGACGCCCGCCTACGCCAGTCCGGAGCAATTGCGAAATGAGCCCGTCACCACCGCATGCGACATTTATGCGCTGGGAGCGATTCTCTATGAGCTGCTGGGCGGCCGGCGTGCCAGGGGACAAGGCATCTGCGGCTGTCATGATCGAGCGCGCAATGAACGAATGGGAACCGAAGCCGCTACCCGATTCCGTTTCGTCGGAATCAGCCGCACTGCGGGGCCTTTCAGTGAACCGATTGCGTCAGGATTTGACTGGAGATCTGGCGACCATCGCGGCGAAGTGTCTGCGGCCGCGTTCAAAGGACCGCTACCCGTCGGTTGATGCGCTGGCAGTTGACATCCAGCGATACCTGGACGGCCGGTCCGTGCTGGCCAGGCCGCAGACGGCGATGTACAGGCTGGGCAAGTTCGTGCGCCGCAATCGCGGAGCTGTCGGCGCCTCCGTGATAATCGTGACGGTCCTGTTGGCAAGTCTCGCCTACGCGGCGTGGCGGCAACATCAGGCTGTGCGCGAAGGGCAGCGCGCACTTCGCATGCAGACGTTCATGTATCGCTTGTTCAAGCTCGCCAACTCAAATTACACGGGCAAGCCGGCCGCGACTGTGCCGGAATTTCTCAAGCTGGGCGTGCGAATGCTGCCGGACTACATCAAGGACCCTGCCGATCTGCGTGAGGCGCAGATGGGTCTGGCCGAATCGATGTACGAGAATGGCGACCTGGACAGCGCCGATAAGGTGTTCACTCAGACGATTGCGAGCGCGAAAGCTGCGGGCGACGCCGGGGCGGAAGCGGAAGCCGAAGCATTCTCCGGAAACATCGCCTACCTGCAGGGAAGGATGGACGCGGGCCGGGAGCTCACCGCGCATTCGCTCGAGCTATCTCACAAGCCGGGCGTTTCTCCGGCGGTTCGTGTCTGGAGTGCGATCTATTACGCCTGGAACCGGGATAACAACGGGTTCCGCACTGACGAAAACCTCGCGGCTGCTGCGGTTTGCCGTGAAGGAATGCCGCGATTACAATCTGTCGCCGCGTGAAACGGCGGATGCGCTCTATAACTTGGGCCAGGATCTTGAGCTGCGCGGGCAGTGCCGATGAATCCGAATCAGTCTTTCGTCAAGCCCTTCAGATCTATGGCAAGGATCCCGGCAGCGCTCTGCGAGCAGTCGGAGGTCTATGGAGATTTGGCCTTCGTTAAGCAGATGAAGGGAGATCTGGCCACCAGCCTTCCGCTCTTTCAGCGAGCGTATGACGGTTACAAAGCGTGTTCAGGTCCGGAAAGCCGCGGAGCGCTTACTGAACAGGAGTATGTGGCGAGCACGCTCATCGAACTGGGCAGGCCGCAAGAGGCGCTGCCGATGCTGCGGGACGCCATGCCTGTATGGCGGAAGATGCTCGGCACAAGTCCCGATCTCGCCGAACCGCTCAATTTTCTTTCCTTGGCGGAGATCGAAACCGGGCATTATGTGCAAGGGGAACAGGATGCCAAGGAGATGGTAGAGGTGCAGACCGGCAAGGTGGCAGCGACTGATCGCCGCTTTGGCGCATCGCACCTGCTGTGGGCGCGAGCGCTTGCCGGGCAGCATCGCTATCGGGAGGCGTTGCCGCATGCTGAGATCGCCGACAAACTGCTCAGTATGAATGCAGTTTCTCATCGCGCAAAGCAGATGGGCGCGCAGGCCCATCAGGTTCTATTGGATATTCAAGGCAAAATACATAGCTGAAAGGGTTACCGCAGCCGGTTCTGGTGAGCGCGAAGCACCATGCCGATGGTGCGTTAAAACGGGTGCTATCGGGAAAGTACTACTTTCACGTAACATATGTCATGCCTTCATTGATCCCCTTGGCCTCTATACTCGCGCTGTTCTTCGTCCCTGCAGCCAGCCAAGCTCAGGCTTTTCATAGCGAATCTATCATCGACCCATTCTCAACATGAAGGCCTACGACGTCTTCATCCCCAACGGCTGGAAATACCAAGGTACGTTCATGCAGGGGGACTCCTGCTCAAATCTCGCCTCTCCGGTCTGGCGCGCTTACTCGCCCGATGGTTTGTCTGAATTCCGTCGCCTCCCACGCTTCGATTGGTCGTGGTCGAATGCGCCGTATGCGCCCAAACCCATGGGCGACTGCCTCGCCCTGACCCGTGACATGTCTGCATCGGACTTTGTTCGCTACCTCGGCGATCTTCTTCAACTCAAATACATCGGCTGAAGCACAGGAGCAGGGATTCGTCGCTGCCTTCATGCAAAATGTCGAAAGAGATAACGCCGGCATTATGGCGGCACGGGCCAGAGGCCCTTCCGAGGATCCGCGGCCGCAGCTCGGTTTGAAGATCAAAACGGCAGCTTCGTGCATTGAGGAGCAGATACGTGTGGGAGTGCGCTGCGCTCATCAAGATCTCCCAGGATTCGCCCGACAGGGGAAACTCTTTCAGGAGACTTGCGGCGCGGAAGCTCGCATCGTCCGCGCACCCAAAGGCAAACTGGACGCGCTTCTCGTCTCACTCGACGCCCACGGCGGTTTCCGCGAGGACGAGCGCTGGACCAGGGCTGTTATCTCCATCATGCAGCAACAGATGCGTGACAACAGCGAACGAACTCGTCAGATAATGGCTTCCCGCCAAGCCCAGTTCCAGCATGATCAAGCCGTGCGTGCCCAGCAGAATCAGCAATATCAGGAGGCCACGCAGGCAGGTTACGCTCGCCATAACGCACAGCAGAGGTTCAGCCGGCTACACCGTCCCCGAATGAAATACAGAACATGAACGCCCGCCACGCTCCGGCCTCGGACTGGGTCGATTACGCTCTCGACCAGCAGACCGTTACCGGTACGGGGGAATCGCAGTGAAGGTCTCAAGTGCTTATAACCAGACCTGGGCCGATGGGCAGGGCCATTATTACCAGACCAACAACCCCAACGCTAATCCCAACGGAGTTTTCCCCGGCAACTGGACCCAGCAAACCCAAGTACACGGCAATGGTGAGCCGCATTAACGCAGTTTCTCCGATTGCTGCTTCAATTCAGAACGTGCGTCGTCGGACCGCAAGGCGTTCAACGTCGACAAACAGCAGGTAAGTCTGCTGTCCTATTCCGCTGCGTGACGCTATGCCCGTGTGGCGGAAGATGCTCGGAACAAGTCCCGATCTCGCCGAACCGCTGAATTTTCTTTCCGCGGCGGAGATTGAAACAGGGCATTATGCGCAGGGTGAACAAGATGCCAAAGAGATGGTAGATGTGTGTCCTTTCGGTAAGCCTGCTTGGCCTAGGCTCTGATTTTGTACGGCAGGCTAAGCCACCGCAGCCGTAGAGGGCGGGATCGAGGTAGCCTCTCTGGACATTCCAAAGGAGTCATGCTAATCTTCTATGCAATGTCCAAAGGAAGAGCCGCCGAAGTCAAGAGATCGGAAGTCCTGCAAGGCACGCTCGATCTTATGATTTTAAAAACCCTGCACGCTCTGGGCCCGCTGCATGGCTTCGGGATCGCGCGCCGTATCGAGCAAGTGAGCGAAGACGTACTGCAACTGAATGAAGGTACGGTGTATACCTCTTTGCTGCGGCTCCAGCAACAGGGCTGGATCGATTCCGATTGGGGCACGTCGGAAAACAATCGCAAAGCCCGGTTTTACTCAATAACGAAAAGCGGTATGAAGCAGTTGGCGCGCGAAACCGAAAAATGGAATCGCATCTCGGGCGTGATTGGTCGCGTATTGAGTCTCGAAGGGCAGAAATAACGTGATCAAGCAGATAGGCATTCTGGTGGCGAAACTGAAGCGTCTGTTCGGTAAAAGAAATCCGGACTTCGAATTCGATCATGAGATGCACGAGCACTTGCGTCTACTGACGGAACGATACATCCGCGCTGGCATGACGCCTGGCGATGCCGAGTCGGCGGCACGGCGCCAATTTGGCAATACGGCTTTATTACGGGAGGAGCGCACGAAAATGCAAACCATCCCGTCACTTGAGTCGCTCTGGCGCGATGTGCGATACGGGGGACGCCAATTCCGCTTGAATCCGTTGTTCACGACCATTGCGGTCCTATCGCTTGCACTCGGGATTGGAGTGAATACCGCGGTTTTCACGTTACTTGACCAGCTTGTGCTTCGTTTGCTTCCAGTGCACGATCCCGAGCGGCTCGTTATGATCTGGTCGACCGGTCCACACTTCGGCGGCAACGCTGGCGCACGTACAGCTTCTTATCCGATGTACCAGGATTTCCAGCGCAACGCCAAGGCCTTCGATTTTGTGTTCTGCCGATTTGAAACTTCGTCTTCTATTACCGTCGACGGCGGCACAGAAAGAGTCAATGCAGAACTGATCTCGGGTAACTACTTTCAGGCCCTCGGTGTTGGCCCAGCGGTTGGACGCGTGTTCGCACCGGAGGCGGACGATCGGATCTACAAAGGGCACCCCTCGGTTGTGCTGAGCTACCAGTACTGGATGCGCCGTTTCGCCGGCGATCCGAGAGTTGTGGGCAAGAAGATTCTGGTCAACGACTATCCGATGGAGATTGTGGGCGTGTCGGCGGCGGGTTTTGTGGGACTAGACCCCGCCCGTTCGCCGGATATCCGCGTTCCGATTCTGATGACACCGCTGATGACCCCGGGGCGAGATGACCTGGGAAACCGACGCAGCCAGTGGGTGCAGATCTTCGCCCGCCGGAAGCCAGGGTACACACTTGAATCAGCCCGTGCCTCCTTACAACCGTTGTTTCACCAGATCCTGCGGGAGGAGGCGGGAGAACCGGCTATCAGCAGGCGTTCCCAGCATGATCGCGACCAGTTTCTGAACCGCACAGCGTTGGTTGAAACAGCGGCCACTGGCTACTCGGGTCTACGCCAGCAATACTCGACGGCGCTCACCGTGCTGATGTGCATGGCGGGCCTTATCCTCGTAATCACATGCTCGAATGTGGCCAGCCTGTTGATCGCGCGGGCAGTTGTGCGACAGCGAGAAACGGCCGTACGTCTGGCAATTGGCGCAGGACGCAAGGCACTTATCAGACAACTCCTCGTGGAAAGCATCCTGTTGTCTTTAGCGGGTGCCGCGCTGGGACTGGGGCTGTCGGTAGCGGCGACGCGCGGACTGCTGAGCATCTGGCCGGCAGATGGCGCAACACTGATGTTGCACGCGGAGCCGGATGGACGAATCTTGCTGTTCAGTGCTGGCGTGGCTTTCGCAACTGCCTTGTTGTTCGGGGTGGGGCCCGCGCTGCAGGCCACGAGATTGGACCTTGTGACCACGCTGAAAGACCTGGCCGGTGCGGTGACAGGCGCCAGCGGCTCTGCGACATTCCGAAGAGTGCTAGTCATCGCGCAGGTTGCTCTCTCTTTCTTGCTACTCGTTGGAGCGGGGCTATTTACAAGAACATTGATCAATCTGAAAGACACTCACACAGGTTTTGAGGGTGCCCAAAATCTGGTTTCATTTCAGGTGGATCCAGCCAAGAATGGCTACTCGGTTGCGCGCACTCGTGACTTCTACACCGATGCCCTACGCGAAATTCGGGCACTACCGGGTGTGAAGTCGGACGCCTATGCGATGTGGCCTCTACTGAATGGACGTGAGTGGGACTTGACCGTCGTCGTTGAGGGCCACCAGGCAGAGCAAGGGGAAGACATGCAGGTGTACTACAACCTCGTATCTCCCGGATATTGGCACGCCATGGGCATACCGTTGCTGGAGGGCCGGGATTTCGACCAGCGAGATCGGGTGGATGGCGGAGACGATCCGCAACCGTGGAACGTGGCGATCGTCAATCGCGAGTTTGCGGAACACTTCTTTGGCTCGCAAGATCCGATCGGCCGGCGCATCGGCTGTTGCCACGGCCCCGGCACGAAACCCTCGATACGAATTGTGGGCGTGGTGGAGAACTCGCTGTTCGCTAGTCCTCGCGCAGGCGTGCGCCGGCAGGTGTTTCTGCCTTACTTGGAATCGGCGAGCCCCGCGGCCGTGACTTTTTACGTCCGCAGCGCCAAACCGGCTGCGGCAATGTTCGCGACGCTCCGGCGGCTTATGGCGAGGCTCGACAGCTCGGTTCCGGTGTATGACTTGAAGACACTGGAGGAACAGCTCGACGAAACGCTAAGCACCGAGCGGTTGATCGCCTTTCTGTCGACGGTATTTGGTCTACTTGCGACGGTGCTGGCTGCGCTTGGGCTTTATGGTGTGATGGCGTTCCTGGTTACCCGACGATCCGGAGAGATCGGGTTGCGAATGGCGTTAGGCGCGCCGAGGTCGAGCGTGTTATGGCTGGTCGTGCGCGAAATGCTGATCCTCTTGGGAGCTGGCCTCATCGTGGGCGTCCCGAGCGCAGACGTATTGAGCCGGTACGTTTCTTCTCAGTTGTTCGGTGTAACTCCGACAGACGTGTGGACCGGCGCCGCCGCCATTGCATTACTGGGACTGATGGCGTTGGCTTCGGGCCTTGTCCCGGCACGGCGGGCTACCGCCATCGATCCCATTGCGGCTCTGCGATACGAATGACTTGGTGAGCGTCGGGCGCTCGAGTCAGTCGGTGTAACATTCTTGCGTCGCCTTCACTGGCCAAAAACCCTAGCAGATTTCACGTTCGGAGAGGCCGTTTTACGTGTTTCTGTAGCAGGGTGAGGTATTCGAAGGAGTTGACGCCACACGTTGTCGCCGGAGTGGTCGTCGCAGCAGCCGTCATCGGCATTGAGATTGCGCATCACCCAGTTCTCAACGGTCCCCTGTGATGCTGTAGCCACAACGAGAACCGGGGAGCCGGTTCCATCGCGCGGTGGAGTTTGTTGTTTTCGGCCGTCAGTGCCGGAGCTTTCATCCCGCTCTGTCAGGGCGCGCCGACACTCGCCGCAGCGTTTCGATCGACGTCTGGCTCCAAGGGCTGAGCGTTCGGCGAGCGAAGACTCCGAACATCCCGCTTCGATGGCTGACCGGAGAAACGGCTATACTCGTGAAGATTCGGAAGGGAGAAACAATGCAAAAGCGAAAACTGGGAAATGGCAACTTGGAAGTTTCGGCCATCGGGCTCGGTTGCATGGGCATGAGCAGTGGCTACGGGCCGGCCGGAGACAAACAGGAGATGATCTCCGTAATCCGCGGGGCTGTCGAGCGCGGCGTCACGTTCTTTGATACAGCGGAAGTTTACGGCCCGCTTGCGAATGAAGAACTCGTGGGCGAAGCCCTCGCTCCGTTTCGCCGGCAAGTGGTGATCGCCACCAAGTTCGGGTGGGAAGCCAATCCCAACGACGGGGGCAAGTGGAACGCATTGAATAGCCGGCCGGAACACATCAAGCAGGTTGCTGAAGGATCGCTTCGGCGGCTCAAGGTCGATGCGCTCGATCTGTTCTACCAGCATCGTGTCGATCTGAACGTGCCCATCGAAGATGTGGCGGGAGCCGTCAAGGTGCTCATTCAGGAAGGCAAGGTGAAGTACTTCGGTCTTTCGGAAGCGGCAGCGCCCACTATCCGCCGTGCCCATGCCGTTCAGCCCGTCGCTGCGCTCCAGAGCGAGTACTCGCTGTTCTGGCGAGAGCCGGAACAAACGGTGATTCCCACCCTTGAAGAGCTTGGAATTGGCTTCGTTCCCTTTAGCCCGCTCGGAAAAGGATTTCTAACTGGCAAGATCACCCCGGAGACGAAGTTCGACAACAAAGATTTTCGCAACACCGTCCCGCGCTTTAACGAGGAGAATCGGAAAGCGAACCAGGCCCTGGTCGACCTGGTCACTAAATTCGCCGCACAGAAGAAGGCCACACCCGCTCAGATCGCGCTCGCCTGGCTACTTGCGAAGAAGCCATGGATCGTTCCGGTTCCGGGCACAACGAAGCTCGATCGCCTGGAAGAAAACCTGGGAGCGCTGAACGTCGAATTGACGCCTGAAGATCTCAACGCCATCGAAAGCGCTTCCGCGAGCATAAAGCTTGAGGGGGCTCGGTATTCGGAGTTTCATGCGAAGTTGGTGGGCCGCTAAGCTCCAGAGATATGGACATCAAGCGAGTTGGTTCGCAGCCCTCCGCGAAAGGACCTTCGGAGTGGTTCACCGGGACCGTACGCATCGATCCGCTTTTCCAGGCGCCTGACCCCGCGTTCGTTCAAGGGGCGAGCGTGACCTTCGAACCGGGCGCTCGAACCGCCTGGCATACGCATCCGCTTGGGCAAACGCTGATCGTAATTGCGGGCTGCGGCTGGGCTCAGCACGAGGGCGGAAAGATCGAGGAGATTCGGCCCGGCGATGTGGTGTGGTTCTCTCCCGGCGAAAAGCACTGGCACGGCGCCACACCGACTACGGCCATGACCCACATCGCCATTCAAGAAAAGCTCGACGGCCAAGTCGTCAATTGGCTGGAACAGGTGAGTGACGAGCAATATCGGAAGTAATCTCACTCGCTCGACAATTCGTGTTAATGCACTTTTATTGAGTACAAATGCACTTAGCCAGTAAGGGGCAGAGGTCAAGAAAATTCTCCGGTTTCGTAGCAGGATCTCTGTGGAAACGGCCACTGGCAGCGCCGCCGGAGGACTGCACAAAACAGCCGCCGTCAGCGACCCGCAGCATCAAGCGCGATAATACAAAATTCTAACCTCGCCCCGCTGTGTGCTTTGCATTGTGCGGGAATTCAGCTTGATTCTCCGCTAAGTACCGGTACATAGCGTCGAATGTCTACCTTGCCATAGCCGGCGAGCTTTCAATAAGCTGGAAGAAATTGCAGCGAATATTGTTGCGAAAAACAAAAATAGTCGCGCAGCATTTAAATTCGGAGGAAAAAACATTGAAAACTCTAAAGTTATTGTCTTTGACACTTGTCGTCGTGGGGACGTCTCTCACCGCCAGCGCCACCCCGGTTTGCGGCTCGAACGGCGGTACGAACATCAACTCCTCGGGGACAACCACCTGCTCAGTGGACAACCTGACCTTCACCTTTGACGCTCCTGGCTTCAGCCCGACATCGAGGGCTGATTCGCTGACGGTGATGTCGGCAACGATGATCGGCAACGAGTATAATCTCGAGTTTGGCATCAATCCGGGAACAGCCGGTTTTCCGGTCGATATCAACATCGACTACGAGGTAACATCGAGCACGAATAATATCAGCGGAATTGATGCCAGCTTTCCTGCTGGTACGAGGGGTAGCATTTTCGAACAGGCATGCAGCGTACCGACTGTGAGCGGTGTCTGTCCCGCCAATGACCTCCTGTCCGCCCTTACTCTCACAACCCCTGGGGTTGATATGAACGGCAGCCCAGCTTCTTTCGGCCCTGTCTCTTCGGTTTACATCCACAAAGATATCGATGCCATTAGTTTCAGCGAGTTCGACGATAGCGTCCGCGTTTCCGCTGTTCCGGAACCATCCAGTGCTGCCCTACTGCTGTGCAGCGCTTTCGGTTGGCTTGGCTTGGCTGCGCGCAAACTGCGCCGTAGCTAAATTCCGGCGACACAAACACCGCAGTGAACGAGGGCCTTCTTCCCCCACGGGTCGGAGGCCCTCGAAAAAACTCCCCTGGCAGCATCGAAGCCCCCAAAACTACCGCTCTTTAATGCACCGCTCTTTACTGCACCACCGAGAAGCTCTCGTGTAGCGTGGCAGTCGCGCTATCTCCTACCCAGACGTCGAAGTCTGAAGGTTCCACAACCCATCCGTTTTTCGCCGCGCTCCAATACGTTCGCTCCTCCTGGCCGATTGTGAAGCTGATGTCTTGTTTCTGGCCGGCCTGCAGTGTGATGCGGCGAAATCCCTTCAACTCGCGAACCGGTCTCGATGCCGAACCATAACGCTGGTGCAGATACAGTTGAACCACTTCGTCCGCCGCTCTTGTACCTGTATTGGCGACCGTTACGGTCGCCGTGATCGGGCCGTCCAAAGGAGAGCTCTTCGCGCTTAGCCGAAGAGCGGAGATTGTGAAAGTCGAATAGCTAAGCCCGTAGCCAAAGGGATACAGGGGCGAGGTGGGAAGGTCCCAATAGCGAGACGTGAAGTCAGGCGAGTCATACGGCTTGTGCGAAGTGTTGTGGGCGTAATAAATAGGCACTTGCCCTACGTTCCTCGGCCACGTTACCGGCAGCTTGCCCCCGGGCGCCGCGTCTCCCACCAGAAGATCCGCAACCGCATTACCGGTTTCCGTGCCGCCGAAGTAGCAATCCATGATCGCCGGAATGTGTTCTGAGGCCCACGAGATATCGAGTGGCCGCGTACTGAAGAGCAGCAGAACCACAGGTTTCCCCAGCGCTTGGATTTTTTCGAGAAGTTCTTGTTGCCTTCCGGGAAGGCTGAGTGACGAACGCGAAGCGTACTCAAAATCCATGCCGCTCAACTCACCGAGCGTCATGATTACCACGTCGGAGCCGCCGGCAAGTTCTAGCGCGCTCTTAAACTGGCGATCCGTCTCTTCCGGGCTCCAGGGTTTCTCTATTTTGGGTCCAACGACGCCTTCGAAGGACGAGGGGAACTCCTTCGCTATCTGCACGCCTGCTGCAAATTGCACCTGCGATTCGGGGAGCTTTGCGCGCATACCTTCGAAGATCGAAACGCTATCTTCTTCCTTGGCCGTCAGGCTCCACGGCCCGTTCATGTCCCCCCTGGCGCTCCCAAGCGGTCCAATAACGGCAATTCGCTTAACTGTTTTCGAGAGCGGCAGCAGATCGCCTTCATTCCGAAGCAGCACAACCGAACGTGCCGCTGCGGTTCGCGCCGCTTGACGATGCTTCGCGAGCATCTCGGCGTGCGTGTGCTCCGTAGCGTCCGCATACGGGCGCTCGAACAGCCCAAGATGATACTTGGCAGCCAATATCGGACGGACCATATCGTCGAGCTGAGATGTGGTGATCTCTCCCTTATCGATCAGCCCTTTCATTTTCTCCAGATAGGTTGCGCTGCCCATGTCCATATTCACGCCCGCCGTGGCGCCGCGCAGTGCCGCGTCCGCTCCATCCTTTGCGAACCCCTGCGTAACCAGACTGCCGACAGCGAAGGCGTCGCTCACAACAAAACCCTTGAAGCCGAATTCTCTGCGCAGGATGTCTTGCAGAAGGTGTACGTTGCCTGCCGCGGGCACGTCGTTCAGGTCCATGTAAGCACTCATAACGGTGGTCGCGCCCGCTTCAACTCCCGCTCGAAATGGAGGCAGATAAACGTTCTGCAGCCGTTCTTCAGGAATGTAAACAGCGTCATAGTCTCTGCCGCCTTCCGCGGCTCCGTAGCCGGCGAAATGCTTCAGTGTCGCCAGGAACGGCCGCGGATTATCGGCGGTTCCTTGAAACCCTCTTACCTGCGCTCGTGCCATAGCTGCGCCAAGGTAAGGGTCCTCGCCCGCACCCTCGGAGATGCGGCCCCAGCGCGGATCCCTTGCAATGTCCAACATCGGTGCGAAGGCCCAGCGCACGCCTGCATGGGTCGCCTCTTCCGCCGCTATCGCTTGTCCTTGTTCGACGAGCGCCGGGTCCCAGGAAGCAGCCATGCCCAGAGGCACGGGAAATTCGGTATCGAAGCCGTGAATCACGTCGAATCCAAAGAGGATGGGTATGCGCAAGCGCTGCTCAGTCATAGCGATCTTCTGGAGGCGATTGATCTCTTTCGAGTCGGTAACGAATAGAAAGGAGCCCACCTCGCCACGCCGCACGTGGTCTTCGAAAGACACCGGGTCGGTCTTTGCGCCGGGGATCGGAAGTTTAGTGTAGAAGGGCTGGTTCAGTTGTCCGATCTTCTCTTGCGCTGTCATCTGCTTGAGAAGAGCATCGGCCCGATCGAGATCGTTTCGCGAAAAGGGAGCCTGGGCTGACGCTGCTCCGCAGATAATCAGGCCAATGAGGCTGGACGAAAAATAAGCTCGAAACTTATTCATGGCATCCTCCTGAGAGTGCTTGCTGATCGGCAATGTTTTGTAGTCTGAGCATGAGAACTATCAGGCGGCAACACGATATCACGTCCGCTCCGTCGACAGTGTGGTTGCGTGTAGGGCATGACGCATTTTTCTTCGGGATGACGCGTACTGAACAGCAAAGTCAGATCCGAAGAGACGAGACCTTCAATGTCATCCACTCCACAACAAACTCTGCACGTATCGAGTCCAAATTACAAATTGTTCGATTCGAACGCTGTCGCCATCGCCACGTTCTTTGGCACTCCGGTCGCCGGAGGCGCTCTGATGGCCCTCAACTATCGACGCCTCGGTCAAGGCCAGAAAGCGGCCATCACGCTCATGATTACGATGGCCCTCACTGCGTTAGTCATCTTGGTCGCGTGGAACCTCCCGCAAGGCGCATCTCTCCCAATCGGCCTTGCGCTTCTGTTCGGGATGCGCTGGAGCGCCCGATCTCTGCAAGGCGACGCGATAAAGAACCACATCGAGCGGGGTGGACAACTCGCGTCGAAGGGAATCGCTTTCGGAGTGGGCGCGGCTGCTTTCGCCGTGATTTTTCTCGCCGTGTTCATCCCGGTCTATATGGCGAACGATCGTTCCGTAACCATTGGTGCCAAGGATGAGGTGTACTATTCCGGTTCCGCCACGAAGGACAACGCCCAAGCGCTGGGCAACGCGCTGAAAAATACCGGATATCTCACCGACAGAGGCGTGACCGTTTCTCTGGCCAAAGGGACCGACGGCACGCTAGTCTCCTTTGTTGTCAAACAGGGCGCTTGGAACCAGCCCGGCATCATTTCACAGTTCGAAGAGATCGGGCGCGAAGTTGCTCCCTCCATCGGAGGATTTCCGATTCGAGTGCGCCTGATGACTGCTAACCGCGAAATCAAAAAAGAATCCACCGTGGGGAAGGCGGCTTTTGCGGGAAACGACAAGATTTACTATGTCGGCGCGGCAAGCGAATCCGATGCCAAGGCGCTCGGGCAAGCGCTTCAATCGGCCGGCTTCTTCGAAGGCCGAGGCGCAGACGTGTTTCTGTCCAAGCATAACGATGGTGTTGCGCTTTCCTTCGTAGTCGGGCAAAGAGCCTGGGACAATCCCGCGCTGGTGAGCGATTTCGAAAGGATTGTCCGCCAGGCAGCGCCATCGGTCGGCGGCCTTCCCGTCAAGCTCCGCCTGGTGGACACCTCGCTCGATCTGAAAAAGAGTGAGGACATCAGTTGACGGCGCGGAGCCGCGGCGCAAAGTCGAAAGGCCGGCGAATGTTGATTAGAGCGGTACGGAGGTATCTCCGGAGTACCAATCGAAATGCGAGACCTTGCTGCCAAGGCGCCAAATCTCCGGCTCGTTGGTCTGAAGCCAATCGAGAGGCTCACAAACCGGCTGACGAACCGCAGCCGAAGAGAAAGCTTGGCGTATTGACTCGCGCTGCTCCGGCCCGACAGCATCGCCGGGCCGCTCGCTCAAATTCTCCAAGGATTGCGGAAAGTCCATTTTGTCCGTCAGCGCCCCTTTGTCTGATTGCGCTTCGCTTTCCGCTTCGCCGTATCCTTGATGACCGCTGAATGTGCGGAGTTGAGAGCGCGGCGCGAAAGGCCTTATTCATCCGTTGGGCCTGATCGTTGCCTTCGCAACGTGCGGCTAGTTCGGGTGAGATTTGAGTCGGCATGAGATGTTCATCTCCCTATGTCGTCCTTGTTGGTTAGCTGATAGCGTACATTCTTTGACCTAGCTTTTTCCTCTGTTGTAGAAATCGTCCCCTCCTCGCGCAGTTGGGCCAGCCATTTGCGAACGGCAATGTCGCTGAGCGTCAGAGCCTGACTAATTTCCGCCCGAGACATGCTGTCGTGATGGCGTAGGAGGGCCGTGATGTCGTCGCGGCGATCCCGCCTGCGTCCCAGTGGCGTGTTCAAGAAGCTCACGCGGAAAGTCGCAACGCGATCCTCAAATATCGGCTTGGGTAATCCGGACTGGCGAAATGCAGTTAGCATCGCTCCGACGCCAGACCCTCTGTTCTCACAAACGGCTTGTCGTTCTCCGGGTACGGTGACATCCTCCAGGATGCGCAGTAGCGCACTGTTACGCGTAGCAGAAATTCCCTGCCCAAGAGAATCAATAGTCACAGCCCCGTACAAACCACCAGGGTTATGTACAACGAGTCGGTTGCGGAAAACGTTTATCTGAACCGGTGTACCCTTCGCTGCATTGCTCAGATCTCGGTGCGCAACTGCATTGATGATCGCTTCGCGGACTGCTGTTGTAGGGTACTCGGGTAGATCTTCCCGGTACATCCCACGAACAACGGATCGCCGCTTCATGTTCCGCTCCAGACTGGCTATAACAGGTCCAAGCATGTCTGGAATAGCACCTTCGATGCGATGATTGTCAAGAAATCGTTCATTGTTGCTGCCGGCCTCGCCAACAGCTTCGCCCGGATAAACGACAAACGTGATGGCAAGGGCAGGAAAGAACTGCTGGGGATATCTGCCGAGCGCAATGAGGCCACCCAGCGTAGGAACTAAGCGATTCCGATAACGAGATAGGACTTTCAAAGTGCGCAGTGCCTCATTATCGGCCATGCGCGCAAGTGGACTTCCTGGTCGCTTTCGCACACGCGCCAGTAGCGTCTTAACGAGACGCGGTTGAAGATCGCTTACTGATGCGTCCGAAATTGCCTCTTGATCGTCCTTCGGCTTATTCCGAGCCGATAGCATCATCTGCACTTCATATGCGGTAAGCTTTCGATCACCATCGGCGACACGTATGAACGCGCCGTTCGTATATCCGGCTTCACGGTAATAGCATGGTCTCAAGTGGCTCGGAAGCTCAGGTATTACTGCAGTGACGACGGACTTCCCTTCAACCTCATGAAGTTGGATTGTTGGCCGAACAGCAGGTTCCATTTCACTAGAGCAGAGATTTGCCAGATCATGCTGCAGTTTGGCCGGGTTCCGGACACCCACAACTCGAAACGCCTCGCGTTCCGATACCCCGAGAACCAAGAGGCCGCCGCGTATAGTATTAGAAAAAGCCGAAACCGTCTCCCAAGTGCGTTGTGGCAGATCGGTTGTTGCGGCTTTCGCCTCGACGTGTGTAAGGTCAGCATTGAATTTCCGCAGTTCGGAGATGCGACTTAGGACTTCGGCAGTGGTCACGCTATTTGAGCCTTGTACCTGTCAATCATGATAGCGTCATGATAATTTATCATGATATGTATCATGAACGCAGCGGTGACAAGAATAGCTGCGCTACCTTGATTTGTCAAACGTTCACTAGAGCGGTACGGACGTATCTCCGGAGTACCAATCGTAATGCGAGACCTTGCTGCCAAGGCGCCAAATCTCCGGCTCATTGGTCTGAAGCCAATCGAGAGGCTCACAAACCGGTTGCCGAACTGCAGCCGAAGAGAAGGCTTGGCGTATTGACTCGCGCTGCTCCGGCCCGACAGCATCGGGAGCAGCGGAAATAAATAGGGAAGTCCCGCTGCGAGCAAGCAAGTCCAGCCATTTCCGGTTCAAAGACCAGGGGATTGCGTTCGTCAGCCCTACACAGTCGGCGTCAACGTCGAAAAATATGCCCTGTTGCGGCGAGCGGAATGCGAGAGTGTTGACGCCCATCTTCCTCGTGCGCGCCCAGTCGCGGCCACTGGTGTCGTCACCGGTGCGCTGGACCTCGAATAATCCGGTGGACAGATGTCCAATTGTGTTGCAGCCCAGCAATGGTGTAGTTCTCGCGCCTTCGCGAAGAGTGCCGTAAAACGCTCGAATAATTTCGGCATTTGTGCGCGTCCGATCGGCGAAGTGCCATTGATTGTCGGTGATTTGAGCTCCCATCTGGTAGCCCCAACGGCCGAGAAGATCGTAAGTCGAGAAATCGTGTTTCAGAAGCTGAAAGCCCCAGCTACAGAGCCGTTTCACGTCGTTTCGAATCTGCTCGGCTGCACCCTCGGTCGTGGGGTCCAGCGTTCGCATCTGCTCCCTCGCGTATAGAGCTTCGGCGAACTTGCTTTTCAGCAACACAGTTTCAGGTACAGAATCGCGGGTCGTAAGAGGCCGAAACCAGAGGCCTGGTTTGACGTTCATTTGACGCATATCCGAGGCGAGCTGGGGCATGTCGGGGAAGCGCTCGTTTCCTTGGCTCCAGGGACCAGTTGTGGGATAGGGAGACCATCCGTCATCGATCACCATGAAGGGACGATTGGGACCGGAAGGAGCCCAGGAAGCGATCCGCTCGGTGTCGGCGCGTATATTGTCCGCCGAACTGTGGCCGTAAGCGTAATACCAGTTGTTTCCACCATAAAGCGGAGACGGCATGCTAATGGCGTCTTGCGCCATCCTTCGGCAGAGACTTCGAGCGGCTTGAAACCCGCTCTGTTCCACATACTCTTCCGAGACGATGCTTGCGGCGAGCAGTGTTCTTTCCCCCAACTCGACACCGCTACCGCCGTTCCGCAGGTCCAGCCACAACACCACCCCAGACGGATTGACTTGCCAGAAACAAAGAGCACCCGGGTTCGTTTCTACTCCAAGACCGGTATAAGCACCTCGGCTTCCTGCAAGAAAATACCAGGGAAGGATCCTTTCTGGCTCAAGCGGACGCCAACCCAGATCGCCGTAGCTTCTCTCCCACGCATCTCCTAAGAACCACTCCGCGTTCGGCAAAGTTCCTTGCCAGTAAAGCCGCAACCGAAGAAGACGCTGCTTCGGGCAGGAAACGGAAACACGCAACGACTTGCCTTTTGTGTTCGGTTCTGCGCTCACGGAAACGTCATCGGCCAACCATAACGTTCCATTTCGCTTCAGTTCCAGAGCTTCGTTTTCGGTGAACGCATAGACACTCGCCGGCCCATTGATAATGTCCGAGGATCTTAGGACGCGACCCGCGGCTGACAGCCGCGAGCGAACCGGAAGAACAGAAGCAGCCAAAGACGCACAGAAGATACGGCGGTCCAGAGACATGGAGAAACGGCCTATCGGGAACGGTAACATGCGTCATACAAGGGCTTATGTGAGAAGCCGTACCCTGGCGATGACCGGTAAACGCAGATTCTCCAGCGGGATGCGGTCGATGAGATCGCGGAGTGCCGCAAGCTGCTTATCAACGTTCTCCTTCTGGTCGGCCATGCTCGCGCGAAGCCCCTCGATGTTGCGGTCGATCCGCGCATGGTCGGCCCAATTGCGCTCGATTGCGTCTTCGAGGCCGCATGCGCTCGTTCCAATCGTAGTTTCCGTTTCCCTCCGGGCGGGTTTCCGGGACCGCCGAGAATCAGTGGCCGCACATCGCCCATTTCCCCAAGACATCTATGGGTATGATATCTGCATGCGGCGTGAAAAACTCCAGGGCACGCTTGACCTGCTCGTTCTTAAGACGCTCGCCCGCGGCATGGCCCATGGGTACGGAATCACCTGCGCCATTCTGATCGCATCCCAGAACCAGCTTCGTCTCGAAGAAGGCTCTCTTTACCCCGCCCTGCGCCGGCTGGAGTCGGAGGGCTTTGTGAAAGCCGAATGGAAGCCCTCGGATAACAATCGGCGGGCGCGCTATTACCAGCTCACGCGCAAGGGCTGCAAGCGCCTTCAGCAAATTGAAGACGAGTGGCGCGCTCATGCCGCCGTGATCGAGAGCTTCCTTGCATCCCAGCAGTGAGGCCCGCAATGATTCGCCGATTCCTGAACATATTTCGCGCCAAACATCTCGATGCTGAGATACGCGAAGAGATCGAGTTCCACCGCTCGCAATCGAGTGGCTCATTCGGCAATCCCACTCTCATCGCCGAACGCATGCGCGATGCCGGCACCCTCACCTGGCTTGAAACATGCTTGCAGGACATCCGCTACGGATTTCGGCAGTTGCTGAAATCCCCCGTATTGCTAGCGGTGGCCGTGCTCTCATTAGCGCTCGGCATCGGCGCGAACACCGCGATTTTCACATTGATCGACGCAGTCATGCTGCAGCTCTTGCCGGTGCGCGATCCCTCGAGCCTAGTGCTGTTTAGCGACGGGGCGTCCGAGGGTACCAGCAACGGTGACCTTCTCGGCGATGCAATCTCGTATCCGTTTTATCAAGATCTACGCGCCCACAACGATTCTTTCCAGGATCTCTGTGCCTTCCGGCAAGGCGAGGACAGCGTCACTATGCACGTCGAGGGCGAGCCCGACACCCATGTCGGATACGCTTCGGTCCACCTCGTGTCCGGCAACTACTTCGGCGTGCTCGGTGTACAAGCCGCCGCGGGGCGTCTGCTGCGCGACTCCGACGATATACCGGACTCTGCACCTGTGGCCGTCATGACCTACAGCCTGTGGAAGAACCGTTTTCATCTCGATCCCGACATCCTCGGCAAGAGCGTCATTCTCAACGGGACTGCTTTTACCGTTGCGGGTGTGGCCGATGCGTCGTTCTTCGGCGAGCGAATTCGAAAATCTCCCGATTTTTGGGTTCCACTTTCGTTTCAACGGCAGATCATGACGCGCGAACCGTCGCTGCTCCGCGCCCTGGATTTCTATTGGCTCAATTGCCTGGGCCGCCTCAAACCCGGCGTCAGACTCAAAGGCGCGCAAGCTGCCGTGAATGCGCAGCTTCACTCGTTCTATCTCGCGCAAGCCGGTGGGCGCCCGACACCCGACACTCGTCGCAAAATCGAACGAGTTCAGATCGCATTAAAGCCGGGCGGCGGCGGCATCTCTGGTCTGCGTTATCGCTATTCGAAACCGCTCAGGGTGCTCATGGCTGCGGTCGCGCTCGTTTTACTGATCGCGTGCGCTAACCTCGCTACGTTGTTGCTCGCGCGAGCTTCTGCTCGGCGGCGGGAATTCGTATGCCGGCTTGCTTTGGGTGCGTCCCGCGCGCGTGTGCTCCGGCAAGTCTTGACCGAGAGCGTCCTCCTCTCGCTCATTGGTGGCCTGGCCGGCACGCTTCTGGCTTGGTGGTCCGTCAGAATTCTCGTTCTCCTGCTCCATTTCGACCCGGTCGTGAAAGTTAAACCAGATCCCGCCGTACTCGCTTTTACGCTTGCGCTTTCCATCGCGACTGGCATTTTATTTGGCATCGTTCCTGGCTGGAAGTTCAGCCGTCTCGATCTGCATCTCGGCAACGCAGCGCTGGCGCGTGGGCGCGCGCGCCGATTCGGCGGCACGCAAGTGCTCATCTCCATGCAGATCGCACTCTCGCTTTGCCTGCTGGTCGGCGCCGGTCTGCTCACGCATAGCCTAGTCGAGTTGGAGGAGCAGGACGTCGGCTTTACGCGCAATCGCATATTACTGATCCGCACCGATGCGCATCTCGCCGGTTATCGGCCCTCGGAATACGAAGATCTCTCTCGCGATATCGGCGATCGCATCAATCGACTCCCCGGCGTGCAATCGGCCGGAATTGCGCGTTTTTCCCCAGCAAGCGGTTATTACTCGTCCGGCAACTTCTCGATAGAGGAGTATCGCCCAAATCCTGGCAAGGACATGCGCGTGTGGGATCTGCCGGTCGGACCGCGCTTCTTTGCAACCCTCAAGATCCCGCTTATCCTGGGCCGCGCTGTTGAGGCGCGCGACACCGCTACCTCCAAACCAGTCGCTGTCGTTAACCAGACGTTCGTTAACGATTATTTTCCGGGTACAAATCCGCTCGGCCATCACCTGGAACACGGGGAGCCATTCAAGGCTCCCGGATCGGAAATCGTCGGCGTGGTCGGTGATTCCAAGTTTTTCGATTTACGTGAGAAGCCGAAGCCGATGGTTTTTTATCCGATCTCGCAAAAACCAGCCGAAAGCTTCGAGCTCGTGGTGCGCACGGCCGCTGACCCGCGTAACATCGCGGGCGAAGTCCGTGGCGTTTTGACGCAAATCGACAGCCGCTTGCCCATACTGGAGCAGCACACGCTCAATGATCAGATCGAAAACTCGCTTCAACAGCAAAAGCTAATCGCGACTTTGTGCAGCCTCTTTGGCCTGCTTGCATTGCTCCTCGCCTCCATAGGCATTTACGGAACGCTCGCTTACTCCGTCGCAGGCCGCACAGCCGAAATTGGAACTCGTATGGCCATCGGCGCTCAGAAACCTCACGTCATCGCTCTTGTGCTGCGTGATCTGGTTTTCGTTCTTCTCGCTGGCCTTCTCGTCGGATTGGTATTTGCACTCGGCGCGACGCGCTGGCTTGAAAGCTTCCTATTCGGCGTAACGCCGCTCGATCCTCTGGCGCTTTCGAGTTCATTTCTGCTGATCGTCGGAATCGCCCTGCTTGCGGGCTACCTGCCCTCACGTCGTGCGGCCAACATCGATCCCATGCGGGCCTTGCGCCATGAATAGCCGTGACCTACCTTGAAGCGGAGCAAGGATCCCCGCCCTGCAGTTGATGCCCGGCTTCTTCATCGCCTATTGCCCGTCCTGCCATATTAAGGACTAGCTACTACCTTCATCTGACCGTGATGATAGCCATCGTGACTACGGGCTGCCACCGAGCGTGGCCCAATTTGCCGGGCAGTCATGGGCAGCAACCGACGTACTCTGGTTCTACTGAGAATCGGAGCGCGCGCCTGAATCTCAGCAGGATCATATGTATAAATACCGAGTCTATGTAACAGCACTTTTTCTGTTCGGCAGTTGCTGGATGGGTGTGCCGACTTTTGCCTATGCGCAGAACACTACGCCGGAGCCCGTCGCCGCCGATGAGTCCACTGCCTCGCTGGCGCAGCAGCTCTCCGATTTACGGATCGTCATTCTTAAGCTGCAGTCTCGCGTAGATGAACTGGAAAAGAAGGAGGCCGGGAACGCACCCGCCGTAAGTTCGCCGGGGCCGGGATCAGCTTCGCAGACGCAAATAGTGGCTTCCGCCGCAACTCAAAAAAACGACCCACAAGAGGCGGCCGCTCCGCAATCGTCAAGTTCTTCCATCTCAGTGCCCCGGCCATCGCAACCCGGCGTCAATGCCGTTCCGCCAGGTACCACTATTAATGGATTTGTCGACGCTTATTACGGGTACAACTTCAATAATCCGATCGGCGGAGTGAACCTTCTGCGCACGTACGACGTTTCCAGTAACTCTTTCAGCATTAGTCAAGCGGGCGTTGTAGTCGAAAACGCACCCGATCCGGACAATGGCAAACGCTTTGGGATGCGCCTCGACCTGCAATGGGGCCAAGCTACGCAAGCGCTTCAGAGCAATCCGGCGAGCGAGCCACGCCCATCCCTTTATCGCAATATCTTCCAGGCTTACGGCACTTATGTGTTGCCCGTCGGCAAGGGACTTACAGTGGACTTTGGCAAGTTTGCCAGCAGCATAGGCCCGGAAGGGAACTACACGAAGGACCAAACTAACTATTCACGGTCCTATTGGTTCAATTTCCTTCCCTACTATCATATGGGTTTTCGCAGCAGTTACAAGGTTAACGATCTTCTGACGATAAACTACTGGCTGGTCAATGGCGTTCAACAGACAGAAGATTTCAACGGTTTCAAAGACCAGTTAGCCGGTGTGGTGGTGACCCCTAATAAGAAGATCAGTTGGACGGCGCAATATTACTTCGGCCAGGAACATCCCAATGTTACATACTTCTTGCAAGGCGGCGCACCACCGAATGCGCCTGCTTTGCAGGGCGTGCCGTTTGAGCCGATTGCGAATGCTCCCACCGGTAAGCTGCATATCCTGGACACATATCTAACCTGGCAGCTTACGCCGAAATGGTTTGTTGAGATAGAAGCGGACGATGTTATTCAGCGGCTGTACACGAACTCTTACCCGGCGCATACAGCGGGAGGCGCCGCTTACCTGAAGTACCAAATCACGGATAAGCTGTACGCCGCAGCGCGTACAGAGTATCTGACCGATCGTGGCGGACTTTTCTCCGGCCGCACGCAGGCGCTTAAGGAAGGGACGGTCACGCTTGCTTACAGGCTGGATCAAGGGTTCGAGTTCATGACGGAATGGCGGCGCGACTTCTCGAATCAGCCTTACTTCTATACCGATACCTTGGTTTTACTAAGACGGGATCAGACCACCGCTACTCTTGGCTTGCTCTGGTGGTTCGGCGGCAAGCAGGGGTCTTGGTAATAAGAACCGGCATCGACGTGCGCGTATTTCCGCACGCTTAGTGGCGCGCGCTGAAAAAGCAGCGTCCGGTCCCCAGTTGTGAATTCATGCCGGCATCGACTGCGGGCGTAACTTCCACGCGCGAGAAGCCCGCGGCGCGCAACGCATTCAGGATGTCCGCCTCCGGATAGCAACGCTCTTCGACGACGCTCGAACGCCTGCGCCAGACGCTCGCATCTGTTTCGTCTTTGACAAACCAGACCAGCTCGGTTGCGCCTATATGCCTAGCGCGGTCATAACGGCCACGCACGAGTGTGACGTTGTCGTCGTTGACGGTCACTGCCCACTGGTGCAGGTCGGCCGAGTACGCATCCTCCAGGTTCATGTCGAACAGGAACAATCCCTCCGGTGAAAGACTCTTGCTTGCGGCCTCGAAGACGCGCGTCAGACCTTCCAGAGTCAGAATGTGGTTCAGCGAATCGAATGTGGACAGGATGGCGTCGAAGCTTTTGTGCAGTTCAAGCTCCCGGACATCCTGCACGGCCAATTCGACGCTGGGCAGATAAGCGCGTGCTTCCTCAATGAGCCGAGCCGACGCATCTACACCGGTAACCTGGTAACCACGCGCGACAAGTTCCTTTGTCACGTGTCCCGAGCCGCAGCACAGATCCAGTATTCGCGCTCCCGAGTTCACCTGAGAAAAGAACAAGCGCTCCAGTGCGGACATCGCGGCCGGCAGGTACCAATCGTTCCACAGGTTGTGGTACATGCCTGCGATCTCATCGTAGGAAGAGGCGGGTTCTTTCGACACTAACTGATAGCCGTCGTCTTTTGCCGGTCTGGATGAGCTGAGTGCCCTTTTAGGTGGTCAATGTCCAGGTGCTCTACTCTATGGGCTTCCAATGCGTAAGAGAAATAGTCGGGCACGTTCTTGCCCCATAACACGCTGCAATTCTTCAGCGCGATGTCTTGGGCATAGCTGATGAAGAATCCGGGCGTACCGTGTCTTTCAATGCTCGCCTGAGCCGATGTCGGGCGATTGTCATAGAATCCGCCCGGATACGCCGTCCAACGATCGACCGTGACGGAAACGGCCTCTAGCGTCACGTCGCGAATACGGCTTGCCGGACACCCGGAGATGCGGACGCTGTTTTCCCCCTTGGCCGCGATGTTCTTGAGGTGCACGCTATGAATGCGGCCGAGCTTCGTTGTAGGCGTTCTCGGAATTGCGGTGAACGAAATCGGTTCGCCGCGCCCCCACCAGGGATCCGAACCGTATTGCGCCATCACCTTGATGTTGTTGAATTCGACGCTTGAGATGCTGCCTTCATCGCGCAACTGAATCGAAATACCTCGCGAACTGCTGCGAATCTCGCAGTTTTCCACCCGGATGTCACGAATGTCACCCGCCGTTTCCGTTCCAATCTTGATTCCGGCAGACTGCGTATCGATAACGCAATCGCGAACAATAATGTTCTGCGCAGGGCCATAGTTCCTGGATTGACGAGAGCTCTTGATCGCGATCGCATCGTCACCGGTTGCAATATGGCACCTGCGAATCACCATGTTGCGGCAGTGATCGGGATCGATGCCGTCCGAACTCGGAACGTTCATCATGTTGTGGATCTTCAAGCTATCGATCTCCACCCGGTCGCACCCCAGCAGGTGGATGGTCCAGTACGGCGCGTTGACGACTCCGATATCGCGCATCTTCAGATCGCGGCACGAAACCAGCGCGAACATCTTTGGACGCCAATCGCGCGGCACCCATTGCGCGTGCTCCTGGTCGAAGCGCGCCATATACTCCTGGGCGCGCCCATCGATGCCGCCGTTGCCTGAGATTGTCAGATCGTGAACGCCATTGGCAACGAGCAGTGCATCGCCTCGGTAATCCTCGCGATGGATACTCGCTATGAGTTGCGTGCCGTCGCCAAGATGAAAATCGATGTTGCTCTTCAGTTCGAGAGTGCCCACCACATACTTATGCGGCCCCCGCGCGAGGACTTGCGAGCCATTCCCTGCCGCCGCCGCGGCGTTGATCGCTTTCTGGAAAGCATTGGTATCGAGACTCTGTCCGTCGCCAATCGCGCCATAATGCATCACGTCGAAAACGCGCGGCTGAGGATCGTAGTAGCGCGCGCTTGCGATTGCCGGGGCAAGGGAAATGCCGGCAATCAGCGACCGCCGAGTCATCCGATTCGAAGACATGAAGTTTGTTGGGGCAGCAGATGCGAGGTGTCCTGGTAGGGACGAGCAGATTCGAACTGCTGACCTGCCGCTTAGGAGGCGGCTGCTCTATCCATCTGAGCTACGTCCCCGCTTTTCGCAGTCTACCAGTGACAATGGGAGACGTGATTGAGACCGGATTGAAGGACAAAGTTGTCATTGTAACCGGCGCGGCGGCGGGCATCGGCAAAGCAACGGCGGCGCGTTTTGCAGCCGAAGGTTCCCGCGTCGCATCGTGGGACGTCAAGCAGGGCGAACCCGAACCGGGCGGCATCTTCCAATCTGTGAATGTCGCCGATTCGGCAGCGGTCGAAAATGCTGTGAAAGAGGTGGTCGACAGATTCGGTGCCCCCTACGTGCTGGTCAACAATGCGGGCATTCTTCGCGATGGCCAACTCGTGAAGTATAAGGATGGAGCGGTATCGGGCGCCATGTCCGACGAGCAGTTCGATTCGCTCATCTCCGTCAACCTCAAAGGGGTGTTTCACTGTGCGCGTGCCGTCTCGCCGCACATGATCCGGGCGGGCGGCGGCATCATATTGAATGCATCGAGCGTCGTTGGAATTTACGGCAACTTCGGCCAGACCAACTACGTTGCGGCGAAAGCCGGCGTGATTGGCATGACGAAGGTTTGGGCGCGTGAATTGGGGAAATACAAGATCCGCGTAAACGCCGTAGCGCCCGGCTTCATTGCCACCGACATGACCAGCCAGATGCCTGAAAAGATCCTGCAAGCCATGCGCGATCGCACACCGCTCGGGCATCTTGGGCAGGCGGAAGACATCGCAAACGCATACCTGTGGCTGGCGTCAGATGCAGCTTCGTTCGTAAGCGGCACCATCCTGAGTGTCGACGGCGGAGTTGTTCCAGGCACTTGAACCGACGCCATTGCGCTGGGCTCGGCTAGTCCGCACCGGCCCAGTGAACCTGGTGTCCGGGTGCCCGGTACTCTCCAGATGTTAGATTGACGATAATGGCGATTGCGCCAACATAGGCGCGCTCGTTTTGGTGCTGGCTCCGGTTAGGGTGTCAGGCCGTTCAATCGAATTCCTAAGTTACGGTCCGAGGAGGCTTTTTGTACATGCCTGGCGCTCATGCCATGTCCCCATTTCGACGCTCGCTTCGTTTCTTGATCGCGCTGTGCGCGGCGGCTCTTTTGTTTGCTGCGAGTCCGCTTGCGGCTTTCGCGCAGACGCCTCGCCCCGCTGAAACCGGCGGCGAAGCAAACCTCATCATTCCCGACCTTTCGCAGGCCACATTTTTCGGCGTCATTGACGGTCATAAGCTGCTTCTGTACAGCTTCGTGATAGTTGCGCTTGGGCTGGTCTTCGGAATCGTCATCTACAACCAGCTCAAGAATCTAGCCGTGCATAAGTCCATGCTCGAGGTCTCCGAGTTGATCTACGAGACCTGCAAGACCTATCTGGTCACACAGATCAAGTTCCTGATCATCCTGGAAGTCTTCATCGGGGTCATCATTGTCTTCTATTTCGGGTTTCTCGAACACTACGCCGCCACACGCGTGATCATCATTCTGCTATTCAGCATTGTGGGTATCTGCGGCAGCTCGGGCGTGGCGTGGTTCGGCATTCGAGTGAATACGTTTGCGAATTCGCGCACCGCCTTCGCCAGCCTGCGAGGTAAACCGTACCCGTGCTACGACATTCCACTGAAAGCAGGCATGAGCATCGGGATGCTGCTGGTCAGCGTGGAACTGATAATCATGTTGTTCATCCTGCTGATTGTGCCGCGCGATTATGCCGGGCCTTGCTTCATCGGCTTCGCCATCGGTGAATCCCTCGGCGCAGCGGTATTGCGTGTCGCCGGCGGTATCTTCACGAAGATCGCCGACATCGGCGCGGACTTGATGAAGATCGTCTTCAAGATCAAGGAAGATGATGCTCGCAACCCCGGCGTGATCGCGGACTGTACCGGCGACAACGCGGGCGATTCGGTTGGCCCGAGCGCGGACGGCTTCGAAACCTATGGCGTTACCGGCGTCGCGCTGATCACCTTCATTCTGCTTGCGATCACAAGTCCGCTGGTGCAGGCGCAACTCCTCGTTTGGATCTTCGCTATGCGCGTGATGATGGTCGTCTCCTCCGGCGCGTCCTATCTGATTAACGGCGCGATTGCGAAGGCACGGTATGCAAACGTCGACAAGATGAATTATGAAGCGCCTTTGACATCTCTCGTGTGGCTCACGTCCATTCTTTCCGTTATCGGAACCTACATCGTTTCGTACCTGATGATTCCGGATCTCAGCGGCGACACGACGCTGTGGTGGAAGCTGTCGTCCGTCATTACGTGCGGCACGCTGGCGGGCGCGGTCATACCGGAACTCGTCAAAGTCTTCACATCGACGGAATCGCGACACGTACGTGAAGTGGTTGCCTCTTCGCGAGAGGGCGGCGCATCGCTCAACATCCTTTCCGGATTCGTAGCCGGAAACATGAGCGCTTACTGGCTAGGAACGGCTATCCTGGCCCTGATGGCGGTCGCATTTGGTTTCAGCACGCAGGGATTGGGCGCCATCATGTTGGCCCCCGCGGTTTTCGCGTTTGGCCTGGTGGCTTTCGGCTTCCTGGGAATGGGCCCCGTCACTATCGCGGTGGATTCCTACGGCCCGGTTACCGACAACGCGCAGTCCGTCTATGAGCTGTCTACCATCGAACAGATCCCGGGCGTCGAAGCGGAGATTCAACGCACATACGGCTTTCCGGTAAACTTCGAACGCGCGAAAGACAATCTGGAAGAGAACGACGGCGCGGGCAATACGTTCAAAGCAACCGCCAAGCCAGTGCTGATCGGGACCGCGGTGGTCGGGGCCACCACCATGATCTTCTCCATCGTGGTCGCACTGACGAACGGTCTGCGTCCCGAGCTGCTCTCGAATCTTTCCATTCTTCACCCGCCGTTCCTGCTGGGCCTTGTCGCCGGCGGATCGATCATCTACTGGTTCACCGGCGCCTCCACCCAGGCGGTCACAACCGGCGCCTACCGCGCAGTCGAGTTCATCAAGGCCAATATCAAACTGGAAGGCGTCACGAAGGCTTCGGTCGCGGACAGTAAGAAGGTTGTCGAAATTTGCACGCGATATGCGCAGCGCGGCATGTTCAACATCTTTCTCGCCGTGTTTTTCGTCACCCTTGCATTTGCATTTATCGAGCCGTATTACTTCATTGGATATCTGATCTCGATTGCGCTCTTCGGGCTGTATCAAGCCATCTTTATGGCGAATGCGGGTGGGGCATGGGACAACGCAAAGAAGATTGTGGAAACAGAACTGAAGCTGAAGGGCACGCCGCTGCACGACGCCACTGTGGTGGGCGACACGGTCGGCGATCCGTTCAAGGACACATCGTCGGTGGCCATGAACCCGATCATCAAGTTCACGACACTCTTTGGACTGCTTGCCGTCGAGCTTTCCGTCTCTCTATCCGGCGGCGAAAACGGATCTCCGCTCGCCTGGACGCTGGCCGGCATCTTCCTGGTGATCGCGATGATCTTCATATGGCGCTCTTTCTTTAAGATGCGCATCGGTCAGGACGTGTAGAGTTTCCTGCCCTTCTGTTTTCTAGTACTAAGGTGGCTGCGCCATAACCCTCTTTACACGGGTTTATGGTTTAAGATCAAACTGAAAGCGGCGGCGATGGATTACTACGAGGAACTTGGCATAACCCCCAATGCCACTGAGGAGGACATCCGTCGTGCACATCGCAGGATGACCAAGCTGCTTCATCCCGATCAGCACACAGATGAGGGTGTAAAGCAGTTGGCCGACGTGCAGATGCGCCGGCTCAACTCGATAGTCGATGTACTGAGCGACCCGGAGCTCCGCCGCGAGTACGACGAGCAATTACGTGAGGATGCCAGCCTGGCAACACGGCCTTTGGGGGCGAGGCAGCAACGGCGAAAGCGTCCATCCTGGCCGTGGTGGATCGCGAGCACGGCCGGCGCGGTCGTTTTAACCCTGCTTGTCGTCTGGTTCTGGGCAGACAACCTCGGAAGTTCGTTTGGCAATCGAACACCGACCTATATTCCGACCGATACAAAGGACGCGCCGGCGTCCGCAGCGGAAGTGAATGCGCCACCATTACCGCGAGAGCCTGATAAGGCGAATGTGCCCGCTTCCGCAGAGCAGCCTCAATCGGTTCCTACGCAAACTCCCTCGAGCAGGACGATCGTCCGCGCGCCGCTGCCTTCGAAAACGCTGGCCGAAGTTCCAGCACCCCGTTCGCAGCGAACGGTAAATGTCGCGCAAGCAACTGCTCCCCCGCCTGCGGAACACAAGAGACTGGTACTGCCGAATGAGGCCAGCCGCGTACCGGCTCGCGCTGCGCAAGTAGATCTACCGCCGCCACCTGGCTTGCAGGTAGGCAATGCCACGCGGTTCGATGCCGCCACACTGCCCACAACTCCGCTGCCGCCGGCTCCCTCCAGGACTGTTGAAGCGGATACGCCCACTCGAAACGTCAGCTACACAGCGGCGCCGAAACCCGCTATAGGGGATTCTCTGGAAGGCGACTGGGTCTACGCTCCCGCTGCTCCTGAAAAGAAGAAAGCTGGTTTTTATCCGCCCGAGTTCATTGACCTGAAGCTGGTTCGGGAAGACGGTCGCTTGCGTGGCGAATACCATGCCCGCTATCAAGTTGCCCGCAATTCAATATCGCCCGATGTCCAGTTCGTTTTGCAACCTGACAACGACGAAAACAGGTTTACTTGGCAGGGCACGAACGGCACGCAAGGTACATTCGTAATCAACTCCGTAGACCCTCACGTGATCCACATCCAATGGCGAACTACCGTGTTCGGACGCAAGCCGGCACTCACGGCCGGAACCGCCACTTTAGTCAAACGGACTCAGTAGACTATTGCAAACGCGGCTGCGCTTGGGCTGAAGACGAATCGTCCTGAAGAAGACGTAGGGCTGCATCCTTCACCAGATGTTCGGCGTCCTTACCGGCGCTGGTGGCCATTTGCGGAAGCTGCGCTTCCTGCTCTGGCGTGAAGTGTACTTCCATTCCTTCAAGATACGGAAAAACCGGCTTCATGGCATTGTGTTGTTGTTTCCAAACGTTCGACCGCCATGAAAACACCTATGCACATGCCCTCGCGCCTAGCAGTGCTCCGTAATCAACCGCGAGCTGAACCCAACCGCTACGGGCGCTGAATGCCCAAGTTGTGAATCGCGGCCGCCGAGAAAATCGCGCCCTCACCAAAGTTTCCGATGATAAATGCGGTTCGCAGTTCCTTGTGTTTGCGAAGCAAAATCTGTGGAACAATCACGCCCGCCGCCACTCCTGCTTTGATGCTCAATCCCTTTGCGCCGAAGGTGCCATTACTTGAGGCGAGTAGTCCGTTGCTCTCCAGCTTGCCCCATGAGCTTGCTGCATCGAAGCTGGTTCCCGCTATGGCAGCCACCACACTGGAAATCCAAAGCCCCTTCATGATGCGATCGTGCCGAGTGTCGCCTTGCGCGATGGTCACGCTGGGCGCAACAATTGGTGCGCCGGCTGCGCTCGTGTTGGCCGTCAAAGGCGCGATTGTCGCAGCCGTGGCCAGTTGGCCAGGTTGCGGTGGCGTCGCCGCCTCAACGGCAATCGACATCGACCCAACAAATAAAACCCCCGCCGCTACAACTCTAAATTTTCTCGTGTACATCATTACCTCCCGCCGAATCAGCGTCAGTGATCTGATCGGCTGTCACCCGCGATACGATTAGAGGCTCACGAGCTTATTCGAGGAGGGGTTATGGCGGAGTCATCCGCGGGCGTGAACGGCGCCTGGAGCATGTATCGCCAGTGCGCTGCGACTTCCGAATACCACAAGTCCCGGCTGGAGCGCTTTACTAAGGCGAGCCTCGCACTCGGCATCGTAGGCGCATTCATCGGCACCATCTCGCCCGCGTTGCATTTCCCGGCGACTTCAATTCGAGCGAGAGTTCTTGGCATAATCGGATCGTTTGCTGTAGCGCTTGCCGGTATTTGCGCCACGCAAGCTGTCGGCGATAATCGCGAAAAAAACTGGGTGAAGTGTCGGGGGGCCGGTGAGGGGCTCAAAAGTTCCGTATATCTATTCAGCGCTTCTGTCCCGCCGTTTGACGGCGCCAACCGAGCTGAAGTTCTCGCGCAACGAATAGAAAAAGCTCTGAAGGACACTGACGGCATTGAACTCGAAACCGTCAAAGTGGAAAAGCAACCGCCCGGCCCGCTCAGCGTCGACGGTTACATCGCGCAGCGTGTGGACGACCAGATTGGCTATTATGATCGCAAGTCGCGCGAGTATCGCCGAAAGGCGCAGTTCTGGCGCTTGTGGTCGTTCATCGCTGCCGCGATAGGCGCCTGCATGGGCGCTGTGTCCGCCATCTATTCGCTGTCGCCCTGGATCGCTTTGCTCGCCACAGCAACAGCTTCGCTCACCGCGTTTGTAAAGAATCAGCGCTATTCCTCGCTCGTTGGTCTCTATCAAACGACAATGACTCGATTGCAGATTGCCAAAGATCAATGGCTCGATACCGGGAAAAGCGACACGGATAGACCAGAGCGCAACACCTTCATCCAACACTGCGAAGACACCATGGCACTTGAGAATGGCGCGTGGACATCGCAATGGTCACAGCCGACGAGTCCTCAGCAACAGCAGCAACAGATAAGATAACCAGCTTTAGGAGATTGCAAATGTCCGATGAGAAGAAAACATGTTTTGTCGTGATGGGCTTCGGAAAGAAAATGGATTACCAGACCGGACGCTCGCTCGATTTAGACAAATCGTACAAGTACATCATTAAGCCCGCCGCAACCACTGCGGGTTTAGATTGCAAGCGAGCGGATGAAATTCCTCACTCCGGCGTCATCGACGTTCCCATGTACGACCAGTTGTTGTCCGCCGACGTTGTGATTGCAGACATCTCCACTTCCAATGTGAACGCCTTCTATGAGCTCGGAGTACGCCACGCGCTGCGGCCGTACACGACGATCACCATCGCTGAGGACAAGATGATGTTTCCCTTCGACGTCAGTCATCTGGCGATCCGCAAATATCAGCACCTGGGCGACGGCATCGACTACGGCGAGGTAGAACGTATGCGGGCCGAGTTGGTCGACGCAATGCAAAGCATTCTTAAAAATCCGCAAAAGGACAGTCCCATTTATACGTTCTTCGCGGATCTGGAGCCGCCCGTGCGAAAGAAAATCGAACAGGCTGTCGCGCAATCCGCACCCGCCGCAGTTGCCGCAGCGGCTGCCGGGGGTCCGCCTTCCGACACACACGACGGCAAAGATGTTGCAGCCAGTGTGTTGATGGATCAGGCCAACGCTGCCATAGCCGAAAGCGATTTCATTAGCGCGAAAGCTTTGCTGAAGCGTCTGCGGCCGAAGGCTCCCCGGGATCCATATGTCGCCCAGAGGCTAGCGCTTGCCACTTACAAAAGCCAGCTCCCGAATACGCTGCAGGCTCTGCAGGATGCCCGGGCCATCGTGGCCGAGTTGGAGCCCAACGTATCCACCGATACCGAAACGCTCGGGCTTTGGGGCTCCATTCATAAACAATTGTGGGAGCTGAATAAAAACGGTGACGATCTGGATACCGCCATTAGCGCCCTTGAAAAAGGCTTCTACCTGAACAATAACTTCTATAACGGAATCAACCTCGCTTTCCTTTATGACGTGCGGGCGTCAACTACCTCCGGCGCAGACTCACTCGCGGACACTGTCACAGCGCAAAGGGTCCGCCGGCGCGTGCTAAACATCTGCGATAAAGCACAGGCCACTGTTCAGAACAACGAACAGCGTTACTGGTTACTGGCTACTATGGCGCAGGCTTGGACGGGCTTGCACGAGGACGCGAAAGCCGAAGATCTTCTAGCCCAAGCCGGCCAGGTAAAGCACGAGCCATGGATGGAGGACAGCTCGCGTGAACAGATCGAAAAATTGAAAGCGCTGCTCGCAGTCGGCGCAAGCAACCAGCGGACTTAGCTCTCAGGCTGTGGGCTGCCTGTCCGTGATCGCCTCATCGCTTGCGCATTCTTTCGGCGGCCGGCATGAGCTGACGCGCACATACAGCATGTAAAGAATGATGATCAGATTGATGACGAGAACGCCTGAGCGTTCCCAATCCACTCGCTCCGCCAATTTCAGGCACTCCCACGGCAGATAGAGGGCGCCGGAAAGCAACGCGAACCACTCCGCCCAGACGCGCCGGTTCCAAAGCCCCCAAGCCTCCACAAACCGCACCGCCGCATAGCTCAGCACCGCAGCCAGGATGGTCAAAAGCCGGGCGTCGTTCAGCTTTTGCGCTGCGTTCAAAAGCGCTTGCGCAACGCGGCGATCGGGGTCTATATGCAGGTGAAACAGCAGGCTCGAAATATAATCCTCGGCACGCGTATGCATGAACACGAGCACAATTCCGAGCACAATCACCGCCGCGCCCTTTACAGCTTCGAGAGTCGCAATGGCGCGCAGGCCTACGCGGCTGCTCCGTTCATCTATTGCCGCCGGCGGCATGCTTGAAGGATGAACGTTCACCCTTAGATACTGCCACAGTGATGAGTTGGACGATAGGGAAAGCGATGTCGGGACCGGGGCCACCTACATTTAGAGCGCACCGAAACTTCGGAGCGAAGCGCGGCCCGCAAAATGAAGGTTGGGGTATAAGTTATCGGTTGATGTATGTCGATTTTCATCGTCCAACTCGGCACGCCTCGGACGCCCGGGGGTGGTTTACGGCTCGGCACGGTAAGGCGGCCGCCGCGCGGCATTCCAAAATCTCAGTTTGCTCTGCTGGATTACTATGACGTCTGGTTCCCAAACTTATCTCCGAGCGCCGAACTTGTGCGTGAAGCGTTGGACGCAGTGGACGAGCGAGGATGGGCTGCCTTCACGCGGAAATTTCGACATGAAATGAGCGCGCCCGACCGGAGCCGGGAACTGGATCTGCTTGCCGCTCTGTCGCATCACACGAATTTATCGCTTGGCTGTTACTGCAAGGACGAAAGGCGCTGCCATCGATCTGTATTGCGCGAACTGTTACTCGAACGCGGCGCCGACGTTATCTGAAACGGAAGCAGCGGGCATCACCGGATAGCCGGGCTCTTCCTTTACAAAACCGATTCGATGTACTTTTTCTTGCGTATGGGGGTTGGCGTAGCCCCATCTGGATCACCTCCGCCAGATGCATCGCGTGGCGCGGCGTGCCATGCATGATCTGTTCGCGGCAACTGAATCCATCCGAAACGATCAACGTGTCTTTATCGGCCGCGCGCACTTTCGGCAACAAGACGCGTTCACCGATCTTCATGGAGATGTCGTAGTGATGCGCCTCGTAACCAAAGGGCCCCGCCAGCCCGCAGCAACCCGAATCGATGCCGCCCGTTGCAAATGGGCTGTCATCCGGAATGACATCCGTCCGAGTAGGACCTTGATCACGAGAGCGCCGAGCCGGCCCGCTAGCTGCAAGCACTTCTTCGCGCGCGCGCTGTCCGGCACGCGTAATCGATAATATTCTTGGCGTGCGCCGGACCCATCCTGAAACAGATAATCCTGATTCATGTCTTGTAGGTAATGCGTGCCGATCAGGTCCTGGTCAGCCATGCCGCTAATTGCGAGCACTGGGGCCTGATCGATCTTGGCGTCGTACAAGCCATTCAACATGTGAACGGCACCCGGGCCTGATGTAGCAAAACACACACCGAGCTTGCCCGTGAACTTTGCGTATCCGGTAGCTGCCAGCGCCGCCGTTTCCTCATGCCGCACGTGGACGTACCGAAATTTTGTCTTTGTGAACTCGAAGAGCCTCCGCGAAGCCATTGATGCCGTCGCCTGGAAGGCCGAAAACGGTATCAACTCCCCAATCGATCAAACTCTCTACGAGCACATCGGAAGCAGTCATGTATTGACCTCGGAACCTTCCGTGCTGATGACGCTTTGCCTATGTGTTTCGGAAGCCTCGCATTATTGCGCGGACCTCAACGCATGAAATGGTCGACAAGTCGCTCGCATCCCACAACCGTGAAAGGACATGATCGACTACATTGGCGACCGTCCCTCATCGAAGGAGAAATATGAACGAAATAACTAACAGCATCAGGAAAGAACTAGAAATGGGAGATACGGAGGTCAAGATTCGATACGGGATCGGCTCCGCCGCTGCCGCGGCGGCTATCTTTGCGCCGCTCAGTTATAAATGGAAAGGCGTTTTGGCGGCCGTTGCGGCCGATGCCATTCTGACCGGGATTTATGGCTATTCGCCAATCCGGCATTTAGTTAGAATGACCAGTTAACGTTGCAAGTTACCGGAAAGCGCGGAGTGGCTTTGTGTCCGCTTCGCGCTTTCGGTTTCTTGGCGCTGCGTATCGCAGCTCGCGGAGACAAAAGATACACTCGTAATCGTCAATCCACAGCGGCTCTCGCCTAACAACTATTCATTGCGGAGCGCTTCCATCGGATCGATACGAGAGGCGCGCCAGGCAGGAGCATAACCGGCCACCAATGCGCACGTCACTAATACTATTGCCGAGAGACCGAAGACAGCAAGGTCGTGCGGACGAATGCCAAACAGGAAAGACGCTACGAATCGTGCTGTTTCCCATGCCACGCCTAGCCCGATCGCAAGGCCTACCAACGATAGCGCGAGGACTTCGCGCTGCACCATCCAGATCACAGTTCCTCGTTGCGCACCGAGTGCGATGCGAATACCGATTTCATTCGTGCGGCGGGCGACTGTGTAGGCCATCGTGCCGTATAAACCGACGCAGGCGATAAGTAGCGCAAGCAACCCAAAGCAGGTACACAGATCGGCGAAGGTTCGCTCCGGCGCGATAGTTGCGTCGATATAGCGCATCTGAGTTGTGAGGTCGGCGACGGGCAGGAGCGGATTCGCCTGATGCACTACCTGTCGGATCGTGTTTGCAAGCGCCAGGGGATCGCCTGGCGCTCGAATTTCGTAGTACATACCGCCGATGAGCCAATCGGGTTGAGACCACGGAACATAAGCGACGGGCGGAATTTCTGTTTTGAGCGACGAATAGAGGGTGTTTTGGGCAAGGCCGACGATTTGGACATCTTGCTTTGAAAACGTGAAGTGCTGGCCGATGACACTGCGTCCGGGAAAATATTTCTTTGCGAAAACTTCATTAACCACCACTACGCGCGGGGCCTCGGCCGTGTCCCGCTCGCCGATCGCGCGTCCGAGCAGAATCGGAATTTGCAGTGTATGAAAAAACGACGGCCCCGCGACAATGACCATTGTGGAGAGTGGACGGTCCGGCGGCGTCGGCATCCCCGGGACCGTGATGCCCTCACGACCCGTCGAGCCCGCAACTAGCGGTATGTCGCTCATGGTCGCGCCGCGCACGCCGGGAAGACTGGCGAAACGTTGACGCAAAGTCTCGTAAAACGCAGTTCCGCGACGCTCATCATACCCTGCCTGTCTGGCATCCAGGCTGAACACTAATAGCTTCTCCGCGTTGAACCCAATCGAGACGGCGTCCAGCTTGAAAAGGGTCCTTACGAACAGCCCGGCTGCGATTACCAGCAACAGCGATAGCGCAATTTGTCCCGCTACGAGCACATGGCTCAACCCAAAGGGCAAGCCGAAGCGCCGTACACGAAACGCCGCGGCCCGGCACTCCTTCAGCACCGGCGCCAGATTCACTTTCGTGGCCTGGATGGCTGGAGCAAGACCAAATAAAATCCCGGTCAGGACCGATACCAAAAGCGCGAAGATCAATATTCGAGCATTGATTCCCGCCCGCAGCGTGAGATCCTGCTGACCATTCGCCAGCAACCAAGTGAGGAAACGTATCCCAAACGCGGCCACAAATAGGCCCATCAGCCCGCCCAAAAGAGCCAACAGAATGCTCTCCGTGAGAAGCTGCCGCACGATGCGCCACCTGGCCGCTCCCAAGCTGAGCCGGACTGCCATTTCGCGACGTCGTGCGGTAGCTCGGGAGAGCAGCAGATTCGCGATATTGGACCCGGCAATCGCAAGTATTAGCGCCGTCATCGCTAAGAGGATGTAAAGCGGCCTCGAGTATTCCCGCCTGAGAGAGTCTATACCCGAACCGCCTTCCTGCAGCCAGAGCTCAGGCAGATTTGCGCGTTCCTGGTCGTTGGCCGCCGTGCCGGTGACGAATCGGTGAAACCGGCCTGCCATCGGAACCTCGGCTTGCCCCAACGTGACGCCGGGGCGAAGACGGCCCATCATCTCCACCCAGTAGTTGTTGCGCTCATGAAACCAATCGCGGTTCTGGGCTCTTGGATCAAGGTAACCCGAAGAATGAAGCGGCAGGTAGATATCCTGCGAATATCGCGGGTTGACCCCATAGAACTCAGGCGCGGTCACGCCCGCTACCGTGAAAGGGATCCGATTCACGAAAATCGTTTGCCCTATCGCGTCGCCGGTGCCGTTGAAGCGCTGCTGCCAGAGACGATAGCCGATCACCGCGACTGCGGCAGCGCCCAAACGGTCATCTTCGTTGCCGATCAGCCGTCCTGCCGCCGGCGGCGCGCCGATGGCGCTGAAGTAATTCCCGGAGACGTACTCTCCTCCGCTGAGGAAAGCCTGGTTCCCTATCACCAGGTTGAGACGCCCAGCGCTCGCAAAAGCAAAGATTGAGGACAACACGTCATTGTGATCGCGCAGGAGTTCAAACGCCGGATAAGGGAATATTCCAGAGAATCCATCCCCGTGCGCGGATCGGACAACCTTGGGCTCGCCTTTAGCGCGCCAGTTCACGACCACCAAATTCCGCGCATCCGGAACTGGCAGCGCGCGCATCATAATGGCGTCCATGAAGCTGTAGATGGCGGTGTTCCCTCCGATTCCGAGAGCCAGCGAGAGCAGTGCCGTCAGGGTGAAACCCGGCGATTTCCTCAGCGCCCGGAAAGCAAACGCCGCATCTCGCGTCAGGTCTTCGACGAAATTGATTCTTCGCATATCGCGGCGTTTCTCTTGCTGAGGCTAACAGGTCCGAAATCCCGCCGTGCGGCAACAAGCGCTTCGATTGGTCATGCCTGCGGCCATCCGCTCTTTGGCCAATTGCTCTATGTGAAGTTCAATTTCCCGTTCAAGCTTCGCTTCGGCGCCGGATCGCCGAACAATGAATGGCGGCGATGCATGATGGCGCGGACGAATCGCATTGATTTCTCTGCTGTTGCGTTTTGAATCGGGAACTGCACAGCCGAGGACAGCCGTCCCAGTTTGGTTTTTGCCTTTGCAACGTGAGTGGGTAGAATTTGCCCGACAGCTGGGACATCGGCTTCCGTGGAGGTTAAGGGTGTGTGTTGCTCAAGCCCTGGATGCTGCCGATTGAGCTCAATTGGTGAGACATGAAGGGCAGCCGCTTCGACAACTGCCCATCACACCCTCCGAATCGGTTAATGCTTTTCTTTTTCTCCCGGCGCGACATGCTCGTTATGCTTCTCGTTGTAAATCTGCTTACTCGCATGGTTCTGCTCGCGGTTGACGTTGCGTCTTTCAGCAGGTGTCAATGTGCCGCCATTCGCCTGGCGATCCGCATGAACCTGCTGGTTGATGCCCTGTTCTCTGCGCTCGCTGCGCGCCGCTTCCCCTGGCGCCATTTGTCCGCTTCCGACTCCCTGTGCGATGCGTTGCTGCTGTTCCGCTCGCCGCGCGCCCACCTCGTTATTGCCGTACGAAGCATTGGCGCCATTGTGTTTATCGTCGTAAATAGAGCGGCTCACATTGTTCTGCTGGCGATTCACCTGTTGGCGCTCCTGAGGGGTCAATTTGCCGCCATTTGCTTGCCGGTCCGTGCGGATTTCATTGTTCAGACCTGCTTCACGCCCTTCGAGTCGCCCTGTCTCCCCGGCGGTCAAGCGCCCTGAAGCAATTCCATTTGCGATGCGCCCCTGCTGGTCGAAGCGGCGCCCATTGACCGAGTCCATAGCCGTCACGCCCGGTTGCCCATGATTGAACGATGCAAACTGCGCACGATCATTGCTGGCGTTCTGCTGATGTGAGATCTGCATTGCGACCGGCGGCGTATGCTGTTCGCGCATGGCCGCCTGTTCCTGCCAACTTGGGCGTGCATTGATTCCGCCCGCGCCGTTGAAGCTCACCCGATTGGCAACGTACGTGTTGCGAATCACGGTACGATCGACGTACACATTTCGAATCACTGCGGTGTTCACACTCGTCACCGCCGTGTTGTAGCGGAAAACACTTCCGGCCCAAAAGCCGCCAACGTAACCTACACCGGCATAACCAAACCCGTAGTTAACGCCACCGTAGAAGCCCACGTGCGGTCCCCAGTAGCCGGCTCGCCAAATGTAATTGCTGCCCACAAACCCCCAGTAACCCGGCGTCCATAAGAAACCGACGCTCGGCGGCGCAACCCAAACGCCAGGGACCCAGTAGTAGCCTGCGGCTGCATAAGCCCAATATCCCGGCGTCCAGATATAGCCCTCTACCGGACAAGGCGGTTGAGCGTACACCGGTAGAATCGGCGGCGCTACGGTAATTGAGATCGCGATACCGGCCGAAGCCGGTCTCGGGACGGCACAGAAAAGTAATGCCATCACAGCTACGCCCAAACCGCTCCGGAACTTGCTTGACAGTTGCATAAGTATTCTCCTTGTGGCTCTTCGGCCAACTTGCTCTCTACCAATAAGAACTCTTTAGCGCGCGCAAGGGTTTACTGAAAAGGAGTTAAAGAGGATTAATTACAGGTCCGGTTCGTACCGGCAAGCATAGTCTGCAGCTTTCTCTGATCCGTTATCGCCGTTTATCGAAAGCGCCGCAGACTCTCGACGGAGGGTACGAAATAATAGGACCCGGTCAGCGGTTCTGTGAAGCGAGTGAGAGCGTCGCGCGTGCCGGTTAGCAGGCCCGCCATGCTGTCTAACATCCTTGCAAGCCGCTTCTGATCTGCGCTGAATCCGACGAACATCGTTCCGTGATCGGCCACGCTTCCATAGGGCATGTTGCGGCGGAAAATCTTCCCAAACTCGTCCTGATCGGTCCGGGCGACATGCGAATCCGATGGCTTGTCTTTGAGTTCGATGCTGTCGAGCTTCGTCCGTCCCATGCTGCGCTCTTGCTGATCTACCGGCAGCGCCTCCCATTGAGCTACTTTGTGTTTCCATTTCTGCAGCAGGAGCACTGTGCCTGCTGCGCCGGGAACTCCATCCGGGAGAAGCGCCACCTCGGGCGCATCGAGCAGGGTCGGGTTTTCAGAACCATCCACGAAGCCAGTCAGGTCGCGGTCGTGCCGGTAGGGCCAACTCGATGTCTCCTCTCCTAGCGAGGCTTGGCCCGTGAGGTCATGGACCACCGAGCGGGCCATATCGAAGATAACGTCGTAAGCGCTGCCGGACAGCCATACCAGGGCATCGTGTTGAGTGCTTGGCATGCTGAATCCGTCTTGGCCCTGAATGTCCTCGTTGAACCCTGCAACGCCCGGAGGTGCCTCGTCCGGTGCAACAGCGCGCCACAACTCGGGCCGGAAGCCGATGACGAAGTTCACTCCTCCGGTAGTGGTTCTCGGTTCTCTGATAGAGGAGAGTGTGGAGGCAAATTTCTGCGGCTCGTGAGCGCCCAACATATCGAATTCCAGGTAGGCATGAGAAGACGTGCCGAGAGCGAAAATACCGGCCTGAGGCGTGTTCATTCGGCTATGATATCCGCGTTTGCCCTCAACGCGTCCGGCGGCGCGATCCATGATAATTGACGGGCATGGAAGTACACTCACGCCCGAAACCGAAAAGAAGCTCAAAGACCTTTCCGCTGGGAGCGGACGCAACATGGACGATTTCATTGAAGACGCCATAGCGGGCTGTCCAGCGACTCAAGCCTCCGCCCAAGTTTGTGATTGAATTCTCCAAGCCGTGTGGCCCGGATCTGGTCGTGTTCTTCGAGCAAGAAAGTTCACAATCGCGTCTGACGGATGGGGGACCATTTGGCTTTTATACTGACGCAAGACGGAACTGAGATCTACTACCGTGACTGGGGCGCCGGCAGCCCCGCTGTTCTGATTCATGGGTGGCCGCTGAGCGGCGATATGTGGGAGAAACAAGCCACGTTCCTTGCCGAGCAGGACGTTCGCGTCATCGCCTACGACCGGCGCGGGTTTGGCAGGTCCGGTCAAACTTGGACGGGCTACGACTACGACACCCTTGCGTCCGACTTGAATGACGTCCTGGAAAAGCTCGATCTGCGAAACGCGACGCTGGTCGGCTTCTCCATGGGCGGCGGTGAGGTCGTTCGATACTTGAGCCGCTATGGTTCGGCGCGCGTGAAGCAAGCTGTTCTGGTCTCCGCCGTTCCGCCTTTTCTCATGAAGACCGCCGATAATCCGGAAGGTGTGGACCCCAAGATCTTTGAAGAGAACGAACAGGGCATTCGAAAAGACCGTCCCGCTTTTTTTCACGAATTCGGGCCCAAGTTCTATGGCCGTTCCGCTCTGAAGCACACCGTATCGGAGCCCGTGCTCGAATGGACGCACTCGATGGCTATGACAGGCTCTCTCCGGTCCACGCTGGCCACGGCACACTCCTGGTCCACGACGGATTTTCGGGAAGAGATGAAGCGCATTACCGTTCCCGTGCTCGTCATTCACGGCACCAGCGACACCACTGTACCGCCTGACGCAGCGGGCCGCCGCTTCGCCAAACTGCTTCCGAATGCAACTCTGATCGAGTACGATGGCGAACCGCACGGCCTCTTCCTGACTGCTGCCGATCGCCTGAACCGCGATCTCCTGCAGTTCATCGGCGGAAATCCACCCCCGTTGACAGATCCTCCCTTGAGCTAATAGAAGCGCCGAGAGCCCTCAATGACGACTTCAGACATTCACTACCTTCCCTTCAGCCCGGCAGTTGAGCAACCCGCCTCGGACGAGGCACAAACTTTTGACGAACTCTCGCAGACCATGCAGCACATCACGCGCACCATGGCCGGCCGGTATCGTCATGCCTATCGGCCTGTACACGCCAAATCGCACGGAGTACTGCTTGGAACCCTCGAAGTGTTGCCGAACCTGCCCCAGCATCTTGCCCAAGGCTTGTTTGCGCGCGCCGAAACGTATCCCGTCATTCTCCGTTTTTCGACGAATCCAGGCGACCTGCTGGCCGATTCCGTTTCGAGCCCGCGTGGCTTAGCGCTCAAAGCCCTCAACGTCGACGGTCCGAAAGTGGCCAATCACGCGGGCGAGTCGACCCAGGATTTCGTTTGCATCAATGCGGACGCATTTACCGCCCCCGACCCCAAAGCGTTCCTGCAACAGATCAAGCTCTTCGACAAGAACCTGCAGACACCGGAGGGAGTGAAGCACGTAATATCGGTGGCAGCGCGGGCGGCAAATGCCGTCCTCAAAGCAGTCCACCTGCCCTCTTCCACCCTGGAAGGCATTGGCGAGGCCGCGACCCACATCTTGGGCGAAAGCTTCTCCACCGTCTCTCCCATCCGCTACGGAAGTTATGTCGCCAAGGTTGGATTTGCACCCGCCTCTGACAACCTGAAGCAACTGACCGGGAAAGGCGTCGACTTAGGAAAAGACTACAACGCGCTCGAATTGCTCATCAAGGAATTCTTCGAAAACCAGACCGGAGTCTGGGACGTAAAAGCTCAACTCGCTTTGGCTCCCGTTGGGAAGGAGGAAGACGATTTCCCCATTGAGAAAGCGGACAAGAAGTGGCCGGAAGACAAGAGTCCATGGCAAGTCATCGGACGCATAACCGTGAAACCGCAGGACTCCTATCCCGATGCGCGCCAACTCTTCGTGGATGAGCAGCTTTCCTTCAGCCCGTGGCACGCTCTTGAAGAACACCGTCCCCTGGGCGGGGTGATGCGCTCCAGACTCAAAGCGTATGAAGAAGCGGCTCGGTATCGGGCGCAGCGCAATGCCAGACCCAAAGTCGAGCCGCACTCCATTTCGGAAATACCCGCTTAAACGCGGCCTAGACGTATCGGCGGCGCGAAAGCCACGCTGCGCCCAACAGCGCTGCCATCCCGGTTAGGGCGACACTCGCCGGCTCGGGAATGGCGGCCATTTGATCCGCAATGACCGCATAACCGGCGGCGTTTGGATGGACGTCGCCGATCGGTTCGGTTCCCACGTAAGCTGATCCAGGGGCCGTCGCACCGGCCGGATACTGGCTAATGTAGGTGTACGCGGCCTCGTTCCCCACAAATGGCGAGTTGGTATTGCCATAGTTCGCGCCGAATTCGGCCGCCAGGCCTTGAATGATTGCGTTCAGCTCCGGACCGCCTTGCGCGAAAATCGGCGCGGCTGGATTGGTCGGATTCGCCGGGAACGGATTGTAGTAACCCAACATGTACAATGCTGCGTGCGGTTCCAGTGCTCGAATATCCGTGAGCACTTGTGTGTAGTTGCTCTGATACGTTGCCAGCGTGGAAGGCAACATGGACAGCGCTTGGCTTGTTGGCAGAGTTGCGAGGGCGCCGAGTTCGTTGAAGCCTAGCGTGATGCTGATCGTGTTGATGGTGTTGCCGGCCGTTCTTTCGGTGCTTGCCAAATTCTGAAGCATCGTCAGTTGCGGAGTGCTTGGGCTACTTGCGTAATTCGAATTCTACGCGGCGAGTACCGCGTCGGTGCGTCCCACCACAGGCGGAGTTCGCCCGACGCCGCCCATAAAGCTGGCGGCAGTTTCTCCATCAATCGCCAGATTCACCACGGTCGGAGCCGTACCGCCATTCCTGCCGGCAAGGACGTTGGCAAAATCGGTAACGTATCCTCGGTCGCCATATGAAGGGACGTAGTTCAAGTCGGTCTCGCCGAACGTGATGGAATCTCCCAGCGCGACATAGACCGAGTCGGCCCAAGCCGACCCGGAACCCAGAACAGTCGCGCACATCACAATATACGCCGCCGTCTCCTCCGGATTTTCCCGTTGCGGGAAGTGGCCGGAGCCCGAACTAAGCCGCCTGCGGATGCAGAATGACCTTTGTCCAGCCCTCGTCGCGATTGTCGAAGTGCTGGTAAGCTTCCGGCGCTCTTTCCAACGGTAGTTCGTGCGAAACAATCGCCGACGGATTGGCTTTACCCACGTGTATCAAGTCCCGCAAGCGGCGATTGTAGGCCTTCACATTACATTGGCCTGTTCCCATCTTTTGCCCCTTGAACCAGAACTTGCCAAAGTCGAAGGCCATCTCCCCCTGCTGTGCAAGTTTGTCGCTAGCGCCCGGGTCCTTGGGAATAAACACGCCTACGACGCCGAGAGTGCCTGTCGCTTTCACCGCGTCGACAAGCGAGTTCATGACCAGGTTGGGTACTTCTTTCCCGGCTGAATTGTGGCATTGATAGCCAACACATTCTGCTCCGCAATCGGCTCCCCAGCCTCCGGTTTCTTCGCGTATCCGATCCCCGATTTCGCCGTCCTTTGTGTCGATCGGAATGCCTCCAAGCTGCTTCGCAAGCGCAAGTCGATCCTTCTCGCCGTCCACTACAAAGATCTGGCTTGCCCCTTGAATACGCGCCGAAAGCGTAGCCATCAGTCCCACCGGCCCCGCGCCGAAGATGACAATGGTTTCTCCCGGCTTAAGATCCGCAAGCCGTGTGGCATGCCATCCGGTCGGAAAAATATCGGAAAGCATGACGTAGTCTTTTTCCTTCTCGGTAGCATCCGGAGGAAGCTGCTGGCAATTGAAGTCGGCGTAAGGTACGCGCAAGTATTCGGCCTGCCCTCCCGAATACGGCCCCATGCCGGCAAATCCGTAAGCGGCGCCGGCCATTCCCGGCATGACACTCGGATCGGAACAGGTAAGACAGAACCCCGTCAGCCCTCGCTCGCAATTGGCGCAAAAACCGCAGCCGATGTTAAAGGGCAATACAACCTTGTCACCCTTCTTCACCGTATCCACAGCTTTACCGACTTCAACCACCTCGCCCAGATTCTCGTGGCCGAGGATCTTGCCTTTCTCTACATCTGTCCTGCCCTCATACATGTGAAGATCGGAACCGCAGATATTCGTGGTTGTCAATTTGATCACCACGTCAGTCAACTTCTCTAATTTGGCATCGGGAACCTTATCGACCGATACCTTTTTGGGGCCGTGATAAACAAGAGCTCTCATATATGGATCGTCGTTGTGGTAGACCCGCCGCGGCAACCGGCGTTACCCCGCATTACTTCCTGCCCTTCTGGCCGGTCGGTACCAAGTCGGCCGTCATCCGACCCCGGGTCACTCCTGACGGAGTGCCTGAGCCGGATCGACACGGGTAGCGCTCCAGGCCGGAAACATGCAAGCCAGAGATGCGACTATCAAAATAAATAGCGGCACCGCAACTAGGGTTATCGGATCGGTTGGCGTGACACCGAAAAGCCACGCACTGACGACGCGCGTCACTGCGAAAGCGCCCGCCAGTCCCATCAGCAACCCCAATGCAGTCACGCCCAGCCCCTGGAAGACAATAAGGCGCAG
This sequence comes from Terriglobia bacterium, assembly GCA_963846045.1. GTDB lineage: Bacteria > Acidobacteriota > Terriglobia > Bryobacterales > Bryobacteraceae > Bog-105. Next base: position 267,243 of record CAWJUL010000014.1, on the reverse strand, counting down.
TATGTGTGCCCGCTGCGCGCCGACGGCCATGCGGACTGCAATCTCCGATGTCCGCTGCTTTACCGCATAGGACATCAACCCGTAGAGCCCGGCCAGAGCCAGCAACACCGCGATCGCGGCAAACGCACTCAGCAAGGCTGTTTGAAACGTCCGCTGCGCGTTGCTTTCTTTGATGCGCTCCCTCATTGTCTGAACGCTGTCTAAGGTCAACGTGGGATCGAGCGACCGAAGCGCGGCGCGCGCCTCGCTGATAATTGGTTGAACCGGGCCGCCCGCAAACTGAATTGCGAAATTTTCAGCGTTATCGGTTGGCTGGAAAATTTGCGGGTGGCTGGTCTCTTCAAGGCTGTTATGCCGGATATTGCCGATGACTCCAATTACCGTGAACCATCCGGACCTGGATAGATCGCCGGTGCCGATCCCGATGCGGAGCTGACGGCCGAGCGGATCTCCGCCATCGAGGTAGATCTGCGCGAACCTGTCGTTCACCATCACAACCGGCTTGTTGAAATCCTCTTCGGTAAAATCGCGGCCGCGCAGAAGAGGTGTGCCGAGCGCCTTTCGATAGGCAGGCGTTACCGCGCGGATTTCCACCATCTCTTTGGACATTCCGAAGCCGCGTATTTCGGCGAACGTAAGCGATTCGTGGTGGCTAAGCGGTAGGGAACTGGAAGCGCCGGCGTACCTTGAGCCGGGAATGTGTTCGAGCTTTTCCAGAAAGGCCTTATAGAATCCCGCTCGAATTTCAGGTTTGTTGTACCGCTCATCGAGAGGAACGCGGAAAGTCAAAGTTGCGCTCGAAAAGCCCGGATTGACCGCCGCGAGTTTCAAATAACTGCGAATCATCAGGCCCGATCCCGCGAGTAAGATCACTGAGAGCGCAACCTCTACCACGATAAGAGCAAATCGACCGCGATAAGAGCCGCCGGCAATGCCTCGGTTCGCGCCCTGTCTCAACAAGTCGTTGATGCTGGCCCGCGAAGCAAGAAAGCCAGGCGCAAGGCCGGCGAGGATTCCGGCTCCGGTGGAAAGGGTGACGGCGGCCAACAAAACACGCCCGTCGAGCGTGGCCGAATCAAACCGCGGAATATCCCCGGGGTTCAGGCGGACCAGCAAATGCACTGCGCCATATGAGAGGGCAACACCCAGAGCCCCACCCATGCAGGTCAGCAGCAACGACTCAGTAAGGAGTTGCCGAACGATGCGCGCCCGTTCCGCTCCCATCGCGGCGCGGATGCCCATTTCATGAGCCCGCCCACTCAACCGCGCAATTTGAAGACTGGCGATGTTGCCGACCGCGATTAGCAATACGAACCCGACTGCGCCCAGAAGCAGCCACAGCATTTTTTCGACCGGCCCGATAATGGTTCGAACAAGCGGTGTGACCAGGACTGTCCAGCCCCTCCACATCTCCGGATAGAGCGGCTGCAGACGCGCCTCGATTGCAGACAGTTCAGTTTCCGCCCGGGCCGGAGATATGCCGGGCCGCAGCCTGCCAATTGCGTCCGCACTGTCGAAGTTCGTTCGATTTCCTTTTTGAGCTGCCGTATAAGCGGCGGGCAGCCAGATGTCCGTTTGTCTTGCCTCGGGATGTTCGTATGGAACGTCTCCCTGCAAGGGGTATCCGAACCCTTTCGGCATCACTCCGACAACTTCGTAAAACTGGCGATTCAACTGAATCTGCGTACCGAGGACATCCGCTGCCGAGCCGAATCGAGAGCGCCACAAAGCATCGCTAATGACGGCGACCCGTTCCTTACCCGGCCGATCGTCGTCGGCGTTGATTGTCCTGCCGAGTTCCGGCGAGGCTTCTAGAGTGGAGAAAAAACCGCCCGTTACAAAAGCTGCTACTACTCTGTTGGCGGAATCGCCCGCGACAAGATTGACGCCGGCTTGCCTGAACAGGGCCATCCGCGAGAAACCGCCGCTGAGACGTTCCCAGTCGTAAAAATCGGGGACATTTGGACCGATCTCGTCGGGAACACCTTTGAAATTTCGATTCGGGCTCCACAGATAAACGAGTTTTCCGGCGTCGCCAAAAGGCATCGAGCGCAAAAGTACGGCGTTCACCAGACTGAAGACCGTCGTGGTCGCGGCAATTCCGATCGCAATCACGGACAGCGCGATTAAGGCGAATGCGGGCGCATTGGTCGTCATGCGAATGGCGTACCGCAGGTCCGATACAACTATGTGAAAGTGTTCCCGAGGCGCGGTTACGCCGATATCGGCGATTGCATCCAGCCACAGTCGTAACGGCGGTTCCGTCCGCAAACGGTCTTCAAACAACTGAGCCATTTCGCCGCCATACTCGTGACGAAACTCGGCGGGATAGGCAAGAAGAAAAGCTCTATAGAGGTTAGCGCCGATCCGGGACCAGCCCATGCGCCCTCGCTTGTTCGATCAGCTCCGACATTCGAAGCGCTTCCGCCCTGACAACCTTACGGCCAAACGTAGTCAAGCGATAGTACCGGCGCCTCTCATCATTTTCGTCCGGGCGGTCGCGCCGGCTGAGCTCCATGATGAGCCCTTGCTCCAGCATGCGTTTCATAGAACCATAGAGGGTGCCGGGGCTGAGTCGCAGCTTGCCGCCTGTTCTCGCCTCCACATCTTGCATGATGCTGTAGCCGTGCTGATCGCGATCCGCAAGCGCGACCAGGATGTGAAAGACCTGGGGACTCAGGGGCAAGAACGCGGAAATATCCAGTTCGTTGGACTTCATAAACCTTCAATCGGAGTTACGCGATTAGCGTTGCGCCGGGACTCGTTCCAGCGTGAAAGGCTTGACATTGGGTGGGCCGCCGTCAATTTGCAGTTTCGCCTTGTCCGTGCCAACCACTCTCATCCGATAGCTCAGCAGGTCGTTGTCGGCTTTGGCTCTAAATGTCAGCACGTCTTCTTTGGGATTTACATCGCTGATCGGCACTGGATCTTTTGCCTCGCCTGTCACCTCGTTCACTTCTCCGTTTTCGCCCACCTGTATGTCCCCGACGGCTATTGTTCCCTTTAATGAGCCCCGGCCGTCGGGGCTCAACGTTAGAACGGCGAACGCTCGCCCTTTGCACTGTCCTTTCCAGACGCCGTTGTAAACGGCGCTCGCGCTTTTTCCGCCGGCGCCGGACCTCGATTCAGCGCTCATTGTCAACAAGCACGCTATGGAAAAGACGATTACGAGAACTCTACGAAATACAGATTGCGTATTCATGAACGACAGTATAACGCTTAGCGATATAACGTGCAACGATATGAATCGTGTATCTGTTTCGTCTGCCTTCTTGTCTCCTACTGAAAATGATGCGGCCGCAACATCACCGCTGCCTAGAGGCCACATTCGTGTCACAGCCGGTTATGCTACATTGATATTCCAGCCGCTGGCTTGCACGTGTCGTATTCGAAACGGCAAAAGTCCAAAAAGCGCGGATCGCTTAAAGCGTCTTTCTTCGTGGCCGAATCCCAGTTCACGCCGTCTCGCCGGGATTTTCTTGGCGCTTCCACCGTTACCGCCGCCCTAACTCCATCGACCTCAGCGCAGGTCCAATCGGACGCAAACAGCAAGCCTAACGTCGTTCTGATCATTGCGGACCAGGTGCGCTGGGATGCTGTCGGCGCATACGGTGTCAATCCGCTGGGACTCACGCCGAACCTCGACGCGATGGCCAAACGCGGTACTCTCTACCGCAACATGTTCACGAATCAGCCGGTTTGCAGCCCTTCGCGTGGCTGTCTGTTTACCGGCCAATATCCCGCGAAACATGGCGTCTGGTCCAACGCCGGGAAGGAAATTGGTCTCGCTCCCACCGCCGTCACCCTCGCCACCGAATTCCGCAAAGCGGGCTACTCGGCGAATTACATCGGCAAATGGCATCTGGCGAAAGATGCGATCGGTCCTGTTCCGCCGTCTGGCCGCGGCGGCTTCTTAGGTCTCTGGGAAGCTTCGAATGAACTCGAAAACACATCGCATCCTTACCAAGGCGATATTTACGACGGCGATGGCCGCCCAATTCATTTCAAAAATCGGTATCGCGTCGATTTTCTCACCAGCCGCGTACAGCGTTTTCTTGAGAACGTCGGCACGACATCGCCGTTTTTCCTTGTAGCCTCGTATCTCGAACCTCACCAGCAAAACGACATGGGCCGCATGGTTGCGCCGAAAGGCTATGCCGAGCGCTACCAAAATCCGTTCGTGCCCGCGGACCTGCTCCGGTTTCCAGGAAATTGGCAGCAGCAGTTACCCGACTACTATGGCTGTATCCAGAGTGTTGACGAAGCGGTTGGCCAGGTACGCAACTCGCTGGCCGAAAACGGCCTCGACCGCAACAGCATCGTGGTTTTCATCAGCGATCACAGTTGTCAGTTCATGACCCGCAACACGGAATACAAGCGCAGCGTTCATGATGCATCCGTGCATATCCCCTGGATTGCCGAAGGCGGCGTCTTCAACGGAAATCGCGAGATTTTGGAATCCACCGCGATGGTCGACGTCATGCCGACTCTGCTGAGCGCTGCCGGTCTTGCGGTTCCATCTACTGTGCAAGGTCGCAATACGCTGCCGCTGCTCTCCGGCAATCGCGCGGGCTGGTCGAATGATGTCTTTATCTCGTTATCGGAATACTGGATCGGCCGGGGTCTGCGAACGCCCGAATGGTCCTACGCGCTAGCTGCTCCGCGCGGACCGGGAGCTTTCAAGCCGGCGCCCAATGCGCCCGTGTATTACGCATTTCAGCTTTATGACAATCGCGCCGACCCGCATCAACTGATCAATCTGGCGGGCCGGCGCGAAACAGTCGAAATTGAAAAGCATTTGCGTGAGCGATTGCAGAGCCTGATGCGGGAAGCAGGCGATAGGCCGGCTGAACTGTCGCCCTGCGAATTTCCGTATAGCTAGACTGCGGATAATAAAGTAACCGGCGTAACCGAGCGTAAAGAGGTTCCTGTGCGGTGCATCATAGCTCTTCTCTTCGGAACTGCTCTCCTCACCGCCGCCGACCCGCAATTCCCGGCCGCTGCCTTCTACTGGGACGCTACCCGTGTTGCCATCGTCGTAGGTGAAGCCTCGGATCAGGCACCTCAGACTGCGGCGAGAATGCCCGACCGGACCCTCCGGCCACCATTTGGAGAGATGTTCGCGCTGCCTGAGGTCAATAACAGCAACGGCATCAAAACTGGCGACAGTTTCGATATCGACCTGACCGGCAACTCTTGGGTGCGAGCGGCCGTGAACAGCTTCGTTTACAACAAAACCGAGTACTCGCGATGGATGCTCGCGATCGCCATTATTGATCCTGCCAACCGGGAACGATACGCTTCCGCCATTCGCGCAAAGCTGTACGTTTTCCTGGCGGAGCCCGCAAAGCCAAAAAGAGTTTCGGATACAGGGCAGATCCGCAATCCTGTGGCGAAAATCGATCTTTCCGCCTCCGAACGCACAGCTCTCAAAGCCAATCTGAACAAGATCATGATGGCAAAGCTTCACCAGGCGACTTTAAAAGAGCAGAGCGCCACCGATGAAAGGCGTTCGGCGTTGCTTGCTGGCAGAGCAAAGCTAACTGTGGACGTTGACCAAGTTGACCTCGGCCAACCACTTGGAGTGCGTCGGCACGTATTGGGAACATGGGCCATCGGCGACGCGACTGTGTTTTCCGTTCAAGGTTGGAAGCGGCCCGACAGCAACCGGATCGAATCGCTGGAGGCGGTAGATGGGGTCACCGAGAACAAAGCGGAGATAATTGGCGCGATTGATGACTGGGGAGAAGAGAGTCTCGACGACTTCACCATTGAAAACGTATTTGCAGGCGGCCGCCTTGTCCGGCACTCAGCCGGGTACGAAAGCTCAACCATTTACCTGGAGCGAATAACCGGGGCGGGCCGCGAATTCGAACGATCTCTCTACGGCGCGTAAATCATGCAAAGCGCACTCCGCTCCCGCCATGCGGCAGGGTGCATTGAATTAAACCGGGCTTAGGCCACTTGCCGAAGCCTTCTTAAAGCTGATAAGGCTTTCTGTGCTTCCGTGCGGAGTTGATCTTCGTCCAAGTGTCGCGGACCTCTGAGGGACGGGTCGGCACAGAAGGCATCAACGTTCCCGAAGAGATCGTTCAGAATTTCGTATTCGGCTTCTGGATGTGACCCTTGGTCTTTCTTGAACGTGTCTAAGTAAGCCGTTTCAAATGCAACGGGGCTTAATGTTTCGTTGAGAAACTCTTCAATGAGATGAGTGTAGACACTAATTTCTGTAGCTTTTTCGCTCAAAAGGACCCTCGCGTGAGAACGTTCGCCAGTCGATCTCGATTTAAGCTCCAGCCCGATACGTAACTTCCTGCCAGATCGGTGATCCGCAAAACTTAGCTGTGCTGCTGGTCTCTGCGGAGGTGCGGGGCATTTCGGATATTGCTGGCCGTCGGTCATGCTGTCCACGGTGACTACGAGGAAGTAACGCGCCGGAGGCGGTTGCCCCGGTATCGCGCCGCCGATGGTGAATTTTGCCTTGGCCCGGTTTTCTTTCTCGGCCTCAAGCGACACATAGCCCATCATAGGTTGATCGGCTTTGTAGATGCGGCTGCCGATAAAGATTGCGGACTGCATGAGACTGGGGGGCGAAAAGCATTCGTGCTCGGCGGCGATCTGCCGCAGCAGGTCACGCAAACGAATCGGCACGTGGCCGATCAGAATTGGCTTCCGCTATTTCGGAACCCACACACCAGATGAACTTTCAGGTCGCTCTTCGTGTGCGCATCCAGTCGGTAATGTCGCACGCGACCACGACACTACACTTTGCTTCGCCTGAAGGCGAGGGTTTTCCACCATCCCCGATGGGGACACTAGCTAGCTAATGGATTGCCGGCGCAATCGGCAGCGGTCGCTTGCCAGCAAAGGAGCGAGCCCGAGGCTACGAACCCACCACGATCTGGCCGTTCGGATTCCAGTGCAAGGAACCACGTTGGAAATGGCTGACCCGTCCGCCCGTGACCCCAGGATCATCCATCTCGTCAGTCGTCGGGTAACCGAGCGATCCGGTCTCCCAGCCCATCTGCTGCCATTTCGCCAGGATGGCGCCGTGTACCTCGTGAGGTTGCCCTACCGCCGGCGTCCAGTAGATCACGCCGTTTTGGAAGTGGCTGTACCGCCCAACGCCGTCGGGCGATCCCATCTCGTCGGTTATCGGATAACCCATTCCTGTCTCCCAGCCCATGCTGGCCCACTTATCGCGGATCAGCCCCCGCACGTCGTGCGCCCCGGTTGCAGCTGTCCAGTAGATAGAAGCGCCGTTAAAGTGGTTGTACCGCCCCACGCCGTCGGGTGTCACGGTTTCATTCGTCACCGGCAGTCCCAGAAAGCCGCCCAGCCCCCCGGTCGCGTTCCAGTGATCCCGAATTGCGCCGTGTATCTCGAAAGGCATCTGGAAGAGCACGAACTGCATTTGCGCCCCTTGATCGCCCGCGCCGGTCACGCTCCACGCCGCGTATCGCCCGAAATTTCCATCCAGCGTTGCGTCGGAACTGTTGCCGCCCGCCCATGGATCGTCCCAGTGGAATTTGACTCCCATTCCATCCGGACCGGCGTATCGCACCCAGCCGTCTGCCCCGGTCATGATTGCGCCGCTGCTGCTCTGCGCGCCGAATGCGGCTGAAGTTCGCGCGGCGATGTCCGGAGGCGGCGTGGTCGCAAAGCCGCCATGATCGCTATTGCTTCCCGCATAGGTTAGCGCGACGTCGGTCACGTTATTAACAATACAAATCACAGAACGCGCCTTATTGAGTTGATCGTCAATTGCTTTCAAGTCGCCCAGAGTCTGGCGCACTTTCTGAACGTCCTGCTGAATATCGGTGAATCCAATACCCGCTCCAGCCATGATTGTTATTTCCTCCCAAGACAGTATGGGGGTATTTCCGGAGCGCCGCCTAGTATAAATGCGTCACATAACCAGCTTGAGCGTTTAATCCTTATAATCGGACCGTGATCCGGCGCTCTCCGGTCCACCACCACCATGCTTGATGGAAAATTTGGCGTCGTGCTGCGTCACTGGCGCGCTGTTCGGCGCCTCAGCCAACAGGATCTTGCGCTCGATGCAAATATCTCGACGCGTCATCTCAGCTGCGTGGAGACGGGACGCGCACAGCCGAGCCGAGAGATGATCCTACGTCTTGCCGAGGCCCTGCAGATTCCACTGCGTGAGCGCAATGCCCTGCTGCTCGCGGCCGGTTACGCGCCGCTTTATCGTCAGACCGGTCTCGACACGCCCGAGGCAGAGGCGGCGCGTCATGCCATAGAGCTTCTCATGGCACAACTTGAGCCGTACCCTGTACTCGTTGTGGATCGGTACTGGAACACGCTTAGGATGAATTCCGGCGAAAAGCGTTTTCTTGCTCTCTTCCCCGGCTGCGATTCTGTAACACCTCACAATGGAATCCGTCTCGTATTCCATCCGAAGGGGTTACGGCCCTTCATCGAAAATTGGGAGAGCGTCGCAGCACGCATCATTCAGCGGGTCCATCGCGAAGTTATTGCCAATCCGTCGGACGATACGATGAAGCGTTTTCTCGAAGAGTTGCTTGGTTACCCCGACGTGCCGAGCGGCTGGCGCACGCCCGACTTAGATGGCCTCTCTCTACCGTTCTTGACCATCAATTACAGGTGGAAAGATTCCACACTTCGTTTATTTTCGGCGCTTACCACCTTCGGCACGGCACAGGACATTGCGCTGCAGGAACTGCGAATTGAAAGTTTTTTCCCTGCGGATGAGACCACCCGTGCCGTACTGACTTCCTGACTGATTGGCGTTTGAGCATTAGAATTGTCTACCCTGGCTGGTTATTTATGACCTTGGAGGTCATGGACAACGTCCTTCCCCCCATTGGATACTGACCCTGTTGTCGCGATTGTTACCCGAAGGAAGGTCAAACAACTTGAAGCGACTCAGCAAGACTTCCGACATCGGGCGGAAATGAAAGGACCTATGGGAGTTCTGGAAGGTAAAGTTGCCGTCATAACGGGAAGCACAAGCGGCATCGGCGCTGGCACCGCCGAGGTTTTCGTTGCGAATGGCGCCAAAGTGGTGATTGCCGGTCGCCGCCGAGATAGGGGAGAGAAGCTCGCGCAGAAGCTCGGCGATGGCGCGAGCTTCATACGCACGGACGTCTCCCTCGAAAGTGATGTCAAGGCTATGATCGATCACGCCGTGGATCGCTTTGGCCGCCTCGATTGCCTGATGAACAACGCCGGGAGGAGTTCGCAATATGCCGCCATTGCCGATGTTGATCTCGAGGCGTTCGATGCGGTGATAGCCGTGCACCTGCGCGCCGTCCTTGCCGCTATGAAATATGCGGCTCCGGTTATGGCCGCGCAGGGAACGGGCAGCATCATCAACGTCGCCAGTGTCAACGGAGTACGCGCAGGCTTGGGTGGGCACTATTATTCTGCGGCCAAGGCCGGCTCAATTCACCTAACCCGGTGCGCAGCAATGGAGTTGGGCGAAAAAGGAATTCGCGTGAACAGCATCTCGCCGGGGCTGATTGCTACCGGAGCCTTCGCCAAGTTCTTGGGCATGCAACCCGACGAGGCGGACGACAAACCGGAATATGCCGCGGCTGCGATTGGTTCCGTCGTGCCCCGATGGCAACCACTGCAGCGTATCGGACACGTCGACGATGTCGCTCAAGCCGCGCTGTTCCTGGCCAGCGATGCGTCGCGATTTATGACCGGACAAAATCTGGTCGTGGACGGCGGCATAAGTGCAGGCTGGCCGATTGCCGCCGCCCGTCCGGACCGCGAGTTGTTTTTCCGCACAATTCAAGCTGCTGTGGCGAAGTCGGCTGCCGACGAAGGTCAGCGCGTCGGCTCTGGCTAGCGGGTGAGCGACATGAGCATGGCCCTAACTGAGCCGAGAGCGTAAGCGACCGGTGAACTTAACTGAGCCGAGAGCGTAAGCAGCATCGCTTCTCCAAAGCCGATCCATCAGCCGCTACACTAAATCTGCGCATGGCGCATAACCCGTCAACTTCTGCACTGCCACCAGCCGCCAGGAAACGGCGAACCGCGGCGCGTAAGCCGGTTGTGCGCAAGCCACTGTTCGCTTCGCTCCGCCCGCCGCGCTCTTTGCTCAGCGGAGCCGCCCTAACCATCGGCTTGATTCTGGTGTTCGCCGCTGTGCAGCTTCACGCCCGCTACACGTTCAGTTGGCAATCGCCCTTTCGCCTCCATTTTCAATCGCCTCTAGTCGTGGCCGAACGCACCAGGACGCAAGACGCGTATGAGGCGCAGTTCGATCAGCGGCATGCCTTGAATGCCTACCAGCAATACGCTTGCACAAAGTTCGGTTCCGCGTGCCGCTTGGCGCTCGCGATTCAACGCGCGGAAAATCCGCAGGGGAAATGCGAGATCTATCATTACAATGCCGATGGAACGCTCGATTGGGGCTATTTCCAGATCAACACCGTGCATCTCAAACGCCCCGGTTTGAACTTGCGCGATCTGCTCGACTGCAAAGCCAATATCGATTTCGCGTACAAGCTATATCTAGAGAAGCGTGGCTTCACGCCCTGGAGCACTTACAACAACGGCCTTTACAAACGCTACTTGCGTGATTAGGCCGCGTGGAACAAATATGCCGTACCGACCGACCAATTACGAAACTGCGCGGCGCGCGTTGCGTAGAAAAATGCTGCCGGGCATAGTCATCCTGGTGGTTCTTGCCATCTGCATATTTCTGATGTTTGCGCGGAATAATGCACCCGTTCGGCCTCAGAAGGCAGCGCCGTCTGTGCCTGCCACGCCCGCGCACTAGCGTCGCGCTGTCGAATCGGGTACAGTGAGCGGTATCGATGATTTGTCCGAACTGCGGTCTTGATAACCCGGCAAGCGCGCGATTCTGCGGCAATTGTGGAACTACCCTTGGGGCTGCGCCGCCACCCCCGCCGAATGCACCGTACAACGCTGCCGGTGGTTCAGCCGGCGGCCCCTACAATCAAGGCACTGCGCCATACAACATGGGCGGCGGCAGTACGCGCATGTCGCCCGGCCGCGCCATCGGTCTCGGTTGCCTCGTACTTGTTGTTCTCTTCTTTTTGTTCAGCCTTTCCTGTGCACGCTCCTGTTTCTTTCCGCGGCGGCACTACTATAACCACCGCCTCATCTAACGCGCTAGCTCTCGCTCGCGTAAATCCCAGCAGAGGCGCGACGGTTAACGGAGCGGTTATCATTCAGGCATGAGATCCCGCCGCAGTCGCGCGGACAGCTTAAGTCGCCGGCAATGGGCGAAGTCCGTTGGGGGTGCGCTGATAGCCGGCCCTGCGATCGCACAAACGACAACGCAGAAAGTTCCGCCCGTAGGCGCTCCCGTACCACCGTCTTCGCCGGCCACACCCGAAGAAAGACTTCAGAAAGCCTATGCCGACATCCGTGCTGTGAGTGACCGGCTGGCAAAGATCGAAGTTGCAACCGATGTTGAGCCGGCCTTCGCCTTTCACCCCTCCATCTGACGGGCATGCCGAAGACGAAACTGGATGAAGCGTCTCTGCCGTGGGCGACCATTCCAGAGCTGAACGCGGCGTTGAAGAACCGCGACGTCTCTTCGACAGAGCTGGTGAAGTTCTTCGGCAAGCGTCTTGAGAAACTGGCTCCGGAATACAATGCGCTTGCCTGCTCGCTGCTGAAACCCGCGCGCCGGTTTGCGAAAGACGTCGACGCCGATCTCAAAGACCAGCGCTGGCGCGGGCCGCTGCAAGGCATTCCGTACGGCGCCAAGGATCTCCTCTCGGTCGCGAAGTTTCCCACCACGTGGGGCGCGAAGCCCTACGCGGATCAGGTGTTCGATGAAAACGCAACCGTTATCGACAAGCTGGCCAGTGCGCGTGCAATTGTGATCGCGAAATTGTCGATGGTCGAATTGGCGGGTGGAGGTGGTTATAGTTCCGCATCGGCCTCTTTGCAAGGCCCTGGGCTCAATCCCTGGAACAAGCAATATTGGTCCGGAGGCTCGTCGAGTGGTTCGGGCGCCGCGGTTGCGGCCGGTCTCGTTCCGTTTGCGCTCGGCTCCGAAACATCGGGATCTATTCTCACGCCCGCGTCTTTCTGCGGCGTCACCGGGCTGCGGCCCACTTATGGGCTTGTAAGTCGCCACGGTGCGATGGCGCTCTCGTGGACACTCGATAAGATCGGCGTCCTTGCTCGCACTGCGGACGACTGCGCGCTCGTCCTCCACCACATCGCTGGCGGCGATGAAGCCGACCCCGGTTCAGCGCGCAAGAGCTTCTACTACACGCCCAAATACTACCGCCCGACTAACCAGTTGAATGTCGGTTACGCCGAGATCGATTGGAGCGAATGGCCGGATGAGCCGCTGCGACCCGCATTCGCGAATGCGCTCGCTACCGTCAAGTCTTTGGGCAGTCACATGGTGGAATCGAAACTGCCCGATTTTCCGTATGGACCCGTCATCGGCGCCATCATCGATGCGGAAGGTGCATCCGTTTTTGAGCAACTCATTCGCAGCGGCCGCGTGGACGAATTAGCTGATCGGAGCCAGATTGACGGACTCAAAGCTTCTACAACCTACTCTGCGCTTGCTTACTTGAAAGCGATGCGCGTGCGCACCCAAATACAGCAGGCATTTCGGCAGCTCTTCCGGGAAATCGACCTCATTGTTGCGCCGACGCGCCTCAGCCTTCCCGATCGCGCCGACATTCCCTTTCCGGAGGATGAACCCAAGCGCCCCGATCAGCACGGGATGGCGGCAGGGCTGGTGCAGGCAAGCAATTTGTGCGGTCTGCCTGCCATTACGATTCCCTGTGGGCTCGTGAGCGGTTTACCCATCGGACTGCAAGTCGTCGGGCCGCCGTTCTCAGAAAACCGGGTAATCGCCTTTGCGAATGCTTTCCAGAAGGACACGAACTTCCATCGGCAGCACCCATCGGTGAGCGCGTAAATTACGATTTGACAATCACCGAATAAATTCGGTCGAGATCGTCCGTCGAGTAGAATTCCACCTCGAGTCGTCCAGCTCCGTTTGGCTTACGCGAGAGCCGAACCTTCGTTCCCAGCGCTGCTTCCATTTCGGCCAGCGCTGCTCTTACGTTCGGATCTTCCGTCTTCTCCTCTGCCGGTTTTGCGGCGGCCTTCGCGCGTGACTCCTCACCGAAATTCTTGACCAGAGTTTCGGTTTGGCGCACCGAGTACTGTTTATCAACGATCTCGCGGCAGAACAAGTCTTGCGCTTCTTCGCTCGGCAGGTTCAGGAGGGCTCGTGCGTGCCCCATGGTTATAGTTCCGGCCACCAGTGCTGAGCGAACAAAGGGCGAAGACCTCAGGAGGCGCAAGAAATTTGTGACCGTCGAACGATCTTTCCCGGTGCGCTGTGCAATCTGCTCGTGGCTGAGTTTGTGCTCGTCAATCAACCGCTGAAAAGCAGTCGCAACTTCGACGGGGTTCAGGTCTTCGCGCTGCAGGTTCTCAATCAGCGCGAGTTCCAGGCGTTCATGCTGATCTGCGGTCCGGATCAACGCAGGAATTGCAGTTAGCCCGGCTAGCTGTGCCGCTCGCCAACGCCGTTCGCCGGCAATAATCCTGTACCCACCAGAGTTTTCCTGGCATACCGTGATGGGCTGAATGACGCCGTTCACTCGAATCGAGTCTGCAAGTTCTTGTAAACGTTGGATATCAAAGCTTTGTCGTGGCTGTTCGGAACCCGGAACAATCCTGTCCAGGGGAATACTCTGAAAGTCTTCAAAGCGTTCAGGCAGCGAGCGCGATTGGGCCGCAGGTTGGACTGGCTGAACAGCCAGCGCCGCTGCCGTTGCTGTGGCGGCAGAGTTGCGCGACGGCAACAGCGCCGATAAGCCCTTACCGAGCGCTTTGCGCGGATTGCGTTCGAGTTCTTTGTTCATGCGCCAGGATTTCTTTTGCGAGTTGTATATAAGCCTCCGCGCCACGTGAACGCGGATCATAGCTGAGAATCGTCTTACCGAAGCTTGGCGCTTCAGCCAAGCGCACGCTGCGTGGAATCACAGTCTTGAATAGCTCCTTCCCGAAGAATTCGCGGAGATCGGCTTCAACCTGTTTTGTCAGGTTCGTTCGATCGTCGTACATGGTTAAGAGCACGCCCACAATGCGCAGCTTGGGATTGAAGGCCTCTCTGATCCGGTCGATTGTGTCCATCAACTGGGAAATGCCGATTAACGCCAAGAACTCACACTGAATCGGAATAAGAACAGCGTCAGATGCCACGAGCGCATTGAGCGTCAGCAAGTCGAGCGAGGGCGGGCAATCGATGATTATGTAATCGTATTGGCCACGAACTGGGGAGAGAGCCGTTTCCAAGCGCCGTTCCCGTTCCTCTGCGTCAACTAAATCCAGGGTTGTCGCCACAAGGTTTTGATCCGCAGGAAGCACCCACAGGCCTTCGGAATCGGTCTTGAGAATCGTGCTCCCTACGTCCGTTTCCCTTAGCAGGACGTTGTAGAGGCTGCTTCGCTCTTCGTCCTTTGCGACACCCACGCCGGTGGTAGAGTTTGCTTGCGGGTCGGCATCGATCAACAGAACCCGAAGCTCTGACGCGGCAAGCGCAGCGGCCAAGTTCACCGCCGTGGTCGTTTTGCCCACTCCACCCTTCTGATTTGCAATGGAAATTACGTGGCCCACGTTCTCGATGATCCTAGCATGTTCCACGTGGAACACTGCCGTTGCTTCTCAGAAGCCATGTTTCACGTGAAACATTCGGTTCGCATGCTGAGGTAAATGTCAAGAACAGCTATAGCAGCCGGCGTGACCCCTGGAATGCGTTGAGCTTGTCCCAGCGTGGCAGGTCTGACCCGTGTGAGTTTTTGGCGAACCTCGTTCGACAGCCCGGGAATGCCGTCATAAGCGAAGGTCTCCGGAATGCGGCGATCCTCAGAGTCTTTCAACTGCTGAATCTGCCGTTCCTGCTGCGCGAGGTAGCCCGCGTACTTCGTTTCCGTTTCAATGGTAGTGAGGACCCCCGCACTGACGGCGGACTGGGTTTGTTTCGCGATCCACACCGCAAGCATCTCAATGCGGGCTTCTGGACGGCGAAGCCAGACGGCAAGCGTCGGATTGTCTGAGGCGGCATCCAGGCCCACAATGTCGGGAAGCGTATTTGCCCGTGTGCGGCTTAGAAGTTCCGTAATCACGACCTTTTGTTCCTGCTTCAGTAAGAACCGCTGCCAGCGGTCGTCCGAAACCAGACCCACTCCTCTCCCCAGCGGAGTCAGGCGCTCATCGGCATTGTCGATCCGTAGGTGGAGGCGGAACTCAGCGCGAGACGTGAACATCCGGTACGGCTCATCGGCGCCCTTGCTCACGAGATCGTCGATGAGTATCCCGATATAGCCAACGCTGCGGCCGATTTCGAGGCGTGACTGACCTTTAACCTTCGCCGCCGCGTTCAGCCCGGCGAGCAGCCCTTGACACCCCGCTTCCTCGTAACCGGATGTCCCGTTGATCTGACCAGCCAGGAACAGCCCCGAAATGGACTTCACTTCCAGGCTGTGATCTAGTTCGCGCGGATCTATTGCATCATATTCAATCGCATATCCGGGACGAATCATCTCGGCGTTCTCTAGCCCAGGGATCGAAGCCACCATTCCCGCCTGGACATCAATCGGCATGCTGGTGGACATCCCGTTCACGTAGATCTCGTGTGTGTCGATCCCTTCGGGCTCCAGAAAAATCTGATGACGCCGCTTCTCCGGGAATTTGACTATCTTGTCTTCGATCGATGGGCAATACCGTGGCCCTACCCCTTCGATCTGTCCGCTATACAGCGGCGACCGCGCAATACTTTCCTCGATTACGCGTTGGGTCTGTTCAGTCGTATACGCCAGATGGCAGCAGATCTGTTGCCGATCGATCTTCTCGGTTAGAAAAGAGAACGGAGTCGGGACACCGTCGCCCGGCTGTTCTTCAAACTGAGACCAGTCGATGGTTCGCCCGTCGAGCCGCGGCGGCGTACCGGTCTTCAGGCGAGTCCATTGCAGGGCAAGCGTCCGTAGCTGACCGCCCAAGGTGTTGGATGGAGCCTCGCCGTTACGGCCACAGGCATACTTTTGCTCGCCCACATGCGCCAGTCCATTCAGAAAGGTTCCCGTGGTGACAACAACCGCTCCAGCGAGCAGGTCCCTTCCGTCCTTCAACCGTACACCGATGATCCGGCGCGATGCGCCACCGTTCGCGCCTGCGATGGGTTCGAACAGTAGTTCGCCGACTTCCGCCTGCAGAATTCGAAGGTTCGGCTCGGTCTCAAGCCACTGCCGCATGGTCACGCGGTACTGCTTCTTGTCGCATTGCGCACGCGGTGACCAGACTGCCGGTCCACGGCTGGTGTTTAGCAATCTAAACTGAATGCCGACCGCGTCCGTCAACTCACCCATCACGCCGCCCAGCGCATCGATCTCGCGAACCAGATGACCCTTAGCGATTCCGCCCACCGCCGGGTTGCACGACATTTGCGCGATGAGATCGAGATTCATGGTCACCATAGCGGTGTTCAGGCCGAGTCTGCCGCAGGCGCGCGATGCCTCGCAACCGGCATGACCGGCGCCAACCACAATGACGTCATATTTCTTCTGCATTATGGGGAGACCACCCTTTATTCTAACGAGGGAGAACCCGTTTGAAGATCTTGATTGTCGGCGGCGGCGGCCGCGAACACGCGTTGGCTTGGAAGCTCGCGCAATCGCCAGTTGTGAAAGGCATCGTCGTGAGTCCTGGGAACCCCGGGATCGCTCAAGTTGCAACCTGCGTTCCGGCGCCGGAGGATATCACCGGCTATGCGGACATCGCCAAAGCGCATGCCGTGGATATCACCATCGTCGGTCCGGAGGCGCCTTTAGTCGCCGGGATTGTGGATGTCTTCTACCAGCGCCGGTTGAGAATCATCGGTCCCACTCAAGCGGCAGCTCAACTGGAAGGATCTAAACTCTTCGCTAAAGAGTTCTTTAAGCAAAGCAAGTATTCCTACAGCACGGTCGGGAAGTAGCCTGTCCGAATTCTCGTTCCCAGTAGTCATCAAGGCCGACGGCCTGGCTGCGGGGAAAGGCGTAGTCATCGCGCACAATCGCGCGGAAGCCGAAGCGGCCATTCAGCGGCTTGGACCAAACGTTGTTATCGAGGAATTCCTGGAAGGCGAAGAGGTAAGCTTCATGGGCCTGAGCAACGGGGTCATGTTGCTGCCCTTTGCTCCGACCCAGGATCACAAGCGAGCGTCCGACGGAGACACAGGACCGAACACCGGCGGCATGGGCGCTTACTGCGATCCGGGCATTCTCACCTCGCAGCAGACGGGCGAAATCATGGAGCGCATTATGCTTCCGGCAATCACCCAGATGCGCAATGAGGGAACGCCCTTCGTCGGCTTTCTTTACGCTGGGCTGATCATGACGGCTGAGGGGCCAAAGGTACTCGAGTTCAACGTTCGTTTAGGCGATCCCGAGACGCAGGTTCTGATGCATAGCTTCAAAGGCGACTTCGCAGAGGTGCTGAACATGATGATCACCGGCGTGGGAGCTGTGAAGGGCCGCGCGTGGGCGAATCCGTCGGTGTGCGTGGTGATGGCGGCAGCCGGCTATCCGGATTCGCCGCGAACCGGCGACCCGATCGCCGGTATCGAGAACGCGCAGTCAACGGGTGCGGCGGTATTTCAGGCTGGAACAAAAATGGATGGCGATCAGCTTGTGACGGCGGGCGGGCGTGTACTCGGCGTGACAGCCGGGGGTGAAACGCTCGAAGCGGCGATAGCCAACGCCTATAGGGGTGTCAATGAAATCAGCTTCGCAGGCATGCACTACCGCAAAGACATCGGCGCTAAAGGCCTGAGTCGCTGGAAGCAATAAGCGTCAGTGCCCTTCGGCTTCGAGAAAGCGCTCGACTTCAATCGCCGCCATGCAGCCCGCACCCGAAGCCGTAATCGCCTGACGATACGTTCGATCTTGCACGTCCCCGGCGTGAAAGACGCCCGGAAGATTGGTTCGCGCACCGCCGTGCGTGATGATGTATCCGTCCGGATCCAGATCTAACTGCCCGGCGAAAGGCTTCGTGTTCGGTATGTGCCCGATGGCGACGAAGAAGCCATCCACTTCGCGGTCATACACGTCGTGCGTTTTGACATTTCGTAGCTTGACTCCGGTAACGTGGCCCTTCTCAACGTCGTAGACGTCTTCGACGACGGTGTTCATCACGAATTTGATCTTCGGGTTCGCCTGCGCACGCTCAAACATGATTTTCGATGCGCGGAAGGCTTCGCTGCGATGGACAAGAGCGACCTCCGAACCGAAGCGGCTCAGGAAGTTTGCTTCTTCCATGGCGGAGTCGCCGCCGCCGATGACCATAATCTTCCTGTTACGGAAGAAGAATCCGTCGCATGTTGCGCACGAACTGACGCCATGACCGATCAGCTTTTGTTCGTTCGGCAGATTCAGCCAGCGAGCAGATGCACCAGTCGCGATAATTAGGGTTCGCGTTTCTATCTTGTCGCCGCCCTCAAGTTCCAGGTGGAAAGGACGATGGCACAGATCCGCATGAAGGACACGGCCATGTTGATATGTCGCCCCAAACTTCTGGGCCTGCTGCTTCATATTTTCAACCAGAACGGGACCTTGAATTCCGTCCGGGAAGCCGGGGAAGTTCTCGACCTCCGTGGTGATAGAAAGCTGGCCGCCCGGCTCATGGCCTTCCAGTACAAGCGGCTTCAAATTTGCTCTGGCGGTGTAAATGGCCGCGGTATTGCCTGCACACCCCGAGCCGAGGATGACTACATCTAGAGCGGCACTCATCGGGAAAAGTTTTTTGACAGCGCAGAACGGCAGCGGTCAGATAAACAGATGTTCGGCAGCGCCGAAAGACTCATTGCAGGAAGTAGTTGGTGACGTGATATGCAATCCAAGATCCACTGTACGCTAGGGCGAGCATGTAGGAGAACTGGAAGATTGGCCACTTCCACCCGCCCGTCTCGCGCTTGACTACCGCCAGAGTCGAGAAGCACTGCATGGCGAACGCAAAGAAAATTAGCAGCGCGACCGCGCCGCCTACGCTCAGGTCCTGACGAACGGCATGCTGCAACCCGGCAGATTGTTCATCGCCCTCAATCCCGTAGATAGTGCCCAGCGTGCCGACAATTACTTCGCGCGCCGCAAGTGAGGTTATGAGACCGATACCTATTTTCCAGTTGAAGCCGAGGGGCTTGATAGCGGGTTCGATGGCTTTACCAACCATGCCGGCAAAACTATGTTCAAGCGGCGGTGTTTTGCCGTCGTGTAGCGGCAGGTGGGCTAATACCCAGAGCACGACCGCAACCAGCAGGATGACGGTTCCGGCGCGATGCAGGAACACTTTGCCGCGGTCAATCAGCCGCAAGCTCAAAGAGCGCCAAGTGGGCCAGCGGTAAGGCGGCATCTCCAACATGAAAGAGGAACGATTGCTCTTCAGCACCGTTGATTTCAGCAAGCGCGCAATCGCGACCGCTGCAACGAACCCAAGAACATACAGCCCCAACATGGTGATGGCGGGAAGCGATACAACCCCGGCGAGGATGGGGATGTTGGGAACGAACGCCGCGATGAGCAGCGTGTAAATGGGTAGTCGCGCCGAACAGGTCATGAGCGGCGCAATCATCATTGTCGCCGTACGATCGCGTTTGTTCTCAATCACGCGCGTCGCCATGATGGCAGGCACGGCGCAGGCGTATGCCGATAGCAGCGGAATGAAGGACTTGCCTTGGAGGCCCATTTTCGCCATCGTGCGGTCCGCAATAAGAGCCGCGCGAGCCAGATAGCCGGAGTCTTCCAAAACACCGATGAACAGGAACAACAGCAGGATCTGCGGCAGAAACACGATGACCGCCCCGACACCGCTCCAAATTCCATCGATCAACAGCGAACGCCAGGGCGTGTCGGGCAGCACGCGCGTGAGCCAATGCCCGGACCACAGGACGAATTGCTGAAGTCCATTCATCAGCGGCTGCGCCCAGGAGAAAATCGTCTGAAATACTGCGACCACTATGGCGAGGAAAATCAGCGGACCCGCGACTGGATGCAAGAAGACGGCATCGAGACGGCGCGTCCAAAGCGGGGGCGCCGGTGCCTGGTACGAAGCACGAACGCCAAGTTTCGCGGCCCACTGCCGACACTTCGGCACGTCCTGCAACACGGGCAGTTCAATCTTTGCGGGTGGCGCGTTCAAACGGACAGCAGTGCCCAGCAGGAACTGCTGAATGCGATCGATTCCTTCGCCTTTGGCCGCGCTGATCAACGCGACGGGACAATTCAGTTCCCCGGAAAGCGCTGAGACGTCTACCTTTCCACCACGCTGCTTCAGGTCGTCCGCCATGTTCAGCAGGACGAGAGTCGGCAATTCGAGGCTTAGGATCGGAGCGGCCAAAACCAGGTTGCGACCCAGGTTGGTGGAGTCGAGGATAAGAATGACCGCGTCAGGCTTCGGAAAGTCAGGACGCTCGCCTTTTAAAACATCGTGTGTAACCTGCTCATCTTCGGCACGCGGGACGAGACTGTAGACGCCCGGAAGGTCGACGAGAAACACCTCGTGCGGTTCCTTAAGCTTGGCTTTGCCCATCCGGTGCTCGACCGTGACGCCGGGAAAATTCGCTACTTTCTGGCGCAGCCCAGTGAGCCTGTTGAAGAGCGTCGACTTTCCGGAGTTCGGAGGCCCGACAATGGCGACGATGATGGGACGATCGTTGATCGCGCGGGGCGGAAGTATGTTGGGATTCGGCAGCAGACCTGCGCGAGGCAAATCGCCGTGGCAGCTACTCATGAAAGAACGACCAGATCCGATTCGGGATCGCGGCGGACGTAGAGTTTGGCCGCAGTGTCATCGCGAAGCGCAACTTCCGAGCCATCGACGCGAAAAACGCGCGGGCCGCCACCCGGGGCACGGTGGCCCGGAACTACCTCGTTACCAGGAAGAAAGCCTAATTCCATGAGTCGCCGCGCAATGTCTTCGGGAAGATCCAGGCGGTCTAGGATACATCGCTCGCCAGTGGACAAGTCAGCCAATGTACGGCCGTTCGCGCGCTGTTTAGCCGACCTTTTCTTCCGGCTCATCGGATCTAGGACCATTTTAGTACGAGTTCTGTTTCGTCGTACAAATTATTGCATCGGAAGGCTTTCGCCAAGGGTCGATGCACTTATCCCGCATACTGGAGAGCGGTGAAACCCGCTCTCTTGCTTCTCTCCTACGCAGTCTTGTCGATGAACGCCGGCAACGCGACGGCGCAAACGGCTGACCTTCAATTCTTAAACGGCAACCGCGCCGTTCTGGATGCGCACAACTGCTATCCCTATGACGGGCAGTGGTCGGATCGCATCGATCGCGCGCTTAGCACTGGTTTCCCGGTTGCGATCGAGCAAGACATGGCCTGGTTTGTCGATCCGGCGACGAACCAGGGCCGCGCTGTAGTGTCCCATTCAGCCGAGACTAAGGCGTCAGACCCGGAAGAGCGGAATTATTTCTTTGAACGTGTTCGGCCCATCATTGAAAAGCAACTGAAAGAAGGCGATCCATCCAAGTGGCCCGTCATCGTTCTGCATTACGATTTCAAAGACGTTCAACCCGCGCTGCTGCATGCCGTTTGGGATCTGCTGGGACAGTACGAAGGTTGGCTTACGACGGCCGAGAAGTCAAACGACCGAAATCAATTGACCAAGTTCGACCGCAAACCTATTCTGGTTTTGACGGAAGACTCCGACGAACAGGAGAAAGTCTTCTATGACAGCGTGCCGGCCGGATCGCGGCTGCGCCTGTTCGGGTCCGCCCATACGCATATTCCGCGCACGCAGAACAAAGCCGAATGGAATCACCTGGTGGCTACATTATCGCCGGATCAATTGCTGCCCGACTCTCCGACCACCTACCGACGTTGGTGGAACAACTCCTGGTTTGAAGTAGAAGAGGGTGGGCAAAAACAGGCTGGGCCGTGGAACGCATCGAAAGCAGCGCGCCTGAAGGCTTTGGCCGACCATGCGCACAGGCTTGGCTACTGGATTCGCTTCTATACACTCGACGGATTCGAGCCGCAGGTTGGCGAGCAGAACGGCTGGTTATCGATCTATAACTTCGGCAGCTTGCAAGCTGTCCAGCAGCGCTGGAAGGCTGCGATGGATGCAGGCGTGAATCTGATTGCGACAGATCAATACGAAGCTTTGGCTGCTTTTATGAAAGAAAACGGCAGCCGATAAAAAGGTTCGCAGAAAGTGGTTGGGGTGCAATCCGGGAAACCGTGGTTACCATGAGACACATGTCTTGTCTTCGGTCAGCGCTTGCCTTGACCCTGTTCGCCCTTGCGCCGCTTGTTGCAAGCGCGCAAAACACGAATTCTCACAAAGTGGGAACAATGCCTGAGGCGAGCGCCGCGACTGCGCCGGAGATGCTCGATCTGGACATGTACTCACGCATTCGCGACGAGGGTTTCAGGCGCTCGCATGTGATGGAGTATGCGGGCGCACTGTTAGACAATATCGGACCGCGGCTCACGGGTTCGCCCGCCATGGCACGCGCCAATGAGTGGACCCGCGCGCAGCTCGCGGCAATGGGCTGCAGCAACGCACACCTGGAAAGTTGGGGCGAGTTCGGCATGGCTTGGACGCAGCTTCGCGCATCACTAGACCTGGTGAAGCCTGTGCCGGGTGTCTTTCTGGCACAGGCGACACCGTGGTCCCCAGCAACGCAGGGTGCAGTTATCGCCGATGTGATCGCCGTACCGGGTTTGAAATCTGAGAATGATTTGGCGGCGTGGAAGGGCAAGCTTAAGGCACAAGGTCATTCTTTATGGCCTCGCGGCAGCATCGCCTGAAGTGAACCCGGACAGCGTGCCCGAGATGGAACACGATACTCCGGCCAAACTCGAGGACTTGGCGAAGTATCCGCTCAACGTTGCAACATCAGACAACCCGCCAGAACTTTTCGGCAAGATTTTTGCCGGAAAAGCTTTCCAGGAAAAGGTAGCCAAATTCTTTGCGGACGAAGGAGCTCATCGCAGTGCTTGAACCTGGCGGCTCTGGTGGCGCACTGCAGGATGACACGAACGCCTCCATGGGCTGGTTTATTTATCGACCCGAACGCAGGCAGACCATCCCCGAAGAGGTCATCGCGAACGAGGCCTGGGACCGGATGAGCCGCCTGCTCGATCATAAGGTGCCCGTCAGCGTGAGTATCGATATTGCGACTCAGTTCGGTGACGAGCATGCTCAAGGCTACGATACGATCGCTGAGATTCCCGGCACGGACCCGAAACTGAAGGATCAGGTTGTGATGGTTGGCGCCATCTCGATAGTTGGATCGCAGGCACGGGCGCGACCGATAACGGTGCGGGAGCCATCGTCGCCATGGAGGCCATGCGTATACTGAACAGCCTGCATGTGAAACCCCGCCGCACGATTCGCATTGCCCTCTGGTCCGGCGAAGAAGAGGGCATGTTTGGTTCAATGGGCTACGTCGAAAATCATTATGCGGCCTTGCACTACTCAGGTGCGAAGCAGGATGCGGATGTGCCGCTGTTTCTGCAAAGCATGACCGCGCCGCCGACGATGAAGCCTGAAGCCGCCGAGTTCGACGCCTACTATAACATGGACAACGGCACGGGCAAGCTGCTGGGCATTTACGCCGAAGGGAATGAGGCTGCCGCGGCCATCTTCTCCCAGTGGATGAAGCCCATCGAGGACCTGGGGATGACCACGATAACGGAACGCAACACAGGCTCTACCGATCATGTGCCCTTCGAACGGGCCGGGCTTCCCGGCTTCCAGTTCATTCAGGACCCACGCGATTACGAAAGCCGCACCCACCACACGAACCTGGATACTTACGAGCACCTAAGCGAGCCCGACCTGAAGCAAGCCGCGGTAGTCGAAGCAATTTTTCTCTACGATACCGCCATGCGCGATGAAATGTTACCCCGGCCAGGGCTGCCGCTCAACGGAAAAGGCAAGCCGCTTGAGGGTTTGTATCCGGATGCTGCAAAGCGATGAGCTAACAGCCGCGCAAACGGACGGCTTCGTGAGCTAACCGTCACCACGAAGCGGGAGCCGCGGTACCGGTACCCGCGTGTCGTCTGCAATCCAGTTGTTTCTGAACTCACCCACCGTCGGAACGCCCATCGTTCCTGCGGAAGCGTTCGCGAAGTTAAGGCTCCACTGGTGCGAGTGGGGATTGTAGAGCCTCAGGTTGATCGCCTCCGTAAGATAACGCGGAATTGATGCGGATTGCTCTCCAGGCGCAGGGTGACAAAAGACTCTTATAAGATGCGTCAACGGACGAACGCTCGACTATCAATCTACAAACGAGCAGGAGACAAACGATGAACACACCGAATCGCTGGACGATTGCGATAGCGGGGATATTCATGCAGATCGCACTCGGCGCAGTGTACGCCTGGAGCGTCTTTCGCGTGCCGCTTTCGAAACAGTTTGGCTGGACGATTTCGCAGGTGACGCTCACGTTTACGATTGCTATCTTCGTGCTCGGTTTCGCTTCTTTTTTCGGTGGACAATGGCAGAGCCGATCGGGACCGCGCGTGGTAGCGATCACGGGCGGAGTTCTTTACGGCTTGGGGGTTTTTCTAGCCAGTTTTTCGGCGCACAAACTCTGGTGGTTGTACTTGAGCTACGGTCTGATCGGCGGAACCGGGCTCGGTTTGGGCTACATCATCCCAGTTGCCGTTTTGATCAAATGGTTTCCCGATAGGCGCGGGCTCATGACGGGGATCGCGGTAGGCGGATTCGGCGCGGGCGCTTTGGTGACTGCGCCTGTAGCCACGCGCTTTATCCAAAGCGTTGGCGTGTTGACGACGTTCGCATATCTCGGCGTTGCTTACCTGATCGTGACGGTGATTACCGGCTTTTTTATGCAGAATCCGCCTGCGGGCTATGCGCCCGCTGGTTGGAACGCCAGCGCAGCCTTAGCCGAACAACGATCTGCCGGCGACTACTCATTGGGAGAGGCGCTGAAAGCATGGCAGTGGTGGGCCCTGTGGCTGCTGCTTTTTCTGAACACGTCGGCCGGCATCTCGCTGATCTCACAGGAATCGCCGCTGTTTCAGGATTCGGCGAAGGTCACGGCGTTGGCGGCTGCGGGAATGGTGGGCGTGGTCTCGATAGGAAACGCATTGGGGCGCGTTTTTTGGGCGTGGATTTCGGATGCCGTGACTCGCCGAATGACCTTTCTCATCATGTTCGGCATTCAGGTTCTGCTGTTCTGGTTCCTGCCTAGTATCCACGCAGCCGTACCGTTGACGATTGTCAGCTTCATCATCCTGATGTGCTACGGGGGCGGGTTCGGCACGATGCCCGCTTTCGCCGCCGATTACTTCGGGCCGAAGAACGTGGGGGCTATCTACGGCCTGATGCTGACCGCGTGGAGTCTTGCCAGCGCGTTTGGACCACTATTGATCGCTTCGATGCGGGAACACAGCGGTACTTATGCGAGCGGCTTGCACGTGATCGCATTCGGGCTGTTCTGTTCGATGCTGCTGCCGTCTATCGTTCGTCCGCCGCGGGCGCCTAGAGCGGAGGCTCAGTGGGAAATTGCACATGCTACCGACACGACTGGAAAGCGATCCGGGTAATAACCGAAGAATTTCTGGTACCCCGTTCTTCTTGAAGAGCTCGGCGTTCCGGTATAGATTGGGGTGGGCGAGGTCCGAATGACTTGGCTGTTGGTGTTGCTGATGAGCGCCATTGCGGCGAGCGCGGCTACGAGCGCTCGATTCGTCGGTGTCGGCGACGGCGTCAAACTCGAAGTCATTGACTGGGGAGGCACGGGGCGGCCTGTTGTACTTTTGGCGGGCTCTGGGAATACGGCTCACGTTTTTGAAGGCTTCGCGCCGAAGCTGATCGAATGCTGTCACGTCCACGTCTACGGAATTACACGCCGGGGCTTCGGATTATCCAGCAAGCCCGAGCGCGGATATTCAACCCCGGATTTGGCTGAAGATGATTGGCGCGTGATCCAGGCATTAAAGCTGCAGAAGCCCATCCTCATGGGACACTCCGTGGCCGGTTCCGAAATGACCTTCATCGGGCAGAAGCTCTCCTCAGAACTGGGTGCTCTTGTGTATCTCGATGCCAATGCCGACCCGTTGGATTATCCATGGGACAACGCCGAATACAGGGCGCTGATCATTAAGGCCGCGAACGGCGCACCGGGTCGGCCAAAGAGAACAGCCGCTGACGACGCATCTGTCGAGGCATACCAGGCTCATCAAGAACGAATCGGGGAGGCTCCGTTTCCCGCTGCCGAGATTCGAAACATGTATGAGATGGGTTCCGACGGATCAATCGGCAAGAATCGCACACCGCCATATGTGTCCGACGAAATTGGTATAGGCTCCATTGCCAAGGACTACGGCGGGATTCATGTCCCGGTATTAGCGTTAATTGCCGTACCGCTTTCGGCTGCGGAAAAATGGAAGAAACGCGCACCAAAGAACGACGAGGAGCAGCGCGACTCCGACAGATCGGATGAGATCCTGATGGAATATATCCACCGATGGGAGAACAACCTGAAACGGGCGGATTCTCTGGCCACGATTGTGGAGCTTCCAGGTGCTCATCATTACGTGTTCCTGAGCGAACAAAGTGAAGTTTTGCGGGAGATCACGTCGTTCTTACAAACCTTGCCCGCTCTCAACTGACTTCGGCCCTGCGAAAAGTGAAATGCTTGCCGCACCAGAAAGATCACCCCTGTCGCATAGGCGCAACACTTCCGAGGCGGAAATTCCGCAAACGCCATTGGCGAAGGCCGGTCTGTGACGGTGCGAGCGAACTGACGTATTGTTTTCCGCTTCCAAGGTGGGGATGCGTTTGACGTTGAATTGATCGACTACCACTAATTAAGAAAGAGAGAGCAGCCATGCCGATGAAAAATCCAGCCCATCCCGGACGTATCGTAAAAAGCGCCTGTCTTGAGACTTTGGGCCTGTCTGTCACTGACGGGGCAAAGGTTCTCGAGGTTACCCGGCAGACCCCTTACGAAGATCGTCAACGAGAAGTCCAGCATCAGCCCGGAAATGGCGATACGACTTTCAAAAGCGCTCGGCAGCACGCCGGAAACGTGGTTGCGGATGCAGGTCGCTTACGACCTCGCACAGCCCCGGAGGGGCGAAAGCAAAATCAAGGTACGCCGTCAGCACGTTCCCCAAGAATTGCACCATCATCCTGGAAGCGTCCGATGACCGCGTTCCAGCGATTAGAGACCTGCGGTCTTGTGGTCCATCGCTATTCCTTCCCTTCTTCGTAGCTGGCTTGTGGCTCGTGGCCGGCCCGGCTGGTCGAAACCCGATACGGGGTTTCGGCTCGGCGGGGGCTTCGATCAAATGTTGGATGGTTTCGAAGACCGCCTGAATTTGCTGCCCCTGCTCTTCCTGCTTCCAGCGCAGTTCTTCTAATTGCCGGGCCAGGTCCTCGTGGGTCGCCAAAAGCTGACGCAAGCGCACGAAGGTACGCATGATCGCGATGTTGACCTCGATGGCGCGATCGCTGGTGAGCACGGAGGAGAGCATGGAGATGCCCTGCTCGGTAAAGGCCAACGGCCTGGAGCCGCCCAGGCTGCGGCGTGAAGGTATCACATTTTGTGATAGCAACGCTTGGACCTCTTCCTCGTCCAGTTCGAACAGAAAGTCCGAGGGAAAGCGTTTGGGATTGCGCCGGACCTGTTGCCGCAGCGCGATGGGTTTGCCTGGTAGAGATGGGCCAGGTCCCGGTCGAGCAGGACCTTGTGGCCACGGATGAACCAGATGCGGGTTTCGATGAAGGGAACGCCGACCTAGCGTACCAGCCGGGGAGCGCCGATCGAAGGTTTTGAAATGCCAGATTGCTCGCCTGCCACGGAGATTCAGCGGGAGACCAACGCCGCCAGCGTCTGATCTTCCGCCGCGTAATCGAAGGCGTGCTGGAACAGTTCGGAGGGGTTCTCGCGTTCCCAGGCGATGGTCCGTTCGAATGCAGTTTGCTCGGGCACCGGCTCCGAATAGCCAAGCTCACGCCGTATGCGGGCGCTGCTCACGGTCCAATCCTGCTCAGAACGATAACCCGTCCGCAAGTGCGCGGGCAAAACATCCTTCCGAAGCGCGAGGATATCGCCATCCCAGCCGACATGCGCCGCAATCTTGCGCACCCACTCCTCTTCTGAAAACGAATCAGGCTCCGCTACGTTATAAATCCTGCCTGCGGCCTTTTCGTCCGCCGCCGCGACCGCTACAGCGGCCGCAACATTCTCCACGTATCCGCGCGGCGAACGCCATTTCGCTAAGTCTTCCTGAAGCAATATCGCCGGACGTTTATCGTCCATTCTCTTCAGATACGGCCAGAAACGATGCAGCCGGTCACCGGGCCCATACACCATCGGTAATCGCAGGACTGTGCCCGCCAACTCAGCGTCTCCGAGAACTGCCTGCTCAACCGGAATTTTGTCGTACTCGTCATCGAGCCAGCCAAAAACGTTCTTGAGCTGCTTGATTGATTCCGGCGGATACACATCGCGTTTCGTCCTCACTTCCGATTCTTCTGTCAGCGGCACCGGCTGCAGAGGCCCCGTTTCGAAACCGTGAAGAATGCCGCAAGCGCGATAAACGTCTGCGCTGCTGATCGCAACCACTCGGCTGGCTACACCGCGTACCGTCTGCATCAGTTCGCTGGCTCGGCGACCGCTGCTCAGAATCATGTCGACGACGACATCCGGCCCGAAGCGCGCAATGTCCTCTTTGGAGGCGGCAATGTTCTTGCGGTCGCCAGTAATCCGCACGACCTGTCCCGGAAAGTTGACGGCCGTTGTGCCGCGATCGAACGTTGCGACCTGATGGCCGCGGCGTGCGAGTTCCGCCATTACATGCGGTCCGATAAACCCCGTGGCCCCGATTACCATTGCCTTCATGACCGATTAGTTTATGCCGGATTCGTAAAATCGGTATATGTCCGCTTCCGCAGTAGCTGACGAGATTCTTACGAAGTACGAGCCGGTGATCGGGCTTGAGGTGCACGTTCAGCTCGGAACCAAAACAAAGATCTTTTGTGGCTGCGCAGTTGAATTTGGCGCGCCGCCAAACACGCACGTGTGCCCGGTTTGCCTGGGGCTGCCGGGCGCTTTGCCAGTTCTTAGCCGGCAAGCGGTGGAACTCGCCATCAGCGCCGCGCTTGCGCTGCGCTGCACCATCAATCCGTTCTCGCGTTTCGCGCGCAAGAACTACTTTTATCCGGACCTGCCGAAGGGTTATCAGATTTCGCAATACGATCAACCGTTGGCTGAGCGCGGCTTTGTAGATATCCTGACGGGCGCGGGGCACAAGCGGGTCGGCGTCACTCGCGTGCATATGGAGGACGACGCCGGGAAAAGCATCCACGACGGCTTCAAGGATTCGGACCGTTACACCTACGTTGACCTGAATCGTTCCGGCACGCCGCTGATAGAAATTGTGAGCGAACCCGACATGCGGTCTTCCGAAGAAGCCTATGCCTATGTCACGGAAGTGAAGCAGATGCTGCAGTACATCGGCGTTTCCGATTGCGACATGGAGAAAGGCCAACTGCGGTGCGATGCCAACGTTTCCGTCCGGCCGCGCGGCGCGACAAAGCTCGGCACGAAAGCAGAAGTGAAAAACCTCAACTCGTTTCGCTTTCTGAAAATGGCGCTTGAATATGAAATTGAGCGTCAGGTGGAGCTGATCGAATCGGGCGGGAAGGTGATTCAGGAAACCCGCCTCTACAATGTCGAGACCGGGATGACGGTGGGGATGCGCAGCAAAGAGCAGGCGCACGATTACCGCTACTTCCCTGAACCGGATCTGGTGCCGCTGCGAGTCAGCGAGCACTGGCTGAACGAAGTGAAAGCGCGTTTGCCCGAACTTCCGGCCGATCGCCGCGAGCGCTTTGTCCGCGAGTACGGCCTCCGCGATTACGACGCGCAGGTATTGACGCTGACACGCGAAACGGGCGACTACTTCGAAGCCGCGGCTAAGGCCGGCGGGGATGGGAAAGCGTCGGCCAACTGGGTGACGGGCGACCTGATGGGCCTGCTGAAAGCGGCAGGCAAAGAGATTACAGACTCGCCGGTGTCTGCCGGCCATCTCGGCGAACTGATTGCGCTGATTGTCGAAAGGCGATCTTTCGGGCAAACTCGCTAAAGAGATTCTTCCGAAGATGTTCGAGAGCGGCGACTCGCCATCAGCCATCATGGACCGCGAAGGCCTGCGTCAAATCTCAGACGCGGGCGCGCTCGACAAGATGGTCGAAGAGGTCATCGCAGCGAATCCAAAGCAGGTAGAGCAGTTCAAGAGCGGCAAGACCGCCGTGCTTGGATTTCTGGTGGGCCAGGTGATGAAGGCGAGCCGCGCACAGGCTAATCCCGCTGCGGTGAATGAGGCGCTGAAGCGCAAGCTAACTTAAATCGCAAGAGAGGCGATTATGAAAGTCACACCCATCCTTTTTGTGAAAGCAATAGAACCCTGCCTGCCTTTTTGGGTCGATCGGCTTGGGTTTGAGAAGACAACCGAAGTGCCGGAAGGCGACAAGATCGGGTTTGTGATCCTGGTACACGGCGGAGCCGAGGTGATGCTGCAAACGCTATCCGGGCGCGCGGCCGACTTCAAGACCGATTCGCAACTGGGGGCGGGCAGCACCACGCTGTTTATCGAAGTGGACGATTTCAACGGGATACGTACCCGTATTCAGGGCGCGGAAGTGATCGTGCCCGAGCGCGTGACTTTTTACGGCATGCGAGAGATTGGCGTGAAAGAACCCGGCGGCCATCTGCTGGTGTTCGCGGCAAAAGAATCGGCCGCCTAAGATACGCTTACGCCTGCACGAACGTGGTGCGTTCTTCGTTGTGGTGACGAACGTCGATTCCCTTGACGAGGAACAGCACGTCTTCCGCAATGTTCGTGGCGTGATCCGCGATCCGCTCCAGATTGCGCACTACTGACAAAAGGTAAAGCGCCTGCGAGATCTGTTGCGGATTTCTTTCCATGAAGCTGATCAATTCGTGATAGCTTGCAGTGCGCAGATTGTCCACGGCATCGTCCGATGCGAGTACGCTGCGCGCCAGTTCCGCATCGCGCTGCACAAAAGCGTCCAGCGCCTTACGCACCATTCCTTGCGCGAGCCCCGCGATGTGCGGGATGTCGATGGATGGACGAATGACCGGCTCTTTGACGAGTGCCTGCGCGGACTGCGCGATGCTTACCGAAAGATCGCCCATGCGTTCCAGATCGTTGTTGATCTTGATGGCGGCGGTCACCAGCCGGAGGTCGACCGCGAGCGGCGCCTGGAGGGCCAGCAGACTTATGGCCATGTCGTCAATCTCAATCTCGAGCTGATTGACGCGGGCTTCGTTCTTCAATACCTGGTCCGCGAGCTCCGAGCTCTTCTCAACCACACCCTGCACGCTGCGATAAATTGCGCTTTCCACCAGCGCGCTCATTTCCAGCAGCTTCGCCTTGAGTTGTTCCAGTTCCTGGTCAAAATGACGCAATGATTACTTCCTTCCGAATCAACCGAAGCGGCCCGTCACGTAGTCTTCCGTTTCCTTCTGAGCGGGATTTTGGAAGATCTTCTTCGTCTCGCCGAACTCAATCATTTTGCCCATGAGAAAAAATCCGGTGTTATCGGCGATGCGCGCAGCCTGTTGCATGTTGTGCGTGACGATCACGATTGTGGTTATCTCCTTGATCTGGAACAGCAGTTCCTCGATCTTGCGAGTGGCAATGGGATCGAGCGCCGAACAGGGTTCATCGAGCAGCAGAACCTCCGGTTCAACGGCCAGCGCGCGCGCGATGCACAGACGCTGCTGCTGTCCGCCCGAAAGAGCGGAAGCGGGCTTGTTCAGTTTATCTTTGACCTCTTCCCATAAGGCGGCGCGGCGGAGACTGCGTTCGACCGCGCTTTCGACAACTGCGCCGCTACGAATTCCGTTCACGCGCAAGCCATACGCGACATTATCGAAGATGGTTTTCGGAAATGGATTCGATTTCTGAAACACCATACCGACACGGCGCCTGACGGACGTGACGTCCATGCCGTGTATATCTTCGCCGTCGAGCAGGATCTTACCCTCGATCCTGGTATTGCGAACCGCCTCGTTCATGCGGTTCATGGTGCGAAGAAAAGTCGATTTTCCGCAACCCGAAGGCCCGATGAACGCCGTGATTTTGTTCGCCGCGATGGCGATGCCGATACCGTACAATGCCTGGAAGCTGCCGTAATAAAAGCTCAAGCTCTCCGCCTGCAGCTTCAAATTGGTTGGGCTGTTTTGCAGCCCGTTTCCCGGGGTCATTACAGGAAGCGGTTGACTCGCTATCTGGTTTTGAGAAGTTGCCACCCTGATCATCTCCGTGAAGAAGCCGCCCCGCGAGCAATGATCATTCTCGCCGTCACGTTGATAGCGAGGACCAGAACCAGCAAGACAAAGCCGGCCGCCCATGCCTGTTGATGCAGATCCTCCTCCGGAGCGATCGCATAGTTATAGATCATCACAGGCAGCGTAGCAATCGGCTGGAGCCAGCCATGGCTCCAAAACATATTGCCCAATGCCGTAAACAAAAGCGGGGCCGTTTCGCCAGCTACGCGCGCAAGGTTCAGCATCATGCCTGAGATCAAGCCGGAGATAGCGGCCGGGACCACTACCGTAAAGATCGTCCTGGCACGCGTTGCGCCCAGCGCCATTGCGCCTTCCCGCATCGAATTTGGAACTGCGATAAGAAATTCTTCCGTTGTGCGCACGGCGATGGGGATCATCATGATGCCGAGCGCAACGCCCCCCGCCAGCGCCGAAAAGTGTTTCATGGGGAGCACCACCAGCGCGTACGCGACGATTCCGACGACGATGGATGGCACCCCGTTCAGCAGGTCCACAACATACCGCACAGTGAAAGCGAAGGCTTTGTTGCTGTATTCAGCTAAGTAAACGCCGGCAAGGAATCCGATCGGCACTCCGATACAAGTGGCCAACAGCAGAACCTTTCCGCTGCCAACGATAGCGTTTGCCATTCCGCCGCCGGTTTCGCCGGACGGCTTGGGCAGTTGAGTGAAAAAACTCCAGTTCAACGACTTGCCCCCGTTATACATCAGATAACCAAGTATGAAGAACAGGACGCCTATTACGAGCGCAGTGCAAATGCCGGAAATGGACAGCATGACCACATTGACGATCTTTCGTCTACGCGCAACCCGCAGATCCATCTTTACGCGCCCTTCTGCGCGGTCGTCAGAATGAGAATGCGCGCGGCTGCATTGATGACGATGGTTAGTCCGAAGAGCACCAACCCAAGAAGGATCAGCGAAGAAACGTAGAGCGATCCGCTGGCTTCGGCGAACTCGTTCGCGATTACGGCAGCGATGGAATAGCCGGGAGATAGCAGGGATGCCGTGATCTTTGGCGCGTTACCGATCACCATGGTCACGGCCATTGTTTCGCCTAGAGCACGAGCCAGCGCGAGAAACACCGATCCGATAATGCCGGTACTCGCATTCGGAAGAACAATCTGCCAGGTTGCTTCCCACTTCGTCGCGCCGACGGCCAGTGCGGCCTCGCGCTGCTCGACCGGGACGGCAAGCAAGACTTCGCGCGATACCGAAATGATGAATGGCACCACCATAATGGAGAGCACCAGGCCCGCGGAGAGAAAACTCACGCCGTAAAAGTCGCCTTTGAACAGCGGCAGAAACCCGAACAGTTTTACGAGTACCGGGACAAGGTACTCGCGAATGAGGGGCACCAGGATAAATATGCCAAGCAGCCCATAGATGACGCTGGGCACTGCGGCCAAAAGTTCTATCAGAAATGTGAGTATGTTTGAGGTTTTCGGCGGCGCGAGTTCAGAAAGAAAGATGGCTGCCGCCACGCCAAGCGGAATAGCGATCAATAAAGCCAACGCCGAAGTCACGCAGGTGCCATAGATAAATGGAAGGGCGCCGAATTTATCGTCGTTGGGATTCCACACAGATGTGGCTAGGAAATGCCAGCCGAAAGTCTTCACCGTGGGCTGAGAATTCGACCAGAGCTCGTAAACGATCAGGCCGACTATTAATAGGATGGCGACGGCGCTGGCCAAGGTGATGAAATAGACAACCTCGTCGCCGCCCCGCAGGCGCTCCACAAAAGTACGGTTCGCGCGAACGGCGGCGGACGACTCGACTTGAAATGAACTGGCCATCAATACTTACATTTCAAAGCCATATGACTATTGAATTCTACCGAGCTGTTTCTGTTCCGCTGCAACCACTGTTTGCGGCAATCGAGTGTAGTCGAGCGATTCCACGTCGTTCTGACCCGTGGTGATTACCCATTTCAGGAGTCCTACAACGACTTGGCGCTTCTGAGAATCCTGAATCTTGCTTGGTATCAGCAGCCAAGTGTAGGTAGAGATGGGATACGCTTGCTTTCCCGGCGCGTCCGTGATGGAAATAGCCAGGTCGGCAGGCAATTGCTTCACAGATGCAGCTGCGGCAGCGACCGACGCCAGATCCGCTTTCACAAATTCGCCGGCCTTGTTTTGCACCATTCCATAGGGCAGCTTGCTTTTGACCGCATAGATAAGTTCGATGTAGCCAATGGCGCCTTTCTGCTGTTTGATGAGCCCGGCGACTCCGTCATTTCCCTTGCCGCCGATGCCGGTGGGCCAGTCGACAGAACTGTTCTTGCCGACTTTGGAGCTCCATTCCGGGCTGGCTTTTGAGAGATAGTCGGTGAAGCAGAAGGTAGTTCCACTGCCGTCCGAGCGATGCGCGACCACGATCTTCTCGTTCGGCAGATTCACGCCCTTGTTGACGGCCTTGATCTCCGGCGCGTCCCACATTGTGATCTTGCCAAGAAAAATTCCCGCCAGAACGGCGGGTGTGAATTTCAGATCTGTCGATACGCCCGTGACGTTATAGCTGGGGACCGCCGCGCCCAGCACAGTCGGAAACATCAGCAGATCGGAGCCGTGCTTGTCCTTGTATGCGGCCAGTTGCTTTGCAGTGAGCGGCATGTCGCTGGCGCCGAAGTCGACGGTACCTTCGTCGACGCCTTTGATGCCGCCGCCCGAACCGATGGGCTGATAGTTCACTTGCACATTCGCCTTCGATGCATATTCGCTGAACCACTTTTGATAAATCGGCGCAGGGAACGTTGCTCCCGCTCCCGTTAGCTGCGATTGCGCCATCATCGGCGCGCTCAAAATCGCCGCGGCAAATGCCAGATTTGCGAGCTTCACGTTCTCAGTATTGGCGCGCAGTCAACAACTGCATGTGACGGGACTGTTACAAACCGATGAAAAGGCCAAGGGCCGCCGCGACGCCCGCGGGCGAAGTGCTAGGGCCGCTTCGCTGTCGAGGGATCCCGGTCGTTGCGAAAGATTGTGCCTTCTTTCATCACGAACAGAACGCTTTGCGTGACTTTAATGTCGCTGATCGGATTGCCCGGTACCGCGACGATGTCCGCCAGCTTGCCCGGCTCGAGTGTGCCGATTCTTTGCTGCAAACCAAGTAACTCTGAATCCACAGACGTTCCGGCGCGCAGCGCCTGTGCGGGCGTCATGCCGTCGGCGGTGAGCAGCACGAATTCCAGCGCATTGTTGCCGTGCGGATAGACGGCGGCATCGGTTCCGAGCGCGATCTTAACTCCCATCGCGAGCGCCCGCCGAACCATTGCGTCTTGCGATTTCATGGCCAGGTCGGCCTTCTGTTGCACCAGCGGCGGGAACTTAGTCTCCGCAATGCCGCTGCGCACCGAAAGCGTGGGCACGAGATAAGTTCCATGCTCGCGCATCATTCGCAATGCTTCATCGTCGAGGAAAGTGCCGTGTTCAATTGAATCGATACCGGCGCGGATTGCGCGCTTCGCTCCTTCCGGCCCGTGCGCATGCGCCGCTGTTTTCTTGCGCAGATCATGCGCGGCAGCTACAATCGCATCCATTTCCGCCTGGGTAAGCTGAGGCGCGTCTACTTCATCTGTCGGTGAAAGCACGCCGCCGGTGGGACACGTCTTGATGACGTCCGCCCCGTATTTGACATTGAAGCGCACTGCGAAGCGTCCCTGGTCGGGCGAATCGATCACGCCATCTTCCGGTCCAGCCTCGTGATTCAGCAGGCCAAAGCGGAATCCATCGCCATCGTCACAGTGTCCGCCGGTTGACCCGATGGCATGCACCGCAACCAGCATGCGCGGTCCTGGTACAACACCGGCGTTGATAGCATTGCGCAGGCCGATATCGAGAAAACTGAATGACCCCACGTCGCGAACCGTCGTGAAACCGGCCATTAAAGTCACGCGTGCATTTGCGGTGGAACGAATGGCTTGCTCTGGAATAGTGCGGGCGAGATCTTCCAGCCGCGCAGAATTATAGTCCGGGTTGAAGCCCATCGATAAATGCGTGTGTGCGTCGATGAAGCCGGGAAGCAGCGTTGCATCGCCCAAGTCGATTACCTTCGCGTCTGTCGGGATCGGGCCGCCAACAGATTGAATCCTGTTACCGGAGACGACGACGGTACCGGGCTGCACAACGGCATCGCCCTTGCCGTCGAACATACGCGCCGCCCGCAGAACGTAAGTGTTCTGCGCAGATAAAACAGCACTGAAAAAAAGAGTGCATACGATTGCTCTTCGCATGAACTGTGAGGATAGCGCAGCGCACGTGTCAGGCAGGCGTCGACGGCGCATGAGTTCTCAGAGCCGGCAAGGTGATGGTGAACGTCGATCCGCGCCCTAGCTGGCTTTCCACCTGTACTCGACCTCCCATGCGGTTGACGATCTCTCTCACGATGGGCAGACCCAAGCCGGTTCCACCCGCCGGCCGCGATCGCGCTTGATCGACACGGTAGAAACGCTCGAAGATGCGGTTGAGGTCCCGGCTCGGAATGCCAATACCTGTGTCGCTGACCGCGATGCTTACCATGCCATCCTCCGACTCGACGCACGCAACGTGTACCTCACCATCTGGCCGGCTGAATTTGATCGCGTTGTCCACCAGATTCGTGACAACCTGTTCGAGACGGAAGCGATGGCCTTCGATCAAGCATTCGTCCGGCAGGGTTTGAGTAAGCCGAACCTGGCGGGACTTTGCAGCAGGCTCAAAGGTTCTCACGACAGATTCGAGAACGTCCTTCACGGACACAGGTTCCACAGCGGCCGACACCGGAGCATCGGAATCGAGTTCCGACAAGACAAGCAGATCCGAAGCAATGTTGTTCAGGCGGATCGCATGGGACAGAATGACTTCGACAAACTTGCGGTTATGGTTCGCGTCGTCGAGGGCGCCCTCCAAAAGCGTCTCCGCGTAGCCACGAATCGCGGCTAATGGGGTTCGCAACTCGTGCGAGACATTGGCGACGAAATCCTTGCGCAGTTGCTCCTGCTTTTGAATATCCGTCACGTCGTGCAGAACGATGACAGCGCCACGCGGGGGCGATTGAGCCAACGGCAATGCGCGCGCTTCGAACCAGCGGCCCGCGGCGCTAGGCAAACGGAAGCGGGCCGTATCGGCGCTGCCGCTGTGCAACACGCGTTCAAGCATATTGCGAATCTCCGGCTCGCGTACAACTTCAAAGAGAGTTCGTCCCTCTGCGACCGGAACAGGCGTACTGAAGGCGTGCACGAAAGCGCCGTTGCAGAAAACGACTTTGAGTTCTGAATTGACGGCGAGAACGCCTTCGGCCATGCACGCCAGAATTGCCTCGCGGCGAGCTGCTTCCAGGTTTGCCTGCTCCACCACTTGGCGAACACGCTCGGCCATCTCCTTCATGGCGCGCGACAGGCTCTGCAAGGGCCGCGGCACGTCGGAGGGGAGATCCGTCTCGGCGGACGGCAGCGCAGCGATGAACTGTTCAAGCCTCCGCGCCGGCAAGGACCATTTCAGCGATTGCGACAACGTAAAAAGCAGCGCGCCGGCAATGCTTGCCGCAATCACCGCGCCAAGCTTCAGCGTCGCCGATGTCATACGGCCGTTACTCACGTCCGGCTGAATCCATACCGCGGCTATCGGCCAGGAAAGCATCAGCAAACACCAGATGCCGATCAAGTTTCCGGCGGAAGTTTGCTTCATGGAAATTCAGCTCGCATTACGAGCGGCCGCACGCTTTACGAACGCATGTGCTTCATGAACCACGTCTGTGAGTTCGGTGCGCGCCGTCCGTTTTCGCGCTTCGGGCGCACATAGGTTCCATCTGGCTGCATGAGCCGCGCGCCAGCTTCGTCTTCCAGGTACTTCTCTAAAATCCGATGACGAATCCGGTGGATGAGCCTGCCGTCTTCGATTGGAAACAGGATCTCGACCCGGCGATTCAGATTGCGCGGCATAAGGTCCGCGCTCCCCACCAGCACACGTTCCTCGCCGCCGTTATGGAAGTAATAAATGCGGCTGTGCTCGAGGAAACGTCCAATGATGCTGCGGACGCGAACCGTTTCGCTCACCCCGGGTATGCCGGGCCGTAATGAGCAAACGCCCCGCACGATCAGGTCGATTTGAACACCGGCTTCCGACGCTTCATACAAAAGTCTGATCATGCCGGGATCTTCGAGGGCGTTCATCTTGAAGATGAGCCGCCCGTCGCCATGCTGTTTCTGGCGTTCCATCTCGGCCCTGATGAGGCGCTCGAGACCCGAGCGCAGACTATCGGGCGCGACAAGCAGCTTTCGGTACGACTTCTTCGCCGAATACCCTGTCAGGTGATTGAAGAGGTCGCTCACATCGGCGCCAATCTGCTCGTCGCAGGTGAAGAGACCCAAATCGGTGTAAATGCGCGCGCTGCTTGGATTGTAGTTTCCCGTCCCAAGATGCAGATAGCGGCGGATCGTTTCGCCTTCCCGGCGCACCACCATGGCAATCTTGGCGTGAACTTTCACGCCGGGCATTCCATAGATAACGTGGACACCCTCGCGCTCCAGCTTCTGCGCCCAGCCTATGTTGCTCTCTTCATCGAAGCGCGCCTTCAGCTCCACGACGACGGCAACCTGCTTTCCGTCCTGAATGGCATCCAGAAGAGCTTCGACGATAGGCGAGTTCAGGCCGACGCGATAGAGCGTCATCTTGATCGCTAGTACGTCGGGATCGTCGGCGGCCTTGCGCAAGAAATCGACGACTGGCTGGAAGGAGTCGAACGGATGATGCAGGAGAATATCGCCTTCGCGGATAGCCGCAAAGATACTGCCGTTTTCTTTGCTAATGAATGCGTGCGGCGTGGCAGGCATAAACGGCTTGTCTTTCAGATTGGGCCGCTCTACATTCAGCAAAGCGCGAATGCGGCTAAGGTCAACCGGTCCGCTGATGCGATACACATCGTTGTGGTCGAGCTCCAGGTTCGACGTCAGAAGATCGACCATCTTCTGCGGCATCCCGTTGTTCACCTGCAGGCGCACCGCGTCGCGAAAACGCCGCCGCCACACAGCTTCCTGGATGCTCTCCAGAAGGTCGTCGGCTTCAAGCTCCTGAATCGCAAGCTCCGCGTCACGGGTAACGCGGAACAAGTTGGCTTCGACGATTTCGGTCTCGGGGAACAGGTGCCGCAGGTTTGCGATGATTACCTGCTCCAGCCACACAAATGAAATCTCACCCGCGCGCGACGGAACCTGTACGAGTTGCGGCAGCGAATCAGGCACTTTCACGCGAGCAAAACGCTCCTCATCGTCACCGTTACTGACGGTGGCCGCGATGTTCAGGCTCAGGTTTGAGATGTGCGGGAACGGGCGGGCCTGGTCGACTGCCAGAGGCGTTAGAACGGGATAAACAATGCGCTCAAAATAATCGTCGATCGCTTCGCGTTGTTGCGCGTTCAGTTCATCGAGTTCCAGCAGGTGGATATCGGCATCGCGCAGGGCGGGCAGAAGGTCGTCATGCCAGAGGCTGTAGATGGCCGCCGAAAGGCTGGTCACCTCCTGGCGGATCAATTCGAGCTGTTCACTCGGCGAGCGCCCGTCCATGCTGATTTCGGTCGTTCGGGTTTCGATCTGCTGCCACAGGCCGGCGACCCGAACCATGAAGAACTCGTCGACGTTCGAACTGAGTATCGAAACGAATTTGATCCGCTCTAAAAGCGGAGTCGAACGGTCTTCGGCTTCTTCCAATACGCGCCGTTGGAATGCAAGCAGGCTGAGATGCGGGTTTAGATAAAGGGTGGGATCATCCAGCCGCGGCGTCGAGTGCCCACCGGCAGCGCGCGCGGGAGAGGAACGTTGTGGCCGTGCTCTCGCAGGACGAGCGGATCTCATTGATTTACGCGCACATCTTCTACTTTAGAATGCCACCCGCGCTGAACAACCGCCGGCAAAAGGAGTTGAGAGGAGGGGTTGTTACAATTCAAATGCGGGGTGGAGCAGTCAGGTAGCTCGTTGGGCTCATAACCCAAAGGTCGCAAGTTCAAATCTTGCCCCCGCAACCAGACTCATCCTAACCCTCGATCGATAGTTTCGAAGCTGCGAAAGCCCAAAGCGGCTTTCCCGGGTCATCAAGTCAAAACAGTGACGGAAGTCGGCGGGGTAGTAAAGATGGTCCGCTTTTGGCATTGGCCCAGGACTCGTTCGATATCTTCATCACGATCGACCGCAAACTTGAATCAACAAAATCTCAAGGAACTAAGACTGAGCATAGTCGTTGCCCACGTCCGAAACAATGAAATAGCTTCATATCGGGCGCTTTTCGCCGCCCTGCTTCGAGCCGCCGAATCCGTCAAGAGCAGCGAAGTGATTCACGTCTGGAGCGCGGGACAATCATCAACCACCTTTTCGCGCAGACTACTATAATCCCCGCGTCAATTCGCCCCTCTCCGACTCAGGACAATGGGTTATAATCCTCGACAATGCACAGAGGTTTGTCGGCGCGTTTTGTTCTATCGGCTACTGTTCTTTTCGCGTCTACGCTGGGCATTACGTATGCCCAGGACACCGCAACCATCACTGGGACAGTCTCCGATCCCAGCGGTGCGGCGGTTCAGGGTGCGCAAGTCACGCTAGTCAACAGCGCCACACAATTCACGCGCGCAGTCGGCACAAATGCAAACGGCGAGTACGTTGCGTCTTCCATTCCAACCGGCGAATACACCGTCACCGTACTGCAGGCCGGATTTCAAAAGCTTGTCCGCTCAGGCGTGATCCTCACAGCCGCGAGCACGTTGACGGTCGACTTGCATCTGGCGGTTGGGAGTCAAACTGAGACCGTCTCAGTCACGGCAACAGCGCCGCTGCTGCAATCGCAAAGCGCGGAAGTGTCCGCACTGGTGGACAACCACCAGATGGTCGCGCTGCCTCTCGTCAGCCGTGACTTCACAGATCTCGTCTT
Organism: Terriglobia bacterium; assembly: GCA_963846045.1. GTDB lineage: Bacteria > Acidobacteriota > Terriglobia > Bryobacterales > Bryobacteraceae > Bog-105. Next base: position 225,992 of record CAWJUL010000014.1, on the reverse strand, counting down.
GCTCACGCCGGGCGCTCACGTCGGCTCGGCTTCGAACCTGGCCGAAGGTGCCAGCCCGTACGCGATGCGCGGCGGAGCGGATTACAGCGTCAACGGTGCAGTCGCGGCCGGGAATAGCTATCTCATCGATGGCGTGTACAACCGCAATCTTTGGCTCAACACCTTAATCATTGTTCCGGTGGTCGATGGCATCCAGGAATACCGTGTCATGACGAGTAACTACTCAGCCCAATATGGAGAATCGGCCGGCGCCGTCACGGAAGTGGAGACCAAGTCCGGCGGCAATGAATTCCATGGCGATGTATGGGAGTTCTTGCGCAACGACAAACTAAATGCCAATACGTTTTTCAACAATCTCAACCGAATTGCCCGTCCGCCTTTCCGGCGCAATGAATTTGGCGGCACTTTTGGCGGTCCCATCATTCGCAATAAGACGTTCTTCTTCGGCGACTACCAGGGGATTCGGCTGAATTCGCCACAGACTTATACGTCAACGCTTCCGACCCTCGCTCAGCGCCAGATGATCGAAACGGGAAACTTTGCCGGCCTCGGCGTTCCCATCTACAATCCATACCTGACGCAAACCGTTAACGGTCAAGTGCAGCGAGTGCCCTTCGCGAACAACCAAATTCCCACTTCCCTGCTTGACCCGGTCGCTATCAATCTGATGAAGCTGCTGCCCAATCCAACAACGTCGGGCGCTACAAACAACTTCACCTTCAACCCGCCGCTGACGCAGCGAACCGATCAATTCGATATTCGCGCCGATCAGAATCTGGGCACGTCCGATCACTTGTTTTTCCGCTACAGTTATGACAACAGCAATCAGGTGGTGCCCGGTACTTTGCCGGCTCCGCCGAACGCCGGCTTTCAAACCGGTGCTTACATCGCGACTGCCGGAACCGGAACGACAAGCACCGGAACCGGAACGACAACGCCGTTGATCAATCAATCGGCCGTGCTTGGCTACACGCGCACGTTCAGTCCGAACACCGTCATGGAATCGCATTTCGCGTTTGTACGCTGGAACGCGAACATCACGCCGTTGGACGCGCAGTTCAACACCGCTGCCGAGATCGGCATGCCTGGAATCAACATCAACGACAAATCGGGCGGCCTGCCCAGCTTCACCCTCTCGGGCTTCCAAACGCTGGGCGATAATTCCACTTATCCGGAGGACAGTCACATCACCACCTTCCAATTGGATGGCGCTGTTACTCACGTTCAGGGAACCCATACCATCAAAGCCGGCCTGTTGTTCTTGCGCCATCGCTTCAATGGCTACTCTGCGTTCCCGACCCGCGGCACGTTCGACTTCAATGGCCAATTCACCCGCCAGATCAACGGCTCGGGTTCTCAAACCACGCTCGCGGATCTCGCACTCGGCGCTTACGATACCGCCAGCCGCAACGTTCTCACCAGCACCTTCGGCATGCGCATCTTCCAGGTGGGGCCATTTGTGCAGGACACCTGGCGCGTCACGGACCGCCTCACGCTCGATCTTGGCTTCCGTTGGGAGATTGATGCCCCACCCTACGATGTACACAACCATTGGGCCAATCTGAATGTGAGCACTGGCCAGCTTCTGGTTGCCGGTATCAATGGAAATGGGCGCCGCTTGCGCAACTTCGATTACGACACACCGGCGCCGCGCGTCGGTCTCGCGTACGCGCTCACGTCGGATCGCAAGACCATCTTGCGCTCCGGATTCGGTATTTCTTATGTCGACATGGATGCAGGCGGCGCGCTGCTTTACAAGAATCTGCCGTACTTCTTCACGCAGACGGTCACCACGAACATCAACGGCGCTCCCGCTTCGACGCTCAGCCAGGGACTGCCCATTCCCGTTCAGCCAAGCATTACGAATGAGGCAGCTTTGTCCACCGGCAGCCCCGATGCCTGGAACATGAATCTGCGTGAGGCGGAGATTCTGCAGTGGAGCTTCGGTATCCAGCGCCAGCTCTGGTCTGACTGGATGTTTTCCGCCACTTACGTCGGCACGCGCGGCGAGCGAATCTTAATCAACAGCCAGAACCTGAATCAGTCGATTCCTGGACCAGGGGCGCAAGGACCGCGCCGTCCGTATTACCTCATCAATCCAAATCTAGTGAACGTGTCGTATCGCACCAATGCCGGCGATTCGAAATACGAGTCGCTGCAATTGCACATGGAAAAACGTTTTTCGCGCGGCCTCACGTTTGGCGCATCGTACACCTATGCGAGCTATTTGTCCGATGTGGGAAACCCGAACAGCGGCGGCAACTCCGACATTCAAAATTACTTCTGCATCGCGTGCAATTGGGGTCCAATGCCGGACGACTACAAAAGCGTGCTTTCCATCAATCACGTTTACCAGATTCCGCTTGGGCACGACCGCAAGTATTTAACGACCGGCATTTTGTCCTACATTCTGGGCGACTGGAATCTCAGCGGCATCTGGAGCGCGACCACGGGCCAGCACTTCACGGCAATTCTCGGAACCAATGTGTCGAATTCAGCGGGAGGCGGGGATCAGCGGCCGAATCGAATCGCCGACGGCAATCTGCCTTCCGATCAACGCAGCATCTATGGCTGGTTCAACACGGCCGCGTTTGTCGCACCGCCACAATACACGTTCGGCAACTCGGGCACAGGCATTCTCGTCGGTCCTGGTTACTTCGATACCGATCTTAGTCTTGTTCGCCACTTCTCGCTTACCGAGCGCTTCGGCATGGATTTGCGCTCCGAATGGTTCAACGCGTTCAATCGGGCCAACTTCAATCCACCGAACGCCACCATCGGTACGGCCCAGGCCGGCGTGATCAGCAGCACTCTGCCGGCGCGCATCATTCAGATGGCAGTAAAGATCAGCTTCTAAGCGCCTACCACGCCGGGTGCACAGGTTCCAAAGGAGAAATGCCGTTGGGATCGTTGACTACTGCTCCCGGGGGCGCCTTTACTGGACCGCGTAACAGCGGGTCATTGGTTCTTTGCATCCATGCATCCAGGCGCCCGCGCATCTCTTGAAGGGCAGGCGCATAAGCGGCGTCATTCACCAGATTCCGTGTTTCTTCAGGATCGAAGACAGTATCGAACAGCAACTCGTGGGGGACAATCTGGTTGCGCCAGCCGTGTTCCAGCCAATAGGTCTTGCTCAAGCTGTCGTCGCAATTCGGCAGTACAGGGGCGGTACGCTCGCCGAAATGTCGAATGTAGTTGTAGCGCAGCGTGCGCGCCGCCCGTTTCGGTTCGTAGGCCGCGTGGTAATTTACCTCTGCGAAGACTTCATCGTGAATCTGCTGAGTGTTCCCTCGCATCACCGGCATTAACGATCTGCCTTGCAGCCAGCCCGGCTGTTCGATGTTCAGCAATTCGCAAATCGTCGGATACACGTCCATTTGCGAAACCATCGCGCTGCAAACTTTTCCCCCGCTGAATCCGCCAGGTCCCCGCATGATGAGATAGACCGACGTGCCATGAACAGTCAGATTGCATTTCATGGCCGGGAACGCGATGCCGTGATCGGTGGTTGAAATGACGAGCGTATTGTCGGCGAGTCCCGCCGCCGCTAGCGCGTTCAACACGGCGCCCACACCATCGTCGAGTACTGCGCGCCGTTGCGTGGAATTCCGCCATATCCCGCCGCGTTTGTTGTACGTCCGGAATCGGCGTCGGTGGTTCGGTGAATCGTTGGTCCTCTTGCGGCCCCGCCGGAGCGAACTCCCGGTGAGTTTCATGAAACCCGACTGACAGGAAGAAGGGCTGTTTCGGCGATTCCTTCAGGAAACGGACCGCAGCCGGCGCAACCTGCGCTACGTGATCGCCGCCGCAGTTCACCACCTCGTCATAAGCGATTGTCTTCGGGTCTTTAGCGATATGCTGAACGCCGATCAACGTCGAACGGTAGCCCTGCGGACCAAGCCAGTGGATCAAATGCTGGTTGTAGTCGTTCAGCGCGAAGCCGCGGTGCGCCAGCCCGAGCATCCCGTTGTTGTGCGGACACTGGCCGGTTAAAAGCGCGGCTCTGCTGGGAGAACACGTAGGCGCGGCATCAAACGCTTGCCGGAATAGGATGCCTTCGCTTGCCAGCTTCTGCAGATTCGGTGTCGGAACATCGAAACCGTACGGTTGAATATATCTGCCCGTATCATGCGAGTGAATGTAAAGAATGTTTGGGCGCGCCGAGGGCGGCGTTTGCGCTCTCAAGGTTGCAACCGCGCCCACCGTCACAATGCCCTTGATCAAATCGCGCCTCGACGCGCTCGATACTTCACCTTCCATCCCTTCAGTATTACGAAGTCGAGCGGCAGTTCAACGTGGTTCTACGTTGCTCCTGCCATCGATCCACCTCTTCAGAGGCAGCAGCATGCGAAGCGTAAACAGGTTAAGAACGGCCAGCGTCACCGCAATCCCGTAGTGATTCATCGCTACCGCCGCCCCAATTACGCCGGCATTCCAAACGCTTGCGGCGGTCGAAGTGCCTCTTACCGTCGCTCCCTCTTTGAGAATTGCTCCGCCGCCGATGAAGCCGATCCCCGTAATCAGTCCCTGCAGCAAGCGCGATTGGGCCGCCGCATCCGGTTGCGCGCCCAGGATGAGAAGGTACCCGCAACTCGCCATTCCTACGATTGGAAACGTCCGCACACCGGCGCTGTGCGTCTCACGTTCGCTCTCCCAACCGATACTGGCCGTGAGCACATATGCGATCGCCACATGCACAAAGTTAGTCCAAACATCATGCCACTCTTGCGGAAGCACGATCATTTCGTTTCTCCGATGCCGCTATCGTAAGCCGTCGTCATCTACTGCGCTGTACGAATCGTCGGCTCGCAAAGAACGGGAAAGTTCACCGAGTTCGCAATAAAGCACTTCGAGTGCGCCACTTCGTGCAGGGCGCGCGCCTTTTCGGCATCGCTCTCCGGAGTCACGCGAACGTTCGGCCGCAAGGTCACGCGAGTGAAATGGCCCCCGTCATCGGCCGATTCTTCCATCGTGCCTTCAGCATCGTCCAAGTACTCCAACACCACCACTCCTGCCTCAGCACACACATGCAGGTACGACAACTTGTGACAGGAGGACAACGCCGCGACCAACAACTCCTCAGGATTCCAACGCGTCCGGTCTCCTCGAAAGACTGGGTCCGACGACCCTAAAATGGTGGCCTTATCTCCCGCGGATATCTCGTGAGAGCGTTCATACGATCGATACGACGATGTCCCGGTTCCCGAGTTGCCCGTCCACGTGATCCGTACCTGATACAGGTGCTTGCGGCCCATCTGTCCAGTTTGCCGCAGCTATTTCTTCAACCAGCCCTGCGATTCGAGCCAATCGCCGAATCTGTCGATCCATTCATCGGAGGGAAGGCCCTGTTTTTTCATTCCGAAACCATGGCCGCCTTTAGCGTACATGTGCAACTCTACCGATTTATGCGCGCCTGTCCACTGCTCGTATAAGCCGATGCTGTCCATTGCCAGTCCAAGCTGATCGTCAGTAGCGGCCGAAAGAAACATGGGAGGAGCGTCGGCCGGCACCGGCGTACTTCGGAACATCGCAGCGGCAGCGTAGATGGGCGCCACAAATGCGGGCCGGCTCTCGGGCGAGTAGCGCAATCCTGCAGCAGCGGCCACCGTTCCGCCTGCCGAGAATCCGATGATCCCGACCCGATCTGCCGCAACGCCCCACTCTGTTGCGTGCTTGCGCACATAGGCGACGGCCGCCAGACCATCCGAAATCGACAGCGGGATAACGCCGGCTGTCAGTTCGTCGAACTTGTTGCGATCGGGAAATAACGTCATGAACTCCTGCGTGGCATCCCCGTCGGTGTGCGCCAAGCGGTATTTCAAAACGAAAGCCGTGATTCCTCTGGCGGCCAGCCACTTCGCCACATCGACGCCCTCGTTGTCGATCGAGAGCGCCATGAATCCGCCGCCCGGACAGACTACGATCGCTTGGCCGTTGCCGGCGCCCGCGGGTTTATAGACCGTCAAGGTGGGCTTCGTCACGTTGGTTACGACTTCCGTCTTCCAAACGTTCGAGAAGTATTTTTTCTCCAGGTAGTTCTCGCCGGCAGAACCCGGAAGCACGCCTGGATACAGGGGAATTACGTCCTGCGCTCCGACAGTGCCAGCCATGACCGCAAGCACAAGCAGGACTCGAGCGACAAACGGCTGCATGATTCTGTCCAGTCTATCGTCAGAGGCCCAGGATCCGCACCGCAATCCCGCGAGGTTTCTGACGGCGCGTATTCCGGATCCGGAGATCGAGGTTCCTTTGTTTAGCCGTTAGCGGTAAGCGTCCTTGCGATTCTTGACCGCGCGGATCTGGAGGGCGCCCGCGGGCTCCTCGCTAAAGAAGACGCGGAAGTCTCCGACACGCAAACGGAACTCGGCGGGTCGATGCCTTGCAGCTTCTTAACGCGTCCAGCGCCGGTTTCAGCCAAGCGGTGAATGGCGCTCAGGATACTCATCGCGATGGGCTGCGGAATGGCGCGGATGTCGGCTCTGGCCTCGTCGGAGAAGCGGATACGCTTCAAGCCGGTTCCCGGTAATTGCGGATGTCGTCCATGGTGAAGCCCAGTTCCTTAACCACGTCTTCGAAGGAGGTGCCTTCGTTGTGTTTGAACCATTCCCTGGAACGCCGGATGGCTTCCGCGTCTTCTTCAGTGAAGGGTTCGTCGTCGACAGGCGCATGCGCAACGGCCTGCGCGGCCGGATCGACCATAACAGACAGCAGTTTTTCCAGCGCCGCGAGCTGCGCCGGCGGGAGCTGATCGACCAGGGCGTGCACGTGCTGCCGGGTATCGCGTGTGTTCATGAGGTTACTTTCTCTAGCCGCGCTAAAGCTCGGCCATCACTTGGACCTGCGGAGTCGCGTGCCGAAAGCGACTCCGGGTGGCGCCGACGCTATTCCAAACCTTGATTATCTCCCTGGACACAGCGAAGAGAAAAAAAGATACACGCTCCTCGTCCCGGCGTACCTTGCGCCCAAATTCGGCCGCCGTATCGCTCGATGATCCGGTGACATATGGCCAAGCCCAAGCCCGTGCCCGGATACTCTTCTCGATGAAGGCGCTTAAATAAGCCAAAGATTCGTTCGGCGTACTGCGGCTCAAAACCTATGCCGTTGTCGCAAACGGAAACCACGCAGTTTGCCCCATCGAACTTGGCTGTTATGTGAATAGAAAGGGGCACATCCCGTCGCCGATATTTCAGGGCGTTCGACAGAACATTCTGGAACACATGCGCTAGCTGCCTTGTATCTCCGTAGACGCGGGGTAGCGGGTCAGCCGTTATGACAGCTCCCGATTCTTCAATGCCGGTTTTCAGCACGTCCATTGCTTCCGCCAATGCCGCTGAAAGATCGGCGGACCTCACAGGCGATTCGGGTTTTTGTACGGAACTCGAATAAGAGAGTAGGTCCTGGATGAGCTGTTCCATGTGCCGTGTGCCTTGCCGCACAAACCCGGCATACTGTTGGGCTTTTGCGTCTTCTCCAGAAAACTGCCGAAGAAGCAGTTGTGTATAGACATTCACCATACGCAGCGGCTCCTGAATGTCGTGACTTGCCACATAGGCAAACTCTTCGAGTTCCCGGTTGGCGCGTTCCAGTTCTTTTCGGCCCGTCATTTGCACGGTCACATCCGTCAGGACGGCAATGACACCTACAACAGAGCCATCCGATTCGCGCAGTGGATCGTAAGCGACGTTGAACCAATGATCCTCGGCGATGCCATCCTGGTCGGCATCATAGGTAATGTGCCACTCGTTAGCTACAAAACGCTCGCCGTTGCGGAAAACGCTCTTGAGAACGTCCCAGACGGGCCGGCCTATCTCCGGAACGGCGTCGGCCAAACGGCGCCCGACGAGATCTCTTCCCGGTAATAAAGCTTGATAGGTGGGATTTGCCAGTTCCACGATAAAGTCCTGTCCCCGAAATACAGCGATCGCGACAGGAGCCTGTTCAAAGACTTGCTGCAATCGTCGTTCGCTTGCGGCAAGCGCCGCTTCGATGCGGCGCCGCTCCGTGATATCGCGCGTCGAGCCGGCAACGGCTTCCACGCTGCCGTCGGTTGCGAATATCGGGACAAAAATATACTCATACTCCCGGGTCTCGCCTGTCGGCCCCGTAAACGGAGTAAGGTCGCGCAGTACGTCCTTGGTATCGATGACTTGCTGAATCTGGCGCTGCAGCCGGGCGGCCAATTCCGGAGGATACTCCAGTTCGAAGAAGTTCTTACCCACTGCCTCGCCCAGAGACTTCTGCCAGAGAGATAAGAGAGACCGATTCGCGTAAGTGAAGCGGCCTTCCAGATCGAAAACATAGGTGAAGTCCGGAGTATGGGAAAGAGCGGTGTCGAATGTGCGCCACTGCTGGCGTAACTCAACCGTCAATTGCTTGATCCGGGTCAGCTCACGGCTGCTCCAAACTAGTTCCTTCCTTACTATCTCGCGCTGCGCTTCCGCGACTTTTCCTTGCTCGGCCTCGATGCTCTTCAACTGCAAAAGATCGGTGATGTCTTCCACGCGATGAACGATGTACTGAACTGTGCCATCCTCGTTCAAAACGGGCGAATTGACCGCGCTCCAATAGCGCTCCTCAAACTCATGCCGCCGGCTCCCAGGGAGCCGTATATCGTATTTCTGCACAGCCAGCGCATCGGCAGCCTTGGTGGCGATTACCCGCCGTAAGGAGGCGGTCAGGTTACTGACACCCGTAGCAGTCGGGTCATTGGGGTTCTCGGGGAAAACCTCAAACACGCCGCGGCCGAGAATTTCTTCGCGGCGCGTAAACGTCCCCTCCGCGTAAGCGTTGCTGACCGCGGCGATCGTATACGTCGGGTCGTTCGGCAGCAGCACCAGAAACAGGCCGGGCGCTGCCTCGAATATTTTTTTGAAATCTACTGGGGCAGTTTCCACGCGTCGCAGATCGTCGGGATTCATACCGGGCGGTCGAACCAGCCGCCCCACTTCTCGCGGAGCATCCGCTCCTCGTCCTCACGCATGCGCCGCACCCAGGCATCGGCTCCGTCGCCGAATTCGGGATAGTCCTCATCCTTCAAAAGCGGCTCCTTGCTGCTCAGAAAGTTCAGCAGGCGACGTCGATTTACCGCCTCATGGATGACCTCGGTCGGAAACGCGTTACGGCCCCGCGGACCCACCAACGCATCTACGTCGGCCAACAGGTCGTCAGGAAGAAACACCTGCGCACGCTTGCGATTCATTGTGTCATCGCACTCCACGCTCAGTGTGCCACGTTCGGGTGTGCGGCACAGCGTCACCAACTATGGATAAAAACGGGCACGTTCTTTTAATCGCCACATTACGCCGATACTTCCGGCGGCGGTCTTCGGAAATCAATGTCGGGCAATTGCTCGACTGCGCGACGCAGCGAAGTTTCCCATGAAGAATGAATCGTGTTCAGGTCGGCATCGGAGGCCGCAAATCGTCGATACTGGCTCACTTCGAAGGTGTCTTTCCGATATAACGCGATCTCCACCGGCGGCCCGACGGTGACGTTCGATCGGATCGTCGCATCGAAGGACAGCAATGCGTACTTGGCCGCTACCTCAAGTGATGTATCCGATTCAACGCCGCGATCCAGTATGGGCCGGCCGTATTTGCATTCTCCTAGCTGCAGGTAAGGCGAATCCTCCGTCGCGCGCAGAGGATTGCCCTGCGGATAAATAAGGTAAAGGCACGGCGGTTCGCTATTGCGCACTTGACCACCCAGCAGCAGATGAACGTTGAACGAATATTGGTCCCGCTCCAGTGCGGCCCGATCGATATCCGAAACGCGGCGGACGCAATCGCCCACAATCCGCGCAGCTTGATAGACGGATTCCGCCGTTGCTAACCCGCTGCCCTGGTCGAAGTCGCTGCGCAGCAGCGTAAGAACGGACTGGCTGATCGAAAGGCTTCCACTTGAAAGAATAATGAAGACGCGCTCACCGGGCTTCGTGAATAAATGCATCTTGCGGCATGTGTTTACTTGGTCGAAACCCGCATTCGATCGAGAGTCCGACGCCATGACCAGGCCCTCGTCCGTCACAATGCCCAAACAGTACGTCATTTCTCTCCTGGTCTGAAGTTCTGAAGTTCTATTGTTACAGCAAGCTTGTGCATCGGAGCACGTGATCACAAGTAACGGTGTTCATCGTCAAATACGATCGGTGGCCCCCAGTCGGCTCTACCCGCTATACCCCCAAGTCACCGCTGCTCGTTCGCTAAACTGACCCTTACGCGCTGATGCGGAGTGCATTTCTCCGCTTGCCCTGTCAGCACATCGGCTCGAAACCACAGGATGGGAGATCTCTGGTATGCTGATCCGGCTCGGCTACGACATAAGCTTTAACGCCCCCGCTCAAGTACCGATCGTCGCCTTGTTGAATGTACATCCTTCACGAGCCGCCGACCTTCGCGAGCCGGACGAGTTGCACCTGGAACCGAATGCCAAAGTGGACACTTACATCGACAGCTTCGGCAATATCTGCTCTCGCTTCGTCGCCCCACCCGGCGTCATTCGCCTGTTTAACTCGACGCTCATTGCGGATTCCGGGCAGCCCGACGCGCAGAACCCCACTGCCCGGCAGGTTCCGGTGGGGGATCTGCCCACCGACACGCTCCGCTTTCTATTGGCAAGCCGCTACTGCGAGTTGGATTTGCTTTCCAATACAGCGACAGAACTCTTCGGCAATCTGCCGCCCACTGCGGAAAGAGTACACGCGATCTGCAATTGGGTGAATTGTAAAGTCACCTTCGGCTACAATTTTGCCCGGCCCACCAAGACCGCTCTCGACGTATATGCCGAGCGCGTAGGCGTCTGCCGCGATTTCCAGCATCTCGCCATCACCTTCTGCCGCTGCCTGAATATCCCCGCGCGTTACGCGAGTGGGTATCTGGGCGATATCGGCGTACCCGCCGCCCCTTATCCGATGGATTTCAGTGCCTGGTTCGAAGCGTACCTCGAAGACCGATGGTGGACATTCGACGCGCGTCACAATGTCGCTCGCCAGGGACGCGTGCTAATGGCAGTTGGCCGGGATGCGGCCGACGCCGCCATGACGACTTCCTTCGGGGCGGCCACATTGACGAACTTCACCGTAGTCTCGGACGAGGTTACAAATGCACAGGCTGCGAAAGGTGTTTCCTCATCATAGGCGTCCAAATCGATATATACCTTGACAAGCATATGCTATGCCGAGTATATAAAGAGAAGTGGAGTCTGCGTTCGAAATTATTGCGGAGCCGAACCGCCGCGCGATCTTGAGCCTTCTGCTCTCGTCGCAACAGTCGGTGGGAGAGATCGAGCGCCGGCTTCGTATGCCGCAGCCCGCCGTGTCGAAGCACCTGCGAGTGCTGCGCGACGCCGGTTTCGTCGAATCCATGGTGGACGCGCAGCGCCGCCTCTACCGTCTGAAACCTGAACCGCTTCAGCAGGTGGATGCCTGGCTGGCGCCGTTCCGCAGGTTTTGGTCCGCTCACGTAGACGCTCTCGAACGGCACCTCGACCGCATGGATCCATTTGAATCGCGCGCAACGGGAGCCAAACGCCCTGAGCGCCCTTCGACACCAACGAAAAGGAAGCACAAGAAGAAGACGAGGCGGTCCAAACCGCGAACGTGACAAAAGGAGAAATGAAATGAAAATCAAAATGACCAGCGTATACGTGGACGACCAGAACAAGGCCCTCCGCTTCTATACCGAGGTACTGGGCTTTGCCAAGAAGGCCGACTTCAGCCAGGGGCCGTTTCGCTGGCTAACCGTGGCCTCGCCCGAGGAGCCGGACGGCACTGAGCTGCAACTGGCCCTGAACAACAATCCCGCGGCCGCAGCGTATCAGCAGGCGATCTTTCAACAGGGCCAACCCGCGGCCATGTTCTACACCGACGACGTCGAGGGCGACTACGAGCGGATCAAAACTCGCGGCGCCGAGTTCACGATGCCGCCCACCGACGTGACCGCCTCGACCATTGCGATGCTGAACGACACCTGCGGCAACCTCATTCAGCTCGTCCAGTTGGCCCGTTATTCACGCTAAGGAGAAGATGGCCGATCGCGAGCGGTACGCACCGGGTCCGGCCCGCGGGGCACGGATAGAAAAGGGCAAGATACAAAAGGACGGGGAGAAGTGGACGCTCATTCTCATCAGAGAACTGCGCCACTCGCCGGAAAAAGTCTGGCAGGCGCTGATCGACCCCGCTCATCTGCGCGAGTGGGCGCCCTTTGACGCGGATGGGAGCCTGGATACGGTGGGGAGCGCCGTGAAGCTCACGTGGGTGGGAACGGCGCAGGTTACCGAAACCAGAGTGACGCGAGCCGACGCTCCCAAGGTGCTGGAGTACAACGATATGCGGTGGGAACTCGAGCCGATTGGCGGCGGCACGCGCCTGAGGCTGTGGCACAGCATCGATCGCCGCTTCATCTCGTGGGGCGCCGCGGGCTGGCACATCTGTTTCGATGTTCTGGATCGCCTTCTCAGCGGGACTCCCATCGGCCGCCTCGCCGGCGCTGAGGCGGTGAAGTTCGGCGGCTGGCAGCGATTGAACGCCGAGTACGCAAAGCAGTTCGGCGTGGAAACGCACAACGGGCCGTCATCGTAACGGCGCACGAAGTCATGCTGGACGAAGACGACACGCTTAGCCCGTTCGAACGCAAGGCCGTTGCGGAAGCCGAAGAGTGGCTGAAACATAACGAACCCATTCCGCACGAACGGGTCTTGGCCGAACTGGGCTTGAGCCAGCAAGACTGGGAACGGATGTGCAACGAACCGTTGCCCGGCGAAACACGTTCCTGAACCATGGCCAAACGCATCGCTTGGTCCCGCCAGGCCAAGGTCGATATTCGCGCCATTGAGCAGCCGATCGCGCGCAGATTCTGCATACGCTCGGGCACTACGCCAAGACGGAAACCGGCAACGTCACACAGCTCCGGGATACCGATCCGCCAATGTCCCGTCTGCGCGCCCAAAACCGCCGCGTCCTGTTCCATGACAAAGGCGACTTCATCGAGATTGTCCCCGTCCTCGATCGCAAGGAGGCTTACCGCTGATGGGCTACGCGGAGAGCGGCTCTGCCTTGGCTGTCTCGTCGCAGCACTGGATATCTGAATTGCTTGTTAACCGCGCATTGCTGAACCCAGTAGTAGTGAGGATGTCCGCTTTTCAGTTGAAACCGGCGACTCTTAAGGGGACTGTCAAGCCACGCTGGCGTGGCGAACCGGAATCTTTCTGACGACCGCCAGTTCCAGTTCCTTCACCAGGATAGGCAACTCACGAAAACCATGTACGCGGTTCCATCGCGATTCTGCCCAAAGCAGACCACTGGCGACCCAGCGCAGGTAGTGATCTCCGCCGTACCAGCGCTTGACGTTGCGGCAAACGGTTTCGACGATGGAGAAAGCGGATTCGATGATGTTGGTGGAGGCCAAGCTCGCGCGCAGCTTGCTGGGAACGCGGAGGCGATGCACGGTGAGCGTCTCTTCGAGACCTTCCTCCAAACTGCGTGCCGCACTGGGATTGAGGTGCATCAACTGGTGCAGGAGCGAATCGAGCGCTCGTGTCGCATCGGCATGGTCGCGCATCTGGTAAGCGTTGCGAAGCTTCACGCGCACTGCCATTTGGTGTTCCTCGGGGAGATGGCCAACGACGTTGCGAATCTTGTGCACCTGGCAACGCTGCACGACAGCGCACGGGCCGGCCAGGTTGCGCACCGCCGCATGCAATGCTTTCGCGCCATCCAGGACATAAGCTCTGGGGACTTGAAAATCCAGCCCGCGCGTCTGTAGGTCTTCGAGCAGTTGTTTGACGACGGTGGTGTTTTCGGTGGCGCCCTGACGCAGACCCAAAACCAGCTTTTCCCCTTGTAAAGTGAGGCCCAGCGCCACCACGATCTGTTGCCGATTGAAGCAGGTTCCGTCGATAAACACAGAGCAAATGCTGTGTTGCGATAGCGATCGCGTCTCCAATTTCTGCAGACGCGCCAAGCTGGCTTGGATGAAGTGCTCGCTTACGCTGGACTTCTCGATCCCGTAGGCTTCCTTGATCTCGCGCACGATGGCGCTGTAGCCGCGGGTCGTCAATCCGTGCATGATCTTGTGCCATACCGCGTCTTCCATCAGCGACGCTTGCTGCAAAGCTTCGTAACTGCCCAATGGAACCTCGCGCTGGCGCACATCGCGCACCCGCGGCCGCTGCAACGGTACTTTCTGGCCGCCCACCACGCAATACCCTCTTTGGCTACCCCAGCGCACCGCGGCCCGGTAGGCGTCCGGCTTCTGCTTCGGGCCGGCGATCTGATCCACCTCCCAGCGCATCATCTGTTCGGCTACTTGTGTGAAAGCGGCTAAGGCCAGCTGCATCAGACCCTGCTGTATCAGCCCGGCGGCCTCCCTCATCGGCAACGCCACTTGGATCGCGTCTTCCGACTTGCTCGCGACAGTACGGAACCTCTGCACCATCACTTCTTTGTCGATTTGATATTTTCGTTTCAACTTGCGACTCTCCTGTTCTCGAAAACGGTTTGCCGGAGCCTATCACGGCTCCGGCTTGAGTCGCTGTTTCAACTAATTTCCGGACATCCTCGTAGTAGTAACAGATTCTGCTAACAAAATATCTCCCCTCGCGACATCAACTTACACCACAAATTCCCCGTTCCCCGAACGTCCGGTCTTTCATACTCGTGCGCAAGGAGAGTCCCCGCATGTTCACATCGCTCCGTAAGCTCCAGGCCAATCGCGAGAACGCGCAGAAGTCAACCGGCCCGACCAGCGCCGCAGGCAAGGAAAAGGTATCGCAGAACCGCACCACGCATGGCTTGTTAGGTCAGTTCCGCGTCCTCGCTGGCGAGCATCAAGATCGCTTCGACGCTCTGCTCGACCAACTCATCGAAGACGAAAACCCCGTCGGTATCGCCGAAATCGAACTCGTCAAGAAAATGGCCGAGAGTATGTGGCTCGCGCAACGCGCGCGCCGTTATCAGGAAGCCTGTTTCGTCGTAAAGCCGCAAACCGGTGACCAGCTCGTCGGCAATCAGGCTGAAATCGCCGTGCGTCCCGAGCTCGAACGCTATCTCCGCTATCAAGCCCACCATGATCGCGCCTATGCACGCGCTTCCGCCGAGCTTCTAAAACGTAAAAAGGAAAGACGCTTGGCCGCAGTTGGCTTTGAATCGCAGCAACGCGAGGAAGCTCAAGAACGGCGGCGCGAAAAGAATGAAAATCGCAAGGACGAGCTGCATAAGATCGCCGTCGCGACTGCCCGGAAGCGTATCGAACTGCACGAGGTCAAACTCTTCACGCTTAGCGCTGCCGCCGCAAACCAAATGAGCGCGTTTGAAGCTACTAAAAAGGAGAAAACCGTCGCCTGATCCACGTCGACAACGCCTCCCTACTCCGCGCTCAAACGCAACATGCGCCTTCAACGGTCTCGGCAATACTAAGAGCATGACGCCAGGACAACCGCAGCCTAAACTGCATCTCGCCAACTCGCCGGATTATCGCGAGAGTTACGCCAATAGTGTGCAGATGCGAGTTAGCCTCTGGGATTTCTTTCTTATGTTCGGAACGGTGAACCAAACGGCGCCCGACTCGGTAACCATCCAAAACTTTCAAGGCGTTTTCCTGAGCCCGCCGCAAGCAAAAGCGCTCGCGAATCTGCTGACGACGAATCTCAAACAGTACGAAGCGGCCTTTGGAGAAATCCGTTTGGAAGCGCAAGCCTCCGGGCGATCTGATTCAGTAACGAACTCCACCCATGCCCACCCGAGCGCGGCCACCGATGCCGAAGCTGCCTCCGTTCGCTTTGGCAGATGCGCGGCCCGCAAGAAAGCGGCCACAGTACCTCATCGTTTTCTGGCTGTTGTTCGCAATCCCGCTGTTCCTTATTCACATCGGACTGCTCGATCTGCCGTACTTCTGGGACGAACTCGGCCAGTTTGTGCCCACCGCGCTCGACCTCCTGCGTACTGGCTCCCTCATCCCGCACTCGACTGTTCCGAACGTGCACCCGCCCGGCGTTGAGGCGTACCTCGCCATCCTTTATAAGGTCTTTGGCTACAGTATTCCCCTCACCCGCGTCGCCATGCTGCTAGTTGCCAGCACCGGCCTGCTTGTCACGTTTCTGCTCGCTATCGAATTGAGCCCGGGCACAAAGGGCGCGCCCGCATTTCTGCCGCCCCTGCTCCTGCTCGTGTCACCGCTGTTTTACACGCAGAGTATGATGGCCCAACTCGACATGCCCGCGATGGTCCTCACCATCCTCGCTCTGCTCCTGTTCTTGAAACGTCGGTATGCATGGGCGGCGGCGGCCGGCGTGGCCCTTGTGCTCGTGAAAGAGACCGGCATCGTTGTCCCGCTCGTCTTCTTCATCGCCTTGTTGCGCAGAAAAAACTGGCGGCACGCATCGTACTTCGTCGCGCCCGCCATCGCTTTGTCCGCCTGGCTGCTTGTACCTGCACCACAAGACCGGCTATTGGCTCGGCGATCCCGGGTTCGCGCACTACAACGTCGGATACGCGCTGCATCCCGTGCGCATGTTGCTCTCGTTCATTCGGCACATCTACTATCTCTTCTTCGCCGAGTTCCGCTGGATCGGTACGCTCGTCATCTTTTTCACTCTGTATCTCTGCCCGCCCTTTCAACGCCGCCGTTGGAAGATCGCGGCCAGTGTCGGCGCCGCGAATCTCGTGCTCGTCTCTGTCTTCGGCGGCGCGGAGCTTGAGCGCTATCTGCTTCCCTCTCTTCCCATCTTCTATATCGCGGTTGCGGTTGCCCTCACCTGCATCCCCAGAGAAACTCGCGATTGCCGCAACAGCGGCATTGGGCGTCGGCTTGGTCGTGAACCTCTGGTGGAACCCGCCTTACCCGTTTCCCTATGAGAACAACCTCGCCATGGTCGATTTCGTCCGTCTGCAACAGAGCGCTGCTGACTTCGCCCAACGAACTCTCAGCGGCAAAACCATCGCTACCGCGTGGCCTTACAGCGCTGGTTTGCGGAATCCGGATTATGGGTTTGTAAGACGAGGCTTTCAAGTCTGGGAAACCGGCGATTTCCATTACGACTCCGTGCGCAAGGCAGTGGAAGCGTCCGCAACTCGTGAGCTGACCGTCGAAGGCCCGAACGATCCGGTTACGGCGCTGATTATCTACACCCGTACCTGGATGCCCGACAAATGGCTTGATTCAATATCCGGTCATCCGTCGATTGCTCGCCCACTTCTACGAGTGGCAACCCGAAATCACCAGCGAACAATGTGCCGCTCTCGGCTTCCATGAGATCGTGACGTGGGGCCTACGCGGCCAACAGATAACCATCTACACGCGAAGCTTCCCCATGACACCGCGCGCCCGGCCGGCGTGGTGGGGGACAGTGATTCTCTTCCTCGTACACGGATTGGTCGTCGGCACCTGGGTGTCCCGCATACCGGCAATCAAAGCGGAGCTCCATCTCAGTAACGGTGTACTCGGGGTCACGCTTCTCAGCTCCGCATTCGGCGCGCTGTGTACCATCCCCATAACAGGAACGCTGATCAGCCGTTTCGGAAGCAAGCGCGTAACTTCTCTGTCCTCGATTGCGTTCTGCCTCGCGATATCGCTGATGGGAATTGCCTGGAGCGCCTGGACGCTCGCCGCCGCTCTGTTCATCTTCGGCGGTATTCGCCGCCGCCATGGACGTCTCGATGAATGCGCAGGGCGTGGAAGTCGAAAAGGCGCTGCAAAGGCCCACCATGTCCCGCTTTCACGCGATGTTCAGTTTCGGCGCAATGGCCGGCGCTGGTGTCGGCGGTTGGGTCGCTCATCGGGGCGTAACGCCGCTAGTGCACCTTGCGGCTCAGCGGAGCTTTGAACCTGATCGCAATCTTGATCGCCATCCCGCTTCTGCTCGAAGCGCATGTCCAACTTGCCGGTCGCGAGCATCGTCTTCCACTGCGCGAGATCCCGGCTGCCCTCATCGCCCTAAGCGCGATCGGATTCTGCATCCTGCTCTCGGAAGGCGCGATGGCCGATTGGACTGCCGTCTACTATCGCCAGGTTCTGCTCACCGGTCCCGGAATCGCCGCCGAGGGTTATGCCGTCTTCTCAGCCGCGATGGCGATATTCCGATTTTTCGGCGATTGGATCACCGCTCGTCTCGGCCCGTTCCACACCGTGCGCGCCGGCTGCATTGTCGCAGCCGTTGGATTGCTATGGACGCTGAGCGTTCGTAATCCGGCTTGGGGGCTGCCCGGGCTTGCGATTACCGGAGCTGGATTGTCGGTCATCATTCCGCTCGTCTTCGGCGGAGGCGGACGCGTTCCGGGAGTCAACCCCGGACCCGGCATCGCAACGGTTACCGGCATCGGCTATGTCGGCTTTATCGTCGGGCCGCCAACCATTGGCTTTGTGTCGCAGGCGATCACGCTGCGTTATGCGCTCGGAATCGTTGTCGCCTGCTGTCTCATAGCCGCTTATCTGTCGCGTTTTATGGCGACCCTGGCCCCTGCAAGCCACCGCATAGCCTGTCATCTCCAGGTATCCAACTCCATGAGCTTTAGCCGCGTTCATCGTGCCGTCGTAAGTGACCGCGCCTTCCCAGTACGTTGGCGTTATGTTTCGGTTTCCCGGCTCAAACAGCTCCTGATCCTGCAGCGCAGTCCGCTCCACCAGCACGAGGCCCAGCGACGGCAACCGAGATCTTCCACGACACGGGATAAGTCGCCCCGGACCTCTTGCTCTGCCATGTTGCAAGAGGTTCGATCTTGAACTGATCAGCGCTCAAGTAGTGAGCTTTGCCTGCTGCATCGACATACGTTCCCGACGAATACCGGTCGGTGCCGGACTTTCTACGCAGGCGATACAACATCAGCTCTTGGTTGTTGTCGAGTTGAATGGCGAACCAATCCCAACCAGCCAGATCGCTGTCCGACGTGTCCGAAAAAAACTCGTGGTCCATCCACGCAACGCCCGATACCTCGAACTGACGCTTGTCCCATTGCAGCGTGCCCTTGGCGGCGAGCCGCGTATACGAAATGTAGTGCGAAGCTTCACCGGGCTGAGGTCCTTTGACGCTGATGCCGTTCTCGCCGTGAATGACCAACGGTTTCTCCGGCGTGACAGCAAGTGTCAAGCCCAGCTTGTCGCAAACAGCCTGCAACTGCTGCTCGCCGGTCGTCAGCGAGATCCACTTGGAATGCCAGTTGCCGTTCCAGTATTTCTGTTCGCTCAAAGAAGCGCCGGCAAGTCCCGGCCCCGCCCGATTCAATCGCTCTGTGTGAAAGAACTGTTGCCCGTCGATATCGCTGAGCGCGAGATGCGCCAGATAGATTTCATCCGGGCCCCATACCGGATCGGTCGCTGCGGTCTGCTGAGATGTCAGGTGTTGCCCCTGGCGGAAGAACGTCAGTTCAAATCCGAAACGGTGGCCGTCGGATGCCCGCAGGTTGCCTGTGTAGTACCACCACTCCGTCTGATACTCCGGATGGCTGAAGTGATCGTGCGGGAACTCGTACCGGTAGCCGGGTTTTGCAATCTGCCACTGCTGCTGCGCCATCAGCGGCGCGATGCTGACCAACGCAATAGCAAATCCGCTAAGCCTCATGAATCACCTCAATCGGATTCATGCGCGTGGCGGTGCGAGCGGGATACAGCCCGGCAAGCACGGTCGCAACATAAATACCCGACAGCGCAACCAACAACAACGCCGCCGGCCAGTGAAACTGAATGGTCCATCCAAATGACTGCTTGTTGATGACGAAGATCAGGATCAGGGACAGCAACGTGCCTAACACCAAACCGATTGCGTTTGCAAGCAACCCCAGCAACCCGGCTTCGCAGAGAATGATGCTGCGCACCTGCGGTTGTGCCGCACCCAAGAATCGCAGCAGCGCAAAGTCTCGCCTGCGATCGATGACCATCGCGAGCAGTGCGCCCGCGATGCCCATTACGGCAACGATGACCGCTACTGCTTCAAGCGCATACGTGATCCGGAATGTCCGGTCGAAGATCTCAATTGCCCCGCGCCGCAGCGTGCTGTTCGAAAACACCAATACCGCTCGTCCGCCAATGATGTCGTCGATTTGCCTTCGCACGGCCGTAGCGTTCGCTACCGGTTTCAGATAGACAGCCAAATTGGAAACCGCTGGATCGGGAAGATACTTCAGCAGCGTCCGGCGATCCAGGATGATGTATCCCTGTTCAGCCGAGTAATCGTAATAGATGCCCAGGACCTTGAACTTCCGGACAGTCCCGGCGAGCGGAATGCGCAGCACGTCTCCGGGACGCACATGATGCTTGTTCGCGAACGGCTCGCTGACAATCGCGTAGTCGCCTTTGCTCATAGCTCGAGAAGATCGCCTGAAGATTTTCCCCAGGCAGAAACCGTGTCCGCGAACTTGCTTGGTGCTCGCGCGTTTCGCCGCCCGCAAGCGTCGCGGGCAAACCTCCGTAGGTGATCGGGTACGCGCGGAATCGATCGACGGAACCGACGCCGGGCAAGCGCTCGATTCTGTCTGCAATCTCAGCGGCCATCGTGGGGTGGCGATCCGCTGCGGAAGGGCCCGCCGGCCGCAGATATAGATCGGCTTTGAGCTGATTGTCCATCCACAACCAAACGGTCTCGCGGAAGCTGCCGACCATAATGCCCACACTCGCGGTCATCGCCACTGCCGTCGTGAGCGCCGCAGTCAGCAGCGATGTTCGATTCAACGAAGCGCCTAGCGACCGCAGCGCGAGCATCGCTTCGACGCCGAACAGGAACTGCACCGCGCCGCTCGCCGTCCCGGCAAATGCCCTCACTGCATTCGGGATGAGCGCCGACGTTCCCGCTATCAGAAGAATCACCGCGATGTAGGCGCAAATCGGCTGGTCGTCAATCGCCGGCATCTGCGCCAGCAGTGCCGCGGCTCCGAGCAGCACGATCGCCAAAATCAGCAGCGCGTGCGAACGCCGGCGGCTGACATACTCTTCGCGCCCCCGTGCCATCGCTTCGACAGGCGCAACCAGCGAGGCTTCGATTGCGGGTGCCAGCGCAGCCAGCAAAGAAACCGCAATGCCGATTGCCATTCCTTGAAGCGCGGTTCCAACAGTCAGGTGTATCTGCGAGGGCACGCTGCTGACATACAGCGACTGCACGGTACTCCCGATCAGGCGCACGGCCCCGATCGCCATAAGCCGCCCGAGCAGAAGGCCGAGGAAGCTTCCGACGATGGCGAAGAACGCTGCTTCCGCCATGAATGCATTCGCAACCAGACTGCGCGTGCCGCCCAGCGCACGAACAACACCGATCTCACTTCTGCGCCGTACGACTGAAATCGAGATCGTGTTGTAGATGAGGAACGCTCCAACGATCAGCGCGATGTAGCTCAAGACGTGCTAGATTCCAGCGGAACGCCGCCAGCATTTTGCGATTCTCTTCAGTTCTCGAACCCTGCAATTCAACCGTGACCGACGACGGCAACTGCTGTCCCAGGAACTTGCGCCAGTAGTCGACTGTCTGTCCCGGCGGAACGCGGACATCAATCGCATCCAGCTTGCCGATTTTGGCCGCCGCCTTCTGCGCGAGCCCGATATCCGCAACAATCGCGTTATCCTCGCCGAGATCGCTCTTCGATTTCGGCAGCACACCCGCGACAGTGTAGGTCTGCATCGCATCGTTGATGAGCAGGCGAACCGTATCGCCTTTGCGCAATCCCAATTTCGAGCCAACGAAAATCGGATTGATAAGATTCGGATCGATAGCGACGTCGACTACTTCGTTCCTTCTCCACTGCCCGATGAGATCGATGCCAATGAACGGCAGTGCTTCGCCTTTGCCGTTGACCGATGCGAAGTTTTCGATTCTGGGCGCGAAGTCAAAAGCGTAGGGAAGCTGAACCAGCGTTCCTAGCTGCCGCTCGTCTATGCCGCCGGTTGCGGTAATCGACAAGTCGCTGTTGCCGGTCAACGTCTCGAGTGAGGAATGAAAACTTCCGGCTGCGGCTTGCCCCGCCAGATCGATCGCGATCACGACGCCCACTCCGAGCGCAATCGCGAACACTGTCAAAGCCGTGCGCATCGGCTCGCGCAGCATCGGGCGCGCGATCAGGCGCACGAACAGCAGCAACAAAGACCTCATCGCGCTCCAGCAATCTCGAGCGAGATCGCAGACGGCTCCATGCGTCCGTCGCGCAGGTGGATAATCCGGTCCGCTATGGCCGCGCTTTCACTGCTGTGCGTCGCCATGATCACCGCTACGTTGAATTCGCGCGCCGCGCGTACCAGCAGATCCAGAACCATCTCGCCCGTGGCCGTATCAAGGTTGCCTGTGGGTTCGTCCGCTAGCAGCAAGCGTGGATTGTGGACCAGGGCTCGCGCAATCGAGACCCGCTGTTGCTGACCGCCTGAAAGTTGATGCGGCAGCCGATCCGCATACTCGCTCAATTCCACCCAACGCAGCCGTTCCAGCGCCGTGGCGCGCGCATTCTTTTCGCGTGCGAGAAGCAGCGGCAGTTCCACGTTCTCCACCGCTGTCAGCGTATGCATCAGTTGAAATGACTGAAAGATGAAGCCGATCTTTTCGCGTCGGAGACGAGTAAGCTCCGCATCGTTCAGCAGCTTCGTATTGTTCCCGTCTAACAGCACCTCGCCACGGGTGGGAAAGTCCATGGCTCCGCACAGATTCAAGAGCGTTGATTTGCCGCAGCCGCTGCGGCCGACCAGCGCGATGAGTTCGCCCGCATTCACGGCCAAGTTGATTTCCTGCAAGGCGGCTACGGGTGCGCTGTCGGTTTGATAAACCTTCGATACCGATCGCAACTCAACCAGCGGCATACGTCTTCAGGATCTCAGCCATCTCGCTAAACTCGAAGTACTTTGGCAAAGATACTCGTCACCGGCGGCGCTGGATACATAGGCTCACACACGCGGTACTTCTTACAGCAGCGAGGACACTCGGTTCTGGTCGTGGACAATCTTTCCCGCGGACATCGAGATGCTGTTCCATCAGACATACTGCATGTTCTTGATATCCACGATACGGACCGAATCACCCAGTTGCTGCGGGACGAGCATGTCGATGCGGTGATCCATTTTGCTGCGTATATCCAAGTGGGGGAATCGACCCAAGTTCCAGAGCTGTATTTTGCCAACAACGTCGGAGGATCGGTAGCTCTCTTTCAAGCGATGCTCGACGCAGGCGTGAAGCGCATTGTTTTCTCGTCAACGGCCGCTTCTTATGGCATCCCGCAGCATGTGCCCATTAAAGAAGACGAGCCCAAGGCGCCGATTAACCCATACGGCGAATCGAAGGTGATGGTCGAGAACATTCTTGAATGGCTGGACCGCTATCGCGAGTTTCGCAGCATTCGACTGCGTTATTTCAACGCGTGCGCAGCCGAACCCTCCGCCGGTTTGGGCGAGCGTCACGATCCCGAGACACACCTGATTCCGCTGATCCTGCGCGCAGTTTTAACTGGGCAGCCGGTCACGCTATTTGGAGACGACTATCCCACTCCGGACGGCACTTGCATCCGCGACTACATCCACGTCAGCGACCTGGCCGACGCGCATATCCTAGCCGTAGAGCATCTGATGAACGGCGGTTCTTCGGATGTGTTTAATGTCGGCACCGGTTCCGGACACTCGGTCAAAGAAGTGCTCGATTCAGTCGAGCGTGTAACCGGCCGGAAAGCACCGTTCAAAATCGGGCCGCGCCGAGAGGGAGATCCTCCGAGCCTTGTCGCCGACTCGCAGAAACTTCAAACAACGCTCGGCTGGCATCCGCAACGAGCGGATCTCGACCGTATTGTTGCCGACGCCTGGAACTTTGCGCAACAGCTTAGGTCATGAGCAACTGCTAGTACTGCTAGCAGTTTGATGCTGCTTTCGTTTATAATTTCCAACAGTCGGCTTCATCTCGCATCGCGAAAGGTTGGTCTATGAGACATCTCCGTCAGATGTGCGCTCTGCTAGCGCTTCTCTTTTTATTGTGTGGCGGCGCTTACGCCCAGGCTGTAACCGGTACCGTTCTTGGCACTGTGCAGGACAGTAGCGGAGGCGTGGTTACCAACGCCAAAGTGACCCTGACTGAGGTCAACACCGGCATAACCCATACGGCTCAAACTAACGCTAGCGGCAATTACACCTTCTCCGATCTTCCGGAAGGCAATTATTCGGTCACGGTAGAAGCTGCCGGTTTCAAGAAGGAGACTAAGGAGAACAATCGCGTAGAAGTCAATAGCAACGTCCGCGTCGACGCAACTCTACAGCCCGGTCAAGTGAGTGAGTCCGTGGTCGTCACCGCGGAGGCCCCGCAACTGCAGACGGACCGCGCCGATACCGGCCGCAGCATCGACTCGATGAACGTCTCCGAACTGCCGGTTCTGGTTAGCAATCGCAACTTCCAAGCCCTGCTAGCCCTCGTGCCCGGCACCTCGCCGCCGACGGAACAGCACTCCCAGTTCTTCAACGCTTCCGACTCGCTGCAGACCGAATCGAACGGATCCCCGCGAGTGGCGAATAATTACCAAATCGAGGGCATTGACGACAACGAGCGCACCGGCCTACTGCAAATTCTGATCCCGCCACTCGAGGCAATTCAAACCGTGGACATCGCCACCAGCGATCAGTCCGTGGACTTGGGACGCGGCACGGGCGCGGTCACTAACGTGATCCTGAAGTCGGGAACCAACCAGTTCCACGGCTCAGGCTACGAGTTCGTTCAGAATAATGATTGGGACGCCCGCAACTTCTTCCAGCCCACGGTAGGCGCTGTCCACTACAACTACTTCGGCGGCACCATCGGCGGCCCGATCAAGAAGAATAAGTTGTTCTTCTTCGCCGACTATCTACGCTCCGAAGATCACGAAGCCATTGCCACCACCGAGACGATCCCGTCGGCGCTGTCGCGCACCGGCAACTTGAGCGAGGCGCTGAATGGCCCCAGCCCGGCGTTTGTTTACGATCCGACAACCGGGAATACGGCCACCGGTGTGGGAAGGACCCCATTCGCCGGCAACATCATCCCCACATCGCGTCTGAACCC
This sequence comes from Terriglobia bacterium, assembly GCA_963846045.1. GTDB lineage: Bacteria > Acidobacteriota > Terriglobia > Bryobacterales > Bryobacteraceae > Bog-105. The sequence continues at coordinate 201,023 of CAWJUL010000014.1, read as the reverse complement.
GATCGCGCTCAAGATTCTGGCTCTGGTGCCAAATCCGAATCAAAACCTTGCCAGCACCTATGCGCCTTCGAACAACTACTTCGCCACCCTGCCCTTTACAAAGGACACGGATTTCACGGACGGGAAAATCGACTATACGGTCAACGACAAAGACCACCTCAGCGGCCGCTTCAGCTTCCAGCGGCCAGTGGTTTACCAAGCGCCCATTTTCGGCGCTGCCGGCGGCGATGCCAATGGGGGTTTCCAGGGTACGGGGGTTCAGAAGACTTACAGTAGCGGCATCAACTGGACCCACATTTTTTCAGCCACCCTGCTGAACGAATTCCGGGTCGGCGTGGCGCACTACAACAACACAGCGGTACCGACCGACTATGGATCGAATGCTTCCACGGCCTTGGGAATCCCTTACATTAACAACAGCCTATTCAACAGTGGCTTGGTGGGTATCAATATCAACGCATTTACCGAACCGCTAGTGGGATATTCCGCCAGTTTGCCCTGGATCCGCGCGGAGGCCAACATCGATTTGGTGGACAACGTGACCAAGACGTATGGCAACCACACCTTTACGCTTGGCTTCGATATGCGCCGCATTCGTGACGACTTGCTTCAGACGCAAACCTACAGTCCGCGCGGTGCTTACTTTTTTGGCACCGCCCAAACGAGCTGCGCGGGCAGTTGCCTGCTCCCGAATGGCACCACAACTTCGCCGACCACCCCGAACAACACCACCTCGTGGGCCAACGACCTGGCGAGCTTCCTGCTGGATAGCCCCCAACAGGCCAGCACCGGCCGCGACTTCAGCGGCACGTTCCCGACTTTCCGGCAGTGGTACTTCTTCCCCTACGTCTCTGATAGATGGCAAGTCAGCAAGAAATTGACTCTGTCTCTGGGGCTGCGCTGGGAAATTTACCCACCAGCCACGCCGGCCTTCCCCGGACAGTTTTCCAACTTCATTCCCTCGAATAACACGCTTGTGGTCGGCGGTGTGGGCGGCAACCCCAACAACGGGGGGTTGGTCAATCACCTTAACTACCTTGCGCCGCGCTTCGGAGTGGCGTACCGCTTGACGGAAAAGACGGTCATCCGGACGGGTATCGGCGTGAGTTACACGCCTTTTGAGGACAATACATATATCAACAACAACTATCCGACAAAAGGCAACATTGGGGCGACACAAGGTACGAGCGCCTATACCTCGGCGAATTACCTGGGGTCGCCTCTTAGTTTCGAGAGCGGTCTCCCCGTGCCCTCGCCACAGCCAATCCCATCCAATGGAATTTACAGCGTCGCCGCTCTCGGCCAAAACGGTTCTACGGAGGACTACTTCCCGACAAACTTCAAAAACCCTCACATCATTGCCTGGAACTTCTCGGTCCAGCAGGAGTTGCCGTTTCATTTCACGGCGGATGTTGCGTATGTCGGGAATCACGGAGTGGACATGGGCTCGTCCCAAAACATCAATGCAAGTCCGGTGATTGCGCCCGCCTCCGCGGGAGACACCGCCTACCTGCCATATTTCCCGCACACAGGCACCGTCTCGCAGTATTTCAAACCGGTGTCCTCCATGTACAACGGCCTGCAAGTAAAGATTGACCGGCGCTTCACGTCCGGGCTAAGCATCACTTCCTCGTTTAGCTGGCAGAAGGGCATGGCTTACTACAACGGCGGCGACGACGACGGATTCTACGGCTTCTATCTGAACGGTCAATATCACCGTAACTGGGGGTTGAACGATTTCAATCGTACGATCGAATATGTGCAGAGCTTCGTTTACCAACTACCCTTCGGCAAGGGGAAACAATTCCTGAACTCCGGTTCGCCAGTGCTCGACAAGATTATCGGTGGATGGCAGATCGAGGGCATCGTCACGGCCATGACCGGACTTCCCTTCACGGTGACCTACAGCTCGACGTACTTGGACCTAGCCCAAGGCGGCACCAATACGCCGGAACAAGTAAATCAGACTGTCCAAAAACTGTACGGAATCAACACCACCTCGAACGGCGGAAGCCCGTGGTTTGATCCAACCGCCTTTGCCCCGCCACCCTGCCAATCGGCGACGCCTAGCGCGGCCTGCCCAACGGGAGCCGCCGATCAGATCAAGGGCGCCGCTCAGCAGGTCGGCAACGTTGGACGCAATTCCTTGATCGGGCCGGGATTCTTCAACTTGAATTCCGCTCTGGCTAAGAACACCCAATTGGGCGAACGCATCGCCATGCAGCTTCGGCTCGAAACTGTAAATACAACCAACACCCCGCAGTTTGCCAATCCGAACGCCGGTTGCTGCACCGCGAACAACGCGAACTTCGGATACGTGACCAGTACGCTCAGCAGCGGCTCGGGTTCGGTCAACGCCGGCACGGGCGCGCCGCGCAGCGTCCAATTGGCTGTGAAGTTCACGTTCTAGCGTTTTCGAGAAGTTCAGCGCGGTTTCTTGAGACGGTCCAGCATCTGCTGGATCTCGCGGTCGGGCTTGATGCGCATCGCCGCTTCGAAGTGCCGGATGGCCTCCGGCATTCGGCCGGGTATTCCTGATAACGCAATCCCAAGATTGACATGCGCCTCGGCGGAATTGGGATTGATTCGCAACGCCGCTTCAAAATGCGAGATCGCCTCCTGTACCCGGCCGACGCTCGCTAGCACCACGCCAAGATTGTTGTGCGCGTCGACATAATCCGGCTTCAGGCGCAGGGCCTCCTCGAAATGTGGGATTGCCGCCTCCGCCTTGCCGCTCCTGGCCAGGTCGACACCCATGTTGTATTGCATTTCGGCGGCATTGGACTGCACCTGCGCCAGGTTGTTTCGCGCCTCCTTATAGTCGGGCTTGAGACGCAACGCAGTTTGATACTCGGCGATCGCCTCCGGTATTGTTTCGGGAGTCGCAGCGAAAGCATTGGCCAGATCGTTATGAGTGATGGGCGAATCGGGAAGCGCTCGCAACGCCGCCTGATAATGCGCGATCGCCTCTCGCATGTGTCCGGATTTTGCCAAGGCATTTCCGTAGTCGGTTTGCACGTTCGCAGCTTTGGGTTCGATTTGTAACGCCGCTTGATATTGCCGGATTGCTGCGGGGAAGCGCCCCGCCGCCGCCAACGCCACGCCGAGATTATGGTGGGCAAGGTAGTTCCCGCTAGTCACATCGAGCGCATGACCGAAGAGCGTTTCGCTGTTCCGCCAATATTGGATCTGCGCTTCGCACCGCACTGCACAGGCCAGGCACGCGGCGGTGGCTGCCGAAATGGCAATTTTGCTCTTAAGAACTTCCCGGAGACCCCATGCCAACATGATGCTCAAGCCCACCATTGGGAGGTACGTGTACCGATCTGCACGCGCTTGCGCGCCGACTTGGATGAGACCGATGACCGGCACAAGCGTTCCCAGGTACCACAACCATCCCACCGCAAGGTAAGGACGCGAACGCCGCTCCCGAAGGACACCCATCGAGATGCCCGCCAGCAGCAGGGTTGACAGCGCAATTTGCCATACCGGCAAGTGGTGCGGATAGGGATAGAACACCGCCAGCTTGGCTGGCCAAAACATCTTAACGATGTAGATCGCGTACGAGACTACGGCGTTCTCCAGCCGTAAGCCGAGCGGGAATTGTTCCACTTCGCGGACCGCGCCACTGCTTCTCTGGACCAGGTAGGCCGCGATGGCTCCGGCTACGGACAGTCCCAGCAACGCAATCTTCACTGGCAAGGCGGAGCGGAGCGACTGGCGCAGCGGCCATTTATCCAGTAAGAACAGCACAAACGGAAGCGTTATGACCATCGGCTTGGACATGAGTCCCAAGCAGAAGCACAGCAGTGTGAGCCAATAATGCCGGCGGACATAGCTCCAAAGCGCAAGGAACCAAAAGCACGCGCTGAGCACGTCTTTTCGTTCCGCGATCCAGGCAACGGATTCCACGTGTAAGGGATGCACGGCGAAAAGCATGGCCACGAATGCGCTCGGCCAGGCCGCGCTGGTTGCAGCGAAGAGGAATGCGAACAGGAACACCGTGGCAGATGCGTGAAGGAAGGCATTGGTGAAATGATGTCCTCCCGGTTGCAGGCCGAAGATCTCCACATCGAGCAGGTGCGAAAGGCGTGTCGCGGGAAACCAGTTCGCGGCTTCCGTGCCGGTAAACGCCCAGGCGACCCCGTCCATGGTAAGTCCGTTGCGCACGTGCGGGTTGTTGGTGACGTAGTCCGGATCGTCGAAATTGACGAAGCCGAAACGGTAAACCGGCGCGTAGACCAGCAGCGTGGTCAAGAAGAGCCCAAGGCTAATGCCGACTATGAGAAAGCGGTTTGACGTCGGCCGAGTTGTCTTACATGCCGGGTCCGGCGATTGCGCAGAAGGTCGCTTGGACATGCGCCCAGTGACAGGAGAATTTCTCTTGCGCAATATCGAGCTTAGCGCGCATAACGTGCTTACACAGTCAAAATTCCGCCCACTGACCCGACCGCTCTAAAGCCCGGGAACACTGTCCCCAACTGGCGATTTCCCATCTGTTTCATCACGAGTTCGCCGAGCACAGCGCGGAAATCCGTGGTCACGTTCAGATCGCGCCCCTCATAGAGTTGTTCGCGTTCGAGGCCGGGCCATTGGCCGTAGACTTTGCCTCCGCGCACGCTTCCGCCCAGAACAAACATTACATTTGCGTGGCCGTGATCTGTTCCTCTATTACCGTTTTCTTTAACCGTACGGCCGAACTCCGACATGGTGACGACGGTGATATCGGCCATGCGATCGCCCATGTCCTGCGAAAACGCGGCTAATGCGTCCCCGAAATCATGCAGCAGGTTTGCAAGGTGGCCGGTATGCGGTTGGGGGCCCGTCTCGTTGACGTGGGTGTCCCATCCGCCGACATCCGTGAACGCAACCTCCAGGCCGACGTCCGCCTTGATCATCCGCGCAATCTGCTGGAGGCTTTGCCCGAGACGTCCGCCCGGATAGTGTGCGCTATTCGCGGGCACGTAGGGCGACTTCTGAATCGATTGCATGATCTTGATCGCGTCGAAGGTCTCACGCCCGGTACCGTTCAGGATTTGATCCGCGCTAGTTCCATACATGCTTTCGAAGGTGGCTGCCACGCGCGCATCCTTCACCTGAAAATCGTTGATGTTGTTGATGGCTAATGCCTCGTTTCGGCCACGCAAAGAGCGCGGAAGATCGGGGGTCATGCTGATGGCGCGCAAAGGAGTCGCGTGGGTTTCAGGCAGGAGCGCGCGATTCAGCCAACCATCCGCAGTCGCCTTCAGGCCGGGCGTGCCGGACTCCATGTAATCCTGCGCATCGAAATGCGAGCGGGTTGGGTCGGGCGAGCCGACGGCTTCGACAATGGCGAGTTGGCGGCGATCCCACAGCGGTTTGAGCGAACGCAGAGCGGGGTGCAATCCGAAGCGGCCGTCTAAATCGACGGTTGCCTGATCGGTTCCGTCAGGGCGCGGAATTGCGATGCTGGGGCGTAGCGCATAGTAGGCCGGCTCCCCATGCGGCACAACGACGTTGAGACCGTCCACGGCGCCGCGTTGGAAGATGGCGATGAGGATTTTCTTCCGCTCGCCCGGTGCGTCCGTCGCGTAGACGGCACGAGACAGCCACGTGGGCACAGAACCGACGCCAAACATGGCAAGCGCTGAACTCTTCAAGAAAATGCGGCGTGTAGGCATTTTATTAGTCCTTTTTCTTCACAATTTACCGGCGCTGGAACTCCGGCGACCCGATCACAAGCCCCGCAATGAGAGCCGGCGTCTGCGGCGGCCCGGCTTTGGCGTTTTGGGTCAACTGATTTTGCAGTTCGGGATCGCTCAATGCTTTCTGGATCGCCGCCTTGGTCTGCTCGGTGGGATCCTGCTGCAGGATCTCACGGGCAATCGCGAGCGGATCCGTAGCGATCGCGGATTGCCACTGGGCCACGTCGACCTTGATGCCAGGTACGCGGTTATGTGCGAGCGCCAGTGCAAAGTTCATGCGGTCCAGCAATCCCGCAGAGCTGACCCATTCGGAATTCGCGTTCGAATAACCCGTAGGCTCGACCTTGCGATAAAGCGGCTCACCGAGTTTGTTCAACTCGTTCGCAAGCAGGAAGGCTGAGGTGACATCCGCGTTCGTTGCGCGCACAGCGCTGACGACCATCTCGAACGGCGTTTTTACTTTGGCCCGGTAAGCGCCTTGTGACCAGAACTCGGGTGACGTGATCATGACGCGCGTGACTTCGCGCAGGTCGCCGTCCGTTTTGAGGAATGTCTCCGCCATGCGGTTCACGAGCGACGGCGGCGGATCGTCGGCAACGAAGCGCATTGCCAGTTCGAGCGAGATATGACGCGCTGTGGCGGGCGCGTGAGCCAGGATGCTGAGAACTTCCAGGCCATCGTTCATACCGCCGCCGGCGCGAATCACATGGCCCAGCACGACCTTTTCGCCCTTGTCGTGCATCTTGTCGTTGTACTCGAACGTGCCACCTTTACGGGGACCGGCGATAGTCCAGCCAGTAAAACAGCGCGCGACGTTGATGACGTCCTGCTGGCTGTAACCGCCGTCAACTCCAAGCGTGTGGAGTTCCATTAATTCGCGACCATAGTTCTCATTCAGTCCGCGCTTTGTCTGCTTGGGGCCGGCCGGCCTCATGCCGGCGATCGAATTATCGCCGACGGACTGCCAATTGTCCAAATAGAAGAGCATTGCCGGGCTCTTCGCAGTGTCCAGAAGCAGGTCGTAGAACTTGCCGAGGACATGAGGCCGAATCGCTTCGCGTTCATAAGTGGGCACAGCGAACCGATCCGAGCCCTTGTTGAAGAAGACGTTGAAGTGATTGAACCAGAAATCGGCCAGAAGCTCCTGAAGCTGATGGTCGCTGTAGACGGCGCGCAGCAGCTTGCCTTCCGTCAGATCCAATGCGACCACGTTTTGCGGATTTACGCTCAGCATCAACTCGCGGCGCAGAGAGACGGGGGCAAGATTGAATAGAGCCTGCCGCTCCGGCGGACGCAACGCCCAAACAAAGTCGGAGCGCTTCTCCGGCGGCAGATTCTCGAGCACTTCGCGCTTCTCTTCCGGTTTGCCATTGCGAAGCGTCTTGATCTGATCCGGTGTCAAGATGTCCGAAAGCTTTACTTTCAGATCGAGATCCGCGTCGTCGTTCGCGGCACCAACATTCGCGTTCCCGTCACCGTTCTTCTTCTGCAGGTAGCGATCGGCTAAGTGGACGACAATCGCGCGGAGTTCAGGATCGTCGGGCAGCGGCGCCTTTCCACGCGCCACTGCGGCAATCATCTGCGGCGGCGGATACTTCACGAATGTGTCGTGGATGCTGAGACGCAACGACTCCAACGGTTCGAGGCGCTGTTCGAGAACCGGATTCTGGGGTACGCGCTCCGGATGAAGCTCGTCATTGAGCCACTTGTCCATCCCGGTGTGTTGGAGAGCCTGCAAATCACCCGGGCGAGCACCAAAGGTGAGGCGGTCGAGCGCGTGCTGCCACTGCTGGGGCTTAGAGAGGGGCTGACTAAAGGCAGCGTACTGTGGAGGGTTCAGGCTGGGCTTGATTTTCTTCGGCTTCTTGGCGCCGGCAAAGGCAGCGACCGGCACAATGGTTAGCAGGGCAACGGCGATGGCCGATCGGGACCGTTTCACACTGTATAAGACGAGAATCGCAGCGCTTCAGTTGACTGCGAAGCTACCGCAACTACTTATCGACTCTCTCGGGATTGGTGTGAATGGAGCGGGAGACGGGATTCGAACCCGCGACATCGACCTTGGCAAGGTCGCACTCTACCAGCTGAGCTACTCCCGCTTGGCAGGGCTAAAAGACATTCTCGTATGAGATTGTCGGGGAAGTCAATTCATGTGATTGCAACAGTAAGGTTTACGAGGTAGGGCAGAGGCGAATGGGCCTAATCCGGAAGCAAAAACCTGTATGGGCGTTGTCCGTAACTCTGTGCTTTAAAAGGACTTAACTATTGCAGATTATTCTCTTGGAAAGTGTGCCTGCTATGTTAGACTGGGTTTTCCGAACTGCCGGACACCATTCCCCCGACCGATTCAACGGCTGCTTGAACGGCAGCAGAATCAAATCAAAGACTAGGTAATCGGATCTTTTCCACAGAAGTGGAAAAGATGTGGGAAATTTGCGCTGTTCGGCGACAGGAGTGCTGGGTTGCGTGACGCTTGGGAACAAGACGCTTGGGAACAAATTAAGAGTTGGCTTGGCAACAAGCTCAGTCAGAGTGCTTATCAGACCTGGCTGTCGAGAACGACAATGGGGTCATTTCAGAATGGTGAATTAACCGTTCGCGTCCCCGATGAGGCTACCGAAGCGTGGATCAAGCAGGAGTACAGCTCGCAGATACGCGGCGCCGTCGAGGAGCTGGGAATCGGCGTAAAGACGGTGCGCTATGAGATCGACATCCCGTCAGCTAACAATGGATCGATGGTAAGGCGCAATGAACCTGAGGCTCGCAACAACGGCCATCCTCAGTCCGAGCTGGTTTTCGAAAAAACTGCAAACTGGCTCAACCCAAGGTTGACATTCGATACATACGTGGTTGGGTCTTCGAATCAACTGGCGCATGCAGCGGCCCAGGCAGTGTCAAACAAGCCTTCGCGCAGCTACAATCCGCTTTTTATTTATGGCGGCGTGGGCATAGGCAAGACGCACCTGATGCACGCGATTGGGCGAAGCCTGCTGGACAATTTCGTGTCGTTGAACGTGGTTTACACGTCGAGCGAGCGGTTCATGAACCAGATGATCGCGAGCATCAAGACGGACCAGATGCCGCTCTTCCATCGACATTACCGCTCGGCCGATGTGCTGCTGATTGACGACATACACATTATTGCTGGGAAAGAGCGCACGCAGGAAGAGTTCTTCCACACGTTCAATGAGCTCTATGAACATCAAAAGCAGATTGTGATATCCAGCGACTCGGCGCCTAATCAATTGCCAGGCCTAGTGGAGAGGTTGCGCTCGCGGTTCGAATGGGGGCTGATGGTGGACGTACAACCGCCAGACCTCGAGACGAAGATGGCGATCCTCGATAAGAAGGCCGAATCGGAAGGCCTTGAACTGCCGCAGGATGTGCGTATCTTCATCGCGACAAAGACGAAATCGAATGTTCGCGAACTCGAGGGCGCTCTCACGCGACTGCTGGCGGTTTCTTCACTGACCCGGCAGCCCATCACGATGGCAATGGCGCAGCAGACGCTAAAACATCTGAGCGCCGCACCGGAACGAAAGATTTCGGTGGATTCGATTCTACGCGCTGTGAGTGAGCGATTCAACATGCAGCCGGCACAGCTAAAGGTGAAGAGCAACACGAAACAGATTGCGTATCCGAGGCAGATTGCGATGTACCTGGTGAAAGAATTGACGCATGCGTCCTTGCCTGAGATCGGACGATACTTCGGCGGCAAGCACCACACCACCGTGTTGCACTCGGTGCAGAAAATTGAAGAGCTGCGGCAGCATGATGAGGTTTTGAACAACCTTATCCATTCGTTAATGGACTCGCTGCAATAGAGTTATGGGGTTTTCCACACGGCCCTTGTCATCGGAAAAATCCGAGGCTGTTAGGAATTTCCCTCTGGTAACTTATGCAGGAACTCCGACCTTGAAACCCACTGGTGGAATTGCTAGAAATGCTAAAGTTTGCTATAATTTACAAAGAAATCAACATTTCCACAACCCCTACTAATACGGTTATAGAACTGTAGTTAGTACTTACCCGTTTTAAGAACAGTAGCAGCGCAACTTAGAGCAAGGAACGCTTACCATCGCAATGGAATTTTCTGTTAGCAAGTCCGACCTGGTGCGGGAGCTGGGACTGACGCAGGGCGTCGTGGAAAAGAAGACGACGATCCCGATTTTGTCGAACATATTGGTCGAGACGGATCACGACCAGGTTTGGCTCACCGCGACGGATTTGGAGCTGGGCATTCGCTGTGCTTGTCCAGCGCGTATCAAGAAAGAAGGCGCTGGAACGATCCCGGCGCGCCGTTTGCTGGATTATGTCAGGCTGCTGCCCGATGCCGATGTGCAGGTGAAGGTGGCAGAGAACCAGTGGGCGAGTTTTGTGTGCGGACGCTCAAGGACCCGTATTGCGGGCATGTCGCGGGAGAGCTTTCCGGAACTGCCGCAAATGCCGGAGCCGCTGGCGGAGATGCCGCTGAACGTGCTTTCGCAGATGATCGCAAGCACGATTTTTGCGATTTCGGCTGAAGAGTCGCGGTTCACTTTGAACGGCGCTCTTTTACTGCTGAAAGAAACGGGATTGACGATGGTCTCAACGGATGGGCACCGGCTGGCCCTGATAGAGAAACGCTTGGAGTTACCGGGATTGTCGGGGATGTTTCGTGCCCTATTGCCCAAGAAGGCGATGAACGAGATTCAGAAACTGGCGAGTGACGATGCCAGCAAGAAGATTGAGTTTTCAGGCAACGACAATCACCTGTTTTTCAAAATCGACAAGCGACTGTTGTTGAGCCGCAAGCTGACGGGCAACTTCCCGGATTATGAGCGTGTACTTCCGAAAGAGCACCCGCACATGCTGGTGCTGCAACGCGAGGAACTGAAGTCGGCGATTGAACGGGTAGCGCAGTTTGCCGATGAGCGCTCGCGCGCGATTCGAGTGCAGATTATCAAGAACGAGCTGAAAGTGCACTCATCGATTTCCGAGACCGGCGAGAGCGAAGAAACGATTCCTGTGGAGTATGACGGGGAGGATGTAGAGGTTGGCTTTAATGCGCAGTACCTGCTCGATTTTCTGCGTTCCGTAGATCAAGCCGAAGTAGAGCTGCACTTCAAAGACGCCAACAGCGCGGGCGAACTGCGGCCGCACGGAGGCGCAGCGGAAACGATTTACCGGTACGTCGTGATGCCGATGCGCATCTGAGCGGAGCCGGACAAGGAAACTATTCGAAAGTATGGCGACAGTGTCTGAAAACGACAATTACGATTCCACTAGCATAAAGGTCCTCGAAGGCCTGGAGGCAGTGCGTCTGCGTCCGGCTATGTACATCGGTTCTACCGGTGAACTGGGTCTGCATCACCTGGTTTACGAGGTGGTGGACAACTCCGTCGACGAAGCGCTGGCGGGGTATTGTACCGAGGTTAGTGTCACGATTCATATCGACAACTCGATCACGATTGTCGATAACGGCCGCGGTATCCCGGTGGATATACACATGGAAGAAGGCGTGTCGGCGGCGCAAGTGGTGCTGACCAAATTGCACGCAGGCGGAAAGTTCGATTCCAATACGTACAAGGTCTCCGGTGGATTGCATGGGGTGGGCGTAAGCTGCGTGAATGCGCTGGCTGAGACGCTGCACCTGGAGATCTGGCGCGACAAATCGACGTGGGAACAGGATTACGAGCGCGGTGTACCAAAGAGCCCTCTGAGCCGGACGGGAAAGTCGAACAAGACCGGCACGAAGATCACGTTCAAGGCCGATCCCACGATCATGGTGGCTTCCGAGTTCAACTTCGATACTCTGGCGCAGCGCTTGCGTCAGCTTGCATTCCTCAACAAGGGTCTCAAGATCACTCTGAGCGATGAGCGCGGCGACGATGTTCGAACCGAAGAGTTCTTCTATAGCGGCGGAATCAGCGAGTTCATTAAGCACCTGAACCGCGGCAAGGCCGCCTTGCATGACAAGCCGATTCACTTTGAGGGTGACCGCGAGCTGCCGAATGGCGGACGGCTGAACATTGAGGTGGCGTTACAGTACAACGATTCGTACTCCGAAAACGTTTTCAGCTTCGCCAACAACATCAACACGGTAGACGGCGGTTCGCACCTGAGTGGCTTCCGCAGCGCTCTAACGCGCAGCATCAACGCCGCGGCGCAGCAGGGCGGACTCTTCAAGGACCAGAAAGAAAACCTGACAGGCGACGACGTTCGAGAAGGCCTGACGGCGGTAATCAGCGTGAAGCTGCCCCAACCGCAGTTCGAAGGGCAGACCAAGGGCAAGCTGAATTCGGATATTCAGGGCTATGTGGTTCAACTCATTAACGAAAAGCTGGGCGAGTTTTTCGATAAGAACCCGCCGGTGACGAAGAAGATCATCACGAAGGCGATTGAAGCAGCGCGAGCGCGGGAAGCGGCTCGGAAAGCGCGCGATCTAACCCGGCGCAAAGGCGCGCTGGATTCGGGTGGGCTGCCGGGCAAGCTAGCCGATTGCCAGGAGCGGGATCCCGACCGTTGTGAGCTGTTTCTGGTGGAAGGCGAATCGGCCGGCGGTACCGCGAAAAGCGGACGAGACCGGCGGTATCAAGCCATACTTCCATTGAAGGGCAAGATCCTGAACGTGGAGAAGGCGCGCTACGACAAAATGCTTTCGCACGAAGAGATTCGCGCCATGATTACCGCGATTGGCACGGGTATCGGGAAGGGAGAGGATTTCGAACTTGCCAAGCTGCGTTACGGCAAGATCATCATCATGACCGATGCCGATGTGGATGGTTCACACATTCGCACCTTATTGCTGACGTTCTTTTTCCGCCATATGCAGCAGTTGATCACGCGCGGGAAAGTGTTTGTTGCGCAGCCGCCACTCTACCGGATCAAGAAGGGCAAGAGCGAAAAATACATCAAAGACGATAAGGAATTTACGCGCGAGATCCTGCGCCGGGCGACTGAGAATCTTTCAGTGGAGTTCGGAGCTCCAGTTGCCGAGGGCGCCGCGCCGGAGAAAATCGAAAGCGGGGACTTGCGCGCGTTTTTGATGTCGCTGGATGAACTAGCCGCAATTAGCCGCCGGCTGGAGCGCCGCGTACGCGATGCACGCGTGGTTGACGTGCTTACCGACGTGACGCTGCCAATCGATACGAAGGCCGATCTCCAAAATGAGGAAGGCATCAGGCTGGTGGCCGAGCGTTTGCGCAGTACTAAGCTGGATGTGCACGTCGAACGCGAAGAAGAGCACTCGGCGTGGATGATCGGCTACAAAGATCCGACAAACGCGACGCGCTACATCAATACCGAGTTCATGAGCATGCCGGAGTTCCGGCGGCTTCGTGCTCTGGTGAAGCAAGTGGCGCGGTTCAATAAACCGCCGTTCACGATCTTGAAGGATACGCACCGGCAGACGATTCAGAACTGGCGCGAACTGCTGGATACGGTCATGAGCGAGGGCAAGCGCGAGGTGACCGTGCAGCGGTACAAAGGACTGGGCGAGATGAATGCCGAGCAGCTTTGGTCGACGACGATGAACGCCGAGACGCGCACGCTGCTGCAAATCGATTTGAAGGACTTTGCCGAAAGCGAGCCGATCTTCTCGACGTTGATGGGCGAAGACGTGGAAAGCCGGCGTAAATTTATTGAAGATAACGCACTCGATGTGCGGAATCTCGACGTGTAGTTAAGTTAGCTAAAATTTCGGCGCTTTCAGACACTCTAGCCGGATGTTGTGTTGACTGTTGACGAGGTCCCATTTGAGATTGGGGTCGATGTCGCCGTGAAAACCCGCCAACGCAGTGGTTTCGAGACAGACTGGGCCGTGGGCGGCAGGCAGCAGAACGCTGTCGTTGACAGGCCCGGGTAAGTTGAGCCACTGCCTGCCTGGCGCGAAGTACTGCAGATACCAATCGTCGGGATCGAGTACGGCGAAATAGACGCTGGCGTTTTTCGGCAGTTCGCGGTTGACGCGCAGTGCCAACGAAAGCACGGGATCCGCGCTAGCGCGAGAATGCGGATAGATAAATGCCGCGAAGTTCCAAGCGGCGAGCGCGCCCGCAAGCACAGTCGCCGCCTTGAGTTGAGTCCCGCGCGCGACGTAAATGCCGATGAGCAGGACGATCGGCGGCCAGATAAAGAGTTTGTGGAAGGCGCTCCCTGGATCCCAAATGCCCAAGAATAACGCGTAGGCGATCAGCCAAGTCCACAAGAAGAGCGCAGCGCGCGCGTTGACGCTCTGGTTTTCGACGCGATTCGAGCGCTTGAAAAACAGCCGACCAGCCGAGACGAGCAGGCCGACACATAAGGCGAGCGCAAGGACCACCGGGACAGAGAAATAATCGCGCAGCAAGGTGAGCTTGCCGCCGGCAAACAATTTCAAATAGCTGACGGCGTAGTGTGCAAATACGTCACCAAGGGAACGGGTGAAGTTCGAGTCGGACGCATAGCTGGCGACCCAGGATGTGAGCGTCGGATACGCGGGGTGATTGGCTTGTTCATAACAGAGCCAGTAGGCCATGGCGACGACCGAAGCTGTTGCGGCGCAATACGCGGCTGCAATCCATAATCGTTTAGACAGCCGGACTCCACGCTCGGCGAGAATGAAAGCGAGCACCGGGAACGTAAGTGAAGATCGCCAGTTCGTGGAACAACATGGCGGCCGCGTGACAGAGCGCGGCAGCCGCGAAGTTAGGCTGTGTCCGCAAGAGAGACCAAGCCGACAACAAGAGCAACAACACGGCGACAACATATGTGTCCGCATCGGTCGAAAATCTCCACCACGTTGCTCCGGTAGCGAAAAGCAGCCAGCAAAACACGGCGATGCCGCGGCGCGTGGTGAGGGTGCGTGCTAGCGCGAAAAGGACCAACCCGGCCGCGCACGCTGAGCAGAACATCCAGGGCCTGCAAAACGTTAATGGCCCGTACGCTCGGCATGATGCGCGATGCCGTGACGAAGATCAAATAGCCGAACGCATTATAGAGCAGGTGATTGGGGTGGAAAAGTGCCGCAACTGGAGCCTGGCCGTGCGCAACCGATTCGATGTCGAGCGAGAACAGCACTCCATCCCAGTAGTAAGTGCGCGTGAGAAAGCTGAAATAGACGACGAGAATGCAGACGCAGAGCAGGTACTGCGGGCGCACACGGCCGAACTTCATGCGCCCACTTAGTCGGCCTCGATCTCAAAACGCTGTCGTGAAGCCGGCAGCTTTGGCCGGCCGCGGCGATGCAGCACTTCGCGGGCGATATAGAGGGGACGCTGTTTCGTCTCAGAATAAATTCGGCCGACGTATTCGCCGAGGACGCCGAGGCTCATCATCTGCAGACCGCCCAAGAACAGCATTCCAACGAAGGAGATAGCCCAGCCCTCCACCCACGTATGCGTGAACAGGCGAACAACAAGCGCGTAGAGGATGCCGAGGAGCGAGAGCAGCGCGGCCGCGAATCCGATTACGGACACAAAGCGTAACGGCAGCGTCGAAAAAGAGGCGATCCCGTCGAGCGCGAGGTTGACCATCTTCCGGAGCGGATATTTCGTCTGACCGGCAGCGCGCGGCGCGCGTGAATAGCGGACTCCACATTGCCGAAACCCGACCCAACTGCACATGCCGCGAAGCAGGCGATGGCGTTCGGGCATTCTGCAGATCGCGTCGACAGCCTTACGATCAAGAAGGCGAAAGTCGCCCGCGTCCGCCGGCATCTTCACATCGGAAAGCGAGTTGATCAGGCGATAGAACCATTTGGCGGTCCACAGCTTGAAGCCGGTCTCGCCCAGGCGCGTCTCGCGTACGCCGTAGACGACTTCGTAGCCTTCCGACCACTTCTGAAGCATTTCTGGAATGAGTTCAGGAGGATCCTGCAGATCCGCATCGATAATGACGACCACGTCGCCTTGCGCGGCTTCTATGCCGGCGGAGACGGCACTCTGGTGGCCGAAGTTGCGCGAGAGTTCGACTACGGTGACGTTCCAATCCTGCATGTAGATAGCCTGCAGTTCGCGCGCGGTCTGGTCGCGCGAGCCGTCGTCCACGTACACAATTTCGTACCAATCGGCGACATGGTGCATAACCTGCGTGAGACGGCGATGACATTCGCCGATGACTTCGCTTTCGTTGAAGCAAGGAACAACTACGCTGACGGCGGTCATTCGTAGCGGAGTGCACGCCAAGGATCGAGGGAAGCGGCGCGGCGGGCTGGAATCCAGCTTGCGATGAGAGCGACACAGATAAGAATGACAGCGGCGCCCACGAAACTGACCGCGTCATCGGGGCGAATGCCGTAGAGAAGTGAAGCACTCAGTTTCGCGATTGCGAATCCAATCAACACCCCGACTACCGCGCCCAGGATGGCGGGAACCGCGCCTTGCAGAGTGAACTTTCGCAGAATGTCCGCATAGCTTGCGCCAAGCGCCATGCGGAGTCCCACTTCGGACGCCCGCTGCGCGACAGAATACGCGATAACTGCGTACGTGCCGAGCGCGGCCAGCAACACGGCAACCATGGCAAACGCCAGCACGATGGATGTCTCAAAAGAGCGCCACCCTCTCTGTGAGGCAAGGATCTGCTCCATGGTTCGGGGAAGAAAAACCGCAATACCTGGATCGAGCTTTTGGATTTCAGTTCGTATGGGCGTTATATAACTTTCAGGGCGATCTTGCGTCCGCGCCACAATGGTGAGCCACGGGCTTGCCACCTGAGCGAGCGAAAAGAATATTTCAGGAATGACTTTTTTCTCGATACCCAATTGGGGGACGTCACCGACAACGCCGATGATTTCAGCGTAGTGGAAAGGATCGGCGGCCTGCGCAACCCGCTGCCCGATGGCTTTGCCCGTTCGAAGTATGGTGCGTGCAAAGGTCTGGTTTACGATTGCGACGACAGTGGTGCCAAGGTGGTCTCGCAGCTCGAAATCTCTTCCCGCCAACAATGGGATTTGCAGAGTTGAAAAATAGCCTGGCGAAACGCGCGTGGTCTGGGCGTAAGGGGCATCGAACGTAGAAGCCTCAGTCTGGCCTTCAACAATAACGCCGCCACCGCCGCCGGTGCCGATCAAGGGCAGGTCGGAAGACATGGCGGCCGCTTCGATTCCCGGGGTAGCCGCGATTTCGTCAATGGCGGCGCGTAAGAATTGGCCGAATTTGCCGCTTTCAACGAGAGCGGCGCGTGAAGGTGGAAGCGAGAGATTAGCCGTCAGCACGTGGCGAGGGTTGAAGCCGGGATCTATACCAGAGGCCTTTACGAAACTCCTGAGCAGCAGGCCAGATATCAAGAGAAGCAGGGTAGCCAATGCACTCTGCAGGAACACGAACCAGCGCTTTAGCAACTGGCGCGATCGAGAATCAGTATTACGTCCGTTCGACTGTTTCAGGGCTTCACTTACCGAGGCCGAAGCGCCTCGCAGCGCGGGCGCTGTTCCACAACCGATCGCGATCAGCAACGCCAAGCCCGCTGAAAAACAGGCCACAGTCCAGTCAACACGGATGTTCTGCGCGAGGGGAATAGTCAACACCGATGTGTGCTCTACTAGCCAGACAGAGATGAGCGCCAGCAAGACGCCCGCGGCGCAGGCAGTCACGGACAGAAGAGCGCTCTCGGTCAGCAGTTGGCGGAAGATGCGTAGCCGAGTGGCGCCGACTGCGATGCGAATAGACATCTCGCGGCGGCGAACGGATGCTCTTGCGAGCGCAAGGCTTGCTACGTTGACACAAGCGATCAGAAGCACGACTACAACGAACCCAAATAAGAGGACCAGCGCCGTGCCGTAATCGCCGACGATCGACTGCCGAAGGGGTTCGGCGCGCGCGCTGACAGTACGGTTCTCACGTGGGTACTCACTCGCCAGCGTCGCCGCGACTGTTCGAATTTCCCGATTCGCCTGGGGAACCGGCACGCCGGGCTGAAGACGCCCAACAGCGTAGAAACGATGGTGGCCCCGGGTATTCGCGGCGCTGTTCAGGTCCACCGGTAAAGGCAACCAAACCTGCTCTTCGCCGAACATCATCAAGAGGTCAGGCACGACGCCGGCAATCGTGTAGGGCTTCTCGTCGATGACGATCTGACGGCCTAAGACATCCTGACCGCCGTAACGGCTCTTCCAGTACGAAGAACTGATGAGCGCTTGCGTCGCGCCATTCGGCTGCGACTGGTCTTGCGAGAAGTTTCGTCCTTCAACAGGCTTGGCACCGAGGAGCGGTAACAAATTTGTGTCGGCAACCAGAATGCGCACGCGCTCCGGCGGCCCCGACCCGGTGACATTTCCCTGATCGACGCGGTAAAGAGCTATGGCCGAGAAGGATTTGGAGCGCTGCTTCCAATCGAAGAAATCGGTCATGCTCGTTTTCAAAGGGCTGCCGGTTCGGGTATGCATTTCGTCTATGCGGACCAACCTCGATTCGTTTTCGACCGGCAAGGCTCTTAGCAATACGCCGCTGACCACCGTGAACATAGCCACGGTTGCGCCGATGCCGACGGCCAATGCCGCAAATGCGGCGAGCGAGTAACCAGGGTTGCGCCAAGCCTGTCGCGCCGCGGAGCGCAGATCTAAAGTGAAAGCGTCGTGCAAAACGAAACGGACCCGTTAATCATTGAGGGTAACAAGGGGCGTGACCGAATCCACGTTTTCGCGCCATCGTTAAACTGAGTCGATGCCGCACGCCATGCCTACCGTTCGGATCAGCCGCCGAGGGGCAGACCGCATCGCCTCGGGACATTTGTGGGTTTTTGCGAGCGATGTCATCGACGCCGGTAGCGCGCCCCCGGGAGCATGCGTTCGCGTTGTGGAGACCAAGGGCCGTGCCCTCGGGGTAGCGCATTACAGTTCTACGTCGCAGATTGCAGTACGTATGTTGAGCAGCCGCTTAGAGGAAATAAACCAGGAGTTCTTTCGAAAGAGAATCGATGCGGCTTACCGATACCGGCAACGGATCGTGAGCAACTCCGATGCGTACAGGCTGATACATGCCGAGGGCGATCTCTTGCCCGGCTTGATTGTGGATCGTTATGGCGAGTACCTGGTGTTACAACTTCTTGACCAAGGAATGGACAGGCAAGAGGCAGACATTGCCGCGGCGCTCGGAAGTCTTTTTTCGCCGCGCGGCATACTCGCGCGAAACGATGTGTCCGTGCGGGCGAAAGAGAATCTACCGCTCGAAGTGAAGACTTTGGCCGGCGAGATACCCGACCAGGTGGATGTCGAAATGAACGGCTTGAAGTGCCGGGCGAATCTTCTCTCCGGTCAAAAGACGGGCGTGTTCCTGGATCAACGAGAGAACTACATAGCGGCGCGAAGGTACGCCTCAGGCCGCGCACTCGACTGCTTCTGTGCGACGGGAGGTTTCGCGTTGCATCTGGCATCCGTGTGCGAGTCGGTTCAAGCGGTGGATAGCTCAAAGACAACGCTGGAGAACGCGCGGCGCAACGCGGAACTCAATGGCATTACGAATATCGAATTCCGCGAGGCGGATGTGCTCGATCTGCTTCCGGCGTTGGTTGCCGCCCGGCAGAAATTCAATATAGTGGTTGTCGATCCGCCGGCCTTTACGAAATCTCGCGGCGCTGTTGAGGGTGCTGCGCGGGGGTACAAGGAAATTAATCTGCGTGCGCTGCGTCTGCTCGACCCAGGCGGCATTTTGGTCAGTTGCTCTTGTTCGCACCACATGAGCGAAGCGCATTTTCTGGAAGTAATTGCGGCCGCCGCTCTCGATTGCGGCAAGCAGTTGCGAGTTCTGGAGCGACGGACGCAGGCTCAAGATCATCCTATCCTGCTTACCGTTCCCGAAACGCATTACTTGAAGTGCTTGATCTTCGAAGTGCTGTGAGGTCATAGCACCACTCGAGAATCTCCCTCGCGTTTTGTGACGTGCACGCGGTCGAGGTATTCGAGGAGCGGGATGGCGTATTTTCGGGAGATCCGGGTCCAGTCTTTGAATTCGGGAACTGAGAATTTTCGTCCTTTGTGCGCCGCGAGCGAGTTCCGGACATGCGAAATCACGTCGGAGTGATAGACCAAGTCTGGGGATAAACGGATGAGCCTTTGACTTTTGATGAGCCTCTCAAGCAAACCTCTGGCCTTCTTCGGATCGGGTTCAATGTCTTTGAGAGCGTCGTTCACGAGCGGAGGATGGAAGCCGGCGTCGCGGTAGATTTGCTCCAGGCGTATTAAGGCGTCGAGTTCGCCGGAACTGACGCGCACCTTATGCGCGGCTAATGCAATCAAGTCGCCGCGAACGGCAATTGCGGGATCGCGATCGAGAATGATGTCTGCGACTGCCGCATCGACGTGACGGCGGGCTTGCGCGATGGGAGCACCAGGGGCAGTGGGGTTGGCCGCGTGGAAGTTTGCCAGCCAGCGAATCAGATCGCGGCGCTTCTGCTCAATGACTCTCTTGCCGACCACGCGCTGTGATGGTTCTAAGAAGACTAGATCGGGATTCCTGGTGACGGCCGCTTTCACATTTTCCGGTGGCTCGCCCGTCTTACGAACAAGATCGCGCAGTTGTTCGCCGCGCGGGCTTGCGTCGACCAGCGCGCCCAGGTAATCGCTCAGCGTTACGCGTGAAAGAGCTTCGAGCCGCGCAAGGATCTTGGTGCGATTCATACGCTTGTGTGGGAATGAATCAACCACCACGCCGCCGCCGATGGTTGCCGCGGGCGAAGGCCTTCGCAGAATAAATCGATGGCCGGGAAAAGCGAGTACGGGTTCGGACAATGCGATTCGCGCAAAGCGCTTACCTGGTAATGGCTTGACGTCAGCCAGCATTTCAGCAGTACCTATGTGAACGAAGAACTGTTGACGGGAAATGGGCACCGTGTCCGCATCGAGCCATTCCATTTCCGCGTCGAAGACCGTAGTTGTCTCAAGCTCCTCATTCGGCATCAGCGTGAATCCGCGACGAATTTCGCTGTGTTCAATCCCGGTCAGATTGACTGCCGTTCGCTGGCCGGCGATGGCTTCTTCGACAGCCCGGCCATGAACCTGCAAGCCGCGGATGCGCGCTTGGCGCCCGACGGGATGAACGATGACGGAATCGCCGCTTCGAAAGCGGCCGCGCGAGAGCGTTCCAGTCACAACCGTTCCAAAACCTTTCAGTGCAAAGCTGCGATCGATGGGAAGAAGAGCGAAGCCGTCCGTGGCGCGCCCGTTTGCTCTACTGCGGAGCGAAGCCAAATGGTCTTTAAGCGTATCGAGGCCCTGGCCCGTTTTGGCGCTCACTTGCAGTACAGGAGCATTTTCAAGAAATGAGCCTTTTACAAGCTGCAGGACGTCTGCCCGGCAGGCGGCGATTTGGTCCGGATTGGCGAGATCGATCTTCGTCAGCACGATGAGGCCGTCCCGGATCTGCAACAGCCGGCAGATGTCGAAGTGTTCACGCGTTTGCGGCTTCACGGACTCGTCCGCGGCAACTATCAGCAGCACGGCATCCATGCCGGCGACGCCAGCGAGCATGTTCTTGATGAATCTCTCATGCCCGGGAACGTCGATGAAACCGATGCGCTCGCCGCCCGGTAAAGTGAGGTGCGCGAAACCGAGGTCGATGGAGATGCCGCGCTTCTTTTCTTCGGCCAGCCGATCGGTATCGATACCGGTGAGCGCGCGAACGAGAGAAGTCTTGCCGTGGTCGATGTGGCCCGCGGTCCCCACGACCAGTCCACTCGGACTCTGCATACTACTAACATGATGTCGAATCGATTAGACGAGGTGCGCAGCAGGCACGCTAACGCGGAGGCAGGCGGCGGGCCAGAACGCAAAGAGCGCCAGCATCGTGAGGGCAAGTTGTCAGCGCGCGAGCGTATCGACCAACTGCTTGACGAGGGATCCTTCGAGGAACTAGACAAGCTGGTTCGACATCGCAGCCACAATTTCGGGATGCAGAATAGCGTGATTGACGGCGACGGCTTCGTGACGGGTCACGGCTGCATTCACGGACGCCGCGTCTTTGTTTTCGCGCAGGATTTCACCGTTTTCGGCGGATCTCTTTCGGAGGCGAATGCGCAAAAGATCGTTAAGGTGATGGACCTGGCGGTGAAAACGGGCGCTCCGATTATCGGGCTTAACGATTCGGGCGGCGCCCGCATTCAGGAAGGGGTGGTCTCGCTGGCCGGGTACGCCGATATTTTTCTTCGGAACACGCTGGCCAGCGGTGTTGTGCCGCAGATTTCGGCGATTATGGGACCGTGCGCAGGAGGCGCTGTGTATTCGCCCGCGTTAACCGACTTTGTGTTTATGGTGGACCACACCAGCCATATGTTTGTGACCGGGCCGGACGTCATCAAGACCGTTACCCACGAGGATGTAACGAAAGAAAACCTGGGCGGCGCTATGACGCATAACTCGATCAGCGGTGTGGCTCATTTTCTTGCGCCCGACGATTCAGATTGCCTGGTTGGCATCCGCGACCTGATGCGGTTTCTTCCGCAGAACAATCTCGACGGCGTTCCCCGCGCCGGAACTAAAGATCCGGAGGACCGCGCCGATCAAAGCCTGGACACACTCATTCCGGCGGAATCAAATAAACCGTATGACATCAAAGACGTGATCGAGCGAGTAGTCGACGACGGATATTTTTTCGAAGTGGCCGAGCATTATGCGAAAAACATCGTCATCGGATTTGCGCACATGGCGGGTGAAACGGTCGGGATCGTTGCAAATCAGCCCGCTCACCTCGCGGGCTGCCTGGACATCAACTCATCGACCAAGGGCGCGCGCTTCGTGCGGTTTTGCGATGCATTTCAAATTCCGATTCTGACGTTTGAAGATGTCCCTGGATTCCTGCCTGGCACCGAGCAGGAGTTTGGCGGAATTATCCGCCATGGTGCGAAGCTGCTGTATGCTTACGCCGAAGCCACCGTTCCGAAAATTACCGTGATTACACGCAAGGCTTACGGGGGAGCCTATTGCGTAATGGGTTCGAAGCATCTGCGGACCGACATCAACCTCGCGTATCCAACTGCAGAGATCGCGGTGATGGGACCGGAAGGCGCAGTGAACATTTTGTATCGGCGCGAGCTGCAGAATGGCGGCGATACAGAGAGGGTGCGGCAGGGAAAAATTGACGAATATCGCGAGCAATTTGCGAATCCGTTTGTGGCGGCCGAACGCGGTTACGTGGACGACGTCATCGAGCCACACGAAACGCGGCCAAGAGTGATTCGCGCCTTAAGGATGCTGGCGAACAAGACGGACACGATGCCGCGAAAGAAGCACGGCAATATTCCGCTATGAAGCGCAGTTACTCGCCCGAGTCGCTGCTCACTTTGAGCACAGCGAGGAAGGCTTCCTGCGGGATGTCGACTCGGCCAACGCGCTTCATGCGGCGCTTGCCTTCCTTCTGTTTCTCAAGAAGCTTGCGCTTACGACTGATGTCGCCGCCATAACACTTCGCGAGAACATTCTTTCGCATGGCTGAAATGGTTTCGCGCGCTATGATCTTTGTCCCGATCGCCGCTTGCAGCGCAACTTCGAACATCTGCCTGGGAATGAGCTTGCGCAAACGCTCGATGAGCATTTTGCCACGCTCGTAGGCGAATTCGCGATGGACAATCATGGACAGAGCGTCAACAGGTTCTCCCGCGACCAGCACGTCGAGCTTAACCATCGGCGAAACACGATAGCCCGATAAATGGTAGTCGAGCGAGGCGTATCCCCGGGAAGCGGACTTTAATCGGTCATAGAAATCGAGAACGATTTCGTTCAGAGGAAGCTGGTACAGCAGCAAGACGCGGCCGCCGCCGATGTATTCGAACTTTTTTTGAACGCCGCGCTTCTCTTCGAGCAGCTTCAGGATCTCGCCAATGTACTCTTCACGCGTGATGACGGTGGCGTCGATGATGGGCTCCTCAATCTCCTTGATGGCGGACGGATCGGGGAATTTCTGCGGATTATTGACTTCGATTACTTCATCCGTCGTTGTCGTGACGCGGAAGCGAACACCGGGCGCGGTTGTAATGAGGTCGATTTGAAATTCCCGCTCAAGGCGTTCCTGCACGATCTCAAGGTGCAAGAGGCCCAGAAATCCGCAGCGAAATCCAAATCCTAGTGCGGCGGAGTTTTCGGGCTCGAAACTAAATGCGCTGTCGTTCAGCCGGAGTTTTTCAAGGGCATCGCGCAACAGCCCGTGTTCGTGGGATTCGACCGGATACAGCCCGGCGAACACCATCGGCTTGATCTCCTGAAAACCAGGCAGCGGCTCCAGCGCCGGCCGGCTGTCGTCGGTAATTGTGTCCCCGATCTGCGCATCTGAAACCGTTTTGATATTGGCGGAAACAAAGCCCGCTTCGCCGGCAGTCAACTCGTCGCAAGGGACGGGCTTAGGGGACTGAAAGCCCAAGCCTTCGACCTCATACACCGTGCCGTTCGACCAAAGCCGGATCTTCTGCCCTTTGCGCAATGTGCCATCGACGATGCGCGTGAGAATGATGACGCCGCGATAGGGGTCGAACCATGAATCGAAAATAAGCGCCCGCAACGGCGCTTCCGGATCGCCCTTCGGCGCGGGTATACGCTGAACGACGGCGTCGAGAACTTCCTTGATGCCAACTCCGTTTTTCGCGCTCGCCAGAATGGCATCGCTTGCGTCGAGACCGATCACTTGCTCAATCTGTTCGCGAATCCGCTCCGGTTCCGCGGAAGGCAAATCGATCTTGTTGATGACCGGCACGATTTCGAGATCGTGACTCAACGCCAGATACGTGTTCGCGAGTGTCTGGGCTTCCACGCCTTGCGAAGCGTCGACAACCAGCAGCGTACCTTCGCAGGCCTGCAGGCTGCGCGAAACTTCGTAGGTGAAATCGACGTGACCGGGCGTATCGATCAGGTTCAACTCGTACATGTTGCCGTCGTCCGACTTATAGTTCAGCCGAACGGCATGCGCTTTGATAGTAATTCCGCGTTCGCGCTCCAAGTCCATGGTGTCGAGAACCTGATCCATCATTTCGCGTTGCGAAAGCGCGCCGGTATACTCCAAGAGGCGATCCGCAAGCGTGGATTTCCCATGATCGATGTGCGCGATGATAGAGAAATTCCGGATAAAACGGGGATCCATGCTGCGGTAGACTTGAGGGAGTCACCCGAATTATCCCATAGCGAACGCCTTTCTCGCTTGTTCGCGCCTGTTCATGCCTTATCAGACTTTCCAAGGCTCGCTTGACGCGACGGAGCTACGTATCGGTGTTGTAGTTAGCCGATTCAACGAGTTCATTACGGAACAGTTGGCGAAGGGCGCTCTTGAAACATTAGAGAAGCACGGATGCCCGCACGAGAGCATCCGCTTCGTGAAAGTGCCCGGCGCGTGGGAGTTGCCAATCGCTGCGAGAGCACTGACACCCGATTGCGATGCCATTGTGGCCCTTGGGGCGGTGGTGCGCGGTGATACGCCGCATTTCGAATATGTGGCCGGCGGGGCGGCGGAAGGCTTGCAGCGAGTGAGCGTCGCTACCGGTGTTCCCATCACATTCGGCGTGCTGACAACAGACGATCTGCAGCAGGCGATGGACCGTGCTGGCGGAAAGAGCGGCAACAAAGGTTCGGAGGCGGCGGAAGCTGCGATCGAGCTAGCGAATCTAATCAAGCTGCTGAACGGCAATCGCTGAGATGGCTGCCCGGCACAGATCGCGACGGCGTGCTCTGCAGATCTTGTTTGAGTGGGACATGCGCGGCGATTCCGTGGACCACGCCATTTCCCACTATTACGACACGCTCTATTCGGAAGAGAGTGAAACCAAGCCCAAGCCGGATCGCTTTATGGAAGACCTGGTACGCGGGACGGTAGCAAAACTGCCCGACATCGACAAAAAGATTGAGGCTAAATCTCAACATTGGCGACTAGAGCGAATGCCCGCGGTCGACCGCAACATCCTGCGGCTGGCAATTTTTGAACTTGAGCAGAACGCGCTACCGCCGGCGGTAATTATCGACGAAGCGCTGGAACTCGCCCGGCAGTTTTCAAACGACGAGTCGCTACCGTTCATCAATGGATTGCTGGACGCGGTACGCAGGCAGACGCTGGCCGCTGGCGGTTGATCCTATTTCCCAATACAAAAAGTTGCAAAGATTCGATTTAGAATGTCGTCCGCGGTGGTTGCTCCCGTAACGGCATCAATCGGCCGCAGCGCGGCGTAGAGATCCAGCAGAAGCATCTCGTGCGGGATCTGAAACTCGACTGCACGCTGCGCGTTCGCGAGTGCTTCCAAGGCTTCGCGGAGGAGCGCTTCATGCCGCAGGCTGGTAATGCTGCCGCTTTCCGGGGCGGCGAGCCCTTCCGGCGCAAGGCGCTCCAGGATTGCATCGCGCAAGACATCAATTCCTTCGCCGGTAAGCGCGGAGACTGCAAGCGCGCCCACGCCGCGACGCGATGTCAGGTCTGCTTTGTTGCCCACGAGCAACGGCCGGCGATCGCGAAGTTTCTCGATGAGAACGCGATCCTCATCGGTCAGCGGCTCGGAAAGATCGACGACTAGAAGTGTCAGGTCGGCATCCGCCATCGCCTGGTAGGTACGTTCTATACCAAGAGTCTCTACAACATCCACGCTTTCGCGAATGCCCGCAGTGTCCACCAATCGCAAGGGAATGCCAGCGAGGGTTGTCGCTTCCGATACCGCGTCGCGCGTTGTGCCCGGAATAGCGGTAACGATGGCGCGATCCTGTTCGAGCAGCCGATTGAAGAGACTGCTCTTGCCAACGTTCGGGTGTCCCGCTATCGCAAGAGTAAAGCCCTGAAAGACAAGTTTTCCGGCTGCGAAGCTGGCAACCAATTCCTGAAGCGCTTGCTGAAGGGGGTTGAGCCGACGCAGGATATCTTCGGCAGGCGCGACGCTAATATCGTCTTCCGCGAAATCGATGCCCGCTTCAAGTAACGAGATCAGCTCAAGCAGCGGCTCTTTGATGGGACGGATGCGGCGCGAGACGGAGCCTTCCATCTGCTGCGCGGCGACACGTGCCTGGTATAGCGTTGTGGCGTCGATCAATTCGCGAACCGCTTCCGCTTGAGGAAGATCAATGCGGCCGTTCGCATAGGCGCGCAACGTGAACTCGCCCGGTTCGGCCAAGCGCGCGCCGTTTGCGGTTGCACGTTCGACGCACAACCGAAGCACGACGGGGGCGCCGTGGCAAGAAATCTCGACTACATCTTCGGTCGTATAGGATCGTGGCGCCGCGAAGAAGCTGACGACGACTTGGTCAACTACTGACGATTGAGCGTCCAGCAATTCAGCGAATTGACTTGACCAACTGCGCCAGTGCGGTTTTTCGGGGAAACGCAGGATGCGTCCCGCAATCGAGCGCGCTTCGCTGCCGGATAAGCGAACAATGCCCAGGCCTCCGCGGCCAAGTGGCGTTGCGATCGCGACAATGGTGTCGCGCAGGTTCACGTTGCGAAAGGCTAGCGGGGTCCGCGGCCGCGTCCGCCGCGCGGCGGCCGGTTACCTGGCCCTGGCCCACGGCCGTGTCCTTCGCGCCTGCCCTCGTGCGGCCGGTCGCGTCCGTTTCCCCGAGCGTCCGAGCGTCCACCGCGAAAACCACCGGGGGGGGCAGGCGGAGCTGGAGGCGTAGGCATATCGGCGGGAATGACGACGACCGCGCGCCAGGGTCCCACTCCCACGCTTTCGCTGCGCAGTTCCGTTTCGCCGCGCAACGCAAGGTGAATGACGCGACGCTCGCGGCTGCTCATGGGATTGAAATGGAACGGCACACGCGTTTTCTTCACCTTGTCCGCCGCGGCCAAGGCGCTCATGCGAAGCTCTTCCACTCGCAGCAGGCGATAATCGTTCGCATCGAAAGAGATGAGCGAGTGATCTTCGGGAGGCAAACGAAGGGCCTCCATAGTGAGGTGCTCTAAAGCGAGCAGCAACTCCGCGCGATTTTCGAGCAATAGATCCACATCGGCGCCTGAAAATAAAGCAGTGACCTCCGGGTTCTCAACTTCAGGATGTGGATTTTCGGAGGAACGCAATTGATAGTTGAGATCCAGCCCGGCGGCGCGGAGTAGAGGCTGCAAGAACTCGTCCAGTTTCGGCCGCAGCGAGTCGACGGTGTATTTCATGCGCTATTTCTTGACGGCTCTCTTGACCGGCGCTTTGGCGGCGATAACCGGCGTGGCTGGGGCTGATGTGGGCATGAACCTATTGACAATAAGCTGGAAGGCGATTCCCAGCACGTTACCGGTCAACCAATATAGTACAAGTCCCGCAGATGCGTAATAGAACATAAACCCGAATACCAGGGGCATCATCATCATCATTCGCTGCTGGTTCGGGTCAACACCCGCAGCAGGCGTGAGCCGCTGTGTCAGGAATTGCGTGGCAATAAGGATGATCGGGAGAAGGTGGATGGGCAGGGTTTCGGGAGACGAGAGGTCCGGCACCCACAGCCATGAGGCATGCCGCAACTCAATGGCGATGGCAAGCACGCGGTAAAAAGCATAGAAGAACGGCAACTGGATCAGCATAGGCAAGCAGCCGCCGACTGGATTCACGCCTTCGGTCTTGTAGAGGGCCATTACTTCCTGGTTTTGCTCGGCCTTGCGCGGGTCGTTGATCTTGATGTTTTTGTACTTCGCGTTAATCGCTTGGATCTGAGGCTGCAGACGTTGCATCTTGCGAGCCGATTTGAGACTCGTCAGCCGCAACGGGAACAAGGCAAGATTGATGATGAGGGTGACCAAGATAATCGCCCAGCCGTAATTGAATGTCCAGTGATCGTTCGTCCAGTTCAGCCACAGGAACAACGGGCGGGCGATGATGCCGAAGAAGCCCCAATCGACGATCTGCGCCAGCTTCGGGTTCACCTTGCGCAAGAGATCGATATCTTTGGGCCCCACAAACAAGGAAAAATTATCTTGCGCTCCGGTTGAAATGCCTACGCCAACATACGGGGCAGGCTTGTCGTTCCCGGGAACTTTGAGCTGATCGGTGACGGTACGAACTTCCAGTGAGTTCGTGTCGGCCGGCAATGCCACCGCGGCGAAGAAGTTGTCCTCAAGACCGCCGAAGGCGTAGTTGCCGGTATCGGTTATGGGACCGTTCTTCGAGTCCTTGGCGTTCTTCGTCACCAGCTTGGAGGCTGTCGTGTCATACCGAATCGTATGCTCATTTGCGGCGGCATTCCGCACTTTCAGGTCGCCAAAGCCGCCGCGCCACATGAGCAGACTAGGGACGGGCGTGTTGTTATCCAATACCTGCGCTTTGACGTTGACAAGGTAGCTGTCTTTTCCGAACTCAAACGACTTGCGGATTGTGACCGGCCCATTCGAGTATTCGTAAGCGATGCCAAGGCCACCAGCTAGGACCTGTGGTCGATACAAGACGGCGTTCGGATCGACGCCAAGATTCTGGCCACCCGTAATTTCGATGGTGAAGGGCAACGGGCACGGCTGGCCATTTTCAAGTGGCAGTGGATTGCCCTTGTCGTCCAGATGGATGAGTTGCAACGGCTTACCTGTATCTTCGGAGTATTTCTTGAGAACCCAGCTCTTTACCGCCGCGCCTTGGTTTGTGAAGACGATCCGGTACACATCGGTGTCGATGGTATTAGTGGTCACCGAGGCCGCTTGCGTCTGACCGGCGGACGGGGGAACCGCGATATCCATTGCCGGACTTGCGGAGGAGACCGGCTTCTGTGCGAGCTGCGCGGCGGCTTTGTTAGTTACCGGCGCTACCGGTTTTGGTCCGGGCGCCGGTTTGAAGATGTATTGAGATACCAGCAGCACCAGCATCATCAACGCCAGCGCAATCGGAAGCCGCTTTTCCAGCGAAAGCGGCTGAGACGTGCCTCCGGTGTTATTCGGCATAATAGAAACTCATTTCGTTCAGTGGACCGGGTCGTACCCACCCGCATGGAACGGATGACAGCGGCCCAAGCGTTTAAGCCCCATCCACACGCCCTTCAACGTTCCATGCTTCGCAACGGCGTCCAGCATGTACTCTGAGCAGGTAGGGCGATAGCGGCAGGCTGAGGGCAGCAGAGGAGAGATAAACAGCTTGTACCCGCGAAGAACGGCCATTACGAGTTTTTGCATCGTGCGAACACCCGGCCGACCTCGCGGCACAGATCCTCGAACGGCGCATCCAGAACTGTGCGCCTGGGATTAAATACGACCGCAAAGCTGCCTGAGATCCGTTCGTGTTGGCTATTGACAGCCGCGCGCATACGCCGTTTAAGGCGATTACGGACGATGGCGTTTCCTACGGTACGTGGCACCGTAAATCCAAATCGAGAGAAGGGGGAGCCATCCGAGAGAGTAAGGAAAAACGCGGCGAAATAGCGGCTAGTCATACGAACACCGCTTTTATAAACGGCGCGGAACTCAGACGAGCGACGGATCCGCTTTGATTGTGGAAGCAAGAGCGGAGCAGAGGCAGCGGCTGCTTACAGATCGCGAACGGCGCGTTCGTCGCTTACGGTCAGCTTGTGACGGCCTTTGGCGCGTCGGCGGGCCAACACGGCCCGGCCGTCGGCGGTCTTCATGCGAACGCGAAAGCCGTGTGTCTTCGCGCGATGGCGATTATTCGGCTGAAACGTACGTTTTGGCATAGCGAATCTTGCTTCCTGTCTTTAATTAGTGTGGGAGCGGCAAATAAACTTCGCCGCCGCGCTAGGCAAGAGTGCGAAGACGCACTTCGACTAATGCACTGAACCCAAAAACCTAGTATAAGGCATCGTTCCGGGAGCGAGCTACTCCTTATGTCCGTGTGAATTTGCTACGTCTACCTGAAGATGGCCGCTGCTGGCCGCCGGAGTGCTTCAAAGCGGTGTGGTGCGGAAAGATGCTTCGCTGTGGCGCAATTCTTGCCGGCTCGAGCGTTTTCGACGCCTCGGCAATTTCGCTCAGCAAAGCGGGCGAAATTTCGCGCCGTGTCAGTCTTACTTTGCAATCGCGCTCAATGCGTCCGATTTCGCGGCGCTCGGCTTTCGAGACAAAGGTGGATGCGGACCCGCGCTGTCCCGCGCGGCCGGTTCTTCCGACGCGATGGACAAAATCGTCTGAAGCTTGCGGCAGATCGAAATTTACGACGTGCGCAACGCTATCGACGTGAATGCCGCGGGCGGCGACGTCAGTAGCTACTAATACCCGGTATCTGCCATCCCGGAATCCAGCTAGCGCCTGATTACGCTGGCTTTGTGTCCGATCCCCGTGCATTGCTACGGCACGAACTCCACCTGCCGAGAGGCGCTTGGCCAACCGGTCGGTCCCATGTTTCGTTCGTGCAAAAACGAGGAAAGAACCTTCTTCCTGCTTTAGCATGTGATGAAGCAAGCCAACGCGCATGTCGCTTTCCACCTCGTAGACGTGAAGATCGACTTCTTCCGGAGTCTTTGCGGCAGCCGTTGAGGCAGCGATCCGGACAGCGTTGCGCGAATTCCGCTGGATCAGACGTTCAATGGTCTTGTCCATCGTCGCAGAGAAAAAGAGGCTTTGCCGGGCCGCCGGCAACACGGCCAGGATCTTCTCGATGGCAGGGAGAAATCCCATATCGAGCATTCGATCGGCCTCATCGAGGACGACCGTGGTTACGCTGCCGAGGTTGATCAGCTTCCGGTTTAGGAAATCTTCCAGACGTCCGGGCGTGGCGATGACAAGTTGAGCGCCGCGGCGCAGCGCGTTCAACTGGGTCTGTTCGCTCATGCCGCCCACGACCACTGCGCAGCGGAGTCCCGTATTTACGCCCATCGCGTCAAAGCTGTCCGCCGTCTGCATTGCCAGTTCGCGAGTAGGCGCGATAATCAGGGCCTGAATCGCGGATGCGCCGGCTGTTTTTTTGCCGGCAGATGCGTTCATCAGCTTCTGCAGAATCGGGATCACAAACGCCAGGGTCTTGCCGGTGCCGGTTTGGGCAGTGGCGACGAGGTCAGAGCCGGTCAGCGCGACCGGAATGGATTGCGCCTGTACAGGCGTAGGCGTCACGAAAGAATTGCGCGCAAGATTTTGATGCAGACGCGGGTCGAGTGTTAGTTCAGAAAAGTTGTTCATAAAGGATGTACTTGCCGAGTACCGGCAGAACCGTCCTTCAATGAACTAGCGGATGTTTAAGCCGAATAGATCGCTATACGCCGATACGCGCAAGCAAAGGACGAGTGCGGGCAGAAGACTTTCTTAGGATAGCAGAAATGCCACACCCTCCGTCCGCTGCTACACTGAAAGTGGATTATCTGCCTAGGTTGGCTGGTATCCGCCTTTTCCCCGTAGACCCTTTCGCACCGTTCGCGAAGCATCGTTTCCGAGCAACGATTCTTGACGCCCGAGGTGCCATACGTGTCTCTCAGCTCCTTTCGAAAGGCCGGCCATAGCCGGACGCTGCTCTCGGCGTTCCTGTACTTCGATGTCAGCTTCATGGCTTGGGTTATTCTTGGCCCCCTCGGTCCGTTTATCGGCGAGGCGCTGAAGCTCTCCGCCACCCAAAGGGGATTCCTCACCGCCGTTCCCTTGCTCGGCGGTTCGTTCTTCCGCCTGATTCTCGGAGCCAGCACGGAGCGCTTCGGAGGCCGCCGCACCGCCCTCACCGGTATGGGCCTGACCTTTATCCCTCTGCTGATCGGCTGGCAGTTCGCGCATTCGTTCACGGGCTTTCTCGGCATGGGCGTGCTGCTGGGTATCTCCGGCGCAAGCTTCGCCGCCGCTCTCCCGCTAGCCAGCGGCTGGTATCCCCCGGAGCAGCAGGGCCTCGCGATGGGCATCGCAGGCGCGGGCAATTCCGGCACACTCATGGCGAACCTCTTTGCTCCGCGCATCGCAGAAGCCTGGGGTTGGAACACGGTCTTCGCGATCGCCATGCTCCCGCTCGCCCTCGTTTGGATTGTCTTCTTCTTTCTCGCCAAAGACGCTCCCGTGCAGCACCGCATCAATGAGCTCAGCGACTATCTCTCGGTCCTCAAAATCGGCGACTCCGCCTGGTTCTGTTTCCTTTATAGCCTCACCTTCGGGGGCTTCAGCGGCTTTGCCAGCTATTTGTCCATCGTCTTTCGCGATCAGTATCACGTCAGCAAAGTACAGGCCGGCGATCTCACCACCTTTGTTGTCGCCTTCGGCAGTTTCCTCAGGCCCGTTGGCGGCATGTTGGCCGACAAGCTAGGCGGCTACCGCATGCTGCTCGTTCTGTTCGCCGTCGCTGCGCTTTGCCTGGGCGCGCTCTCGACCCTTCCGTCCGCAAGCATTGCGGTCAGCCTGTTCGCACTCTTAATGGCAAGCCTCGGCATGGCGAACGGATCAGTGTTCCAGCTCATACCGCAGCGCTTCCCCGGACGCGTAGGCGTGATGACCGGACTCGTCGGCGCTGCGGGTGGCTTTGGCGGCTTCGTTCTCCCCTCCGTCATGGGCACACTGAAAGACGCCACCGGAACCTTCAGCGCCGGCTTGGGCGTAATCGTTACCTTGTTTCTGTGCGGCTTCGGCGCCCTGTTAGTCCTGAAAAACGTCTGGCGCAAAACCTGGCCCGTAGCTGCCGCCGAACGCGCCGGCCTGTTTGCGGACAGCGCCGAAAAAATCGGAGCCGCTTATGCCGCCGACTGACTTCCTCCCGGCTGTGGACACCTGCGACACCCATTGCCCGTACTGCGCCTTGCAGTGCGGCATGAGTCTTGCCAGCCAGGGCTCAGTCCTTGCCGTGCAAGCGCGCGATTTTCCAACCAACAAAGGCGGCCTCTGCCAAAAAGGTTGGACCGCCACCGAGTTGCTCCAGCATCCCGAACGCCTCACCTCACCACTCGTTCGCGACAGCAAATCGGATTCGCTCCGGCGCGCGTCCTGGGGTGAAGCTCTTGACCGCATCGCATCCGAGATCCAACGGATTCAAGCTCTGCATGGACGTGATGCAGTCGGCGTCTTCGGTGGCGGCGGCTTAACCAACGAAAAAGCATACTCACTCGGCAAATTCGCCCGTGTCGCCCTGGGCACTTCGCAAATCGATTACAACGGCCGCTTCTGCATGTCCTCCTCCTCCGCTGCTTCGATAAAAGCGTTCGGTCTCGATCGCGGCTTACCGTTTCCGCTCGCCGACATCCCGCAGGCCGAAACCGTCCTCCTGGTAGGCAGCAACGTGGCCGAAACCATGCCGCCCATCATGCAGTATTTCCGTGGCCCGCGCCTCATCGTCGCCGATCCGCGTTGGACGCCCACAGTCTCCGCAGCAGCCCTGCATCTCCAGATCACGCCCGGCACAGATCTCGCGCTCGCCAACGGTCTCCTTTATATGGCCATCAAAGAAGGATTCATCGACGAGGACTTTATCGCCGTGCGCACCACCGGCTTCGAGCACGTTCGCCGCACCGTCTCCGGCTACTGGCCCGATCGCGTCGAGCGTATCACTGGCGTCCCCGAAAGACAACTCCACGCGGCCGCCCGCATGCTCGGCCGATCGAAATCGGCCATGATCCTCACGGCGCGCGGCCCGGAACAGCAGAGCAAGGGCGTGGACACAGTTCTCGCCTTCATCAATCTCGCGCTCGCGCTTGGCAAAGCGGGCAGACAATATTGCGGCTATGGATGTCTCACCGGACAAGGAAACGGGCAAGGCGGCCGCGAACATGGACAGAAAGCCGATCAACTCCCCGGCTATCGCAAAATCGATAACCCCGACCACCGTTCCTATATCGCGAGCGTGTGGGGCGTGCCCGCGGAAACGCTCCCGGGTCCCGGACGTTCGGCCTACGAGCTACTCGACACGCTCGGCGAAGCGGATGGCGTACGCGGGCTGCTGGTTTTCGGTTCAAACCCGGCCATCTCCGCCCCCGGCGCCGGGCGCATTCAGCAGAAGGTGAAAACCCTCGACTTCCTCTGCGTCTCTGATGTTTTTCTATCCGAGACCGCCGAACTCGCCGACATTGTCCTCCCAACGGCGCAATGGGCTGAAGAAGACGGCACCATGACCAATCTCGAAGGCCGCGTCTTATTACGCCGCCGCGCCGTAACCAGTCCCGACGGCGTCCGTTCCGATCTCGATGTCATTGCCGAACTCGCGCACCGCCTCGCATGCAGCGCCCATTTCTCAGCCGAGCCGCGCGAAGTCTTCTCCGAACTCCGGCGCGCCAGTGCCGGAGGTACAGCCGATTATTACGGCATTACCTACGAACGAATCGAGCAGGAGCAAGGCCTGTTCTGGCCCTGCCCCGCCGAAGATCATCCCGGCACCCCGCGCCTGTTTCTTGATCGCTTTGCCACGTCCGACGGCAGAGCGCGATTTCATGCCGTCGACCATCGGAGCGCCGCCGAAGAACCCGACGATGAATATCCGCTGTATCTCACCACGGGTCGGGTCATGCAGCAGTATCAGTCCGGTACGCAAACCCGCCGCGTCAAACAGCTTCGCGAGGCAGTCCCCGAAGCCTTTGTAGAGATGCATCCATCCATGGCGCTGTCCTATGGCATCGCCAACAGCGATCGCGTACGAGTCACTACACGCCGCGGGACCGCCCGTGTGAAAGCCCAACTCACGCCGGCCATTCGCATGGACACGCTGTTTATGCCGTTCCATTTTGCGGGCGACGCGCGCGCCAACCTGTTGACCAATCCTGCGCTCGACCCCATCTCCCGAATGCCCGAGTTCAAAGTCTGCGCCGCGCGCATCGAAAAGGACCAGATTGAAGCATGAAAACAAAAAAAGATCTCGTTGTTATCGGCAACGGCATGGCCGGAGCTCGCGCCGTCGAGGAAATCCTGGCCCGTGGCGGCGCAGACCTGTTTAACATCACCATGTTCGGCGATGAACCCTACGGCAACTACAACCGCATCCTGCTCTCGAACGTGTTGAACGGCTCGCAGCAACCCGAAGAAATCTTTCTCAATCCCATCGATTGGTACCGCAACAACAACATCACGCTCCACGTCGGCGTCTACGCCGAATCCATTCTGCGCAAATCGAAATGCGTCCTGGGAGCCGACGGCACCATCGAGCCTTACGACAAACTCATCATCGCCACCGGAAGCCGTTCGCACATGCCATCCATCGACGGTGTGCAGCTTCCCGACGGCTCCGATAAGCCGGGCGTCTTCGTCTTCCGCACTCTCGACGACTGCAACGGGATCGCCGACTATGCCAACAGCAGTGGCGGCCGCGCCGCCATCATCGGCGGGGGACTGCTGGGGCTCGAAGCCGCGCGCGGCCTGCAAAATCACGGACTACAGGTGGATGTCATCCACCGCGGCGCGCATCTGATGAATCAGCAGCTTGATCCGCAAGCCGGTGCAATTCTCAAAGCAACGATGGAGCAGATGAAGATTGGCGTGCTGCTCGGCAGAAACACCGTCGCCGCCTTAGGTGAAGATCGCATCACCGGCCTGCGCTTTGCCGACGGCGCCGTCCTGCCCTGCGACATGGTCGTGATGGCGGCCGGCATCAAGCCCAACTCTGAAATCGGCCACCGCTGCGGCCTGCAGGTTCAACGCGCTATCGCGGTCGATAACCAGATGCGCTCGGTCACTGATCTGGACATCTACGTAGTTGGCGAATGTGCGCAGCATCGCGGCCACGTCTACGGCCTGGTCGCGCCGCTGTGGGAACAAGCCAAAGTCCTCGCCGATCACGTTACCGGACGTAACCCAAGCGCGGCTTATCACGGCTCGAAAGTCGCCACCAAGCTCAAAGTGATGGGGGTCGAGATGGCGGCCATGGGGATCACCGAACCAGTCGAAGAGCGCGACGAAATTGTCCAGTTCACCGAGCCCAAGAAAGGCACCTACAAGAAGCTCATTATTCGCGATGGCCGTCTGGTTGGCGCAATTCTGCTCGGTGATATCAGCAAAGCCGCCTATCTTATGCAGGTATTCGATCGGGGGACGCCGCTGCCCGAAGAGCGACTCTCTCTGTTGTTCGACCTCGGCGCGCCTTCGAAGAAAGTCACCGTCGAAGAGATGCCCGCCGAAATGCAAGTGTGTAACTGCAACGGTGTCACGAAAGGAGCCCTCCTTTCGTGCGTCAAATCCGGCAGGCGCAAGCCCAAAGCCGTGATGGAATCAACGCGCGCGGGCCTCGGCTGCGGCTCCTGCAAAGCCATCGTTACCGAGATCGTCGAATTCGCCTGCGACGGCGAACTCGAGGAAGATCCATCCGTGCACTACTATGTCCCGGGCGTGCCCCTGTCCAAACCGGAACTGATTCAGGCCGTCCGCGAGAAAGGCCTCAAGTCGGTATCCTCTGTGTTCCTCGCCTTGGCCGAAGGCAAGGAGGACGCCGCGAGCAAGCCCGGCCTGGCTTCCCTACTCAACACGATTTGGGCCGGCGAATACGTGAAGGAACCCGATGCGCGCTTCATCAATGAGCGCGTTCACGCCAACATCCAGAAGGATGGCACATTTTCCGTCGTACCGATGATGGCCGGCGGCGTGACAAGTCCGGCCGAGCTGCGCCGCATCGCCGATGTCGCGGAAAAATATCAGGTCCCCATGGTGAAGCTGACCGGTGGCCAGCGCATCAACTTGCTCGGTATCAGGAAGGACGATCTGCCCAAGGTATGGCAGGATCTCGGCATTCCCTCCGGCCATGCCTATGGCAAGAGTTACCGTACTTGCAAGAGCTGTGTAGGGACCGACTTCTGCCGTTTCGGGGTCGGCGACAGCACGTCACTCGCCATCAGGATCGAGCACAAATTCAAAGGCATCGACACACCGCACAAAATCAAAATGGCGACCGCCGGATGCCCGCGCAATTGCTCCGAGGCTATGGTGAAGGACATCGGAGCCGTCGCTGTGGAGGGCGGCAAATGGGAAATCTATATTGGCGGGGCCGCCGGCGCCCACGTGCGCAAAGGCGACATCCTGTGCGTTGTCGACAGCCACGACGACGTGCTTAAATACGCGGCCCGCTTCATGCAGTACTACCGCGAGAACGCCAAATATCTCGAACGCCCTTACGGCTTCGTCGACCGTATCGGGATTGATAGGATCCGCGCCGTGGTGGTTGAAGACAGCGAAGGTATCGCGGTGCGTCTCGATGCGGCGATTCAGTCCTCCATCGATGCCTATCAGGACCCCTGGGCCGAATCGTACACCGCCTCTCGTCCAAACGAATTCTCCTCGTTACTTCGGGTAATCCAATGACAGCGACCGATCTTGAAACGACACTCGGGCCGCTGAGCCAGATCCCTCCCGGCGAAGGCCGCAACTTCGAGGTCGCCGGCGAGCGCGTCGCGGTCTTCCACACGCGCACCGGCGAGGTCTTCGCGACGCAGTCCAACTGCCCCCACAAGAACGGCCCCCTCGCCGACGGACTTGTGGGAGGGCGGACCGTCATCTGCCCGCTGCATGCGTGGAAGTTCGATCTCTCGGCCGGCGAGCCCCTGGTCGGCTCCTGCAAACTAAGAACCTACCCGGTTCGGGTCTCCGGCGACGGAGAGTTGCTGCTCACCCTGCCTTGCTTCGAAACACACGGCGCCGAAATTCGATGAGGCGCAGGGGCAATAGCCGGGTTCGGTGCTATCATCGCTCTGTGCTGCGAGACGGCTCGCAACATCCATCGCCTGCTCCGGAGCGCGAAACGGGTGGCGCTTATACCCGAAAGGAAGTCTGTCGGCTACTCAAAGTCGAGAACCGTCAGTTGAAAAGCTGGGAGCGGCAGGAACTTATCCCCGCAGCCAATCTTTATTCGTTCTCCGACCTGCTAGTACTCAAGAGGCTGGTGCGGCTTCGCAGCGAGAATGCGCATCCGCGCTTGATGAAGCAGGCTATGCACAAAGTTCGCGACGTTTTGCGCAAACTTCCCGAGCTCGAGCGTGACGTTCAGGTGTACAAGGACGGGCATCGCGTTCTGATTCAGATCGGAAAGCAAAGGATGGAACCGGCTTCGGGTCAACTTCTTTTCGACTTCGCCGAAGCTGAGATCAACAAATTGCTGCAGCTTCCAGCCGCTCAGAAGAGTGGAGCAAGTATTGCCGAGAGGCTGCGGAGCAAGCTCGAAGCCGACCAATGGTTTGAGCGTGGGCTAGAACTGGAACAAACGGGGGCGCCTTACGAACAGGTTATTGAGGCGTATCAGAAAGCGGCCGATCTCGATCCGCAATCCGCAGGCGCCCTGGTGAATTTGGGAACCGTCTTCTTCAACGGGCACGCCTGGGCCGATGCAGAGATGCAATATAAGAAAGCGCTCACGCTCGATCCCGGGTACGCGCTGGCACATTTCAACCTTGCCAATCTCTACGACGAACGTGGAGATGCCCAAAGCGCGTTGCATCACTATCAGCAAGCACTCAAGCACCACGCCCAGTACGCCGATGCGCACTACAATCTGGCGCTGCTGTACCAGGGCATGCGCGATGCGCTAAATGCAATGCGCCATTGGCGTGCTTACCTGAAACTCGATCCGCAGAGCAGTTGGGCGCATATCGCCCGGCGGGAACTGGAAAAGCTTGAGTCTTCGACGGTTGTGCGAGGCAGCCGATCCGGTCCTCCGCACCTGCATATCGTCAAGGGCGAGTAGGGTTGAACGCTTCCGCAGACGGCCTCATAATCCCGGCGATCATTCTAGCGGCGGGCTCAGGCTCGCGTATGGGACGCCTCAAGCAGCTACTGCCGTACGAGGGCAAGGCAATGATTCTTCATGCCGTTATGCAGGCGCAGAAAGCGGGATTCGCGCCGGTGATTGTAGTAACGGGCTCCGGATCCGCCTCAGTGAGCGAAGCGGTTTCGGAACTGCCGGCCGAAATCGCCTGGAATGCAGATTGGCAATCGGGCATGGGATCTTCGATTGCATGCGGGATGAGGAAAGTTGGCGAAGTAAGTCCGGAGGCAGTAGCGGTTGCCATCTTATTGGCGGATCAGCCGCGCGTTGTGGCAGAACACCTGAGAGACATGCGGGCCTTCTTATCGCCCGAATGCCTGGCCGTAGCGGCCCAGTATAACGGCAGCTTAGGAGTCCCGGCGATCTTCCAAAGGCAGTTGTTTCCCGATCTGGGCGCTATTCCACCGGAACACGGTGCAAAACAGATCCTGCGGCGATTGGGAGATGAGGTAATTCCATTTCCGCTGCCCGAGGCCGCGGAAGACATCGACACGCCGGAGGATTACTCACGCCTCAATTCTTAGGCGGAGTCGTAGGCGTTCCGAAGGTGATTGTCGATTCCGTGCCGAACTGCTTGTAATCGACATAGCGCACTACGATGCGGATCCGTTGCGGCCAATCACGGAAGTACAACGTGTCATCGGCGTAGGTCTCGACCGGAAAAAACCACTTGCCATCCACGTCGTGATAAATGGTCGTGAAATGCGGAAACAGATTCTGCTCTGAAAGCGTGTCGATTTCTGGCACGGCTTTCCCTTCCGTTCGCACAACCGCGAAATCCGATTCGCGGACCCAAAGCGTGCCTTCAAAAAAACGCTGGTTGGCCAATATCTGCTTCGGATGGATGTACTCGACGAAGCACTGCTGCCCATCCATCTGCTGCTCACCTTTGTATTCGCCCTGGTACAGCCAGACCGTGTCCGTGGTCAGCAGAAACGGATCCACGTTTCTGATATCGGCAAAGTCTTCCGCCGTCAACTTGATGCGAGTGAGCGTATTCCGCGCGGGTTCGACAACCTGCTCATAGCGCTTCCGCGCCGGTGAAAACGTGACATCCCGAACTTCACGGAACTGACCCGTCACACGACCCTGCGTGTCGAACTCCTGGATGCTCACCGATTGACGATACGTGTAGTTCTCGCGTGCTTGCGCAAATGCCGTTTCGCGCGCGGCGATTTTTTTGAGAAGCCCAGCGGGAGGATCTGCCGCAGTCAGCACTGTGACGGCAGGTACAAGACCCGATGCTACGATGAGGGCGATGTTTCGGACAAACCGTCCGGTTTTCATAGCCTTAGCGTGCTCGTGGATTGCATTGTTCGTAGCGGCGCGCGTCTACTTGAGTCAACACCCACATGCTAATTGGATGATGACGGCGGCGCTTCCGGCGTTTCTGTTAGAGGTCAGCTTTTATCTCGTTTCCATGTTCGAGAGCACAAGGGCGGAGTTTGTGCGGATTTCGTCCCGGCGTACGCAAGCGGCAGTGCTCTGGATCAGTGCCGTTATCCCTTACCTGGTCTTTAGCTTGTCTGCCGGCACGTTTGCTCGTAACGCGTTCTACCTGCTTGCTCTGCTCACGGGCGTTTTCTCGTTCTGGTACGTGCTTGCCCCAAGGCGGCTCGCGTACGACGTAGGGTTCCTGGCCATTGCGGCGGCGCCGATTCTGCAGCGCGTATTCATGCGCATCTATGTAGCGTCGGACCCACGCGTGCATTTGGACATTTTGGGGCATCTGATGTGGATCAGAATCGGCGTCCTTGCGTTATTGGTATTGCGAAAATGGCAACCCGGCGCATTCAGCCTGTGGCCGAAATTTTCAGAATGGCGTAGCGGCCTAATCTGGTTTCTGATTTTCGTGGGCCCGATCGCGGCCCTTGCGCTTGGCCTTCACGACGTACGCTTCGACCCGCTTCATTCCGATTGGTGGCGCGTTGCGGCGCTTGCGGCGGGAACATTCTTCGGCATGTTGTGGGTGGTCGCCCTGGGGGAGGAATTGTTCTTCCGAGGCGTGCTGGAGCGAGCATTTCTGAATGCGTCCGGTTCACCTCTCCTTGCAATCCTGCTGTCCGCCGTTCTCTTCGGCGCAGCACATCTTTGGTTTCACGCGTTCCCGAACTGGCGCCGCGCGTGCGTGACGGCGCTACTTGGCGTGGCTTGTGGAATTGCCTACTGGCGAAGCGGCAGTGTGCGTGCACCTATGGTGACCCACGCGATGGTGGTCACCGCTTGGCGGGTGTTTTTCAAATAGCGGCCGGCGCGTCCTGCTGGTGGGTTACGAATAACTTTTCCGCGTTCAGCGCGCCCGCCGGTGTCTCCTCGTGCTTGAAGATCGCAAACGTTGGATAGCCGTTTTTCAGGTACTGCGAAACACGGTAGGCGATGCTGCCAAGCTCGGACTCACTGTAGTCCGGCTTGCGAAGCCGTAGGTATACGAAATCGGCTGTGAGCACGTGCGGCGTTTCGAGGGTTTCGTTTTCGGCCAGGCAAAGCGCGATGTTCGAATCGCGCAGCACCGAATAAACGTCTTCATCGAACCAACTCGCATTGCGAAACTCGAAGGCACTCCGCAGAGTCTTCGGCAACAGCTTGCAAAAGCGCGCCAGGCGATCAAGATCCTTTTTCAGTCCAGGCGGTAGCTGAAAGAGGACCGGACCGAGCCGGTTGGCGTCTCGCAATGGGTCGAGGGATTCCAGGAAAACTCGCGTAAATTCTTCCGCGCCCTCCAATTTGAAGGAGTGCGTGATCTTCATGTGCGCCTTTGGGAGGAACAGAAAATCTTGCGCCGTGGCAGCGACCCACTTTTCGAATGTTGCTGCGGACGCGAGACGGCGATACGTGTAATTTACTTCCACCGCGTTTAAGCGGGTGGCGTAGTAAGAAAGGTACTTGGTGGAAGCCAGCTTTTCCGGATAGAAGTCCGGCTTCCAACTGTCGTAGGCAAAGCCTGAAGTACCGCAATAGAGTTTCGGTTCGGGCATAGCCTTTAGAGACCGGCGTACCAGTCGTATCCCTGTTCGAACCAGTAGTCGGTAGGCCTGGTATCGGTGTACTGGATCATTCCGATTCGCTTGATGCTCTTGATGCCGTACTTCACTGGAATGACAAGCCGCAAGGGCGCTCCATGCTCCATTTTGAGTGGATTGCCGTTTTGCTCGTAGGCGAGCAGAGTTTGGGGGTGCAGCGCGCTTTTCATATCCAAGCCGACGTAGTAGTCGCCGTCACCTGGGGTCGACATGTACACGTACCGCGGCAGTGGCCGGCCCGGAGGAAAATACCGCTTCGTGAAATCGGAAAACCGCGCACCTGCCCATTGTGTGATCACGCTCCAGCCCTCGATGCAGCAAAATCGGGTAATCATCTCATATCGCGCCAGGGCCTTGATGTCGGCCAGTGTAAGGTTCAGCGGCGTGCCTGCATTTCCCGTCTGCACCTGCAGTCTCCAGGTGCTTAGATCGACCGGATCATCCACGCCGACGTCGCCATTCGGCTTCAGATATTGGATCTGGCTTTTGGAATAAGTGGGCATCAGACGAGAGTCGCTGAAGTAATCACGCGCAAGCCGTCCATTAAAATCGAGCACGCTGCGCTGAGGGTCAGGCACGCCGTTGTCGGGCTTGGCGTGCTTCAGCCATTCGTATCCGCCAATCGCGGCTGCCGTGGCTAATCCACCGACCAGGAAATCGCGACGGCTCCTGCGCTTAAGTAAACGTTGCGCCTCGGGGTCTGAAACAACGATGTCCCGCTGCGCCCTAGTCATGCTGCTCTACCACTTCGTATCCGATCACCATGCTCCGGAAGTTGTTCCAGCCCGCCAAGGCCACTTGCACGACGTGAATGATGAAGAACATACAGTAACCGATGGTCAATGTGAAGTGGATGAGGCGCGCGATAGAGTAGCCGCCCAATATCGCGCAAAGCCAGTTGAGCTGGGTCGGTTTATAGATTGCGAAGCCACTTAAAACAGAGCCCACGCCCATCAAGACGATAGCGGTGTAGCTTACCTGCTGCGCGGCGTTGTACTTTTCCTGCGCAGGCCTCTCCCGGCGCAGCTTCAAGTCATAGAGCGCGACGTACCAGGCGTTACGAAACGTCGCCGCAGACCGCGGAACAAGGAAACGCCATTCGCCCGAGAATATGGTGTACGCCACGTACAAAATCCCGTTAATGACGAACAGCCACATGAAGAAGAAGTGGAGTGCCATGCCGTCTGCGAGCCGGTGATCCATCTTTAACGCGGCAAAGACAGACTGCTGGAACGTAACCGGAACGATGTGATAGGTCGGAAAAGCCCAATAGATTAGGAATCCGCTCCAAATCATCAACGCTAAGAGCGGAAAGTTAATCCAGTGAAACCAGCGAATCGCCACTAAATGCTTCAATGTCAGTTTCACCATGCCGATTGCGCCGAGATTCCCCCCTTCAGCGTATCCTGATTTCGACACCCAATGGACCAAGCCTCGCGTCAATCCGCAGATCCACTGACATTTCTCTGCCTGGCCAGCTACGACAAAGGTCAGCGTTTTATGGAACAGGCGAAGCAATCCGGTTGCCGCGTGTTCCTGTTGACCTCACTCAGCCTGAAAAACGAAGCACGCTTCCCGGTTGAGAGCCTGGATGACATCTTCTACATGCCGGATAAGGAACACGAGTGGAATTTGCAGGACATGGTGCACGCAGTGAGTCATCTGTGCCGCAACGTGCAAATCGATTGTGTCGTTCCGCTGGATGATTTCGACCTGGAGAAGGCAGCCTTGCTGCGTGAGCACTTGCGATTGCCCGGGATCGGCGAAACTGCGACGCGCTTCTTCCGTGACAAGTTAGCCATGCGCATGTTGGCTGCGGAGAAGGGAATTCCGGTTCCGGCATTCACAAGCACCATCAACTATCGGCGAATCAC
The DNA here is from genome assembly GCA_963846045.1 of Terriglobia bacterium. GTDB lineage: Bacteria > Acidobacteriota > Terriglobia > Bryobacterales > Bryobacteraceae > Bog-105. The sequence continues at coordinate 156,995 of CAWJUL010000014.1, read as the reverse complement.
GGATTTCCTCGAAAACGTTCCCGGTCCCTGGGTGTTGAAGCCGCGGCTGCTGGCGGGCGCGCTCGGTATCAAAAAGTTCGACGATTCCCAGGCGGTTTGGCAGGGCATACATAGCCTTGGCGATGAACAGTCCTTCCATGTTCTAGAGCGTTTTATTCCGGGCGATATATTCCACGTGGATTCCATCTGGCACCAAGGCAGGATGGTTTACGCCGTCTCGAGCGCATATGGAACCCCTCCGCTGGAGCTCACCCATGAAGGCGGGATATTCACGACGCGCCTGCTTGAGCGCGATTCAGACTACGACAAAGGACTGCGCTGGCTGAATGAAAGAGTTCTCAGCGCGTTCGATCTGCAGAATGGCGTTTCGCATACGGAGTTTATTCGGGCGCACGAGAACGGGCACATTTACTTCCTGGAGACATCGGCACGCGTGGGCGGCGCAAATATCTCGGATTTGATTGAAGCGGGCACGGGCATCAATATGTGGGCCGAATGGGCCAAAATCGAGGTCGCTACCGCACGGGGGCTGGAGTACTCGCCCCCTGAGCCGCGGAAGGACTACGCCGGGCTGCTTGTGTCCCTGGCACGCCAGGAGTGGCCGGATACTTCGTGGTTCTCCGAGCCGGAGCTGGTCTGGCGGCTGAATAAGAAACATCACATTGGATTCATCGTCAAATCGGAGAGCTACCCGCGCGTTGGCGAATTGCTTGACTTGTATACTGCACGAGTGCGTTCCGATTACCATGCTTCAGCGCCACCCAAAGAGAAACCCCAACATTAGTACTAGTACCACGGGTCGCCCGGCGAAAGATGGTAGCCTGATGACGATGCGACCCCTGAAGGTAGCAGGGCTAACCGCGGGAGCCGTGGTAGGGAGTATCTCCGCGGCCGCCGCTTATGGCAGCGTCTGCAGATCGTCCCAGCTCTTCGGTCCCTCCGTTTATCGCGGCCCAGGACGGCGCAAATCGATTGCGCTGACGTTTGACGATGGTCCGAGCGAAGGCACGCAAGACCTTCTGGATTACCTCGCTTCGGAGAACGTCACGGCAACTTTCTTCCAATGCGGTGTGAACGTCCGCAGGCTGCCGCACATAGCGGGACGAGTGGCGGCGTCCGGTCACCAGATCGGCAATCACACCTATTCGCATCCTAAGCTACCGTTCAAGTCGCGCGACTTTATCGATTTCGAATTCAGCGAGGCGCAGCGGATCATCTCCTTCGAAACCGGTATCGTGCCAATGCTCTTGCGCGCGCCCTACGGGTTTCGATGGGTGGGCATGCGGCAGGTCCAGCAAAAGCTTGCTCTGCTGGATGTAATGTGGACTGTTATCGGCTATGACTGGCGCTGGAAGGCGGATTCCATCGCTCAGCACGTCCTCGATCAGGCTTCACCCGGCGGCATCGTTTGTCTTCACGACGGCCGCGGTGTTGAGCGAAATCCGGATATCAGTTCGACGCTGAATGCGGTGAAGCAAATTGTGCCGGCGCTGCGCGACCAGGGCTACGCTTTCGAGATTGTTAGCGATCTGATGCGCGTCTAGCCGAAGCCCGGCAGTTAAGCTGTTGAGATAGGCACGCTGTATCTCATCGGAGCTGGGCCTGGCGATCCCGAACTCCTCACGCTGAAGGCTGTCCGTTGCCTGCAGCTTTGTGATGTCGTTCTCTATGACCGCCTGGTAAATCCGCGAATTTTGCAGATGGCGCGTCGCGGACGCCGAACTCATCAACGTGGGCAAGCATCAAGGTGAACAAGAGCATACCCAGGCTCAGATTCTCGAGCTGATCCGAAGTCACGCTTTGGGCGGCAAAACGGTTGGGCGGCTGAAAGGCGGCGATCCGCTGGTTTTCGGCAGGGGCGCAGAGGAGTGGGCGTTCGCTCTCGAGCTTGGGATTCGAGTTGAGTTGATCCCGGGCGTCTCTTCAGCCATTGCGCTGCCCGGTTTGGCGGGTATCCCGCTCAGCTATCGCAGGATGTCGCAGGCATTCGCTGTCATTACGGGACATTGCAAACACGGAGATGAATACGATTGGGATCGCTACGCCCGCATCGACACGCTTGTGATCCTGATGGGTGTTCAAAATCGAGTCTCGATTGCAACGGCGCTGATTGAGGCTGGCCGCAGTCCGTCGGAGCCGGTCGCGTTCATCGAACGCGGATCTCTGGCTGAGGAAGCGATCGTTCTAAGCGAGTTGGGTAAAGTCGCGAGCGGCCATGTTCAAGTTCGAAGCCCAGCGGTCTTCGTGATCGGGCAAGTGGTTCAACTCCGCGACCGGCTAACTACTTCCGCAGTTCGACAAGAGCTAAACCCTGACTCGGAATCGTGACCGGATCTCCGATCGCGTGCTCCTGGGGCGCGGGTAGAGCGGAGTCCTTAATGATCTGCCTGATTTGCTGAATCGTGGGGCTAACCGGTTCGCCCAGTTTTTTCCAAACGGCAAGGCTGGATCCGCTCTGCGGGTCAACCGTCTGAATTCGATAGCGGCTGAACTGGGCTTGCGGAACACTCAGGTGGAAGGTCTTGGGCGGGACTTGCTCGCCCGGGCCGGCGTAATTCCAGAGCGCAGCCACGACTGTTCCATCCGGCCGCTCAGTTACGAGCGCATTCTCCGAATCCGCGGTAAGCCTCCTGTTGCCGAGTTTGTGCAGCAACTGAAACGCATAATACGCGGCTTTTGGAATGTCACGCTGAGCGATCAGGCCGTAGCCTCCGTAAAAGGGATTCTTCGGCACACCTTGCTCTTCGAAGACGTCGGAAAAAGTCCAGTACGACATTATGTCGGCCAACCCGTCGCATTCGCGAATATTGTTGGCAAGCCACGGACCCATGAACGCGCTGTCGGTAGTGTCTTGGCGCGTCATATAGCTCGCGTTGTACTCGGACCAGATAATCGGAATGGTCGGCGCTCCGGACGATTTCACCTCATCGTGCACTTTCGTCGCGGCCCGCGCAACCATATCCCGCTGGGATATGGTCATTTGCTTGTGAAACACGTCCTGGGGGTTTTCATTTCCGTAGACGTGTGTGGAGACAAAGTCGAAAGGGACGTGATTTTGCAAGCAGTGAGCGATGAAGTCGTCCACCCAGGCCGCCTGGGCGGTCGCCGGCCCACCGACGCGCAAATGGGCATCGACGCTCTTGATGGCTCGCGTCGTTTCGTCATACAGGGCAAAATAAGTTTGCTGCTTCGGAACGCCGTCCCAGAAGTCGATATTCGGCTCGTTCCAGACTTCGAAGTACCATTGGGCAACTTCGTTTTCGCCGTACCGATCGATGAGATGTTTTGTGAATGCCTGAATCAGTGCACTCCACTTCGCCGCGTTATTGGGAGGGGATGGAAGGGGTTTGTACCAGAAGGGGTGCGGCGTCAGATTCGCGGCAAGCGCGCGGGGCATGAAGCTTATCTCAACGAATGGCCTGACTCCTTCTTCAAGGAGGGCATCGTAGATCTGGTCTACGTATGAGAAGTTGTATGCGGGCCGGCCGTGCGCATCTTCGCTGTAGACGCCGTTCTCGTCATCGAGAATGGCGTGAAACCGCACGTATCCAAAACCAGTGATTTCCTTCACGCTACGAAGGTCGCGCCGATAATCGGAGCGCAGGCTCAAGTTGGCGCGGCCGGACCCGAACATAAGCTCCCAGATGTGGGGAAATGGACGCGCAGGACCTAATGTGTCTATTCGTATCGTCTCGTCCTGAGGAACGGAGCTACTCTGTGCGCAAACACCAAGCAAGCTCGCCATGCCTGCAAAAGTGGTGAGCGCCAGCGCGCGTTTTTTCACGACTGTTAGAAGGGATTACCGGCCTGGCCGTTGCACTCGCGCTAACGCCGGGGAAATCAGAAAAGCGGGTCGCGATCACGCTTCAGGAATGCTCGAACCTCATGTTTGATGTCCGGTTTGAACTCCGTCCAGAAGCTTCGTATGATGTAGTGACTGAATATCAGCCCTGCCCGTGAGGGTAGGTTCAGTTCTTCCTGTTTGCTGACCCACGGGTGCCAGGTATCGAGAACCCAGGCGGTTCCGAATGAAGCGGCGATCCTCGGCACTGCCACTTCGTTGCCCTCCCGGCCTCTCGCGATGAAACTCTGCAGAAAGGCATACTTCACGCGCTTGCGCAATCCATGTTCACCAGAAGGAACAAAGCGAACGTCCTCCTGCAAAATTGAGGCGGTCAGGAAATCGATAGATCCAGAGATGCTCTTCCTGGTGAGGCTTTCGGCGAGATGACGCTCGAACTCATTTGCTGAGAACCCATCGCGCGCGCTTCGTATGGAGGCGCCGGTAGCCGACGAGCTGAGATTTGAAATCAAGTTCTCAGGACTGATCGCTGATTCGAAGTAGTCCTTCGCATATTTCGCGAAGTCGTAGTGTTTCGCATTCAGGTCTTGTTTGACTCGAAGCGGCCGGTTCACCAGGTGTTCGAAATCGGTTCCAAGCCACAGACTGTTACGAAGCAACCGGCTGACATACGCGGGTTCGATGGTTTGTGCTGCGGCTGGGGTGCTTTGAGCCACTGCGGCGCAAGTTGCTGTCAAGAGAATAGTCGCTGCGATAACCGCATGGTGGGAGGGCAGTTTTCGGACCTGCGAGAAAGAACCGGACATCCAACCCCCTGCGGCTCATCCCAGGAGCAAACGAACCGCTTAATGTATCGGCTCCTTGGACTGCCGACCGTAATTCCAACAACATTTCTGACTGGTGGAACTAACAGTCTGACACTATGCTGGGGGATTTTTTCCGGTTGCCGGGACGTTTTCCACAGGTATAGTGCCCGACAACCGGATCAATTAGTACCGTTACGGCATCAGCGTGTAAGTAACGATGACATCCGTCACTATGGCGATCGGCTCGCCGTTGAGCAGCGTCGGACGATAACGCCATTGCCGAACAGCCTCAAGTGCAGACTGCGTAAGGTCGTCTCCAGGTGACGAGATTACGCGGATGTCCTCCGGCACACCTTCTTTGGAGATAGCCACTTCCAATTCCACGGTGCCCTGGAGCCGAGCGGCTTTGGCAGAAGCCGGATAGATGGGTTGAACTTTCGTGATCAGGTTCGATTGTGCGACCTGGCCACCGACGCGCAACAGTCTGGCAGAGCCCGCTGGTTCCGTCGAGGTAGCGGTTTCATGCTGCTGAAGCGATTGGGCCAGTGGTACCAAAGCGTCGTTTCCGTTCGCATTTCCGGTGGCGGCTTTCAGTACCAGGCCGCGCTCCACCTCCGAGTCAGGCTGAACGGTGAACTCCCGGTAGAGAGTTGCAAAGCCGGGCTTATCGATTTGCAGGATGTAGGAACCAGACGGTAGACTCTGGAAGCTGAATTTACCCTCCGCTGTTGTGGCAACCTGCTGTTTGATGCCGCTATCGGGGTTGATCAACAACGCGTGCGCATTCGGGATAACTGCGCCGCTGGGATCGAAAACCGATCCGCCGATGGTTGCTGCCGTGAGGCCTGCCGATGTCAGCAGGCCTGAAATCAATGTACGTTTCATAGGGTGACCTCCTTGGAAAGTGCTTTCATGCGATGACGATGTCACCGCCGAGACTAGAACTGTGACGGCCACGAGCGCGAGCATTCGGAAAGCGGGGAATCCGCGCGCTTCCCGCGGCCGGGATGTAAGTATGGCGTTCAACCGGCATTCAAGGCCGTTGGCATGCGTCATCGCGATCGCGGCGGGAACCGACGTCCAAGCTGTTTTGTTTTGCTTCGAAATTTCGAGAAGCTCGGCCGCGTAATCCGACGCACGCACACCGGATAACACCACCCAAGCATCACAAGCCTCTTCGCTTTCTTGTTGCAGCGAACGCCGGCTTTGCCAGCAAAGCGGTTGAAACCACCACAACGCCGAAGTTAGGTGGGCGAACAACTGCCACGGCAGATCTCGTCTGTGCACGTGCATTAGCTCGTGCATCAACACTGCGCGCCTTCGCAACGCCGGCCAATTTAGAGAATCCGAAGGGAGTAGTATCCGGGGCTGGATAATGCCGCAAGTGAGGGGCGCCGCGGGTGCATCGCAGATGAGAAGGCCTGGATGCCGTCGCAGACCGATCCGGGCGCACTCTGCAGCCATTAACTCTGTCCAATCGTCATCGATCAGCGGAGATGCGTTTGCGAGCAGACGATGTATGCGCAGATGCGCCAGCAAAATTGGCAATAGGGCAAGCAACGCCCCAAGTGCCCAGAGGGACAACGGCCAGTTTATGTTTGCGGCGCTCGACGCAGCAGCCGTCAGAAAACGAGCCGACTGCGTCACTGTCACAATCGCGTTCGTTTGTTCATGCCAAACGGGAACCGGCACTTCAGGCAGCATGGCCGAAATCATCGGCCACAAAAATAGGAGCGCGAAGGCAGCGGCAATGAATCGATGGCGGTGGGCGGCAGGAGACCGGGACGAAAGGCGGCGCAAGACTTCTGCGGCGGCCAGAATCAAACCTGAACGAACCAGCAGGCTGAGCCAAGCGCCGAGCATTACCGTCCTTCTTTCCTCGCTTTATCGATGAGCGCAGTCAGCCGGTCGTATTCCTCTGGAGAGAGATCGCGAGCGGAGACATCGAGCAGCGTAGCGACCGCTTGCTCGGGTGAGCCATCGAAAAATGTGTCCAGGAGGTGCTGGACGGCGGAGCGGCGCGCTTTGTCGCGCGGCACCACGGGCGTGAAGACATACCGAAGGTCCTGCGCCTCATGCCTGATGTGCCGCTTGTCCTCGAGCACGCGCAGCATCGCCCGGACAGCAGAATAGCTGGGGGGGTCCGGCAAGGCTTGATGAACTTCCGAAGCTGTGGCCCGGCCAAGCCGATAGATCACATCCATGATCTGTCGTTCTCGCCGGCTGAGCTTATGCTGTTCCTTTAGCACTATGCTAGAAAAATAGCACCAGTGCTGCGAGCTGTCAACAGGTATTTTCGGCGGCTAAGCCTTGTTGGCGCGCATTCGCTCCCTGAATCCCTTCATGCGTTCGCGCATGGCTGCGACGGTCTCACGGCCTCCGGGGGTAGCGTCGACCAACTTTTCGATGTTCTCGGCGAACCTCGGGTTGTAAGCCGCACGGATTTCGGGCAGCAACGGTTCCACCTTCGTAAACACGGAGAGATGTTCAGTATTGGTCTGGTTGAACATGTCCATGCCGATTGCGCCCTGGTTGACCAGCGCCGCCGCCATGTCCCAATAGCTAATGATCATTCGAAAGTACCCGCTATGCTCGCCAAACATCGCGGCTTGAACGTCTTCCAAGGATTGTGGATGGAACTCTCTGAAATACCAATCCCGCGCCTTTCGCATTGTGTCTTCGCGCCGGAGTTCGTAGAGCTTGAGAATAAGGCCGGCTTCGTCTTGTTTGGACATAATCTACGATTATCCTGGTTCCGATCTCAGGACAGCGTATCAGAAACAATGGTGCTCCCGGTTAGCGGGAGAGAGCTTCCTGGTAGTACTCGCTAAGACGCTGCGTGCTTGCGGCCCAACTCCAACGTTCGGCCCGATCTCGGGCCTGCCGTCGTATGCAGCGGAGACGCTCGCTATCCAATAGAGATGATTCAACTGCACGCAAGAGACTGGGCGGATCAGCCGGATCGAAAAGAATGCCGGTGACTCCATCTTCGATGATGGAGGGTATACCGCCGGAGTTTGCTCCGAGCACAAGTGTGCCAGCAGCCATGGCTTCCAACAGAACTAACCCCAACGTTTCCGTTGTGGAGGGGAGCACCAGCATATCGGCTGACGCCATTGCTCGCGCTAGCTCGCGTCCGTGCAGGTAACCGGCAAAAAACGTGTTTGTTCCCCGGAAACATCGCTCAAGCTGCGTGCGATGCGGTCCATCGCCGATGATGGCGAACCGCACTCTTGGCAAGGCATGCAGCACCGGCCGCAGCTTTTCGATGTTCTTTTCGGTCGACGCTCGCCCCACATAAATCAGTAGCGGTTCCTCCGGTCTCCCGCCGCTGAGTTTCGCACGCATTTCTGAATTTTTGAAATTTGGGTGATGCAGTTCGGCATCGACGGCCGGCGGCCATAGCCGAACCCGGCGTATGCCACGGGATTCCAATTCGGATGCGATCGCGGTGGATGTACACAGGTTCAACTCGGATCTTCCGTGCCGCAGCTTGAGCATCCACCATGCCAGCGGTTCCAGAGCGCCAACGCCGTAGTAGCGCAAATATTGCGGGATCCTGGTGTGATAAGAAACCACCAGGGGCAGGCGGAGTGCCCGCGAATAGTAAAGGCCGGCAAGTCCAAGTACGGCAGGGTCCACACAGTGGATCAGGTCCGGTTTGAAGGAACGCAGACACCTTCCGATCAGGGGACGGGGACACCCGAGCGTCAGCTCCGGGTACAAGGGCAACGGTATGCCGCGCAAGCGAACAATGCGCGCGCCTTCATGTTCGGTGGGACCGTCACCTGGAGCGAACAGCAGCACGTCATGGCCGCCGCGTCTCAGTTCGCGGATAGTGAACCGTAATCTAGTGACAATCCCGTCGATCTTTGGGAGAAACGTCTCGGTGAAGAGAGCGATTCGCACTGATGTCGATTATCGGCGGCTAACTTTGTGGTTGTATTTCCCCGCTCATTACATAACTGCAGTCTTGAACGCTTGGCTGACATGCAAGACGGCAGAAACGGCACGGTTGTAGTTCATTCGCATGGGACCAACGACGGCCACAAGCGCTTCCAACCCGTTTTGCATTCCAAGACGGACACCGATAAGCGAAAGCCCGTCCATGCTGGGATGCACATCGGCCAAGCCGACCCGAATGGTCAACTCGCCGTCGCGCTGCTCCAGAAAACGGTCAAGCAAGTGAAGCACACGTTTTTTCTCTTCGAGGGCCCGGAAGAGTTCGCGCATCCGTTCGCGCGTGAGATGAAGATCCAGGCCAAGCAGGTTCTCTGCTCCTTCGAAATGCACTTCAGGAACCAAACCCAAATCCAGAAGCCCTTTTGAATAGAACACGCTAACCAGTTTCAGAATGGAATCGTAGGCCGCACTTTCCAATTCCAGCCGCCTCTTCAACTCCCGTTGAATGCGCGCGAGGACCCACCCGCCGAAATTGTAGTTGATGTAGTTTCGAATGGAAGCGAGTTCTTCGGGCGCAACGTGCTCGTCGATGCTGATCACCCGGTTTCGCACCATGCGATCACGGGTAATGACCACCATCAGGATGCGTCGTTCGGGTAATCCAATCAGTTCTACCTGATCGAGCGTCTGGTTCTCAGTCGGAATGGCGGCTGTGATCCCGAAAGTTCGTGTAATCTCCGTCAGAAGCTGTGAGGACCGTTCGATCTTCGCTTCTACACCGCCGGCCCTCTGAAATTCACCCTGCAGCCGATCCAGCTCAGCTTGTACGATGCGGCTTCCTACCAAAGTGCGGCTGTAGCTCTGGAATGCGAGCTCAGTGGGAATACGCCCCGCAGAAGTGTGCGGCTGGGAGAGATAGCCGTGCTCCAGCAGTTCCGCCATCATGTTGCGTATCGAAGCAGGACTCATCGGATACTTTCGCGCAATCATGCGCGACGCCACCGGTTCGCCAAATTCTATATAGTGCTGGACAATAGCGTGAAGCACGTCAAAATGACGCGGTGTCAGTAATCCGAAGTGGTTCATCTGCTTACAACACGACCCAAGTCCGCGGTACGCAAATATATTCTCTTATCGACCCTAAACGGCGCCCGCTATACGCCCCTTTAACCAATTATAAAGAGAGTGCAAGATTGAGTGTTGAAATTTCAACTGCACCGTACAACGCGGGGAGTACTAAGCTATGCCACCAGGCCGGTGAGATCGGCAGTCTTCGCGTGTCTCCAAAGGCGCTCTAGATCATAGTACGAACGGGCTGTTTCGGAGAATACGTGTACGATAAAGTCGCCGTAGTCCATTAGGATCCAGTCGGCTTGGTCGTAACCTTCGGTGCTAGCCGGCAACTCGCCCATGGCCTTGAGTTGTTTGTGAACCTCATCGCAGATGGCATGTCCCTGGCGCGGGTTGGATGCTGAGCAAATGATGAAGTAATCCGTGAAGGAGGTTACGTCTCGAAGATCCAGTACTCGAATATCAGCCGCCTTCTTAGATTCAGCAGCCTTGGCAGCAACCAACCAGTTCGGCAGACTTTCGCCTTGTTCGGCGGCGGCAGAATGGTGGGAACGTCGGGTCAGACTCGTTTAAACCTGCTCCTGCGCATAGCGTACTACACTAACGATAGGTGCGCAAATCTGTAGGTTGGGCCATGAATGGCCTGTTTCCGGCGCTCGCTCTTTCAGTCCTCCTCTTTCACCCTGGCGTTTTCGCGGCGGACATCCTCCCTCATCCGGTAAGTGCATTGGCATCTACAATGCTGGAACGTGCTCGCAACGAAGTGGCGCGCATCGAGCCGTTGGTGGCGGACGGTACTTTGCCGAAGAGCAGTTTGGAGGAGGCCAAGACGAGGCTGGCCGATGCCGAGGATGAAGAGATTCTCGCCGAGACGTTATACGGTGAGATTCACATCCAGGACATGACCGACACGGCCGCGGCGCAGATGATGAACGCTGCGCAGCGGCGCGTGAACCGGCAACAGGCGATAGTCGACCAGCGGGAAACGCTGCTGGAGAGCGGGATCATCGCGCGTTCGGAAATTGCGCAATTTCAGGACGAGCTGGAATCCCGAAAACGAGTTCTCGATCTCGCCAGGAATCGCGTTCAACTGAAGGACGAACTGCGGCAGATGGCCGAAACGGAACAGCAGCTTGCGCGTTCTTTGCAGTCGAGCGGCCGCGCCGCGACCGCTAAAGGCGCGATGATTCGATACGACGGGAACGGCCTTTTCACACTCAACGATCTGCCCGTCATTGCAACCGAATTTGAGAAACACTTTCATTCCGCTCTCCCGGTCAGCGCGCTTGGTCAGACCCTCGTACATCAATCCATGGGCTTGGACCACCGGAACCGCGTCGATATAGCTCTCAACCCGGACAGCCCGGAAGGCGTATGGCTTCGCGAATTGCTCGAAAAGCTCCACGTGCCTTACCTGGCTTTTAGGACCGCGTTGGCGGGGGCTGCCACTGCTCCGCACATCCACATTGGTCAGGGGAGCACTCGGTTGAAGCTGGCCAGCCGCTAAGATACCCGACATGCGGCGGCTACACTGCTAGAAATGGCGGCCGCAGATCGCATTCTCATTTCGGCAGAGCAGATCGAACAGCGCGTACGAGAGATGGCGAAGCAGATCGAAGCCGATCATTCCGAAGGCCCCATCTATATCGTTTCCATCCTCAAGGGCGCATTCATCTTTGTAGCCGACCTGGCACGTGCAATCAAACGCCCGTCGGTGCGCATCGAGTTTATGGGCATTTCGAGTTATGGAATAGAGAAGACCAGTTCCGGGCAAGTGAAGGTCACGCGGGACTTAGATGTAAACATTGAGGGCCATCAGGTGCTTATCGTTGAAGACATCATCGATAGCGGCGTAACGCTCAGCTACTTGACGCGCTTGCTCGCCCAGCGCAATCCGAAGTCGCTGGAGATTGCCACTCTGCTGGATAAACCCGAGCGGCGCGTTCAACCCGTGCACGTGAAGTATGTAGGCTTTACCATTCCAGATGAATTTGTTGTCGGCTATGGGTTAGATTTTGCGGAAGATTATCGAAATCTGAGCGATATCCGGATACTCGATCCCGACGCAAGTCCGGCACACTAGAGTCCAGATGGTTGCAGGTTCATGAACGACTTGCAGAACAAGACAGAAGAGTATCCCGGTATCGACCAGGGTGTCGGCGCGTCACCGAGAACCCGTCTGTTCGTTTACGGGTTAACGGCGATTATCAGTGCAGCCATGATGGTTTACGCGCTGACTATTTCTTTCGTCTGGGATGAAGGCTTTCATGTCCTTGCGGCGCAATTGATCGATCGCGGAAAGACGCCATACCTGGATTTCTGCTTTCCGCAGACCCTCCTGAACGCTTACTGGAACGCGGCGTGGATGCGGGTCTTCGGTGAAAACTGGCGGATTCCGCATATCCCCGCGGCCCTCGAGCTGGCCGCCGCCATGTTTCTAACGGCGCAATTTCTGCTGAATCGGTTCCCTGTAGTTCGATGGCGAGCCGCCGCAGCCGTTGTCGCCGTTTCCTTTATCGGCCTGCACACCGTAATTGTCCAGTTCGGGCCCATTGGACAAGCGTACGCAGCAGGCATGCTGCTGACGGTCGCGGCGTTTCGCGTGGCCGCCGCTTGGCCCGATCGCGCTCGTTCGGCGACACAGGCATTAGGGGCTGGGCTGCTGGCCGGTGCAGCCGCCGGCTGCACATTGCTGACCGCGCCAGTGGCGCCTATCCTTCTGGTCTGGTTCTGGTTGCGATCCCACGGCGCGCAGCGTTTCAAGAACACTGCCGGCTTCGTGTTGGGGGCGGTAATTCCATTCACTCCCATGATCTGGCTATTCGCGAAATCTCCACGCGTGGTATTTTTCAACATCGTTCAGTACCAGGCGCTTTTCCGCAGAGTGAACTGGAGCGGCGCGACCGTACACGACGTGGACGTCCTCAGCTCGTGGCTGATGGACAGCCAGACATTATTTCTGGGCCTCTTGGCCGTGTTTGGGTTTTATTACCTTCTCCGGCGAAGCACCTGGCCCGGGGTGATCCGACGCCAATTCTACCTGGCGCTTTGGGTAGCCATTGCTCTCATTGTTTACATCGCGACGGCGCATCCCACGTTTGGCCGATACTTCGTGTTTGCGATACCTTTCTTGAGCGTCCTGGCCGCAACCGGCCTGTACGGAATCGCCGTTCGCCTCTGCGACAGCGACAGCCCCCTTTGGCCAACATCGCTACTCATCCTCCTTGTCGTGCTTGGATACGCGCGATTCCTCTTCGACCAACGCGACTCCACAACGTGGATGGATTACGAGAAGATCGCCCAAAAGGTGAAAGAGGTAACGCCGAAGAACGGGCTGATCTTCGCCGACGAGCAGGTGTATTTCGTTCTTAAGCGCATACCGCCGCCCGGCATGGAATTTTCGTATTCGCACGAACTCGAGCTGCCGCCCGCGCAAGAGAGGCTGTACCATATCATTTCGTACAAAGAAATCGCTTCGGAGATCAAATCAGGCAAATTCAGCACTGCCGAAAGCTGCAGTGACGATCATATTGACAAGATGCACCTGTACGATTCCTTTGCGAACAATCAAGACATAAAGGACTGCACCGTTTTCTGGAACTGGAAAACGACCAAGGGGCATTAATGAAACTGCCATACTCATCCGCGCACATGCGAAAGGCCGCGATTTTATGCATATTCGCCACGCAGCTATCGTTTGCGCAAAAAACGCCACAGATTGCCGGTGTCTGGAAGGCGGATCTGAAAAGCAGTGTTCTACCCGGTCCTCCCATCACGGAGTGTCTCGTGCTTATCGAAGAAAAAACAGCGGTGATTAATCGACGAACGCAGGAGAAAGGACCGGAGATCGACGAGACGACTGGGATGTGGGGCGGACCGCGCGGCGAACAACGTTCTTCCTTGAATTTTTTCATCACGGGCAAGCCTGCCGTACGCAGCTACCAAGGTGTTCCAACAGAGATGACCGCCTCCTGGGAAGGCGATAAATTGCACTTAGCCGGTGAAACCGCAGGCCGTCCGCAAACTTTGAAACGCACGTACCAGCTTTCGCCGGATGGGCAGACACTCACTGTGAATACGACCATGATGAACAACGGTAAGGAGCAGCAGAGCACGCTTGTGCTGACGAAGCAGCCGGATTCTGCGGGCGAGCCATTGCGTAAGCCTGAGCAATTGGCTTCAGCACATTTTGAGAATGTCAAGACACAACTGAAGGATCTGCCCGTGTCCGAGTTCATCGATCAAATGCGCTATATTGCTTGGGCGCTCGATAAAGATTGCGAATTCTGCCACGTGCAGAATCACTTCGACTCAGACGATAAAAAGCCAAAGAAAACCGCGCGGCAAATGATCGATATGACTGCGCACATCAACGCCGACAATTTCGAAAATCATCCTCAAGTTCGGTGTTTTACGTGCCATGAGGGACATACGCACCCTCTGTCCCATCCATTATTCCCCGACCAGATTGCGGCTGCGCAGGCGAACGAGAACCAGCAGCAACAGCGTCCGCAACCACATCAGCCTTAGTGGGTCATGGCATAAACGATGTAGTTGATGCCGATGCGTACTCCGAGTGCCGAATACTTTTCAGGATACTCGGGTGAATCGGCCCATTCCCACGAATCTCCGATATCGGAGTTGAAGGAAATCGCGACCATAAGCCGGCCCTTATCGTCGTAGATACCGCGCCAGCGAGGGACGAAGCCGTCTGCCTTATGGCCCTCTAAAATATGATCGTGTCCGACAATTTGATACCGGTCATCCAGGTCGTAAACAGTGTGGAACGCGGGATCGCTGTCCGGAATATCGACGATAGAACGATCCGGGAACACGCGCTTCATGCTCTCCTGAAAGACCTGCCATTCCAGCGTGCCGTGGAAATCGTCAGCCATAAAGAACCCACCTCGCAGCAAGTAGTCTCGAAGCTTGGCTGCTTCGCTATCGGTGATTCCCCACTCGCCAACTTGTACCGCGTAAAGCCATGGCCAGTTATACACTTGAGCGCCATCGTCCAGGTTGACCGCTTGTTCCACCGAACGAACGTGAACACGAGTGAGCCGGCGGACCGCCTCTGAGAAATGGCGGTCGGCACGCGGAAAGTCCTGCGTCCAGAGCGAAGTGCCGTCTGTCCAATCAGGGTCGTCCCGGCCCGCATAGCCATTGTTCCAGCCCGGAGGGAACATCAAACGGGCGAATGCCCACTCCGTTTTTTCCTGATAATCGGGCGGCAGAGGTATGGTGCCTAGACGATATTCGATGCCGGCATACTCCCGGAAGGCGCGTGGCAAGTTGCGGTCGACTGCGAACGCTGTTCCGAGGAAAGCAAAGATCGACGCTGCAATCCACCCAGCCTTTTGGAAACGCATGGCTGACGCCTCGTACTCACAGTAACATCCAGAGAGTTAGTGGGTAGCCAAAAAAGAAGGTGGAGATTTCTCTCCACCTTGACCGCCCCCGCGGCAAAAGAACTAACTGAAGAAGACTTTGTTGTTGTACCTTATCGACGCCAGTAGCCGGCGTAATAGCGGCCGCCGTAGTAGCGCGGTGCATACCAGCGAGCGCCTACATAGGGCGGCCGGCCCCAGTACCCGGCGTGCCAATTCCAACGTTGCCCAACTGGATAGTAGTAGCCGCGAACCCATGTGTAGCCGTAGCCAGGATAGGCGGGCGCAGGGGCTGTGTAGTAAGCCGGCGGTGGTGCAACTGCAACCGGGACGCCCACGTTGACGCCGAAGAACACGCGCCCTGCGGCGAACATAGAGCTACTCGCCAAAAGCAAAAGAGCAAATATTTTTGTTTTCATTTTGTTTTCTCCTCCTAAGGTCTCAACACGTTAACGTGTCACGCCACTGGTAGGTGCAAATGAGGTGCCATTCGCAAGAGATTGAAAATAAACGAACTGAAGAGATGTTTGCTCGGCTAAGCTCCACCGCGGTGGTGGATATTCACCAACAGTCGAGCGCGACTCAGCGTTAGGGTTTTCCGTTCAGGCTTTCGGCAGCGAGTTGCGCAATGTCTAATAGGCGCGGCGCACCTTCACCGGCATGGGCTGAAAGCGCATCGCGGAACATGCTATTGCAGAACGGGCATGCTGCGGCAATGGTCTGCGCACCGGTTGCTGCGAGTTCCTGTACGCGCGTTTCGTTCACGCGCTGCCCAGTTTCTTCGCCAAGAAAAACTAGTCCGCCACCGGCTCCACAGCAGAAGCTGCGTTCGCGTGCGCGCGGCGGGTCGACAACCGTCGCAGTGCGCGCGATTACCTCTCGCGGGGCATCGTACACGCCTCGATACCGGCCCAGATAACACGGGTCGTGGTAAACGACACGTTGTCCATCCGTACGTGAGGGAAGCTTGTCTTGATGGCGGGCCATGAACTCGCTGTGATGTTCGATCTGCACTTCTGCCCCAAACTCGCGCCAGTCTTCCGCAATCGTGCGCACGCAATGAGGACAGATGGAGACGATCTTCTTGACTCCAGCCGTCTGCAGCGCCGCTAAGTTAGTTTCAGCGAGCTGACCGAAAACAAGATCGTTGCCGAGGCGGCGAACGGGATCTCCACTGCAGCGCTCTTTCTTCAAAACGCCGAAGGACGCTCCCAGATGACGCATTACCGTCGCGAACGCCGCAATGATCTCGCGACCTTGTGGATCGTACGCGCCCATGCAGCCAAGCCACAAGCAGTACTCCTGCGATCCATCGAATATCGGCAGTTCCTGTTTCGCGATGAACTTGTCGCGCTCGGTTTGCGAAAAGCCCATAGCATTCCCGTTCCGTTCCAGGTTGAGGAACAACTTTGTGCCGTGTTCGTCTTCCCACGCCCCGGTATTTACTGCTCCGCGGCGCAGGCCAATGATCATCGGCAGATGTTGTATGCCGACCGGGCACTGATACTCGCAGGCACCGCAAGTCGTACACTGCCAGATCATCTTTTGAGGAATTAAGGCCTCTAGAATTTCCGTCTCGCTCTTATCCCCGTACTCGTTCAGGTAATTTCTTAAGCCGAGGGCAATTAGTTTCGGATTCAATTCCTTGCCGGTGTTGTTGGCCGGACAATGCTCTGTGCAGCGGCCACACTCCACACAAGAATAAGCTTGCAAAGCTGTTATTTGAGTTATGTCTTTGCCGGACACCAGCCCGAAGTCTTCATCGCCGGCCAGAGGTGGGATGTGACTGAACCCGTTGCGGTCGAGAAAGATCGTTACCGGGCTTAGCAGCAGGTGCAAGTGCTTCGTATGCGGAATCAACGGAAGGAAGGCAAGAATTGTGAGCGTGTGAATCCACCAAAGGACAGTACCGGGCAGCGAGCCGTCGGCGATCCACCACATCGGCATGAACGTGACCATCAAGATGAAGATCAACAGCGCTATCACGCCCGATTCATACGACAAAGGTTCTAGCCAGCGAGGTCGTATGATGAATCGCCGGAACGCAAGACCCGCAATGGACACAGCGCAAAGTCCGGCGAAAACAAAAGCGAACCACCAGTACGAGCCGCCGGCGATGGAATGACGATCCATGAACGGCAAACCGAATCCCAACGCGAAGTGGTTCAACGTGACCACGGCGAATGCACAGAATCCCCAAAAAACAAATGCGTGTGCAATCCCGGGCAGCGGACGTTCGCGAATCACCTTGGCTTGGCACAGAACGTCCCAAAAGAGATGCCACACGCGGCGGCCTATCGGGGCCAGTTTGAAATCCGCATCCTTGCGTGCGTCGCGAATTCGTTCCACCACTCTTCCGAAACGAATCCAAAACAACGCGAAGGAGATGGCGATGAGCGCGAACAGAACAACTCTGAGCGCAAGAATTTCAGAGGCTTTCGCTAACATAAAGCAACGTGAGATACCTGATTTCGGGGGCTGCTGGCTTCATTGGATCACACCTCTGCGATCGCATTGCCGAGCGTGGAAACGAGATCGTCGCGGTAGACAATTTCATCACCGGCCGCCGCGAAAACCTGGAGCACCTGCTCGGAACCAGAGGCTTTGAGTTCATCCAACAGGATGTTTGCAAGCCTTTCCGTATCGACGGCCCTATCGACCGCGTATTTCATCTGGCTTCTTTGGCAAGTCCGGTCGAGTATCTGGCGCATCCGCTCGAAACCTTGGAGTCCGGGTCGACGGGCACGAGAAATATGCTCGAGATCGCACGCGAGCACCGTGCAAGCTTTTTGCTGACCTCTACTTCTGA
Source organism: Terriglobia bacterium (assembly GCA_963846045.1). Taxonomy (GTDB): domain Bacteria; phylum Acidobacteriota; class Terriglobia; order Bryobacterales; family Bryobacteraceae; genus Bog-105. Next base: position 139,217 of record CAWJUL010000014.1, on the reverse strand, counting down.
ATGTTACGGAGATCCTCTGGAACATCCCCAATCGGAGACCTACTGGGGTAACGTGAATCCGATCGGTTTGCGTTCCTGCTACGACGAAAGCAAACGTTACGCCGAGGCGCTCACGATGGCCTATCATCGCGTCTACGGCTTACAGACCACTATCGCGCGGATTTTCAATACCTACGGTCCCAGAATGTCGCTGAACGATGGCCGTGTTGTGCCTGCGTTCATCGAGCGGGCTTTGCAAGGAGCGAACCTGACCGTTTATGGCGATGGATCGCAAACGCGAAGTTTCTGCTATGTTTCCGACTTGGTAGAAGGGCTGCTGCTGCTAAGCGAGTCGGATGAGCGCTATCCCGTAAATCTAGGCAATCCTGCCGAAATGTCCATCCTGGAGTTCGCGAATCGTATACGCGAGCGTTTCGGTACGCGTATTGGTATCGACTTCAAGCCGTTGCCCGCGGATGATCCGAAAGTCCGGCGGCCAAATATCACCAAGGCTGCGCAGAAACTTGGATGGGACCCTAAGGTGGGATTCGACGAAGGAATGCAGCTTACAATCCAGTATTTCAAACAACATGTTGCGGCGGCAGCAGTTTAGATCCAGCAGCGTCGGACGTGGGCTTCGCTAAGTATTGCCGATACTTAGCAGCCTCGCGTAGCTAACTATCGGGCGAACAAACCCGTGTCTCTCTTCGCGCCGGCGAAGACTTAGTCGAGATCTATTTTTCCATGTAGGCGAAAAATCCAGTTACAAGCTCAAAAGGGCGGCGTCTAACGGGAGAGTCCCACGGAAGAATACGAGGACTTCGGTATTCAAGCCGAAATCAAATCGGACCAAGCGAGATGCTCAATGATGAAACCGTTAAACACACATAGATCGGCACAAATGGTAGCCGTACTAGGACTATCAGTGGCGTTGTTCGCCGCAAGCGCTTTTGCGAGGGTAGAGGTGAATGCAAAAACCTTCACTGCCGGGCAGCAGGTCAAAGTACAAGGCGTGATTGTCTCACACAGCGGTGACCTCCTCAAAATTCGAACCAGCGATGATTCCATCGGCACAGTCGACTTAACTGGCACGACGAAGATCCAACTTAGGAAAAGCTTCGGACGTAAGTCGGTGAACGATGCAACTGCTCTCGTTCCCGGATTGCAGGTCGAGGCGCAAGGCAAGGGAAACGAAAAAGGCGAACTCGTCGCAGATCGCATTCTGTTCGACCAGAACTCTATGCGCGCTTCTCGTCAGATCGATACGCGTGTTTCGCCTATCGAATCACGAACCGGTACCCTTGAAAACCGAGCGGGTACCCTTGAAAACCGAGCGGGCACCCTGGAGAACCGCGCCGGCCAAATGGAAAACCGGCAGGGCCAGTTGGAAGATCAGGAAAAGCAGACGCAGCAGCAGGTCGGACAAGTTAAAACTGAAGCCGACCAAGCTAATCAGGGGGTTAGCAGCGTGAACGAACGCGTTAGCAACCTCGATAATTACACGCAACAAGACAAAAAGACAGTTTACTTCGGTTATGGACGCGCGGCGTTAACCGCTGAAGATAAGCAGACCCTAGATCAGATTGCGCAAGAAGCGCAATCTGGAAAGGCATACGTTATCGAAGTGGCCGGTTTCGCCGATCCTACCGGGAAGGCTGCTCGTAATCAGGAGTTAAGTGAGCGGCGTGCACACGCCGTCATGGAGTACTTGGAAGAGCAAGGTAACATTCCAATTCGCCGGATTCTAACGCCTGCAGGCCTGGGTACGACGCATCAGGTGGGTGACAACCGGACGGCGCAGGACCGGCAGCAAAACCGTAGAGTTGACGTAACGATCTACGTGAACCAAGGTGTTGTCGCTTCTGGCCAGACGAACGCCGCCGCTCCCACACCGCACACGCCAGGCGCTCAAGACAAGTAATTCGTTTCTCGGACCGCCACCACCGCTCCGGGAGGAGAGGCCGAACAGAGGGCAAAGCCTTGGTCGGCCTCTCCATTGATGTGGTAGACGAGCGCGTTGAAGGTGTACTTTGTGTTTGAGCGCGGCCTGCAGAGGAGTTGTCGACGTTGGATCAGGCGGCGGTTCTCTCCTTTTCGGAAGATTCAAATGCGCTCGTTCGGCTCGCGGTGGCGGCGGTAAGGGTGAAGAGTTTGACTTCGTGCAGTTCGAGACGCTTTTGAGCGGTCGCGATGGCGATTTTATGCAGCTCGTCTTTGCGATTTTCGTTCGTTTCACGGCGGCGTTCCTGAGCCTGCTCGCGTTGCTGCGATTCAAAGCCAATTTCCGCTAAGCGTCTTTCCTTTTTACGTTTTAGAAGCTCGGCGGAGGCACGGGCATAGGCGCGATCATGATGGGCTTGATAGCGGAGGTAGCGTTCGAGTTGGGGCCGCACGGCGATTTCAGCCTGGTTGCCGACGAGCTGGTCGCCGGTTTGCGGCTTCACCACGAAACAGGCTTCTTGATAACGCCGCGCGCGTTGCGCGAGCCACATACTTTCAGCCATTTTCTTGACCAGTTCGATTTCGGCGATGCCGACGGGATTCTCGTCTTCGATGAGTTGGTCGAGGAGGGCGTCGAAGCGGTCTTGATGTTCGCCGGGAAGGACACGGAACTGACCTAACAGGCCATGTGTGGTGCGGTTCTGCGATACCTTTTCCTTGCCTGCGGCGCTGGTCGGGCCGGTCGCTTTAAGAGCGTTGGCGCGATTTGCTTGAAGCTTGCGGAGCGATGTGAACATGCGGGAATCTCCTGCGCACGAGTATGCAGGGCGTTGGTGCCGAGAACCCGGACTTGCGGTCTGCAAGCTGTTGAATTCAGGGCCTAAATATTTTTGGAAAACTGTGACCGGGGTGCGTTCGGGTCGTGGATAGATTATGAATTGTGCGTTTTGTTTCACCGCGGGCCGCGAGGATCTCGTTCCGCAACTATGGTAACTTCCATATCCCTTGCCCGGCGGGCCACTCTTTGGACTAGATCTCGCGTAAGCGGGAAATCCCAAAGTGTTGTTTTAGGGCGTGCCAGATAGATCTGAGTGACTCGGTGTTGACGCGCGAAGGAGGCGATCTCGTCCGCAATATCGTTGCCGGATAGCAGGTGAGTCTCTAAATGGAGGTTCCGCGCAAAGTTCAGGTGTTTCTCCAGCACTTCCCGTTCCTCTACCGGAAGAGTAGCCAGATCGCCACCAGGGCAAATCGCTACCGCTAAACAATCTCCTTTGAAGTAGTCTGCTACTCGCTTACCGCGTCGAATGAGCGCCGCAGTGGAAGGTTCGGCGGTCAGGAGAACAAGAACGCGTTCCGGCGATGTCGAGGGCGACGCGGAGTCTTGCTCCTTTAATTCGAAGACCTCCTGGTTTCGCTCCGACGCATGTCGAGATTCGACCTCGAAAGCGGTTTCTCTGAGCGCCAATTCCCTGAGAGCGGCGAGAGTGGATTCTTTGAAAAAATTCGCCTTCGCGCGTTCCGCCTTTTCGCCCTGGTAGACAACACCGCGGTCTAACCGGTTGAGAAGGGCGCGCGGCGTTAAGTCCACCATGACCACCTCGGACGCCTGTTGGACAACCCAGTCCGGAATCGTCTCCCTGACCCGCACCCCAGCAATTTGGTAAACCTTATCGTTCATGCTTTCGAGATGCTGAACGTTCATTGTGGTCCAGACGTCGATTCCATTTTCGATTAGAAATAAAACGTCCTCCCAGCGTTTGGCGCGTTCCGATCCCGGGACATTTGTATGCGGAAATTCGTCCACTAGGGCCAACTGAGGGCGGCGGCGCAGGATGGCGCCGGTATCCATCTCCTCAAAGCGAGTTGCGCGATACTCGATCACGCGCCGGGGTATCACTTCGAATCCTTGCAGCAAAGCAATCGTGTCCGGCCGCGCGTGGGGCTCAAAATAGCCGACGACCACATCGGTTCCTTGATGCAGCAGGACGTGCCCTTCTTCGAGCATCTGATAAGTTTTGCCGACCCCGGCTGCATACCCAAGGAAGATCTTTAGCTTTCCTCGAGCGCTGGATGGGGCAGCGGGGTACGAATTCCGCTCAGTTTGGAAAGAGCTTGACATCGATGCCTTCGGCCGCGCGGATCAGCCGGTCGGCTGTAGTGCGCACAAATCGCGCGCGCCAGTCGTTGGTGAGGCTGTGCCCAATAAAGATTTGAGTGATGCCTTCCTTGCGGGCCAAATTCATGATCGTATTCACCTCATCCTCGCCGTCGAGCAGTTTAACCTCGGCGCCCGCTTGCCGCGCGAGTTCCAGATTACGCTGGAGTGCGAGCTGGTCATCGGAGTTAAGGTCTCGCCGGCCGACGTACACAACGAACAATTCGCCGTGAAAGCGCTCTCGCGTCAAGCGAGCGCGCTCGATCATGCGGGTTGCATTGGTTGTCGGAGCCAAGCAAACCAGGATGCGCTCCTGCGTTCCCCAGAGTTGCGCAACGCCCTGACGTTTTAAATACGCTTCGAGTTGATCATCAATGACATCGGCCGCAAGCAGAAGCGCGATTTCGCGGAGCTGAGATAAGATTGTTTCCCGATCCGCGCCAGGCGCCGCAACTCCGTGCATGCGCTCGGCCGGCGCATCGACGACGACAATCTCATCGGCTTGCCGAAGGAAGTTTTCGGGTACACTTACCGCGACGCTCTTACCGCGAATCCGCTCGACTTCCCGTTGCCGCTCTGCCACGTATTGCAGATTGATGGTGGTGAGCACAGAAATTCCAGCCGCGAGTAGCTGCTCGATGTCCTGCCATCGATGCGGGTGAGCAGTACCCGGCGGATTATCGTAAGCAAGCCCGTCGACTAAGCAGACTTGTGGATGCCGGCGAAGGAGTCTGGTTACATCCATGACGGGAACATCCGCAACTGTCAATAAGGGAACTACTTCGAGTTGCGATAGCAACGACTCCAGCTCCGCGGAGTTGGGTTGCTGCGTGGCTCCCACCACGACGTCCTGACCGCGTTCTCGCCGCCGCCGTCCTTCATCCAACATTCGGAAGCTCTTGCCGACGCCGCCGGCATAGCCAAGAAATACCTTGAGATGACCCCGGCTCGCGTACTCCTCTTCCGCCTGCAACTGACTCAGCAGTTGTTCAGGAGTGGGCTTATTGTGAGCAGGCATGGCAATCCACGATTTCCAATTTTACTGAGGCACATGCAACTTCTGAATTTATTTTGTGCTCTTTAGCATTTGCTTAGAGAATCCTTAGAGGTCGCTTAGGGCAACACCTATATGCTTCGGTTGCGGCACATCGAGAGTCAACATGTCGAAGTGGATTGTGATTGCTTTCTTGCTGCTTTGCACGCTGGTATTCGCCACGACGGCCGGCAGTGTCATCGCCACCCATAAACAAATTCAGGAATACCTGAACATGCCCGCCTATGTGGGAGTTGTTCCGGAAAACGTACGCGCCATACTTTTGGAGCGCCTTCCGATCGGAAGCTCGCAACGCGCCGTGCAGAGCTTTTTGTCCCAACAGAAAATTGGGATCGACCACGGCAGCACTTGTTCCCTGAGTGAAAACGGCTGCACTCTCGCTTGCCAACTCGGAACGGATTACCACTCGTGGGATCTCGTTCGAGAGAGATTCACTGTTTCGTTCGCATTCGGTTCGAGCAAGGAGCTTCGGGACATAACGGTGCGAAGTGCATTCTCATCTCCTCTGTTCGGAGAGCCAAAAAGCGATCTAAAAAGAAAATCCTTAGAGTATCCTTAGCCGCCGTTTAGGGATGAAAAGGCATCATCGAAAAGCATGCCGAGACAATCTTTCGCACGGAGCGGACGCATATGACCGATTTGTTTTATTTCCTGATTGCGCTGTTGTTCTTTGCCGGATGCTGGGCCTTTACGAAGGCTTGCGAGCGTCTCTAGTAACACCGGATGGAGGAGTTCACGAATGGATTACATCATTGGCGGAGTCGCGACTCTGTTTCTTTTTGCTTACCTTCTTTACGCGCTATTGAAGCCGGAGAAGTTCTAGCAGTTCGCCCGCAAAATACCTCGGAGACAACTTGTGACGCCTAATGGAATTTTGCAGATCGTAGTTTTCTTTCTGATCATATTGGCCTTGACCAAGCCGCTGGGCAGCTTCATGGCCAAGCTGTTCGAAGGCAAGAGGACGTTCCTACACCCGCTATTGCGTCCGGCCGAAGTCCTCACCTACAAACTCGTGGGAATCAAAGAAGAGGCCGAGCAGCGCTGGACACAATACACGGCATCGCTGATCGCGTTTAGCATCTTTAGCTTCCTATTTGTCTACCTGCTTCAGCGGCTGCAAGGCGTTCTGCCCTTCAATCCGCAGGGCTTCAATCACACGAATGTATCTCCCGACCTTGCCTTTAACACGGCCGTAAGTTTTGTGACGAACACGAATTGGCAGTCTTACTCAGGCGAAAGCACGTTGAGTTACCTGGTTCAAATGGCCGCCTTGACGGTGCAGAACTTTGCAACGCCTGCCGTTGGAATTGCCGTGGCGATTGCGCTGGTACGCGGTTTCGCCAGGCAGCAAGTGAATAGTATCGGGAACTTTTGGGTTGACCTCACACGCGCCACTCTCTACATTTTGCTTCCACTCTCATTGTTAGCCGCGCTGTTTTTCTGCTCGCAAGGCGTGATTCAAAACCTGGAACCGTACACAGCCGCGAAAACGCTTGAGGGCGCAAAGCAGGTGATCGCGCAGGGACCGGTTGCCTCGCAGGAAGCGATCAAAATGCTTGGGCACTAACGGAGGCGGATTCTTCAACGCAAACTCCGCGCATCCGTTTGAAAACCCGACGCCGCTGACCAATCTGCTGCAGATGGTCCTGATTTTCGCGATACCAGCAGGCCTCACGTACACGTTCGGCGCGATGGTGGGTGACCGAAGGCAAGGGTGGGTGGTCTTCAGCGCCTGCGCCGTTATGTTTTTGGCCGGCGCCTTTGTCTGCTACCGAGCCGAGGCGAACGGAAATCCGACACTGACTAAGCTCGGGATAGAAAATCACGCCACGGCCACACAGCCCGGCGGCAATATGGAGGGCAAGGAAACCCGCTTTGGGATCGCCGCCTCAGCCCTATTTGTCACAGTAACCACGGATGCGAGTTGTGGAGCTGTGAATTCGGCGCATGACAGTCTTCACTCCGCTGGGCGGGCTTGTCCCGCTGTTTAACATCGAAACGGGCGAGGTCATTTTCGGCGGTGTCGGGGCTGGGCTGTATGGGATCCTGCTATACGCAATTCTGGCGGTCTTTATCGCTGGATTGATGGTCGGACGCACGCCCGAATATGTAGGCAAGAAGATCGAGCAAAAAGAGGTCAAGATGGCGATGTTAGCGCTTATCTGCACCGCTTTCAGCATTCTTGTTTTCTCCGCCTTATCGGCGGTTGTCCATTTTGAAAACCCGGGTAAGGACGCCAAGGGCCAACCGGTCGCCCACAGTTACTGGAATCCACCGGGACCGGCAACCGCCAACTTCAACAACTCAGGCGCTCACGGATTCAGCGAAGACCTCTACGCCTATTCCAGCGGTACCGGCAATAACGGCAGCGCCTTTGCGGGATTGAACGCTAACACGCCCTGGTACAACCTGACAATCGGTTTGGCCATGCTGATCGGGCGCTTCTTCTTTTTGATCCCTCTGCTGGCCGCCGCGGGAAGCCTGGCTGGAAAGAGAAAGCTTCCATTTACCAGCGGGACTCTGCCCACGCATGGCCCTCTGTTCGTAGGGCTACTGGTAGGAACAGTCATTCTAGTTGGCGCTTTGACTTTCTTCCCGGCCCTTGCGCTGGGACCGATCGTCGAGCATTACCTGATGCAGAGCGGCAAACTCTTTTCACTTTTGTTGTTCCCCATCTGGAGCTAAGCAATGGCGACCATTGTTGAAACACCTACACCGAGTCACCCGACCCATAACTCCGACTTCGCTACTGCCCGGCAAGCTGAGGCGTTCACGGCCGCTATTCGACCCGGAGATCGTGAAACGCGCGATTCGCGATTCGTTCGTCAAGCTCAATCCGATCACGCTGCTGAAGAACCCCGTCATGTTCGTCGTCGAAGTAGGAGCCGCCCTGGTTACGGTCTTCTTAATACGCGACCTCTTTACGGGCGCTGCCGGCCGGGGCTTTGAGTTTCAAATTGCGCTCTGGCTCTGGTTCACCGTTCTTTTCGCCAACTTCGCTGAGGCAACGGCCGAGGCCCGCGGCAAAGCGCAAGCCGATACACTCCGCAAGACGAAGACCGACGCCGTTGCCAAGCGCCTTGTCAATGGCAAAGTCGAAACAGCGCCAGCCTCTCAAGCTGCGCGCCGGCGACATCGTAGTCGCGGAAACAGGCGATCTGATTCCCGGCGATGGCGAAGTGATTGAAGGAATTGCCACCATCGACGAGTCGGTGATTACGGGCGAAAGCGCGCCGGTGATTCGCGAATCCGGCGGCGACAGGAGCGCGGTGACAGGCGGCACCAAGGTTCTCTCGGATCGGGTGAAGATACGAATCACCTCGAACCCAGGCGAGACGTTTTTGGACAGGATGATCGCGCTGGTGGAAGGCGCGGAACGCCAGAAGACTCCCAACGAGATTGCCCTGAACATCCTCATTGCGGGGCTGACCTTGATCTTCCTGTTGGCAGTCGCGACTCTTCATCCCTTCGCTATTTACTCGGTGGCCTCCGCGGGATCGGGAACCGTGCCGACCATCGCTGTCTTAGTGTCTCTGCTGGTTTGCCTGATACCCACCACCATTGGCGGACTTCTTTCCGCGATCGGTATCGCAGGCATGGATCGCGTGATGCAGGATAACGTGCTTGCGATGAGCGGCAAAGCGGTGGAAGCATCCGGCGACGTGAATACGTTGCTGCTGGACAAGACGGGCACGATCACTCTTGGCAATCGGCAGGCAGTGGAATTCATTCCCTTCACCGGCGTGACCGAGCAAGAACTGGCCGATGCAGCTCAACTCTCCAGTCTTGCGGACGAAACGCCGGAAGGCCGCTCGGTTGTCGTGCTTGCGAAAGACAAGTATGGGCTGCGTGGACGGGAAGTCTCTCAGCACGAGGCCAATTTCATTCCGTTTTCCGCCTACACCCGCATGAGCGGCGTAGATATCGACGGGCGGCAACTGCGAAAGGGCGCGAGCAGCGCGATCGCGAACTTCGTGAAGGAGGCGGGCGGATCTATTCCCGCCGGTTTCGAAGAAACCGCGGATCGCATTTCTAGAAGCGGCGGCACTCCGCTCGCCGTCGCGGATGGGCGGAGAGCGCTGGGAGTCATTCATTTGAAAGACATCGTCAAAGGCGGCATGAAGGAGCGCATGTATCAACTGCGGTGCATGGGCATCCGCTCGGTCATGATCACCGGCGATAATCCGCTGACGGCGGCGGCTATCGCCACCGAGGCAGGAGTGGACGATTTCCTCGCCCAAGCGACGCCCGCGGACAAGCTGAAGTACATCAAAAAAGAACAAGCCGAAGGGCGCTTGGTCGCCATGACGGGTGACGGCACAAACGATGCTCCCGCTTTGGCGCAAGCCGATGTCGGCGTAGCCATGAACACGGGAACCATGGCGGCCAAAGAAGCCGGAAACATGGTCGACCTGGATAGCAACCCGACGAAGCTCATTGAGATCGTCGCGATCGGGAAACAGCTTCTGATTACGCGCGGGGCTTTGACAACTTTTTCAATCGCCAACGATGTCGCGAAATATTTTGCGATCATCCCGGCGATGTTCATGGCTACCTATCCGGCGCTGGGGCACTTCAACATCATGGGGCTGCATACGCCGCAAAGTGCTGTCCTGGCCGCGGTAATCTTCAACGCCCTCATCATCATCGCCCTGGTGCCGCTTGCCCTCCGCGGTGTCAAGTACCGTCCAGTGGGAGCAGCGGAGCTGTTACGCCGCAACATTCTGATCTATGGGGTGGGAGGAATCATCGTTCCGTTCCCGGGGATATGGATACTCGATCAACTGCTCGTTTGGACGCATCTCGCGTAGAAAAAGGGAGATAAGTTATGGTAAATCAACTTCTGCCCGCGCTGCGGATGACCGCGCTCATGACCGTGATAACGGGGCTGGTGTATCCCGGTGTCGTGACCGGCTTGTGCCAAGTATTCTTTCAGGGACAAAGCGAATGGCAGTCTCATTAAGATCGATGGTCACGTAATCGGCTCTTCCCTTCTGGGGCAGAATTTTACAAAGCCGGAATACTTCCACCCCCGGCCGTCGGCCGCGGGTACAGATGGTTACGATCCGACTGCATCGGGCGGATCGAATTTCGGTCCGACCAATCAGAAACTGTATGACCGCGTGAAAACTGCCGCAGATCGATTCCGGAAAGAGAACCCTTCGTATAGCGGTCCTATTCCCGCCGATGCCCTAACCGCATCGGGGAGCGGGCTGGATCCAGACATTAGCGTTGCGAATGCAACCGCTCAGCTAGAGAGAGTGGCGGAAGCACGCGGCGCAGATATCGAATCTGTCCAGAACCTGATTGTTTCCGCAACCGAGCGGCGCGATCTGGGATTCCTGGGCGAGCCGCGGGTCAACGTTCTGGAATTGAATTTACAACTTGATCGGCAATTCGCAAAAAAGTAAGTCAGCTTTTTCTTTTTAACGCAAGGACATATGATATCGGCCAAAACAACACTCTTCGTGTGCTTATTCTCCGTTTCATTCTTTTGCGCGGGGAACTGTGCCGCGCAACAGGGCGCATCGACTTCAGGCCCGCAAGCCGACAGCAGCGCGCCTCTCACCGACCGTGAACGACTGTTGCTGGAGCGGATCGATAGACTGGAGCAGCGGGTCGCGAGCCTCGAAGGATCGGCGAGAGCCTCGGCAATCGCGGTCTTCAATACGCAAGCGCCTAACGCCGGCCAGCAGCCGTCCTTGCCAACATCGGCGAGTGCCGCCGCGCCAACTCCTCAGCCCGGAGCTGCCGCAACGCCGGTCGCCAGTGCCGCCAGCCATGACAGCGCGCTTGCGTTTGCGGATGGCACGACGGTCAATTTCGATCTGGACGGCTACTACGGTTACAACTTCAATGATCCGGTTGGGCGCGTGAACTTACTTCGGGCTAACGATGTCTTATCGGACAGCTTCAGCTTGAATCAAGCTGTCGTCATGGTGGAGCGCGCACCGGATGCCAGTGTGAATCGGCGATTTGGTTATCGGCTAGATCTGATGTTTGGGCAAGATACCGAAACTTTGCAGGGCAATCCAGCGAATGAGCCGAGGCCGCAGGTGTATCGGAACATTTTTCAGGCTTACGGTTCATACGTGTTTCCCGTCGGTCATGGTTTACAGGTGGACTTCGGAAAATTCGCGAGTGCCTTGGGTGTGGAAGGCGCCTACACGAAGGACCAGTTGAACTACTCTCGCTCGTATTTCTACAATTTTCTGCCCTTTTATCACATGGGCGTTCGTGCTACCTACAATGTCAACGAAAAGCTCGTGCTGCAGTATTACTTGGTGAACGGCGCAAACCAAGCGGAAGATTTCAACGGTTTTAAAAGTCAGGCGGCTCTGGTGACTTTAAAGCCCAACAAAGATATCAGTTGGAATGTAAATTATTACGAAGGCCAGGAGCAGCGTGACCTAACACCGCTCTACAATCCTGGAATCCCGGCTTTGCCAACGCAACCCGGTCTTTCTATTCAGCCGGTGACCGGCCTTCATAATGGCCGGGAACACATCATCGATTCCTACGCGACTTTCAACCTCGGCTCGAACTGGTCTGCGACTCTCGAAGGCGATTATGTCATCAGCAGAGTGGCATCCGGCTCGGCTCCCACCCGGGTTTACGGCGGAGCTGGATATCTGCACCGGCAGCTTACATCGGCACTCGCGCTCAACGGAAGATTCGAATACCTTGCCGATCGAGGCGGCTTATTCAGCGGCGCCAGCCAGGATCTTAAAGATGTGACGGTCACAGGCGTGTATCAATTTGCGGATGGTTTTCAAACGCGGCTGGAATATCGGCGAGACTTCAGCAATGTCCCATTTTTTCTGACCAACAATCCGCTCTATCCGGCCCGCTCACAAGACACGGTGACCCTTGGGATGCTGTGGTGGTTCGGGGGAAAAGAGGGAAGCTGGTAAGAACGGTTTTTCTTAATGCAGCGAAGAGGCTATGCGCGGCAGTTATGGCAGCCGGTGGTGCGCTTCATAGGAGTGCTTGCTGCAGTGGCGGCTGTAACGGCAGTCGATTTCAGCCTGATTCACGTAAATAGCGCGACAGCGGCATTCACTTTCCTGATCCTCATTTTGGGTTTGGCTACACGCGCCGGCCTCCGCGACTCGATCACGGCTTCGCTGGCTGCCATGCTGGCCTACAACTTCTTTTTTCTTCCTCCAATTGGCACTCTTACGATCGCGGATCCGCAGAATTGGGTAGCGCTCTTCGCATTCCTGGCGACTGCTATTACAGCCAGCCATCTCTCCTCCAGTGCCCGGCGGCGGGCGGAAGAGGCTAACGCTCGACAACAGGAATTGCAGCGCATGTACGACTTCAGTCGAGCACTCATTCTCGGCCACGACGACCGTAGTCTCGCCAATCAGATTACCCACCACATTGCCGAGTCGTTTGGAATAGAAAGTGTCTGGTTCTATGACCTCTACACCGACTCAGTCTCCCGAAGCGACAGCATAGAGACGCCTTTCGACGATTCGCTTTTTCGAAATGTCGCGAGCAGCGGAACGTTCTGGCGAGATGCGAGCCAGAGCGCGTTGATCGTTCCGGTGCGGCTTGGCGGTGCCTCTCTCGGGAGCCTGGGCATCGCGGGCAAAGAAACTCTTTCAGAGATTGCCTTACAAGCGATCACGCAACTGGTCGCTATCGCCATGGAAAGAGCGCGAATGCAACAGGCCGCCAACCTGATCGAGGCTACTCGCCAGAATGAGCAGCTTAAGTCCACCTTGCTTGATGCGCTCGCTCATGAGTTCAAAACGCCGCTGACCTCAATCAAGGCAGCAACGACAACTCTACTGCCATGTCGCAAGCTGGACCAAATGGAACAAGAATTGATCACCGTGATCGACGAAGAAGCGGATCGCATGACAATTTTGGTTAGCGATGCGATCGAATTAGCCCGTATCGGGACGGGTCCTGTGACCTTGCAGAGAGAATTGTGTTCCGCGGAGCAGCTTGTCTGTTCTGCCCTGGCCGACATGCGGACTTTGCTCGAAGGACGCGATATCGCGGTGAGCATCACGCCAGATCTACCGCTCCTCGATGTGGACAGAAAGCTATGTGAGCTGGTTCTACGACAGATTCTGAGTAATGCCCTGAAGTACTCGTTCCCCGGTTCGCCGATTCACGTCGCGGCTAGCAAGCAGGAGAACTTTGTTGAGTTTCGAGTCACCAATACCGGGTCCGTTATTCCAAGAGCGGAACAGAATTTGATTTTCGGCAAATTTTATCGCTCGGCTGAAGTACGAACACGAATTCCCGGAACGGGAATGGGGCTGAGCATCAGCCGTGAAATTGTGGAAGCCCAAGGGGGACACATTTGGGTGGACAGCGAGGAGGGAACCGGAACTCACTTCGCGTTTACTCTGCCAGTAGCGAAATATCGAGACCGGCCGAGGGAGCAAGCAAAGCAGATACTCGCATGATCGGAAAGATACTTATCGTCGACGACGAGCCGCAGATCCGGCGCGTTATGAAAACGGCACTGACAGCAGAGCAGTACGTGGCAGTCGGAGCCAAATCGGCTGCCGAAGCTTATGAGAGGCTTCGGCAGGAGCGATTCGATCTCGTTCTGTTGGATGTAAACATGCCAGGGGAGAGCGGGTTGGAAGCATGTGCTCAAATCCGGAGTACTTCGGAAATCGCGATTATCATGCTCACCGTCCGGAATACCGATGCCGATAAAATTGCGGCTCTCGATGCCGGAGCAGACGACTACGTGACAAAGCCATTCAGCATGCCGGAACTACTCGCGCGCATCCGAGCCAACCTGCGCAGAGTTCCCTATTCCACCGCTAGCGGACCTGCAACGCTGGTTTTCGGAAATGTCGAAGTAAACACCGCCACCCGTCACGTGTACGTGGGCGGCCAAGATATTCGGTTCACCCCTAAAGAATTCGATCTGCTGCATTATCTGGTGGTGCATCCGAATATGACAATTCCACACGGGAAGTTGCTGCAAAGCGTGTGGGGGCCCGACTACGGCAACGAGCTCGCGTACCTGCACGTGTTTGTCAACCAGATCCGAAAAAGATCGAGTCGGATCCTGCGGCTCCCTGCTACCTTTTGACCGAACCTCGTATCGGCTATCGATTTTGTCCAACACCTTAGATTAAGCCGCAAGTTCCGCGACGTGGAGAATGAAGCAGAATAATAGAGCTTTCATGATTGTCCTCCATTACGTACAAACTGGCGCTATTGAGGAACTCGCGCAAAACGGTCGTGGTATCAAGCGCGCCTCCCTAAGATCGGGCGATTTCCTTGACTGCCTGGCGGCGCGCAGCCGCGCCCTTTGCGCTTCTAAATGACGAGCGCCGAGTTTACACCGATCGTATTTGCAGCATCGTTGCTTGCGGGTTTCGTTGGCTCACTGACGGGTCTGGGAGGCGGAGTAATAGTCACGCCGGCTCTGACGCTCTTTCTGGGCGTCGATATTCGATACGCCATCGGAGCCAGCTTGGTATCCGTTATTGCGACGTCCTCGGGAGCTGCTGCGGCATATGTGCGGGAAGGATATTCGAATATCCGAATCGGCATGTTCCTGGAGATCGCAACCACCTTAGGCGCCGTGTTTGGTGCGTTCCTCGCAACCCGAGTAGCGACTGCGGCTTTGAGCGTCATTTTCGGAATCATTCTGCTGCAGTCGGCTTGGCAAGCCACGCGTCACCACACGCATCGACGTAACCTGAGCGCTTCAGATCCGCTTGCGGATCGGCTGCAACTGAATGGGTCTTACGAAGGCGCTGAGGGTGTTGAGCATTATAAGGTCCGTCGCGTAAAGACGGGCTTCGGTCTGATGTTTGGCGCCGGCACTATATCGGGTTTACTTGGAATCGGATCGGGCGCGCTGAAAGTCATCGCGATGGACCAGGCTATGCAGATTCCATTTAAAGTCTCGACTGCGACGAGTAACTTTATGATCGGTGTTACTGCGGCTGCAAGCGCCAGCCTATACGTGAGCCGTGGTTATGTCGACCCGGTTATCGCGTTTCCAGTTATGCTGGGCGTCTTAGCCGGTTCAACGGTCGGCGCAAAATTTCTAAAGCGCCTGCCGGTTCGTGGGTTGCGCAGGGGTTTCGCGATTGTGGTGGGGGTCATCGGATTGCAGATGATCGCAAACGGCATTCGAGGCACATTCCGATGAGCCGGCACCCGAATATTTCGAAAAAGGTCACGGACCTCGACATCGAGATCATGGTCAGCATTCTTCTGCGCACGGGAGTTCTGGTGGCGGGCGGAGTTGTGCTTGCCGGAGGAATCTATTATTTGTTGCGGCACGGCAGCGAATCTGCAAATTACCAACGTTTTGCCGGTCAGCCCGCCGTCGACCGTCAAATCGGCCTCATTGTAAACGGCGCGATCCACGCTCGCGCGAGATCGATTATTCAGTTGGGGATTCTGCTGCTGATAGCAACGCCTATCGCTCGGGTAGCTTTCTCCCTAGTCGGTTTCGCGATGGAACGCGACCGCAAGTACGTAATCGTTACGACGATCGTGCTGGCAGTGCTGCTCTACAGCTTACTGACGGGCGCGGCGCACGGTTAGCTATCGCAGTTGCCCTTCAAGCTCGTCGAAACGCCGTTTCAATTCGTCGAAATCGCGGCGAAGTTGATTGAGCTCGCCTTCGATCTGCGCTACCTTCGTTACGGCGCCGGCGGCGTGCGTTTCTGCACCGATTATCTCCGTTGCGGCCGGCTCACCTGAAAGCAGGTGCGCGTATCGTGCCTCCTTCTGCCCGGGCAAACGCGGAAGCTTCTTGGCCAACGAACCATCAGGCCAGTCCGACAATTTCTCAAGGACCGATTCCGTTTCAGAGAGATCCGCAAAGTTAAACATGCGCTCACTGCGATCTTTAATTTCGCCGAGCGTCTGCGGCCCTCGCAACATGAGCGTGCAAAGAACAGCCAGTTCTCTGCGCCCAAGATTCAGCCGTTCAGAGATGCGTTGCCCGTATTTGTTCACGCGTCCACTTCCGGTGTTCAGCAGCGCGAGCCCTTTGTCGCGCAATCGCGTGAGCGCATCATAAACCGTGTCTTCGTCGTAGTCGACGACGGGGTCGCGATTCGATTTCTGATTACACGCATTGATCAACGCATTCAGGGACAGCGGGTAATATTCAGGAGTAGTTGCTTCCTTCTCTATCAACGCCCCGAGCACCCGCACTTCCGCCGCGTCCAGCATCACCATCTTTCTATGAACTCATATACGGCGGACAGACTCGGCAAAACTCCAAGAAGTCTTGGTAATCCAAATCCGGAAAGTGCCGTTCAGGTCTTATAGACGAGCGACAGAGGCTTCGCTCTTTCACGGTCGCTTAAGAGGGGTCGGTCCAGCTCGGAGTACCAGACGCAGACCCCTCCAAGCCACAGCAAGCTGTGGCGCTTAGCTTATCAAAACTTAATTTTCGTATCCAACGCTGATTCAACGGTGTGTAACACCAGCATGCGGGCAGGCTTGTTAATCAGTTCGGCACGTTCGGCGTCAAAGGTGGTGCGATCTGCTTCGACGATTCAGATGCGAATTTGGCAGCCAGCTCGGGCCGTAGGGAACGGAGGGTCTTCAGTGCCGCTTGTTTTCCCTGCCGGAACGCATCGGCATATAAACGGTCGCGCTCTTCCCGTGTATATGTGAATCCAATGCTGTAGTAATGGTCGAGTGAGAGTCCCAGAACCTTGGTGCCGGCGTACGCAACCGCAGCTTTCGCGATCAAGCCACCTCCGAATGGAATTTTACCGATGAGCTGACGGGCAATGGCGCGCCACCCGAACGCGCTGCCGACAACCATGGCAATCTCGGACTTCTGACACATGTAACCGACCTCGCGATCGCTGGCAGCCGCAATCAAGAAGGCCATCCGAACCTGGTTCATGGTGAGGAATGCTGTATCCGATGCGAACTCTGCTACAGCCCAGGGAAGCTCAATCAGATTCGGAATCACATCGGGTAATGCGGTCGTCAGCGAGAAGAGCATGTTTTCGCGCGCGATCTTGGAAGTTGTTCTCTCCACGAATGGACGCCGAAACGGAAGGAACGATCTGGCAAGCGACACACCCAGATCCGGATGAGTCTCAAGAGTTTTTGTTACGAATAAGCCTGGGTGATCGGGCCGGAGGACCGTGACGCCCTGCGGCGCGGCAACATCCTCAGCGTAGATGTCAAGGTCAACTTTGTTTTGGCCGGGTAGCACAGGCGCTCTGGTGAGAAGAACAGCCGATTGCCGTCGCCGAGGGGGGCTCAAATCACGCAGCAAGAAATCCTCCATGCGCTGGTACGATTCTTGACTTCCTGCATGCAGGGCGACGCGGATGGTCCTTTCCGACATCTCGCGAACTTGGTTGGAATTAAGATTGCCGAGCGCTTTCTTGATGTGAAACAAGCTCTCAAGGCCCATCAGACGCTCCTATGTGATATCGGGTCATCGCCGCCGCGCAATCGCAACACGACTCGGCATTGCTCCTGCCAGTCCGAGTTGACGCCCACGCGCTCAACCTCTATTTCGGACGACAAATACCGCAGGACTGTTGCACACGAAGAGTGGAAGGCCATCGCCGGTGCAACAAGTAGCAGCTTTGGAGCCTGGGCCGCCAGCGGTATCGCGGGGAAAAGGTGCTGTAACTCGTTTCTTTCGGCATGCCACTTGATTCGCATCCAATAATCCAACGCCTGCACGGGAAGATGAAGGTCTTCGGAGACTTTAAGTTCCAGTATCGCGAGCCGCCCCAAGGCGGAGACAGCCACGAGATCGATGAGATCTCGGTCGCCGGCTGCAAAAGCCAATACTTGTGAGTGCACAGGACCCCGCAGAAGTGTGGAATCAAGCGCCTGAACGTGCCGCCGCACGGTCATCTCGAACGCGCGTTCGGAATGGCCGCAAACCGTCGATGAAAAACCGGCGCTCTCACCTTCATTAGCCGCCGATTTCTGCACGCGCGTTTGCAAGTTACCCAAATCGCGCGCATCCACCTCGCCGGCCGAGCCATGGGCGTTGAAGCGAAACATCCTTGGCTGAGCAGCGGAAGATAACCACCGTGTCCGCTGCGATGTCAGATTGCCCGCGTTTTCCGGAAGGAAAATTACAAGTGACGTAAGAATCCCCGTTTTTGCGCGAGAGCGAACGTAGTCAAGCCAGATCAGCGCGAAGGTAAGAAAGACGGGCTCGTCAGCAGTCGTGGGGCATGCCAGGGCCGCAAGTTGCTGGTTTCCCCGAATGAGACACGCTCGCGGGAACACTGACGAGAAAGATCGCCTCAGGTCAAGAGATGCAGTGAGGGTTTTGATCTTCCAATCAGGGAATTGTCGCGTCAGCATTCTACGGAACTGTTCACCGAAGCTCCTGCGCGCTCCCGAAACTGTTTTGTGGCCTGTTTGCGGCCGGTCTAAGTCCAGAAAGCTGGCCTGTGCCGGTTTTGCGCCGAAGCGATGAACGGTGCAATCGAGCACGCCTGTAGAGTGCTTCTCGACCGAGACAATGCGTCGCGATATGGTCCGCGTTTCACTGAATATCTCCACCCACAACCGTCCGCCTCGTTCTTCCAGACAGTATCCGCCGCGCACTAAAGGCTGAACGGGCTCGCCATAGTCCAGAAAAGCCGGTTTGCGGCACGCCGATAGGAAAGCCGTGATCGCCTCGCGCATGATCGCCGTATCTTGTGCCGGGCTGTGTGGGGAGATCGCTTTATGATGAAGAGTTGCCACTGGAAGTATCCGCCGTTAGAGATCGCTTGCGTGCCGTCGAGTCGCGTATCGAAGAAGCAGTACGCCGCGCCGGCCGCAAGCGATCCGAAATAACGTTAGTGGCCGTTAGCAAGAAATTCTCTGCTGCGCATATTCGTGAGGCTTATGATGCAGGATTAAGTAATTTCGGCGAAAACTATGTCCAGGAGTTCGCCGAAAAACGTCCTGAACTCGCTGGTCTTCCAGATGCCCGCTTTCACTTGATCGGCCATCTGCAGACGAATAAGGCACGCGTTGCCGCGGAGTTGTTTCAGGTCATAGAGACAGCCGATTCGCCAAAGCTGTTGCAGCGGCTCGAAGCGGCAATGGGATCGACGGAAGGAACGCTTGAGGTCCTACTAGAAATCAAGCTCTCCGATGAGATGAGCAAGACCGGCGCAGCGCCGGAGGACATCCCGTCGTTGCTCGATACGGCTTCGGCTTGCTCGCATCTCGACGTTTGCGGCCTCATGATTGTTCCGCCCTGGTCGGACATGGCGGAGAATTCCCGGCCGTATTTTCGGCGCATCGCCGAGTTGGCGGCAAAGTACAAGCTTCCGAAAATCTCGATGGGCATGTCGGGCGATTTCGAAATAGCTATAGAAGAGGGCGCGACGATTATTCGGGTTGGCACTGCCCTGTTCGGGGCGCGTCCGAAACCGGTCGCAAAGGAATTGCCGGCACTTCCATGAATCGCAGCGCTCGAGTCGTCTTCGGCGCGTTCGCATTTGTGGCGTGTGGTTGCCTTTTGGGCCGGAACGCAAGGGATCGGCACATACCTGTACCGCAAGAACTGACAGTCGACATCCCGATGGAAGATGGAGTTCGTCTCGCGGCGGACGTAATTTTCCCTCCCGAGGGCAGGCGGTGGCCAGTGGTTCTTGTCCGTACGCCGTATGGCAGGAAGG
The DNA here is from genome assembly GCA_963846045.1 of Terriglobia bacterium. Taxonomy (GTDB): domain Bacteria; phylum Acidobacteriota; class Terriglobia; order Bryobacterales; family Bryobacteraceae; genus Bog-105. The sequence continues at coordinate 119,461 of CAWJUL010000014.1, read as the reverse complement.
CGAAGCCGATGCTGAGCTACCGCTATTTCCGGCGTCGTGGATACGTCGTGGCCATAGAGGATGTGCGCGGCCGATATGAATCGCAAGGCTTGCTCACGAACATCCAGCAGGAAGGTCCTGACGGGCGCGACACCGTCGAATGGATCGCGCAGCAACCGTGGTGCGATGGCCGCGTCGTAATGGCCGGCAGTTCGTATTTGGGGATAACGCAATGGTGGGCTGCGGTCGAGAAGCCAGAACATCTGGCAGCCATTTCGCCCATGTCCGCCGGGGATGACGATTATACAGACCGATTCTATTCGCCCGGAGGCGGGCTGCAATTGGCGCACCGGCTTTCGTGGGTCGCTGAGAACCTCACGCCCCCAGGTCAGGTACGCCCGTTGTTCAGCGCCTATACCGGTCACATCCCGCTCGTGACGGCTGACATCGCGGCCACCGGCCTGGTCGTCCCCATCTGGCGTACCGCTGTTGCACACCCTTCGGACGATACATATTGGCGTTCGTTGAGCATTCGAGAAAAGCTTAACCAGGTAACTGCCCCGGTACTATCGTTTGGCGGATGGTTTGACGAGTTTGTGGAGAGCGATCTCGACGCATTCTCGCGCCTGGCCGCTCGGCACGCAACTATCGAGACTTGGATCGGCCCTTGGGCTCACAATCCGGCGACCCGTTTCCCTACGCTCAATTTTGGACCTGGAGCCAGTTTGCCTTTTCGCTTAAAGCAGTCCGAGTGGTTTGACCGCTGGGCCAAGAAATCAAATGAGAGTTCCGGCGTGGAACCCGGCCGCGCTCTGCTTCACATCTTCGTGATGGGTCCGAACGTTTGGCGCGAAGAGCACGAATGGCCATTGGCGCGTAGGCGTATGACTAGCCTGTATCTCGCAAGCAAAGGTCACGCCAACTCTAATGCCGGAGATGGCAGACTTGTCTCGCAGCCAATCAGAAAGAGCGGCAGCGACCAGTTCACATACGATCCCAGGAATCCTGTGGCTACGCGGGGCGGCGCAGTCTGTTGCGACCCATTGCTCCTGCCGCCCGGACCACTCGACCAATCCGGTGTCGAGATGCGGCCCGATGTTCTCGTCTATACCTCGAACCCGTTGCCAAACGATATTGAGGTTACTGGCCCTATTCGAGTCGTACTCTTTGTATCGACTTCGGCGAACGATACCGATTTCACCGCCAAACTTGTCGATGTCGAACCGAATGGCAGACCCTTGCTGATCACGGACGGAATACAGCGGCTACGATATCGCTTGTCGCTTGCGCAGCCCATCTTCGTGCGAAAAAACCAGCCTTACGAAATCAACATCGATGCGGGCGTAACAAGCTACGTCTTTGCGGCTGGGCACCGCATCCGGGTTGAGATCTCAAGCAGCAACTTCCCCCGTTTCGATCGCAACATGAATTCCGTCAAGCCAAACGCTTTTGAAACCAAGTTCACGAAGGCGCGCCAGACGGTGTTGCACGACCCGAAATATCCATCTGCGGTTCTGCTTCCGGTGATCCCCAACGGGCGAAGAGGCTAATCCAGGCCTTTTTCCACTGCGTATCTTGTCATCATCGCCGTGGAATGCAGCTTCAATCGTTCCATGATGGCGGCGCGGTGAAATTCGGCCGTGCGAACGGAGATATTCAGTTGGGCCGCAATATCTTTGGCAGAACAGCCTTGCGCGATCAGGCGTAACACCTCTTTTTGCCGCTCCGTCAACGCGGGTTGCACGCCATCGGCACTGTCCCCGGCAGTAGGTGACGGCGCGCCGATGTATTTGCCACCATTCAAGATAGTGCGAATGGCCAGCATTAGTTCGTCTGCTGGAGCACGCTTCGAAACAAATCCCGCGGCGCCGGTTTCGATGGCACGCTTCACCACACCCGGCTCAGTGTGCATGGACAGAAAGAGCACTTTTATCTCAGGTCTACGCCGCAGTAGTTCCCGCGCTGCTTCAACCCCGTCTCCATCGGGCATGCGGATATCAAGCACAACGAGATCCGGACTGAATTCGTCGATCGACTCGTTCAGTCGTGCCAGGGTATCCACCACCCGGACATCGTACTCATCCTGGGTCACGTAAGCCAGAGCATCCAGCACAATTTGATGGTCGTCCGAAAATAAGACGCGCCGCTTCGAACTCAAGAACGGGACAGGCGGCTGTGTTGAAGTCAATTGTTGCCTCTCGTTGGCGGCCGGCATCAATGTCTGATGGAATCTCGTGGGAGTGTCCACGACTGTAGCAGTTGGACACACAAACAACCGTAATTATTACGAGTTTTCTTGCATAGAGTTCTTGTGCCACACCCAAAATCGCCCGTCTGCGACCTGCTCGTTGCGCAAGCACGGGAACATCTTCACGCCCTGCGAGTGCACGATGCGCTAGATGTTTTCCGCCGCGCGGAAGCACAGCAAGCCGATCCCGATCTTTGCGCGGCCGGCCGATGGCATTGCCACATGCTGCTGGGCGAGTTCGAGGATGCCTGGAAAGAGAGCGACGCCATTCATTCGCGAGCCAATCCGGATCCAAACCGTTTCTGGGATGGCAAGCCTATAGCCGGAAACCGTATTTTGGTGCGCTGTTTGCACGGGCTTGGCGACACGCTTCAGTTCATTCGCTATGTTCCGCTACTTCGCACGATGGCACCCTCCGTCACAATCGAGGCTCAACCGGCGCTGAAAGCGCTGCTCGCGCAATCGAGTTTGGCGGACACCGTAATCACCTGGTCGGAGCAGGAACCGGAGTGGGATCAACAAATAGAAGTTATGGAGTTGCCGCGGATGTTTCGGACGAGATGTGACGAAGTGCCGAATAACACTCCCTACATCCGCGTCGACCCGTCCGTCGAGCAGCCGATACCCCCGTCGAGAGGTCTTCCGCGGGTGGGCATTGTTTGGCAATCCAGCTCCTTCAATCCAGCCCGTTCGATTCCCATCGAGCAAATTGCGACCATTTTTTCTTCGCCCAACATCGCGTTCTATGCGCTTCAACCTGGACCGGAGCACCACAACGTGCGGCCTTGGACCGACCGGATACTGGATCTGCATGGATGCCTCGACTCCATTGAGAAAACAGCCGCTATCGTCTCTCAACTGGATCTCGTCATTACCGTAGACACGATGATGGCCCACTTGGCGGGAGCTATGGCCGTTCCGGTCTGGACTTTGCTTCCCTACGAGTGTGACTGGCGCTGGATGCTTAATCGCGAGGATTCACCGTGGTACCCGACCATGCGCCTATTCCGGCAGCCCGAGCCGGGCAATTGGTCTCCTGTCGTTCAGCGAGTTTTCGGCGAGTTGCAACTGCCGGATAACCAGCGCACAGCCAAGGTAAACCGCAACGGACACCACTCCCTACCCGCCGCCGCGTTTTCCAGGAACAGTGAATCGAAACGTTGAACCCCGATCCACCTCCGATTCCGCCCAAATCCTTCCGCCGGCTCGAATCACAATTTTGCGGCAGGTTGCGAGGCCAATGCCACTGCCCGCGATCTCCGGCCCGTGCCTGCGCTGCATGGGCCGGAAAATTCGTTCCAACCACTCGGGCTCAATTCCCATACCGTTATCAGTCAAGCTGAACAGCCACTCATCACCAGCCAGTTCGGCGCTAATCGTGATCGCCGGTGCCGTATCCGGCTTCCTGTACTTGATTGCGTTCGAGAGCAGGTTCTGAAACAAGTGCGTGAGCGCCTGCATCGCTATCTGAACCGTGGGCAGCGCGCCGTGTGTAATCTTTGCGTTCGAAATTTCGATGTCTCTGCCCACGTTCTCCATTGCTGCCGCAAGCGCCGCCTCCGCGTCCGTTCCCTCTGTCGACACAATCGAACTAGTTCCCACGTGCGCATGCTGCAGCACAGCTTCAACCAATTCGCTCATTCGTTGGAGTCCGGTGGCAATCTGTTGTAGAATCTTCCGCCCGTCATCATTCAGGTTTTTGCCGTGCTTCGCCGTTAAGAGATCTACCAGCCAACGAGTACTGGTGATAGGCGCACTCAAGTCGTGTGATGCGATACGCGCAAATTCCTCAAGTTCCTGGTTCGAGCGTTCCAGTTCGAGTGTCAGGCGTTCTAATTGTGCGTTCACCGCTTCCAACTCACCTTGCATCTCGAGCGCGGACTGATCGAGCGTCCCCGTGGGCGTGCGCAGACGCTCCAACGTGGCGCGGCCCTCCGTCACATCAAGCATGACTTTGCCGAAGCCAACCAGAGTGCCGGTACCGTTTCGCAGCGCTAGGGTTACGCCATCCACTAAGCGGCGTGTGCCGGTTTTCGCGACCAGCCATCGAGTAGCGGCCGCTTTGCCCGTAGCTGCCGCGGCTTCGAATTCCCGGTCTGCTTCGCCGGCCAGCCGCTCGGGATCGGGAAATAGCATGGCTGCGTGCATGCCAATGAATTCTTCCGCCCTGTAACCGAACAACGTCAGCACGCCCGGATGCCAGGATGAGAACCGTCCGTTCAAGTCGGCCGTTACGATCGCGCACTCGCGCAGTTGATCCACGAGAAGATCCAGCAAGTGGTCACTGCGCGACGATTCGTATTCGGTTGGCACGCAGGCTAGAACGTCCGATTAATCGTGATGACCTGTGGCTGAGAGGCGCCCAATACGACCTCACTTACCGATGCTGTTCCGATTTCAAGCCGGTGTATGAAGTCGACCGGCATCCCAAGAAACAGCATTAGCAGACCACGCACTACATCTCCATGACTCACTAACGCGATGGTAGATTCAGCTTCGCCCCTAAAGGGCTGGACCGCACGTTGTACCGCGCTCCACGCCCGGGCCTGAACTTGCATAATAAACTCGCCGCCCGGGGGACAGGCGAGCGACCGGCTCACGTTGTAGAGTTTCCAAAGACTATCGGCCGTAAGATCTTCGAATGGCCGGCCCATCCATTCGCCATAATCAAGCTCTTGCAAATCGTTATCGAAAAGTACGTCCAACCCAAGAACGGCCGCTATCGATTCAGCCGTTTCCCGGGCGCGGTCCAGTGGGCTCGAAACGACCGCGTTTATTTTGTATTGCCCGCTCAGCCCGTTAGCAAGTCTGCCGACATCCTGTTTTCCTCGGTGGCTGAGATGGACGCCCGACATTCGGCCGTATAGAACTTTTCCAACTAGTTCGGTGTGTCCGTGACGGATAAGTAGAATACGATTCATATAAGTTGCTGCGGCCGTGGTGGTTCGCAGCCGATCAAAAGCAAGCCGGGAGACAAATATTTGGCAACGAGCCTGACCAGGGCGGAGATAGAAGAAAAAATTTCGGAACTAGGTCCATGGTTTCACAACCTGAACTTAGAAGGTATTCAAACCGCGCCTGACCATTTTCTTGGCAATTATCCGGCAGCGAAGTGGCAGAACTTCCGGGACGCCATTCCGCCTGACCTTACCGGGCTCTCGGTTCTGGACATTGGCTGCAACGGGGGGTTTTACTCGATTGAGATGAAGCGGCGCGGCGCCGAGCGTGTGGTCGGCATCGATCACGATGACGGATATCTTGCGCAGGCGCGTTTTGCGGCCCACGTGCTCGATATGGACATTGAATTTCGGCGGATGTCCGTATATGAGGTCTCGAATTTGGAAGAACGTTTCGATCTGGTTCTGTTTATGGGGGTTTTCTACCATCTTCGCTATCCGCTCCTCGCCCTCGATTTGTTGAGGCAGCACGTCGCGAAAGATTGGTTCGTCTTCCAATCTATGCTCCGCGGCAGCCGCACGCGCCCGGCAGTCGAAGCGGATTACCCGTTTTGGGAGCGCGCTATCTTCGATCAGCCTGGTTTCCCGAAAATGCACTTCGTCGAGAACAGCTACTCGGAGGACCCAACGAACTGGTGGATTCCCAACCGCGCTTGCGTGGAAGCGGTGCTTCGCAGTGCCGGATTTCGCATTCAAAGTGTGCCTGAGGCGGAAGTCTTCGTTTGCAGGTGTGATGAAGGCGCGCATCTGCATCCTATTCCCGTGACTGCCGCCTAAGGTACTCGACCAGCCGCCATGATCGAAGCCGTCATGCTCTGGAACGAGCCAAACAATCTTTCGCACTGGGATTTCGAAATCGACAAAGATTGGTCCGTGTATGCCCGGATGGTCAAGCTGGCCGGTCAGGCAGTCCGCGCGGAGAACTCTAGCGTTACGCGCGTGCTTGGAGGCATATCGCCCATAGACCCCGCTTTCATCAAGCGCATGCACGAATTCGGAGCCTTGGATCACGTGGACGTTATCGCGGTCCACGGATTTCCACTGGACTGGAACCACTGGACTATTCACGAATGGCCGGAGAAGTTGGAGGAGATCCGAGCGGTGACAGACAAACCGATTTGGATATCGGAAGTCGGCGCATCGTCATTCGGCGCTGAAGAGGTACAGGAGTTCGGGTTGAAGCGCACTGCCGAACTGCTGCTTCCGCTCGCAGACCATGTGTACTGGTACAGTCTCTTCGATTTGCCGCGCGCTTGGCCGGCCACGACGCGTCATCGCGAGAGTGAAGGCTCCTCGTATTATCGGCATTTCTATATGGGCCTGTTTCGGGAAGACGGCGAACCGAAACTCGCGGCCAGACACTTCGCGGCGTTCACACCCGCCCTAGGCATCTGCCAATGGTTTCATTTCGAAGATCACCGGCTTGAACTGGGTGTGAAAGCGCTGAGGGACCTGGGTGTCCGCAAACTGCGCACCGGTTTAAGCTGGGCGGATTTTTGTCGCCCGAACGCCGAAGCATGGTTTGACCACCAAATGCACTTGCTGGAACCGTTCGAGACAACAGCAACGTTTTGTTTTACACCGGAACGCGCTGGTTTGCGGCCGCACCATACCAGTCCGCCCGCTAATCCTACTGAGTACGCCGATTTCTGCGCCTCCATGCTGCGTCGCTATGCCAAGTAGTTATGCGGGGGGTCTAGTAGTTGTACTGGTGCGGTCGGCCCGGTTCTTGAGGTAAGTAGTAACAAGAGCAGCTACAAAGCTTTCTATGTTCATGAGGTGCAATTATTTCCATGTCCCTGACACGGAAGTATTGCTCACAGGGTTGCGTAATCTCTCCAAAGGACAAACGAACAAGAACAATGAAAAGAAGAACCGTTCTCATAACAGGCGGTGCTGGCTTTATCGGTTCTCATGTTGCGACAGAGTTGTTGGAAGCCGGATATCACGTTCGAGTGCTCGATAGCCTTGTTACACAAGTGCACGGAGACAATCCGGAGCGGCCGGACTATCTGAACAAAAACGCCGAATTTATCTTGGGTGACGTTCGAAATCCTGAAACCGTCGACGCGGCGCTTAAGGGCGTGGATGCCGTGTATCACTTTGTGGCTTTGGTGGGGGTTGGCCAAAGCATGTATCAAATCTCGGAGTACACCAGTGTCAATAATCTCGGCACGGCTGTGCTTCTGGAGCGGCTCGTTAAGAGCTCTGTGCGCAAGCTGATTGTGGCCTCAAGTATGAGTGTCTACGGCGAGGGGCTTTACGCGATGCCAGATGGTACTCCGTATGCCATCGCCACTCGGACGCCGGCACAGTTGAAGGCGCACGAGTGGGAGATGACGGCGAGCGGCGGCGCGCCCCTTCGTCCGGTCGCCACACCGGAGACGAAACAGCCTTCGCTTGCCTCCATCTACGCGCTTTCTAAGTATGATCAGGAGCAGATGTGCCTGGTTGTTGGACGTGCCTATGGTATTCCCACGGTAGCGTTACGGTTCTTCAACGCCTACGGACGCTTCCAGTCTCTTTCTAATCCCTACACGGGAGTGCTTGCGATCTTCGCCGCGCGTTTGCTAAACGGTCAGCGTCCCATGATCTTCGAGGACGGAAAGCAACTCCGTGATTTCGTCAGCGTATATGACGTGGCCCGTGCCTGTCGTTTAGCACTGGAAGTTGACGCCGCCCAGGATATGGTCTTCAACGTCGGCAGCGGGCAAACAAACAGTGTCAGCGATGTTGCCAGAAAACTCGCGCGCGTGCTCGGGATGGATATCGAGCCTGAGATTACAGGGAATTATCGAGTCGGCGACATCCGCCACTGCTTTCCGGACATTTCTCTCGCGCAAGAGATTCTCCGGTACGAGCCTAAAGTGACATTGGAGAGCGGCATGCGCGATCTCGCCGAATGGCTCGATCGGCAAACGGCGCACGATCGGTTCAACGAAATGCGGGAAGAATTGACTTCACGCGGGTTGGTGGTCTAACGTGACGCAAATGCGGCGCTCGGTTCTGATCACGGGCGGTTCGGGATTCATCGGTACGAACGTAGCGCGTGCATACCTGGACGGCGGCCACTCGGTACATCTGTTTGACAATTTGAGCCGCAAAGGCGTCGAGCAGAACCTGAAGGAACTGCAGCGCGCTTACTCGGGGCGCGTTTCCTTCACCCAGGCAGATGTAAGCGATGCGGCTGAACTTCGGCGTGCTGTCGAGGGGGCTGAACGCATTTACCATTTCGCGGCGCAAGTCGCGGTAACCACCAGCCTCGAACAGCCGGTCGAAGACTTCAAAACGAATCTCGCCGGTACCATCCATTTGCTGGAGGCGATGAGGCAGTCTCACTCTAAAGCTACTCTGTTGTTCACTTCTACGAACAAGGTGTACGGCAAGCTTGCAGGTGTTAACTTGCGTAGGAGTTCGAGCCGTTGGGAGCCCGAAAACGAGGAACTCGGGTCGGCAGGTGTAAGCGAGTTGCAGGCGCTCGAATTTCTTTCGCCGTACGGGTGCTCGAAAGGCGCAGCAGATCAGTATGTGCTCGATTATGCCCGATCTTATGGAATCGCTGCAACGGTTTTCCGCATGAGCTGTATTTATGGCCGGTTTCAACTCGGTTCCGAGGATCAGGGCTGGGTAGCGCATTTTGTTCGCCAAGCGATGAAAGGCGAGCCGATCACAATCTACGGCGATGGGAAACAAGTGCGCGACTTGCTGTTTGTCGACGACCTGGTGCGCGCGATGCAACTCGCTCACGACAACATGGAAGTCTCCGCGGGCGAGGCTTTCAATGTTGGCGGGGGTCCCATGAACAGCACCAGTCTTCTTGAACTCATCCAGGAGATCCGGCGCCTCACTGGTCAGTCAGTCGAGATTGACTGGGGCCTGGAGCGATTAGGCGATCAGAAATGGTACGTTTCGGATACGTCCAAGATCGGCAAAACGCTCGGCTGGAGTCCTCGTATCAGCGTTCGCGAAGGCATCCGGATGCTTTACGAGTGGTATCTGAATCGTCCTTGGCTCGTCGAGCCTTCAAAGGTTATGGTGGCCTGCTAATGCGCTACGCCCTGGTCAATCCGCCCTGGACATTCGATGGCAGTATCTATTTTGGCTGCCGCGAGCCGCATCTTCCACTAGAACTCGGCTACTCCAAGGCACTGTTGGAGGAAAGCGGCCACGAGGCACTGCTCATAGACGGTCATCTCGACAACTTGAGCTACAGCGACATTGTGAACAGAGTGGCGGCGTTTCGCCCTGACTTCATCGTCATCACAACCGCCCCTACGTATCTATTTTGGCGGTGTCCGCCGCCTGAGGTCCGTGTCCCGAAGGAGCTTTCAATTCTGCTTCGCCCCCTACCGGCAAAGCAGATCGTGGTAGGGCCGCATGGTTCCACCACTCCGCGCGCTACGCTTCGCAAATTGAATGCCGACTATGTTGTTCTCGGCGAATGTGAAGAGATACTGCCTCAGCTTGCGGGCGATGCCGAAGCCGTTCAGTCGATTGCATTCCGACGCGGTGATGAAATCGTAGTTCGCGGTCCGAATCGGGCCGCCGATATGAAGCAGCTTCCCGCTCTATCGTGGCCCGATCAGACCATTGCGCGCCACCATCACCACCATCACCGCTTCGATGCGGAACCGCAGGGCCCCGGCGCCGAAATGGAAGCATCGCGTGGCTGTCCCTATCACTGCACATTCTGCGCCAAGGACAACTTCCGCAACAATTACAGAAAGCGTCCGCTGCCTGTCATCCTGCAGGAGTTGGACCGTCTGGTTCAGCAGCATATTGAATACATCTACTTCATCGACGAGATATTCCTGCCCGACGCTGCGCTGCTCGCCGCGCTAGCCGAGCGCAAGATCAAAATCGGTGTTCAGACACGTCTTGACCTCTGGAGTGAGGAGGCCCTTTCGGCGCTCGCTAAAGCGGGCTGCGTATCCATCGAAGCCGGCGTCGAGAGCATCACGGAAGCGGGACGCGCTTATCTCGATAAGAAATGCAAAATGTCGACTGAAGACCTCACGGATCGGCTCTTCTTCGCAAAAAAGCTGGTTCCGTTCGTTCAAGCAAATCTGCTGGCAATGACAGAAGATGATGCTGACGCAGTCGAGACCTGGCGTCTGAAGCTTGAATCCAATGGGGTTTGGGCAAATAAGCCCGTGCCGCTCTTCCCCTATCCTGGCTCGCCTGAATATACGCGGATGTGGGGGCCCCCCGACGAACTCGCCTGGGAACGCGCGCATGATGCCTATCTGCGTGGCTTCGATTCCTTCAGCGACATCCAGGAACAGCGACCGCAGCCGCTGGTGGCGCTGGAAGTGGGCGCGCATGTCCGTTAACGGCACATGCGAAAATCTTCCGTCGCTTAAGATTCTGATGACCGCCGACGCCGTAGGTGGCGTCTGGCAGTATTCCTTAGATCTCATCGCATTCTTGGTTGACCGTGGAGTTGAAGTGTTGCTGGCGACGATGGGCCGGCGGCCCACCCCCGAGCAGGAGCAGGCTCTCGCCAACTTGAAGGGAGTAACCCTTCATCAAAGTGACTACAAGCTGGAATGGATGAAGGACCCATGGGCGGACGTGGACAAATCCGGCGAGTGGCTGCTCGATTTGGCCCGGCAATTTCAGCCCTCCCTAGTTCATCTGAACGGTTATGCCCACGCGACTTTGCCCTGGAATGCTCCCACCGTCGTCGTGGCACATTCCTGCGTTTACTCCTGGTGGCAAGCGGTGCACGGCTCGGCGCCACCAGCCGCAGATTGGGCTGAGTATCGCGAGCGGGTGAGGGCCGGGCTTCATGCCGCCGACCAGGTAATAGCGCCCTCTGGGTTCATGCGCGACGCGCTCACAGCGAACTACGCTCTTCCGCCAGAGCGCGTTCGTGTCATACATAATTTCAGCAGTTCACCTGTGTACAACGGTTCCGCAAAACAGCAGTTCTTTCTGGCTGCGGGCCGGACATGGGACATCGGAAAAAATCTGTCAATCGTCGAGCGCATCTCGGATCGCCTCCCATGGCCCTCGCAAATCGCCGGGTCCCTTCCACACGAAACCGTGCTCGGCCAAATGCAACGTGCGTCGATTTACGTCCATCCCGCGCTATATGAGCCATTCGGCTTGGCAGTGCTGGAGGCTGCCCGTGCGCAATGCTGCCTGGTGCTGGCTGATATCCCGCCGCTTCGTGAACTCTGGGATGGGGCAGCGCTGTTTGTCGATCCTCGCGACGAAGACGCGTGGGCCTGTTCTCTGACGCGTTTGGCGGACAACCAGTTGTCATGCGAATCTCTCGCCCATTTGGCGCGTCTGCGGGCAAACAGGTATGCGGCATCAAACGCTGTGGATGGGTATTGGCGCACTTACCGCGCACTCCAATCGCGCTCACAGAAAGGCGCGGCCGCATGAAGCTACGCGTCGCCATGTTTTATCACTCGTTGGTTTCAGATTGGAATCACGGCAATGCGCATTTCCTCAGAGGAGTCGCGTCGGAGTTGCAAGCGCGCGGCCATGAAGTGCACATCTTCGAGCCGGAGAACTCCTGGAGCCGCCTGAATCTGCTGCAAGATCGGGGCACGGAAGCGCTGTCTGCTTTCGAACGGGCATTCCCTAACCTACGCAGCACGCGCTACTCGCCTGAAGGTCTCGATTTACACAAAGCACTGGACGGAGTCGATCTCGTCCTCGTGCATGAGTGGAACGATCCCGCCTTAGTCAAGTCCGTGGGCGACTATCGGCGCCGGCATTACGGCATCACCGCGTTGTTTCATGACACTCATCACCGCGCCCTTACAGCGGAAGATGAACTATCGCGATTCGATCTCTCGAATTACGATGGCGTCCTTGCCTACGGGGCTTCGCTGCGGCGAGCTTATGAGAAGCGCGGCTGGGGTCGACAGGTACACGTTTGGCATGAAGCTGCCGACGTGCGTGTCTTTTATCCACACGCGGCGGAAGAGCCGGCGGGCGACGTCGTTTGGATTGGAAACTGGGGTGACGGCGAACGCACGCAAGAACTGCGCGAGTACTTTTTCACCCCCGTAAAGAACCTCGCGCTTTTGGCTGAAGTCTACGGTGTTCGTTATTCGCCGGAGGCGCTGGACGAACTAGGCCGAGGCGGCATTCGGTACAGTGGTTGGCTGGCGAACTTCGAAGTGCCTGGAGTGTTTGCACGGTTTCGCGTGACTGTGCATGTGCCTCGCCGCCCGTACACACGTGATTTGCCTGGCATACCAACCATCCGGCCATTCGAAGCTCTGGCCTGCGGCATACCGTTAGTGTCCGCGCCATGGCGCGACGAAGAAGGGCTATTTCGTGTCGGGCGGGATTTCCTGATGGCGCACAATGGCGAAGAGATGCAACGCTGCCTCCGAGATGTTGTGAATGACCCGGCGCTCGCGCAAAGCCTGGCCGCGAGTGGCCTGGAGACCATACGGGCACGCCACACGTGCGCACATCGTGTCGACCAACTGCTCAACATTTACAGCACCATTGCACCGAACGCTCATCGACTTCCCGATCCGGCACTTGCGGAGGAAACGCACGCATGAGGATTGCGTTCTGGGGATCAAGCCTCGTATCGGCGTACTGGAACGGCGCAGCTACCTACTATCGCGGCATCCTGCGCGCTCTCGCGCAACGTGGACACCAGATCTCGTTCTACGAACCCGACGCATACGATCGTCAGCAGCATCGCGATATCCCCGATCCCGAGTGGGCGCGCATCGTGGTATACGATCCAAGCGATCTATCCGCCGTCAATCGGCATCTTGCCGCTTCCGCCGATTTTGACGTGGTGGTAAAAGCGAGCGGCGTAGGCGTGCTGGACGAGTTCTTGGAAGCGGGCATCTCTGCTCTACCTGCCTCTGTTTGTAAAGTGTTCTGGGATGTGGATGCGCCCGCCACGCTCGATCGCATCTGCGCCGACACAACTGATCCATTTCACGCCGCGCTTCCGCGTTTCGACATCGTCATGACGTATGGCGGTGGCCAGCCCGTCATTACTCGTTATCTGCAAGCGGGAGCGCGTGACTGCGCGCCCATCTATAACGCGTTCGATCCTGACATTCACTTCCCCGTTGATGACGACCCGCGCTTCGATTGCGATCTCTCATTCCTCGGCAATCGCTTGCCCGACCGTGAAACTCGCGTCGAACAGTTCTTCCTGCAAGCCGCACAGTTGCTGCCTGATCGGCAATTCTTGCTGGGCGGTAATGGTTGGGCGGATAAACCCTTGCCGGCAAATGTCCGTTATGTGGGGCACGTCTACACGGCGCAGCACAATGCGTTTAACTCTTCATCGCGTCTTGTTCTGAACATCAGCCGCGAAAGCATGGCGCGAAACGGGTTTTCGCCTGCGACTCGGGTCTTTGAGGCCGCCGGCGCCGCCGCTTGCCTCATCACCGACGATTGGGAGGGCATCGACGCGTTCTTTACACCAGGCAAAGAGATCCTCGTTGCCCGCTCTGGAGAGGAAGTCGCACGTCTAGTTTGTGATGTAGATCCCGCGCATGCGAAGAGTATTGGCCAGGCAGCTCGGCGACGCGTGCTTGCCGATCACACCTATACGCAGCGCGGCAAGTTAGTCGAATCCGCTCTCGAACAAGTTCTTGCAAACATGCCGCAGATGGAGATGCAGCGTTGATGGCGCCCAGGCTGAACTGCGTCTTCCTGGGTCTCTCGATTACTTCAACCTGGGGAAACGGACATGCGACTACTTACCGTGGACTGATCAAAGAACTCGCCCGGCGAGGTCACTCAGTTACTTTCCTTGAACGCGATGTGCCGTGGTACGCAGACAATCGTGAGTTCAGTGAAGCGCCGTATTGCCGGATTCACCTGTACAGCAGTGTTCAAGAGCTGAAGGATCAGTACGCCGGCTTGATCCGGTCAGCGGACCTGGTTGTAGTCGGGTCCTATGTCCCGGATGGCATCGCGGTTGGCCGTTGGGTCACTTCGATCGCCAAAAACTGCGCTGCGTTCTACGACATTGACACGCCGGTGACTCTGGCTAACTTAGTGGCGGGTAAGTGTGAGTACATTTCCCGCGAGCTTTACCCAAAGTACAAGCTATATCTCTCGTTCACCGGTGGTCCAACTCTCGACTACATCGAGCAGAAGTTAGGTTCGCCTTGCGCGCGCCCGCTCTACTGCTCCGTCGATCCCTCGCTGTACCATCCCGAAAGGGTAGCCAGTAGGTGGGATTTGGCTTATTTGGGAACTTACGCGCCGGACCGGCAGTCGGCGCTTGAGGGGCTGCTTGTAAATGTCGCTCAAGCCCAACCGAGTAAGACGTTTGCCGTGGCAGGTCCACAATACCCGGATGACATTAGCTGGCCCTCTAACGTTGACCGTATCTGCCACTTGCCGGCCACGCAGCATCGCTCTTTCTACAACTCCCAGAAATTCACGTTAAATCTAACTCGCCAGGATATGATCCGCGCGGGTTATTCGCCCAGCGTACGTCTGTTCGAAGCCGCGGCCTGCGGGACGCCTATCCTGACAGACACTTGGCCAGGCTTAGATGCCGTATTTACTCCGGGCCGCGAAATACTTCCGGTACGCAACTCCCGCGATGTTACGTCGTACTTACAGATGCCCGAAGATCGGCGTCTCGAGATAGGCGAACGAGGCCGGGCGCGCACGTTGCGCGTCCACACAGCCGCAGTCCGTGCTGAACAGCTCGAGTCGTATGTTCTTGCATCTTTAGATGAAATGGCGTGCTCAAAAGGGCAGAGGGCTGCGACGCTCAAGGCGTCACGCACCGCCGCGCTGCTTTAGCTTCGCGCTCCCAGGAGTTTACGAAATGAAGAATGTACTTCTGACAGGCTTTCTCTGCCTGACAGCCTCTCTCTCTTATGCCGGGCAAAACACGAGCGTTCCCGGTATTCCCACTTCCGTTGTTGTAACGCTCGAACCCAAACACGGCAAAACGATACCGCCTCTTGAGCTTCAAGACGTCCAGGTGAAGGAAGCAGGGGAGCGCAGGACTGTCCAAGGTCTTGCCCCACTGGCACAGAGCGGGATGCAGCTACTGTTTCTAATCGACAACTCAGCTCGCGGAAGCTTCGATACGGAAATTCCTACGATTAAACAGTTCATCGCTTCTCTCCCGGCGAACTTCGAGGTCGGCGTCGCATATATGCAGAACGGCATGGCCCAGATGACCGCTAACTTCACGCGCGATCACGCAGCCGCCGCCAACGGCGTTCGAGTGTCATTTGGGTTCGGCGGCGGTGACGTTAGCCCATTTGATTCGCTGACCGACGCTTGCAACAAATGGCCGGCCACTAACCCGAATGTCCGTCGCGAAGTGATCATGATCAGCAGCGGTAACGAGGATCTCGGCGGTGGGTGGACACCGGATAACCCATACGTAGATGCGGGTATTCGCAGCGCGCAGGAAGCAGGCGTAGTGGTCTATACCATCTACAGCCCCAGCGTTGGCCATGCGGGACACTCGCTCTGGAGAGCGACGTGGGGGCAAAATTTCCTATCGATGCTTTCGGACGGCACCGCCGGAGAGTCGTACCAGATCGGCTTCGGATCGCCTGTAAGCTTCCAGCCGTTTCTCCAGCAGATCGCTTCGCAGTGGCAGAACCAGTACCGGTTGAGTTTTATGGCAAAGCCGGTAAATAAGTCTGGTCTGCAACCGTTGAAGGTTTCTGTGATAGAGAAAGACGCAAGCATCGCTGCGCCGGATCGCGTATTTGTGCCAGCCGGAATGTAACGTGTCTGCGGCGTCAAACCCGCATGAGCAGCACGCAAAATCCATCGAAATCCATCCCCTCGACGGCCTCGTCAACCCACGATCCCCGTGAGCAGGGACAGAAGCCGCCTTTCAAGGAACCGTCACAGAGTGCGCCGGGCAGTTCGGAGAAGATGCAGAACCAGCCCGACTACGGCGAAGAGTCTTATCAGGGACTCGGCCGCCTGCAGGGCAGGAAAGCGGTCATAACCGGAGCCGATAGTGGCATCGGCCGTGCCGTCGCGCTTGCATTCGCGCGCGAAGGCGCCGACGTCTTGATCTCTTACCTTGATGAGCAGGAGGACGCTGAAGAAACGGAGCGTCTTGTTCGCGATGCAGGCCGTAAAGCGGTCCTCGCTCCCGGCGATATCCAGGATGTCCACCACTGCGAGAGCCTTATTGAGCGCGCCTTCACCGAGTTCGGCGGTCTCGATATCCTCATCAACAACGCCGCGTTCCAGCAAACGCATGAATCGATTGAGGAAGTAACACCGGAAGAATGGGACCGCACCTTTCGCACGAACATCTTTGCAATGTTCTACCTGTCGCGAGCGGCGTTACCGAAGCTGAAATCTGGAAGCACAATCGTCAACACTGCGTCCGTGCAGGCATATCAGCCAAGCCCCACTCTGCTCGCTTACTCTTCCACCAAAGGCGCAATCGTCACCTTCACTAAGTCGCTCTCGACGCTTGCAATGAAACAGGGTGTTCGAGTCAACGCGGTTGCGCCAGGCCCGGTTTGGACTCCGCTCATTCCCTCGACCATGCCTGAAAAGAGCGTCGAGAACTTCGGCAAGACCACTCCGATGGAGCGTCCCGCGCAACCCGCCGACCTTGCGCCGATGTACGTATTCCTTTGCTCGAATGAATCGCGCTACATTACTGGAGGCATCTTCGATCTTACCGGCGGCAAGATGCTTCCATAGCTTTGCGGACGAGAGACTAGAGCGTGCTGGTTCCGCGGTTGAGCGGTTTATCTGAAGCCCCGAAATCGGCACGCGCCTCGTCTGCGGAAGCGATGTCTTCCGCGCCCGTGTCATGCAAAACCTGCTTGGCCTTTGAGATCCAATCGGAGTTGTCGCAATGAACGGAAAGCAGAATGCCGCCTTGCTTGATACGTCCTTCATAGCGCTTCGCTTCATATTCAGGGATGCCCATCCCGATTAGCGCCCCCAGAATTCCGCCCACAACCCCGCCTGAGCCGATGCCCGTCAGAGCTCCAATAATCGGTCCCGCGGCAATCAGCGGTCCCACCCCCGGAATGGCCAACGCACCTATCCCAATGAGCGCGCCAATCGTTCCACCAATGACTCCACCGGCCACGACTCCCGCCGTCGTTCCTTCCGGCGCTTTAGTGTGCTTCTCGTGAGCGAAATCCTTTGTGCCGACGTTATCCTGAAGCAAAACGGAAATGTCTTCGTTGCGGAACTCTGCCGCCTTCAGCCGGTCTACTGCACTCTCTGCACCCTCCCGGGTGTTGTAGATCCCGAAAACGGCTCTATTCTTGCCTGCCATTCAATCCTCCTGGCGTCGGCACTACGCTTGCACCGCCGTCGCCTAGTGAGACTGCGGTAATCATCGGCGGTTACGAAAAGCCTCGTAATGCGCCCGCTCCGCCTGCTTGTGGCAAGTCCCTCGGATGCTTTCCTGTAAAGTGAGAAAATCTCATGTTCATGAGGGTGCTTTCAGCTCTGCTGGTGACTGCCTCGTTCGCTGTTGCCTCCACCTACGACTCCGGATTATTCAATGCCCTGAAGTGGCGCAACATTGGACCCAATCGCGGGGGCAGATCCATAGCCTGCGCCGGGAGTTCCGCCCGACCGCTCGAGTACTACTTCGGCGCTGTTGGTGGCGGCCTCTGGAAAACCCTCGACGGCGGCACCAATTGGAAGCCGGTGACGGATGGACAGATCGCCAGTTCATCCGTAGGCGCGGTCGCCGTTTCGGAATCCAATCCCGACGTCGTTTACATCGGGATGGGCGAAACCGAACTGCGCGGCAATATCATGCAAGGCGACGGAGTTTATAAATCCACCGACGCCGGCAAGACTTGGCATCATACAGGGCTCGAAAACACGCAGGCCATTGCCCGTATCCGCGTTGACCCGGCCAATCCCGATATTGTCTATGTCTCCGCGCTCGGCCATCCATATGCGCCGAACCCCGATCGTGGCGTTTACCGCTCCACGGACGGAGGGAAGACCTGGCAAAAGACGCTCTTTCGCGACGACCACTCGGGAGCCGTCGACCTCGTTCTTGACCCGCGCGATTCCAAGATTGTCTACGCCGCGCTTTGGGACGTGTACCGCACACCGTGGCTTCTGAACGATGGTGGTCCCGGTAGCGGATTTTTCAAATCAAGCGATGGCGGTGCCACATGGGCCGAGATCACGCGCAATCCCGGACTTCCAAAAGGCATTATCGGCAAAATCGGCATTGCCGTCTCGGGTGCGGATTCGAACCGCCTCTACGCCATGGTGGAAGCGAACGACGGCGGCCTGTTTATGTCCAACGACGCGGGCGCAACCTGGACCCTTGTCAGCCAGGACCGTCGAGCGCTTCAGCGCGCGTTTTACTTTTCACGAATCTACGCCGACCCGAAAGATAAAGACACCATCTACATCATGGATGTCGCTTTCCTGAAGTCCAAAGACGCAGGCAAGAACTTCACGGTGATTCGTTCCCCGCATAGCGATCATCACGATCTCTGGATTGATCCTCATAACAACCAGCGCATGATCAACAGCAACGACGGCGGAGGCTCCGTCACTGTCGACGCGGGCGCAACCTGGACCGCCGAAAACTTTCCGACGGCGCAGATCTATCACGTTGCTATCACGAAAGACATTCCTTACCAGGTCTGCGGCGCACAGCAGGACAGCAGCACAATTTGCGTTCAGAGTAATGCCGGCCAGCGCCGCCTTGGCGCAACCGGCATGTTCGCGCCCTTCTACGCTGTAGGCGGCGGTGAAAGTGGATACATTGCGCCCGACCCGGCGGATCCCAATATCTTCTATGCGGGCAGCCAGGGGGCGTTGCTCACCAGATTTGATCGCGCGACTGGCGCAATGCGCGATGTGCAAGTTTATCCGCTGTTTTTCTCCGGTATGTCGGCCGCCACTTTGAAGGAACGTTGGCAGTGGACGTTCCCCATCGTCTTTTCACCCGTTGATCGCAACGCTCTTTATACGTCTTCACAACATCTTTGGAAGACTACGAACCAGGGCCAAAGCTGGGAAGCAATCAGTCCCGATCTGACTCGCGCCGATCCGAAGACTCTCGGCGATTCGGGTGGTCCTATCACTAAGGATCAGAACGGTCCGGAAATCTACGGCACTATCTTCACCATCGCGCCCTCACTGCAGGACGCCGATACCATTTGGACCGGCTCCGACGATGGCTTTGCCTTCATCACGCGTGACGGCGGCAAGCATTGGCAGAACATCACGCCGAAAAACCTGCCCGAGTTCAGCCGCATCAGCATGATCGACGCTTCGCCCCATGAGCCGGGCACCGCTTTCCTGGCTGCGAAACGCTATCAACTGGACGATCGCAAGCCCTACATTTTCAAAACGCACGATTTCGGCAAAACCTGGACTAAGATCGTGAATGGTATCCCGGAAAACGATTACGTCCACGTCGCTCGCGAAGACCCAAAGCGCGCGGGCCTGCTATACGCCGGCACGGAACACGGCATTTACTTGTCCTTTGACGATGGCGCGAATTGGCAATCGCTGCGCTTGAACCTGCCCGATACGCAAGTCGCCGACTTGATCGTTCAAGGCAACGACCTTGTGATTGCAACGCATGGCCGATCCTTCTGGGTTCTCGATGACCTCGACATCTTGCGCCAGATGCAAACCAGCCTGAGTGCGTCGGCCCTCCACGTATTCACGCCGGATGACGCAGTGCGTTCCATCCATCCTGCCGCGATAGATTATTACCTGGCCAAAGACACAGATAAAATTACAATCGATATTCTCGACGCCAACGGACAACTGGTTCGCTCGTTTACTGGCTCTGCCGAAGACGAAAAACATCGCAGCACAAACGCCGACGAAGACTCCGAATTCGGGCCGCCGCGCACGCCACCGCCCGGGCGCAAAGCTGGAACAAACCGATTCACCTGGGATCTGCGCTATCCCGGTGCAACCGTGTTCGAAGGCGAGGTGATGTGGGGCGCTCGTGCCGAACAAGGCCCGCTTGCTGTTCCCGGCAATTACCAGGTCCGCATCGCGGCTAATGGAGAGTCACAAACTCAGCCGTTCACGTTGACGCTTGATCCGCGCGAGCATGTCACGCAGGCGCAGCTTGAAGAGCAGTTCAAACTCGCATCGCAGGTTCGTGACGAGGTTGGCAAAGCGGATGACATGGTAATTGAGATCCGCAAGATAAACAAGGACGTCAAACAGCGCTCCGACGAATCGAAAGATCAAAAGATCGCAGAAGCCGGTGCAGGCTTACGCGACCGCCTGTCCACCATCGAAGAAGAGATCTACCAGGTCCGCAATCGCGCGAACGAAGATCCGCTGAACTTCCCCATAAAGCTGAACAACATCATCGCCGCGCTCGCGCGTACGATTGAGACCGGCGACAATCCGCCTACCGACCAGGATTATGAAGTGTATCGCGTCCTCACCGGTCGCTTGAATCAGGTGGAAGCAAAGTACAGCGATGCGGTACACAACGATCTTGCACGATTCAATCAGCTACTCTCATCGCACAATCTTCCTGAAGTGAAAATTTCCGCAACCTCCGATCGCCAATAGTAGTCAACTGAAATCCATTACAAACATGCTCAGGCCAGCCAGTTCTCTTGTTTGCTGCTTTGTACTTTCCTCTCTGATGTGCGCCCAGGACATGAGTGTCCTTAAGAACCTGAAGTGGCGTCAGATCGGGCCGTTTCGTGGCGGCCGAAGCGCTGTTGTAACCGGCGTCGATTCACAGCCCGAAACCTATTACTTCGGCGGGGCCGCTGGCGGCGTTTGGAAAAGCATGAACGGCGGCGTAAGCTGGACGCCTGTATCCGACGGTCAGCCATTTGGTACCGCATCCATTGGCGCCATCACAGTCGCCGATTCCGATCCGAACATTGTTTACGTGGGCACTGGTGAGTACGATGTGCGCGGCAACGTCTCCGGAGGCGATGGCGTTTACAAGTCCATGGACGGCGGCGCCACATGGAAACACATCGGCCTGGACAACACGCACCAGATCGCCCGCATCATTGTTCACCCGAAGAATCCTGACCTCGTCTACGTTGCAGCTCTCGGTCACGTTTGGGGTCCGAATGAGGAGCGCGGTGTGTATCGCTCGAAAGACGGCGGCAAGACTTGGGAAAAGATCCTCTATCGCGGTCCTAAGGCAGGAGCCATTGAACTCGTTTTCGATCCCACGAACGCCAACATCCTCTACGCGGGTTTTTGGGAAGTCTATCGTAAGCCTTGGGATCTGGAGAGCGGCGGCCCGGGTAGCGGCATCCTCAAGTCAACCGATGGCGGCGACACCTGGACGGAGTTGACTCACAATCCTGGTCTGCCCAAAGGAGTGGTCGGAAACGTTGGGCTTTCTGTTTCGCCTGCGAATCCCCAGCGCGTGTACGCGCTTCTTGAAGCCGAGGACGGCGGCGTATTTCGCTCGGACGATGCCGGTAAGACCTGGCGCAAGATGAATGACGAGCGCAAGCTCCGTCAACGCGCCTGGTACTACGGACGCATCTTTGCCGACCCGAAGGACCCGGACAAAGTTTACGCGCCGAATGTCGATTTCTTCCGATCCGACGACGCCGGCAGAACCTGGAACGAGATCCGCCCACCTCACGGCGACAACCACGACCTCTGGATCTCTCCCAGCAATCCTCAGCGCATGATTGAAGCGAACGACGGCGGCGCAACCATAAGCACCGACGGTGGCAAAAACTGGTCGAGCGAAGACAACCAGCCCACTGCGCAGTTCTATCGCGTGGCGCTTGATGATGACTTCCCATACCATGCCTACGGCGCGCAGCAGGACAACACTACGGTGAAGATCGCCACTCGCAGTGCCGGCGGCGGCATAAGCGACCGCGAATGGTATCAGGTCGGCGGTGGCGAAAGTGGATGGATTGCACCTTGGCCCAAGGATACGAACGTAGTGTTCGCCGGTTCCTATGATGGCCTCATCACTCGCTACGATCACCACGACGGCCAAACGCGCAACGTAACCGTCTGGCCCGACAACGAAATGGGCTGGGCTCCCGCCGATTTGAAATATCGTTTTCAATGGAACTTTCCGTTGTTGTTTTCGCCGCACGATCCAAATTTGATGTACGCCGGCGGCAATGTTCTGTTCGCCTCTACGGATCAGGGCCAAACGTGGAAGCCGATCAGCCCCGATCTGACGCGTAACGACAAATCGAAGCAGATTTCTTCCGGCGGTCCCATCACGAAAGACAATACCAGCGTCGAGTACTACGACACCATTTTCACTGTGGCCGAGTCGCCCGTGACGAAGGGCGTCATCTGGGTGGGCGCGGATGACGGCATGGTTCACGTCACCCGTGATGGTGGGCAGCACTGGCAAGACGTCACTCCAAAGAACATGCCCGAGTGGCTGCAAATCAATTCCATCGAAGCATCCCCGTTTGACGCCGCAACCGCATACTTTGCCGGCACCTTGTACAAGTTCGATGACAATCGCCCATTTCTGTTCAAGACAACCGATTACGGAAAGACGTGGCATCAGATCAACGACGGCATCCCTGCCGGCGCATTCACGCGCGTCATCCGGGAAGATCCGAACAAGCGAGATCTTCTCTATGCCGGAACGGAAACCGGCATCTACGTTTCCTTCAATGGCGGCGCGCATTGGCATTCGCTGCAATTGAACTTGCCGCTTACCCCGATCGCGGATCTCGCAATTCAGAAACGAGAACATGAACTCGTCGCCGCAACCCACGGCCGCGCATTCTGGATCCTCGACGATACGCAACTTCTCGCCCAACTCACCGATGGCATGGCCAACGAAGACGTCCATCTGTTCGCGCCCAAACACGCCTATCGCGGAGCGTTTGGACGTGGTTTCATACCCGGTTTGTCTGGCCCTGCAAACGTCGGTTCCAACCCACCCAATGGCGCCAGCGTCTATTACTGGCTGAAAAACAAGCCTCAAGGCGAGGTCACGATTGAGTTTCTCGACGCAAGCGGGAAAGTCGTGAAGAAGTTCTCCAGCAAGCCGGCGCCGCGTCCCCAAGCCGATGTTGAACTGCCCCCGGCCGATGTAGCGGCTCAGGAAGCCGCGGCCGAAGGCCCGCGCCGCGGTGGTGGGGTGCAACTGGCGCCGGCCAATCAGGGTCTCAATCGTTTCGATTGGGATCTCCGCTACCCCGACGCGACAACTTTCCCCGGTATGATTCTATGGGCCGGTGCGGTGCGCGGTCCCATGGTTGTGCCGGGAACCTACTCGGTGCGCCTGACTGCTGACGCAAAAACTCAGACGCAAAGCTTTGAAGTCCGCAAAGATCCACGTCTCGACACTACGCCGGAACAATTCACTGCTCAGCTTGAAACTGCATTGCAGATGCGCGACAAGCTCAGTCAGACGAATCAGGCCATCGTCGATATCCGCGCCGTCCGCAAGCAGATCGATGAACTCGCCGCGCGCCTCCGGGAATCCGGTGATTCTGCCAAGGCGAAGGCAGTCATGGACCGCGCCCATGCGCTGTCTAAAGAATTGACCGAGATCGAAGAAACTCTCTACCAGACTAAGAGTAAGGCCAGCGAAGACCCGCTCAATTTCCCGGTCAAGCTGAACAACAAGCTTGCCGCTCTGCTTACAGCGGTCGAAGAGGCGGACAGTCAGCCGACCGCATCGCAACAGCAGGTCTATGAAGACCTCGCCACCGGCATCAACGCCCAAATCAACAAGCTGAAGCAGGTTATGGACACCGGCGTTCCATCCTTTAATCGCTTCGTGAAGGAGCAAGACGTCCCGGCAATCGCCGTCAAAACCTCCGGCACGTTATAGGCAGTGGAGGCTTAGTTACCGCGTTATAGCGTGCACACCTTTTTTCTAGTCATAGCTGCTATCGCGATTCTCCTACAGGGCCTCAGTCTTTACTTCGCCCTATTCGGCCGCGGACTTTCCTACAGCGTGCGCGAAACGTCCTCCGAGCCTGTCGATAGCGAGCGATTCTGTACATTACTCGCTTTCTTGTCCGAAGCCAAGCTGCTGCATGGCAATCGCGTTGAGGTGCTCACCAACGGGCCATGTTTCTACGAAGCGGAACTGGCCGCAATCGCGACTGCCCAAAAGAGCGTCAACCTCGAAGCGTATATCTTTCATCGTGGCGACGTGTCCAGACGCTTCGTTCAAGCACTCGCGGAGCGCGCCAGAGCCGGTGTCAAGGTTCACGTCACGCTCGATTATATAGGCTGCTTAAGTACGCCTCTTTCCTATTTGAAGCAGCTTACCGATAGTGGCGGCTGCGTCAGGTGGTATCACCCTTTTCGCCCCGCGTTCATCCCTAATTTCAACAACCGCACGCACCGCGAACTGCTCATTATCGATGGCCAAACAGCCTTCATCGGCGGCGCGGGAATCGCCGATTGGTGGTACCGCGATGGCGTAAGTGGGAATCGCTGGCGAGATATGATGATGCGGGTCAACGGGCCCTCCGTTTCCGCGTTACAGGCCGTTTTCGCCCAGAACTGGCTTCGTGTCTCCGGCGAGATACTCGCAGGCGATGAGTTCGGCGATTGTTCCGACGGCGCGGAAAATTCTTCAGCGCTTGTTGTAGGCAGCACGCCCGCCGCGGGAGCTACCCAGGCCCGCATTCTCTTTCAGTTGCTAATCGCCTCCGCTCGCAAGTCCATTCACATATCGACACCGTACTTCCTTCCCGATCGCAGCGCGCGGGCCGCTATCGTCAAGGCCGTTCGCGAACGCAAGGTCGAAGTAAACATACTGACTCCCGGCGATAACAGCGACCAGCGCCTCACAAGGGCTTCCAGCCGTCACCTCTACGGCTCGCTTCTAAAACACGGCGTCAGGATCTATGAATACCGGCCGTCGATGAATCACACCAAGTCGATGATCGTGGACGAGTGCTGGGTAGTAGTCGGATCGACGAACTTCGATTACCGCTCTTTCGCCATCAACGATGAGGTAAACCTGGCATTGCTCGATCGCGCCGCCAGCCGCCGGGTGAACGAGGATTTTGAACGCGACGTAGCAAACAGCAACGAGATCACGTATCGGGAGTGGCGGAAGAAATTCCGCTTTCGCGTTTTTGAACGCCTGTTCTCCGTCCTCGAGCGGCAGGAATGATTCGCTTTCGCCTCGCAACATACAACGTGCATAAATGCAAGGGAATCGATCTGCGGGTGAGTCCGCGCCGAATCGCCGATGTCATTGGCGAGATCGCGCCTGAAATCATTGCAACGCAGGAGATACTGCACTCGCAGGCTGCCGCCATCTCAAGCGATCTCGGTCTTCCACTCACGTTTGGCGCCGCGCGCCATCATGGCGGCGAAGCGTATGGCAACGCGGTGTTCAGCAGTTTGCCGGTTCTCTCATCTGAGATGCACGACCTGACGTTTCGTAGGCGTGAGCCGCGCCAGTGCCTGCGTGTTTCGCTTGCCTTGACACCTGCGCAACCGGTTCATGTTTTTGCCGTTCACCTCGGAACATCGTTCTTTGAGAGGCGCGAACAGGCGCGGCGTTTAATCTCGGCCGAGATTCTGGAACGCTTTGAACTGCGCGGCAACCGCATCCTTGTCGGCGATTTCAATGAATGGACCCGGGGATTAGCCACGCAGTTAGCAGGTAATCGCTTGCGAAGCGCCGACGTTGCTCTACATCTGAATCGCAGGACGACATATCCCGGCCTGCTTCCGTTTCTGCATCTCGATCATATTTATTACGATCCTGTGTTCCATCTCTGCGGCATGCATCTACAACGGACACGACTCGCGCTCCTGGCATCGGACCACCTTCCGCTGATCGCAGATTTCAAGATCGGACACGACGCAGATCAGGCGCATAATCGGCTAAGCCATGAATAACCCAATACCAAATCCGGTCCGCGCCATCGTCATCGGAAGCTGGATTGCCGCTCTTATCTGGTTTGAGAATAGGCGCGCCTTGCGCAAGGTTCATCGGAGTAAACTGCGGCGCGACATTCGCAATCTGCTCGTAGCTGTGCCGGCGGCCGGCGTGATGCAAGCGCTGGAAATGCCTGTCGCGTTTAAGCTGTCGGAATTTGCCCAAAACAAGAAACTGGGCCTTCTTCCTACGTTGTCGCTGCCGCCTGTTGTCGCTGGCCTAATCGGCATTCTTCTACTCGATTACACGCTTTACTGGTGGCACTTCCTCACCCATCGCGTTCCTCGGCCTGTGGCGTTTTCACCGGGTCCATCACCTGGATCGGGAGATGGATGCTAGCACGGCATTGCGTTTTCACTTCGGTGAGATCGCGATTTCGGTTTTATTCCGCGCAGCACAAATCATCGTCATCGGACCTACACCCCTCACCGTAGCCGTCTGGCAAGTCTTTCTTTTCCTGTGTATTCTCTTTCATCATTCGAACGTACGGCTGCCCCTTAACTTGGAGCGAAGACTGGCTCGCATCCTGATCACGCCGCGCTTACACGGAATCCATCACTCCATCGCACCTGCAGAAGTAAACTCTAACTGGTCGAGCGGGCTCAGTATTTGGGATCTGCTGCACGCCACCTTGAGGACTGAGGTTCCACAGGATGGTCTTAAGCTTGGTGTCCGCGGTTTTCTCGGGAGATCGGACGAGAGTGCCGGTACGGCTTTAATGCTTCCCTTTCACGCGGGAGGCGACCCGCCTGAATACGACGAAGCACCCGTCCGGCAATCGTTCGATGCGATCGCCTAGCCTGCTACGCGCCGGGTATGACGATATCAGCGCGCAAGCAGATCGGGAGAAACGCCGCCCCAGTACAGGACCTGTAAAGCAGTCCAATGCGCCCACATCAGCGCGAAATTTCGTTTTTCAAATCTGCGCGAGGAAGCGACAATGCGCGTCGTGAGGTGGACAAAACGCCCGGCCTGTCGGACGCGTTTCAATAAATCCAAGTCTTCGAATAGCGCAAAGGAGCGAAAGCCGCCAATAGCTTCGTAGACGGCGCGCCGGACGAAGATGCCGGAATCTCCATAACAGAGATTGAGTCGGCGCAAGGTGGGATAAATTGTTGTCAACTGCCGGGCCGCGCGCGACGCGCCATCGAAGGTGAGTCCGAAATTTCCGCCTGCAATGGACGGGTCGTTCATGGCAGCTACGATGTCTCTCAATGCTTGCGGCGGTGGAATTACATCTGCATGCACGAACCATAGGATGTTGCCGCGAGAACGGACTGCGCCCGCGTGTTGCTGAGCGCCACGGCCCCGAGCGCTCGCTAACACGGTGACGCTTAGTGACTGTGCGATCGCGGTTGTCTCGTCGTCGCTGCCGCCATCGACGACGAGAATCTCTTTTTCGCCGTCAAGCGCTAGCAACGCCTGAAGAGTCTCGCGAATCTGTGCAGCTTCATTCAGCGCCGGAACTATGATGCTGACCATAAAGTGTCGGCGAGCCACGCGCGAGTCTGAGGCGCAATCTCTTTCGGCAGATGATCGAGTTCGTCTCGTAGTCGCTCTAGTTCAGCTATGGTGTCGATATCGAACGAACTCTTGACTGTAGCTACGCTCATCCCGTACGTCTGGAGACGAAGCCTTGTCTGTTCACACGTTTCCTCGCTGCTCCACGGTACATCTGCAAGCATCCCGTGAGGGCAATCGCAAACTCCTAGCAGGTAAAACCCTCCATCGTCCGTTGGGCCGAGTACAGCGTGTCCCGCCCCAAGGAACTCAATCGCTTCGTCAATGTGGGTCCGTGTAAGCAGCGGCGAGTCGGCGCCTAAAGCGATCACGGCCGATGCCGTCGTCAACCCTCTGCGCAAAATGCTTTCGATCCTCCAGCCGAGATCGCCCGCCGCCTGCAACCAAACCCGCTCGTTCGGAACGCCGATAGCAAACGCTCCGGGTTCGGCGGCCGCAAGTACCGGAATCGCTCCCGCTACGCTCTCGACAACAGACCAAACATCGCACAACATGGCCGCTGCTAATCGGGCAGCGCCGCTCTTGCCGAGCACACGCGCGAGGCGCGTCTTGACCCGCCCCGGAATCGGAGGCTTAGCGAAAACGCAGACGGGGATGCGGTCCATGCTGCGGGATCATTGCAATTGGCCGGTGCAGCTCGACCCCGCGCCGGCTGTACAGCCAAAACAGTGATCCGCTACTTTAATCGGATTTCCAACTGCTTCGCGAAACGAATCGATGTCCCAGATCGAAAGCTTGCCGCGGCTGGGTAGCTCCAACATTTGATTGAAGTCACAGTCGTAGAGACGTCCATCCCAAGAGACACTAATCAGGCGGCGGCACATGACGTGTGCCACTGTGGACGGATTAAAGTTATCGGCCAACAGCTTTCGGTAATCTTCCTCTTTGCCGATACGCACCAGATATTCGGAAAACCGGCGTATCGGCGTGTTCGTAATCGTCAATAAGCGATGGAACTCGATTCCAAAATCGTTTCGCAAGTGCGCCTTGTACTCAGCCTCCAAAACTTCTTGGGGCGGTGGGAGTGAAGCGCCGCCTGGATTGAACACGAGATCCAGGCAGAGATGGGAGCCTGGTTGCCCGTAGCCCAACTGATTCAACCATTGCAGCGCGCGAATGCTGCGGTCGAACACGCCCCGCCCACGTTGCTTGTCGACATTTTCGGCTGTGTAGCAGGGAAGGCTCGCCACAATGTCAACTTCGTGATCGCGAAGAAATTCCGCTAAGTCCTCGAACCCAGCTTCCAGCAAAATGGTCAGATTGCAGCGATCGATGACCCGTTTCCCGAGATGTCGGCTTTCTTGTACCAGCGCGCGAAAGTTCGCATTCAGCTCTGGCGCACCACCCGTAATGTCGACCGTTTGCACCTCGGGCGTATTTCGAAGAACATTGAGAACTCGCTCAGCGGTTTCCTGCGTCATGATCTCCGTTCGCTTCGGCCCCGCTTCAACGTGACAATGATGACAAGCTTGGTTACAAACTTTGCCTACATTAATCTGGAGAGTTTCTACGGAGGCGCGCCGCAGGCGGTCTAATCGATGCAACTGCAGTGTAGTCGCAAACGTCATTTCGCGCGAAGAAATTTTAAGCGCTCGTAGTGCTTCAGGCACGGTTAACGCGAAAATGCCGAAGTTCGCAATGGCGCCTCCAATGCAGTAGGCACACCATTTCTTTTCTTTGCTGGGCATTTGATAGAAGTACCAGCCTGCCGCTATTGCTTCCACCGCCGACTTCACGCTGGCTGCAATCGGAACGTACGGCATATCTTGCGCGCGAGAGTCTCCGCCGAAACCAGCCAACGGCAAATTCATCGCTAGAGCCGGCTAGGCTGAGAGGACCATCCGGCGTCCCCAACCGGTAAGCGGTATCTGACGAATTCACCTTGTCCGAGTCGAAGCTGTTGGATGGCGGATCGGCCAGATGCTTCACGATGCCTGTTTGCAAAAGGCTGACCACGGCCATGTTCGCCATTCCGAACAAGGACAGACCTACAATCGCTCGCCTGCGCCTCATGTCTGCGCTGCTCGATTGTTGCAGTTGATTGCGAAGTTCGCTCGGCGTCAATCCGGTACCTAGCGCCATGCCCTGCTTGCTCACACCGGCCTCTTCTCTCTTTCACCATATCGGATTAACATGTAAGTGGCTGTATCCGCCTGAATTCGAAAAGCGATTTGCGGAGATCCGTGACGAAACGTCAGTTCTGGGTACTCTACCGCGATTTCCTGCTGCGCATTGTCGACCCTGAGCTTTTGTCCCTTCACGCACGGGGCGACGCGAGTACACTGCTGGGCCAAGTCGTTTCCCTGCTCATCTTCCTCAGTCTGCTCTTCTCTGTGCCCGCCCTCTACTTTTCGGGAAAGATGGCTGTGCCGGGCCAGGAGTTCTTGACCGCTGTTTGGAGTCTGCAGCACTTCCTCATCGCAACCACCATGTTGCTGGTCGGTCTCTTCGCCGTTCTCACATGGAACTCTACCTTTCCAGACAAGCGCGATCTGATGATTCTCGCCCCTCTTCCCGTGCGCACGCGAACACTGTTTCTAGCGAAGATTGCGTCCACCGGAACCGCTCTCGCGCTATTGCTGTTTGCTTTGCATGCGATGGCCGGCATCGTCTGGCCGCTCGCTTTTAACAGACACGTGCCCACGCAATTGCTGACGGAATTGGCCCCCGATCCAGCTATGCCTCCCGTGCCGGCGTCGGGAATCGAATCCGTGATGGACCACGATCTGCGCCGGCTGCAACAGAGCGGTATCCTCGCACATCAGGGTGTTGCTATTGGCGTGCTGAAGCACGGCGTGCCGCGGGTGTTTGCCTACGGAACGGCGAAAGTGGATTCAATCTTCGAAATCGGCTCTGTCACGAAGACATTTACTGGCCTCGTGCTGGCGCAGATGGTCGAGGAGGGCCGAGTGACACTGGATGAGCCCGTCCGCCTCTTATTGCCGCCGGGAATAGTCGAAACACCCGCGTCCGCCGAAATCACGCTTCTCGATCTTGCCACGCACCATTCGGGTTTGCCGCGAATGCCCGGTGACTACCATCCCAAGAAAGAAGATAATCGCTTCGCCGACCTTCACACGGAAGATCTCTACGATTTCATCGCCAGGCACGGAGTAGCAAAACCGCCCGACTCTGTGTTCCTCTACAGCAATGTGGGCGTGGGCCTCCTCGGTGAACTATTGGCTGCGCGTGCTCACATGAGCTACGCGGACTTGCTCAAAACCGAAGTGACTGGCCCACTCGGTCTTGAAGATACCGTTATGTCTCTTTCGCCCGAACAACGGACCCGGTTCGTTCAAGGACACAATGGCTTCTCGGATGGACCCGATGGATTCAGGCGCTCTGGGACTGCATACGGCAAACCGATTCGCGCTATGGATTTCGATGCGATAGCCGCGGCCGGAGCGCTGCGCTCCACTGCCGGCGATCTTCTCACTTACCTCGAAGCGAATCTGCATCCGGCTACACGCGGACCTGTACTTTCGCGCGCTTTGCTTCTCACGCACATGCCCCGCGCAGAGATGAGCGACTCTGCGGTTTCGGCTGAAATATACCCACCCGGCACACGCATCGGTCTGCTGTGGTGGCGCACCGCGGACGGCTGCTATGTGCATGGCGGCGCAACGCAAGGATATACGGCAGCCGTGCTGTTTCATCCAAAACAGGACTGGGCCATTGCCGTTCTCTCGAATACCGGGCCGGGCGGTCTGCTTTCCTCCGATTTGATTGCGCAACACATTCGCCAAAGGTTACTCGGGCTGCCTGCACTTTCGTTAGCCCCGGTCAAGGTTCCCGCATCCGGCGGTCCATACGGCCTCATTCGCCTGTTTGGGGTTTATTGGCTCACCATGTTGGCTGCCGGAGGATTCGTCTACTGTTGCGTGCTGGCCTTGCAAGGGCTTGCGGCCGAGCTGCTTCCGCATCAGGCGTTCCTGCGCGCCTCGTCCTTTCTGCAATTGGCGGTGTTCTGTTTGCTCATGGCGGGCTATTTTCTTCAGCCGGTAATCGCCGCGCCCAACCTCTTCGATGCAAACAATACAGGGCCGCCCGGCTGGTCGCCGTCGTACTGGTTCCTCGGCCTCTTCCAGCAATTGAATGGTTCTCCTGCGCTGGCCTTGTTCGCTGCCCGGGCTCGGATCGGTTTAGCAATTGCAGTGGGCTCAACGGCAGCGGCGTACACCATGTGTTACTTCCGTTCGCTGCGTAGGATCGTCGAGCAGCCGGATATCGCGCCTGGCCGCCTCCGATTCACAGAAAGGAAACCACCGCTATCCCGCTTCGGTACGTCCCTGCAAACAGCTATCGTGCAATTCAGTATTCGAACGCTCATGCGCAGCCGGCAGCATCGCGTGATCCTCGCCTTCTACCTCGGTATTGGATTTGGTACGACAGTTTTCCTATTGAAGAGCCCGCTCGTTCGAGAGATTTCAGCGACATCCGTAACCGATCCCTGGCATACGGTCAGCGTGCCGTTGTTAGCCGCGAGCATCATCCTAACGGGCTTCTGGATCATCGGCGTTCGAGCCGTGTTTTCGTTGCCTCTCGAACTGCCTGCTAATTGGATCTTCCGCGTTACGCCGCTACGGGCTGGATCGAATTGTGTCAAAGCTGTCAGGCGTTCTTTGTGGATGCTGTCGGTGGCCCCTGCATTGGTCGGTTCGTCGATTGTGTTCCTGGCGCTCTGGCCTTGGCGCGCGGCCATGGGCCACCTCGTGCTGCTTGCACTTCTCGGAGTCACGATAACTGAATTCTGCCTTCAAGGCACCCCGAAGATTCCGTTCACTTGTTCGTGGCTGCCGGGAAAATCGAACTTCCACATAGTTTTCTGGATGTGCATTCTTGTGGTTTTGGCGATCGTTCTTGAAGTTGCGGAGCTGGAACGGCGCGCCTTGGCCAACCCTCTTCTTTACGCAGTCGCCGTGACCATCTTGGGTGTGTCGTCGGCGTTCGCCGCCTGGCGAACTTCAAAATCCGCTGCAGCAGACATAGAGAGCCTGCATTTTGAGGAGCTACCTTCCTGGCAGCTCACCACACTGGATCTGTCGAAGTAAAGAAGCGAATTCTCAGTGCTTTTCCAAATGATCGATGGCACGGCGAACTATTTCGCAGCGAGCTTCCCACGCCGTGAACCGTTCTGTGCCAACCAGAATACTCAACGAGGAATGCGCTAGCGAAGACCACCAGGTATTTCGGGGGTTCTGCAAGGCGCCTGAAAGTTTCTGAGCGTACGCTTGCAGCTTCCGCAAATCCTCCAAATCACATCCTGATGGAATTTCAGGATGAGGGGCGCTCAATTGACGTTGCAAATCTTCGGCACTCTTGCCCCATAACGCTATCCCTAGCGTTGTACAGCGGCCCGCTGCTGCTTCGGCCTGCATCGCGTCCTCGCGTCGAAATGGTCGCAAGGGCGTAGACGAATCGAACTCTTCTTCACGCACTGACGTTTCTCCTGCTGCAAAAGATGGTATCCGATCACAATCAAAATAGTTACAGCCCTTACCTAAGTTGTAACAAGCGTAGTTATTTAGACTTTAGTGAGCGCTTGTCCAGGCGCTCTTCAATCGAGACTTTCACCATATCCCCTACTTCTTTGGCGATAGCCGCTAGTAACTCTGCTTTCACCGGAAGCTTATGCGTGCCGTCGCCTAAGGCCATGAACGAACTTTGAAAAGGGTGGCCGTCAATCTTGCCTGCCACCTTAACCAAGCCACGCGTTCCGAAAAAGCGAACAGATTCGGGCCAGACCACAAACGTCCAACCGCCTTTCCTGGAGCTCTTTTGTAGTTTTGCGCTAAAAGTCTTCTGCATGAATTCTCCTCCCCTTACCGGCAATTCCATACACAACATCACGCCTCGTCTTCAGCAAGCAACTCGCCAAGCCGGTCCAGTCTGCGCTCCCATTGGGACCGGCACGCAACGATCCAGTTTTCCAGCACCTGAAATCCCGCCGGGTCCAGGCGACACGTGCGCACCCGGCCTGTCTTCTCGGTATGAACCAGGCGGCTTTCTTCGAGCACTTGAATATGTTGTGCAACCGCTGTCAGGGAAATATTCAATGGCGTCGCCAGTGCCGTGACGGAGGCCGGCTGCTGAGCCAGCCTTTGCACGATTGCCCGCCGCGTCCCATCTCCCAGCGCCTGAAGTACGCGGTTGACGTCAACCTTCGTCTTCACTCGCCGGAC
The DNA here is from genome assembly GCA_963846045.1 of Terriglobia bacterium. Lineage (GTDB taxonomy): Bacteria > Acidobacteriota > Terriglobia > Bryobacterales > Bryobacteraceae > Bog-105. The sequence continues at coordinate 85,756 of CAWJUL010000014.1, read as the reverse complement.
AGCTCTTCAGCCAGTTCGTCCAGCAAATTCAGCCAAGCCGCTTTCGCGCGCCCGAGCAGGGTTAAGCTCCCCAAGCCGGTCTGCGCCAACCTCACCTGGCGTGCAGCGCAACAGCAGCAAAGTTGCGTCATCTTGCTGTGCGCCACTACGAAGAGCCTCCCCAAGCATCGCGGCTGCCATCTCCGGTAATGCTCCGTCCGCCAACTCGCGCAATATCTCCGCCACGCGTTCCAGGCCGTGATTCATGTCCGGTTCCTCGCCGGTCTCCACTACGCCATCGGTCACCAGGGCGAAGACATCGCCGGCTTCGAACATCAGGCGCCGGCTCACGTACCCGACGCTTGGAAACAGTCCCATTGGGAACTGACTCATCGAATGGCGGACAACCATTCCTGTCCGCCGCCGGTAGTGCAGCAACGGCACATGTCCCGCGGAAACATATTCCACTTCTTTCCCGCCCGTGAATCGGAGACCCGCAAGCGTCAGAAACATGTTCCGCTCCTTGATCGATCCCAATACGGAGTTGATGTCGCGAATCAGCTTTTCAAGCGGCTGCCCTAGCAACAGCCCATACCGGAAGGCCGTCTTCGCCATTCCCATAAGCATCCCCGCACGGAGACCATGGCCGGAAACATCCATCACATAAGCCATCACGTCCGGCCCGTGCGAAATCAAGTCCGCCAGATCCCCGCCTATCACATCCTTGGGCACGCTTCTGCCGAATGCCTCTACGAAAGTGTCCGAATAAACTACCGGAGGAACAAGCACCGCTTGCAATCCTCTCGGCAGTTCTAAAGCTTCCACCACGCCTGACATCGTGCCTCCGCCGGCTATTCCGAAAGTTGCTCGGCCAAGTTATCCAGCAGCTTCCGCCAGCCGTCCTCACGCATTCTTGGATCGCCCGCACCCTCAAAGAATGTGCCCTGGTGTGTACAGATGAGATCGGTCCCACTCTCATTTGCAAGCAGCTCCAGCGTCACCAAAGAAGCTGAGATCCGTTTATCGCGAAGACTCATCGCCGAAGCCGTCACAATGCGCCGATTAGGAACAATGTCCTCGAAACGGCCCTCACTCGACAGCACGGCGCCCGCTACCGGGCTTGGAGCGCTCGGTTTGAAGCGGTACCGAAACACCTCCGTGCCTCCCACCCGGAAATCACTCTCGAAAACTTCGACATCATGATTGTTGCCTTCGGCGAACCAGCGGCGCTTTTTAGCCGGATCGGAAAGTGCAGCGAACACTTTCTCCGGGGGCTTCGGGAAGTGGCGCTCGATAACAAACGTGTCGTGAACTGCGGATGGCTGTTGCATTTGGATCTCTCCTTGGCCGTCTTCAATACTGAAGCGGTAACTTCAGTATCTTCCGAACGGCACGAAATAGTCAAGTGTATACTTCAGTTTTTTGTTTTGCGCATTTACCGACCCCGAACGGCCATACGATAGTGCTGAATGATTCGAGTGCTTGTCATTGGCGCCAACGGCAGAGTTGGCCGCCACGTGTTGTCTCAGTTGCAAAATCGCGGCGTGGATGTCAGCGCCCTTACGCGCAACCCGCAAACGGCGCGATTGCCCGCAGAGGTTCACGTTACGCCCGGGGATCTGACCATCCCGGAGAGTCTTGAGACATCTCTGGAGGGGATCGATACCGTGTTTCTCGTGTGGACAGCTCCGCCGCAAACGGTAGGTGCCGTAATCGAGCGGATCGCAAAACACGCGCAGCGAATTGTGTTTCTCTCATCGCCGTACAAGACGCCGCATCCCCTATTTCAAAGCCCGCAACCCAACGCGGTGTCGGCGCTACACAACCAAGTCGAGCGGGCAATCGCGAATTCACGGCTCGAATGGACCTTTCTGCGGCCCGGAATGTTCGCTTCAAATGCACTGCTCTGGTGGGCGCCGCAGATCCGTGCCGGTGAGGTCGTTCGCTGGCCACACGCTTGTGCCCCTACCGCGCCGATTGACGAGCGTGATATCGCCGCAGTCGCAGTGCATGCGTTATGCGGCGGCGGACACTCCGGAGCGGAATATGTTTTGACCGGCCCGCAATCGCTCACGCAATTCGAGCAGGTGTCCGCCATCGGCCGAGCGATCGGACGCGATTTACATATGGAGGAGATCTCGCCCGACGAGGCACGAAGTCAATTGTTCAGCTCCTGGCCGCCCGATATCGCAGATATGCTGCTCAGGGCTTGGGCTGCTGCCATTGGCCAGCCGGCCTTGGTTACCTCGACTGTTGCTGAAATCACGGGAACACCGGCGCGCAGTTTTTTCGACTGGGCTACCGATCACGTCGCGGATTTTCAAGCCTGATCTCTGTCGCGCTACCATCGACCCCATGGTTCGACTCATTGCCGCAGCCCTCACCCTTACCGCCTCATTGCTTGCCCAGGCACCCACCCGCGAGCAGTTGGCGGAGATCTTCGCCGCCTATCAGCACGCGAACACGCCCGGTTGCGCTGTCGGAGTCGAAGTTCCCGGGCACGACACTTGGACCGCTGCCTATGGCATGGCGGATCTGGAACATGGGGTAGCCAATACGCCCGCTACAGTGTTTGAAGCGGGCTCCGTCAGCAAGCAATTTACAGCCGCTGCCGTTCTCTTACTGGTCGAACGGGGCCAGGTATCTCTTGACGACAGCATCCGCAAATACTTTCCCGAAATTCCTGAATATCAACGGCCTATCACGGTCAAGCATTTACTGAACCACACCAGCGGCTTGCGCGACTGGGGAGAAATCGAGGAGATTGCCGGCTGGCCGCGCACCACCCGCGAGTATAGGCATGCGAACGTTCTCGACATTCTCAGCCGCCAGCGCTCGCTCAACTATCTGCCGGGCGAAGCTTGGTCTTACACGAACAGCGGCTACAATTTGGCAGCGATGCTGGTGGAACGCGTTAGCGGAATGAACCTCCAGGCATTCTGCGCGAAAGAGCTATTCATTCCGCTGGGCATGACTTCCACGCAATGGCGGGACGATTTCCGCCGCATCGTGCCGAATCGTGCGATCGCGTATGAGTTCAACAATCCGCAGTGGCGTCAGGATATGCCCTTTGAGGACGTGTACGGCAACGCCGGCCTTCTCACAACCGTAGCCGACCTGCTCAAATGGAATCGCAATCTGGCGAGCGGCAAACTGCATCCCGAGATTTTCAAGCAGATGCAGGCGCCGGGGGCTCTCAACAACGGCGCCGCGATCGGTTACGGGCTCGGGCTGTTTCTTGTGGATCTTGAGGGGCTCCCGGAGGTTAGCCATTCCGGCGTGACTGCCGGTTATCGCGCATGGCTCGGACGCATTCCTTCGAAAGACTTTTCACTCGCGATGCTTTGCAACGCGGGCACAGCCAATACGGCTGAATTGGCTCACCGGATAGCCCGCCTCTATCTCGGGCTTCCAGCGCCTGAGCCCCCGGCTGTTCCGAAGGATGTCACATCGGGTGTGCGATTCATGGGCGCCAAAATGACCGTCGGCAACCCGGTATACGGAGACGGCGTTTGGGAGCAAATCGAACAGTCTGTACCCACGAACTTGGACGCATTCGTGGGCGTCTATTCGAGCAGTGAAGCAGAGACCACCCTGCGCGTTGTCTCCGAAAACGGCAAATTAGTCGTTCACCGCCGCCCCGACGCCGCGTTCCCGCTGAAACCCACCTCCGCCGACAGCTTCTCGTGCGCTCTGGGCAGCATACGTTTTTTGAGAGATGGAAACGGGAGAGTCGTCGCCCTGAGTGTCGGCGGACCCCGCGTGTGGGATCTGCGCTTCGCCCGCGATCCCGCTGGCCTGTCGCCGGTTTTTCAATAAATAGCCACATTCTGCCACGGCTCAGTCGTGATCGTAAACGGTCTAGATCCCAACATGCGCTTGGGGCTATGGTCGCAACCATTCAGGAAAAACGCTCGTCCGGTGAGCCGAATATGACCTTCTATCGCGCCGGGCGACATCAACGAGGGATAGAATCCGTCAAATACCGAGCCAATGCCACTCTTGTCAGTGCAGGACGTGTACGTACTTTGGGAATTTGCAATCACCTGAGGAGTTGTCCAATCTTGAAGGCTTAGATTTGTAGCCGTTGAATAATACCAAGCCGCCAAAGCTTCTCCACCGGAAACGGCGCTCGGAGAACACACAAAAGTCAATACGTACAGGCCTAGATCGTCGTTGTACGTCAAATCCGGCATGCGCGTTTGCCCGCTACACGATGTTGTCGATAAGATTGCGGTGTCCAGGCCACCAATACCCGTCTGGCTGAACGCGCCCTGGTACCATTTGTAAAATCCGAGCGGGCTTTGATCGGCTGGCGAGTGGCTCCCAAAAGTGCCGGCTCTGTCGAAGCCCTGAAACATTTCGCCCAGCTCAGCGCCGTGCTATGCGAATCGAAACTCCGGCATTGCCGTTGCTGCCATCGTGGTACGTGTACGTCACCTAAAGGTAGGCCCGCCCTCTTTCGTCGACATCCACAAAACCGCTCGGGATCGCATCGCCAATTCCCGGCGAATAAGGCGAAGAAGGCTGTGGAATTGCGCTCTTGAGTATTGGGTGGCGCAAGGCATTGCCGAATTCCGAGTTAACGGGAGTCGGCCAAGTCCTTCCGTTGTCCGAGGAACGTGCAAATCCGACCGTGGCGTAGAAGCTAACTTGGTTTTGCCCGTCGGGGCAATGGTTCTCGGCCTCATACAGCATGATCAGATTTCCAGGCGGAAGCGTCGGATCCTGCAGCACGGAGCCAGGCCCGGCGTAGTTTTCGTCGAACTCCCGATCATGGGTACCGTCGCAAACGGTGAAGGGCACCGGTGAAGACATCACCTGCTCCGCATATCCCAGATATGTTGCGGAATTGAAGTTGACGAGGTCGTTAGTTTGGAGTACGACGGCGCCAGCCGGGCCGCCCGTCTCAACGGTGCTGGTCGAAAAGAGTAAGTAGTCCTGTTGCCCATATTCCGTACGCAGCGGAAGCAGCGTTGTGTGCTCGTCGGGCAGATCCTGACCCATCAAATAGCTGGGATAGACGAGAGGAATATCCGGCAGATCGACCGAGAAAGACTTGATTCTTAGATGACGCGTGGGGGTAGGCCAGCGATCGTTCGAAGTATTTTGTGGCGAAACCCGCACGGCAAAAGAAAGACAGAAAATCGCGACTGTGACTCCGGCGAACCAAACCTTTCGCATGTGACTCCCCGATTGTTGAGTTGGGCGCTGCGTCTCCTTCGTTATTTACCGATGCCGGCAGAGACAGAAGAGCTATATCAATTCGCGGGCCAATCCGTCAAGCACCAGAGCTAGAGACGTTGGCACAAGCTGAGCGCCTCTCGTCTTTGGTTTCTCGCCCAGAACGCGGCTCATCTCAATTAGCCCAACCGCGCCGCGGCAAAGGCGAGCCACGCTTGGAACGTTTGAATTCCATCCAAGCCCACCGGAACCAGCACGCTTGCGTCCATCACCGCTCCTGGAAGTCTTATCTTGCTCGCACGTGAGCAGGATCTCATCTAAACGGGCGCGATCACCATCTTCTGTTTCGGTATATGATTCAGCACTTGGTCACCGATGTCCAAATGTTGGTTGACCAGTAACTCCGGCGTGTGCGCAAGCCATTCGGCGAGTGAAATGTCCTGATACTCCTTCGTCTTAAACATCTCCAGGAACACCAGCTCGCTGTCGCCGGTATTTTCGATATAGTGCGGATTCGATATAGGGATGTACCCGACGTCGCCTGCCTGGAAGTCCATCGTGCGCGCATCGGACCCGGCGATGAACAGTGTCATTCGACCTTTGCCTTTCACGTAGTATTGCCACTCATCGGCATTTGGATGCCAGTGCAATTCGCGCAGGCCGCCCGGCTTCAACGTCACGATGGCTGCCGTGATCATCGTGACGGGAAAATTCTTCGAATCGACGATCTTGACCTCGCCTCCCGGCGTCACCTTGCTTGGCTGCATCGATTTCGTCCGGAAACTGAATCGCGTTCCTAATGTGCCCGTCCCTTCAGCGGCCTGTGCCCGTTCAGCTTCGAGAGGACCAGGAAGGCTCCTTTGGAAGATGAACAGCTCCTTTTTCGGCATCTTCTCGAATGTCGAAGCAGGAACCATGAAATTTTTCGCCAGAACTTCTTTGGGTGTATGTGCCAGCCAGTCCGTCAGCAGGAAGGTATGGAATTCATCGAAGCTGCCATCGTTGAAGACAAGCAGAAACTGACAGCCGTCCGGGCCCAGGCCCTGAATGGAATGCGGAACGCCCGGCGGGAACAACCACAGATCCCCCTCGCCCACATCGTCCACGAAGCTCTTGCCTTCCTGGTTAACCGCCGTAATGCGTGCATTTCCGTAGAGCATGATGGCCCATTCGGCTTCTACATGCCAGTGCAGTTCGCGAATACCGCCGGCCGTCAAGCGCATCTCGACACCCGCAATATCTTTCGAGAGCGGTAGATCTCTGACCGTCACCTGTCTCGTCCATCCGCCTTCCTCAATGCGCCTGCGTGAAAGCGAGAAGGAATATTTGAATGGCCGAACGCTGCCATTGTCCGTTTCGGGCGGAAACACGGAATCCGAGTTTTCTTCTGCCACCGGCGGATTCTTCGGCCCCGGCACGTTTACGTTCGGGGCATTCGGATTGACACCGCCCTGAGTTGGATAGTGTGTCAGGTGGTTGTCTTGTGCCCGCGCCGTCTCGGCAGCCGGTAGCCCCGCGGCCGCGGCAACTGCCGCCGCGCTCAAGCCGAGCATGCTTCGCCGGCTTACGTTTGCCTCTTCAACGACTGTGTCTGCGGGAACTTCTGAATTTTCTTTCAACATTTATAGCTCTCAGTGCTCAGCGCACGATCCTCGGTTCATTAGCCGTCGTTCCGCTCTAGGCTCACCCAACACCAAAGCGTCGGCGCCGCCCCGAATCGTAAATGCCACTAAGACCTGCGACAGCAAAGCCGAAAGTGGCAAGTGGTCGTGCATGCCTCACACAATCATAAGCGCGCTCACCTGGGTTAGAACCCGGACAATGCATAGGGGTCTTCCGCTAGTCAACCACCGCAACGCGATTCCCGAGAAACGTTAATCTCAGTGCAAGGAGAACTCAATCGATGACAGAACATTCCGCCTTCCCCTACGAGACGCGCCTGAACATTCTGCATGGGCCGCTTGAGGTGATCGACGAGGGGGCTCTTGCGAAAGCGTGCGAGTTTAAGTGGTACAACCAGACCCTGTGCAAGGTAAACGACTCGGTGGTCCGCCTCGGCGTCGTAGAGGGAGAGTACCACTGGCATCAACATGACGAAGACGACGAGTTCTTTTATGTTGTGGATGGTCAATTATCGATTGACCTGAAAGACCGCACAGTTGAACTCTCGCCACGGCAGGGATTTGTGGTCCCAAAGGGTGTAGTGCATCGTACGCGCGCCCGGCATCGAACGGTGATTCTAATGGTAGAAAATGCTGGGATCATACCGACGGGCAGCGCGGACACTCTTCGGTAGTCGGGCGCGCGCAATAAATGTGGGTGATTAGGCGGACACGCGATCAGCCCGATAGTCTGCGAATTTTCGACTGAGGCGGCGGCAGCAGCCTCACTGGCTCAGTCGCGAGCATAAAAGACGAACGCTCATTTCTGTGCTATGACCCCGAATGGCCGGCATGCCTAACCTTGATTGCAGGAGTCGAGCGTAATCAGCAAAAGATGGAGGATGCCGCCGTTCTTGTGTTTACGCGGCTTGGTTATCACTGTACGTCGGTGCGGGACATCGCCAAGCAAGCGGGCGTCTCCGGCTATTATAAGCGGCCCGATTGGACGCCCAAGCGATTGTCGATGGCTGGTGCATACTGGCGACCTCGGATACGCCGATGAAGATGGGTTTCTCTCCCCGGTCGACAGAAAGAAGGACATGATCGTCAGCATCCAGCGGTTAGCGAAGCGGCAGTCTTTAGCATTCCCGACCAGAAGTGGGGTGAAACTCGTTTGAACGCCGTGATTCTGCAGCAACCGAATTCCGTAACCGGGGAGGAGATATGCGGGTGGATCAACGAACGCGTCGATGCCAAGAGCCAGCGCGTGCACGCGGTGATAATAATGGAGGACTCTCCACGTGGTGCCGCGGGTAAGACCCTCAAACGCGTACTCCGCGAACCTTACTGGGCAGGGAGAAACGAAAAAATATAGGGACAAGCGCGGCCCTAGCGTTCTATTATACTTTGCCTTCATCTGCCGATGGACCGTAGATAGCGGGGACCTTCTCGCCGGTTGAGCACGCCGTCGCGGATGCCGACATAGCGTCTGGATTCAGGAGAAACGGCTACCCCTTCCCCCGCGTATCACTGTAAGGTGTCAATACGCTGTTTTATGTACCGTCTCATCACTCTTACGGCCCTGTGTGCGGCGGCATGGACGCTTCGTGCCGCCGACGATCCCGTAGTTTTCAAGAGCGATGTAGCGATGACGCGCGTGGACGCCCAAGTTGTCGATTCTGACGGCCACATCATCACTGGCCTCAGTAAAAGCGACTTTGTCCTCCGGCTGGACGGTAAGCCGATCGCCATTCGCAACTTTGCGAGTGAAAACGTGCCCATCGATATTCTTCTGCTCATCGATGTCAGCGGAAGCATGCAACCGCACGTCCAGCGGATCGCATACGCGGCGCAGCAGGCTCTGAATGTTCTCGCGCCGCACGATCGCGTTGCGGTGATGGTCTTTGATACCCGTACGCGAGTGAAACTCGGCTTCAGCAGCAGCCACTCGGACGTAACAAGCGCGCTTGACCGCATTCTTCGCTTCGAGTCCTTCCATGGCGGAACGTTCATAACCGGCGCGATGATCTCGGCGGCCGATTACGTCCAGCATCAAGCTCGCCCCGACGCTCGCCGAGCCATCGTCATCCTCACCGACGACGAGACACAGGATTCCGAAGACGAGCCTCGAGTTGAGCATGCGCTTGCGCGCGCGAATGCCACCTTGAGTTTCCTGCAAGCTCCTTATGAGCCGCCAAATGCGGGTCCCATGCCTGGGCGCCGTCGTGGAACCTGGGGAGGCGGAGGCGGCGGCTGGCCCGGCGGAGGCGGTGGAGGTTGGCCAGGAGGAGGAGGCGTGGGCTTGCCCGGTGGCGGCCGAATCGGGTGGCGGGGACGATTCTCACTCGGCCGGAACGTCTCAGATCGCGACCGATACGGGCGGCGACACCATGCGCGTGGATGATGCTTCCGCTCTGCAGGATACGTTGAGCCGCCTTCGCCAGCGATACGCCCTGTACTTCTATTTTCCCGAGGGCGTCAGGAACACCGACGATCCGAATATCCGCGTCGATCTAGCGCAGGAGGCAAGAATCCACTTTGCACAAGCGGAGATTCGCTATCGCCATGCGCCAATGTCCGGCAATGGTCAGGCCGCTGCGCTGTCAGGCTCGACGCACGTGACGCACGCGCCCGAGCCCACTGTGGTGAACGACGACAATCAACCCACTGTTTACAACACAACCAAGAACGGCCGCCGGGCCGCAGTCAATGAGGACTCCTCCGATCACGTGATTCTCAACACAGGATCCGACGACGCCGGTACGCCATCCGCGCCTCCTTCTGGAACCGCAAAGCCGCCCGCGAGCACTCCTCCACCGCCTCAGCCCGGCTGGCCCCGCGCGAATCCACCGAACAATCCGCAGTAGCAGGATTATTCTCCCGCTATGCGCGCATCCAGCAAGTCGAGCTCGCGCTCCAGCGATCGCATCACCTCATCGTGGATTTTGTCTTCGTCGCGCAGCTTCAAGACTACTGAGCGTTCCACGGCACGCAGCCGTTGCCCAATCGCGTCGTACTCACTGGTACGCGGCGGCGCAGTGCCGTCGCCATTTGTAGGGTGACGGAGAAACGCGAGCCTGCGCCGGTAATAGTGTTCAAGCTGGTCCTGTACCTCATTCGGCTCGCCGGGGTGTTCTTCTTTCATTCGGTCCAGTTCATCCAGGGCGGCTTGCAGCATCTCGCGCCGCGCGAGTTCTTCCTCATCCTGCGCGCCTTGGATACCGCTCAGTCCGAGCCGCCGGATGAGAGCAGGCAGGCTCAGGCCCTGCAGCACAAGAGTCGCGAAGATTGCGCAAAACGTCAGGAAGATAATCACGTTTCGCTCCGGGAAGGGCACACCATTATTCAGTCTGTCGGGCAATGAGATGGCAGCCGCAAGACCCAAAACGCCGCGCATGCCCGACCATCCCACGACGAAGATCTGTCGCGGCGTAAACGGAGTGCGCTTCCTGAGGTGCAGCTTGTTTCGTATGATGCGCGAGATCCACACCCCTGGATAAACCCAGATCAGCCGGATCAGGATCACGGCCCCGCTAAAAAGTGCCGCATCCCAAATAAGGCCACGCAGCCCAATGCCGTGAATATCCGCCAAGATCCGCGGCAATTGCAAGCCGAGAAGCAGGAAAACGATGCCGTTCAATATGAAATCGAGAGTGCGCCACACCGCGCGCGATTCAATGCGCGCGTGCAAAGAGAAGAAACCGGAGCTGCGTCTTCCCAAGTAAAGTCCGCACGCAAGCGTAGCTAGAATTCCGGAACACTGGGCGGCTTCCGCGCAGAGATAGGCCACGTAGGGCGTGATCAAACTGACGGTGATCTCGATGGGTGCATCGGATATGCGCTGCTGGATTACATGTACGATGAATCCCGTGATCAAGCCAATGGCGATGGCCGCCACGATCAGATAGACCAGGTTCGCCGCGCCCGCGAAGAAGGTGGGAGTGCTGCCTGTAATCACAAGCGCGGCCGTGAACTTCCAGGCAACCAGCCCGCTGCCGTCATTGACCAGGCTCTCGGCTTCCAGCAGATCGGTGATCTTGCGCGGAATCCCGAGCCGTCGCGCCGTGGAAGTGGCCGATAGCGGGTCTGTCGGCGCAATGACGGCGCCCAGCACCAACCCCAACTTCCAATCGAAACCCGGCAATGTGTAACGTGAGAACGCGGCGACGGCATAAACCGTAAAGCCGACCAAGCCGAATGCGAGCATCAGGATAAGCGTCAGGTTGTTACGAAACTCACGCCAGGAAATGTGGTAGGCCGCTGAGAAGATCAAAGGCGGCAGAATGACGAAGAAAACGATGCTCGGGTTTAGCGACACCTGCGGCAATCCGGGAATCAGGCTAAATGCCAGGCCCCCGATCATCAGCACGATCGGATACGGCACCGCAAGGCGTTTCGCTAGTGCGGCGAGTGCTGCAACCACCACGAACAACACGAGTAGCAGGACTTGCACATAGCTGATGGAAGTGGCTCCCATGGCGGCGCTCGAACAAGATATAGCGCACGAACTCTGCTCGATTCGCTATCTTTTGTCAGTACAGATCGCGAGCTAGATTTGAACTCCTTTACTTCGTTGCCACCAATAGCGCGCCTGCTGTGTGCGTGTTTTCTTTCTCTGCTCTTCGCCAACGCTGCCGATGTCGATTGGCCAGTGAACGGCGGCGCCTACAATATCCGCTACTCGCCCCTGACGCAAATCAATCGAGAGAACGTAAAGCAATTGCAAGTCGCTTGGACCTACGACTCGGGTGATGCGTTCCAAGGGTCCGAGATGCAAAGTAACCCGATCGTCGTTGAGGGCCTGCTGTACGCGACCACGCCGAAGATGCGCGTGGTTGCGCTTGATGCAACAACCGGTAAAGAAGTCTGGAGGTTCGATCCGCGCGGTGCCGGCGATGCGCAACGCCGCTTCCGTCAGCGTGGCGTCACGGTTGCAGGCGATCGGCTCTTCTTCACGTATCGCAATTTCTTGTGGTGCCTCGATCGGCACACGGGCAAGCCGTTCCCGGGCTTTGGCGATGACGGCCGCATCGACCTTCGCTACGGGCTTGATCGGGCGCCGCAGACCATCACAATCAGCGCAAGCAGCCCCGGTGTTGTATTCGAGGATCTGTTCATCATCGGGAGCACGGTTCCCGAGACGCTGCCTGGCTCGCCCGGTCATATCCGAGCGTTCGACCTAAGCACCGGTAAGCTGCGCTGGATCTTCCGCACCATCCCTCATCCCGGCGAATACGGATATGAAACTTGGCCGAAGGACGCGTACAAGATCTCCGGCGGGGCGAACGCGTGGGCAGGTGTCAGTCTAGACCCGAAACTCGGAATGGTGTTCGCCGCGACGGGATCTGCCTCTTTCGACTTCTACGGCTCGAACAGAATCGGCGACGACCTGTTTGCGGATTGCGTGATTGCTCTTGATGCGCGCACGGGCAAGCGCATCTGGCATTTTCAAGGCGTGCGGCACGACGTCTGGGACCTGGACTTTCCGGCGGCTCCGAGTCTTGTGACGGTGAAGCGCAATGGCAAGACAATCGAAGCCGTGGCCCAGATCACGAAGACCGGTTACGTGTATGTTCTCGATCGACACACGGGTGAGCCGCTGTTCCCGGTGAAGTATCGAAGAGTGCCATCATCGACGCTCGAGGGAGAGAAGCTCTCTGAAGTCCAGCCGTACCCGGTGAAGCCGCCGCCGTTTACACGCCAGGCGTTTACGGAAGACATGGTGACCAATCGCACGCCGGAAGCGCATGCCTCCGTTTTGGCACGGCTGAAAAGTCTGGATTCCAACGGCATGTTCACCCCGCCTAGCCTGCGTGGAACCGTGTTGATGCCCGGAACTGATGGCGGAGCCGAGTGGGGCGGTGCCGCGTAGGACGAACAGAGCGGACTGCTGTACGTAAACTCCAATGAGCAGCCGTGGATCATTCGAATGGTCTCGCATGAAACCAAATCGCTCTATCAAAATAATTGCGCAACTTGTCACGGCAGCAATCGTGAAGGGGCGCCGCCGACGTTTCCGTCATTAGTTGACATCGGCAAGCGGCGTTCGCGTGAGGATATTATTCGCTTCGTTCGAGAGGGCGGTGGGCGTATGCCGGCGTTTGATTATCTCGAACGCGGCGTGGACGAGATCGTGGATTATCTGCTCACAGGTCGTGACGCCGAGAGCCTGAATGCCGCTGCCGCGCAAGCAGACCCGAACTGGCAGAAGTATCGCAACGAGGGCTACATCCTCTTTCGTGATCCGAAACTATCCGCCGCTCACGCCGCCTTGGGGCACGCTCAACGCCATCGATCTGAATCGCGGCGAGATCCGCTGGAAGATTCCGTTCGGAGAATATCCGGAGTTAGCCGCACGCGGAATTAAAAACACTGGGACGGACAACTATGGCGGTCCCGTGGTGACAGCTAGCGGACTTCTCTTTATCGGTGCAACCAGCTTCGACAAGAAGTTTCACGCTTATGACAAGACGACAGGCAAACTTCTTTGGGAAACAGTTCTGCCCGCCGCCGGGAATGCGACACCGTCCATTTACGAACTAAACGGACGCGAGTATGTTGTCATCGTTTGTGGCGGAGGCAAGAACGAAGCTCCTTCGGGCGGCACCATCGTCGCGTTTGCATTACCGCAATAAGCGCGTGCGCGACCGGTGGCCGGCGCACCAATACGGGAGAAGTTCCGGGTTGGGCGAAGAGGCATTGCGCCTAACTAGGACTCTATACTTTGGCCGTGATTCGCAGCCGATTATTGCGCGTGCTTCTTGTTTTCGGGAACCGCAATTTCATCGAAATTCGATGCCAACCTAATCAGTGCCTCAGCGACATCTGGACCCGATAATGGCTTTCCGTGGCCCGGCGCAACGATGCTTGGCCGAAGCTTTGCTAGACGCTGAACGGACTGCCGCGCCAAATCCCAATCCGACGTGAAGTAAGAGGGCGGCCCGTGCAGTTCGGGCTGTTGCGCAAGCGCCGCCTCGAAGAACGATTCGGGTTTAGTCGTGCAGAACGCATCACCGACAAGCAACGTCCCATCTTGCGGGCGGAAAAAGGAGACGTGGCCCGGCGTGTGGCCAGGCGTGTGTATTATCTGCCAACCGGGCAACTCGGCGAGAGCGCCTGAGTCACCTTCCGCCGCCGGCAGTGCATGCAAGCGGGCGCCGAGGTCGACAGGACCACGGGGGTAAATCGGGGATAGGAGAGACATCAGTCCTCCACCCGCGCCAGAATTTGGAGCGGGATATTCCCGCTGTCCGGTTAAGTAGGGAAATTCAAGCTGATGCGCGAAAACGGGCACGTTCCAACCCTCGGCCAAGCCGTGAGCTGAACTGACATGGTCAAAATGGCCATGGGTGAGCACGATCGCTTTGGGAGGCGTACTAAACTGCTTTTCCGCCCAACTTCGAATCAGGCTTTCGCTGAACGGGACTCCGGCATCTATGAGAGTCCACGAACCATCTGAATGAGTAATCGCGAAGACATTCACAAAAGTTATGCGCAGGCCGTGAAGGCCCTGCGCAATAGCTTCCATCGGAACGACCTGCTCTGAGGGAACGGTTACTTGGTCCATTAGTGTCTCGCGGCTTTGCTCTTGTCGCCGGAGGCCTGGATTTTTGAATCGGGAACCTGCTCCAGTCCGACTTCATCTTGGGTTTTGTAAACAACTGCTTTCATGGATCTCCTTTCGCACCGACGCTGAACTCATGGGCTTATCGCGAACTCCTAAATTCATTCAGGACGACGGAACGTCTTAATGGCAGCGCGGGCCGAACTCACTGCTACTCGTCTAAGTGACTGTTGCGCAGACAATTCAAATCGCTAGTAAAGCTACTGCTTTTATGCCTCTGCCGACGGATTCACCTGGATCAGAACCGATCCGGGGTGAATGGCGAGCAGATCAACTCGATTCGGAATCTGACCCCGCGCATTACACTTACCACCGCAACCTCCCCGCCAACCGCCTTTTGATATCGTCTTACTGGCCATCGCGCTCAAATGGAAAAGCCGCGTCTCACCTTCTGGCAGATCTGGAACATGAGCTTCGGGTTTCTCGGCATCCAGTTCGGGTGGACTCTGCAGATGAATAATATGAGCGCCATTTACGAGTACCTTGGCGCTCAACCAAGTCAGCTCCCGATCCTCTGGTTGGCTGCTCCGCTCACTGGCTTGATCGTTCAGCCCATCATTGGCCATTGGAGCGATAACACCTGGGGTCCGCTCGGCCGCCGCCGGCCTTTCTTCCTGGCCGGCGCGATTCTCGCTTCCTGCGCGCTCATCCTCATGCCGTTGAGCTCCGTGCTGTGGATGGCCGCGGGCCTGCTCTGGATTCTCGACGCCTCCATCAACATCAGCATGGAACCCTTCCGCGCATTCGTGGCCGACATGCTGCCCGATGAACAACGCGCTCGCGGGTTCAGTATGCAAAGCTTCTTCATCGGGCTCGGCAGCGTCGCGGCTTCTTATCTGCCGCTGCTACTGATCACATTCATACCCACCGGCTCAGCTCGCGCGCACGCGATCCCGGAGATTGTTCGCATCGCATTCTGGATCGGAGCCATCGCTTTCATCACTGCGGTATTAGTAACCATTTTCAGCACCAAAGAATACCCGCCCAGCGCGCAAGAACTCGCCCGCCTGCAACACGCCAAGCGATTCGATGCCGCGGAAATCATTCATTCCATCCGCAACATGCCGCAAACCATGCGCCAGTTGGCGGTCGTGCAATTCCTCACTTGGCTCGGTCTCTTCTGCATGTTTCTCTATTTCTCAGTGGCGGTGGCGCATAACGTCTTCGGCGCGCGATCCACCACCGAAGCGGCCTATACGGACGGCGTCATCTGGGCCGGTTACTGTTCAGGTGTCTACAACGCCATTTGTTTCCTGGTTGCCCCGCTTCTGCCGTCGCTTGTAAAAATATTCGGCAAGCGCGGAACGCACGCCCTCTGCCTTTCATTCGGCGGCCTCGGTCTTTTGTCTGTGGCCGTCATTCATGACAAGTGGCTGCTGTTCCTGCCCATGATCGGCGTCGGCATCGCTTGGGCCAGCATTCTGTCCATGCCGTATTCAATTTTGGCCGGCGCTCTGCCCACGAACAAAATGGGCACCTATATGGGCGTGTTCAACTTCTTCATCGTGATCCCCGAGATTCTTTCTTCGCTTGTATTCGGGTGGATCATGGCGAACCTGCTGGGCAACGATCGCATGAAGGCCCTCATCGTCGGCGGCATCTGCTTCCTCCTTGCTGCCGTGCTGATGCAGCGCGTGCGCGAGGTCACCGTGAAAGACGAATCCATCTCGCCGCTGGCCGTGGCTCAACCTGACGCCGCCTGAATCGTCAACGGTCTCGCCCCAGTCTCACGGATAGATGGACGACGCGTCATCATCACTGGTCCGCCGCTTCGATGTGAAACGCATCGCGCAGCAAGGGGCTGAACGAATCATCGACACCGTGGCTGCGGAAGAGCCGCTCGGCATCCGCATCAGTTACTGGCTGAAGGCCTCGCAGCAAAACGAGAACCTGGCAGTGACAATGCGCACGCCCGGCAACGACCCGGAGCTAGCTGCGGGATTGCTCCTTTCTGAAGGAATCGTGCGCAGGCGCGCCGACATCCTGGAAATTCTCGCGCTTGGCACGGAACCCTCGAACGAAATCGCCGTAACCCTCGCGCCCGGCGTAGACGTCGAAACCTGGCGCTTGAGCCGCAACACCTTCATTGGCGCCGGCTGCGGCATATGCGGTAAACGTTCGCGCGACGCAATCGCCGGCGAGCTGCCCGATGCTGAACCGGACGGCCTGCGAGTGAAGCTCGCGGCGATTCAGTCGCTCCCGGAATGCCTCCGCGGCTTCCAATCGGGGTTTGCCCAAACTGGTGGGCTCCACGCGGCCGCTCTCGCCAATGCAGCCGGAGAAATTGAGCAAGCCTTCGAAGACATCGGCCGCCACAATGCACTCGACAAGCTTCTGGGCTGGTCGTCTGCTGAATAGCCGTGTCCCGCTGTCTCGCAGCATCCTCTTTCTCAGCAGCCGCAGCAGCTTCGAACTGGTGCAGAAAGCCGCCATGGCGGGTGCGCCGATGCTGGCCACCGTCGGCGGACCCTCCAGCCTCGCCATTGAAGCGGCCCGCCAGTACGGCCTCACGCTGCTCGGCTTTGTGCGCGATCGCCGCCTGAACATTTACTCCGGCGATTGGCGTCTAGAGTCGGTATAGATGAAGTTGCGCTTCCTTCAGAACAGCCTTCGGCTGCGTGTGAACCGGCGTGAGGTGGACGGCTTGTCTTCGGGCCAGACACTTAACGAGCAGGTTCATTTCCCCGGCGACACCCGGCTCGCGTACGTTCTGGAAACGGCGCCGTCAACGGAAGCACAGGTGGAATTCAAGGCGGGCACCATCCGCGTCGCGATACCCTCTGCGGCCGTCCAGAAGCTGGGCCTCCACTGACGCAATCGGAATGTACTTCAAACTGCCTGCCAACGGAACCACCCTGAACATAGCCATCGAGAAAGATCTGGAGTGCGTGGACGGAACCTCCCTCCGAACGGGATCCCGGAAGCTTTTCCGCGCTCGGGCAAGAATTGCTAGCTATCCGGTAAATTTTCGGTTCTATCTGCGCCACAGCAGGTTGTAAGTACCTGAATTAGCACTCAGTTTCATCTGGCATTACGCGTGCGGTCAGTCCGAACGCGGAGGCTTCAGTGAAGCTGATAAGGCAGCACTCTGCGTTGCTCGGCACAAGCTTTGCTGCCGTAGTCTGGGCCGCGCAATCCCCCTCGATACCTTCTGCAGTTGAGATCGTCCGTCGATCTGTCGCCGTCAACACGGCCGACTGGAAAGCCCAGCCTGACTATGCTTTCAAATCGTACGACTGCAAAAGCAAAGTCGACAGCTCGGGTCACTCCCAATCGCAACAGGCGAAAACGTTCGAAGTGCTGATGATCGCAGGCTCGCCCTACCACCGCCTGATCGCCCTGAATAACCAGCCGCTGAGCGCCGCGCAGTCCGCTCAGGAAGCGGAAAAGCTTCGGAGCGAGATACTTCGCCGGCAACACGAGGCCGATGGCGACCGCCGCAAGCGAATCTCAAAATATCAGAGCGACCGTGCCGAAGAGCAC
The DNA here is from genome assembly GCA_963846045.1 of Terriglobia bacterium. Lineage (GTDB taxonomy): Bacteria > Acidobacteriota > Terriglobia > Bryobacterales > Bryobacteraceae > Bog-105. The sequence continues at coordinate 67,885 of CAWJUL010000014.1, read as the reverse complement.
ATCCTGATGCAACAAATGGTGGAAGCGTTCAATTTCAAGCTAGTCGGCGAAGAGACCCTGGAAGGCACGGAATGCTACATTCTGGACGCTTCTCCTCGGCCTGATTATGTCCCGCCTGTCGAGCGCGCGAAGGTGCTCACCGGCATGCGCGGCCGCCTCTGGATCGATAAATCCCAGTACCACTGGGTAAGAGTGCAAGCTGAAGTGACCAATCCCGTGCAGTTCGGGTTCTTCATCGCTCAAGTCAAGCCCGGAACCAAATTCGAACTGAATCAGGCGCCGGTCGGGAGCGTATGGCTGCCCAAGCGATTCACTGAATCCGTAAACGCCAGCGTGTTCGGCCTATACGGCTACCGCACAAACGAAGAGAACCTTTTCACCGACTACCATCTCAATCAATTGAGCGCCGGTTCCCGCACTGCCGCTCCGTAAGCGTTACTTGCGCGCCACGTCGCGATGACCTTCTTTCACCGTGAACCCGGCTTTCGTCAATCGCTTGTGGACCTCGTTCGCGATCAAGACTGAACGGTGATGCCCACCCGTGCAGCCGATCGAAATGGTGAGGTAGCTCTTGCCCTCCCGCATGTAGTGAGGCACAAGATATATCAATAGATCCGAGATGCGGTTGATAAACTCGCCGGTCTGCGGGAAGGACCGTATGTACCGCGCCACGCTTGGATGTTTGCCCGTCAGGTGTTTGAACTCGGGAATATAGTTCGGGTTCGGCAGGAACCGAACGTCGAAAACCAAATCGCTGTCCGGCGGAACGCCGTACCGGAACCCAAAGCTGTTCACGTAAATCGTAATTTTGTCGGTCTGGTTGGCTTCCTTAAACTTCTCGCCGATGACGCGCCGGAGTTCATGCACGTTCATCTTCGACGTATCCACAATCACGTCCGCCAGCGCGCGTATGGGCCCCAGTTGCTCTCGTTCTTCCGCAATACTGCGCAAAACGGGCGAATTCATACCCAACGGATGCGGCCGGCGCGTTTCACTATAACGGCGGCGTAGAATCTCATCTTCGGCGTCCAGAAACACAAGAACCGGCTTTGTCATTCGTTTCAGTTCCGCGTAGATGGCGGGAAATTGCTTCAGCGCATCGCCTTCGCGTATGTCGATGATCAGCGCGGCTCGCTTGCGGCTCTTCGAATCTGTAGTCAGATCCGCGAATTTCGTCACCAGCGCGATCGGCAGGTTGTCGACCGCATAGAACCCCAAATCTTCGAATGCCTTTAACGCCGTCTGCTTGCCGGAGCCGCTCGTCCCGGTGATGATCACCAGGTCGGCGGCCGGACTCTTCTCAGGCTCTGGAGCGGCCTCCTTCGCTTCTGGTTTGGGTTTCGGACTCGACACTAAGCCGAGTTTACGACTCGATCAAATCGAAGTTTCCATCGCTGCGCCGAAACAGCACGGAAAGGCAGTTTCGGCTTGCATCGCGATAGACCACATAGTCGCCGTCTTTCTCCAGTTCAAGCATTGCTTCTTCCACGGTCATGGGCTTGCGGTCTTCTGTGTAGTTCACCCGAAACACCTTCGGCCGCTTAGACGCCTTCGCGCCATTCCCGTTTTTCGCGGCGCGTTGCCGCGGAACGGCTTGGGGCTCGGGCGTTGCGGGCTCCCAGCTCTCTTTTGTGGTCCGCACCGACTTCGCGTCGCGATGCGTGTCGCGCCAGCGGGTGCGCGCCTCCACCAGTTGCTTCTCCAGTTTCTCCACCGCCTGGTGTAGCGCGTTTGGCAGGTCGCCATCCGCACCCTCTCCCACCATGGCGTGGTCGTAGAAGTTCATCGTGAGCTTGATCTTGTGCAGATGGCGCTCGGTCTGATGAGTGAGGTGGATTTCGCGCTCACCGCGCTGTTCCACGAACTTACTCAGCTTCGTCAGCTTTGCGCTTATTTTCTGCTCCAGCTCAGGGGTGAATTCCTTCGTCTTTCCGGAATAGATGACTTTCACATTCCCTCCTAGAGCGGGCCTCGGGAAACATATTCCGCAGGCTCGCGGACTTGTCGACAACTCTGAAGATTTAGGCGCGTATGCGGCGTTGGTGGGTGGATGGAATCTTCATGTCCTCCCTATACTTGGCGACCGTTCGGCGGGTGACGTCGATTCCTTCGGCTTGCAGGCGAGCGGTAATCTGCTCGTCGGTAAGTGGATGAGCGGCATTTTCATCCTCAATCATCTTTTTGACACGACGTTTCACAATCAGCAGCGGCGTCGCACTTCCCTGCGGCCCTTGCACCCCTTCCGAGAAGAAGTAGCGAAGTTCAAAAACACCTTGAGGCGTATGCGAATATTTATTCGCCACCGCGCGGCTCACAGTAGATGGATGCACGCCAATCTCTTCCGCTATTTCCTTGATCATCATTGGCTTCAAACGGTCGATGCCATGCTCCAGAAACTCGCCTTGCCTGCGCACAATGGACTGGCAAACGCGCACAATTGTCTGCTTGCGCTGCTCGATGTTCTTGATCAACTGCAGCGCGGACGCATAGCGCTCTTTTACGTAATTTCGGACGTCCTTGTTGGGCTCCTGCTCGCGATCCACCATGCGCTTGTACTCGCCATTCAAACGGATCTGGGGAATATCGTCGTCGTTCAATGTGATGACGTAATCCTCGCCGTCTTTTTCGATATAGACATCGGGCTCAACCTGGCGCGCGCCGCCGCCCGAATAGCGTAACCCCGGCGCGGGATCGAGATGGCGGATCACATCTACCGCAATTTGGATATGGCACATCGGCCGCCCCATGGCCTTCCCTACCAGAGAAAGCTGCCGGCCTTCCAGCAGCTTCAGGTGGTCGTGGATAATCTTCCATGCCACGCCGTCGCGGCAGCCGCGGGCATCGAGTTGTAGCAGCAGGCATTCCTGCAGGGTTCGCGCGCCCACGCCGGTTGGGTCCAGCGACTGGACGGCTTTTAAGCCCGCCTTCGCGTTCGACAGGCTCAATCCTTCAGTCACCGCAATTTCTTCAAGAGGCGTCGTCAGATATCCGCTTTCTTCGAGATTTCCGACAATGGTGTTCGCCGCCTGCCTCACTCGCTCGGGCAGAACCAGCACGCTCAATTGCGATTGCAGGTGGTCGCTCAGAGTGACTGGCGAGGAAAGAAACGTTTCAAACGATGGCTTCTCGATCGATTCCGATGCCGGACTCTTGAATCCCGGATCCAGGTAATCGTCGAAGAAACTTCCGAAATCTATCTCGTCGAATGGATCCGTTTCGGCTTTTGCAGGCTCTTCCGCAACAGTTGCCGGCGTTGCAGGAGTTTCGATTCCCCCGGCTGCGGCACTCAGGGGAAAATCGCCGTCGAGTGCCGCTTCAAAGGATTCAAGACCCTCTGTTTTATCGACCGTGTCGAGTATGGCCTGGTCTGCCGGTTCCCTTTGCCGCTCGCACTCCAATAGCGACTGCAATTCGGCCGGCGTGAGTTCCTCCCCAGCCTCCGACCCCTCTTCGAGTACCGGATTCTCGGCGATCTCGTTGATGATCATGTCCTTCAGCTCCATGCGGTTGAGCTGAAGCACCGTGACCATTTGCACCAGGCCCGGCGTGAGTATTTGCTTTTGCTGTACTCCGAGGTGCAAGCGCGGCGAAAGCGAACTCATTCGCTCTCAGTCTAGCACCGGAAGCACGCTCTCCGAACTTAGGAAAAACCTGCCCGGAGTGGCTTATTTCCGTCTTTCTAACTGGCTAGGCTAGGGGCAAAATAGAAGTTTTCGCCCAGATAGATGCGCCGCACTTCGGGGTCTCGGCTGAGGGAATCCGGCGATCCCGCGCGGAAAATTCGACCGTTGCTGATGATGTACGCCCGGTCCGTAACAGCCAAGGTTTCGCGCACATTATGGTCCGTGACCAGTATCCCGATTCCCTTCCGCTTCAGGTCCTGGATGATGCGTTGCAGTTCAATTACCTGAATCGGATCGATGCCCGAAAACGGCTCGTCCAGCAGGATGAAATCCGGCTGCAGCACCAGCGATCTTGCAATCTCAACACGCCGCCGTTCGCCGCCCGAAAGCATATAGCCCTTTGCTGTGCCGCACCGTCTCGAGCCCCAGGTCGCTGATTAGCTCCTGCAAGCGATCCCGCCGCTCGCGCCGGCTCAGATTCAGTGTCTGCAGAATCGCCATCAGGTTGTCTTCCACGCTCAGCTTGCGGAAAATCGAGGGTTCCTGCGGCAGGTAACTGATGCGTCTTCTAGCCCGCTGATACATTGGCAGTTGAGTGATTGGTTCCTCGTCCAGCAGCACGTGGCCGGACTCGGGACTGATCAGCCCGACAATGATGTAAAAGGAAGTCGTCTTCCCCGCGCCATTTGGGCCCAGCAAGCCAACCACTTCGCCCTGTTCCACGCGCACGCTAACGTTGTCCACTACGCGGCGGCCGCTGTAAGACTTGGAAATCTCAACCGTTTGAAGTGTTCGTTTCCGTATCTGAGATTCCACTAATCTTTACTTTCTGCCCTTTCCGCGTATGTCTTATGATACGCGGTAAGTGCATGTTTCCGCAGTCACAAGCCCGGTTCTTCGCCGCCCGCGCATGTGGCTCATCGCGTGCCTCCTTCTCCTGAGTTGTTTCCGGCTCGCCCACATTCATCTTCTCTGGGCCGATGAAGACTACCACCTCGCCGCTGCCATCCAGATTCTGCATGGCAAAGTTCCCTACCGCGATTTTTGGTACGACAAGCCTCCTCTGAACGCGCTCTACTATCTCTTAATTGCCGGGCGTTATGGTTGGCCGTTGCGCCTGCTCGACGCCGCCTACATACTCGCCGGGTCGTACCTCTGCTTCCGCATCGCACGCCTGTGGTGGTCCGAAGTCGAGGGGCTCACGGCCGCTCTGCTCTTCGCATTTTTCGCCACGTTCTATCTCCCGTCCACGGTGATTCCGTTCGCGGCCGACGCCCTGATGATTCTGCCCCATCTTGCGGCCATTTACTTCGCTGCTTGCCGCCGCCCTCTTTGGTCCGGCTTCTTCGCCGGCGTCGCGTTTCTCGTAAACGCGAAAGCATTATTCGTGTTGCTGGTATGTGCCATCTGGCTTTGGCCCGAGTGGCTGTATCTCGCGCTGGGCTTTGCCATCTCGACCGCGTCTGGCGCTGCCATCCTCTATGCCCTCGGCGCTTGGCCCGGCTACGTCGAACAAGTGTGGAACTGGGGTGTCAAATACGCCGAAGGTTCACCGGTCGCGCATCCCCTCACACTCGGAATCGCGCGTACGGCCGATTGGCTTGGCTTCCACTCTGCTATCGCATTGGGCGCGGCGTTCGCGTTCACGCGTTTGGCGCGTGGGCAGCGCTGGAAACTGGCTACCTGGATCGTTCTCTCCTTTGCCGCCGCCTGCCTCGGAACCCGCTTCGCTCCACATTACTTCTTGCAGTTGCTTCCCGCACTAGCCATCGCAGCCTGCTACGGAATTGTCACAGCAATTCGTGCGCATCCGAAGCTTGCAGTCACCCTGCTCGCGGCCTGCTTGCTGGTCCCGTTCATTCGCTTCGGTCCGCGCTACTTCACACTCGCTTACGACGATGCGGCCGGTCTCCGCCCCAATTGGATCGACGTGAACCTCGATCTCGACAGCCAGGATGTCGCACGCGTCATTAAGCCCATGTCGCAACCCGGCGACACCCTCTTCGTTTGGGGCTATCGCCCCGATATTTACGTCTACACGCGTCTTGTTCCGCCCGGTCTGTTTTGGGATTCACAGCCTCTCACCGGCGTCCCCGCCGATCGTCATCTCACCTCCAACATCACTGCCATTTACGGCGGGCCCGCCGCTGCGAACCGGCTGCAGCTAGCCCGGACTCACCCCACGTGGATCGTTGATGGACTCGGTCTCCTCAACCCCAAACTCCGTCCGGAACGATACCCTGAACTCCTCAGTTGGCTGTCGCATTACGATCTCGTCGGTCGCACAAGGATGTCTTTGGTCTACCGGCAACAGTGATCGTTGCACGTCAATAAGAACGCCCCACCCATCCTCGCGTCCGTTGTTGTGTGTCACCCTGGAAGTATGGCTCGCGGCTGGGAGAGCAAAGACATCGAATCCCAAATGGAAGATGCGCGCGACGAACGAAAGAGATCCGCTCCGGGCCTGACGCCCCAGGAAGCTCAGTTCGCGCGAGAACGCGAGGGCTTGATCCTGCAGCGCACGCGCATTTTGGCGGATCTGCAATCCGCCGCGAATCCCGGTTACCTCGAAATCCTGCGGCGTTCGTTGACCTTCTTAGACGAGAAGCTAGCCGCGCTCGACGCGCAAGGTCACCCGAAGTAAGCTCGGATGCTAAGCGCGTCTCTTCAACCGCACTCGGACAAATACGTTTCCCCCAATCGGATGCTCCCCGTAATACGGTTTGATCGCCGAGGGCAGCGAATAGAACTCAACGTTAGCGCCGATTCCCGTTTGTAAGTGCTCGAGAAGTTTGAAGTCGCGGGTGTAGCCGAGCGTGTACGCTCCAATCCGAAATGTGCTCCCATAGACGGCATCCAGATATTCTTCGATGTCCGGCTGTCCCGCAAACAATTCGTCCTTATCGACCAGTTCCATGCGCCCGGTTAACAAGTTCTTCCGGCGAATCGGCAAAACCGACTCAAGCGTATAAGAATTAGTGTTCCGTTTCGTGTAGGTGCTGTGCTTACGGCCCCAGATCAGAGAGGACGACCAACTGCCGCCCGGCAGCGGCTTGGAATACTCGATCGACGACGTGGCCCGCGTCTGGTCGCCTGGCTCCAGCATCTCCGGATGGGTCAGGTGTCCCAGTGAGACTTGGGCCGCCCAATTTTTTGTCGGAAAGAACCAGAGTCGCGTTGACCAGGAATCGAGCGGCCCCGAGTCGATGTTCCACCGAAACTCGTCCGGCTCGGCGCCGTGGAAGCCGCTCGCCTCAAGCTTGAACTTCTTATACGCGACCCCCGCCGTGACCACATCATCGACGATGTGTGTGGAATCCTGCCAGTGGTGTGCGAGCGTCGCTTGCGGCAGTTCCATGGCAGACGCTCGATGTGGATAAGCAACCGGACCCAGCGCGGGATCGCCCACCGGCGCGATGTACACTTCGAACGTCGTGCTCTCTGTCAGCGAGTAGGCGTACTCGAGTGCCAGCGCCATGACGAAATCATGCGGGTGCTGCCCATCGACAATCGGTTTGCCATACGCTGTTTCGCCGGTCTGAAATAGCAGCGGGTATCGCCTGTCCGTTATGGTGGCGGGCTCCAGGCTAAGCATCACCTCGATCGCCAAAGCGCCTTTGCTGCCTAATCTGTGCTGCGCGGTTCCCATAAACCAGTTGGTCGAATAAAATTTATCGCCGCCTCTCGGTCCCGACTGCTGCGTATCGACAATAAATGCCTGCGCCATGAACGCCGCCGTCCACGAGCCGAACGACACCTCAGTCATCGGCATGGGCCAGGCAGACGGATTCACCGAAGTTCCCGAGGACAGATTCATCAGGAACACGCCGGCCGAATTCATGCCGCCCATATCCATTCCCGACATCGAAGAGTTCTGATCGGGGGCCGCAGCAGCCTCCTGGGCGAAAAGTCGGACACCCAAACCCCCACAGATAACGAACAGAAAGGCGCAACCGCCAAATTTAACCACAAGGTGATCTCCTCAATCTGCAAAGAGCAACGAGCACGCCCAGCGGAGAGATCAGATGCGGAGGATGACGGAAGACAAGACCGGACCAACCGGCGGCGACGGACTGTGAACGGACCTGCTTACTTCTGTTGCCGTAGCAGGAGCAACGAACATGCTTACCGAGAAGGACGCGGGAGCGAACCCAGGACCCACGAACTCAGTGGCTGGCTTTGCTTTTACGGTAAGAACTAACGACTGTACGCACGCCGGTGTACGTTCATTTGCGGGCGCATGTCCCTGTTGGTGGCACGGCGGCGCCGCAGTCTCTGAGGGGAGAACGCGATGCGCTTGGCACGGTGCGGAAGCGCATGCAATCATGCACCTTGTAGTGCTGAGTGCCACGAGAATCGCAAGCAGCACGATTGAAGCTTTCGACCACCAGGCCATCTCAATCCAATCCTACAGGCTTTCGTCGGATGATTGTAGAGGTAACGGCTCTGAACGAAGCTTAAGGTGCGGATCGGCTACATCGCAACAATCGCTGCCCTCATGGTGTATGGACTCCCAACACACTCCTGGGGCGCGGCGCCCGTGCAGTCTCAGAACTGCACTATCGGCGGAACCGTCGTTAGCGCTGTAACTGGCTTACCGCTGGCGAAAGTGGAAGTGACGGCGCAACAACAAGGCCCACAGGAAACGTCATCGTGGATGGCTGCAACAGACGCTATGGGGCGCTTCACTATCAGTGATCTAGCGCCGGGTCGATATTCGTTAGCTGCGCATCGAGAGGGTTTTCTTTCTCAGACGTACGGCGAGCGGCGGCACGGCCTTCCCGCAGCGCCGCTCGTTCTTGCGCCAGGGGATGATTTGCATGGTATCGACTTTCGACTCATCTCTACCGGCGCGATCGCGGGGCGGATTCTGGGCGAAGACAACGAGCCTCGCATAGAAGCATATGTCCAGGCATTTCAACTTAAATATGTTGAGGGCCGGCGTCGGCTAATAGAGGCAGGACACGCCAGTACAAATGATTTGGGAGAGTACCGCATCTTTGGACTGTCACCCGGCTCCTACTATGTCGCGGTATCTGATCGATGGTGGCAGTTCGGGACCTCTGCGCCCAAGCCCAAAGTAGCTCCTCCAGATCGGCGTTATGTCCCCGCGTTTTATCCGGGTGTCAACGATTCAAGAAGCGCCGCCGCAGTAAGTGTTCAGCCGGGAGCTGCGGTATCCGGCGTGGACTTTTCTACGCAGAAGCGACGGGCCTACGAAATCCGCGGCCAACTCCGGGATGCACCAGCAGGTCCCTCGACAACCGTTCAACTGCACGGAATCGAGACAGGACCGGTCGTAGCAGGGGGCGACATCACACCAGATGCTAAAGGCAACTTCAGCTTTACCAGAGTGTTACCGGGCGAGTATGTACTCTCGGCGGAATACTTTACCCAACGCAAACTGTTTACTACCTGGCAGCGTATTGAGGTGAGCGATGCCGACCTGGAAGACATCGTTCTCACACCCAGCGCCGGAGTTGGTCTCTCCGGCATTTTGCAGGTTGAAGGAAATACGAAAATCGACCTGAGCAAACTGACGTTGAGTTTCAAACCGGCCCACCTCTCGTTTGTCGTGCGCGCACCGACCTCTCGGGTGAATGCCGACGGAGGTTTTAGCGTTGAAGTTTGGAATGACTCTTATCGGGTAGACCTGGCGGGTTTGCCGGATAGTTGGTACGTGAAATCATTGGGCTTAGGTCCCGAGCAAGTCGCGAACCGAAGTCTTGATCTCAGCCATGCTGGGTCTCATCTTCTCCCACTCACGATCACGATAAGTTCCGATGCTGGAAGAATCGATGGAATCGTAAAGAGCGACACGGGAGAGCCTGTAGAGGGAGCGCTTGTAGCGCTGGTTCCCGATAATCGCGCAGAAATCGACCTTTTCAGAGATGTCATCGCCGATCGAAGCGGCACGTACAGCATTCATGGGATACCGCCCGGCAAATACAAATTATTCGCATGGAACGAGGCCGAGCCGACCGCATCCCAAGATCCCGAATTTTTGCAACCCTACGACAGTGAAGGCGAAGAGATCGACATTGACTCAAACACATACGCGAGGCGGGACCTTAAGGTGCTCGCGGCTAAACAAGTAGGCAATGACAAGCAACAGGTAGCGATCACCGTGCGCGGCGAATGGCAATGCCGTTTGGCGTGCCGTGGTCAAAGAGAATGAGCATCAGCGGCCGCTGCCTGCACAGAGGCGAGAATGGCGCTCCCAAGCTCTGTGCCGCGAAATGCAACACCGCCTTGATCGGTTCGCGCGTGACAGAGAATTCCTCCATGACCTCTTCCACGGTCAAGCCGCTTCCAAATTCTCGAACACCGTGGCAACCGGCATCCGCGTATCTTTGAACAGCCACGCTCCACTTACTTTGCCGGGGATACTTTCCACGGCGGGACATTGTGACCAATCCGGTATCACGGAAAACGTTCGCCCCCATTTACTACTCCACAGTTTCGCGACGCACTTGCTGGAAGGCGGAGCGGACTTACCCACGGTGCAGTTGCTGCTCGGTCACTCCGACCTGAAAGCGACTTCCATTTACCTTCATCTCTCGGAACGTCACCTGAAAGACGCGGCCACACCTATCGACAAGGTCCAGTTCTCCGCTCCTGAACAAGTGAGGCGCTCACGCAAACTTCACAAGAGATGAATCAGCCACCCTTCGAGGTGGCCGATATCGTTCGCGCAGTGGGCAAAGACTTTATTGAGAAGAACCGATCCGACTAAACTGGCAACATTTTCGCGTGCTACGCGCCATCGAGCGCTGTCGAACAGCGGCGCTGGGCGGACACCTGGATCAGCGTCCTCGCTGCGCTCATCAGGCGATCTCTTACAACTCCTGTCGCAACCGTCATTGCGCCAAGTGCCAGAGCAACGCACGTAACAAGTGGCTCACTCCCCGCGAACAGGAACTGCTGGATGCCGTAGTGCACGTGGTCTTCACACTGCCACATCAGCCAGAGCGACCTCGCGCACCAAATTGAACATCACGCCCTTGGCGTCTGATTCGCTATCCCAAATCTCAGTCACAGCAATTGCCAACTTTTTTTCGTCCCCCACTGCACTGCGCTCACCCGCGGCCCGCGATTTCCCGCTCCATCGCTCCTCACAATGCAATCGGGCGCGCAAGCCCGACAACCCCCGACGAGGAGCAGCCATTATGCTTTGGAAGAAAGTCTCGGATCGCCAACTGGCGGCCAACCGCGAGAACGCGCAGAAATCCTGTGGACCGGTCAGCGTTGCAGGCAAAGAAAAAGTCTCTCAAAACCGCACCACGCATGGCCTGCTGGGCCACTTTCGCGTGCTCGCGGGCGAACACCAGGACAAGTTCGACGCTTTACTCGATCAGCTCGTAATCGATGAACAGCCTGTCGGCATCGCCGAAATCGAACTGGTCAAGAAAATGGCCGAAAGCATGTGGCTCTCGCAACGGGCCCGCCGCTATCAGGAAGCGTGTTTCGTCGTCAAGCCGCAAACGGGCGACCAGCTCGCCGGCAATCAAGCTGAAATAGCGGTTCGGCCCGAGCTCGAACGCTATCTTCGCTATCAAGCCCACCATGATCGGGCTTATGCCCGCGCCTCAGCCGAACTGATAAAGCGAAGAAACGAAAGACGAAAACTACAAATTGGGTTTGAATCGCAGCAACGGGCTGAAGCCGAGGAAAAACGTCGTCAAGCGGCCGAAAGCCGCAAGGTCCAGAACCACAAATACATGGTCGCGAGCGCCGAAATGAAGCTCGAACGTGCCGCAACCCACTTTCCGACACCCAAAACTACTCCCGACACTGCCGAATGCTCTTCAACAGACAAGCAAATCTGGCCTCCTGCGGCCTGAATAGCCGCTGAACGGCGTCCAGAACGCCAGATAAGACGACTGTTGCGCCATATCTCCGTCCAGCGCAAGGAGTGCCGGGCGGCCTTCGTCGGACCCAAGTCCATTCAGGACCTTACGGCTCCCCGGTGCCAGTATAGGAAAAATCCTACCCCCGTAACCTGAGAAATTAGTTTGAATACGCGCTGGAATTTCGATATAAATCAAATACGGAAGTTGATCGCAGCCAGAAATTGGAAGTGAAAAGGTAGCAGCAATAAACCGCGACATTTGGTTTAGCTGATCCGGGGAAACACGGGAAGACCGCTTAAGAAAAGGTGCGCCCCGGCCGCAGCTAACTTGTTGATTTTGCGCAGTAGACCGCGTTGTTTCTAACAACCGAATCTGAGTTCTAGCCCGCCAGCAAGAACTCAAAATCTGATGAAAGGAGGATCGCCATGAAAGTTAAGAGCAATGTGAAAGCTGGTCAGTGCATCTGGAGCGCGTAATTAGCTTTATCGACTCATTATTTGCGAACTTTAGTTCATTCGGCCGCTCGCTTTTCTCCGGGCGGCCACTTCTTTTTAGTTTAGTCGCTTGCTGCGTCTTCAATGCCCTGCACTTTCTCTATCGTCGGTTTCTTCCATGCCCTTTAGCTTTCGTCGCACAAATTTAGCCCTGCGAGTTGACCATGGCGCGGTCTCCACTGGCCTCGTCCTCACCGCCTTACTCCTCATGGGCGCTTGGGCTACCTGGGCCTTCTGCACTCGCGTTACCCGCTATGAAGTGTCCGACTCCGCACGCCTGGAAGTCGCCTCCGCCGCATACCCCGTACAGGCAGGTGTCTCGGGCCGGCTGATCGCCAACAATCTTGTTCTCGGCCGACAGGTTCAAGCCGGTGACATTCTTGCCAGACTCGACGACGCCGCGGAAGTGTTAACGCTGCAGGAAGAGCGGACCCGTGCCGCCGCATTCGAACCTCAGCTATCGGCCTTACGCTCACAAATGGATTCCGAGGGCGCCGGCGCAGAACACGAGCAGCGGATTCTCGCCTCCTCGGTGGATGCAGCCGAAGCACAGGTTCGCGAAGCAGAAGCACAGGCCGTTCTTGCCGGCCGCGACGCGCAGCGCGCCGAAAGCCTCCATAAGGAAGGCATCATTGCCGACGCTGAACTGCAACGCGCCCAAGCAGATGCGCAGAGCAAGCGTGCGGCTGCGGACAATCTGCGTGCTGCCGTTGCGCGTTTAGCCCCCGAACAAGCGGTCCGGGATGTCGACCGCAACGTGAAGCTCCGCGAAGTGTCCGAACAGGTCGCGAAGCTTAACGCGGATCTGGCAGCCTCGCTCGCAACCATACGCCGTCTCGAATACGAAGTGGAGCGCCGGAAGATTCGCGCTCCTGCAACCGGCCGTCTCGGTGAATGCGCCGTTTTGCGAACTGGCTCTTTCATCGGTGCCGGGCAGCAACTCGGCGTCATTCTCCCCACCGGCAAATTGCAAATCACGGCTGAGTTTGAGCCCTCCGCCGCCTTAGGCAAGTTGAGGCCTGGTCAATCCGCCGTCATGCGCCTGCAAGGCTTCCCCTGGGCGCAGTACGGAACACTGCCGGCTAAAGTTGCCCAAGTGGCAGGCGACATCCGCGACGGCAAAGTGCGTGTTGAGCTGGCAGTGAGCGGGCCGCCACCGGCCAACGTACCCCTGGAGCACGGGCTGCCCGGCTCAGTAGAAGTGCAAGTCGAACAAGTCTCGCCGGCGGGTCTTTTGATGCGCTCCGCGGGCGATCTGGCGGGTGGGCATTGAGACGCCTCTTTGCGCCTGAGGTGGTGCAAACCTCAAACCTCGATTGCGGTCCGGCATCACTCAAATGTCTTCTCGAGGGCTTCGGGATTCGAGTCAGCTACGGACGGCTGCGCGAAGCCTGCCAGACATCGCTCGATGGAACATCCATCGACGCAATGGAGACAGTCGCGAATCATCTTGGCCTTGAGGCCGAGCAGATCATGCTTCCGGCTGATCACGTCTTGCTGGGTGAGGCAAACACGCTTCCGTGCATCGTTGTCGTAAAGCTGCCCAGCGGGACAACTCACTTCGTAGTTCTATGGCGTCGCCACGGCGGATTGCTACAAGTGATGGACCCGGCTACCGGCCGCCGCTGGATCTCTGCCCGCAATTTTGCAAGTGAGCTGTTCGAACACACCATCGAGGTTGCCGCGGCAGACTGGCGCGACTTTGCTATATCGCCCGATTTCGAGCGTGCTCTGCAAGTGCGCCTGATGGCGCTCGGGATTGGGAAGCGCACGGCCGGACAGCTCCGAAAACACGCCTCTGAAAGCGGTGATTGGCGCCACTTAGCCGCGCTCGATGCGGCCGTTCGGCTTACTCAGTCGATGCTGCAAAGCAAAGCGATCCGTTCGGGTTCTGAAGCTCGTCGCTTCGTTGCCAGTTTCGCTGAATCCTCGGACCTGATCCCGCAACGCTATTGGAGCGTTGTAGCGGGCGCCGAGTCGGATGGCGTCGCGAAAGTGTTGATGCGCGGCGCGGTATTGGTCCGGGCAAAACGCGGGCGCGCACCGGCCGGCGGAGTTCCTCAAGAGATCGCGGTTGCTCTCGAACCACATAGGCGATCCGCTGGACGCGCGCTGATGACTATGCTCTGGAGCAGCGGGCCTTTCACACTGTTTAGCGCCTTCATAGCCATACTGTTTGCCGCTATAGGTACGGTCGTTGAAGCTCTGCTGTTCCGTAGCCTCTTCGACGTGAATGGGGAGCTTGCCTCTAGTTGGCCAACGGCTGGTGGCCATAGCGGCCATCGTTCTGTTCAGCCTTGGTCTGCTGCTGATTGAAACACCTGTCTTCAACAGCGCAGCGCGTGCAGGCCGGCAGTTGGAAAACCGCCTTCGCGTAGCGTTCCTCGAAAAACTCTCGCGTCTGTCCGACCGGTACTTTCAAAGCCGCTTGACTTCCGATATGGCGGAGCGAAGCCATGCCACGCACCGCCTTCGCCATCTGCCCGATCTGATGCGGCAGCTTCTCCGCAGTATCTTCGAACTGCTCTTTACCGCGGCCGGCATCGTGTGGCTGGATGCCTCGGCGGTGCCGTTCATCGTTCTCGCCGTTGCCGCCGCTCTCGTTCCCGCCTTCAGCTCGCAGTCTCTACTAGCCGAACGCGATCTGCGCGTCCGCACTCATGCCGCCGCGCTCACACGCTTCTATCTCGACGCAATGCTCGGCCTTGTTCCGATTCGCGCGCACGGAGCGGAGCAAAACATCAGAGTCGAGCACGAAAGCTTGCTCCGCCGCTGGGCCGATGCGGCATTGCGCTTGCAGCGTACCGTTGTCACTACCGAAGGTATTCAACTGGCCGCCATGTTCAGCCTCATCGCCATGGTGCTGCTCACGCGTCCTCTCGTGGGCGCAAACATCGGCCGCACCTTGCTCCTCGCCTATTGGGCTTTGAACCTGCCGGCGCTTGGCCAGGACATCGCCGCTTTGACCCGCCAGTATCCGTATTACCGCAACCAGACTCTTCGGCTTCTTGAGCCGCTCGGCGCCCCCGACGAAGAGCATTCGTCAGAGCAAGCGCAAGTTGGCGAGACGCTGCAACTCTTGCCGAATATCGAGTTTAAAGAGGTTTGCGCCGAAGCCTCCGGCCACACCATCCTGCATCAAATCACGCTTCACATTGAAGCCGGAACACAAGTTGCCATCGTTGGCCCGTCCGGCGCCGGCAAGTCAAGCCTCATTGGAGTTTTGCTCGGCTGGTTGAAACCGAGTTCGGGTTCAGTTCGCGTCAACGGAGCGCCGCTCGACTATTTGACACTGCGCCGTTCATGCGCCTGGGTCGATCCCGCTGTTCACCTATGGAACCGATCCCTGCTGGCAAATCTCACTTATGGGTCTAGCGGATCTCTCGCTGAGGCTGGCGGCGCAATCGACAGAGCTCTATTGCGCCACGTACTTGAAAACCTGCCTGACGGTCTTCAAACGAAGCTCGGCGAAGGTGGCGCGCTTGTCTCCGGCGGAGAAGGACAACGTGTTCGCTTGGCGCGCGCCTTCCTCAAAGATGAGCCCCGCCTGATTCTGCTCGACGAACCGTTCCGCGGACTCGACCGGGAGAAAAGAAGTGAGTTGTTAGACCGTGCGCGACAGTTTTGGCAAGGTCGCACCATGGTCTGCATCACTCACGACATCTCCGAGACGGCCGTTTTCGATCGCGTACTGGTGATGGAGCACGGCCGCATTGTGGAGGACGGGCATCCGCACGAACTCGCTCGCAATGAGAGTTCACGCTACTCGCAGTTGCTTCGGGCTGAGCGCCAGACACGTATCGGATTGTGGGGTTCAGGCGTGTGGCGTCGCATTCGCATCCATTCCGGTCAGGCGCTGGAAGAAATGCCCGCGCCAACTCTCGAAAAGGATCTTCAGCAGACTGAAGTGGCCTGATGCCGATTGAGGAAATCGTTTGGCCAGTTGATCGCCTGGGTGACGCTATGGCTGCGTTGTGCCGGCACGCCCGCCTCACGGAACAACAGTCCACACAGGCATTCGCGCGCGGCAATGCCGGGGATATCAAAGAAGAAGTTGAGCACCACGCCAAGGTTCTCGGATGCGACGCCGAAACGCTGCACACCGACCTCCGCAATTTGTCCGTCGAGTTGAAGAGAGCTTATCCCGCCGTTCTCGAGTTGCCGGGCAATCAATTGATTCTTCTATTGGCCGTCGGCAACAAGACTGCTACTGTCCTTACGCCGCAACTCAAAGCGCCGGAACGTTGCCACTCGGCAACTCGTAGATAAGATTCGCGAGCCGCATCTGCAGCCCGGTCGCGAGTCGCTGCAACCTCTCTTTTCTGCCGCGGGGATCAAGGCTTCGCGGCAGGCACGTGCCGCCGACATTCTGCTGAGCGATCACCTTGCCGCGCGGCGATTCGACCGCTGTTGGATTCTTCGGCCACACACCGGTGCGCCTACCCGGCGCTGGCTCGGTCAGGCGAACGTGTTCGGCCTTGGCGCCGGATTGACATTTGCGCACACTGCGCAATATCTGTTATGGCTTGCGTCATGGGCCATCCTTGGCACGCTTTCTTTCGACGGCCGCATGGACCGTGGCTGGCTGCTTGCGTGGGCCTTGCTTTTGTTGACGCTGGTTCCGTTCCGCGTGCTCACGACATGGTTGCAAGGTCTGCTCGCGATTGGAGTTGGCGGCTTGCTCAAGCGGCGTCTGCTGCTCGGTGCTTTGCGCTTGCGGCCGGACGAGATGCGGCATCAAGGCATCGGCGGATTTCTCGGCCAGGTGCTGGAAGCCGAAGCCGTCGAAACGGTTGCGCTGAGCGGCGCCATCGGATCGGTGCTCGCGGTCATCGAGATCGTCGTGTCTGGGTTTTGTTCTTGGCCGTTTTGCTGTGCTGTTACTCCTCTGGTGCGTCGTGGCGGCCGTCGCCGGCTGGAGGTTCGTCCGCCGCTATGCGGGCTGGACCGGCACGCGCATGCATCTGACGCAAGAACTGGTCGAACGCATGATCGGCCATCGAACAAGACTCGCGCAGGAGACACGCGAGCAGTGGCATGAAGACGAAGACCAGATGCTCACCGGGTATATACAGGACTCGATTCGAGTCGACCGCACCGGCGCGTGGTTTGTTACGGCGATGCCCCGTGGATGGTTGCTCGTGGGGCTCGTGTCCCTGGCCCCGGCAATTGCGATTCAGAACACCTCGGCGTCGAGCGTGGCTGTGCTGCTCGGCGGCATCTTGCTAGCGCAAACTGGCCTTAAACGGTTAACCGGATCTTTTGTCGAAGTCGTCGGCGCTTGTGTCTCGTGGAAACGAATCGCGCCTTTATTTGAAGCGGCGGCGCGGAAGGAGACGATCGGCGCTGCGTCGATATCGAGCGCGCCGCCAAGCTACAGCCGCGTGGTTGAAGCGGAACGGCTTGTCTTTCGTTACCGCAAAGATGGGCGTCCCGCCGTACAAGGCCTATCGCTTACAATCCAGCGTGGCGACCGAGTCCTGCTGCAAGGTCCTTCGGGCGGTGGAAAGACCACCTTTGCGTCACTGTTGTCCGGGATGCGAGAGCCAAGCTCTGGATTACTCCTTGTCAACGGGCTGGATCGCCAGACTCTCGGCGATAAACGCTGGCGAAAAGCGATCGCCTCCGCTCCGCAATTCCATGAGAACCACATCCTTACTGAAACGCTTGCCTTCAACCTGTTAATGGGACGGCAATGGCCGCCCACTCAGCGTGACGTGCAGGAAGCAGAGTCGCTGTGCCGTCAACTCGGACTGGGCGACCTGCTGGATCGCATGCCCGGCGGCATCCTTCAGATGGTCGGCGAAGGTGGTTGGCAGCTCTCGCATGGAGAGCGCAGCCGCATTTATATTGCCCGCGCGCTTTTGCAGCAATCCGACCTCGTCATCCTTGACGAAAGCTTCGCCGCCCTCGATCCCGAGAGTCTGGAAACCGCTTTGGAATGCACGCTGAAACACGCTGGGACGCTTATGGTGATTGCTCACCCTTGATAAGCTGGTAATTCATCCCCAGGAGTTTCATGGCAGAAGAAAAGCAAGCTAGTTCAGCCCCGGCGGCTCACGGGGCATCGCCGAAGATTAAACAAAAAGACAACCTCTATCAAGCCGAGTACTTTGGCAGCGGCACTTTCAGGATCGTAAAGCCGAAACGCAAGTCTCGCAAACGGCGTCAGTCCGCGCTCAAGGGCACAACCGCCGGTTCTCGCAAGTAAATCAAAGCAGCACGCGTTCGCCGCGGGCGCTCCCAATAAAGTACTGCGGGCTAATCTCGGCCGACATCGGCAATCTTGTAATGGTCGGCTTAATCACAAGCAGAGTGTCGCTGATGATTGTCTCGCGGGTGTTCTGACTTGTAATCTGGTTGAGCCATGGGATATTGGCAAGGCCGGGGATCCCGGTTCTGCTCTGCGTCTGACTTTTGGAATCTAACCCGGCGACAATCGCCCACTCGCCCTCACGAAGCGAAATCGTGCCCTTGAACTCACGTTGCGAGATCTCCGGCACCGAATCGATGCTCTGCGTCCCAAGCGATTTATAGGAGGCTTCGAGATCGAGCGAAATCCTTCCCGCGCCGGTCACTTTCGGCGTGAGTTTTAGCAGAATGCCCAGGTCCTCCATGGTCACTTGCCCAATCGGATTGTAGATTGACGCTGTCCCGGTAGGTCCGTTGTAAGTGGACTGAGGAATCGGGTATTTGTCGCCGATGTGCAGATTCGCCGTTTGTCCTTCGGCAATCAGAACCGTTGCGTCATACAGAGCCTGCGAGTGCGATTCCGAGTAGGTGGCAAAAAGAGATGCGCTGCTGGCCAATCCAACACCGACATACCCACCGCCTCCGAGTAGCAGAAGAGACGCGCCGCTGCTTATGCTGGTTGGCAGCACGTTCTGGAGATGACCGATCGGCAGGAAGTCGACCGCGCTCCACGAAGTTGGTAACGACAATCCGTATTGGAAACTGCGGTCCGAGTCGTAGGTCAAAAACTCTACTTCAAACGAGACCTGCGCCTTGGGCAAAAGCAACGCCTCGAGTAGTGATCTCGCCGTCATCGCGCGTGTGTAGCGGTCGCGCACCATGACGATGCGATTCGCGGAATCGTATCCTAAAGTTCGAATATTCAACTCAGTTCGAACTACGTTCGCAGCCTCGATCAGGTCTTTTTGATCGAGTGCATTCGGGAGCGGGAACGTAAGCAGAATCTGTGGCTCCAGATGCGTTGCGCTTGATGTCCGTGTCTCGCGCCACGTAGAAATCGTGCTCGGAGATTGGAAACATGAAAGTGTTCGTTGCCGCAGTCAGCGCTTCCATCGTTGCTCGGAAGTCCGTCTGGCCGATGTTGAACCGCAACCCCGGTGGAAATCCAGTTGCGGATCGAAGATGGGCCGAACGCCAAAGATTTTCGAGACTTGTTCAAATAGCTGTTTCTCATCGCCGCGGAGGTCGAATTCGCGCAGTTGTCTGAACTGCCTTCAGTTTCGGAATCGGTTGAAGCGTTTCGTCCCGCTCCCAATCCGCTCGCCTTGCGAACTGAAGGGGCGGCTCGGTGGCGTCCGACTCATTCTCGAGGGCGTTCAGTTCGGTGGAAACGTCCGCAGTTTCGATTTGCGCTTTCGTCAGCAGCTTCGCGGCCGGCGCTAGGGCGTCGCGATTGGCGCAGTAACTCGCGTTGTGCGGATCGCGGGCGCAAGCTGCGGCATAAAGCAGGTATGCGCGAACGATCTGGTTGGAATCTTCGGCCTGTTTAGCCGCATGCCCGATACGGTCAGCCACATCGCTCGCTTGCGCGAAACACGCGAGCACTGCTAAACCTGCGATGAGACGAAGCTTCAAAACTGTAGACGATTTCCGGCCTTGACGCGTTGAACCGCAGGTTGTTTAATGACCGGGCGCGACATATCCGGGCGGATGAGCGGCGCCTTCGCCGAAGAAATACTCTTCCATTTGCTTCAGAAGAAATTCCTGCGCTTCCGACGTGCCCAGGTTGAGCCTGTATTCGTTCATGATCATCTTCATCTGCTCTACCCACATGCCCCACGCCTGTTTCGAAACGTTGTCATAGATACGTTTCCCGAGCGGATGGCCGTCAAAAGGCACCTCAGCCAAGCCGGGTAATTCCTTGTGGAGCTTCACGCAATAGACTATTCGCTCCTGTGTCGGCGCTGGGCCGCTACTACTCGCCATCGCTATTCTCCTGTTGAACTAACTTGAGGATAGCCCAGCGAGGCGACCGCCTTTCCGCTAGGCCGGCACGGCTGTCTTCGCGCGCACTAACGCCCCGGAGGGGTGCCTGACTTCTCCAGGAGGAAGCGGCTGATTCTCATCCTCACGAAACTGCGCAAATCGCAAAGGATTTGCTCCATCCATGACGAATTGCTGCTGAACTGCGCGCAAGTACCGCCTGAGAGTCTCTTCCTTAGTCGCTTTCCGCATTTTCGACGCCTGCACATCCAGCAGCAGATCGAGTTCTGCGGGCGTAAATGTATGTCGCCGTACCGTTCCGGCCATTATGTCCTGGATCAGTTGGATGTACGAATTCAGATCTGATACGTCCATGCCACTCCTGCCAATTATTGAGTGCGCGGGCGGCAAGAAAAATCTGTTCTTTTCTGCGAACCCCAACTTGGAACAGCCACTTTCATTCGAGCAGTCTTGTGCCGATTCTTGCTGCCATCACGATTTCGTTCGCTTGGCCTTACTTTCTCGGGGTCCTGGCGTCCATTCTGCTCTTGAGCGGCATTGACGATTTGCTCCCGGTTCTGATCTGTGCCGCTCATCGATTATTCGGAAAACGGGCAGCGCTCCCGGCCGGCAAAGCGAAATCTGGGCCTGAGCGCCGGATCGCGATCTTCGTCCCTTGCTGGAGAGAGTCAAACGTAATCGAATCAATGGTCCGCCACAATATTGCCCGCATTCGGTATCGGAACTTCGATTTCTTCCTGGGCGTGTATCCGAATGACCAGGCAACATCGGACGTCGCTCTCGACCTCGCCAGTTCCCTCCCGAATGTACATGTGGCTGTTTGTCCCAAAGCAGGCCCAACGTCAAAGGCCGACTGCCTCAACGCGATATATCGCGGGATGACTCATTTCGAGAGCGGCAGCGGTGTGCGCTTCGACACGATTGTGCTGCACGACGCGGAAGATCTGATTCACTCAGACGCGCTGGGCGTTATCGATCGTGAGCGAGAACACAATGAGATGGTACAGGTTCCGGTTTTGCCCATTCCGACCGGGCCGGCGGACCTCACGCACGGCATCTACTGCGATGAGTTCGCCGAGTTCCAGATGATCGACATGCGAGCCCGGCAGTGCAGCCGCGCTTTCATTCCATCCAATGGTGTGGGCACCGGATTTTCGCGTGATGTGCTGGAGCGACTCGCGGCTAAACGGGAGGGATCAATATTCGACCCGTCAAGCCTGACGGAAGATTACGAAATTGGAGTTCAATTTCACGAGGCCGGGTGCCGGCAGATTTTCTCTCCTCTCGTCCGAGCTGAAAGCGGAATCATCGCCACACGTGAATACTTCCCGCGCACCATGCAGAGTGCCATTCGACAGCGCGCGCGCTGGCTCACAGGCATTGCGCTGCAAACGTGGGAGAGGCACGGATGGCGCGGAACCTGGCGGACACGATATTGGTTTTGGCGTGACCGCAAAGGTATTCTGACAAATCCAGTCAGCTTGCTGACAAACGTGCTCTTTGTGGCGGGACTTGCGGATTTTGCGGTAAGCCGGACGCTGCATCGTCCATGGGGATTTGCGGCCACGAACGCATGGGTGGTTCAGTTATCTCTGCTGACGGCCGGCGTTCAGGTCTTCCGCCTGGCTCTGCGTTCGGCCTGTGTTGCCCGCCTATTTGGAATTGGCATGGGACTAACGGTCTGGACGCGCTGCTTCTACGCCAATTTTGTGAACTGCGTCGCCACGTTCACGGCGATTCGCAACTATACGTTGTCCCGTTTCCACCGAAAACAGCTCACATGGGATAAAACGCAGCACGCGTTTCCCGCCCAACCGGTCGCCGTACATCAGCAGATGAGTCTGGAGAAGATCCTGTCCGCATGCGGGTTTCTCTCGGAAGCGAAATTGGAAATGGTGCGTAACTCTGTCGCAAGTTCCAACGAGATTCCCGATTTCCTGCTGCGCAACCGGCTTGTTTCCGAGGAGCAGCTATGCCGCGCGATGAGCATTCAATCGGGGCTTCCGTGGTCCGATGTGGATGTCAGACGATTAAGACCCAATGTAGCCCGCAGTATCCCCAAACGCATTGCGACTGAGTTGGACATCGTCCCATTTCGCGTTAGCAGCGGAAAGCTGCACGTAGCCGCGAAGAGAGTCCCCCAAGCGGGCGCCTTCGAGATCGTCAGCAGATTCACTCGGCTAACGGTTCAATTTCAACTTGTCACCGGCGAGAACTATGCGCAGCTTCGGGAAGTGCTGCGCTTCAACGAACCTGCGGATTGAAGATCTCTATAGGCGCGAACTGAACAATGCGCCACTTCGAACCCTCACGCGCGATTGTGGCGTGGATCTCCGCCGATCGGTGCTTCGTCTGGTCCAGCGTCATCCCAGTCAAAGTAAGATCCCAAGTAATCGTCAGATCAACACTGTTTTCGTTATCCTGCTCGTCCGTGACGCTGATCCGATTGTCAATTTCAAAGGCTGAAAGGCCTTCGAAGTAATGTCTCAATTTGTCGTAGTCCGCGCAAGATTTTGAGAAATGAGCGATAGCCTCAGCCGCATCCTGCGAGGTTAACGCCTGAGCAACGGCTCCGATTTGCGCACGAGCATCGGAAGAAGCATCGGCCGCAACGGCAGGGTTCGAACTCACTATGAAGAGCAGCAGAATAGCGACGGAAAACGGCGCGGCCTTACGTGCGATAGCTGCCATTGATCTGGATGTATCCTTCCGTGAGATCGCAAGTAAAGAAGCGGCACTGGCCCTTGCCGCCTGCGTTGGACGTGAGGTTTATGCGCACTTCCTTGTTGTCGAGCATCTGCTTCAGGGCAGCCTCATCGAAATCGGCAGCCAAGCCCGCTCGGCACACCGGCACGTCTTGCACGTCGATATCGATGTCGGACGGTTTGAAACCTACGCCCGAGTAGCCGGCGGCCGCAATGATGCGGCCCCAATTGGGATCGC
Source organism: Terriglobia bacterium (assembly GCA_963846045.1). Lineage (GTDB taxonomy): Bacteria > Acidobacteriota > Terriglobia > Bryobacterales > Bryobacteraceae > Bog-105. The sequence continues at coordinate 44,776 of CAWJUL010000014.1, read as the reverse complement.
TACCGGCGATGGCTGTCTTGACGAGCGGCGAATTCGCAATGGATCGAGCGACCCTCCGCGCGTCAGCGTCTGAGCGGAAGCCGCAGGTACGAATAACGATCAGCTTGCGCGCGCCTTCGCCGTCGGCTGCGATCTGCCGAGCGAGAGACTCCATGACTCTCGTAATCACCTCCGTCATTACCGGACGCTCTTTCGTGCCAGGTTTTACACCGGAAGCGCCGTTGGCGATTAGCAGCACCATATCGTTGGTCGACATGTCGCCGTCGACGGAGAGCGAGTGGTAGCTGCGATCGGTAGCAGAGCGCAGCATGCGGTCGAGAGCATGGGGCTTGATCGCGGCGTCTGTCATGACAAAACCGAGGGTGGTTGCCATGTTCGGATGAATCATTCCCGAGCCTTTTGTCATGCCTGCAATGCGAACCGTGCCATCCTTCAGCTTCAGTTCCTCCGACGCGATCTTTACGCGCGTGTCGGTGGTCATGATCGCTTCAGCGACGGACTGGAAGCTGTCTGGCGAAAGATTGTCGACCAACGCCGGAATCGATTCCGTAATCAGATTCGGATTCAGTTCCACGCCGATTACGCCCGTAGACGACGGGATGACATATTGCGCCCTGATGCGCAGCGCACGGGCCAGTGTTTTGCAAGTGACTGCCGCGACCTCATCGCCTGTGCGAGTGGCGCAGTTTGCGTTACCGGCATTGATCAATACCGCGCCGACGCTGCCACTCGATTTGCGCAGGTGCTTTCGGGCGAGACGAATCGGCGCCGCTTCCACGGCGTTCTTCGTGAACACAGCGGCGGCGCTCGCGCGCCGATCAGGCACGATCAACGCCAGATCGTCTTTCTCCTGTTTGCGAATGCCTGCGTAAAGCGAGGCGTAACGATATCCGAGTGGAAGATTCAATTAAGCTCCCAATGCTTCATCCTGCTTCAACTTGTAACCATTCAAGAACGCATCGGCACTCATTCGTTTTTTCCCGGCAGGCTGAACTTCCAGAAGTTCGAAGAGCGTGTTACTGCCGCATCCCACGAACACTCGCCGGTTGCGCACGTCTACTCTCGATTCCGGAACATGTTCTCCACCGGCCGGCTTGCCTTGCGTGATCAGAAGCGGCTCCCCGCGAACAGTGGTGTAAGCGCCGGGCCAAGGAGTGAACCCGCGCAAATGGTTGTAGATGGTTGCGGCCGGCCGCGACCAATCGATGCGGCCATCCTCTTTTTTCAAAATGGGGGCGTAGGTTGCTTCGCCGTTGTTCTGCCTTTCGCGAGCCGCCGAACCGGATTCTATCCTCCCGATACATTCGATGAGCAGCTTCGCTCCGAACGGAGCGAGCCTGGCGCTCAACTCGGGAGCAGTTTCATCGGGGCCAATAGCTTGCGTTCCCTTTAACAACATGTCCCCTGTATCCAAGCCGGCATCTATCTGCATGATAGTGACGCCGGTTTCCGTTTCCCCGTTTGCGATGGCCCACTGGATAGGAGCCGCGCCGCGATATTTCGGAAGTAACGACGCGTGCACGTTTAAAATCCCGAAACGCGGAATGTCAATGATGCTCTGGGGAATAATCTGGCCGTAACCGACGACGACCATCAACTCCGGCGCAAAACTGCGCAGCTGTTCCACGATCTCCGGACGGCGAAGCCGCTCCGGCTGATGCACCGCGACACCCGAATTTTGCGCGGCTACTTTAACCGGCGATGCCGCCAACCGATTCCCGCGGCCTTTGGGACGGTCAGGCTGCGTATAAACGGCGGTGACATTGTGACCGGCGGACAGCAGAGCTTCGAACGAAGGAACTGCAAAATCCGGCGTGCCGAGAAAGACGACTCTCATGCGCGGTGATCGGCCTTGGCGCTCAATCCCACTCGCCGGATTTTTGCAGCTTCTTGATCTTGCGGCGGATGATGTCGCGCTTCAACGCACTCAGGTGGTGGATGAAGAGAACTCCGTTCAGATGGTCGATCTCATGCTGGAACGCTCGTGCCAGCAGTTCTTCGCCGTGCAGTTCCAGGGGTTCGCCCTTTTCGTTCTGTGCGCGAACGTTTACCTTGTGAGCGCGCGATACAGGTTCGCGAAACCCGGGGATGCTGAGACAGCCCTCTTCGCCGATTTGCTTGCCTTCCTTGAATGCGATTTCGGGGTTGATGATGACGATCTTCTGCTTTTCGTCTTCTCCCACACTCACATCGATGACGGAGATTCGCTTGCCCAAGCCGATTTGCGGCGCTGCGAGCCCAACCCCTTTCGCCGCGTACATGGTTTCCCACATGTCTGCAATCAGATCACGCAATTCCTGCGTGTCGAACTCCGTCACGGCCTCAGCTTTTGTTTCGAGCGCCGGCTCGCCATATTTCAAAATCTTTCGAACCATCGATCAATAACTTCTAACTTGCGCGAGATAGCCGTCAAAGTTTCGACGCGTCTCGCCGAGCGAATCTCCTCCAAATTTCTCCAGAAATGCCTGCGCGATCACTAGCGCCGTCATGGCCTCTCCGATTACGCCGGCCGCGGGCACGACTGCGACATCGCTTCGCTCGTAAGAAGCCGAAGCCGGATCCCGGGTTGGCAGGTCCACCGACTCTAGAGGCCGCCGAAGCGTGGATATCGGCTTCAGAAATCCACGGATCAAGATGTCCTCACCATTCGTGATGCCACCTTCCAGACCACCGGCTCGATTTGATCCGCGAAAAAAACGGCGCTCCCGCTTGTCGTAGTGGATGGTATCCTGCACCGTTGTGCCATAGGAGCGCGCAGCCGTTTCGGCGGCGCCGATCTCACAACCTTTCACAGCCTGAATCGAGACAATAGCCTGCGCCAATCGCCCATCAAGGCGCGTGTCCCATGCGATATGAGATCCCAACCCCGCCGGCACGCCTCGCACCACTACTTCAAAGATGCCGCCCACGGTGTCTCCGGTGCGGTAGGCCCGATCGACTGCCTCCTTCATCCGCTGCTCCGATTCAGCATCGACACAGCCGAGCAAAACCTCGTCTCGCTCACTCAGCGCAACTAGCTCTTCCCATTCAGCAGGCCGCGTCAGTTCAACCGGACCGACCGAGACAACATGGCTTAGAACTTCAATTCCGAATTGCTTCAGGAAGGTCTTCGCCAGAGCACCCAGCGCGACGCGGGCCGCAGTTTCACGCGCGCTGGCGCGTTCGAGGATGTGTCGCGCCTCCGCAAAATTGTACTTAATTGCGCCGGCGAGGTCGGCATGGCCCGGCCTTGGCCGCTCTAGCGGTTTCTCTTTGCCCGCTTCCGCCTGTTCGGCGAAGACGGGCAGCGTTCCTGTCCAGTTCTTCCAATCCTTGTTTTCGATCAACACAGCGATGGGCGAGCCGATGGTAGACGAGTTTCGAACGCCGGAAACGATGTGTACGCGATCCGTTTCAATCTTCATGCGTCCGCCGCGTCCGTAGCCTTGCTGACGACGCCAGAGTTGCCGGTTGAGATAGTCCGAATCGATGGGTACGCCGGCAGGCAGGCCAGTCAGGGTCGCTACCAGGCACTCGCCGTGCGACTCGCCTGCAGTCTCGAAGCGCAACATTCGGTAAATTCATGGTAGCCAACGGATTTAGCTGGATTTCTGCATCCGCGTTGGCTCTCGGATGACCGACCCCGCGTGGGATAATTCAGGCAGGCACAAGAGTTTTGACGGATTCGCGAACGTTCGACGGCGACCGCATTAACAGCGTTGTCCGGTCAGCGGTGCGGCGCAGATTCACGGTTCTGTCCGTAGAGCAACTGACGATTGTACTCACCCTTGTTCTAGCCGGCTTGATTGTTCTGCTCCTGTTCGGCACCGATATTTTTCGGTGGTACTGGCTGGCGCTTCTGGCGGGAACCGGCGTCGCGCTGGGGGCAGCGGGCATTCGCAAGCGCCTTATCTCGCAGTACGAAACGGCTCAGATTCTTGACAAACGCCTCGATTTGCACGACTCGCTTTCGACGGCATGGTTCCTGCTGAACGGAAAATCGCATGAATCCGATCAATTCGCGCAACTGCAAATTCAGCGCGCGAATGAGATGGCAGCCGGCGTTAACGCCGCGCAAGCATTTCCGTTCGTCTGGCGCCGATCATGGGCGATTACGGGGGCGCTCGCCGCAGTGGCGTTCGGCCTGTTCACAACTCGCTATCTAGTGACGAAAAGCCTCAGCTTCGAGCAGGCGCTGATTCCGATTCAGATTAGCCCGGTTTTCGAACGTCTGGAGCATTCACTGTTTGCTAGCGATCGCCGATCCGCAGATTTGGCGGCAACGCGCTCACAGAAAACACGAACAGTTAAATGGCGATTTGCCCGATCCGCAGAAAAATCAAGTTCCGGAATCGCAAGACGGGCAACCAGGTCAAACCGCTTCAAACGCCACTACAGCGGCAGGCAACCAATCGGACCAACAACAAAAAGGCAAAGCCCAAAGTGACGCCGATCAAGACCGGAATGGCAAGTCTGCCGGCAGCTCGTCCGATCCGCGGCAAGATCAGGATCCGACGAAACAGGCAACAGCGAAGGAGACCGCGTCGAAAGAGCAGGCCGAAAACGGGCAGAACTCGTCACCGGGATTGATGGACAAAATGCGCGATGCGCTGTCGAGTCTCATGGCCAAGATGCAGCAGAATTCAGCACAGCAGCCGCAGCCGAACGGGCAGAACTCCGACCAAAACAAGAACGGCAATCAAGCAGGCGCGAAGGCGCAACAAGGTCAACAGCAGGACGCGCGCAATCAGACGGGTCAACAGCAGACGGCTGACGCGCAGGGACAGGGACAAGCAACTGAGAAAACGCAAGCGGCGCAAGGCCGCAGTTCCGATGCGTCACCGGAAAAGGGCGCAGACGCGCATTCCGGCATAGGACGTCAGGACGGCGACAAGGCTTTGAAAGAGGCCGAACAATTGCAGGCGATGGGCAAATTGGCCGAAATTATCGGCAAGCGCGCAGCCAACCTGACAGGCGATATGACCATCGAAACGCCGAATAGCAAACAGCAGTTGAAAACTGAATACACGCAGAAGCTAGGACATCATGCGGATCTTGGCGGTGAGATCAACCGTGACGATATTCCTCTTGCGGACCGCGAGTACGTGAAAGAGTACATGGAACTGGTTCGCAAGCAGGCGAAAACGGACCGCTAGGTAGCCTGCCTACTTTTTGTCCCTGGTATTCAACACCGACTGCGCGTAATAGTTAGTTACTTTCGCCTCACTGCGCGCAACCTCATAAAACGCGGCGCGGAGCACTTGTTGCTTCGCCTGGAAGAGACCCTGGCGGATTTCTTCCTGTACGCGTGGATCGCTCAATTCACGTTGTCCAGCAGGCTCTTTCGCGATGAGCTTAATGATCCGATAGCCTTCAGGCGTTTTAATCACGGGCGAAACTTGTCCCGGCGTCATTTCCAGAATTAGTTTGCGCAGCTCAGGGTTCGCTTGGCCCAAAGCGGATTCCGGAACGAACCCGATATCGCCGCCGTTTGCGGCAAATTGATCCTCAGAATAGTTCTGTGCAAGCGTGCCGAACTCCTCACCTTGCCGAATTCGGAGCTCGATCATTTTGATCTTTGCCTGCGCCTGCAGATCGCTCTGAGCCTTGTCATTCTTCAGATTGTTGACCGTTGCTTCGCCTGTGGGCGTGACCAGGATTTGCGCCAAGCGAACTTTGTTCTCCGGAAGATTGAAGCTTGCCTTGTTGGAGTTGTAGAAATCGGTTACATCTTTGTCGGTGATCGTTATGTGCGAGCCGATCTCCTTGTTGAAAAGCTTTTGCATGCTCAGTTCGCGCCTGATCTGCACTTTGTAGTCTGCGACGGACATCTTTCGCTGCTGCAAGAGTTTTTGAAATTCTTCCTGCGTATACGGAGCTTTCAGCTCGTTGAACTTTGCGTCCACATCGGCGTCGGAGGCAAGCAAGCCCTCCTTTTCGGCGCGCTGCAGGAAGATTTCGTTATCGATGAGCGTGCGCAACGCCTCCAGGCGTACGCCGGTCTTCTGCTCCCCCGTCGAGTTCAACTGGCCGCTGGGAAACTGCGTGGTCATGGCACGATCGAGCTCGGAGTAGGTGATGGGTCGGCCATTCACCGTGGCCGCGACATCCGGCGAAACCGGTTTGTTGCAACCGGCGAGCAGCATCAACAGGGGCACCGAAAAATAAGCGGCAACGTCAGCGCGCCGCTCTTGCGCACAGTTCTCATTAACTAGGACTTTGCCTTCTTAATTTCTTCAACCAGCGCGGGAACGATCTCGAATAGATCGCCAACGACGCCGTAATCTGCGGTTTCGAAGATAGGCGCATTCTCGTCCTTATTAATAGCGACCACGGTCTTCGATCCTTTCATTCCGACCAGATGTTGAATGGCGCCGGAAATTCCCACGGCAAAATACACCTTCGGCGCGACTGTCTGTCCTGAACTGCCGACCTGCCGTTCCATGGGAAGCCAACCGTTGTCACAGATGGGGCGCGATGCCGCCAGTTCGGCTCCCAGAGCTTGCGCGAGCGCCTCGACAACCGGCAAGTTGTCCTTTTCCTTGATGCCTCGGCCCACCGAGACGATCACGTCGGCAGCACCGAGATCGACAGAGCGCTGTGCTTCACGGAACGGTTGTTCCGGCTTGCTGCGAACCTGCGCGGGATCCAGATTCACGCTGAATTGTTCGACCGTTGCGCCCGCGCCATCGGATTCCTGCGCGCGAAAAGCCCCGGCCTGAAGCGAGGCAAAGCGCGGCTCACCGTCGACGTTGACATCGGCGCTCAACTTTCCCTGAAAGAGCTGACGGACGAACTCTACCGTTGACCCGTCCAGCTTGAGGCCCACGACATCGCTCACCAGTGAACGGCCGAAACGCGTGGCAAGCTTTGGCGCATAGTCGCGAACCTGATAGGTATGCGGAAAGAGAACGTATTTGGGCTGCTTGGCGCGAATGAGTTGCTCGAGTGCGGCTGTGTATGCGTCCGGCGTGTATTCGGCGAGCAGCGGATTATCCAGGGCATAGACGCTGCCGACTTTATAGTGCGCGGCGCTCTTGGCAAGAGCATCGATGCCGGAACCCAGAACGGCAGCTTCCACGCGATCGCCAGAAGCTTGCGCTATCTCCTGCGCGACTGAAAGCACTTCGAACGACATGCGGTTCCAATTGCCGCCGCGTTGTTCCAGAACAACCAGAACGCTCATATGACCCTCGCCTCGAACCGCAGCTTCTCGACCAATTGCTTTGCAACCTGCTTGGCGTCGCCGGTGAGAATTTGAGACTGCTTGCTGCGCTGCGGCAAGTAAACGCGTTCCATCGTGGCGGCGGACGCAAGATCCGCGCCGGTCTGCGCAGCGGGGATGGCCTTCACCTCTTTCGTTTTCGCTTTCTTGATGCCCATCAACGTGGCATAGCGAAGCTTCTTGATCCCGGATTGGATGGTCAGCAGCGCGGGCAAGGGAAGTACGACGTTCTGAAACCAGCCATCTTCCAACTCGCGCTTCACGCGCACTGAATTTCCTTCAGATTCCACTTCCATGACGATAGTCGCGTGCGCGTAGCCGAGCAATTCCGCGAGGACCACGCCGGTTTGCCCGTAACCCAGGTCATCAGACTGCAGGCCGGTAAGCACCAGATCCGGAGACTCCGGCGCGATGGCCTTCGCAAGCAAGCGCGCGGTCGCAAGCGCATCCAGCACAATTCCGTCATTCATCTCGACATGGATGGCGCGGTCTGCTCCTTTAGCTAGCGCTTCGCGAATTGTCTGACCAGCGCGTGCGGGACCGGCACACAGAGCGACCACTTCGCCGCCCAGCTTCTCCTTGAGTTGTAGTGCCTCTTCCAAGGCGTAGGCGTCGGGCTCATTCATTTCGTAGCCGATATCGGATTCGTCCAGCCACTTGCCCTCGCTATTGACCCGGAGAGCGGAGTCGCGCGCGGGTACCTGCTTCACAGAAACTATGATTTTCATTAATTGCGGCGCGCTGCCCCGCAGTGCAGGCAGGCGCTTAACTTCAGTATGGCGCGACGGCGATCCGGCGGATGCCTGCGGCCGAAGGGACGTCAACCAAAGAGCCTGGGAACTCCCTTCGTAAATGTATCGGCGACAGCGAGACGGTACCGAATCGGAGGCGGCGTCATGTCGCGCTGATTGGAAGTCCAGATTTTTTCGCCTTGGGAAATGAGGTAGTCCGCAGTACGCGCGGCCAACGACTGTATGGTCAGGCCGGGATTTGCGGAGCCCTGCGTGGGCATTACGCTGCCGTCGCAGATAAACAGGTTCGCTACATCATGCGTGCGGCCAAACTTGTCGCAAACCGAAGTAGCTGGGTCGGCGCCCATCCGCGCGGCTCCCACCAAATGCGCGTAACGTTGCTCCTGAACAACGTTGTCCGCACCGGCGGCCCACATAATCTCTTCCACCTTGTTCTTGGCGAATTTGATCAGCTTCTTGTCGTTGTCGTACAGTTTGAAGGTAATCTTCGGAACCGGGATGCCGTAGCGGTCCTTTTCATCGGAGATCTTGACGCGATTGTCCCGCCACGGAAGTATCTCACCCAGGACGCCGAGCGCCGACCAATGGTTGTAGTCCATCATGGCGCGCCGCATGCCCCAGCCCCAGGCGCCGCGTGCGGCCATCATCTGTTTCGCGAACGCAATCGGTAGCGGGCCGACAGTCTGAACGGCAAAGCCCCTGGCGAATCCGCGCTTGGGGTCGGTCTCATAAAACTGTTCCGTGAGTGCATGCGCCGGTGGAGCTTTATACATCCGCACCAGATCTGGAAAGCGCGCCAGAACAACGTTGCCCGCCTGGGCCATTAGATAGCGCCCTACAGTGCCGCTGGAGTTGGCGAGACCTTGCTCGTGACCTTGGCACGCGGAGTTGAGAAGCAGCCGCGGCGTTTCAATCGCGTAACCGCAAACGATGACAGCCTTGGCGCGCTGAAAGTGTTCTTTCAAATCTCGGTCGTAGTAGTGAACGCCGTTGACGTGCTCCGGGTCGCGCATGCCGATGCGGAAGACCATGGAGAGTTCCCGGACTTCACCGCCATACTTCAACGCCTCAGGTATGTGCGTGATGAGCGTGCTTGCCTTCGCGCCCACTTTGCAGGCCTGTATGCAAAAGCCGCGATAGATGCAATGCGGCCGGTTGCCACGCGAAGCGGAAAGAATCGCGACCGGTCCGCCGGCGCACACGTCAATGCCGAGCTTGGTGCAGCCTTTTACGAGTATGTCGCCGACACCACCCAGTGGATGCGGACCATAGACGTAGCCGTGCGGGTCGCCCCACGGAAAGTAAGCCGGGCCTGCGACGGGAATCTCACGCTCAAGCAATTCGTAGTAGGGCTTCAGCTCTTCATAAGAGAGCGGCCAATCCGCACCCACGCCGTCTTCCGTGTAAACGCGGAAATCGGAGGGGTGAAAGCGCGGCGCGAAGGCGGCCCAATGCACCGAGCCGCCGCCAACACCTTTACCGCTATTGTTCTCACCAAAGGTGAGCGGGTCTTCACCGCCCGTGATGCGCAAGTCGTTCCAATAGAGTTTGTGGGAGCCTTTCTCATCGCTTACCCAATCGCGCTCAGAGTCCCAAAACGGACCCGCTTCCATGCCGACGACTTTGAAACCCGCTTTCGCGAGGCGTTGCAGCAGCACGCCCCCGGCAGATCCCAAGCCTACGATTACGTAATCGACTTCTTCGCTATCGAGGTAGCGTTTGTGCTCGCGAGAGATGCGCTGCAGAGGCCCGAGCACCCGCTTGTCGGTCTTCGGAGTGCCGAACTCACCGCCCAGTGGAGCCTTCAATGCGTCCCTCCCTGCCCGTCGTGCGTTGTCTCCGAACCCGCTCCGCTCTCTTCATATACATCGGAGATGGATGTGGGCGGCGCTTCCCATTCGTAGCGCTGTTCATCCACTTCCCACGGTTCGGGCAAGCCGTTTTCAAGGCGCATGTACGCGCGCGGATATGCGGGACCGCCGTATCCAATCTCATCCCAAGCGTATGGGTGCGCGTAGTACGCGCCAACACAATCCTGCACGATTAGCTGCCAGAATCGATTGATCGACATACGATCCCAAATGTCCGGCGCCGCGATCTTCTTGCCATCGTGAATCGATTTCAGAACTTCATCGCGCTGCAACGGGCCAAGATCTAAGAACGGCTTTCGATGCATCGCGTACGCCGTTTCGTCGATCGCTTTCAGGCCCAGGTTGTATGCCTCGCGGTCGGGAGGCATGTTCTCGTATCGATAGCCGTTGATTTCATCCTTATACAGGCGCTCGTCGATATGCGGCACGATCGGGATCCGGTATTCGGGCAAACGATCGTCTTGCGGAATCAGGCGATCCGCTATCGCCTGCATAAGCACGGCTTCGATATGAGTAAAAAAACGGATGGGCGGGACGTTGTAAACGCGGTCTTCTATCAGATGACGGGTGGCGGCATCCCAGAATCTTTTCTGGCTCAACGTCGAAAAGCCGCGGTAGTAGCCCGGTTGTTTGCTCGGCTTGAGGGGCTGCTTTGTAGTGGGATCAAGCGGTAGCAGTTCTTCGCCGGTTGTTGTGTCACCCACGTTTCTCTCTCCGTAATACAGTGGCTAGTAATCCAAGAAACCCGCATGCCGAGAATAGAAGCGGCGCAAAGATAGGCGGCCCATAGAGGATGTTGTAGAGCCATCGCCTGCGTCCACCGGGACGGCGTAAAATTCCGCGCGCGTGATAGAAGAATCCGATTCCTCCCGTGGCCATGGTCAGCGCCGATGTGCTTGGAAGTAGCTTGCGGGCAGCCGTCTCACTGAAGATGGCTCCGATGCACGCTCCGAACTGGATGGGTGAAAGCGCGACCGGCAGCCACTGAGACCAGATGCGGAAGCGGCTCTTGTAGTGTGAGTACCAGACTTCGGCGCCAGAGAAGAGCGTCCACGCGGCGGCGACTGCCGCGAGATGCTTCTGAAATTCACCTTCGTGCAACTCACGCTTCCACCCGGTGTAACCGGCACGGGCATCTTGCGTATCTTCTTCCCTTCGCAAGTACGACGCCATGAACCCGAGATAAGCGGCAGTGCCGAAGAGCAACGGCGCGAACAGCGGAGGGCCCATAACGATGTTGGTGATGGGAAGACGCCAACCGCCCGGCTTTCTCGCGATACCGCGAATATGGAAACCGAATCCAATGATGCCGTCGGCCAATGTGATTGCCGAGGACACACGTAAGAACTTAACTGCATTGCGGCTGATTACCGCCGACCCGGCAGCGGCGGCTAAAACTCCGCTCATGGCCACGGGTGTGTACATGACCATGTTGCTGAAGCTGCCTTTATAGTGTTCGTACGCTACTTCAATGCCACTGACAAGACTCGATACAGCGGTGACAAAAGATAGTGAACGCTGAAAGCGGCCCTCGCGGATATGTTCGTAGATGGTCCCAAGAGCGGTTCGCGCCTCATGTAGCAGAGAATGCGCCGGCACAAGCGCAGTACTCTTCGCGATCTCGGAACTCATTGCTGCATGAAAACTGTTGCTTCGCTCTTTCAACCGGTAGACGCGCTGATGCGTGAACCGTTGCTACCTGTTACCGACATGTCCCGCCGTAGCGCTCACTGGCTACACTGAAGCTTGCTCGCGCGCGTACTTGTTTGCGCGAGCGATTCGGCAGTTCCATGAATCCCGCTTCACGCATGCTTTTCCAGATGGCAGGCGCAAGGCGCTTCAACCGCTGGATGGCCGATGTAATCGCGCCGTTCGTCACGGGCGATGTTCTAGAAGCAGGCGCGGGCATCGGTAATCTCACTCAGCTTCTGTATCGACCGGGTCACCGCTATATCGCAGCTGAGCTTGAGCCGGATCACCTGAACGAGTTGCGCACGCGAACACGATTCCTGGGTGGCGTGGAGATTGCCGAATGCGACCTGCTCAATGCGATTGATCTGGCGCGTTTTCGCGAACAGATGGATACGGTCGTGTGTCTGAATGTGCTGGAACACATTGACGACGATAGTGCCGCGCTTCGGAACCTCGCGTCGTGCTTGCGGTGCGGCGGACGCGCTGTCATCCTGGTGCCGCAAGGTCCAGCCGCTTACGGAAGTCTCGATCGCGTTCTGGGGCATCATCGGCGCTACACAAAACGCCAGCTGACCGGCAAGATTTCAGCGGCCGGATTTCACCTGGATCGTCTGATCGAGTTCAATCGAGTGACCTACCCGGGATGGATTCTGAACAGCCGCATTCTCAAAAGAACAACGTTGAGCGGTGTGCAATTGGTGCTGTTGAACCTGTTTGTTCCGCTACTTCGCCGTGTTGATAAATTTCTGCCCTGGCCGTCGACATCGCTGATTGCGGTGGCATCGTGGCACGGCTGTTGATACTGGAATTTGACGCCAATCGATAACCCCGCTGGGTTTGGGTTCGCCGACTTATTTGAGTTAGCGCTGGCCGTGTTTCTGGCGGCTGGGCTTCTTATCTGGAACCCGCGCGTTCGCGTCGCGTTCATCGCTTCTGCAAGCATGACGAAATCGTGCATGGGGCTGTTATTCGTGCTGCCCATCGCGCTGCGATTGCTGTTGCTGCCGCATCATCCTGTTCCAACCCCGGATATCTACGACGAGTTCAGTCACCTGTTGGTCGCCGACACGCTTCTGCATCTGCGACTCGCGAATCCGCCGCATGCTATGCACCAGTTCTTCGAGACATTCTTCGTCTTGCAACAACCGGCGTATAGCTCGATTTACTCGCTCGGACAAGGCGCCGTGCTTGCGCTGGGGCGCGTGATTTCCGGATCGGCCTGGACGGGTGTTCTGATTTCCGTGGGCGCGTTCTGTTCACTTTGCTACTGGATGTTACGTGCGTGGGTTGCGCCTATGTGGGCGCTTGCAGGCGGATTGCTTGCCGTTTTAGAATTTGGACCACTAAGCTTATGGACTAACTGCTACTGGGGCGGAGCGTTGGCCGCTTGCGCAGGATGTCTCGTCTTCGGCTCGCTTCCCCGGCTGATGAACGAAGGGACGAAGCGCGATGCTGCACTGCTCGGATTAGGCGCGGGCGTTCATTGCATCACACGGCAATTCGAATCTGTCTTGCTATTGCTTTGCATCCTGCTCTGGTTTACGCCGCTGGTTCGCAGCCGGGGAAAACTAATCGAAGTTGGGGAACGGTTTCCGTATGCACTTCTCGCAGTCGCTCCGTTTTTTGTCCTCATCCTGCTGCAGAACAAAGCCGTTACGCAGAACTGGTTCACCTTGCCGGAACAACTCAGCCAATACCAATACGGCGTGCCTACGTCACTGACGTTTCAGCGAGTTCCCGTACCGCACGTTCCACTCACGCCGCAGCAGGCGCTCGATTACAAAGCTCAGACGCTTGGGCATGGCCTACACCCGGACTCTCTGTCGCGTTTTCTGCTGCGGTTGGAATTTCGCGTTCGCTATTACCGCTTCTTCTTCCTGCCCCCGCTTTACGTCGCAATAGCCGCATTCGTCTTTGCGATGCGTGAATGGCGAGTCGTGTATGTGACGTGTGCGCTCGCGATATTCGCGCTTGGCACGAATCTCTTTCCCTATCTTCTGCCGCACTATCTGGCCGGGGTGACGTGCTTGTTCATCCTGGTGTCAGTTATCGGGCTGGAACGTCTTAGCCACGTGCGTATTCGCGGTATTGCTGTCGGTGTTGAAGCGGCGAAAACCGTCGCGCTACTTTGTGGCGCGCAATTCCTGCTCTGGTACGGGCTGCATCAATTGGAAGGAACGGCGCCGGCAGAAAACTTGGCGGCGTTTGAAACGTGGGACGCAATCAACCACGGCGATCCTCACGGCCGGCTTGCAGTCAGAGAGCAGCTTGCTGCGATACCCGGCAACTTGGTAGTTCTCGTGCAGTATTCGCCGCAACACATTTTTCAGAACGAGTGGGTGTGGAACGCTGCCGATATCGATGCTTCGCGTGTTGTGTGGGCGCGCGATCTTGGATCGGAAGAGAACAAGAAGCTCGTGAAGTACTATCCGAACCGTGAGTTCTGGGTCTTGCAGCCCGATTTGGCCCCGCCGAAATTAGAGCGCTACGTGCTGGAACGGAAAGCCCCTAGCGCGGTATTTGAAGACGTGCATTGAAACCAGCCGGGTAGGGCCTCAATCGCGGCGGTTTCGCATCCGGCTCCAACAGCCAAGCCTTGCGATTCGGGTAGATAGGTGAGCAACTTCTGGTTCTCCGCAGAGCCAAGATCGAGTGCCCAGACGACGCGCGAACGGTCGATATCCGCGGCATCGTGAACCCATTCGTGAAACTCGTGCCCCGGCCAGTAGCGCACGAAAACAAGCTGCGGGCCATTCTGGGCAGTCAACTTCTCGTTTACAAAAAAGCGTCCTTCGGGATCGCCGTAATCGATGAAATCCCAGGACTCATATTGGAACACGGGCCACAGGTTCTCGCCGGCAAACAGATGGAGACCATACCAAAAGAGAAACTGCGCGCCACACAGCAGCAGAATCAAGCGGCTCAGCCAAGGCGCGGAACGAGCCAGGCGCGCCAAACCGCAAACAGCGGCCAGCACAAAAAGGCAGGCTTCCGCCGCAATGTAATGGGGATAGAAATACGCGTAGACATTCGTGCCAAGCGCGAAGAGAACGACAGTTCCGATAATCCACAACTGCTGCGGCCGTCCGGCTGTGAACAAGAAAACGGCTGCCGCCAGATACAGAGGCGCAAATAGAAAAAACCGGTAGTAGCGCGTGCGAAAGCCCAGCCGTTCGAAGAACGCGCGAAAGCTATCGGTGCCCTCACCATGAACGGCTACTTGCGCGCGATAGTCGAGTTCCTGTTCGGGCGTCAACGCGCGATGCGGCACCGCGTTCGGCTGAAACGTGAACGTGTTCGGCACGCCGTATTCGTATCGGCTCAGCATGTAGGGCAACGTCGTCCAACTGCCCGTGACCGCTTTGTTATGCGCACCGACGCAGAGGAAGGCCGCGAGGACGGTACCCGCAACAATAGCTGCCGGTTTCAGAGCGCGCCTGGAAAAGACCTCATGCCGCTCCATCCAAAGCAGATAACCCGCGGCACTCGCAAACAGCAACAAGAACTCGAATGGACGCGTAAGCAATTGCAAGGCTAGTCCCAGCGCGAGCGCGACATATGCCCGGCGCTGATGGCGCAACCGCGGCAACGCTCCGAAAACCAAGCATCCGGCAGTTGCGCTGACCGCCCCGCCCCAGTAGCTGTTGGTCCACTGGTTCAGCGGGCCGAACTCCATGACGGTCAGCAATCCGCCTGTGAGCGCCCAGCCGGGATTTATCCAGCCACGCAGCATCCAGTAACAAGAGGCGCAGAACAGGCCAACGGAAATCAATACGCCTGCCCAAAAAGATCCGAACAGCAGTTTTCCAAGAGCGAGAAAAATTCCCTGCCCCAGCGGATAGATGGAACTGTAAGTCGGCTGCTGGAGCACGAAGACCGATTCGAAGAACTGATGAAGCGGATGGGTTGGATTCGCGAATCGAAAATGCGCAAGCGTATCGCCCAGCAGCACGTAACTGAAATCGTCTGCCCCGGCAGGCAGCGGCGGCGGACAATGCGGCAGCAACAGCAATCGAAGCGCAATGGGCAGCAGACCGATGAACAGCATGCACCAATGCGGCCGGTTCGCAAGGCGCTCGAAACCGTTCCGGCTCCATGCCCAGGCGAAAAGCAGCCCGACGAGTAGCAGCGCAAGAGCAAGCTCGATGAAGTCGCCGGCGCCGAACCCGATCGGGTTCCGCAGCGGCAGGAACGAACGCAGGAAGTGAAAAAGATACATCGCCTGGCAACTGCCTCGTTTAAGGCGATGCGTGCCGATTATGGCTCGAACTTCTTGAACACCAAACTGCCGTTCGTTCCGCCAAACCCGAAGCTGTTCGACAGCGCGTATTCAATCTCGAGCGGACGCGCATGATTCGGCACGTAATCGAGATCGCAGTCGGGGTCGGGAAATTCATGATTGATGGTCGGAGGCGCGATCTGGTCACGAATGGCAAGCACCGCGATACCCGCTTCCAGGCCGCCCGCGCCCCCGAGCAAGTGTCCGGTCATCGATTTCGTAGAGCTGATCGCCAGTTTATACGCGTGATCGCCAAAGGCGCGCTTGATAGCGATGGTCTCCGCCTTGTCGCCGACGTCGGTCGAGGTTCCGTGCGCGTTCACATATTGCACTCGCGAGGGCTCGATCCCGGCATCTCGAAGAGCGTTTCGCATGACACGATAAGCGCCATCGCCGTTCTCGGGCGGCGAAGTGATGTGATGGGCGTCGGAACTCTGCCCGTATCCGACGATCTCGGCTAAGATTTGCGCGTTGCGCTTCCGCGCATGTTCCAACTCTTCCAAAATCAGAATCCCGGCGCCTTCGCCGACCACAAAGCCGTCCCGTTCGCGGTCCCAGGGGCGTGAAGCTCTGTGCGGCTCTTCGTTGCGTGTCGACAGGGCGCGCATGGCGGCGAATCCACCGATTCCCATGGGCGTGATGCACGCTTCGCTTCCGCCGCAGATCATCACGTCCGCATCGCCGTGCTGAATCAGCCGGAACGAGTCTCCAATCGAGTGGGCGCTGGTCGTACAGGCCGTCGCTGTCGCGGAGTTCGGGCCCTTGGCGTTGTAGCGAATCGATACATAGCCACTTGCCAGGTTGACAATGCAAGACGGGATAAAGAACGGTGAGAGACGGCTCGGTCCCTTTTCGAGCAGAATTTTGTGCTCACGTTCGATAACCTCAAATCCGCCGATGCCGCTTCCGATATAGACGCCCACGTTCTCGGCATCTTCCTCCGTAACCGTAAGGTCCGCGGATCTCACGGCGAACTGCGCAGCCGCCATCGCGAACTGGATGAAGCGGCCCATCTTTTTTACGTCTTTCTTCTCGACGTAATCAAGGGGATTGAAGTTCTTGACCTCGCCTGCAATGCGGCATGCAAAGGCGGAAGCATCGAACTGCGTGATCGGCCCCACGCCGTTCACGGCATTCCGCATCGCTTGCCAATTTTCCTCGGTTCCCTTGCCTACCGAGCTTAGAAGCCCAACCCCGGTAATAACTACTCTTCTCGGCGCCATCGTCTTCCTCTGCGCGGCGTTCCATTACAGAACAAATCGGCGCACAGGCGCAAGCTACTTCTTCTTCTCCTCGATGTAGTCGACCGCGTTTTTCACTGTTTTGATTTTTTCGGCATCTTCGTCCGGGATGTCCAGATCGAACGCCTCCTCGAAGGCCATAACCAACTCAACGATGTCCAGTGAATCCGCACCCAGATCGTCCACGAATGACGCGCTCGGGTCAACCTGATTTTCGTCCACCCCAAGTTGCTCGACGATGATTTGCTTAACTTTCTCTGCTACCGACATTTAGTTCTCTCCTGTATTCGCGAACGCATCTGCCACCCGGCGAGATTGCCCGGTTCCAATCCTCTAAACTACATCATTGGTCTACGCGGAAAGCGAATCGGCGGGGTGAGTCGCGCTAGCTAACGATGCTTGCCCTCTTTTGCAAATGTCCCACTGCCTATTCGTATGCGTTTCCGCTAAAGAGGTAGATGTTGTTTCACGGTTTGCGTGTCCTGTATCTGCACGGGTTTGCATCGAGCATACATTCTCGCAAAGCGCAGTTCTTCGCGCGGATGCTGCAAGCGGAAGGCATTGACATTGAAGCTCCCGCTCTCGACGAAGGCGATTTCGAACATCTGACCATTACCGGTCAACTTCGTGTCATTGAAAGAGCTGCCGGAATCGAACCGGCCGTCCTTATCGGCTCTAGCCTGGGAGGTTATCTGGCCGCGCTCTATGCGGCAGAACATCCGCAGGTTTTGCGGCTGGTCCTGCTCGCGCCCGCATTTCGATTTCTGGATCTCTGGACAACTCGAACAAGCGCCGTAGATCTGGAGCACTGGAGGAACTCGGGTTCGGTGCCGATATTTCACTATGGCGAGGGACGCGACATGCCAATTGACTATAGGCTCATCGAAGACGCGCAACAGTATCCCGGCTTTCCGAATTTCAGCCAGCCGGCTCTCATCTTTCATGGAAACCAGGACACCTCCGTGCCCGTAGAATACTCAGTTGAGTTCGTCCAAACTCATCCAAACGCCCATCTCATTCGTATGAATTCAGGGCACGAGTTGACGGATGTTCTGGACAAAATCTGGGGGCAGTCAAGTGCCTTTCTTTTGCACGGAAGAACTTGAAATTGGGTGTTAGACTAAGGTTACGGACGGGACTGCGACGACAGGAATACATGCAACTGTGCCTTCCCGCCTTACGTCCAAAGGTCACACCAAGATAGCGTTTGGAAGGTGTAAATGGCGAATCCTGTCGTGACTGATGAAGTGGAGAACCCAATCGTGGAGCAAGGAAATTCGGCTCGGGCGGACTCAAACCTGGATCGGCTGTTGATCGCCACGGATCTGGAAGAGCCTTGGTACAAGTCCATCGGACGGGGAATTCGAGAGACCATCAGTCCGCCGAAGCTTCCACCGCTTGAACTCACGTCACGTCCTATCGAAGGCGACGATTTCGGGGACATGAGCAAGGTTGAGATTCCCTGGTACAAGTCGCTCTTTTCCAATGTTCGCGACCTCATTCACCCTCCCAAACTGCCGCCCTTAGAGATCACTTCAAAGCCCGTCGAAGTGGGTACCATCTGGGGCGCCTATAGCGGCGGTGAGACCAAATCCGGAACAGTATCTATTCTGATTCACGTCGGCGTGATTGCTTTGCTGTTCCTGGTGTTCCAGTCGAAGGCCGTTCAGGAGAAGCTTCACCACAAGTTCGCGCCGATTTATCTGGACACCTATAAGCCCAAACTTCCTCCCGCTGCGGAGAAAGCAGGCGGTGGCGGCGGTGGCGGACAGAAAATGCCTACGCCGGTAGCGAAGGGTGCAGCTCCCAAATTTGCTCCGAAGCAGTTCATGCCGCCGGTGCAGGCCATTCCGCAGCCAAAACTCCCTACGCCTCCAACGATCACGGCGCAGGCGCCGCAAATCCAGGCCGATGTTTACGGTGACCCGTTAAGCAAGCTGATGAGCAACTCCGCAGGTCAAGGCACCAACGGCTTTGGCAGCGGCAACGGAAACGGTGTCGGCAGCGGCAGCGGAAACGGCTATGGACCGGGAAAGGGCGGCGGTATGGGCGATGGCGTCTACCAGATCGGTGGCGAAGTTTCGCAGCCGGTGCCCATCTACAAGATTGAGCCTGAGTACTCTGAAGAAGCTCGTAAAGCCAAATACTCCGGAACCGTGCTTCTCTCGGTTGTCATTGATGCGAACGGGAATACCCGCGACATTCACGTTGTTCGGCCGTTGGGGCTGGGTTTGGACGAAAAGGCCATTGAAGCAGTTTCGAAGTGGCGCTTCCGCCCCGCTATGAAGGGCGGACGCGCAGTCGCCGTTCAGGCGCAAGTGGAAGTAAACTTCAGGCTTCTGTAGTCCGGCTCTACTGAATGCCCGCGCACTCAGGACACGGGCAAATCTTCCTCAGGTGATCGAACGAATAGATACCTGAGCTATGACCGTCATTCCAGAAGATCCGTACGGCGTAGCTGCCGACCGGCTCGACGGACGTCATCTTCAAAGCCGGTTTGAACATCGGGAACAGTTCGGGCGTGGAGTAATTTGACTTCTGCGGCTCCGTACCGTGCGCGCCGGTACACGATGCGCACGGACACTCATCGCGCAGATAAGCCAGCGAATAATCGCTGCGGTGACCATCGCGCCAATCGATCTTGATTCCCGTCGATTTGGAAATCGCGATATGTTCCGGATCGGCGATCGCGGCGTCGTGAGTCGTGTCTTGCATTGCTAACTTCAGTTTGTCAGCACGCGTTGTATATCTCGCACGCCGGGCACTCGGCGAAACGCGGTAACCACGCGTTCCAGTTGCTTCTTGTCGCGCACTTCCATTGTGATGTCGACAATCGCACTATCGTCTGTTCTTGAATCGTCGCGGCGCGCCTCGAGTGTCCGGATGTTTGTCGATTCCGCGCTCAAGATGGATGTCAATTGGTTCAGGATGCCTACTCGGTCGTCCGTGTAAACGACAATTTTGACGGGCAGCGGATCGGTTGCACTTCGCGCCCACTCCACGCCGATCTTTCTCTCCGGTTCATACATCAACTGCTGCACGTTCTTGCATTGCACCGAATGCACGGCCACGCCCTTGCCTCGGGTGATGTATCCCACAATCTGCTCTCCGCGGATGGGATTGCAGCACTTCGCACGATAGACCAGCACGTCGTCCGCGCCCTTGACGTGAACGGTTAAATCGCCATCCCCAACCGGCAGTCCCGGAAAACCTGGCAAGGGCGGCTTGGCATCGGATGCCCCCGCGACGGCCTCCGCCGGCGCAGCGTCGTCCGGCGCCATCTTCTGAAGCAACTGCCGCGCGGAGAATCTCCCAAACCCGACAGCAGCGTATAAGTCTTCAGCTTTGCCGACGCCGTAATCGGAGGCAAGCGCAAGCAGATCGTCTTGGGATACACGTCCCAAGCTGACGCCCAGGCGCCGTGCTTCCTTCTCGATCGATTTCTGCCCGATTTCGACGGCCTTTGCGCGCTCGACCGCGTTGATGACGTGCTTGATCTTATTCCGTGCGCGAGAAGTCTTGATGAACGTGAGCCAATCGCGGCTCGGCTGATGCCCTGGTTGCGTCAGCACTTCCACCACGTCGCCGTTGCGCAAGGCGGTTTTTAGCGGCTTCATCACGCCATTGATGCGCGCGCCCACGCACGTATGGCCGACATCGCTGTGCACGGTATAAGCGAAGTCGATGGGCGTTGCATCACGCGGCAACACGATCACGCGCCCTTTCGGTGTGAAGGTGTAAACCTCGTCCGAGTAGAGATCGACTTTGAGCGTGGACAGGAAATCGCCCGAATCTTTCATGTCCCGCTGCCACTCGACCAATTGGCGCAGCCAGGCAATGCGTTGATCGTCGGCACCGGGTCCCTTGCTGCCTTCCTTGTATTTCCAATGCGCCGCAATGCCTTCTTCGGCGATCTTGTGCATTTCCTCGGTTCGGATCTGCACCTCAAACGCGATTCCGCCAGGACCGATCACGGAAGTGTGCAGCGACTGGTACAAGTTCGGCCGCGGCATGGCGATAAAGTCCTTGATGCGCCCCGGAACGGGCGTCCACTCGTTGTGGATCACGCCTAATGCGGCATAACAGTTCTTCACTGAATCCGTGATGATACGAACGGCCACCACGTCGTAAACCTGATCGAGCGTGATTCGCTGGCGCTTCAGCTTCTGGTACACCGAATAGGCGCGCTTCACACGGCCATCCACGCGGGCGGGAACATCCTCGCGCGCCAACTTCTGCTCGATATCGCGCTGTACCTGCCTCAGCCACTCCTCGTGGACTTGCCGTTTCGAATCGATCTCGCGCAGCAGTTCCGCGGCTTCATCGGGATGGAGTGCCTGGAACGCCAGATCTTCCAGTTCGCCGCGAACCTTCCCCATTCCGAGCCGATGTGCAATCGGCGCATAGATGTCGAGAGTCTCCTGGGCGATTGCTTCCTGCCGTTCGGCCGCAAGCGCGCCGAGGGTACGCATGTTATGCAGCCGATCCGCCAGCTTAACGATGACCACGCGGATGTCGCCGGTCATTGCCAGCAGCATCTTACGCAGACTTTCGGCTTGCCTGTCCTCGCGATTGGCCAGGCTGATCTTGCTTAACTTGGTGACCCCGTCTACGCACCGAAACACGTCTTCGCCGAAAGTTGTCCGGAGCTCTTCCGGTTTGGTTCGGGTGTCCTCCAGGACATCGTGCAGCAGCCCGGTTTGAAGGCAAACCAAGTCCATTTGCATATCGGCCAGGATGTGGGTGACTGCAAGCGGATGAACGATGTACGGCTCACCCGACTTGCGCTTCTGGTCGGAGTGCCGGTCGGCGGAGAAACGGTAAGCGCGCTCAAGCACGCTCACGTCGTCGCTGGGGCGCGAGGTCCGGACCTTTTCTTCTAGGCTGCGATATAGCTCTTCAACGGGCGCCTGCGGAGGGTCCAGAACACTCGTGGACATCTGGTATCTACTAGGTTAGACGAGACGGCTGGCTCAGCGGGTGCAACAGGCGTCGACACGCCCACGAATCCCGAAATAGTGCGCGCAATCCTTGACTGTTCAAAATGTGGCCGCGCAAAAAGCTTGATCGGTTGTTCGGAAGCTCTTAAGTTGCCCTTAGGGGCGCTGCCCGATAGCGTTAACTTACGATAATTTGTAGACTGGCTTTTTGAACCCTGCCCGATCTCTTTGCCCACATTGACGCCCATCTGCTTCCAGTACTAGAAGAGCTTCGTCGCCGCGAGCCCATTTTTCACAGCTCAGAATTCGGCACTACACTGGCTGATTTCGAGGCAGTTTTGACAGCTAGGCGCGCGCTTTATTCTCCAGCGCTCTTCTCTTTTTGCCGATCATATGCCGCGAAACTGCTGTCGCTTTCAGCAAGCTGCTTCAGAAGCGTAGACGGCGCCCAGAGATCCGGTCCGTGCTCTTTCTCGAATTCCTGTATGCGGTTGAACGCCTTTTTCAAACCCACCGTGTCCGCGTAGAACATGGGGCCGCCGCGCCAGGCAGGAAAGCCGTAGCCATAGACGTAAGTAACGTCGATATCGACCGCGCGCAGAGCGATGCCCTCTTCCAGCGTTTTCGCGCCTTCGTTCACAAGCGCCAAGATACAGCGGTCGACGATTTCCTCGTGCGATACTCGGCGGCGAGTGATGCCTGCCCGGAGTGCGGTGTTTTCGATGAGTTGCGCCACTTCGGCGTCGTGCGCGGGCCGGCGATTCTGGTCATAGAGCGACCATCCCTTGCCCGTTTTTTGACCAAGGCGCCCGGCTTCAACCAGAAGATCGGGCACCAGCGGCTGACGCACGCCGGGCTTTTCGAATCGCTTGAACTCCTGACGAATGTAATAGGAAACGTCAAGGCCGGTCAGGTCATCGACGGCCAGCGGCCCCATGGCCATGCCGAAGTCATATAGCGCCTCATTTACTTCTTCCACAGAAGCGCCCTCTTCCACAAGAAACTGCGATTCACGGAGATACGGCCCGATAATCCGGTTGCCGATGAAACCGCGCGCGTTGCCGGCGAGCACTGCGACCTTGTTCAGCTTCTTGCCAAGAGCCATGCACGTGGCGATCACTTCGGGCGAGCTTGCCTTGCCGCGCACAACTTCAAGCAGCTTCATGACGTTCGCGGGACTGAAGAAGTGGGTGCCCACAACAATTTGGGGCCGCGACGTTGCGGAAGCGATCTCGTCGATGTCGAGGCTTGAAGTGTTAGAGGCGAGAATGGAGGCGCTCTTCGCGACTTTGTCGATCTCTGAAAACACCTGTTTCTTCACGGACATCTTTTCGAACACCGCTTCGATGACGATGTCCGCGTTTTCGAATCCGTCATAGCCCAGTTGCGGCGTGATGAGCGACATGCGCTGGTCCATCGCTTCCTGAGACAAGCGGCCTTTTGCAACCGTGTTCGCATAGTTGCTGCGAATGGTCTTCATGCCGCGATCCAAGGCGTCCTGGGCTGTTTCCTTGACGATGACCGGAATACCTGCGTTTGCGAAGTTCATGGCAATGCCGCCGCCCATCGTGCCCGCGCCGATGACGGCAGCACGGCGAACATCCAGGAGCTTCACATCTTTCGAAATGCCCGGAATTTTCGCGACCGTACGTTCGCCGAAGAAGATGTGGATGAGAGCTTTCGATTCAGTGGCGAAGAGACACTGGTTGAACAGTTCCGCTTCACGCTTGCAGCCTTCCTCAAAGGGCAGGTGCGTTGCCGCTTCGACTGCATCGATTGCGGCGAGTGGAGCGTGCTGGCCGCGCTTCGTCTTTCGCGAGAGGTCGCGAAGCTGAAGGAACGCGGATGAGACGGGTTGCTGCAGCTTCTCATTACGCTCGCGGGTCTTCGGAATCGGTTGATCGGCCACTCGGCGCGCGAACTCGAAGCGCGCCCGCGAGAAGATCGCCTTCAATGATGGAATCGACGATGCCCAGTTCGAGCGCTTCTTTAGCGCCGATCGGCTCGCCGAAAGCGCACATCTCGGCAGCCTTGGCCGGACCAGCCAGCCGCGGCAGACGCTGCGTGCCGCCTGCGCCGGGAATCAGGCCCAGTTTGACTTCCGGTTGGCCGATCTGCGCCGTCGGCGCGATCACGCGATAGTGGCCCGACATCGCTGTTTCCAGGCCACCGCCGAATGCGGTGCCGTGAATGGCAACAACCACCGGCTTCGGCGAATCTTCAATCGACTGCAGATATGGCAGCAGGCTGAGCCGCGGCCTTTCGCCCGAGACAATCTTTCCGAACTCGCGAATATCGGCGCCGGCGATGAATGTGCGGCCTGCGCCAATGAGGACGATGGCGCGAACATCGTGGTCGTTTGCAATCTGATGAATCGCCTCCTGAATGCCTTCCGGAATGCCGGGGCTGAGCGCATTCACAGGAGGATTGTCGATGGTGATAATGGCGACATCGCCGTCGCGTGTCAACTTCACGAGTTCAGTCATGAGACCTCTTCTGTAGGTATATACTGTCGATGCTCAGAATGATCGGCCAGGGACACAAATGAGAGAAGCCGTTGTTGTTGCAAGCTCGCGAACGGGGCTTGCAAAATCGTTTCGCGGCTCATTCAACATGACTCGCCCGGAGGACCTGGCGGCGCACTGCATACGAGACGTTCTGAAAAAGACTCCGCAGCTAGAAGCGCGTGAGATTGAAGACGTTATTTTGGGTTGCGCTCAACCGCATGGAATGCAGGGGCTGAATGTCGGCCGCAGGATGCGCGATGCTGGCGGGCTTGCCCGCATCGGTGGCCGGTGCGACGGTGAATCGGTTTTGCTCTTCGGGCCTGCAGGCCATCGCGATGGCAGCGCACGAAATTGTGGATGAAGGCGCGACGGCTGCTATCGGCGGCGGCGTGGAGAGCATCAGCCTGGTGCAGCGCGACGTCAATCCTCATCCGGTGCTTGTGAAGCAAATGCCGGGCTTGTACATGGAGATGGGCGTGACCGCTGAGGTGGTTGCGAAACGATACAAGATCAGCCGGGAAGCGCAGGACGAATATGCGCTTGCGAGCCAGCAGCGCACCGCCAGGGCTCAGCAGGAAGGATTCTTCGCGGGCGAGATTACTCCGTTTGCAACCACGATGGCGCTGCTGGACAAGAAAACCGGCGAAAAATCGGGCACTCAGGAAGTGACCTGCGATCGCGACGAGTGCAACCGCCCGGATACGACGCTCGAAGGGCTGCTTGCGCTGAAGCCCGTGTTCGACACTGCGAGCGGTCAGGGATCGGTAACGGCTGGAAACTCGTCGCAGCTTTCGGATGGCGCGTCGGCGACTCTGCTGATGTTGCGCGAACGCGCGGACGAACTCGGCATTCCGTACAAACTGATTTTCCGGGGCTTCGTGGTTGCCGGTTGCGAGCCGGACGAGATGGGTATCGGGCCAGTCTATGCGGTTCCGAAGCTGCTTTCGCGTCACGGGCTGAAGGTGGACGACATTGACCTTTGGGAATTGAACGAAGCTTTCGCCGTTCAGGTGATCTATTGCAGAGATCGTCTCGGAATTCCGATGGAAAAGCTTAACGTCAATGGCGGCTCTATCTCGATCGGGCATCCCTTCGGTGTGACCGGTTCGCGCATGACGGGCACATTGGCGAATGAGATGGCGCGGCGGCCCGGTTCTCGCTATGGCGTAGTGACCATGTGCGTCGGCGGCGGCCAAGGCGCGGCCGGGCTGTTCGAGGCGGTTCACTAAACAGTTCACTAAAACAAGCGGACAAGCATGGAAGCCGTTTCGAACACTCGCTCTGCACACTCGCCCGGCGACCACTGGGCAGCGCTGCTGGCGAGTTTCCTGGGTTGGACGCTGGATGCGTTCGACTTTTTCCTGGTGGTCGTCTGCTTGACGGCTATCGGAAAAGAGTTTCGCGTCTCGGATAAAGCGGTTGCGCTGTCTTTGACGTTGACGCTTGCATTCCGGCCGGTGGGAGCGTTCTTTTTCGGTCTGCTTGCGGACCGTTATGGCCGTCGCCTGCCGTTGATGATCGATCTGATCTTCTACTCCATCGTGGAAGTGGCCACCGGCGTTCGCGCCCAACTTCACTACTTTCATGGTGCTGCGTGCGCTGTTCGGAATAGGCATGGGCGGGGAGTGGGGCGTCGGAGCCTCGCTCGCTATGGAGAAGGTTCCGCCGAAATGGCGCGGTGTTTTGTCGGGCTTCCTGCAGCAGGGATATGCGTTGGGCAATCTGCTGGCGACCCTCTGTCTACTCTTCCTTTTCAAGCGCTGGGGCTGGCGTCCGCTGTTTCTCCTGGGCGGATTGCCGGCGCTGCTGGCGCTGTTCGTGCGCTTTCGCGTTAAGGAATCGGAGGTCTGGGAACAGACGCGTCAACATGATTGGGGCAGCCTGGGCAGAAGTATCGGACAGAACTGGAAGCTGTTTCTCTACCTCGTGTTGCTGATGACCGGCATGAACCTGGCCTCGCACGGAACGCAAGACATGTATCCAACTTTTCTGCAGCGCTTCTGGCACATGGACGTCGCACCGCAGGTCGTTCGTTCTGATCGTGTCTATGTTCGGAGCCATTAGCGGCGGCGTCCTGGTGGGGCTGCTGTCAGACCGTTACGGGCGCCGCAAAGCGATTGTGTCCTCGCTTTTGCTGGGTATCGTCACCGTGCCGTTGTGGGCGTATGCTCCGCAACTTGCGTTGCTCGTCCTGGGCGCGTTCTTCATGCAGTTCTTCGTGCAAGGAGCATGGGGCGTTATTCCAGCCCATTTGAGTGAGCTTTCGCCGAATCAGGTTCGTGGCTTCCTGCCGGGATTCGCATACCAATGCGGAGTACTCATTGCCGGCTCGGTCGGTTATCTGGAAGCGGCATTTGCGGAACACATGAGTTATGCAACGGCGATGGCGGTCACAGCGGTCACTATTCTGGCATTCACGGCTATTGTGGCGGCCTCAGGACGGGAAAGAAAGGGCATAGACTTCGTGGGCGCTAAATATTGATTCCCCACTGCCACAGCATGTACCCGATAGCCTGCCTGAAGTACAACCACTGACGGGCATATCTCTTCGCCGGCAAACCGCCCGGCCGAGGTGAACCGTAGACTTGGATATGCTGCGCTTCAAGCAGCCGCTTCGAGCGGTAGATGTGGTAACCGTCACTCACGACAATGCAAGAATGCAGGTCCATGCGGCGCATGATCTCTGCTGCCGCATCCAGGCTTTGTGCTGTTGTTGTGCCTTCGGGTTCCACCAATATGTGTTCCGAAGGGACCCCCAATTGTGAGAGATATGCGCGGCCGACTTCCCCTTCTGTGTAATTCGGATCTCCGCCTGCGCCGCCTGTGGTCAGTATGTATGGCGCGAATCCCTTCAGATATAGAAACAAAGCATGATTCAAGCGTGCTTTCAAAACGGGCGAGGGATGGCCGCGATACTCAGCCGCACCAAGAACGATGATGACGTCCGCCGGATGATCTTCGACCTGATTCGACTGCGTGGCTATCTGTTTCGCCAAATAAACCAGATAGCCTAAGATCAAGAGCAAGAACAGGGCGAGCAGGCCTGCAATGGCGCGCTTCATGCGGCTAGAGAAAAGGGCCAAGTTTTCGACTGAAATCTAAGTCTACGCCCGGCCGGGGGAATTCGCAATAAAGGATGGAAATAAGCAGCGTCCATAATCCGTTGTTGCAGCAAATCCGTAGAGCAGTAAGGACGGGCCATTGCACAGAAGCAGGGTTAGTGGTGGCGGAAGGCCCGCATCTTCTCGAAGAAGCGCTGCGGGGCGAGTGGCGTGTGGCACAAGTGGTCACTACGCCGGCCGGGCGGAACAAATACGCGGACTTGTTGCAGTTCGGTCACGCGAAAGTTGTCGAGCTTGCGCCCCGCGCCTTCGAGTCGATCACGGGGACGGAACATTCGCAGGAGATACTCGCGCTATTGGAGCCGCGCCGGTGGCGCTGGACCGATCTGGCGGGCGAGCACCCGCTGGTACTTGTACTCGACGGCATACAAGACCCGGGAAATGCGGGAACGATCGTACGCTCCGCGGAGGCGTTTGGGGCCACGGGAGTAGTGTTTCTGAAAGGCTCGGCGCATGTTTCTAATGGGAAACTGCTGCGGGCCAGCGCGGGATCGATATTTCGCGTGCCTTTTCTGGAGGGAGCCGACGCGAGCGGACTCCTATCCGATGTACTTTGCCAGCGGCTTGCGGCTGTACGCGCTGGATGCAGGAGCGCAGTGTTCGATCACAACCGCGGACTTAACTCGACCTGCAGCGCTTGCGGTGGGCAACGAGGGATCCGGGGTGTCCCGGGAACTGCTCGCTCAAGCCCTGGCGCTGCGGATTCCCACAAAGAAGGTGGAGTCGATCAACGCCGCCATCGCCTGTTCGGTAGCGCTGTTCGCCGCCTGCCAGCAAAGGGCAGCGGCGTGAGTCTGTTCGATGCGGCTCCGCCGCCCGGCGGCCAACCGGCAACCGAACTGGACCGGCCCCTGGCGGACCGCATGCGGCCGCAGACACTGGACGAATACGTTGGACAGGAACATATTCTTGGCCCGGGTAAGCCATTGCGCGCTCAGATTGAGAGCGGGCATCTGACGTCATTGATCCTGTGGGGGCCGCCGGGGTCGGGGAAAACAACCCTCGCGTTCTTGATTGCCCAGCAAAGCAAAGCGACATTCATCCCTTTCAGCGCGGTTCTGAGCGGCATTAAAGAGATCAAGGCGGTAATGGCGGACGCCGAACGCGCCAGGCGCATGGGCCACCGGACGGTTCTGTTCATCGACGAGATCCACCGCTTTAACAAGGCACAGCAGGACGCGTTTCTTCCGTATGTGGAGCGCGGAGACGTGGTCTTGATCGGTGCGACGACCGAGAACCCGTCGTTCGAAGTGGTCTCGGCACTGCTGTCGCGGACCAAGGTCTATTCGCTGCGCGCCTTGGAAACGGCGGAAGTGGTGACACTGCTGAAGCGCGCCTTGGAGACGCCTTATCGTGGACTGGGGCATCTGGGACTAAAGGTTAGCGATGAATCTCTCGATGAGATTGCAGTAGGGTCGAGCGGTGATGCGAGGGCGGCACTAAATACAGTCGAAATAGCGGCCCAATTGGCGAAAAGCGGCGTCATTGACCGCCAAATCATCGCCGACGCGTTGCAACGTAAGGTTTTGCTGTATGACAAGGCCGGGGAAGAGCACTATAATTTAATCTCTGCCCTACATAAATCGGTCCGTTCCAGCGATGCAGATGCTGCATTGTACTGGCTTGGGCGGATGCTAAAAGCAGGTGAGGACCGGCTTTACCTGGTGCGGCGATTAGTGCGGATGGCTATTGAGGATATCGGACTAGCGGACCCGAGAGCTGTTGAACAGGGTATTGCGTGTATGCAAACAGTACATTTTTTGGGTGTTCCGGAAGGAGATCAAGCGCTTGCTCAACTGACTATTTATTTGGCGCTTGCACCCAAATCCGATGCTGCATACCGGGCGCTGAACAAAGTGGACGTACTGATCGAGAACACGCCGGCCCTACCCGTTCCGCTGCATTTGCGGAACGCTCCAACGGGCCTGATGAAGCAGATGGGCTATTCGAAGGGATACCAACACGCGCATAAGTTTCCTGAGGCGGTGACCGATATGGCCTGCCTGCCGGAAGAATTGGCTGCGGAACGATTTTACGAACCAACGGAGCGCGGTTTTGAACAGAAGCTGCGGGAACGTCTTGCGGGGATTGCGCAGAGGCGGCGCCAAGATGTGGAAACGAACGACTAATTCAATGCTTGTTCAATCTTTAAATTCAGACGGGAGAGTCGTCTTCAAGTGCTTGATAGCCTGCTGAGCCTGGGTAAGCTTATGGATGTTGCTGAAATGCCCCCGTCCGAGCGGCGACGCTCGAGCCGGTTCCCAATCGAGCGCGACATACGCTACAAAACTCTGAACCAACGGGCGGAATCGTTGGCGGGCATCGGGAAGACGCTTAATATCAG
This sequence comes from Terriglobia bacterium, assembly GCA_963846045.1. Classification (GTDB taxonomy): domain Bacteria; phylum Acidobacteriota; class Terriglobia; order Bryobacterales; family Bryobacteraceae; genus Bog-105. Next base: position 14,824 of record CAWJUL010000014.1, on the reverse strand, counting down.
CAGTTCGGGAGTGCTGTTCACCTCTGAGCACGATATGCCTTTGGGAACGCGGCTGGAAGTTTCCATCAGTTGGCCGGCGCAGCTGAACGAAAAATGCCTTTTGAACCTTGTAGCGCGCGGGCGGGTAACACGTCACCACAGCGGTCAATTGGCTCTCCAGATCCAGCAATACGAATTCAGAACGCAAAGCCGACCCGGCCGCGAGAAGTAGAACTACACGCGCTCAGGTTACGGCTATCGACGGCTTAACTGGGCTAACATGGCAGTGTTGTGCGCCGACATCTCGCTTTTGCCGCGGCCGCGCTGAGCTTCCTTATCCTGCTGGCTCTGCTGATATGGCAAGGCTCGTTTCGCATCACCTACTCGCCAGCGAACTTAAGCGAGACCATCATCCTTTGGGCCGTTTCGACCATCATCTTCTTACTTACGGTGCTGGTGGCATTTCTGCTTTTTCGCGCCGGCGTCAAGGTATACATCGACCGGCAACGGAATAAGCAGGGCTCACGCATTCGCTCCAAGCTGCTTTTCGGAGCGCTGGTCCTCACGCTAGCGCCGGCTCTCTTTTCCGTGATCTTCAGCGGATTCGTTTTCAACCGGCACCTGGATGTCTGGTTCAGCAGGCCGGCGCAAAACGCTCTGCGCGATCTGGACAAGTCCTACAAAGCGCTGGACCGGTCCTATCGCAATGAAGCGCAAGCACGGCTCGATGCAGAGGCCGATTGGATTAGCCTCACGCCCCAGATGCTCACGGCGGCACGCACCGGGCAGATGGATGCGGCGTTCTTCCGAAACGTCTGCACGAAAAGAGATTTCCAGCAGCTGATTTTGAAGCGTGAAAGCGGCGTCCCGATACTTCTATGCCAGCAATTCAGGCCGGCAGTCGCCTCTTTGCTGCGAGCACAAGCGGATGTGTTGGACGGAACGGCCACAGCTGGGGATCGTTTCCATCGCGGCCCCGCTCACGGGCGACCAGTCATCCAGCCAGACCCTGGCGGCGCAGGAAACGACGATTCAGCAGATCGTTGAAGAGCAGGAGGGACGGCGGAAGTTCTATCGCGAAACTTACTTTCAACTTATCTGCCTGATCACTCTGTTTGTCCTGTTCTTTGCGTCCTGGTCGGCGCAGATTCTTGCGCGCCAGATCAGCGTTCCGATCTCGGCGCTGCTCGAAGCGGCCACGGAAGTACGCCGCGGCAATCTGTCGTATCGGGTTCGCGAAGGCGCAATCGATGAACTCGCGACGCTTGTTCGCGCCTTCAATGAGATGACGAGCGATCTGGAATCGAACTCTCGCGAACTCGAAGCGCGCCGGCGATTTACCGAGGCCATCTTGGAGAGCATCCCGACAGGCGTAATCTCGGTGTCGGGCAATGAGCGTATTGAGCGCGTCAATCGCGCTCTATCCGGCATTTTTTCGCAGGACGCCGTTGCGCGCGCCAAGCGGCTGGAAGACCTTTTCTCGGGCGATGATCTGGCGGAGATTCGCTACCTGCTCAACCGCGCGCGCCGGACGGGAGCAGCCGCCACGCAACTTGACATTCAGCGGCCGCGGTCGGTGCTTCATCTGGCCGTTACGGTGGCATCGCTCGAAGAGCAGCGTGGATTCGTACTGGTGCTCGAGGACACAAGCGATCTGTTGCGCGCGCAGAAAGCGGCGGCATGGCAGGAAGTAGCGCGGCGCGTCGCGCATGAGATTAAGAACCCGCTGACTCCGATATCGCTTTCAGCCGATCGTATTGCGCGGCATCTGATGCGCATGTCGTTAGATCCAGCGGCGCGCGCGATTCTCGAAGAGTGCACGCAAACAATTCAGCAGGAAGTTGAGACGGTCAAAACTCTAGTTAATGAATTCTCGCAGTTCTCCAGGTTCCCGACTGCGCAGTTCGCGCCTGCGGACCTGAACGAGATCGTGATGAGCTCGGTTGCGCTCTTCGAAGACCGGCTCGACGGCATCGATTTCAGGCTGGAACTCGACCCGAAGCTGCCGTTGGTGATGGCGGATCGGGAGCAGATGAAGCGGGTGATCGTAAACCTGATCGATAATGCAGCCGAAGCAATGAGGGATGCGCCAGTCCGGCAGCTCACGATAGCGACGTGTCCAGTCTTCGCCTGAGCTGGCCCAGTTATCGGTGACGGACACGGGCTGCGGCGTATCGGCGACAGACAAGGACAAACTATTCCTGCCTTATTTCTCGACTAAATCGCGCGGAACGGGACTGGGATTGGCGATTGTCAGCCATATTGTGACCGAGCACGGGGGCGCGGTTCACGTGGAAGACAACTTTCCTTCGGGTGCGCAGTTCGTGGTTCACCTCAGCGCATTAGCCAATGAAGGCGGTGGCTGCTGCGGAACCAGAACCCACAGCCGCTACCCTGAAGGTTTAACTCCCCCGAATGCAAGTCCGCGGATCCCAGAGTTCTAGTTGTCGACGATGAAGCCGCCATTCGGCAATCTTTGCGTGGCGTCCTGACCGACGACAATTACCATGTCACGGCGGTCGAGAGCGGCGAGGCTTGCCTGGCCGAACTCGCGCGCGAATCCTATGAGGCCGTTCTCCTCGACATCTGGATGAAGGGGCTGGATGGCCTGGACACGCTGGCGCGCATCCAGGATCTGCCGCAAGGCGATCGGCCGGCTGTGATCATGATCTCCGGCCACGGGAACATCGAAACCGCGGTGAAAGCCACCAAGATGGGCGCATTCGATTTCCTAGAGAAGCCGTCTGACCATCGAAAAAGTCAGTGTAGTTCTCAAGAATGCGCTGCAGCAGCGCCGCACGGATCTCGAACTTCAGCGGCTGCGGGAAGACAGCGCTGCGCCCGAGATTATTGGAAATAGCGTGGCCACGAAGGCGCTACGCCAGCAATTGAAGCTAATGGCCGGCACCAACGGCCGTGTCCTGATTTACGGCGAAAGCGGGACCGGCAAAGAACTGGTTGCCCGAGCCATCCACCGCGCCAGCCAGCGTGCCGAAGGCCCGTTTGTGGAAGTCAACTGCGCCGCTCTGCCCGAAGACCTCATCGAAAGCGAGTTGTTCGGGCATCGTCATACGCGGCTTGACGGCACTGTCGATCATAAAATCGGCAAAATGCAGAAAGCGCATGGCGGCACCTTCTTCCTGGACGAAGTGGGCGACATGAGTCTGCGAACGCAATCGAAGGTGCTGCGAGCGCTGGATGAACATCGATTTGAGCCGGTAGGCGCGCCGCAATCGATACAGGTCGATTGCCGGGTGGTCGCAGCCACGAACAAGAACCTGGAGACGGAGATTGAGCGCGGCAATTTCCGGGAAGATCTCTTCTACCGATTAAACGTGATTCCCTTCACCGTGCCGCCGCTGCGGGAACGCGCCGAAGATGTTCCCGTACTGGCGGCTCATTTTCTGAACGAGTTTACGGTCGCGTATGGAAGGAAGCCGAAGGAACTCACGGCCGAGGCGCTGGATGCCCTTACACGATATACGTGGCCGGGGAACGTTCGGGAGTTGCGCAACTTGATGGAACGCGTAGTCATCCTTTATCCCCAACGACGGATCGAGGCCCGGCATCTTTCGCTCGATGGGAGCCGCGGCAAGGGTACGGGCAAGGGGCAGGACGGCTTTGGCAGCCTGCACGACGTCAAGGCGGCTGCCGAACGCGATTACATCTTGCGCAAATTGGAAGAGACCGGCGGCAACGTGACCCGCGCCTCGGAGTTGCTGGGATTGGAGCGCAGCAATCTGTATCGCAAGATGCGGGCTCTCGGAATCGCGCCCAAAGACTAAGTTGCGCAAAATCTTCCGTCCGGGCCTGGACGGCGCATCATAAGTTGCGTGCCCGTTGAACCCGAACGCGTTCGCAAGTTAAACCCAGCCGCCGAGCGGCCCGAGGCCGATTACGTTTTGTACTGGTCGCAGATGAACCGGCGCGTCGATGGCAACCATGCCCTGCTTTATGCGGCCGAAATTGCGAACCGGCTGAATCTGCCGGTGCTGTTCTATGAGGGCCTGACGTGTACGTACGAATATGCGAACGACCGTCTGCACACGTTCATCTTGCAGGCTGTGCCGGAAACGGCCAAGCGCCTGAAAAAGGCTCGGATCGGCTACGTGTTCTATCTTCGCCGTACGAAAGAGTCGCGCAACGATGTCCTGTATCAGCTCGCAAAGCGCGCCGCCGCCGTAGTCACAGACGATTACCCTACGTTCATCGCGCGAAAGCATAACGCGCGCGTTCCATCGAAGTTGGATGTGGCCTATTATGTCGTGGATTCGAGTTGTGTCGTGCCGATGCAGGAGATCCCAGCGCGCCAGTTTGCCGCATATACGATGCGGCCGAAGGTCAACCGGCTGCTGCCGAGATATCTGCAGCCCTCCGGACAAGCTGCAGGTGAAAAGGCCCTTTTCCGGTGAGATGCCAACTTTCCACACGGAGGTGACGGACGCGAACATCCCTGAGCTTGTTGCAGCTTGCGAGATCGATCATTCCGTGAAGCCGTCCTTATCGTTCCGCGGCGGCCGCTCTCACGGCGGAGAAGCTTCTGGCTTACTTTCTCAAGACCAATCTCAAGCGCTTCGCCCAATCCCGTAACGAACCGAGCGAGCATGCAACATCTCATCTGAGTCCTTATCTGCACTTCGGCCAGATCTCATCGCTCGAAGTCGCGCTGGCGACGCAGGAATATGCGCAGCAACATAAGTTGATCCCCAATGAGTTTCTGGAAGAGTTGATTGTGCGCCGCGAACTCGCGTTCAACTACGTCCGGCATGTGGAAGATCCGCAGAGTTTGGAGAACCTGCCCGAGTGGTGCCGGCTCAATATGAAGAAGCACGCACAGGATAAGCGCGACCCGGTGTATACGCCGAAGCAACTCGAAGACGCCGAGACATACGACGAACTTTGGAATGCGACGCAAAAGGAGATGCTTCTGCGCGGCAAAATTCACGGCTACTACCGCATGTACTGGGGCAAAAAGATAATCGAGTGGTCTCGACAGTACCAGGAGGCGGTGGATATCATGATCGATTTACACGGCAAGTATGCTCTCGACGGACGCGACCCGAATACCTATACAAATGTCCTGTGGTGTTTCGGGTTACATGACCGGGCTTGGCCTGAGCGTCCCATTTTCGGCAAAATTCGATATATGTCCCTGGATGGCATGAAGCGCAAAACGAACACTCGCGCGTACATCGACGAGATAGCGGAACTTGAACGGACCGGCAACGATACGCGGAAGGCTATCTGAGCAATGGATTTCCTGATTACCGGCGCGACTGGGTTTCATCGGCCGCCATCTTGTGGCGCGGCTGCTCGACGAAGGGAATGAAGTGACTTACCTGGCGCGGCGAAGAAGCAAGACTCTCGATTCGCGTGCGGCATTTCATCTCTGGACTGCCGGGGAGCCGCCTCCGCTCGATAGCGTTCCGACGGCGGATGTTGTCATCAATCTTGCAGGTGAGCCGGTTGCACAGCGTTGGAACGATGCCGTGAAGAAACGTATCTACTCCAGCCGGGTAGATGGAACCCGGCAACTTGTTTCCGCTATTGGAAAGTTGAAACACAAGCCGGGCGTGCTTGATCTCCGCTTCGGCGACTGGCTACTACGGCTCGCGCGGCGACGAGATCCTGACCGAAGCGAGCCCACCTGGAAGCGGATTCCTGGCAGATGTGTGCGTGCAGTGGGAGCGTGAAGCGTCGCGCGCGCGTGAGTTCGGGCTGCGCGTGGTGCTGATCCGGATTGCGCCCGTTCTGGGACGTGGCGGGGGCGTGATGGCAAAGACCTTGCCTGTTTTCCGCATGGGTCTCGGCGGAAAGTTAAGCAGCGGGAAACAATGGATGCCGTGGATACACATCGGCGACCTTGTTTCGCTGATCTTGTTTGCCGCGCACAAAAACGGCATGGAAGGCGCTTACAATGCGAGCGCACCCGAGCCGGTAACCAACCTTCAGTTCACTCAAGCGCTCTCGCACGCGCTGCACAGGCCGGCAATTTTCCCGGTTCCACTTTTTGCACTCAGGCTGGGGTTCGGCGAAGCGGCCAAACATTTGGTGGAAAGCGACCGCGTGCTCCCTAAAGCAACCCAGCAAGCGGGGTTCGAGTTCCGCTACTCCGATATCGATAGCGCCCTGCGAGATCTGGCCCGCGGCTAGTGGGCGCCCACTAGTGTGCCGGCGGTTATTGAATGCTACACTAATTACGTATGGCAATTCCGAACGTCAAACGCTTTCGGCCCTATTGCCCGACCTGCGAAGAGAATTTCACTATCATGGCGGTCCTGCCCAAGGACACGGATGTCAACAAATACCTGGAAGACGCCGTGGCTCGTCACGATCACAAGGCGTACCAGGATGCCAAACAGCAACAGTACAAGATTCGCGTCGGTCAGCAGAAGCAGAAGAAAGCAAAGTAACTCTCCTTCTTAGACTTGCTCACAGCCCGGCAGCACCCAACTGCCGGGTTTTTTACGTCTAGGCTCTCGCTGGGCGCGATTGTATGATCCGCAACGCACGCGTGGCGGCCAGCGATACGTCCGGATTGACGTCCTTCGATAGCGAGTTGAGCGTAGGAACCACGTCATCGGCGTGACTGCCCGCGAGGACTGAACAAAGAGCTATCTTCTGATCCTTAGACGCATCGCCAACCATCGCAAATAGAGCTCGACGCACGTCCTCGTGCCTTGCAAGTTCCTCCAGATACGCAGTTGCGGCATCGGCACGGGCACTCACATCCAAGCTCTCGAACAGATACGGAAGCGGGCTGAACTCACCGCTGTCGACCTTGCCCTGGTTCACCATGCCGAATGCAGCGGCAAGGTGGACTTTCCAATCTGTGTCTTTCTCGTTATAAGCTTGCTCGAGTACCGCGAAGTCCTCCGGTTGACGAATGCGGCCCAAGCCTTCCAAAGCGGCGGCGCGCGATCCGTCGTCCTGACTCGTCGCGTATTGCTGGAACGTAGCCCTGTCGCTCGGGACGGCCAGCATGGCGAGGGCTTCGAGTGCAGCTCGCCGCACGCGTGTGTTTCTTGCGTCGTTGAGCGCCGATCGTACGTCGGGAGCGCTATCCACACAATGGAGAACGCCAACTGTCTCGAGGGCAGTCGTTTGCACGCGCTCGTCCAGGTCGCGCGCGGCTGATCCCACCCTGGCGCAAGGCGCGGGATCATGGATCTTTTGGAGCGCAATCAGGCTCTCGATGATGAGCTGATTTTCCTTAGCGTGCACGGAATCGGCAAGCACGGGCACAGCTTCGCGATCACGCAAAATTCCCGCAGCCCGGGCGGCGTTCGAGCGCGCATTGACGTCGGCGCCGCCGGCTATCTCAGCCGCAATCGCCTGCTGGACATCGGGGCGGACCGCAATGTCGGGATCGATCACCTGGTTGTTGCGCGCTCCGAAGAACGATTGCGCCTGACGCACGCCACGCGTGACCGGGCCGGTCAGACCCTTGGTCACATAACCGGGCACGTAGTAGTTGACGATGCCGTCGGTTGCGCGAATTTGAACTTCAATGTCGGTATCGTGCGTTGCCTTGACCAGTGGCGTGAGACTCGCTTCGGTACCGATCTTTACGATCGCCTTAACGGCTTCGATTCGGACTTGGCGACTCGGATCCGACAAGCTATCGGCAATTGCCGGGATTGCGCGGAAATCTCTCTTACTTAAGTCGCGGATCCGGCTGATACGCTGACCTTGAGTAAGATCGCCGTCCGATTGCGCGTAAAGGAGACAGACAAGACTCAGCGCGCAAACCGGTACATACAGCCGTAGCATCCGCATACTGTGAAGGTAGCGAGCTTACGGCACGACTTCAACAGTTATCTTGTGAGGAATGAGTCCGGCTTCGTAGCCAAGGTCGAGTAGCTTCTGCGCCGCTTGCGGGATAATCGCCCCGCCATCCTGCGTGTAATGGTTGACATACATGCCGACGAACTGATCGGCAGAAGCGGTGTCCAGATCCCTTGCAAACTGCATGGCGTAATTGAGGGCTTCCTCGCGATGATCGAGCGAATACTCGATGCTATCGCGGAGCATCTTCGAGCACTCGGCTTGAACGTTTGCCGGCAAATTGCGCCGCATCGCATTCGCGCCGAGCGGCAGCGGGAGCTGATACGTGTTTTTAAACCATTTCCCCAGGTCGAGGACATTGTGAAGGCCGCCATGACCGTAGGTGAGTTGACCTTCATGGATGACCAACCCCGCGTCTACTTTCTGTTCGCGAACCGCATCCAGGATGTGATCGAAGGGCATAACAACATGCTCAAAATCCGGCTCAAAGAGCTTCAAAGATAAAAAGGCAGTCGTCATAACTCCCGGGATGGCGATCCGTTTTCCTTTTAGCTCCTGGGGCGTCAGGCGGCGTCCGCTGACTACGATAGGTCCGTAGCCGTCGCCGACGCTCGACCCGCTCGACATCAGAACATATTTGTCCGCAACGTAGGGGTAAGCGTGGTAGGAGATCGCAGTCAACTCGTAAAGCCCCTCCGTTGCCTTACGATTTAACGACTCAATGTCCTCCAGGACGTGCCGGAACGTCACCAGCTTGGACCGGATTTTTTTGGTCGCCAAGCCATAGAACATGAAGGCGTCGTCCGAGTCCGGGCTGTGCGCACAGACGATTTCCATCGGAGGAGGAGAGCTCATTTGGGAAGCTGCGAGACAAAAGCAACTTCAGTGTAACAAAGGGGTTAGCTGTCAGGAGACGCGGCTGCGAAGCGCCAGCAACTCGGGTTCGAGGTTGCCGAGGTCCTGCTGTAAAGCGACTAGATAGAAGCGGCACACCTCGCCGTTCCCCGCCTTTGCCGCGCCTTCCAGATCCTGGGCATGCGACCGGGCCAGCATCGCGTGCAGGCTACCGAGCGACCCTTTCAGAGTGTGGGCCACTCTTCCCAGCCGATTGAAATCGCCTCCGGTGAGGGCTGCTTCCATGTCCGCCACCTGGGTTGGATGTTCTGCCAGGAACAGATCGATGATCTCAACCAGCAAATCGGTGTCGTAGGCGACCTGAGCCTGGAATTCATCCGGCTCGAAAATTGGCAGGTCGGAGTCGTCCACGCGTTGCTTCAATGTTTCCACAGGCGCGACCGCTTCTGCCAGCTTAAGGACTGCGTCTGTAAAAGTAGCCGCCGCGAAGTGTTCGCCCAAGTATGCATCCACGCCAGCGGTTTGCGCGGGCGCCCACATTTCGGTTGGGATGCTAGCAGAGCACAGCAACACAGGTGTTTTGGACGGCAAGCCTTTAGAACGTTCGATGCGGCGAAGGGCAGCCGTGAAGCCGGCATGCGCCTGCGTATCCCCGGGGGAACCAACCAGAACAGCGTCGAAGCGCTGCACCAGCAGAGCGTTCATGCCCTCGCTGAAAGAAGCCGCTGGCAGCACATCGTAATGCGCGTCGCCCAGTACCGCAGCAATACGCTCTTGCCGCTTCGCATCCGGCTCAATTACCAAAACTCGCAAATGATTCATCAATGTGAAGCTGGCGCCCAAGCGCGCTACTTTCAGGGTAGTCCCGCAGTGTCGCTTCCGGCTATATGCTCTATCGTAGAAATTCTAGACCGGCATTAGAATTGTGCCGCAACTTTTGCCGCAATTTCACCCCTTCTCTTACACATGTTGTACAATTTCGGTTTAGTGGGGGTGTGCCTTCTCTAGTCAGTCGACTCGCACCGACATACATCAAAACGGCGCCCAGCCGCACGCCCTAACGCCTGTTTCCAATTTCTTCGCGACCGCCTTCAACCTGGTTTTTCCGGACGACTGCCGCGTCTGCGAGAAGTCACTTCGGAACCTGTCCCGAATCCCCGTTTGTCCCGCCTGCTTGGAATCACCTAAGCCATTGGAGGCAGAGTACTTCTGCAGAGCTTGCCGTACTCCCTTCGTGGACGCCTATCCGCTCGACGAGCACGATCTCTGTACAATCTGCCGCGAGAGCTTGGTGAACTTCGACACCGCGTACTCTTTCGGCAGCTATGAAGGCTCCCTCCGAAAGTTAATCCACGTTTTTAAATACGGAAAAGTCGAAAGCTTGGCCGGGCCTCTTAGCCGGTTTCTCATACAGAGTCTGCCGCTGGAGCAGCAGTTCGACATCGTGCTGGCCATGCCGATGCATTGGCGCAAGCTGTGGCAGCGCGGCTTCAATCAGGCTGAGTTGCTGGCGCGGCCCGTCGCCCGGCGATACGGCATTAAGCTTTCGAGCAACCTGCGCCGCCGGCGGTACACAAAGCCGCAGGCCGGATTAAGCGAAGCCAAGCGCCGCGACAACCTTCGCAACTCTTTTACAGTGGTGCGGCCGGAACAGATGCGGGGCAAGCGAGTTTTGCTGATCGATGACGTGTTTACGACGGGAGCCACGCTGAGGACCGCGGCCGAAGCTCTCAAAGCGGCCGGAGCCGGGCATGTGTGTGCCCTTACGTTAGCCCGCGTAGACCGTCGAATGTTCGGGTTCGATTTTGCTCGTTCGGCGAACGATGCAAACAAGGCGGCCGTTGCCGGATAGGTGTGAGTGCAAAGACTGAGTGCGTGAGGAACTTCTTAGATGCCCAGTGCGGATCGACTACATAGACCTGTCCTCGTTCTAAACGCCAGCTACGAACCCATCAATATCTGCGCGGCGCGGCGCGCACTGGTGCTGATCCTGAAAGGGGTGGCATCTGCCGAAGAGGTCGCGCCGTCGCATGTGCACTCCGCCAAACGCTCCCTCAGTGTTCCGTCGGTCATCCGCCTGCTCGAATACCGGCGCATTCCGCACCAGACTCGCGCGCTATCCCGCAAGAACATCCTGATGCGGGATCGTTACACCTGCCAGTACTGCCATAAGACTCTGCCGTCCGGCGAGATGACGTTGGACCACGTGATTCCACGCTCACGGGCCGGCGAGACAGCGTGGGAAAACCTGGTCGCCTGCTGCCATCCTTGCAACAACCGCAAGGGCAATCGCACGCCCGAAGAAGCGGGCATGAAGCTGTTGCGGCCTCCGCGGCCATTCAGCCTACACACCAGTCGTCATCTTATGCGCCTGCTTGGCCGAAGCGACGATCAGTGGCGTAAGTATCTGTTTTATTCGGATTAACCGCCTCCTTGCAGTTGCATCGCATACTAGCGGCCGTCTCTGCACTATTGTTCTTGAACTGTGTGGCTGCGGCTGCGTCCGCGCAGACTCAGCCCGCGCCACCGGGCCAACTTGTCGACGTTGGCGGGCATCGTGTCCACATCTACTGCACTGGCCAGGGCAGTCCAACTGTCATCGTCGCCAGCGGAGGATTTTCAGTCGACTGGGGATTGGTGCAGCCGAAGGTGGCTCAGTTCACCAGGATCTGCACCTACGACCCTTCCGGCACTGCCTGGAGCGACAGAGTGGAAGGCCAGGAACACCCGACCTGCGCGGATCGAGTGAATGAACTCCACGAACTGCTCAAGAACGCCGGCATCGACGGCCCCTACGTAATCGTAGGTTTCTCGATGGGCGGATTGACCGCGCGGCTGTACGAAGCCCGCTATCCAAAGGAGATTTCCGGCATGGTGCTGGTCGACCATGCATTCATCGATACCGGCCAAGATGCGTCGCCGACAACTCAGGGAACCCTCTCCGGACTGGATAGCCCACCGGTTCTCATTTCCAAGACGCCGATTGCGCTAGACATGGAAGACGATCAGAATTTCCGCAAGCTGCCGGCACGCGATCGGGAGTTGCACCACTGGGCGCTCTCAAATTCCATCAGGCCCACGAGCGAAGATGCGGCAACGTGTTTCTCTGAAGTAAAAGCAGCCGAGTTGAACAGGCCATTTCCGCTGGGGGAAAAGCCGCTTGGTGTGATCAGTACGTTATATGACTCCGACCGCTATCGTCGGCTGCAACAAGAACTTCTTGGGCTGTCGCACAACAGCAAGCAGTTTGTCGCAGAGAACAGCACGCACATGGTTATCATCGACCAGCCGGAGACGGTGGTAGAAGCAATCCGGGAAGTCACGGCTGCGGCGAACAATTACGCGCGCTTGCGGAAATGACCGGTTCTGCTACCTCGCGCTCCCGTTATCCGAGGGTTCGGGGTGTGTAAGGGTCAGTCCGTCCCTTGGTTCGAGCGAAGTTGAAAAATCGAAGCCATTATCGGTAAACGGCGACTGTCCAGGAATTTGCGGCGCACTTGGCGTTGCAGCGAAGTGTCCATCGAGGCCGCTGAAATCTTCTGGTTCCGGCTGCTTCGAGCTGCGATCGTTTTTCAGGCGGCGCAATTCGGCCATATCCTTCTCGCGGCGGCGGTGCAGCCGATTCTCCTGGAGGTGAAGGTTGCGAAAATCCTTCTCATACGTGGTATGGGTATGCAACTGAATGAGGCTGTAACGGACTTCTTCGGCGTATTCGGTGAAGAGCTCCTCGAATTCGGCGTGGCCCTTGGCATAGATTGCAAATTCAAGTGTGCGGACACGGCGAAGACGCCAGTCCGCGTCGGCTATGGCATGGACGAGCTCGGATTCGGCCTGACCGACGGGAGAGAAATCATGCCGATAACCCGCGATGAACGCAGCGTACTCGGTCACGTCGTCGGTGGGCAGAAGAACGGTGTGGCCGGTGAGACCGGTTTTGACGGCGTTCATGGAAGATTTCGCCTTACCAGCGGGTGACACCGGGCCGGAAGACAACTGGGCATTGGCTCGGTTAGCAGCGAGCTGGGGCGCGGAAACTTCCTTTGCGGCCGGGGCGGCCGCATGGGCCCAGGGATTGCGGTTGCGATTACGTTTGGACATGATGGTGCTCCTGGTGCGAGAATCGCGCGAGGGACGGTGCCATTTCAGAAATTACGAAACGCAGCTTATTGAAAATACGGGAAATCGAGCGATAAGATTTTTGTCACCGACTTACGGAAGGCGTTCAGAGGGAGTATTATTCCTGAAAGGAACCTTACGGGGTGGCGTTCTTGAGTATCCTCTGGCCCATTTGATCTGAGGAGATGAAGGTAAAGGTCCGACGCCCGTCAAAGCAAGCGAAAATCCCTCCGAAATTGGGGCCATCCACGTACGCTGAAAGAGGTTCGCCGTCGGAAAGGCTGTAAAGGTTGTACCGAGTGGTGGGTTTCGTGCCCTCGCTTGAAGTTCCCCACTCTACTAAAAGTTGCCCCTTCATAACGTCCATGTTCATCGCACGAAAGTTCTTCTCCGGTTCCACGCTGAACGCCGTTGAAATGTCACCGGCTGGAGATATAAAGTAAACATTTAGCTTTGGTCCCTGCATTCCAAAGTAGATCCCGTCCGGCCCAGAAGCAACGAGTGAAACGTCCAGAGGCAAAAAATTTTCACCCTGCCCGTGTTTGGAGCTATTCAGGTCAAGACTGTCGCTTTTAAAACTCACGGGAGTTTGAAACCGTCCGTCCCGTCCATATAACTCGACAGCAGGGGAATAACGATAACTTACAGGCTGTCCGGGTTCTTCTGTTTTTTTCGCACGCACACCTATAACCAGGAACTGGCCCGTCGGCATAATACCCAACTTGGAAGCATTCAGATCACCGCTCAATATCTTCGCAGTTGACTTGTCGTCGTCTAAGACAATATCGTCGTCGAACTTGCCATCCTGGAGGTATTTCAAAATGTGCGTTTTGAGATCGGAAGTCTTGGCAAGCAAATAGAGGTCTGTGGATGTGGCGGCAAAATCGGCCACAGCCAGGCCCTTCAGGTCACTGGTGGTCGATTGGCCTAGAAAGTCAAAAACGTGCGACGACTTTCCGTCCCTGCTGACAGATACTATTGGCGCCGCGGTAACGCTGGAACCTTGCAACCGGCGGAAGAAAAGCTTTTCGTCCGTGCATTTTACCGGGTTTATGATGAGCCCACCGCCCAGTGTGCCTCCGATTACCGTACGATTCGATTCATGAATCTCAACTGGAGTGGATTGGGCTAGAGCCAACTGCAAAGGGCATAACAATAACGTGCTTGCCCCGATGATCTGGTATCTAATGCGTCGTGCCACTTGCTTTTGCCACTCCCATTTGGACATTGCTTAACGGGAGGTAGCGTGTGCTAGCCGCGCACCCGTTGTTTACCGCTATATCGAGGAGCTTGTTGAAAAACTCCGGAAACCGCTTGCTCACGCGCACGGCTCAGAATCGGCAAACCGTTACCTCTTACAAGGAATATAGTAGCCCCGGTGTAAGTTGTCAAACGAAAGTTCGCTCGATTTTTTTGATAGTATTATTTCCGGCGCGGTCAGGGAGGCCATGTTCAAGAGCTGCGGCTTTACTAAGAACTTCTTGCGCTATTGCGCAACAGCAAGCAGTTTGTCGCAGAGAACAGCACATTGACAAGCAGCATCGCCGATACCGTAATGTGGAGAATATGAACTCTCAGCGAGCCGACTTCATGGAACCGGAAAAAAATCTGCATGCGAACCTCCCTACGGCCTTGCTGATCGAAGTGGAAAAGGCGGCGCAGGCTGAACACATCACCCTCGATGAAGTAGTGCGGCAATCTGTGGAACGCTATCTCGAAGACCGCCGCTGGAAAAAGATCTATCAGTTCGGGGAACAGCAGGCTCGCAAGCACGGCATCAACGAGAGCGATATAGACGATATCATCCATCAGCGCCGGGAGCAAGAGCGGGAAAACAAAGAACGCGGACGCTAGCGCGTGCCGAGCGTCACCGCCGATACCAACATTTACATTTCCGGCTTGCTCTTCGGCGGGATACCGCGCCGTTTCTCGACTTGCCCGCGTCGGCGCTTTCCGGCTTGATATTTCGGAGGGCATCAAATCCGAACTGCTGAAGGTGCTGCGCGAGGACTTTGCCTACGCCGAGGAAGCCCTGCGCGATGTGCGGGAAAGAATCGAGCGCATTACGCATCTGGTCATGCCCGCA
>CAWJUL010000013.1:0-194291 GCA_963846045.1 Terriglobia bacterium | reverse complement strand
CACGTATTGCTCGCTGCAAACCCGCGAGGGGGAGCCAATCGCAAAAAACCGTTCTCAGTTCGGATTGCAGGCTGCAACTCGCCTGCATGAAGCTGGAATCGCTAGTAATGGCATATCAGAACGATGCCGTGAATACGTTCCCGGGCCTTGTACACACCGCCCGTCACATCACGAAAGTGGATTGTACTAGAAGCCTGCGGCCAACCCGCAAGGGAGGCAGCGGTCCAAGGTATGATTCATGATTGGGGTGAAGTCGTAACAAGGTAGCCGTAGGAGAACCTGCGGCTGGATCACCTCCTTTCTAAGAGAGAACGTGGGTGGAGTCACTGAAATGGCCGTTTTGTAAGCAAGCCGTAAGTAAGTGGCAGCCGTTCCACTCCATGAGCCCTCGAGCTCTCGCTCCGGATTCTCCACTTGAAGAGTTTGCGTTACTTCTTGCCGCTCGTGCTGGTCACGAGCGGCAGCGTCCAATCGGCCTCGATTATTTTTCGTGCATGGACTGTAGCTCAGCTCGTAGATCGCAACGCTTGGTCAGGAGGTCGCCGGTTCGAATCTACCCAGGCCCACCAACTAACACGCCAGAGCTCAGGGGCTGTAGCTCAGCTGGGAGAGCGCCTGATTTGCATTCAGGAGGTCGCCGGTTCGATCCCGACCAGCTCCACCAGTTCGCCATGCGGGCCTGTAGCTCAGGTGGTTAGAGCGCACCCCTGATAAGGGTGAGGTCGGTAGTTCGAGTCTACCCAGGCCCACCAAGGCATCACCAGAATCGGAAAGACAGAAGTCAGCGTTTGAGTAGTCTAGCGAACGTTGACTCCTGTCGTTCGGTGATCGAAGTTTGCGATGAAGCGTTTCAGCAAGCGAAGTTCTGAGGTTCTTTGACAATTGAATAGTTATTGACGGGCAACTACAAGTTGCAATGCTGCCGCGAAACCAATATGTGGCGGCAGCGCCGCCCGGTTGTGAACTGAACCGCGACGCGTAATCGAGCGGATTCGGGAAGAGCACGGGCGAAGAAGAAACTCAAACGTAGAGTTAATTTTATGGTCAAGCTACTAAGAGCATGCGTGTGGATGCCTTGGCGCAAGTAGGCGATGAAGGACGTGGCTAGCTGCGATAAGCCTCGGGGAGATGCAAGCAATCTATTATCCGGGGATGTCCGAATGGGGAAACCCAAGCCAGGTAACTGGCTTACCTTTCGATGAATTCATAGTCGACTGGAGCGAACGGGGGGAAGTGAACCATCTCAGTACCCCTAGGAAGAGAAAACAATAGTGATTCCGATAGTAGTGGCGAGCGAACTCGGAACAGCCTAAACCGTGCGATTCGAAAGGAGAGCGCGGGGTTGCAGGACCACAAAGAATAAGGATCGGCTGGAGGCTTCGGTTTCCAGCCGGGCCTTATTCTAACGAGGTTATAAGAAAGCGTTAAGAGAACGGTTTGGAAAGACCGGCCAAAGAAGGTGACAGCCCTGTATCTTAAAATGCAATCTTAGCTTCAAGTGGCTCCTAAGTACCGCGGGGCACGAGAAACCCTGTGGGAATCTGCCGGGACCATCCGGCAAGGCTAAATACTCACTTGCGACCGATAGTGAACTAGTACCGTGAGGGAAAGGTGAAAAGAACCCCTGTGAGGGGAGTGAAATAGTACCTGAAACCGCATGCTTACAAGCAGTGGGAGGACTATGGCCCGGGTCAAACGGGCAATGTCTGACCTCGTGCCTATTGAATAATGAGCTGGCTAGTTAGTCTCAGTGGCAAGGTTAAGCGAAAGCGAGCCGTAGCGAAAGCGAGTCTGAATAGGGCGTTCAGTCGCTGGGATTAGACGCGAAGCGGGATGATCTACCCTTGGCCAGGATGAAATCCGTGTAACAGCGGATGGAGGTCCGAACCGGTGTTGGTTGAAAACAGCTTGGATGAGCTGAGGGTAGGGGTGAAAGGCTAATCAAATTCCGTGATAGCTCGTTCTCTCCGAAATAGCTTTAGGGCTAGCCTCGTATGGTCCGTCTTGGTGGTAGAGAACTGATTGAACTAGGGGCCTTTCCAGGTTACCGAATTCAGCCAAACTGCGAATGCCAAGAACGAGTAATACGGGAGTCAGACGGTCAGGGCTAAGCTTGATCGTCAAAAGGGAAAGAGCCCAGACCATCAACTAAGGTCCCCAAGTACATGCTAAGTGGGAAAGGAAGTCGAGTTCCTCAGACAGCCAGGAGGTTGGCTTAGAAGCAGCCATCCTTTAAAGAAAGCGTAATAGCTCACTGGTCGAGGGATTCGGTGCCGACAATCCAACGGGGCTCAAGCATGTCACCGAAGTTATGGACTCAATTGGAGTGGTAGGAGAGCGTTCCTAGCGAGATGAAGGTCTACCGTGAGGAGGGCTGGATTGCTAGGAAGTGACTCTGCCAGCATAAGTAGCGAAAAGCCAGGTGAGAACCCTGGCCGCCGTAAGTCTAAGGATTCCTGAGAAAGGTTAATCCGCTCAGGGTTAGTCGGGGCCTAAGGTGAGGCCGAAAGGCGTAACTGATGGACACACGGTTAATATTCCGTGACTACGTTTGTTCGATAAAGACCGATGGGGGGACGCACCACAGAGGCCCATCTGCGAGAAGGGTCAAAGATGGGTTGAGTGAGATCCGGATTGGCAAATCCGCCGGGTTGTGTGCCAGGAAAATCCTCTAAGGAGAAGAAACGTACCCGTACCACAAACCGACACAGGTGGACGAGATGAGTATTCTAAGGCGCTCGGGTGATGGAGTTGCGAAGGAACTAGGCAAATTAACCCCGTAACTTCGGGAGAAGGGGTGCCCACTTCGGTGGGCCGCAGTGAAACGCGTCAGGCGACTGTTTAACAAAAACACAGGTCTCTGCAAAGTCGAAAACGACGTATAGGGGCTGACGCCTGCCCGGTGCCGGAAGGTTAAAGGGAGAGGTTAGCCGCAAGGCGAAGCTTTGAACTGAAGCCCCGGTGAACGGCGGCCGTAACTATAACGGTCCTAAGGTAGCGAAATTCCTTGTCGGGTAAGTTCCGACCTGCACGAATGGCGTAACGATCTGACGACTGTCGGCGCGCTCCGCCCGGCGAACTTGTGGTTCCGGTGAAGACGCCGGATGCCCGCCACTAGACGGAAAGACCCCGTGCACCTTTACTATACCTTTGCAATGAACTATGGTGCGGTCTGCGCAGCATAGGTGGGAGGCTTTGAACTCAGGCTCTTGGGCTTGAGGGAGCCAACGGTGAGATACCACCCTGATCGTTCTGTGGTTCTAACTTACTCCCGTTATCCGGGAGAAGGACATTGCAAGGCGGGTAGTTTGACTGGGGCGGTCGCCTCCTAAATTGTAACGGAGGCGCTCGAAGCTTGGTTCACGCTGTTTGGAAATCAGCGGTCGAGTGCAAAGGCATAAACCAGGTTGACTGCGAGACCTACAAGTCAAGCAGGTGGGAAACCAGGACTTAGTGATCCGGTGGTTCTGCATGGAAGGGCCATCGCTCAACGGATAAAAGGTACGCCGGGGATAACAGGCTGATCGGAGTCAAGAGTTCATATCGACGCTCCGGTTTGGCACCTCGATGTCGGTTCATCGCATCCTGGGGGTGTAGAAGCTCCCAAGGGTTAGGCTGTTCGCCTATTAAAGCGGTACGTGAACTGGGTTCAGAACGTCGCGAGACAGTTCGGTCCCTATCTGTGGTGGGCGTAGGAGATTTGAGGGGGCTTGCCCTTAGTACGAGAGGACCGGGGTGAACAGACCTCTTGTGATCCAGTTGTCACACCCGTGGCACAGCTGGGTAGCGAAGTCTGGTCAGGATAAGTGCTGAATGCATATAAGTACGAAACCTTCCCTAAGATGAGATCTCCCTGAAGAGCCGTGAAAGACGATCACGTTGATAGGACGGATGTGTAAGCGCAGTAATGCGTTGAGCTGACCGTTACTAATAGCTCGTTCGGCTTGACCATAAAATGAATTGTGCGTTTTGAGTAACTTGAATGTTGCCCGTCAATAACTATTCAATCCCGAATTTCTGAGCCGCGCGCGTAAGCAAGCGGCCTCGAGCGACTTTCGGGTGATACCAGCGAGAGGGTTCCACCCGTTCCCATCCCGAACACGGAAGTTAAGCCTCTCAGCCCCGATGGTACTGCATGCGCGAGTGTGTGGGAGAGTAGGAAGTCGCCCGATTATTTCCTCAACCCCGGCCAGCGGATGAGTCCGCGTTTCTCAGCGAGACGAAGACTCAATGCTGGCCGGGGTTTTGTGTCTGTGCCTGAGTGTCACTCTACCTCATATGGACTTTCTCGACAGTCTTGAAAATTCGCTCAAGAACCTGGAATCTCAGCAAGAGCGAGACCCGGGCGCCGCAACGCGCCGCAACGAAGAGCGGGCGCGAAGCCTGGCCGTCGCGCCGTGGGCGGAACAACTGAAGAGCTCGCAGTTCACGAAGGATTTGCTTGAGCAAGCCGCCGTTACCGGCCGTCGGCTTCGAACCAAGATCTATGTTGCGTGGTTGGAGTCAACGCTGCGTCTCGAAGCGCGAGGCAGACGGTTGGATTTGGAACCGACACCGCATGGAATCGAAGCAAATTTTCTAGAACCAGATGGCGAGAGTTCTAGAACAAGAGTCGATCTGACCAGTGATCCATCGGACTTGCTGCGCGCCTGGTTAGGATGACCCGCGCGGCGGCTATTGCGCGGTACGATGCTCACCCGGCTCATGCCGTTCGAGCGTGTCATACAACGGCTGCACGGGTTTCACCCCCGGATTCTCTTCAGCTACGGACATAGCCAGAATCCGAACCTTGTCATTATTCGGTAGCGTGATGCTCTTTGCACCGGCCGGCACGTCGATGGAATACCCAAACAGATACGAATATCCGTACGGCACGTTTTCGCCCGAGGCGTTGTGATGGAACGAGCAATACCAGGCCAGGTTCGCGCGCTTTATGAAGCCGGGCTTGATGCCGGTCATTTCAGCGTACGGATTATTCTGTGTTCGCGGCGGCCGCCCATTGCGGCCCGATGTCGTAACTTCCTTTGCAACCCACTGGCGGTCGTCCCACTGCCCGATGAATCCGCCCCAATCTTCAATATCCAGATTGACCGGATTGTTGCCCACTTCGAAAGTTGCATTCTGATCGCCATCGGCCGACGCGGCGATCAGATACACCCGATTATAATGACCACCCGGAAGTTGAATCGTCTGGCCTTTCGCACTAACTGCGTTCGGCGCACCGGTTTTCGCGCCGGCGAGCCGAAATTCGACATCGTCGAACGCGATCTTCTCAGGCAGCATCTCAGCGGGAATGGCGTCCCCTTTGCCGTTGAAACCAACTGAGGATGGTGCGCCGTGATTTGTAGCTGTTGCGATATCGTAGGGCAGCGTGACCGGTGTGGAACGCACCCCAGCCGCAGTGCGAGCCGGTGCACCCAATTTAAGAGCGAAGGTGCGCGGCTGGTAAGCGCTAAATGAAGTGACCAGTACGCCATTGCTGAGTTGGGCGGCCCCAACGGGCTGCTCCTGCCCATTGACTTCACGCGCGGCGTTAATTGGCGCGCCGAACGAAATTCGAACATCACGTTGCGGCTTGCCGTCCAGTTCCACCAGCCGAAGAACTACCTCGTCGGTCTGTTCGGCCTTCTTGACCGCCATCACTCGAATGCGTGAGTTACTGACTTTCAGCAAAGAGAACTCGCGTCCCAGCGCCCCCGCGTGCTTCGCCGTTTCGAACGCCACCAGTGGATCGTTCAACTCCTCGCCTTGCCAGTCGGTTTCAGCTTGACGCCAGCCACCCGCATGCCCGGCGAAGCCGTACACAAATTCATGGTGGCCGATATCCTGCGTGGCCTGGTCCGGATAACCGCCGCGCGTCCCGGGCGTACGGATTAACGTCAGGCGTATGGTGTTGTCGTTCGGCTTGTCCGATCCGTTCTTGCAGTCAGTCAACAAGGTCGCGCCGAATTCATCGCTCGTGTCGGTAAGGTCGATCCACTGATGCGACGGGACTTCGAATTTCTTAGGCTCCGCCGTGGGACGGTCGATGGTGCCGATGTCCCAGTTGTATGTCGCTATACGATTCGAAGCTGTCAACGGAAACGATGCTTTCAGATTCGATTCCCGGGTGTTCCAGTCGATCACGTTCGAAAACTCCACGTGTTTGCCGGCTTCACCCGCGGCTAACCTGATCTGCTGCACAAAGTGGGAACCAGCCGTATCGCGCGACACTTCAACGGCCACGCGAGCGGGGCCGTTCTCGACGATTCGAACGCGCGCTGGACCGCTCACGTACTCTTTCGGTGACGCCTGCTCCTGGTCCCAATCCATATTCCACGCCGGCCATTGTGTTGGGTTGTCGTAGGAGATCGCCAGCCGCGCCGGAGCGGCCAGCAGTTCCTTGTTGATCGATTTGTCGAAGATGCTGCTTACGTCGCCATCCTGATTGAGCTTCACGCGATAGTATTGGTTCTCAAGCGAATCATCGGAGACGCGCAAGGTCTGTGTCGCGGACGCAGCGGCGCTACCAGTTTGAACGTCATAGACCGCATAGCCGACGGACGGAGCGTGGGCGATGAACAACACTTTCCCTTCTGAAATCTGGGCTGGAACGTCTCTTCCATCGGGGCCAGTGACACGAACCGCGCCAGGCATGCCGTTGGGAAAATCCAAACGCGCTTCCACAACATCGTCGCGTGCGATATTCAGCGGATTGAAAACCACTACGGGAATCCCTCGCGTTTCGGTGTTCAGCGCGGCCGAGACCGCTTCGGTGGCATTGCTCAACACACCCGCAAACTGATTCATCGCGATCACATCGTCATTCCAGGCGAACTCGTACGCTTTCGGCGTCGCCGTACCCGCAGCAATATCGTGAAACTGTCCACCCATGACGAGTGTCCAGGCGTTGTTCAGGCGCTCCAAAGGATACGGGCGGGCGCCGAGCCATTCAGCCGCAACCGAAGCCTTCTCGGCTGCATCCGCCAGCAGTTCTTCTTTGCGCAGCCAGCGTTTCTGATAAGCCTGCGACGTCAGCGAGCCGGCCGAGTGATTGGTCAGTTCCATTTCGCCGGTGTAGCGCGGGAGCCGCTCGGCTTCAGCCGGCGTGATGTTGAGAAACATCTGTTCCGCGGTAGAAGATACGACATGTACCGGGCCGTCACCGACCTTCACAGAAGGCCATTGCGGATGCTGCTGGCCCCGATAGAAAAACTCGCCCTCCGGCGGCAAACTCGCTTCACCTTTCGTCACAATTGCTTCGAGTCGCTTAACAGACTCTTCATCCGGAGAACCACCCGTGTCGCCGGTTCCGAAGTAGTGGTAATCCGTGTAAACGCCGGTGACCTTGCCATTGTTCTCGACACGCGTGGCCCAGTCGCCCTGAAACCGGTTCTGGTCTTGATCTCGTTGAAATTTAGTCAGGGCTTCCCGCTCCGCCCGCAACGACGCGTAGTCTTTGCGGTCTGTCGGGTCTGGCTGTCCGGCCTGTTGAGCCGTCTGGAGTTTCTGCTGAAGAGCTTGCTCTTTAGCCTCGATCTCTTCAAGCGCTTTATTCGGCGCCGGCGGCGGTAGCGGCTTGCTAAGATCCGTCGTGATGCCACCGCTATAGCTGCCCGGATTGATTCCTGCAAGCACGCTCTCACCATCCGGCCCTACCCAAACGCCTACATTAAATGGTGTGCCTTCGGGCGTTTTCTCGAGCGACTCGGGGCCGCCGCCGTCGGCCGACGAACCCCACACCAGTTTCTGCGTGGAGAAGCCTTTCACACCTGAATGAGCCAGGATGGTGGGCAGCGATGCCGGAAAGCCGAAGCAGTCCGGCAGCATATATTCCGCGCTCGCCTTGCCGAATTCTTTACGAAACCAGTTATTGCCATAGAGGATTTGGCGAATGATGGATTCGGCGCTGGGCGCGTTCACGTCGCCCTCTTCCATGGACGAGCCCGCCGGGAACCATCGCCCGGAATCGACGTATCGCTTGACCGTGGCGAAATCCTCCGGGAAGTAATCCTTCATCAAGCGGTACCGATTTGCGCCGCTGAAATTGAAGATATAGTGTGGGTACTTCTCAAACAGCGCGAAGTTGCTATGCATGGTCTTGGGAATGTATTCGCTAATCACTTGCGGATACTCCCAACGCCATTCTGTGTCCAGATGCGCATAGCCAACCACGTAAAGCGACGGCTGATCGGCCAGGTTTGGCTTACCGGCGGGTGACTGTGCAAAGGCAGCAGCTAAACACGCGGCTGCGCAGCAACCCCCCAAAATAACGTAGGAATAGAAACGCTTATTGACCGTCAAGCGCACACCACTTTCTCAGATTTTGCTAAAAGACGAACTTCAGCGCGAGTTGGATGATGCGCGGGAAGTTCTGCTGATACAGATTGACTGTGCCGAACCCCGAATAAGTGCCGTTCGAACTCACTTTTGGCGGACCGTCGCCCGGATTAGTGTCCGGACCTGGAAAAAGCACCGTATTGGTGGAATTCAACGCTTCGGCGCGGAACTGTAGGTGCGAGGACTCCGTGATGCCGAAGTCTTTGTGCAGCGCGATATCCAAGTTTGTGATCGTCGGCTGGCGCACCTGCGATATCTGATTCGGCAGGTTCGACAGTCCATACTGCGGAATACTGGCGTAGCATCCCAACGGGTTGCCGGTGCTGTAGTTGTTGTAAAGATAGTTCGTAAACGTCGGCCCACCATTTGGCGCGTACGAGTGGTTGCAATCGTCGTAATAACCCGTGTTCAAGGACACAGGGAAGCCGGTCTCCGCCGACAGGATAAAGTCGACATTCCAGCCATTGATCAATGCGCCAACAACGCCATGGGCATTGGGCGCAATTCCCATACTCGATCCCTTCCCGAACGGCAAGGCCCATTCAGTAGTTGCGGTAAACACGTTCGTGCGGTCAGTGTTTGAGATCTGGTACTTCAGATTTGCATCCTGATACGGCCAGCCATTTTGGTACCCGGTGGCCTGCATCGTTTTGGAGTACGTGTACGAGATTTGGAAGCTCAAGCCTTGGGCGTAGCGCTTGTTCAATTTGACTTCCAAGCCGTTGTAATCCTGCTTGCCCAATGGATCGTTGTATTGGCCGATCAAGCCGCAATACTGCGATAGCGGCAGCAGCAAGGTTATTCGGGAGACCGTTTTGTTTGCACCGCAGTTCGAACTGGGCGGAATTCCCGGAACTCCATAGTATGGGTTCGGAACCTGCTGGTTGAAGAGCGATGGATTGGCGACACCCTGTTGCAGTTGAGCGTAAGTGAGCGTGCCGTTATCCCAAACGAAAACTCGCAGCCGGTCCGTGTAGTTGCCGACGTAGCGCGCATCCAAGACCATTTGGCCCGGCAATTGGCGCTGGAAACCCAGCGAGAACTCCTGCGAGCGCGGAATGCGCCGGCCTGGGAAATCGACCGACGCGCCGTTGCCAAGCGCCGTCAAGAGGCCCAATGAGTTTCCCACAGGCACTTGGACCCCACTCGGAAATGGGGTACCGCTGGCAAAGTAACTGCTGGGCGTTACGCCGCCATTTGTCGTGTTGGTGTACGGGGTCGAGATGCTGAAACCGTCCGCCGAGCCACCTTCCAGACCTACGGTGTAGAAGATTCCATAGCCGCCGCGGATGACGGTTTTCGGATCCACCGCGTAGGCGAAACCAAACCTAGGCTGGATATTGGTCCAATCGGTGTCATAAGCGTCGCGATTGTTGCCGTTCACGCCGGGAAAGGTAAGTCCACCCAGGACGGTGGATAACGACGCGACGTTGATTCCGGCCGCCGTTAACGCGGGAGCGTCGGCAGCGAGATTGGCCTGATATTGGGGAACGTTCGTAATCGGGTTAACGCAGGTAAAACAGAGGCCCCGATTCAAGCGGTTGTACCTTTCACGCAGCCCGGCTTGCAAGTCGTACCGCACGCCTATATTAAGAGTCAGTTTTTTCGTGACTTTCCAATCGTCTTGCACATAGAGAGCCCAGAAGGGGAAACCTTGGATGGTCGTGGTGTTGTAGTCCACACCGCCGCTAGACGGATCCGCAAGCAGCATGTCGGCCACGACAAACCCGTCGTTTATGCCCGGCAATGTATTCCTCTGCAAGGGATTGTATTGGGTGTTTTGGGTACCGAACTGGAAATATCCATCGGGACGGCCGACGGCTCCCGGATTCCCGTACTGGAAAAAGGCCATTTCGCCGCCGAAATGAATCGTGTGATTGGCCAGAGTTTTCGTCCAGTCGTTGTCGAAGGTGGTGGTGTTGAACGTGTCGGTGTTGAGGTTATTGCCAACCACCTGCGGATAAAATGACCCGCTCGTGGTAAATTCCGGCAGCAGTTTTAAGGTCGTAGTAGGCACATTCGGCATGTTCAAGCCGATGGATGCCGCAGACGTACCTGCCGCTAAATCGCCGTCTGGAAAGCTGTCGAGGAAGCGGGTAAAAGAGAGCTTGAAGTCGGCCAGCAGCGTGGGCGAAAAGATATGCGTCATGTCCTGACTCGCTACCAGGTCCTGGCGCAGAGTGTTGATGTTGCCGTTTTCAGCGGGAGGAGCAAAGCCGCTGACATTGCGAAATTCGGTGCCGTGCTGGAAAGCGAAGGTGCTGTACCAACGAGTCTTGTCGCTGGTGTCGTAATCGACACGAACCATGGGCTGCCAGTATTTGTATTTGTCCGGAACGTTCGCTATGTAGTTGTTCTGAATTCCGCTCCCCGCGTTTGGAAGAGGGTACAAATTTAGGACGGCTGCGCCGATCGGGTTGATCCGGCTGGCTGGGATAGTATCGTTCGGGAACTCTGTGCGGGTATAAGCATTGCCCGGACAATTGCCAATGGTTCCGCCTGGCGCGGTACATACCGTGGTGTCTGGATCGTAGATCGTATAGCCACTCTGCGTAAAATTCACGCCGTTGCCGGAGGACGGACGCAAGTAAGCCGGCGGAACGCTGGTAACAGTGGTGAAGGGAATGTGCTCCAGGTACTCTTCATAGCTGCCGAAGAAGAAGATTTTGTCTTTCTTTACTGGTCCGCCGAACGTCCCGCCAAACTGGTTTTGGTGCAGATTTTGCCTTGGTACGCCATTTAGATTGTTTTCGAAGTTGTTGGCGTTCAGGGCTCCGTTTTCGAAATACTCATACAGCGTCCCCGTGGAACCCGTTGCTCCCGGACTTTGTCACCATGTTGACGGTCCCGCCGCCGGTTCGACCATAACGCGCGTCATAGGTGGTGGTCATGACATTGACCTCCTGCAGGGCATCCACGTTTGGAGCCATTTCCCAGGTTCCTTGTGACCCGTGCGCCTGCATGGTGATGTTGGCGCCGTCTAGAGTAAATTGCTGGTATCCCTGCACCCCGCCGCCCAGCGTATAAGAGTTCGAAACATCCCAAGCCGCGCGTGCCCGAGTAGCCTTGTGCGCCGAACTGCGTTTGCGTGAACTGTGAACCCGGAGTAGTTCCCAAAAGCGTGTAGATCTGCCGTCCGTTCAGCGGAGCATTCTCGATTTCGCGTTCCGTGAGTACGGTTCCTCCAGACCCATTCGCAGTCTCAATCAGCGGCGCAGCCGAGGTTACCTCGACCGTTTGCGTAGCTGCTCCTACTTCGAGGGTGAAATTCAGTCCTCGCGATTGGCTGGCTTGCAGCAGAACGTCCGGCTGTTTCTGGGTTTTGAACCCAGGCGCCGTCGCCGTTACCGTATACGTTCCCGGCAGCATATAGGGGATGAAGTAAACTCCCTTCCCCGTCGTCGTCGTAGTGTATTTCTGTTGGTTGCTGTCGTTTGTCGCATCAACGGTGGCATTGGGGACCACCGCCCCCGAGGGATCGGATACCGTCCCCGTCATCGTGGCGCGAAATTCCTGGGCGGTCGAGTTCACGCACTAGCAGAAAAGGACAAGGCACGCGATAATCCACGCGCGTGAGACAAGACGCATCATATATTAGCAAACTCCTCCACTCCGAAAGATTTGGCTTTCAGCTAAGACCGAAGCAAAGACCTTTTCGAATTTATTGACGGTTAGACTATGTACGCAAGACAATCGCACGGGAATACTTGTGAATCCGCAAAATAGCGGGCCAGTTCCAGACTCGCTTTACGGTGAAATGAAGTCGCTTGACATATAGTCTCCTGGCGTAACTACCGATCTGGGTGTGACACTTGATATGATCGTTTTCAACTTGTGGAGCAATGGTTGCAACCGAGTTCCTGACGGCTAACGGCAAGCGCGAGTTAATCGGCCGCGTTGCTGACAGTGATCTGTTCCGCCGTGCGCCGAAGCTGCGGGAGTTCTTCCTCTACGTTGCCGATTGCACGTTGGAGAATCGTTTCGACGATGTTCGCGGGCAAGCCATCGCCGAGAAGGTTTTTCATCGCACTTTAGATCACTATGATGTCGGCGACACCATAGTTCGCGCGGAGGCCCGCAATCTCCGCAAGCGCCTGGAAAACTACTTCATTACCGAAGGCGCGGGCGAGCCTTTCGTCGTTGTTATGCCGAAAGGCGGCTATTCTCTTGCGTTTCGGCCACGTCCCGAACCCTTGACCACAGTGGCGCAAGATGGCGACACGGCAACCGTCATGGCCCCAAGCGCGACAGTCGGATCGACCCAATCGGTGGGCGAGTTTTCGGCCGGCTCGATCCACATGCGACCGACGAATTCTTCCAATTTTGTGCATCTGCCTGGGACTACTCGCCGCGCTGGCATCCGCGATTCGCTATTCATTGGTATCGAATGGCGGCGACTACAGCCAAAAGCACTTTCACCGCTCGGAACATGCTTCCGTTTAGCGCCTTGTTTGAAAGTGGACGCGACACGCTGATTGTGACCAGCGACACCGCCTTCGTGAAGATTTCAGAACTGGAAGGACGCCGCTTCACGTTAAACGAATACCTGATCCGGGCTTTCCCGGATGTTCCTCACGTTTCTCCTCCCGACCTGATCCGAAACCTGAACTGGTCCGAATTCACGGATGCCGGTGAGACGAAGATTGCCGGACTCATCATGAGGAAGAACGCGAACAATCTTCAGCGGACGTTCCTGCGCTCCGGGCGTCAAGTGCAACTTGCGGATTTCAACACCCAGGACATTATTTTGTTGGGGAGCGCTATAAGCAATCCGTGGGGAGATCTATACGCAAATGAACTAAACTTCGAATTTGAGTTCAATAAGAAGACAGGAATCAAACTCGTAAACCGGTCCCCGCAACATGGAGAACTGGCGTCGTATCCCAGTGCTCGCGACGAGGATTCGAACCGCCGATACGCGCGAATCGCGTTTCTGCCCCATACATCTTCTGGAAAAGGAAGCGCTCTTCTGATAGCGGGCACAACCATGGAAGCCACCGAAGCCGCGGGAGAGTTTTTGTTGAATGATGCGGTGCTTGCGAAGACATTGCGGAAAATGGGAGTTGATCCGAATGGGCCTGCGTGTTACTGGGAGATTGTTCTGCGGGCGACAACGTTCATGGGCGGAGCTACTCATGCGGAGGTCATCGGTTATCGATTGCATCCCTACCAGGTTGAGTAGCACGCGAAGCTGAACTGCCGGCATGTTCACCAGCGGAGTTGTTGCCACTTTCCTCGTCGTACTAGTTGGCACATCGAAGTGCATCGCTGCTTCGGATGTTTCTTTCGATGAGCCGGTGCCAAATCGCGCTCCACTGCAGCCAAACGCATTCAACGCGTTGCCGCTGGGCGCGATCGCCCCGCAGGGGTGGTTGAAGAGGCAGCTACAGATACAAGCTGCCGGACTGACAGGCCACCTGGATGAATTCTGGGATGACGTTGGGCCAAACAGCGGCTGGCTTGGAGGTACGGGTGAATCTTGGGAGCGCGGGCCTTACTACCTGGACGGCTTGCTGCCGCTGGCTTATTTGCTGAACGATGCGGCGCTGATAAAGAAGGCCAAGCCATGGGTTGATTGGACGCTCACTCATCAGCGCCCCGATGGTGAGATTGGCCCCACCAAGAATGACGACTGGTGGCCCAGGATGGTGATGCTCAAGGTGTTGACGCAATATCAGGAGATAACTCAAGATCCGCGCGTCATCCCGCTGATGCGCAGATACTTTGCCTATGAGTTGCGCGAATTGCCGAACCGGCCACTGCGCGACTGGGGGAAGTATCGATGGCAGGACAACGCGTACTCCGCTCTGTGGCTTTACAATCGCACCGGCGATAAAAATCTCCTCGACTTAGTTCGCCTGCTTCGTCAACAAGGCTACGACTGGGAAGCCGAATTCGCGCATTTTCCGTATACGTCGAAAATGACGCGAGAGAAGCTGGGGCTCACGGATAACCATCCCATTCCCGACATGGCCATGCAGACACATGGCGTGAACAACGCGATGGCGCTGAAGGCTGCGCCGATTTGGTGGCTGCTCAGCGGGAACCCGGCAGACAAGCGCGAGATGGGCCACCAACTGGCAATGCTCGACAAGTATCACGGACTGCCAAACGGAATGTTCAGCGGGGATGAGCACTTCGCCGGCGCGGACCCTTCCCAGGGAATTGAGCTTTGCGCGGTTGTGGAGACGATGTTTTCCTACGAGCAGGCGTTCGCGATTTTGGGCGATCCGCGTCTGGCCGACCGTCTCGAAAGAGTCGGTTACAACGCGCTGCCTGGGACGCTCTCGAACGATATGTGGTCGCATCAATACGATCAGCAGCCCAACCAGATCTCATGCACCCGCGCGCATCGGCAATGGTCCACAAACGGGCCGGATTCCAATCTCTTCGGTCTGGCTCCAAACTTCGGATGCTGCACGGCGAATCTTCATCAGGGATGGCCGAAGCTTGTTGAGAGTTTGTGGGTCAGCACTCCGGACGGCGGTTTAGCGGCGGCCGTCTATGCTCCCAATACCGTGCGCGCGAAGATTTCAGGCGCGAATGTCACGGTAGACGAAGATACGGAGTACCCATTTCGAGGAACTGTCCGCTTTATCAGTGCATACCGGACCATCCTGTTTCCTTTCCCTTGCTGCTGCGCATACCGGGCTGGTCAAAGGGCGCCACGGTTGAAGTGAACGGGCGATCGAGCGAAATACCACAGGCTGATTGCATAGTGAGAGCCGATAGCGCAGAGACAGACGAACAAGCGTGCGACTTCCGCAAGTCCTTCTTTCGCCTCAGTCGAGCGTGGAATGACGGCGACCATATCTCGCTGAGCTTCTCCACCGCTCCGCGTGTCACTCGCTGGTTCCACAGCGCTGCTGTATTCGAAAGCGGCCCGCTCGTTTTCTCTCTGCCGCTGAAAGAACAATGGTCAAAGTTGAAGGAGTACCAGGAAAAATCAGCAGATTGGCAGGTCACTTCCACCAGCGATTGGAATTATGCGGTCGAGCTCGGCGCGTGTGACGCAACCATCTCCCAACACCCTGTCACAGCGGTGCCGTTCGATTCCGCGGCCTCACCTGTGACAGTTCATGTTGAGGCCAAACGTTACCCGCCCTGGGCGCAGCAGGAAAACTCCGCCGCAGCTCCGCCGGACAGGAGTCGGTGGATTCGAGAGAGCCGCTACAGAAGATTACTCTCGTCCCTTATGGAGCCGCCAAACTACGCATTACTGAATTCCCTGTGCTCGTCGGAAGAGTCGAAGTGCGCCGCTCAGCCCGTGTCGCGTTCGCGTTGATTCACTGCGAGGCGCGACTATGGTTATGCACTCCATGCCTTCGTCGAGACTCCCTCGATGGGAGATACCGGCACAGTGACACCAGCCTTCTCGAGGACACAACTTGGGTGACAGTAACGCGACGGAGCTTTTGAACCCTTTTCTGCGGCTCAACTTCGCGACTGTCTGGGTTCGCGATCTGGAAAGAAGCCGGCAGTTTTTCGTCGACCAGCTCGGTTTCCAGGCGATCGTGGACGTGGAAGTTGCCGGTCAGGAACGCTGGATCGTTGTCGCTCCGTGTCCTCCCGATGGGCTTCCCGGAACAGCGGGCGGAGGTCTGCCCGGTATCGCGCTCGTCGTTCCGCCGGAAGGATCTGCGACATCGCAACGGATTGGCCAAAACACCGGCCTCAGCTTTTTGACTGAAGATGTGGGCGCGGTATTCGACAAATGGTCAAAGCGGGGCGTCCATTTTGCATTACTGCCCATAGAGCCCTCCTGGGGGAGTGGGCAAGCCAGATATGCACTTTTCGAAGATGTGGATGGAAACAGTTTCTCCCTCATCGAGTTCGACGAGGCGACGCGGACCGTTGAGGCGGAGCGGCGCGCACAGGCGGCACGGTTGCAAGCCGAACGCCAAGCCGCGCACGATCTTGCAATCGCCAGGGAAGTGCAAAAGCGCCTCTTTCCGCAACGGCAGCCGCCGCTTCGAACGCTCACATATTCCGGGGCTTGCTATCCCGCACGGGCTGTCGGCGGCGATTATTACGACTTTCTCGATCTCGGCAACGGGAGACTTGGCCTGGTGATCGGCGATATCGCGGGCAAAGGCATGGCGGCAGCGCTGTTGATGGCAAATCTCCAGGCAAATTTGCGCAGCCAGAGCGCGACGGCTTGGGAGCAGCTTGATCGATTCCTGGAATCGGTAAACCAGTTGTTTTACGAAAACACCGCGGCAAGCGATTACGCGACCCTCTTCTTCGCCCAATATGACGATCAAACGCGCCGGCTGCGCTACTCGAATTGCGGTCACCCGCCCGCGCTCCTCTTGCGAGCGGCTCAACGTGTTGAGAG
This sequence comes from Terriglobia bacterium, assembly GCA_963846045.1. Taxonomy (GTDB): domain Bacteria; phylum Acidobacteriota; class Terriglobia; order Bryobacterales; family Bryobacteraceae; genus Bog-105. The sequence continues at coordinate 177,634 of CAWJUL010000013.1, read as the reverse complement.
GCTCCACGCCACCTCAACGGTGCTGGGGCTGTTCGAGCATTGGGACTGCGCGATTGAAGAGCGCCAACTTTTCCCAGGGGACACACTCCTGCTCTATACCGACGGCGTGACTGAGGCATTTAGTCAGTCGGGAGAAGAATTTGGCGAGCAACGTCTGCTGGAAGCGCTCCAGCGGCACAGTGAGTTCTCTTCAGAAGATCTATTGTTAGCAATCACGGACCAGGTCCATCAGTTCAGTCCTCACGAACAGGCAGACGACATCACGGTGATCGTAGCCAAATGCACATGAATGCGAGAGTCGAAGTGCCGCTCGGCCCGCGTCGCGTTCGCAGTGATTCTCTGCAAGATGCGCTTCCGCCATCTCCAAGACGCGCGCTGAACTAAGCAGCAGCTCTTGCGCGCTCTGCTTGTTCACGTGCCCGGCGTAGTTCCTCGACAGGGTCGCCCAAAGGGATGAACTCCATCGCAACTATCCTGTTGTAGTTGAGTTCCACAAGCTTGCGATAGATATTCTCGTAATGGATCTCGCCCGTGCCGGGAATATGGCGGCCAGGCACATCGGCTATGTGAACGAGCCCGGTGTACTGTATGTTTTTTTCGAGCTTCTCAATCAGATTGCCCTCGGCGATCTGTTCGTGAAAAAAATCATATAAGAACTGCACTTGTGGATGATTCACAGCGCGGATGATGTCAAAGCCCTCGGCAACTGAAGTCAGATAGTATCTGGGGTTCTCTTCGGGATCGATATTTTCAAGCAGCAGGCGCACGGGCTGCCCATTGATCTGCTTGCCCTCGACGATCGACGCTGCGCGTTTGAGTCCTTCGATACAACTCTGATGCTGCTGTTCCCGAGGCATGCCGGGAACTACGTTTCCCGACATGACGATGCAGGCGGGGCAGTTGAGTTTCTCCATGATAGGCAGCTCGTTACGCACATCGGCGAGCATGGCGTCACGATCACCCGGATTTCCCACCGCGTGCTTCAGACCGGCCGTGGTGTCGAAATTTATGTTCAGCTCCCGCTGTTTGGCGATGGCACGGTTGAAGTCCGCTTCGCTCCAATTGCGGTACTCGCCCACAAGTTCCACATTGTGATACCCCGCTTCAACCATCTTTTCGAGGCGCTGCTCGAATGGGAGCTTCCTGAAGACTGTCCACAGCATGACCGAGATTCCGTATGGAACCGCGTGTGCCTCGTTCTGAACGGCAGCGGGCATTGCCATCGCTTGTCGAGCGACTGTGGCGGCTACAAAGCTTTTCGAGAAGTCTCGCCTGTTCATATTGTGCTTACCGAGCTACAGATGATCGTATCCTGCGAAAGTTAGAGAATTCAAAGAATGCCTGGTACGGCCCAGCAGATCTTGCTCGCCTCTCAATCGCTATTCCCCCTTGTTCGCACAATTGCCTAGGCCGAGAAACTTTCGCCAGAGGACCAGAACGCAATGTCGCAGGAGCTAGACAGGCTGCGAAGTCTTCTAAGAATCGCGAACGACAAGGGTGCCGTGGAACTCCAAATCGCGGGGACTTACGCCGCTGGCGGCCAATATCGGGCGGCTATGGACCAGTTACAGAAAGTGGTGGATGCAGATCTCGGGTTCGATCCGTCGCGGGATCCCGATCTCAGAAAGCTGCAGAACACCATTGAGTTCCAACAATTGGAAGATAAGGTTCTGAAGCAAACTCCGCCGATATCGAACAGCCGCGTAGTGGCAACGCTCCCGGAAGGCGACCTCTTTCCGGAAAACTTGGCATACGACCCGCTGACGAAGAACTTCTTCCTCGGAAGCACTTCGAAAAATGAAATTGTGCAGTGGACGCACACAGGCGTTTGTAAGGAGTTCGTGTCGCCCCACGCGGACGGGGTAGGCTACGTCCTGGGACTCAAAATTCACCAGCCATCGAGAACTCTGTGGACAACAAGCAACGAGCAGAACGGCGCTAGTCTACGTCAATTTAGACTTGCCGATCGCCATCTGGCCGCTAAGTACTTCTTGCCCGGCCAGCATATCTTTAACGATCTTGCCATCTTTTCCGATGGCACGGTGTTTGTGACCGACACAAAGGAGGGAGCGGTATATGAACTGTCACGCGCGAACGGAAAGCTCGAACGGTTATTACCCGGGCGGGAATTTACCGCAGCCAATGGCATTGCGCTCTCGCCGGATGAGAAGACACTGTTTGTGGCGAGTTTCGGCGATGGGATCAGCGCAATCGATCTCGCGTCGCGCGCCGCAACGCCGTTGCGGCATCCGCAAAACGTATCGCTCGCTTATGTCGACGGACTGTATGCAATCGAAGGGAGCCTCGTCGCAATACAAAATGGCCCTATGCTGCCGCGCGTTGTTCGTTTCCCGCTGGATCGAAGTAATCGTCAGATTTTGAGCGTTCAGGTTCTGGAACGAAGGAATCCGCTTTTCGATGGAATAACGACTGGCTGCCTGGTTGCTGGGCGGTTCTACTACATCGCAAATACGCAAATTGACAAATCGGGTCAGCCCGGCGCAAGACTCTTGCCGCTCAAAGTTCTCTCTCTGGCCATCGCTGTACGATGAAGGTCGCTATGAGCGCGAGACTCCTGTTGCTGCTCTTGTCTGCACTTTCACTCGCCGGCGCGCAAGGCCGGCTCATCTGGCAGGATGAATTCGACGGACCCGCCGGCTCGCTTCCCGACAAGGCGAAGTGGGCGTTCGACCTTGGCGGAGGTGGCTGGGGCAATCGCGAACTGGAGACCTATACCGACTCGACTGCAAACATTTTTCAGGACGGAGATGGCCACCTGGTCATTCGCGCTACCAAAACCGATACGGGCGCGTACCGGTCGGCGCGGATCAAAACACAAGGGCTGTTTGCGTTTACGTATGGACGAGCGGAAGCGCGAATGAAATTGCCGAAGGGACAGGGAATATGGCCCGCATTCTGGATGTTAGGCGAAGACATCAAGACCGCGGGCTGGCCGAAATGCGGCGAGATCGACATCATGGAAAACATCGGGCGTGAGCCCGACACGGTACACGGAACGATTCACGGACCGGGCTACTCGGGCGCGCACGGGATCAGCGCTCCTTTTGTGTTTACCGGTGGCGTCGCGCCATCCGATGGCTACCACGTTTACGCTGTGATCTGGAGTCCCAATCAAGTGCAGTTCGCCGTTGATGACAAGGTTTACGAAACAATCGCTTCCACCTCTATTCCGGCAGGCACGAAGTGGGTGTACGACCACCCATTCTTCCTGCTATTCGATCTGGCGGTGGGCGGCGCGTGGCCAGGCAATCCGGACGGGACGTATAACTTTCCCGCAAGAGTTCTCCATCGATTGGGTGCGCGTCTACCAGCCCTAGGAGCTTGTCGGACAACTGTGCTGGACAACACTCCCTAACGGTCGTGGCTCTGTAAGTAGCGGTAAATACACATTGCCGATTCTGAGCCGCGCGTGTGAGCAAGCGGTTTCCGGCGGCACTAAGCGGAAGTTAGACGTTGTAACACTTCACGAGGGCGGCCTTGAACTTCGTCATGTCGTCCTTCGAGCCGACGGTCACGCGAATCCATTCCGGCCAAACGGGCCAAGGCCTGCCAACGTAGACCTTCTCTTTCGCCATATCCGCGGCAAACTCCCGCGCTGGCCGCTTCACGTTCATCATGAAGCAATTACTCTCCGACGGGACGAATTCCACGTTCTTGGCCGTCAGAAAGCTCAACGTGTCTTCACGGATGTCGCCGATGATCTTGCGGCGCTCCGGAATGAGATTCTTTACTTTGAGACTTGCGATTGCACCGGCCATCCCGGTTATCGGCATCATGGTTGCGCTCCACTGACGAGTTTTGTCGAGCAGATCGGGACGGGCGATAGCCGCGCCTGCGCGCAACCCCGCCATTCCGTAGAGTTTTGAGAACGTCCGGAGAATGATCACATCCTTGCCGCTCGAAACCATATCGATGCACGGCACCGCATTCTTCGAAAGCTGAGTGTACGCTTCATCGATCATCACAATCGACCCGGCAGGCTTGTTCGCGACCAGATATTCGATGTCGGCGCGACTGGTGAGCGACCCGGTTGGATTATTGGGGTTGCACACGTAAAACAAACCGGCGTTTGGGGCAGCGGCGAGCATCCCGCGCACATCGTGATCCCATGTGCCGTTCCGAAGCGGCACGTTCACGACCTTTGCGCCAACGGCTTGGGCCGCCCGCTCACCGGCTTCATAGCCGGGATCGGCTTTCACGAATGGCCGGTCTTTTGAGCAGAACGCAATGACAGCCTGATGCAGCGGAGCACTGGAACCGGCATAGATTTCGATTTCGGACTGGCTGGCGTCGTAGCTGAACTTCACCCCTTCCATGCTCGCCATCGTTTGCGCAAGTTCGAATGGCAGGTCGAACATATAGCGTCCGCCGTTCTTAACCACGTTATAGATGGCGTCAACGGCTTCGGGACACGGACCCATGGGGTTTTCGTTCGAATTGATTCGTACCGCGTCAGCCGGTATGCCCCGTACCACGGAGAGTTGCGCAAGCGCCGGTTCGTTGTAAAACGGCAGAGTGGCTCCCGCTGCCAGTACCGAAGCGATGCGTCCGAAACTACGGCGCGAAAACCCGCGCTGTAACAAATCATTCTGCTGAGCAGGATTCAAAACGAGTGACATTACGCCTCCACTTGCATTACTTCTGTTTAAGTTCATGGACGAGATACGCCCACGGCCGTCAACGGGGCAGGTTCCTAATATTATGCGCTACGCGATAAGGATTGCACAATTGCCGACTCGTGAACTGAATACGCGCTGTGCTTTCATGGCTTCTAGGCCCTGTTGCACCGGAATCAAGAGAGATGTTTAGGGGCTGTGAGTTTATGAACCACCACTCGAGGTGTGCTGCTGCGCCCCTCTCCTATATGTCGATGAGACACCGAATTTTCGTTTCAGCAGCTGATTCTCGTGCGCTCGCCGTAAGCGAAGGATCAGCCGCCTTCTTACAGCGTAATCGTCTTCCACTACAGTTCGCGATAACGCTTCATGGCTCCGATAGCGCCTTGGTAGCCTCTCATACGCTCATCATAGAGAGGGGTCAGACCTGCCACTTAGCCCCAATAATAAAAGGACAAAGTACCATCAAGGACGCTTGCCGAACCCTATTGGCAAAATTATGCGATGGCTCCCAGTGGTGAATGGTGTCACCCTCAGGTAGCTTTCATGACTTCTATGCGCTTGTTGAAAGCTCCGGAAAACGCTTGCTCACGCGCCGGTTCAGAATCGGCAGTGTGCGTTTACGCTACATACAGAGCCCACCACCGCTTAGGAAGTGTTGTCCGGCACAGTTTTTCATAAGGAGTTATCGTTGATCAAGAATCTGGCGGCATTGCTGCTGATCACCGCGTTAGTTGCCTTTCCGCAATCAAAGCCAAAGCACGGCGCTTCGAAACAACGCGCCGAAGTACCCGCAGCGAAGCCGGCGCCCTTCAATGTCGTAGAAGCGACCATCCCGGAGATGCGGGCCGCCATGGAGCAAGGCAGAGTGACCTCGCATGAGCTTGTGATGTTGTACCTGGCTCGGATCGGAATGTACGAAGACCAATTGCACGCTGTGATGACGGTGAACCCGCATGCCTTGCAAGAGGCCGACGAGCGCGATCAGGAACGTGCTCAGGGCCATATCCGTGGACCGCTGCAAGGGATTCCGATTGCGCTGAAGGACAACGTTCTGACGCATGACATCGTAACTACCGGCGGCGCGCTGGCCTTTGAGGGCTTTATGCCGCCCTATGACGCGACGCTGGTAAAGAACCTGCGCGACGCGGGCGCCGTCATCATTGCCAAAACCACCTTGACTGAGCTTGCAAACTGGGTGGCCGGCGGCCCCATGCCCATGCCCGGAAATTACAACGCGATTCGCGAGTTCGCGTATAACCCGTACGATCCGCGCCGCGATCCGCGCGAGGCGACAGATGACGGGCGCCCTGTATTGCAAACGGGTGGATCGAGTTCCGGCGCCGGCACGGCGGCGAACTTCTGGGCGGGCAACGTGGGCAGTGAAACATCAGGATCGATTCTTGAGCCCGTCGAATCAGAACATGCTGGCTGCGGTGAAGCCCACTGTCGGACGCATTAGCCGGTACGGCGTTATCCCCATCACGGCGGATCAGGACACTGCGGGACCGATGGCCAAGACGGTTACGGACGTGGCGATTATGCTGGGCGCATTGGAGAGCCCGTCGCCAGATCCGAACGACCCGGCAACGCGGACCTGCACGCCGCCGCCCGGAAGAGACTACACGCAATTCTTGAAAGCAGATGGGCTGAAAGGAATGCGGATCGGCATACCGCGTGCGTTTTTCTACGACCGCATCAATCCGCCGTCGCGCTCAGGTCAGCCAACCACTCCTTCGCCTTCGCCATCTCCGTCGCCCATGCCCGCGACAGCCGGCAGCAGGCCGAGCACTACTTCGGGCGGCCCCGCCTCAACGTCAGTCGGAGGACCGTCAGCCGGCTTCAATCGCGGAGGTGGCCTCCATCCCGAAGAACAGCGAGTGATGACCGAAGCGATCGAGATTCTGAAACAGCAAGGCGCCACGATCGTCGATCCGGCCGATATCCCAAGCATCACGACGCAGGACCCTGACAAGAACTTTCTGCTTTGGGGTCAATGCTCAGGCTGGAACGGCCAGAAAGGCAAAGACGCGAACTGCTCTGTCGTGCTGAAGTATGGCATGAAGCGCGATTTCAACACTTTCCTCGCGACGCTTGGGCCATCGGCGCCCGTAAAATCGTTAACTGAGCTTCGCGAGTGGAATATCACGCATATCAACGGGAACGCTATCCGCTTTGGTCAATCGAACCTCGATGTCTCGGATGAGATGAATGTCGACGCCGATCGCGCCCGCTACGTGGCTGACCGCGCGAAAGATCTTGAACTGGCTGCCACGCATGGCATCGACGAAGCGATGAAGGCGAATCATCTGGATGCCTTACTGTTCCCCGGTCCGAATGGGGCGGCCATTGCGGCAAAACCTGGCTACCCAACGGTAATCGTGCCGTTCGGAATGGTGCCGAATGAAGGCCGCCCGCCTTTTCCTGCCGGCTTTCAGCCGAAACCAGAACCCTTGGGCGTTTCGTTCACCGGGATGGCGTGCAGCGAGCCGAAGCTGCTGCAGGCAGCCTACTCCTTCGAGCAAGCGACGAAACGGCGCGTTCCGCCGCCATCCACGCCGTAGGTTGAAGAAGATGCCGGATATCAACCGATTGCCTCATAAACTTGATCGCGAAAAGCGCGAATGCCGCGCAATCATCGAAACACCACGCGGCAAGAGAAGCAAATTCAAGTACGACGAAGAATCCGGGCTCTACACGCTTTCGCATGTGCTGCCACAGGGATTCCTGTTTCCGTTTGATTTCGGATTCGTTCCATCCACGGCAGCCGAAGACGGAGACGCGCTCGACATCATTGTGCTGATGGACGAACCCGCGCACGTAGGCTGCATTCTAACCGTTCGGGTCATAGGCGTGATCAGGCTGGTGCAGACAGAAGACGGCAAGAAGACGCAGAACGACAGACTGATTGGCGTCAGCCTGCAAGGCTTCGAGTACAAGGATGTCGAGAAAATCTCCGACCTGAAGGATTCGCTTATCAAGCAGATCACAGATTTTCTTACGCTGTATAACAAGGATTCGGGCAAGCAGGATGAGGTCACTTCGATCGAAGGACCCGCGCAAGCCATCGGCCTGCTCGAAAAAGCGATTCGTAGATGCGAGCGCGGCAAAAGTGATGGCTAAAGTTTCACATTACGCAACCGTAACGCGTTTGTGATGACTGACACGGAACTGAACGTCATGGCTGCGCTGGCAATCATGGGACTCAGCACGATCCCGAAGAAAGGATAAAGAACGCCGGCGGCGATTGGAACGCCCAGAATGTTGTAAATGAATGCGAAGAACAGATTCTGGCGGATGTTGCGCATTGTTGCTCCGCTAAGCCGAAACGCGCGCAGCGCGGCTCGCAGATCTCCATGCAGAAGCGTGATGGAAGCGCTCTCGATGGCAACGTCAGTTCCCTTCCCCATCGCGATTCCAACGTCAGCCACCGCCAAAGCGGGAGCGTCATTGATGCCGTCGCCCAACATCGCAACGCGATGACCCGACCCTGAAGTCTTCGAATGACCTGCGCTTTAGCTGCGGGCAATACGTCACCCTTGGTACTCTTCAATCCCGAGCGCGTCCGCCAACATTGGGCGACGGCCTTACGATTGTCCCCGCTGAGCATCTGGACGCGAATGCCGCGTTCGCGCAAACCGTCTATCGTGCATACCGTCGATTCGCGAATCCTGATCCGTCACGCCGATCAAGCCTGCCAGACGGCGATCGACAGCGACAAACAAAATGGTTTGGACACGGTCGAGCATGCTCTGGAGATCGTCTATCGCTTGAGTGAGCACGATCCGCTGCCTCTTGTAAGAAAAAGCGCATTTCCGGCCAAAACGGCATTGCCCCTCAACAATGCCCTTTGATGCCTTTTCCTGTTACCGATTGAAAATTACTCGACACGTGCGATGGCGAGTCCGCGCCTTTGCGCCGCATCCAAAACAGCCCGCGCTAACGGATGCTCGCTGGAATGCTCAAGAGCGGCTGCGAATCGGAGCACGTCATCTTCGGCGAAGTTGTTGAACGGGATAATCTCCGTTACGCTTGGCTTCCCTTCTGTGAGTGTGCCCGTCTTATCGACGACCAGCGTGTCCACATGGCTGAGCGTCTCAAGTGCCTCCGCATTTCGGATCAGGACACCTGCTTGCGCACCGCGTCCCGTTGCAACCATCACAGACATTGGCGTGGCCAATCCCTAATGCACAGGGACAGGCAATAATCAGAACCGCGACGGCGTTCACAAGTGCGTGATTGAAGGTGGGAGCAGGCCCCCAGGCCGACCATGCGACGAAAGTCAGAGCGGCTGATCAGCAAAACGGCCGGAACGAAATAACTCGCCACAACATCTGCCAGGCGCTGAATCGGCGCACGGCTGCGCTGGGCTTCCGCAACCAGCCGGACAATCTGACTCAAAACGGTGTCGCGGCCCACGCGATCGGCGCGCATGATGAAAGCGCCCGTTCCGTTCACAGTGCCGCCGATTACGTGATTGTCTACGGCCTTTTCGACTGGGATCGATTCGCCTGTAATCATCGACTCGTCTACTGAACTTGTGCCCTTAGTGACGATGCCGTCGACCGGAACTCTCTCGCCGGGGCGAACCCGTAAAAGATCGCCAATTTGAATGTCCTCCAGCGCGACCTCCTGCTCAACGCCGCCGCGAAGCCGCCGCCCGGTCTTTGGCGCTAATCCGAGCAGTGCTTTGATAGCGCCGCTAGTGCGCGCACGTGCACGCAGTTCCAGCACTTGGCCTAACAGTACGAGCGTTGTGATGACCGCGGCAGGCTCGAAATAGAGACTCAGCCGCAAGTTGCCGAATAGAGTTGCCACGCTGAACAGGTACGAGATGCCCGTCCCGAGTGCAATCAACGTGAACATGTTGGACTGCCGGGTCAACAATGGATGCCCAACCGCGCTCAAAGAATGGCCAGCCGCCCCAGAGGACAACCGGCGTTGCGAATGCGAACTGAGCCCACGCGAGCCACGCGAAGTTGAAACGACTCGGGCGTGCCATCTCGAACGCCATCAAGATCAGCAGCGGAACAGTAAATGCGGCACTTACCCAAAGCCGCCGTTGCATGCCGTCAAGCTCGGACGTATCTTCTTCGAGCGAGATTTCGACCGGCTCCAGTGCCATCCCGCAGATCGGGCACGGTCCCGGACCCTTCTTCCGTGATCTCCGGATGCATGGGACACGTGTACTCACCGAGGGCTGAAGCTGCGCCTCAGGTCGTGCAGGCGCGGAACGGCTTCAGTGGTGCCTCCAAGCTGAACCAGATTGGAAGACAACTGAACCATTTGTGGCTGGGGCTTTGGCGTCAGGTAACGGGCAGGATCGGCGTCGAACTTGTCCTTGCAGCCGCCGCAGCAGAAAAGAGTATTCTTTGCCCGCGAAGCCGCTGCAGAAAGCTGACGTTTCCGGATCAACCTTCATCCCGCAGACGGGATCGATCTCCGTGGGCATCAGCTTCTTCGATGAAGCTGAGTGCCCACAGGTGGCAATTACACGGACAGAGCGGCTTTACTGAACGGTGCCGTTCTGGCGGTGTGCGTTGCGCTGCTGCGCACGCTCGCGCTGCTGTTGCAGCATCTGATCGTAAGCCTGCTTCTGATTGTCGTTAAGCACGGCGCGGATCTTTGCATCGCTGTCTTCGCGAACGGCGCGCATTTTCGCGTGACGATCCTGAGCGGAAAGCGAGGCATCGCCACGAATGCCGGCAACCTGCGCCTGGCGATCGCTAAGAATCGGAAGTATTTGGTTCTGTTGATCTGCGCTGAGATTCAGACGTTTGGTCAACCTCTTCACCTGCCGGTTCGGATCAACTGCACGGTGCTCACGGGCTTGCGGCGCGGCCGGCGCTTGCGCATTCTGATCCTGAGGCGTCGCGGCCAAAGCCTATTCCAACTGTGCCCAGCCCGAAAAAGGTGGTGAGGGCCAGCGTAATGATTTGCTTCTTCATTTTGTTTTCCTTCTGGAGATCTCTTCAATCTCTACTCATTCAGACGGCAGTTTTGCGAAATGGGTTATTCGAGATCGCCGTTAACTTTCATTTACCGCTCACCCCGTCGCTGCGGAATTGACAAACTAGAGACGATGTTTCCCGCAGCGTTGTCCGACCCGAATATCGCGTTTGTACTTCTTGTTTTGGGAGCGCTCGGCATTTTGTGGGAATTGCACGCGCCGGGCATGATGGTTCCGGGTTTGTTAGGACTGCTATTGATTGCGGCTGCCGTCTTCGGCTTGCATGAAGATTCGCCGAGTTGGTATGGCGCCCTGCTACTGATCTTGGCCGGACTGCTGTTAGCAATCGAGCTGAAGTACTTCACCCACATGATTTCGGGAATTGCAGGTGCGGCGCTGCTCGCCATCGGAACGATAGTTCTTTTCCATGGACCTCAGCGGGTCTCGCCGGCTCTGGCGATTGCAGTATCGGCAGCGCTGGGTGTCATCATTGTGTTTCTTGGCAATTTGGGAATGCGCGCAAGCCGCGCAAAACGGCTGACGGGAATAGAAACGATGATCGGTGAAACCGGCATTTGCCGCACGCCTGTGGACCCCGAGGGCACTGTGTTCGTGAATGGAGAGTACTGGCACGCGCGCAGTAATCACGCGATTGAAGCGGGGCAGCGCGTTCGCATTGAGCGAATCGAAAATATGACAATTTGGGTTACGGAGGCTTAGGTGGCGGACATGGGCGGTCTTGCATCCGGCGTGATTCTGATCTTTGCGGTCATCCTGATCTTCTACCTGATTTCTTCGGTGAAGATTCTGGCCGAATACGAACGTGGAGTGATCTTCCGGCTGGGCCGCGTGTTGCGCGAGCCGAAGGGCCCCGGCGTGATTCTCGTTTTTGCGCCGCTGGATCGAATCGCGCGTACTTCTCTGCGCATTGAGGCTATGGAGGTGCCGCCGCAGGACCTGGTGACGCGCGATAACGTCACGGTCAAGGTGAATGCGGTTGTTTATTTCCGCGTTGTAGAGCCAATTAAAGCGGTAATCGAAGTGGCAAATTACCTGTATGCGACCAGCCAGCTTGCGCAGACCACTCTGCGCAGCGTGCTCGGTGAAGTGGAACTGGATGAGTTGCTCAGCCAGCGCGAGAAGATCAACATTCGCTTGCAAAGCGTACTCGATCAGCATACCGGACCCTGGGGCGTCAAAGTGACTATGGTGGAGGTGAAGCAGGTAGACTTGCCCGACCAGATGATTCGGGCGATTGCCAGGCAGGCCGAAGCCGAACGCGAGCGACGCGCGAAGATTATTCACGCGGAAGGCGAGTACCTGGCCGCTGAAAAGTTGGCGATGGCCGCGGAAACCATTCAGAAACAACCGGTGGCGATTCAGCTTCGATATCTACAGACGCTAGTCGATATCGGCGCGGAGAAGAATACGACCGTTGTGTTTCCCATTCCGGTCGACATATTCACGCCGTTCACCAAATTAGTCGAGAACTGGGCGCGCCGTTCGGAGTCCGAGTCCTAGCTGCCTATACGCCGATGTCCTCGTTCCAAAGGTGCGGGCACTCGGCGATGAAATTAGTCATCAGCTCGATACATTCGGCATCTTGGACCACGTCGACCTGGATGCCGTTTGAGCGAAGGTAGTCTTCAGCGCCCAAAAAGGTCCGGTTTTCTCCGACAACGACGCGGGGAATCTTGTAAAGCACAATTGCTCCGCTGCACATGGGGCAGGGCGACAGGGTGGTGTAGATGGTGCACCGAGCGTAAGTAGCTGCGGTCAGCCGGCCGGCGTTTTCCAGGCAATCCATTTCGCCATGCAGAATGGCAGAACCGGATTGGACTCGCCGGTTGTGCCCGCGGCCGACGATCTGACTATCGCAGACGAGAACCGAACCGATCGGGATGCCGCCTTCAGAGGCTCCCAGCCGGGCTTCGCGAACAGCTTCCGTCAGGAATCGATCTCTCACTGTCCATTCATAGCAATTCTGTTGGTCACGTCACGCCCCGGAGATTCAATTTGAATGCGATAAGTCGAGACTTCGAAGTACTACAGATTTGATAGGAGAAAGACGGTATGAAGAAGTTCACCGCGACTCTGTTTGCCCTACTATGCATGTGCGCCATGGCCCCGAGCTACTCATCCGCGACGACCCACCCGACCGCGTTACGCCCGGCTGCAACGGTTTCCGACTCGCAAATTGAGGCTACCATCCGCACAAAGCTCGCGAAATCGAAGATTGGCAAAGACGGGTTCCGCTTCAAGGTACAGCGGGGAGTCGTCACGTGGGAAGGCGCCACAAACGTGGTTCAACACAAAGGGTCCGCCACTCGAATGGCCAGGTCCGCGGGAGCATTACAGGTGGTGAACAATATCCAGGTAAGCGCCGCCGGGAAAGCTAAAGCGGGGGCAAGTCTGAGGCGAGCTTCCGTCCAGCAATAAAGGCCCAATTAGGGCCGTTCTTCCACATGCTAGATTGGAGGGCGAGTCCCAAATTGATGAGAAGTAGTGTGTTTTTTCTCGCCCCGGCGTTGTGTGCCCTGACCTTGATGGGCCAGAGCACGTCCACGAAAACGCCGAGCAATGGAACCTCGACGAGTGCGACGTCGCCCGGTGCCGGGCTGCGCCCAAGGGGCCCTGAGGCGGTCGCGAAGCAAGAGCCTAGTAAGGTAGTTGCGACCATCGACGGCAAGCCGATTACAGCCAAGCAAGCAGCCGATCTTCTCAGCTCGTTGTCGCCCGACCAGAGGCGACAAGTCGAAGCTAACCTGGCGCAGGTCGTGCAGCAAATGTACATACAAGAAGCGTTTGCAGCGGATGCCGCAAAGGAGAACCTGGACCAGCAAGCTCCTTACAAGCTGCAATTGCAGATGGCTCGGAGCAACATTCTCGCCCGGGCATACCTCGCTAATCTCACCAAGAACCCCGATGCTGCCAAGCAGGCACAAGCCTACTATGACGCCCATCCAGCCGACTTCGACGAAGTAAGCGTTAGCGCCATCGCGATTGCTTATAACGCGCCGGGAACGCCCGCAAATAGCGCAAAGGTAACGCGCACGGAATCGGAGGCGCAGGCGAAAGCATTGGATATCGAGAAAAAAATCAAGGCTGGCGGTGACTTCTCGGCCGTGGCCCGAACGGATTCCGATGACCAGCAAAGCGCGGCCAAAGGCGGTCAAATGCAGCCCTTCGTAATGGCGAGCGACAACATCCCCGAAGAGATCAAGTCCGCCGTATCCAAGCTGCAGCCGGGACAAGTCTCTGAGCCTGCGCGCGGGAGAGGCGCATACTTCATCTTGAAGCTTGACAACAGAACGAGAGTCGGGTTTGATCGCCTAAAAGACAACCTGGTCCAAAAACTCGCGTTGGATAAGTATAAGATCCATGTTGACGATCAGGATTTCTTCAGCGGTGCGTCGGCAACCAACATCCCGTCTCTTGCGCGGCCGAATCTCGGCACCGGGCCCTCTTCTAAGCCTTAGGGCGCCGTCCAGCCTCCAACAGTATTTGAATCGAGCCTTTGCCGGGCTGCCGAAACTTATCGGCGGTCCGATTGGTGTCAGCACGCTGCCCCAACTCACTGCCTCCCGTGGCCGACTGCTGTCGGGATCTCTGGACTGCGGAACGCCTGTGCACGCCGCCAGCTACATTCGTGAGCGAAGCATCGTTCTGGAATCTTGTCTGCTCAAGAATCGCAGCCTGTTTCGATTCATTCTGGTCCACGAACTTTTTCATTTCGTTTGGGTGCGGCTCAACAACGCCAAGCGCGCGGAGTTCGGCCAAATTCTGAGCCGGGAACGTAAGTCGAAAGCAAAGGGAGAGTTGGGCGAGTCATCGGAAGCAAGGAAAGCCCAGCGCCCGGAACCCGGAAGTGCCCTCTGGAAAGACTATGCTTGCGAAAGCTTTTGCGACACCGCCGCATTCTTCTATTCGGGGGTGAATCGGTGTTCAACCACGGCGCTGTCAGATCCGTGGTTGAGCCGTAGGAAGCGCTGGTTTGATTTGACCTTCGCCGCGGGATGCCGCTGCTAATTAGCCCGCGCGGCGATACACTGAGATTTGAAGTATTCTTGGTTCAGAATCGCGGCTGTATCCGGGTGCGCGGCGGCTATCGCTCTGTTAGCTTCCTGCTCCAGTTCGTCGGCTTCGAACAGCGGCAATGAGTCCCAATCCGTACACGCGATTAAGGATCGCAAACCGGCGCCCAATTTCACGCTCAAAGACGCGGGCGGACAGGCTGTCTCGCTCAGCGACTACAAAGGGAAAGTGGTGCTCTTGAATTTCTGGGCCACTTGGTGCGGCCCGTGCACACTAGAGATTCCCTGGTTCGAACAATTCGAGCAGGAGTACAGATCCAAGGGCTTCGAAGTACTCGGCGTTTCGATGGACGAAGACGGCTGGCAGGCTGTGAAGCCGTACATCACAGCGCACAAAATTAATTATCGCGTTGTTCTGGGAAACGATTCAGTGGGTCAGTTGTACGGCGGCGTCGATTCGCTGCCGACAACATTCGTGATCGACCGTGCCGGCCGCTTCGCGTTTCCGGCGCACGTCGGCTTGGCCGGAAAGAATGAATACCTTAGTGAAATCCAAAGTCTGTTGGGTGTCAATCAAAGCGCTTCTCTTCAGTTGCTGCATCCTGTTTCTGCCGCTCTGTTTGCAGGCGCAGCAAAATAAGCTGGTCGTCGGCGAACCCAAGCCTCTCATCGTCAAGCGCGGCTCCCCTGCGATCGAGAACCTTCAGGTGCAGGTCTTGTCGGGCTTTCACGTCAACAGCGATCACCCGAAAGACGAATTTCTCATACCGTTGAAGCTCACTTGGCAGCAAGGCCCGCTTGAGGCGAAAGCAATTAGTTTCCCGCAACCTGAAGAGGTGCAAGTGGGCGAGCAGTCGTTGCGCGTGTTCACGGGCACGTTCAACATCCGGACGGAGTTCATCGCGCCCAAAGACGCACCTGTCGGATCGAGTGTCATCTCAGGCAAGATCCGTTATCAAGCCTGCAGTAACCAGATGTGCTTTCGGCCCGCCACGATCGAATTCAAGCTGCCCGTTACAATCGAATAGCCCGCCTAGATGCGAACACCGGCCATCGCTGCTGTCGCAGCGCTCTGCTTGACGGCAGCGTGTACGCGCCCGCAAGACTCTGGTTCTTACGTTGCAAGTTCACTTGAATCCGAGTTACGGACCATTTCAGCGATCGATAATCACGCTCATCCCGTTGCCGTGACCGGTTCTGGCGAGCAAGACCAAGACTATGATGCCCTTTCGATGGAAGGCATCGAAGACATGGCTATGCCCACACCGTTCCGCAGCGGCAGCCCGTATTTCGCGCAGGCTTGGCAGGCGCTGTATGGTGTCTCCGATGCCGGGGATCGGCGAACATAACCCGAGCCGTGTCCAGAGCGCCAGAGATAGCGTTCAGAAAAGCAAGGGAGACCTGTATCCGGTCTGGGTTCTGAACCAGAGCCATACCGAAATCATGCTCGCGAATCGTGTTGCCATGGGCCGTGGGCTTACCTCCGACCGCTTCAAATGGGTTCCCTTCGTCGACATGTTTCTTTTTCCGTTGAACAACGCCTTGCTGAAGGCAAAAGATCCCGACAAGAAGTTGTTCTTCACGCGCGAGGAACAACTCCTGCGAAGGCTATCTGCACGATGCGCAGTTAAAGTCTCGTTCCGGGAAGCTTCGACGACTACTTGACCTTCGTGTCGCATCGCCTAGAGAGATTCAAGTCGGGCGGCGCTGTCGCTCTGAAGTTTGAACTGGGCTATTTGCGTGACTTGAGTATCGGCGATCCTCAGCGCGAGGCTGCTGCGCGCGTTTACCAGATCTACGCTCAATCTTCTGAGCCTTCGCCCGACGAATACAAACTGCTGCAGGACTACATTTTCCGCTACATCGCGCATGAGGCAGGCCGGTTGACGCTTCCCGTGCATATCCACTGCGCACTGGGCGGCGGCAGTTACTTTCGTGAAGCGAACGCGAACGCGCTTTTGCTGGAGCCACTCTTTAACGATCCGACGCTGCGAAAAACAAAGTTCGTAATCCTGCATGGTGGCTGGCCCTTTGCGGCCAGTGCGGCCGCGATGATCCTGAAGCCGAATGTGTACCTTGATTACTCGGCCTTCATGTATCTGACGTATCCGGCCGAAGGAGCACGGGCGCTGCGCTTGTATCTGGAAGCCGCACCGGAGAAAGTGCTGTATGGGTCGGATGCCAGTCCATTCACGGACACAGTGGGATGGGCTGAAACCGATTGGATTGGCGCTCGTCTTGCACGGGAAGAGTTGGGCCTCGCGCTCACCGGCATGATGCAGGATCATGAGATCACTCTCGACCGCGCGAAGCAGATCGCTCATCTTGTGTTGCGTGACAACGCCAGGCAGTTATACGGCTTTTAGCGTCGGAATGAGGCGGTTGCTCATTCGCCCCGGCGGCATCGGCGATTGCATTCTCGCCTTTCCGGCAATGGAGCACCTGCGTTCCAGTCACACGGAAGTGTGGGTGCCCTCCGCCGTGGTTCCGCTTGTGCAGTTTGCGGATGCGGTGCAGTCGATTTCCGATACCGGACTGAACCTGCTCGGAATCCCCGACGTTACCGTCCCTGAGCCATTGCGCGACCGGCTACGATGTTTTGATTCCATCGTCAGTTGGTACGGAAGCAACCGGGCGGAGTTCCGTGAAGCAATCCTAGCGATCAATCCGAATTGTGAGTTTCACACTGCCCTGCCTCCGCCGGAATACCACGGCCATGCCATCGATTTCTTCGCGGCCCAAGTAGGCGCGCCGCCCGGTCTGCTGCCACACATACGAGCGCACAATAGTGCTCACCGAAAATCGATTGCCGTCCACCCGTTCTCAGGCAGCAAAAAGAAGAATTGGCCTTTATCGAGCTATCGCGAATTAGCTCGTCAGCTTGGCTGCGATATCGATTGGCTGGCCGGTCCCGAAGAGGAATTGCCGGAAGCGCAGCGCTTCGAGAACTTGGCCGAACTTGCCGGATTTATCGCGGCCGCGCGTCTGTATATCGGCAATGACTCCGGCATCACCCATTTGGCGGCAGCCGCCGGAGCAAAAACAATCGCGATCTTCGGTCCCACCTCAGCCGAAGTGTGGGCACCGCGCGGAGATCACGTCTTCCGCGATACAACATTGCGCGCTTGAAGAACTGAGCGTCGAGACGGTTCTGAAAGCCGTCAATCGGCTGCTTGGCTAGCACTCCTCGCCGGCATCCAGCGAACGATCGGTTTTCGCGCCGCAGTTACTTCATCCACTCGCAACGTGCGTGTGGAATGCGGTGCCTTCAGCACCAGTTCCGGATCCTGCTCCACCTCTTTGGCAATCGAGATCATGGCATCCACAAACAGGTCCAGTTCGCGCTTGCTTTCCGTCTCAGTCGGCTCAATCATCAGAGAGCCGCGCACGATAAGCGGAAAACTCACTGTGTACGGATGGAAGCCGTAGTCGATAAGTCGCTTCGCAATATCGCCGGTACGGACCCCGCGCTTCGCCTGCCGGTCGTCGCTGAACACGCATTCATGCATGCTCGGCGCCTTATAAGCAATTTCGTAGAACGGCTCAAGCAGCACGCGCAAATAGTTGGCGTTCAGAATTGCATCGAGAGTGGCTTGTCTGAGACCATTCCCCCCGTGCGCCATGATGTACGCCAGTGCGCGAACAAGCACGCCGAAGTTGCCGTAGTAAGCGCGCACGCGGCCAATCGAATCCGGCAGATCGTAATTCCAACTCCAACCATTGCCCTGTGCGCTGTAAGCGCGGGCTGGGCAGGAAAGGGGTCAACACTTTCGCGACTGCAACCGCGCCTGAGCCCGGACCACCGCCACCGTGCGGCGTCGAGAATGTTTTGTGCAGATTCAGGTGCATGACATCGACGCCGAAGTCGCCGGGTCGCGCGATGCCCACCAGCGCGTTCATGTTCGCGCCGTCCATGTACACCAGACCGCCCTTATCGTGAAGGATGCCGCAGATTTTTCGAATATTTTCCTCGAACACCCCCACGGTATTTGGGTTCGTGATCATGAGGCCCGCAACATCGTCGGACATTACGCGGTTCAAAACTTCGATATCGATCATGCCGCGGGCATTCGACTTGATGTTCTCGACGCTGTAGCCGACCGTCATAGCCGTCGCCGGATTTGTTCCATGCGCCGAGTCGGGAACCAGAATCTTCTTCCGCGGATTGCCACGCTTTTCGAGCAATGCACGAATCATCAGAATGCCCGTAAACTCGCCATGCGCACCGGCGGCCGGTTGCAGCGTAACGGCATCCATTCCAGTGATCTCAGCCAAGGCACGTTCCAGCACGGCGATAACTTCCATGCAGCCTTGCGATAGCGCGTCGGGTTGATAAGGATGCGCCCACGCTAGCCCCTCGGTCCGGGCAACCAGCTCATTCACGCGCGGGTTGTATTTCATCGTGCAGGATCCCAGCGGATACAGCCCCAGATCGATCGCATAATTCCAGGTCGAGAGCCGCGTAAAGTGCCTGACCACTTCGAACTCGCTAACTTCCGGAAAGTCCTCGATATCTTCGCGAACGTTCTCCGAACCCAAGGCACTGGCCGGGTCGATCGGCCGGAACATCCAGTTCCGGAAGCTGGTAGCCCCGTTTGCCGGCGGAACTCCGCTCGAAAATCAGCGGTTCATCCTGGACGATATGCGGTAAAGCCTTCTTGATCATCGTTCCCGTCCTCAATGGCTTCCGAACGCAGCCGCAACCGCGTCCATATCCTGCCGCTTATTCATCTCAGTGGCACAGAACAGCATGCACTTTTCCAACTCGGGATAGAAGCGGCCGAGTTCCAGGCCGCCGATGATCTTGTTTTCGAGTAGCCCGGAATTGATCTCGTGCCGGCGATTTACCGTTCGTTCTCACGACGAATTCATTGAAAAATGGCGCTTCGAATTCAAGCGGCAGCTTGCTCGCCAGATAGTGCGCCTTCGATAGGTTCTGCTCTGCCAGCTCCCGCAGCCCTTCCTTGCCGTAAAGGGTCATGAACACGGTCGCCATCAACGCAAGCAGCGCCTGGTTTGTGCAGATGTTCGATGTCGCCTTTTCGCGCCGTGATATGTTGCTCGCGTGTTGCAAGAGTCAGGCAAAACGCACGATTGCCGCGTGCATCCGTTGTCTCACCCACAATCCGCCCGGGAATCTGCCGCATGTATTTCTCGCGCGTCGCGATAATCCCGACGTACGGACCGCCGTAGCTCGGCGAAATCGCAAAACTCTGTAGTTCGCCAACGACAATATCGGCATCGCGCGGCGGTTCAATAAGCCCCAGCGCAACGGCTTCTGTGAACACGACAACCAGCAGTGCGCCGCTAGCTTTGCGTTAACCGCGATATCTCGGGAATCTGCTCGACGATGCCGAAGAAGTTTGGCGTTTGAACGATGACTGCGGCCACGCTGTATCAAGCTTATTTCTTAGATCGTCAAGTCGAGTCGTCCGCTCTTGCTATAACCAAACTCGGCAACCGGAATGCCCTGGTGCCGTGTGTAGGTCGCGAGAACTTCCCGGTACTCGGGATGCACGGTACGCGACACCAGAATTTTGTCCCTGCGCGTGATGCGCACCGCCATCATCGCGGCTTCGGGAACGGCCGACGAACCGTCATACATGGAAGCATTCGCAACCTCCATGCCGGTTAGTTGGCACACCATCGTCTGGAATTCGAAGATACTGGTGAGCGTGCCTTGCGAGATTTCGGCTTGATACGGCGTATAAGAAGTTAGAAACTCGCCGCGTGAAACGATCGTATCGACTACTACCGGACGGTAGTGATTGTAAACGCCGGCGCCAAGGAAACTCGCATATCCCAACTGCCGTCTCCGCGCCGCGTTGTTTGAAGTAGTCGACAATCTCATACTCGCTTTTACCGTCCTCGATCTTCAGACGCTCGTCGAAACGCACATCGGGAGGCAGGTAAGAGATCAGTTCTTCCGCTGTTTTGGCGCCGATAGTCGCGAGCATTTCGCGCCGCTCGGAATCTGATTTCGGTAAGTATCTCAACTAGCTCTGAACCGAGGCAATATCTGGCGCCGGCTATTCAGCCCCCACATACTTTTGATAATCGGAGGCGTTCATCAACTCATTAATTTCTTCCGGCGACGCGACGTCTCACCTTAATTAACCATCCTTCGCCGTGGGGATCTTCGTTCAACTTTTCCGGATGCTGTGACAGCAGTTCGTTCGACCGCGGTAATCTGCCCGGAAACGGGGGCATAGATATCGTTGACCGCCTTTACCGATTCCACTGAGCCAAACGTATGCCCTTTTGTGGCCGTGGCGCCGGGCTTGGGCAAATCCACGAACACGATATCGCCCAGTTCGTGCTGGGCGTGATCGGTAATGCCGATCGTGCCCTCGTCACCCTGCACATGAACCCATTCATGTTCTTTGGTGTACTTGTAGCTTTCGGGATAGCTCATCCTTTTGCTCTCTTATAGAACGGAGTTGGAACAGTTACCGCATCCACAGGCGTATTGCGGATCATCACCTGAATCGATTGTTCAGTCACCGCTTTGTCGGCAGGCAGATAACACAGACCGATGTTCTTGTTCAACGTTGGCGAAGGTCCGCCGCTCGTCACCCAGCCCGCCGGTTTGCCGTCCACGTACACTTCGTAGCCGTCGCGTGCAATTCCTCGTTCCTTCATTTCGAAGCCGGCGAGTTTACGCGTCGCCCCGTCTTGCTGAATCTTCTCGAGCGCGCGCCGGCCGATAAATTCGCCTTTGTCCATCTTGACGATCCAGCCTAAGTCGGCCTCGTAAGGATTGGTAGTCGCGTCTATTTCATGCCCGTAGAGCGCCATCTTTGCTTCCAGACGAAGAGTGTTGCGCGCGCCCAATCCACACGGTTTGATGTCGTATTCTCTTCCGGCTTCAAGCACCGCATTCCAAACGTGCTCGGCGGATTCGGGCGCTACGTACAGCTCAAACCCGTCTTCGCCCGTGTAACCCGTGCGAGCGATACGCGCCGCGCACACCTGCAATCCGGCCGTCTCTGAACCAGTAGTACTTGATGGAGCTTAAGTCCGAGTCGGCAAGTTTCTGAACGGTCGCCAGTGCCTTCGGGCCTTGTACGGCAATCTGTGCGTACCGTTCACTGGCGAAAACGACTTCCGCATCGAACCTGTTCTCGAGCTCGGATGTGCTCGAAATCTTTTTCCTGATTCGACGCGTTCACGCACAAAAAAAAATCGTCGTCGGAGACCTTGTGCACCAGGATGTCATCGACGAACCCGCCGTGCTCGTACAGCAAAGCAGAATAATGGGCCTGTCCAACTCTTCAGCTTGGCGGCATTGTTCGTCGCTACATAGTCGACAAGCTTTGCCGCTTCCGGGCCGCGCACCTCGATTTCGCCCATGTGGCTCACATCGAAGATACCCACGCCAGTGCGAACCGCGTTATGTTCCTGCAGTATTCCCGAGTACTGCACGGGCATATTCCAGCCGCTGAAATCGACTAACTTACCGTTCAACGCACGATGAGCTTCGAACAGGGGAGTTTTCTGCAAGTCGGCTGTGTTGCTCATCTGTGATTCGTCCGCGCTGGACAGCGCGACGCTGGAAACCTCAGCGTAACATGCGCTTCCGGCCCGTTATGCGGGAACTTCGGCGTCTTGCGCGCCGTATTCTTTCAGCTTGTTAAACAACGTTTTCAAGCTGATGCCGAGGATCTCAGCGGCGCGCGTTTTGTTGTTTTTCGTGTGCTGAAGCGTCAGGTGAATCAGAGCCTTTTCGGCTTCGCCCTACCGTTGTGCCAACCGGCAGACGAACGATATCCGGCTCGAAAACCTGCGCGGGCTGACGCGACCCCACCGATACGCCGAAATCGAACGGAAGGTGCGCCATTTGAATCGTTCCCTCGCCGGCCATGATCACGGCGCGTTCCAGAACGTTCCGCAGCTCGCGGACATTGCCGGGCCAGGAGTATTTTCTGAACGCATCCATTACTTCTTGAGTGACACCTGTGACGTTGCTCGCGTGCTTGCGATTGAGATGCGTGATGAGCGTTTCGGTCAGCACCGGCACATCGGCTAATCGCTGGCGCAACGCCGGCAAGGCAATTTGGAAGACATTCAGACGGTAGTACAAGTCTTCGCGCAGATCGCCTTTCTTCAATGCTTCGTCAACGTTCCGGTTCGTGGCCGCGATGACGCGAACGTCGACGGAGATCTCGCTCTTGCCGCCCAGACGCCTTACCCGCGAATCCTCCAGACACACGCAATAGCTTGGCCTGCGTGCCCGAAGGCATCTCAACCAGCTCGTCCAGCAGCAGGGTCCCATGCTGGGCCAGTTCGAAGCATCCTGCCCGCCGCTCCAGAGCACCCGTGAAAGCGCCTTTTTCATGGCCGAAAAGTTCGCTTTCCATCAACGTCTCGGGCATAGCGGCGCAGTTGATTGCAACGAAAGGTCCCGTGCGGCGAGTACTCAACTGATGAACTGCGCGCGCAACTAATTCTTTACCCGTTCCACTTTCGCCGGTGACCAGAATCGCCGCCTTACTGGGCGCAACCTGTTGGATAGTTGTAAACACCTGCTGCATCTGCGGCGAAGTGCCCACCATGTCCACCAGAACACCGGAGTAGGAAAGTTGGCGTTGCAGGCGCTCGGTTTCCTGCGACAGCTGACTTTGCGAAGCGGCGCGCTCCAGCAAAACTCGCAACGCCGCGGGTTGAATCGGCTTCTCCAGAAACCAGAACGCACCCAGATCGTGAATCGTCTGGATCGCTGTTTCGATATTCCCGAACGCGGTAAGCACGATAGCAGGCGGCATGTCGCCATCGCTGTTAAGCCTCTTCATCAACTCGAATCCGTCCATGCGGGGCATCATCAAGTCGGTGACGATGACGTTCGCTGAAAACGTCCCCATCTTTTCGAGCGCTTCCTGGCCATCCGAGGCCGTTTCCGCATTAAATCCCCAAGCGGAAATCATGGCGGCCAGCGGCGCGCGCTGCGATTCTTCATCGTCAACGACAAGAACGTTGATAGGCTGGCGATTAGATGAATTGGCCACGTTGTAAACGATATACGGACTAGAGCATAACAACCGGCCTCAAAACAGACCGATACCGCCAGAATGCCTGGTCCGAGACTGAACCTTGAGGGTACCTTCCCATTTTAATGCCGCTACCCTCGGAGTGGATGCAACTTAAAGAAAATGGCTCGAAATCCCGGAGCCCGATCAATAGCATGAAGAACCGCCGCCCTTTCTAGGCCGCTGGAAGACCGTATACACTGCTGTTCTTATCTATCTCGCTCTTTTGATCGTCGCCCTGTACGTGATTACCTTGCTTTTTCGGCCCTCGCATGTGTGAACGAGCCCGAAATTCGCGCAGACGAAAACCCTAATGAGGACACTCGACTGGCTGGTCATGTTCGCATGGCTGGTCTCGCTGGTCTCATTCGGCCTCTATCGCGGACGCGGCAGCAGCACCACCGGCAAGTATCTCTTAGCCGGCAAAAGCATGCCCTGGTACGCCATGGGGTTGTCCATCCTTGCCACGCAAGCAAGCGCGATCACCTTCATCTCGACAACCGGCCAAGGTTTCGTGGACGGAATGCGCTTTGCGCAATTCTATTTCGGCCTGCCGATCGCGATGGTGCTATTGTCCGCGACGGCCGTTCCCATCTTTCACAGAGCCAAGGTCTTCACAGCTTACGAATACCTGGAGCAACGCTTCGACGCAAAGACACGAGCGCTTGTCGGTCTCATTTTCCTGATTCAGCGCGGTCTGGCTGCGGGCATCGGACTATATGCCCCGGCTGTTGCGCTGGCTGCGGTGCTTGGCTGGTCTGATCGGCTCATCACCGTCGTCATCGGCGTGCTTGTCATTATCTACACGGCGAGCGGCGGAATCAAGGCACTGACATGGGCCGACGTTCAGCAGATGAGCATGATCTTCTTCGCGCTCGTATTGAGTCTCGCCGTCGTCATTCACGCTCTGCCCTCCAGCATTTCGTTCTTCGATGCCGTGCGCATTGCGGGTGCATCCGGGCGGCTTGAATATCGTGGATCTGCATTTCGATCTGAATGACCGTTATAACCTCTGGAGCGGTGTCATCGGTGGTGGATTCTTAGCGCTTGCTTACTTCGGCTGCGATCAAAGCCAGGTCCAGCGTTATCTCACAGGAAAGTCCATCGCGCAAAGCCGCCTTAGCCTTCTGTTTAACGCGGTGGTCAAGATACCGATGCAGTTGTTCATCTTGTTCATCGGCGTCATGGTTTTCGTGCTTTCGGTTTTCGTTCCGGGTCCGCTTATCTTCCAGCCGGCCGAAGCGGCGCGCGCCGCTAAAACAGCGAATTGGAAGCCGGTTGAAGAACAATTCCGTCACGCATTCGAGCAGCGGCGTGATGCTGCCCAACAACTTGCGCGCGCCATTCGCGATCAAGGCAACGATAGAGCGGGCGCGCTGTCCCATTTTCGCGCCGCCGACACGAACTACGCGCAAGCCCGGGCGAAAGGGCTGCAGTTGGTGCCGACGCTGCATGGAGAGCGATTCGACGATACGAACTACATCTTTCTCTCGTTTGTGCGAACCTACCTTCCCATCGGTCTCGTTGGTTTGGTGATCGGAGTTATCTTTTCAGCCTCCATGGGCTCCACCTCCGGTGAGATCAATTCTTTGGCCACCGTATCTGTAATTGACATCTATGGCCGGTTCCTTGTGCGGGGCCGAAGTGATCGCCACTATCTCATCGCTTCGCGCGCGCTGACCGTTTTTTGGGGAGCCTATGCCATCGCATTCGCAGCCTGGGGTGCGCGTGGCTTCGGCGCGCTCATCGTTCGCGTGAATATCGTGGGATCGCTATTCTATGGTGGGTTGCTTGGCGTGTTCGTCCTGGCGTTCTTCTGCAAAAAAGTCGGCGGTACGGCTGCTTTTTGGGGCGTTATTGCGGGTGAGACCGCCATCTTCGCGGTCGCGCGCTTCACCGCCATCTCATTTCTCTGGTACAACGTGGTCGGTTGTATTGTCGTCGTCGCGGTTGGTCTGCTAATTGAAAAAACGCAGCCGGCTAGATCGAACCCTGCCGTCTAAACCGTCAAATCTGGAGCGTAGAGATATCGACTGTCGACTGATGCCCCTCGACCACAACGATCCCGCTCTCAGTCACGTGATACTTTTGGCGGTCTTTCTCCAGATCGTAACCGATCTCCTCGCCTTCCGGAATTTTGACGTTCTTGTCCAGAATCGCGCGCCGCACTTTCGCGTGCCGCCCCACATCGCAGTTATCGAATATGACTGAGCTCTCGACGTAAGCGTTGGTATGCACCCGCACACTGCGGCCAAGGACCGAGCACTTCACAGTGCCGCCGGACACGATCGTGCTTCCGGCGATGATCGAGTCGACAGCCGTTCCGCGCCGTCCGTCCTCGTCAAACACAAATTTGGCCGGGGCATCGAAATAACCCGCTGTACGCAGCGGCCATTGCCGGTTGTAAAGGTTCAACTCAGGGGATACGGAACGCAGATCCATGCTCGCTTCGTAATAAGCATCGAGCGTACCGACATCCCGCCAATACTGCGGAGAACCGACCAGGTCGCCGGGAATGACATTGGTCTGAAAATCGTAAGAATATATGTCGGCGC
The DNA here is from genome assembly GCA_963846045.1 of Terriglobia bacterium. GTDB lineage: Bacteria > Acidobacteriota > Terriglobia > Bryobacterales > Bryobacteraceae > Bog-105. The sequence continues at coordinate 151,432 of CAWJUL010000013.1, read as the reverse complement.
GCCCAATCAGCGAAGGCAGAATATCTTTGCCAAAATCGTGCGAGCTTTCCTCATCCCTCTGGTCGGCATACAGTTCGCGCAACAGCAGATCTGTAGAAAAAACGTAGTTCCCCATGGACGCGTAAACGCGGGTTGGGTCGTTAGGCATGGTCGGCGCGTCTGGCTGTTTCTCGTGAAAACCAACTATGCGCCCTTCGGGCGTTGTCTCCAAAACGCCGAATTCCGACGCCAGCTCCTTCTCGACCGGAATCGCGGCGACCGTCACTCCGGCCCGTTTCTCGACGTGATATTCAATCATCTGCCGGATATTCATGCGGTAGATGTGATCGGCGCCGAAAATGGCGACAACGTGCGGGTCCGCCTGCTCAATCAAATTGATGTTCTGCGAAATTGCGTCTGCCGTGCCGCGATACCAATCCTCCTGTGCCGAACGCATCTGGGCGGGTACGGGAATAATGAAATTGTTTTTCAACAGCCCGCTGACTTCCCATCCCTCGCGCAAGTGCTGCAACAGCGATTGGCTCTTAAACTGGATCAGCACATAGATGGAGTAGATGCCGGAATTTACCAGATTGCTCAGCACGAAATCGACGATCCGATAACGGCCGCCGAAGGGTACCGCCGGTTTGGCTCGCTCTTTCGTCAGCGGGTAAAGCCTGGTTCCTTTGCCACCCGCAAGCACGAATGAAAGTACACGAAGCTGCATCCTGGACTACCTCCGCCGAATGTAGGATATCGAAAAGACTCTGGATGCCGGAAAGCTGCCCGATGTTACGTGGCTGTGCGTGTCCAATCTTGCGCGAGTTCCACAAATGTCCTTACTCCAACGCCAGTGGGTCCCTTCGATAGCCACGCTTTGCTGTCGTCGAGCCAGGCCGTGGCCGCTATATCCAAGTGCACCCACGGTGTCGGATCGGCGAACTCACGCAGGAACCACGCTGCGGTGATAGATCCCCCATGCCGTCCTCCGATGTTGGGAAGATCGGCAAACGGTGATTTCAGATACTCCTTGTATTCGTCGTCCATCGGCATCTGCCACATCTTCTCGCCTGCTTTCTTGGAAGCTGTGAACACGCGATCCAGCAGCTCCTGATTGTTCGTAAACGCGCCCACGTTGTAGTGTCCCAACGCGATTCCGATCGCTCCGGTCAGCGTTGCCGCATCCACAATATGTGTCGCGCCGTTCCGAATCGCGTACGTTATCGCATCCGCGAGTATCAGCCGGCCCTCGGCATCCGTGTTCAGCACTTCGATGGTTTTGCCCGCCAGCGACGTCACAATGTCGCCCGGCCTTTGCGAATTCCCGTTGAGCATATTCTCCACCGCGGGGATGTATGCCGTCACGGACACGGCGGGCTTTAGCTGCGCGATCGCCCGCATCGCGCCGATCACAGCGCCGCCGCCGGCCATGTCGTAGCGCATCTTTTCCATGTTTTCCGACGGTTTAATGGAGATGCCGCCCGTATCGAACGTCACGCCTTTGCCCACCAGCGCCAAGTGATTGCCGCCCGTATCGACGCCGGGCTTGTACTTCATCACAATCAGGAACGGTTCATTGCTGCTTCCCTGCGCTACGCCAAGCAATGCGCCCATGCCCAGTTCTCTCATCGCATTCTGATCGAGCGCCTCAAAGCCGAGGTTAAATTCATGCGCGACGGCTTTCGCCGCCTCGGCCAGAGCGGCGGGATTCAGCAGATTGGCCGGCTTGTTGATCAGGTCTCGCGCGAAGTTTTGTGACTCCGCAACAACTTCGGCGCGCTGAACCAGCCTCTCGGTGGACGACCCGCTGCCGCAGGCGCCACCACCGTGAACTGCTCAATGCGCGATTCGTTCTTCTTTGGATCTGTCTTCAGCGCGTCGGGCTCCCAAGCGCCCAGGATGGCGCCTTCTATCAGTGCCTCTGCCTGCGGTGCCCTACGTGATCCGCTTCCGATTCTTCCAGAATCACGGTCACGCTCTTGACGCCCTTCGCTTTCAGGCCGCGCACGAGTGTCCCGCCGATGCGCCTGGCCTCCACCGATGTAAATTTCGCGTGCTTGCCGCCGCCGATAACAACCAGTCGTTTAACGGCAACCCCTTCAGGCCGATATAGGGTAGTGGTTTCATACAGTTTGCCGCTGAACTCGCCGCTTGCTCTCAATTCGGCAAGCCATCCGTTTTGACTTGCAATCTCGGGATCCGAATGCTGTGCCGGCGCAACGGCCGTGCCTTCAGTGGTCCTCTCTTCGGCTTCAAAACAGATGACGGCAGCCGCATCGGCCGTTACTTTTTCGATGGGTGTGGTTTCAATGTGAACGTGCATGAACTTTGGTGTGCTGTGTACTCACTACTGCCGTGCGCGGCGGGCAATCTCAGCTTTGGCCTCGGCTTGCATCTCTTTGGCTTTGGTTGCTTCACGCTTGTCGTGGAACTTCTTGCCTTTACCTACGGCAATCTCCACCTTAATGCGCCCGCCCTTCAGATAAAGCTTTGTCGGAACAAGCGTCAACCCTTTTTCGCGCGTCGCTATGTGCAGCTTTTCTATCTCTGCTCGATGAAGCAGCAACTTCCGCTTGCGCACCGGCGCATGATTCATAATGTTGCCGTGCGAATATTCGCTGATGTGTGCGTTCACCAGCCACGCTTCGCTGTCGGTGACCTCGGCGTAGCTCTCCTTCAGTTGAATCTTTCCCGTCTTCGCCGATTTGACTTCGGTACCTGTCAGAACCAGTCCGGCTTCATATCGTTCTAGAAGATGGTAGTTGTGTCCGGCTGAACGATTGTCGCTCAAAATCTTGATGGGTGCGTCCTGTGCCACTTGAGTACTTGGTTCTTTACTTAAATTCCATTGATGTAATCACTTGCACGGGACAGCACCGTAGTTGCGTCTTCCATTCAAAAGAGAGGAATAGAGCGCCCGTGCGACAGTGTTTCTTAAGGCAAAGTGTCGATTTGGGATCTGACCCGGAGAAATGGCACTCGGGAAAGACGCTCAATGGGGCTTCTGCGTTTTCAAGTCTAACATGAGCTGGGATCGTTAAGGTGAATCTTTCCAATAGATTGCGCGACTTCGTTGCGCTCGCGTGCGTGCTGGCACTAGCCGCTCCGCCGCTTCAGGCAAGCAATAGCAAGGCCGATAAGTTGTATAAGCTGGGCGAAAAGGCAGCGGCGCAAAACGACTTCGATACAGCCCTAAGGTATTTCGATCAGGCGCTAGACATCGACCCTCAGGAACCCTCTTATCTGATCGCGGATCAGCGGATGCGATTGAGGGCATCGGAAGCTCATCTAGATGAGGGCAGACGTTTGCAGCGCGAACAGAAATTGGACGAAGCGCTCGCGCAATTTCAGAAGGCGTTTCTCGACAATCCGTCTTCTCCTGTCACCTTAGAGGCGATCAGGCAAACCACGGACATGATCAAAGAGCGTTCCAAGCTCCCCACGGGCACTCCCGTTTTGACGCCGGCTGAAAAAGCGCGCCAGGAAGTACAACGGCGAATCGCTACGCTCGAAGGGCCTCCCTCGCTCAAATCGATCGACACACCCATCGCGCATGTATCCATCAATAATCAGCCTGCCCGTGTGCTCTATGAAAGCGTGGGGAAGCTGGCCGGCCTCAATGTGCTCTTTGATCCGCAGGGTATCGAGACGCTTCAGGGAAAGAATTTCAACCTCGACCTGAATAGCATCACGTTGGAAGAGGCGCTCAATTTCATCGCGCTTCAAACACACACCTTCTGGAAGCCGATCAGCCACAACGCCATATTCGTTACGCAAGAAACGGATCAGAAGCGGCGCGAGTATCAAGACGAACTGGTGAAGGTGTTCTATGTCCAGAACGCTTCCACCGTGCAGGAACTCACCGAAATATTCAACGGCATGCGCACGGGAACGAAGCAGCAGCAGGGCATCTTCTCCGTCAACAGCCAGAACGCGATTGTTATGCGCGGCACGGTCGACCAGGTCGCTTTAGCGGAGAAATTGCTACACGATCTCGATCGCCCAAAGGCGGAAGTATTGATCGATGTAATCGTGATGGAAGTCAACAAGACCACGAGCAGGACGATTGGCGCGGCGTTGCTTGGGCAAGGCGGCCTTTCGGTTCCGCTGAACTTCACACCGCGCTCATCACTGAGCAGCCCCACAAGCACCAGCACCACTACCGGCAGTACCAGCACAACCGGCGGCACCGGTACTACCTCAGGCACTACGACTGGCAGCACTACAAGTACAAGCACCACAGGTTCGGTAACGGTGAACAACTTGCGGCATATATCAAGCGGCGATTTTTCCGCGACACTCCCGAGCACGATCATCCAAGCTCTTCTTAACGATGCCAGCAACCACGTCTTGCAGCGGCCGCAGCTTCGCGCAACGGATGGCGGAAAGGCATCATTAAAGATCGGCCAAAAAATCCCCTATGTCTCCGGTTCGCTGAACTCTGCCGTGGCTACGCCGGGCGCCATTCCCTATGCCACGACGCAGTTCCAGCAAGTGGATGTAGGTACCAATATCGATCTTGAGCCGCACGTGAACGGGAACAATGAGATCAGCATGCACATCAAGGTTGAGATCTCAAACGTGCTGAATACCGAAACCATTGCGGGCATTCAGGAACCGGTCATAGGTCAACAGGTAGACGACGCTAATATCCGCATGAAAGATGGGGAGGTAAGTATTCTCGGTGGATTGAGTGACAAGGAACTGGCGACAACGCTCTCCGGCGTTCCTGGATTTGCAAATATCCCGTTGCTCGGGTACCTGTTCGGCACGAAAGGCAAGACCACGACGGACGATCAAATCCTGATTGCTTTGATTCCACATATTCTGAGTGGACCGGACTACACAGACATGGGCGGCCCCGGCGTGTTCGCTGGGAGTGAAAGTGTGACGCGAGTAGATCGAAAGCCGGACGGCACGCCCATTTCGTCCGATGGCAATGCGCCGGCCGCAACGCCCTCCACAGTTCCGCTTGTCCCGCCCACGCCGCTGACACCTGCGCCCGCATCGCCGCAGAAGCCTCCTGCGAATAATCCGCCTGGTACAGTACCGCCTCGAGTTCTGCTGCCCGGTACGCCGCCCCCGCCCGCGGCGAACCCGTAACATGAACAGTTGTAGTTCAGTTCAGCTACGTGCGGACGATGCTCTTCGTCGGCGTCGTCGAACTCAGGCAGGGCTGACATTAGTTGAACTGATCGTGGCGTTCACGATTCTGTTGATTCTGTCTACGACTGGCTGTGCCGATGGCCCGCATCCAAGTCAGGAGGGAGCGTGAAACAGCGCTTCGCCGCGACCTTGAATCCATGCGCGACGCAATCAACAAGTACAAGGATTATTGCGACATGGGGAAACTCGAGGCGACCAATCCTGAGGCTTACTGTTATCCGCTCACGCTTGAATCGCTGGTCGATGGCGTCAAGCTTGCAAACACGATCAGCGGCAATGGGCAAAGTGGAAAGCTCCGGTTCCTGCGCCGCATACCGAAGGACCCGTTTACGGGCGAAACGGATTGGGGCAAGCGCAGCATGCAGGACGATCCCGATGCGCAGTCCTGGGGTGGCCAGAACGTATTTGACGTGTATTCGAAGTCATTGGACCGTGGCAGCGACGGGACGGCGTACTCGGAGTGGTAATGAAGCACGCTGTCAGGATTAAGAAAGCCATTCGAGGCTTCACGCTGATTGAACTGATGGTCGTCATGGCCATCATTTCCGTGATCCTCGCGATAGCGCTGCCCATCTATTCGAAGTCGATTACGCAGGTCGAAGGAAAGCGTGCTGCGCAACAACCTCTTCACCTTGCGGAGCGTCATTGACGAGTACACGCTCGATAAACAGAAGGCCCCCGAGAGTTTGCAGGACTTGGTATCGGAGGGGTATTTGAGGCAGGTACCACAAGATCCGATTACGGGTTCCGACCAGACCTGGCGCATCGTTATGGAGGACACTCCCATCGGCGGATCGAATAGCGCTCCAGGTATTTTCGATGTCCATAGCGGGTCTGATAAGACTTCATTGGAAGGCACTCCGTACGCGGATTGGTGATGCGCGGCTGCAGGGCCAAAAGACGTTCTGCTTGCTAAACTAGTCTGGCAACAGTGTCTCGCACGAATTCCCCGATCGTCTAACGGTAGGACAGCGGCCTTTGGAGCCGTTAATCGTGGTTCGAATCCATGTCGGGGAGCCATTACTTTGGGAATGTGTTTTTCTGCTGGAGGTTCTTCGCTCACGATCCCTCCAGCAGCAGTAACTCCTCAGCTGCTATCTGAAATTACGGCTGCGAACGGGCAATTCCGGTCTGGTCTTTTCCGCATGCAACTCGCGCAAGTGGTCAGACCAGTCCCATATCTGCCGCGCAATGACGTGGATCACCTGTCCTTCTTTCTGCACCGTTCCTTTACAGACGATGAGCTTCGAAGCGTAAACAGCTTGCCGAAATTTCGCCTGAATATCTTTCCAGACAATTAGATTCACAACGCCCGTCTCATCCTCAAGCGATAGAAAGATAGTGCCGTGCGCCGTGCCCGGTTGTTGCCGAAATAAGACCAACCCCGCAACACTCACCAAGCGATTGTTTGGCGTCTGCTTCAACATCGCTGCCGGAATGACACGATGTTCGCGAAGCTTGTGACGCAAGAAAGTCAGTGGATGTTTGCGCAACGTCAACCCAGTCGCAACATAATCCTCAACCACTTCCTGGCTCGGAGATGCTTTCGGCAAATCCAGTTTGGGATCTTCGAACAATTCGTTCTGCGCATTGCGAAATAGCGGCGGAAGATCGCGTTCCACAGCACCCGCTTTCCAAAGCGCTTCACGGCGTTTCAGCCGCATGGAGCCAAATGCATCCGCTTGCGCCAAGCGGTCGATTGCAAGACGGCTGCATCGGGATCTCTCGACTATTTCGCCGGGCGAACGATAAACGGAGTCACGCGCTTTCACGATCAGCGTGGCGTCTTTTTCACTGAGGCCCGATACCAGCCTCAAGCCAAGCCGGATGGCGTATTTCCCCGGCCGATTCGTCGGCTGAAGCGTGCTGTCCCAATCGCTGTAATTGACATCGATAGGCCGAACTTCCGCACCGTGCTGGCGGGCGTCGCGAATTAACTGCGCAGGCGCATAAAACCCCATCGGTTGGCTGTTCAAAAGCGCTGTGCAGAATACAGCCGGGTAATGGCATTTGATCCACGCCGATACATACACCAGGTTGGCGAACGCTATGGCATGCGATTCAGGAAACCCGTAGGTGCCGAATCCCTCGATCTGGCTGAAGCAGCGCTCGGCAAAATCTAACGGATAGTTGTTCTTCAGCATGCCGCTAATGAAGTTTTCTCGATGAGTTGTGATGGTGCCGACATGACGAAACGTCGCCAAGGATCGGCGTAATTCGTCTGCCTCGTTAGGACTGAAGCCGGCACCGGTGATGGCGATCTGCATTGCCTGCTCCTGAAACAGCGGCACGCCGAGAGTTTTTCCAAGAATGTTCTTCAGCGCTTCACTGGGAAACGAGACATCCTCCTTCCCTTCTCTACGCCGCAGGTAAGGATGCACCATGTCGCCTTGAATCGGCCCGGGCCGGACAATAGCAACTTCAATGACTAAATCGTAAAAGGTTTGCGGCTTCAAACGCGGCAGCATGCTTTGCTGTGCACGGCTTTCCACCTGAAACACGCCGATGGAATCGGCGCGTTGCAGCATTTTATAAACCTCATCATCTTCCGGCGGGATATCGGACAGATTGTGTTTTAAGCCGTAATGATGTTCCAGCAACTCGAATGCTTTCCGAATGGCGGTAAGCATTCCCAACGCAAGAACGTCCACTTTCATCATCCCGAGTTCGTCGATGTCATCTTTGTCCCACTGCACAATCGTGCGGTCTTCCATGGTTGCGTTTTCAATGGGAACCAATTCGTCCAGCCGTCCGCGGGCAATAACAAATCCGCCAACGTGCTGCGACAGATGCCGCGGGAATCCGATCAATTGCCGTGAAAGGTCTAGCGCCAGGCGCAAACGCGAATCCGACAGATCCAGTCCCGCTTCTTGCACGTGTTGCTCATCGACTCCGTCGTTACTCCATCCCCAAACGGATTTCAGCAATGCGGGCGCAGTTTCTTCCGGAAGGCCCAAAACCTTGCCGACTTCCCGGACGGCGCGGCGAGTGCGATAATGCACGACAGTAGCGCAGATGCCGGCCCGTTCGCGGCCGTACTTTTTGTAAATGTGTTGAATCACTTGTTCCCGGCGTTCGTGCTCAAAGTCTACGTCGATGTCTGGCGGCTCGTTCCGGGCAGTCGAGATAAAGCGTTCAAACAAAAGGCCTCTTGCGATGGGGTCGGCTTCTGTGATGCCTAAGCAGTAACAGATCAGCGAGTTCCCCGCCGATCCGCGGCCCTGGCAAAGAATCCCTTCGCCTTTCGCAAACTCCACTATGTTGTGAACTGTCAGGAAGTAGGGCGCGTATTCACGTTCGCGGATGAGCTTGAACTCGTGCTCAAGTTGCTTTTTCACGCTGTCCGGAACGCCTTTCGGATAACGCACTTTCGCGCCGGCCAAAGTACGCTTCTTCAAGATCTTCAAATGGCGTAAGCCCGGGTTCCGAGATCTCTTCCGGGTATTCATAGCGAAGTTCGTCGAGAGAGAAGCGGGCGTAGTCGGCAATTTCGAGTGTCGCTTCGAGCGCATGCGGCCAAGCATCGAAATAGCTGCGCGATTTCGCGTGTCGGCTTCAGATGCCTTTCCGCGTTTGCTTCAAGACGGAAACCGGCGTCGGCTAGCGTGCACTTTTCACGAATGCAGGTGACGACATCCTGCAGCATCTTGCGGCCGGGATCGTGATATAGCGCGTCAGTCGTGGCAACCACCGGGATGGCGAGCGAATGGGCAAATGCCGCTACGGTTTGCATCCATTGGCGATCGTCACCCCGGCTAGGTATGTGTGAGGGCTAAATGGAACCGGCCACGAAATTTGTCCGCACAAGTCTTTATATGTCGAACGACGGCGTTGCTGAGCACCTCAGGAAACGGGCAAATGAAGTGTTGCCCTTCGGAAAACTCTTCGACGTCGGACAGCGAGAGAATACACTCGCCCTTTTCGGCGCGTCGGCGGCCTATCGTGAGAAGGCGCGTGAGGCGTCCGTATGCTTGGCGATTGCTGGGATAGCAAAGAAGGCTGCCGCCACCGGAGAGATCAAGACGGCAAGCCACGATGAAGCGTGTTTTCGATTCGGCTTTCTTGATGTGCGAATGCGCATGAACAATTCCCGACAGCGTGTTGCGGTCGGTGATTGCAATTCCGGCGTAACCGTACCCGACTGCGGCTGCCGCCAGCTCCTGCGGATGCGAAGCACCACGCAGAAAACTGAAGTTGGAAGAGACTTGCAGTTCGGCGTACATGCGAACTCGGATGTGCCCGCCTAAGCAAGATGCCCGCGCAGGAACCAGCGATTGACGGAAGAAGGCACCACGCGTTCTTGAAAAATCCAGAAGCGGCAACCGCGATCGTCTTCGATACGGTAGTAATCGCGTGCTTCCCAATTCAATGGTTCGGCACGCCACCATTCGGGCGTGAGCCGTTCCGGGCCTTCCGCTTTGACAATCCGGCGTACATCGTGTCCCATTCGAAACTGGACGGGCGATCCAGCCGGGTGAATTGTCGAGACCTCAATTCGCATAGGCGGATCAACCCAATACACGGGGCGGACTCGATATTCCGGCCACAGCGCGCTAGGAAGTTGTGGCGCCGTGACGGGCCTGAACTCGATCGGCATATTCGGGCAGCAAACTTTCACGGATGCGAAGACGTGTCGACATGCTGAAACCCGAGCCTTGCGCCTATGCGATCGATCAATTCGTCGAGCGCTCCGGTATTGTGTGAACTATCCGGATCGAACTGCGGCAGTACGAGCTGTGACGGATCGAATCTTTCAACGTTCAGAACAGAGAGGACCAGTGTTTCGATGCCGAAGCCAGCATCAATGCCGTCGAGCTTTTCCGAAAACAGGCGCATAAGATGCGTCACCGAACGAACCGGTTTGGAGGTGCTGATGCCACAGGCGGCGACATGCCCATCGATTCGGTAGCAATCGAGATTGAGGCGGCGCGCACCGGCATGTTCCTTCTGCAACCGAGCGCAGATGTCTTTGAGCAAATCGAGCAGCACATATTCGACCGCCGGTGTAGTTGCAATAGGCTCCGCGAGCATTCGCCTGACTGAATAAGGCGCAGGGCGACGATACGGAGTAATGGCCTCTTCGGCTTGGCCAAATGCCTGATCCAATCGCAGCAAAGTCCCGGAACCGAAGCGCGTTATGAGCGCCTGGCGGGAGATCTTTTGAAATGCTCCGATGGTGGTTAATCCGACACGCCGCAAAGCGCGCGTGACATCCTCCGGCAGCCGCAAGCCCTCGACAGGCAAAGGATTGAGAGCCTGCGGCAGTTCGCTGCCGGTGACGATAACTTGCTTCGAATAGCGGGCTAACGCCCAAGCTGCGCCGAATGTGTCCGCAATGGCGCCGCGAACGCGAGCGCCGGCACGCCCGATGCGACTTTCCACATCATTCAGCAGGGCTGCTTCCCCACCAAACAGATGTGCGCAGCCGGTGATGTCGAGAACGATTCCGCCGAAGCCGTCGTCAGCGACTAGAGGCGAATAGCGATTGCACCACTGGATGAGACGCTGCTTCTTATCGGCGGAATCGTCCGGCAAGGCTGGAAGATAAAGGCAGAGCAGACGCCGCGACATATCATCCTGCCAGAGCCTTTTCGGCAACGAGCTCGCGCTGCACGGGGCGAGCGAGTTCCGCAGATTCAAGTTGACCGTTGCGCCAGGCAACCTGCCATTTTCCGGGCTGACCGCCGCGGCAGTACAAAAGGTCGAGACCCCAAGCGCAATGCTTGAAAGCCGAAACCCGCCAACGCGTAATAGGGGACGCCATGTTTCCGAATAAAAAACCCGTAGCGCCGCTGCTTTCGGCTGCGAGTTGCAGGCGGCGGCACAACGTCAGATCCGCAGTCTGAAGCATCGCCAAAACGGCGTTAACCTCCGGACAGCGAAGCGCTTCCAGAACAGTCCAAAGCAGGTCCTGTGGACGCCGGGCATAAATGTGAACCCAGTGCTGGAGATTGACTCCATAGGGCAAAAGCCCGAGAGGGTAGAACGAGCGATCGGGAGCGATGTAAAGGACGGCGCCTTTACGCGGAATACGCGCCGATAATAAGGCAGAGAACGCAATCACACTTGCGGGGTTGCCCTTCAGCTCATGAATGCAGCCGAGCGGCAAACCACGCCCAGGCAGGGCGTCATCAATGAAATCGACGATAGAGACGGTACGGGCAGATCGCTTGGACGTACCGTCCAAATGGCCGATTTTCTCTTTTAGGTCAGAAAGAACAATTTGTTTGGGAGGAACGTGGATTTGCTGGGCCGACGCTATGAGCATTTCCGAAGATCATCATAGCACCGATATTCGCCTTCTGTTCGCCTTAGAAAAGAGATCCAGCTCTAGTACCGATCAGGCCCAATATAGTCGTAGACCTGATCTTCGAGCCCTTGGCGGTCGGCGTAAGCGGTCGCGATCGGGCTTCCCCACAATCCTCTTGCGCGGACGGATATGAACGACATAGCCGTGATGACTACACCCAAACACAAAGTGTTGATGAGGGCGCTTGTGTAGCCGGCTAAAGCCAAAGACCCAGGGAGAAATGAAGCCCCAAATGCCCAGCACCACGTTTAACCAGCTAAGCCCGACAGTGTATAGCGGCAGCCACAGCCGCAACAGGGACGTACATATAAGTATTCCGCCGACGACAGCGAAATTGAAAGAAGCACTGTCGTTCTGCGGTATCCAGTAATAAGCAATTGGGGTCGCCGCAAACCAAATGGATGCCAAGAAGACCACAAAAGACGATACACGCATGGCGATCGCCGCGTCAGTCACTCGAGGCGGCAACTCTGTTCTTATTAAGTAATCGTGTTCCATAGTTCCTCTTCTAATGTATACCGCTCCCGCACGGTTCGGGCTCTGCCGGCAAGAATTGCTAGCTTCGAAGGCCGTCGAAAGCGCTGCTCGATCTCAATTTTTGCATCGGCGGAAGGCGGCAAAAATGGCAATCGGGGCGGGCCACCATAATAGCCGTTCAACTCCATCGCATATTTAAGCCCGGGTATGCCATATTTTGTAGCGATGAGGCGGCCTGCGGGACCGATGCGAGTCTGCCAATCCTGGCCGGCTTCATATTCGCGAGTGCGAAACGCTTCCCAGACAGTGACGCACGCATACGGCAGCGGATTTGCAAGCGCCAGAATCGCGCCCGCCGCGCCTGAGTGCAAGGCATCCAGGAAGTTGACGCCGGCGCCTGAGAGAACCTGAAATCCCGGTTTTGCCGCCTGAACGGTCTCCTTCAACTTTGGGACATTGCCCGAACTATCCTTCATGCCGACGATGTTGGGGTGGTGCGAGAGTTCGGCTATGACTTCCACGGGCAGATCGTATCCAGTCACTTGAGGAATGTTGTAGAGCAAAACAGGAAGCTTCGATCGATCGGCAACGGAGCGAAAGAAGAGCATCTGCAGATCGGGTTTATGCATTTGCACCCGGTAGTAAAACGGCGAGAGCACGAGCGCGGCATGGAATCCGGCATCGGCTGCCAGACCTGCGAGCCGAACGGTCTCATGCACGCTTTCAGCACCCACGCCGGCGATCAGCATTTTACTCTCGGCGGCCGCCTCACTGACCCAATTCATGAGTTGGATGCGTTCGTCCGTACTGAGGAGCGGCGTTTCACCAGTGGACCCGCAGACAACATATCCCGTGAGCGCAATTTTGTTGAGCTTGGTGATGTTGTAAACGGTTTTTTCCTTTGACAATGCGCCGTCCCCGTCGAAACAGGTAGTCAGCGCTGGAAAGATACCTTGAATTTTCATCGTAATTTGGCGAGCAAAAGGAAAAGGCCTGCCGGCACCGAAGCACCAACAGGCCGATTCCGGTTGCAGTTCCTGTTTACTGGGCGACGAACGTGATCACAAGCGTGTAGAGCGCGAGCGATTCAATCAGCACCAAGCCCAAAATGAGAGCGACACGAATGGCTGCAATCGCGCCGGGGTTTCGCGCCATCGCTTCGGCTGCCGAAGCGGTCGCACGGCCTTGGCCCAAACCGCAAAGGCCTGAGGCGATTCCCATTGCAATGTAAGCTGCCGCTTTGCGGGTACTATCGGAGGGATTTCCGCCCGTAGTCCCTTGAGCCAGCATCGGGCTCGCCATAGCCATCAGGGTGACGGCGAGCATCATCAGTTTTCTGTTCATTGATTCTCCTGTATAAGTTGCTTTCAGGAGGTGGTTCGACACCGTGCGTTGGGACGCCGGGCGCTCACACTGAAAGCGGATTAGGCCCTAATGCTCGTGCGAAACGGCCCCACCGACATAGACCATCGCGAGCAGCATAAAAATGTAGGCCTGCAGAACGCCGACAAAGAGGTGCAGACCAAGAAAGACGACGGGAGCGATTACTTTCGTCAGCGCTATGAATGTGAGATAAACCTGCTCACCGGCGAACATGTTCGCGAATAAACGAACGGTGAGCGAGAGGGGACGCGCAAAATGGCTGATTAGTTCAATCGGCAGCATCAATGCCGCAAGCCACCAGAATGGACCTAGAAACTGCTTGATGTAACCAGGCCCGTGTTCCCGGATACCGGTGAAGTGATAGAAGAAGAACGTACACACGGCAAAGCCAAGCGGCACCATCGGGTACATGGTTGGCGAATCAAAGCCAGGAATCAGCCCGATTAGATTGCAAAAAAGAATGAATAAGAAGATAGTTCCGAAAAACGCGAGATAGCGCGGACCCTCGTGCCCGACAACCTCTTCGGAGGAGGCGCGAACGAAGTCATAAACAATCTCCATCGAATGCTGAGTCTTGACCGGGCCGATCAACCGAAAGACGGGACCGCAAGACGGCAAAAAACACAATGACGAACGCAACCACGAGAATCTCGCAGACCATCCAGTCATGCCAGGGATTGCGAGGATCGGCGGCTGGGAAATTGATGGCGCTCAGCACTGCATTCGCGGGTCCAGCGAGGTGGTGATTGAAGATCCTAGTGATCCAGAGTTCGTGCATTTAGGGCGTACGTCGGGTTCTGAAAAGGCTTTGAACGAGTTCCATCACCGATGATAAAAGTACAGCAGCGGTGCTGGCGAACAACCCAAATACCACCGGTAAAGGGTTGACATTCAAAGCTTTGACTATAACATAGCCGAATGTGAACAGGATGAGATAGCGAGCCGACGAAGGTACCCGCCTGCCACGGTTTGCGGGTTTGTTCACCCGGCGAAATGGAGTGGGCAAGCCAGTTGAAAAGCCACAGGCTGCCGAGTGAACCCAATGTTCCCAAGAAGAAGGCAATGGCGGGAAGGAACCCCACCAGCGCCCAATACAAAACAAACCCGATTACGCCAAAAGCGAGGGTGAAGACGTAAAGCCGCTGAATGGTCATTTGTGACTCTCGCGCGTGAGTTCGCGGACGATCTGTATCAATCCGGCCATCATGCCGAGCATGATGCCGACAGCGCGGAGCAGCGGATGGTGGAAGTGGTTATCGGCAACTGTCCCCAGAATATAGCCGGCAGCGACCGATGCGGGTAACGTAAGCGCAAGCGAAAGGTGTTTACCCAGCCAGATGAGCGGGTTGCCCGGGCGCGACGACATCTTAACGATTCAAACCCAATTCGGTTCGTTTTCATGATGGCACCGAGGTGACGTTGCGGAAGGCTTCATGCGGCGACGCGGGTGATTTCCAGTTGCTCGCACGTTTTTTCGGGTGAGGCGCCGCTTGCCAGCTTATTGTTCTTTAGAATCTGGTGTTCGAGGCGTGCTTTGGCGATGGAAATTGTCAGTTCGTGACGTTCCTGCTTGCGAGTTTCTTCGGCCGCTTTCAGCTTCTGCGATTCAAAGCCAATTTCGGCTTTCTTGTTTTCGCTCTGGAACTTGCGAAGCTCGGCGGTGTAACGCTGATAGGCGCGGTCGTGATGCGCCTGATAGCGGATGTAGAGTTCGAACTCTTTGCGGGCGCGCGCGGCTTCGTCGGGATCGTCCGATTCGATGGAGATCATGGAGGTGTCCTGATAATGCATGGCGCGGGTGGAGCGAATGAGCGCTTCGGCCATTTTGAAGATCAACTGGATTTCGGTTTGGCAAGTCGCGTTGTAGTCGTTGATGAAACTGTCGGTCAGGCGGCGGAACTCTTCGAGTTCGCTTTCGGTCTGCGCTTTATACGCGCCCGCAAGTCCGTGCGTGGTGCGGTTCTGTGAGACGGCTTCGCGGCCAGTTTCGCTGACCGGACCGGTTGAATGCTGCGAATTCTCGCGATTTGCCTGGATTTGCTTGTCTGTCGCCATTTGTAGCTCCTTTGGAAAATAGAAAACGCCGGAGGAGCGGAGAGGCTCGACCGGCGTTTGAGTACCCTTTACTAACTTCTACTTTCAGTGTGACATGCCGTTGCAAGCGTTTCGGCGTAAGTTATTGAGAAGACTTGAAAAGCTTGTGACTGACATTTTAGAGGGGGAATGTTTCGGACTCGGTGTTTTTAATGACTCCGCTGCCCTTCATCGTGAAATTGCCCTTCAACCGCAGCAATTTACTGCAAGGCGAATTGCCGGTGCGTGAAGGGTCGGACCGCTGCCAAATCGCCGCGCCGCACTTCCTTCTTCCGACTTGGTCCGGAGCGGCCAGCCCGACCGTCACGGCTACGTTCATCTGGTTCCGGCGGGCCGCTTCCGATGAAGATCTGTCGTCACCCGGCACTAATCAGAAAAGAAGTCGATTCATCTGTCCGACATGGCAACTTGAACGGACAATTGGATTACTCTACGCTGCGCCGTCAGTGGCGGATCTATCTGAGTTCGACATAAGCCAGTTTAAGGATTGCCCGTAATACGCCACCCCAACTTAAAAAGCCGGTCAATACGACATCGACAGTCCAATTGGCGGTTTGACCCGTCAGACCGGAACTGTTTGCCATTGCGGAAACCGCGACTGTTTGACATTTGCAAATAACTTCGCGCCTGGGATAACCTTGCGAATTATGGCACGAGGGATTGAGCCAGAAGTCGCGGGCGGACAGAAGAGTACGTTTGCATTCTTACGTACTAAACGGGCGGCATACGCCGTTTTACTCATCTCCACGGCGTCGCTTCTCGCGCTGCACTTTTGGTTCATGAGCGCGAATTCGGCAACTTCCGATGAGTTCGTACAGATCGAATCCGGATACCGGCAGTTGCAGTGTGGCGATTACGGCGTCACTCCGGAGAATCCGCCATTGGCGAAACTCGTGGCGGCGTTTCCGATCCGGCGGTGGCGGCTGTCAGGATTCATGTTCCCTTGCGGATCGCAAGTGACACCGTCGCGTGGTCCTGATTTCCTTGTCGCCACG
Source organism: Terriglobia bacterium (assembly GCA_963846045.1). Classification (GTDB taxonomy): domain Bacteria; phylum Acidobacteriota; class Terriglobia; order Bryobacterales; family Bryobacteraceae; genus Bog-105. Next base: position 135,028 of record CAWJUL010000013.1, on the reverse strand, counting down.
AATATCCTGACGTCGGCGAATGCGCCTGCGCTCCTTTGGGAAGCGCGGGCCGCCATGCTGGTGTTCCCCTTGGCTCTCCTGGTGATGGTCTTCTTCGCGACGCGTTCATTCCTCGGGTACACGGCAGCGGCTTTTGCGGCACTATTGCTGGGATTTGAGCCGTCGCTGATTGCTCATGGCTCGCTTGCGACCTTAGACATGGCATTCGCAACGTGCATGTTCGCTGCTACCTGGGCTGCTTATGAATATGCGAGCAAGCCTTCGCCGGTGCGTCTCCTCATTCTAGGCCTTGCCATGGGTCTGGCACTTGCTTCCAAGTTCCTTGCGCTTACGCTTCCGTTAACCGTACTGGTGCTGATTCTGTTGCCCGATGTGCGCCGGCCGGTGCCCTGGAACAACGTGCTGAAAAAGGCAGGAGCCTGGATTGAGGCATGCGTCATAGCGTGGATTGTCGTGTGGGGCGCTTACGGTTTTCGTTATTCGGCTCTGCCGCACTCCACGAAGGCGAACTATGACCTGACCGCTCTGCTCGGCTCCGCCGGTATGTCGCAAGGCGTGTGGCTGGCCGTCCCTTCGTTCTTAGCGAGGTTTCACTTGTTACCGGAAGCTTATATTGCGGGTGCGGCCACCATGAAGACGTTCGATGCGAGCCCCGCGTATCTTTTTGGCAAAGCTTACCCGGAAGGACTCTGGTACTACTATCCGATCGCACTGCTGATCAAGCTCACGATTCCGGTGATGGCTCTTGCATTGGTAGCCGTTGCGAGCCGGCGTTTATGGCGAGCAAACAGGCGCGCTGTGCTGACGCTACTCCTTTCAATTTTGCCGGTCCTGGGTCTGGCGATGATCGGCGAGGTGAACATGGGAATCCGTCATGTTCTTCCGGTGTATCCGCTGCTGATTGTTTTGGCAGCGGCCGGAGCGGCGGTTCTGGTTCAGCGTTCGCGTGCCGGAGCCGTTATCGCGATTGCGCTGATATGTTTTCATGTCGTTTCGTCGCTGTGGTCGGCCCCTGGACAGATCTCATACGCGAACGAACTGGCCGGCGGCCCGAACAACTTGTACAAGCTTCTGGTGGATTCGAACCTGGATTGGGGGCAGTCTGACGCGCAACTGGCGTCTTATATCCAGTCTCACCATCTGGAGAATTGCGCCGTTGCGTGGTCTTTTCCGCATCGTTCCTCTCCGCCGTGCATAGGTCTTGCGTCGTTTATCAACGATATTATGACGCCGAATACTCCGGCATTGCCGGACACTTATACCGGCACCATCCTGATTGAACCAACCGCCGTTATCTGGAGCGATGCGTACCTGAATTTCCTTAGGCGGAAACCAGACGAGATCTTCGCGCACGGCAGCGTACTGGTGTATCGCGGCTCGTTTGATCTGAGCGCGATTGCCGCGTCACGACATGTGGTTCGCGGCATGAAGATGATGTTCTTTGCCCACGACGCCCAGCATGCGCTGGGAGAGTTTGCCGCCGCGGAGCCGTATTGCGCAACTAGTGATCGACCGCTGCTCGAACGTTTCTATGGGATGGCTTTGCTGCAGCTTCATCGCCCGGCAGAAGCAAAGGTGCATTTGGAAAAGCTACTGCAACTATCCGAGGCTCATGATGGCCTCCGAAGCGAACATGAGTTTGCTTTACAAGCTCTTGGACGATTGGCAAACAAATCCGGGGCGGGACTTTGATTGGCTGATCGCGCACACGGATGGGCAAGCACATCAACCACTCATCCGATCGGGACGAACATGCAATACCCTTTTGGGCGACAACAGCTCAACTCCTTGGTTGTCGGCCCCTCGTACATGGAAAACGGCGCTCTGGTAAATTACTCCGCCCTTGTCGCCAAGGGTTTAGTGATAACCTTGTGCGATTGTTTCCGGATTGATCCTGGTATGACGGGCAAGCCGCCAATTGGGTTGTCCTGATGAGGGTGCTCTCGCTTTTCCGTTCCGCTGTCCAGATGGCCGACGACACTGCAATTGATACGGACTTGGGTTCGTAAACGGTACGCCGTTTTCGAGGAGGATAAAACGTGGACCCGATAACAACCGCCCAAATCGCGCTCGCAAAAGTCGCATTCCTGCAATGCCCAATGAGTCTGTGGGTGTCGCGAGGACCGCAATAGCAGAAGGTAGCCGCCGTGTCGCCCAGGTTATTTGCTTTGCCCGAATGTTTAGTGCCCGGCTATCGGTGGTCGCGCGGAACCTCCGGTGTCGATGCGCCTGTTCGCGGCTGCAGAGTGAATTTACAAAGTGTGTGGCTGAGAGTGGGGCGGGACGGACCAGCGGAAGATCTGCGGCCCGCGACCTTACTCAGTTCGATCCGGGATTGAGCGAGGAAGATCGAGTGTCAGAAATCAATCCAGGGATCAAGGGGAGCGGTTGCGAAGGTGGGCGGAACGTATGGCGGCCTGAGAAACGCAGGAAAGACGCGGCCTGCTTCATTGGGATTGAAGGGAACGAAGGCGATGCCTATTGAGCGACTCGCAAGGGAAAAGTCGTCAAAGGGAAAATACGGGAACACGAAATGCGGGTTGGCGACTTTGCTCCCGTTATCCTCATCGAAGGGCGATTGCATCCATTGCGCGAAGGAGAAGGGCTTCCAGAGCGTCTGTTCTGTGACCGGATCGCCGCAGGGAGCAGCGCTGTTATTGCTGGTGCTCGGCGAACGCTGCAGCCAGAATGCGCTGCTATCAAGGGAAAAATTGCCGTCCGTGCGCCAGTAGAGGTTGCTGCTGAACTGTTGAAATGAGTTGAACGACTGGCCATTTGTGTAAGTGCATCCACCGAGTGGGTAAAAGGGTGTGCCAGGCGAGCTTGCATTCCGATCGAAAAACATGATGTTATTGCTGACTTTGAAAACCAGATTCGGAATGTTTTCGTTGTCGAAATAGGGATCATGTACAGCGATGAGTGCCTTACGCGCGAACGCGAGGATGTTGTTGTTTACGGTATTGAAATCGGTCGGGTTGTATTGCGGATTCTTGTCTGCTGTTAGTGGCGCCGGGCCATGCGGGGAATAGACTGCGGTATCCGAGACACGATAAACAAGGTTGTTTTCGACGTCAACTAAACCGGTTGAATTGTCCAGATAGATGCCATTGCCGCCGTACCCGAAGGTATCGAGGGAAGCGGATGCATCGCTCACGTCATGAATCTTATTGTTGAGGATCTTGTTACCGGACGCAGTGAAGTGGACATCGCCCGCTTCAATACGGATGGAACCGCCATCGCTCATGATGCCCTGGAGAAGGTTGTAGACGTGATTGAAAGAAATAATGTTGTTGGCATTTCCGATGCCATACGGTCTTGTTTCGCTTTGCTGCGAGATAGAGATGGCGCAGTGGTATCCGTCATACACGTCGTTGTGTGTATAGGTGTTGTCGTGCCCCATGCCTTGCGCGATACCGAATGATGCCGGAACAATGCGGCCGTAACCTTCGACGGTGTTGTTCTGGACTAACGTGTATTGGGGGATGTTGTCATCAGTTTCCGCAGGAACCCAAGAAACGCCGATGCGAATGCCGTTGGAGCCGATGTCATAGAAATCGCTGTTCTGAATAGTGTTGTACATGGTGGACACCGAGTTGGGGTCATTCGGAACATCGATGCACCAGGCCGGAGAGGCGTTGAGAGGCGGCGGAAGAGAGCCTTTGGTATCGACCGGCAAGCAGGAAAGAATCTCTAGCCCGGTGCCGGAGATTTGACGAAATGTGGAGTGATCGACGGTGACATACTGTGAGTCCTGAATAGACATCGCCGGAGCTATATCGGACTCTAACTCGCGCGAAGGATGACCGGTGTAGGGAACGACGTAATTATCATGCTGGAAAGTTAGACCGCGAAACGTGACGTTGTGAAGATTGAAAGTCCTCAGGAGCGGCGGTGCCGTTTGGGGAATCACTACCTCGTCTCTGTTCGGATCCTCGCCCGGCCGGGCGAGGTAAGAAACAGTCCAGGCTCCTTGAACAGAGTGGTCTAGAAAGAACTGCCCTGGCTCGGTAAAGGCATCCAAGACATTCTCGACGATGTAGCGATGGCCAGGCTGAAAACCATCCTCCGTGTAGTTCGTTTGCGGCTCTAGAGTCGGTCCGGTGAGATAGATGGTTTGGTGGGCGGTATCGACGCAGTTGACGCGGAGCTTCGAAGTACTGAATTGCTCGAAGATCAGAATTTCAATGTCGCCTGTCAGGTTGGGGTTGCCGGTATTAGCTTGGCAAGGGTTTACGGTCGGGGGAGCCAAGTTCTTCCAAGTGGCCGCAATGGGATCGTTGAGCGAGTATTGAAAGCGATCGAAACATTCGAACTTCTGGTCCTTTCGATCAGCGTTCGGATTTAGCAGGACAGGGCAATTCGCATTTTGAGGCAGTTGAGCGGCGTCGTAGCCGACCGTCGAGTCGCTCTGAACACGCAAGTACGCGCCTAAGTAGCCGCCGAGGCGCGGCCGCAAACGCCGTTCACCGTTGTAGAAAAGATTTTCAAAATTGACAGTGTTGGGCGGAAGGTTGGCCTTCCACTTGTTGCCCCCAACATTCACCCAGTTGCGAACACGAACGCCGCCCGTAAAGAGGGGGTTTTCACCGGGAAAATTTTCGTACGTGATCTGGGTTGTTGGCGTGCCGGAGTCGGCTGCCGTGAAATCCACGCTGTTCTGCAGGTAGTATGTGCCTTCGCGAATGTGCACGGTGATTTGCGAAGTGGTTGCCTTGTCGATCTGTTGTACCGCTTTGCGCGCTTGATTGAGTGTGGCCAGAGGGCCATCCGTGTTATCTCTGTTGGGCCAGGGAAGATGGCCGCTCCACGAATCGTTTCCATTGAGCACGGAGACAAAGATATCGCTTGGCTCTGGGGCCTTCGCTTGCAATGCTGGCTTGGCCAAAAGTAACAGGAGTAACGCAACCGCACCTAAACACTTCAGGTGAAGACCTCTGTTGACAACGAGATGGAGATTGGCGGAGAGGACCGCTAGGCCATCAGCACTCTTGATGAGCGTGGCTTGCAGGGTGGACATACAGAAGGCGGTCAAGACATCAATGCGATTGATTTGAAACATTCGCTCTCCTTAAGGGCGGATGGATTGCACTAATCTAAACCTATGCGGTTTCGGTGAAGCCGCGCCGCTCCCATTTGGGAGTTTTTGGAGCAGCTCGTTGGCGAAACAAGGGAACAATGTCGCGGAGTTGGCAGGGCTAATCTACGACAGCGTTTTGTCACCTCAGCGCTGGGACGAGTTCCTTGCCCTGCTCGGCGCCGAAATCGGCTGCAATGGCGCTGCTATCACCTTGCACGACAGCGCGAACTTATCTCCCACGCTCACTCACGAGTTTGGCCTCTCGCCAGACGTAATCGAGGAATGGAACGCACAATATGGGAGCAAGAACCCGCGTGCCGGGGAAATGAAACAGATGATCCTCCGCACCGGAATGTGGATCAGCACAAACTCTCTGTCTCAGGCGGACCCCGCATATCGCGAGAGCGATTACGTACGGTGGCTGGAACAGCGGGACATGTTTCACTCGCTTTTGCTCGCTTTCGAAATCGATGGTGAGTTCACGTCGGTAAGTCTTGTCCGGCATCGATCAGCGATGCCGTTTTCGGGAACCTCTCAGGCATTGATGCAGGAATTAGCCCCCCATATTCGGCGTGCAATCCGAATTCGCAGAACGCTAGAGCACTCGCAGATTTTATCCGAAGCAGGAACAGCCGCCATCGATCGCTCGGATATGGCGGTATTGGTGCTGGATGATCGGTGTCGAGTTATCGAGATGAACGCGAAAGCGGTCGCGGTTTTGAGGATCGCAAAGACGTTATCCATTCGCGGGGGACAGCTCGTGGCAAGGAGTCCTCTCCAATCGAAGCAGCTAGATGAGCAATTGCGGCTGGCCCTCCAAGGGAAGGTTGAAACCGTTAAACTTAACTGCGACGGCATGCAGCAGCTCGCTCTGGTGTTGAGGCCAGTGTGGTCGGGCGGCGGCTCAAGGCCTGGACGGCCTCTTGCTCTTGCGTTCCTCTACGATCCGGCCACAAAACCGGGAACACGCGAAACGGTGCTGCGGCATCTGTTCGGATTATCGCCAGCCGAATGCCGGCTGGCCGCCCTCTTGCACCAAGGCGCTGAGGTTCGCGAAGCTGCCGGAATGCTTCGAGTCACAGAAACCACCGCACGATTCATGTTGAAGACGATATTCCGTAAAACGGGGCTGCACAGACAATCAGAGTTTATTGGCATGCTCGGCAGATTGCCGTTGGATTGAGGGTGCCCCGCTTTATGCTTCAGATCGCCACTTAGCCGTTGATCGGGGCTATCGAATAGCCGGCGGTTGGATACCATCACTAAACGTGGCCGGTAGATCTGTGCTCAGAATGTGGATCGCGAGAGAGAAACCGTCCTGGGCGCCCCCGCGGAAGCGGGGAGGGGCGACACGATGAACATCCTATTGTGGGTCCTGCAGGTCCTCGCCGCGGTCGTGTACGGCGCGTCGGGCGTTATGAAGGTCTTCCTGTTTGACAAGATAAGCGAAGGCGTCCCGTCCTTTGGTGCATTGCCGCGGCAAGCCTGGACGACGCTCGGCATTCTCGAACTCGTTTGCACGGTCGGGCTGATCGTCCCTGCCGCCTTCCACTGGCACCCGGTGCTCACGGTGGTGGCCGCCACTGTCCTGGCAATCGAGAGCCTCGTGTTCGTCTGGGTGCACGCCAAATACCACGAGATCACAACCATAATCTTGAGCAGCGTGCTGGGCCTCCTCATGGCCTTCATCGCGTACGGCCGGATGATCCTGAAGCCAATCTTCTGAACGGCGGGCCAGCGCTTGTTCGGGCGGCAGCCGTGTCCTTTAATACCGCACCGCGCAGAGAAGAGTTTTACGCGATGATCTGTAGAATCCGACCACGTGGAATGTGAGGAGCAGTTGGAACTGCAGGAGAGCAAGGGGAGCCGCATTCAAAAGCACATTCGGACACACTCCGGGAATGAATAGCTTGTTGCAGTGGGGTCAGTAGCTCTCACAAAGTCGCCCAACATAGATCTATTACTTGGCCGTCAGAACGAAGCCGAGCGCGCGGCGGACGCTGCGCGTGGGCGGTGAAGGATCGTTAGAGATCGATAAAGTGTGGGGTCACAATCCCCACGTTCATTGCGTGATTCCAGCGGGCGGTATATCGCTCGATCACCAGCGGTGGATCCGTCCACGCTATGCATTCGTTCTACCCGTGAAAGTGCTCAGCCGGGTTTTTCGCGGCAAGTTTACGGCTGGATTGAAAAGAGCGTTTCGAAAAAAACAGTTGGCTTTTCCCGGCAGCCTTCAGCCTCTTGAGAATGAACGGGCCTTCCGCTCGTTTCTGCGCTCGCTCTTCGGCCACGACTGGGTCGTGTACGCTAAACCGCCGTTCGGCGGTCCGCAGCACGTTCTTCATTACCTGGCCCGCTACACCCATCGCGTCGCCATCTCCAATCACCGGCTCGTCAACTTCGCCGATGATCAGGTGACGTTTCGCTGGAAGGATTACGCTCATGCAAGCAAACAGAAGCTGATGACGGTGACAGCGGAGGAGTTTCTGCGCCGCTTTCTTCTCCATGTGCTTCCACATGGCTTTGTGCGCATACGCTTCTTCGGCTTCCTAGCCAATCGCCGCCGTAAAACTCTGTTGCCGCTCTGCCATCAACTACTGCTGATAGCATCTCCGTGCAGTCTGCCTTCCCTCCAACCCAAAGTGTGTTCTCGGGCTCTATGGCAATGCCCTCATTGTGGCGGCTCGATGCTCTTGATGCAGCGGTTTACCGCTGCCGAACTCAAATCGCAATCGGCGCAACGGACGATCCACATTGATAGCTCTTAGCAGATCTCAAGTTGCGGCAAACTCAACAGATGCGCTGCCATCTGCGCTACAGGTGTGTTCCGATCTCGGTTCTTGCCAACTTCCCAGCCTTTTAGGTCACATTCCAGTTGCTACGAACTGGGCATTCGGCCTTCCGCGAATGCTTTCAGTTCGTCAGATCGAACCTGTTGCAGTGACTAAGCTGAATCCGAAGTTTCGAAACTGTATTGGAATTCCATAGCGGCTGTTTGCCAAACTGGCCGCGTCCGCCGCAAACGCGCTCGCCTTCCTTCAAACGGCTGCATCTAAACTGATCCGGCGATGTGCCTGACGCCTCTTCACAGCCTTCTCGCGCCGGATCACTCCAGATTGTCCTAACTGGGCCTACGGCCCACGAAACCACATGAAAATGTCTTAGAGCGTATCTCTGGACTCCGCCGCCCAAGGCGTGGCTCACGCTTGGAGCTAACATTGCAGCTGGCCAGAGCGGCGAGATCGAGAACTCAATGGAGAAGTTGAAGCCGTCAGATTGTCTGATCCGGAGCGTGCGTGTTGAGCGAATAAATGGGCGTTGTCTTCCCGCGATGGGAGTGGTGATAGCCCGCGACCTTGGTTAACGTACTTGCGGCGCGCTCTCCGCTCCTGTCAGAAGGAAACGTTATGTCCTACAGAATAGCCGGAATTGATGTTCATAAAAAGATGTTGGCCGTAGTTGTGGCCGATGTGCACGTGGAAGGCGAGTACCAGTTTGAACGACGCCATTTTGGCAGCACCCCCGAGCAACTGCAGCTACTGGCGGAATGGCTGCTGGAGCAGATAGTGGAAGAAGCGGTGATGGAATCGACGGCTCAATATTGGAAACCGGTTTGGGGAGCACTGGAGCGGTACTGGAAGCCGAGGTGCCAGCAGCGGGAAGGTGCCGGCCCTCTCTCGGGAACGTTGCATCTAGCGCAGGCGCAATCTAATCGTGGGCGGCAAGGACGAAAGAGAGATTTCCCGGACGCCGAACGACTGGTGAAACGGCTGGTGGCTCATGAGTTGGTGCTCAGCTTCGTCCCGGATGTCGAGCAGCGTCTCTGGCGCACGGTGATGCGTGGGAAATATCAGTTGAGGCGCAATCATGTACGGTTGCAAAATCAATTAGAGGCTCTGCTGGAAGAAGCGCATATTAAGTTGTCCAGTCTAGTTTCAGATCTGATGGGAGCCAGCGCTCGGCGCATGCTGCAGGCATTGGCCGACGGGGAAACTGACCCCGCGGCTCTGACCGCCTTGGCCGATACACGCTTGCGCGCTACGCCGGCACAGTTGCGTGACGCGCTTGGCGCGTGCAGCGAGTTAAATCCCGTTTATCGCCGGCTGCTGAAGATGGCGCTAAAGGAACTGCAACTGATCGACGAGCAGATCGGGCAAATGGACCAAGAAATGGCCACTCTGCTTAAGCAGCATCAGGACGCAGTCCAGCGCCTGGCGGAGGTGCCCGGCCTGGGACCGGATTCCGCACAGCAGATCATCGCTGAAGTAGGTGTCACGGCGGCGACCTTTGCTTCTCCTAAAAATCTGTCCTCATGGGTGGGCGCGTGTCCTGGAGACGAAGAGAGCGCGGGGATCAACAAGAGCACGCGCTGCCCCAAGGGTAATCGTCACATGCGACGGATCCTCAATCAGGCCGCTAATGCCGCGGTCAAGCAAAAAGGAAGCATCTTCGAGGTTGTGTATCGTCGGCTGGTACCGCGCCTGGGACATGGGCAAACTATCGGAGCAATTACGCATCGGATCTGTCGATTGATTTGGATCATTCTGCACCAGGGGGTCAGTTATGAGGAACGAGGCCCGGAAGTAAGCCAGAAATCGAAGCGACGCCGCATGACAAGAATGATTAGGGAACTTCGTAGCTTCGGCTATGAAGTACTGCCGCTAAGTGGTCAAATGGGCACCGCTTGATTGGCGGCGCGTGCATTTTCGACCTTGAGTTCTAACGTCAGTGGCGACTGAAATCCTAGAAGGTGATCCTTCATATTCCGTCGCTTGGAGCCCCTTGCCAGGCTTGAGTGGCTGCTTCACAAGCATCGAGACGACCAGACTGCCCACTCACGCAACCAATCTTCTTCCGGGTTATGCCTAGCCGCCACTCGCGATAATCGAAGCAAAACCATCAATCCCAGCAGATTGCGGCCAGCTCGGGGTAAACGTCATTATCGAGAATTCGTGGGTGGGACGTCCGTGACCAAGCCGGTCTAACCGCCGTCGCTCAGGAGACTGCTGACTTGCATAATCGTATCGATTTGGTTTTGGGTGAGCCGTAGTAGGAAGTGTCGTTTTACTGACTCGGCGCGCACGGGTAGGGCCTTGGTCAGTTTCTGATGGCCAAGTTTCGTCAGCCCGATGACAACAGCACTGTTGACGATTTCGCGCTTTATAAGTCGTCGATCCTTCATGCGCGTTAGTTGGTGAGAGAGACGGCTTTTTTCCCATTTCATCACCTTGGCGAGTTCCTGTTGGCGCATTTCGCCGTTGCCCAATCCGACGAGGCGGGAGAGAACACCGAACTCAGGCCCGGAAAGCCCGGTTGCTTCCGAAATGTCTCGGCCTACCCGCCCCCGAACCTCTTCGCCCATGTCTTGAAAGGAACGCCAAATACGAAGTTCTTGCGGGGTCAGCGATTTAGCGGCCATGTAAATTACCAGGTTATCAAGGAAACAGTTGACATGACAACCAGAACTGATAATCTGGTTGACGTGTCAACTCTATCCGAAACCTTATCCCTTGCTAGAGACACCATCACCAGGGCCAAGGCGCTTCATGAGCTCATCTCCGATGAAGGAGGAAAGCGGTCTTCATCTCCCGCTGAATACATCTTTGCCAATCTTGAGAACACAGGGAGTAAGGAATGAAGCGTCGTCAATCCGATACAAGGGAATTCGCATGAAAAAAGCAAATGTTCTATCTGGACAGATGGTTCACAACCTTGCTCTGGTTCTCGGTGGTGGTGGGGCTGCCGGAAATGCGTGGCTTATCGGTATCATCGCGGGCTTGGCCGAAGCTGGTCTCGATCTGACAGAGGCCGCCGATCTGGTGGTCGGCACCTCGTCCGGCGCAACTGCGGCGGCGCATGTAAGAAGCGGTAGACCGCCGGCCGAACTGTTGGCCTCGGTGCTGTCTCCGCCGGTTCAACCGGCCGGACAGAACCGGGAGGTGCCGCCGTCCCTGCCGATGGCCACGGTGTTCGAGCGGATGAGGGCCATCGGCGCCACCGCCACCTCGGCAGCCGATCTACAACGTGCGATGGGCGCATTCGGCCTGGAGAGCGATTCCATACTCGGACCCGCGGCGGCGGAACAGCGGCGCGCAATGGTCGCCGCCAGGTTGCCTCGTCCTGAATGGCCGGACAGGCCGATGATCTTGGTGGCCGTCGACGCGCATACCGGCCAATTGGTTGCGTTCGACCGCGATTCGGGCGTCGACCTCGTGGACGCAGTCACCGCGAGCACCGCGTTGCCCGGTTTGGCGCCCACGCACAACATCAACGGCACTCGCTACATCAACGGTGGCGTGCGCTCCGCCGAAAACGCCGACCTCGCCTCGGGCTATGCGAACGTCGTGGTGCTGTCGCCGTTTGGCGGACGGAGCGGGACATTACCGCCGGGCCAGTTCGAGGGCCTGCGCAGACTACCCGGCGCGGACCTGGAGGGCCAGGTCGAGGGCCTTCGCAAGCAGGGCAGCCGCGTCGAGGTGATCACACCGGACGCTGATTCCCTAGCCGTAATGGGCACGAACCAGATGGATCCGGCGACCCGCATCCCCGCCGCCCGTGCCGGTTTTGCACAGGGAAAGCGGGAAGCGACCCGCGTGGCGTTCCTCTGACGATTGCACGCCGACGCTCAGCGCTACACCGTCATCTGTGAAGCCGACGTGATGTCATCATTCCTGCTGCTGTGTGAACACGTCGGAACGGCCTGTCGTATCGATGACTTCATCACTCAGGCAAGTGCAGTTCATGGCCGAATCGAGCTGGGAACAAGCCTCGCGGCGCGGACAGCGGCGACGGTGCAGAGGCTGGCAGATGCGAATTTTCGACTCCGCGCCGATCGGGGCAAGAACTCTGCGCATCTTAGACGCGCTGATGGACCTGGGTAACCGTCGCAGCGCCGCTCTCGAACAGACTGAAGCTTCCAAGAGCTTTCTAGTCCGGCAATCTTCGGAAGCTTCAGGAGCACCTCTGGTCGCGAAAGATCCGCCCTTGTCGCGAAGGGTAGAGCAACGCCGGCCACTTGGCCGGAAAACGCGCATCTCGTCGCTTTGACCCTCGGTCGACCCTGTCCACCGAGGGCCTAGCGGATTTCAAGTCGATCAGTGCTCTCTAGGGCTGACAGGATCCAAAGTCCCTGGTTATTCCGTGTAACTCAAAGACCCAAGCGCCGCCGCTTTGCTTACGTCTCCTGCCCTGCAACGTCATCCGGTCACCTGGCTTGAGACTTATCGAGTCGGCGGAAAGCGCGTAAATCCGTTTGTCCTTCTCGTCAGTCATGCCGATCCCGCTTGGCCCCGACGTAACGCACCCGGTAATGGCGCTCTTCTTGCGCGAATGGTGCACCACAAGAACGGTCACGACTACCGCAACAGCCGCACTCGCCACCACGATTCCAGTCACGAGTAACTTGTAATCCGTGTCAAAATTAGATGCCCGAGTTGGCTTCGCGAGTGTCGCAACAACCATCGCGATTAGGACTGCACGGCAAAGAGATCTGGCAAGCATCGCGGCCTCTTCTTGGGGAAATTCTTGGTCTGCTTAATTCGGTAAGTATACTCTTTCATAGCTCGGCCATCGCGTCCCCTCCAGTTCCATGGCTTTGTCCAATGGCGCTTTGAAAGGGTCATGCAGTGATCTCTTGAAGACGTAGACGGTTTCCAGCGATGACCATGTGTCTGAACTGCATGGGTCTACGCGGGATGAGATCTCTCCAATGAACAGTTCGCTCGCCCTGCGAAGATTCGTGCCCAGTACGCTTCGGTGAGCCGATCGCCGGTGTGCTGGAAGATGCGGCCAAAGATGTCCACGCCGGACTGTCATCTAAGGATTGCGAGCCTAGGGTACCGAAATTCGATATAAATTCCGATGCACGGTTGTATTCACGTACGCGAAATGCGAGAGATCGTTCCCCGGTATCAGATCCGCGCGGCGAATCCGATTGCGCCCCTGGCACTACGCTGGGATTGGACATTGGTGCGATGCCTCCCGGCGGAAGCACTGGCAAGCTCTCGCCCGGCCCGGCCCGAATCGCCAGACTCCGTCCCGTGCTGGTCCGAGTAGCTTCTTCCACACGAACAAAAAGAAAGCGTTCATCCGGCGACCACCTCGGAGTGCCACAATACGTTGCGCAAACGCGTACCGAAGATCCATCACCCGTCGAAATCGCGACCGGCGCCGCCCCGGCACTGTCCAGCGGGACCGACGCCATTACCCATCGCCGGCTCGGCGAAACGCCTTCGATTTGGATGATGGGATACGGCGCAACCTTGCGACGCCCGGAGCCATCCCAATTCATCCGCTCCAAGTAGTTAACGCCGCCCTCCGCTGCCCGGAATAAGATCTGCGCTCGGGGGTCAAAGTACGGCGAGTTTTCACCTGAATGAGCGATCTGTCTGGCTGGAGAACTTCGGTCTGTGGGCCCAAGCCACAAGGAAGATTTTCCGTTGCGACTATCTGTCGAATAGACAGCTTGCTTGCCGTCCGGCGAAATGTCATATCGCCCAGGGCGACGCCCCAGCTATACTCGCCCTACCGTTCTCGCAATTGTCAGCCGAGAAAACGGTAGCGGAACAAGGACGCAACTCCGGCGTCATCCGCGATCCGCTTAGAACGGCAGATGCGCGAACCTCAAGTCATCGCCTGCTGAGCGGCGAAAAAATCCGCGACTTCTTCGGAGTAATCGCCTTGAAGATCGATCGGCATCCCATGTTCTACCAGCGCCTTCGCGCAGCCGACCCAGTCTCCGCTTGCGGGATCGTTGTTGCGTGATGCCCATGAAAGAGTGCCGCGGACATTGTCATTGAAGCCGTGGCGCTCGGCCCAGGTCGCACCGTTTCCCAAGAGGAAACGCGTCATCTCCGCGTAACCCTGGAACACGGCGAGATTCAATGCCGACGCGCTCCAATCGCCCCCTCGGACGGCAATTGGCCACCCAAGTTTGACCATAAGTTTTACCGCATCCGTTGCGCGGCCTTCCATTAACTGGGGAAGCTGCTTCAGTTGCGAATCTGAAAGGGACTCAAAGATGTCAGGCCGCTCGGCAAGAATGCGCCGAGCCTCTGCGTCATCGGCCCGCGCGCACGCAGCGACGAATTGATCTTCAGCGCTCAGGATTTCTCCCGCCACCGGGCCTGCCCCCGCGTAGGCCAATGCCTCGGCGACCTCGGGCAGGCCGTTCTGTAGTGCGAAGTGGTACGCGGAGACACCGTGCGAGGTCTTCACATGGGGATCGGCCCCCGCCGCAAGCAAAGCCTCGACATGCCTGCGGGAACGGCGCCGTCTGATTGCCCAGATCAACGGATTCCCGATTGTGCTGGTCAGAGCGTTGAAATCCTTCACGTAGGCAAGCAGCAGGTTCAACCCGTCGAGCTCGTCGCGATCGAGGATGTGATGTACGGCGTTTGTTCCTTCCACCCTTGCTCCGGCTTCCAGCAGCAACCGCGTGCAGGTTAGGTCAGGACTTTCTGTCGAGTGATACAGCGATTCGTTGTCGTTCGGATTAGCTCCGGCATCCAGCAGCAACCTGGTCAACTCAGGGTCATGGTTCTTCCCCGCGGCCCCATAGAGCGCACTGGGCGGATGGCCGCTGGGTTGATGCGGCCACGATTGATTCGGATCCGCTCCCGCTTCCAGCAAGACGCGTGCACAGCGTTGCAACCGATCGCGAAACTCGGGAAGCTGCAACAGCCCGGAATGAGTTACAGCGACCAAAGCCGGCATATCGAGCATCTCTTTGCAGCAAGGACACTGCCAATTCTTGGTCAGTGAGTTGATGCTGGCAGGATCATCTGCAATGGCATTGCGTATTGCGGATTCATCGCCACTAGCGCAGGCGAGAAACAAATCGCCTTGGCCGAGATCGGGACGCTCGGCAAGCTTCTGGGCGGCCAGCATCGGCCGAGGCCGGTCGTACTGATGCCCGTATACATCGTGCAGCCAGAGGGGAACGGCGTCCTTTCGAGATTGGGCAAACCTGCTATCGGGCCGTTCGGGTAGACGGGGCACTCAAAACCTCCATACGTGGAATTGCCGAGTGGTTAGCGCTTACCGGCAACATCGGATAAACGTTGCTCCACTCGGCAACCTGTGATTTCCGCCGGCGCCAGACCTCCCATCCAGAGGATTGCCGGTTGGTCCTCTGAATCCCTTAAGTGTTTCTGCTACTTATATCGGATTCACTTCGAGAGAAGCTTTTCGCTCGCCGAGCGCGCGCGTAAACAAGCAACGTTATAAAAATCGCGACGGTTAAACCAGCCGAGAGAACGGCGTAGAAAGGATGCGTCCGCGCATGTAGGGCAAGGCGATTTACTCGCCGCGAGGCTGCGCTCCAACTAGATGCTTCTGAAAAGTCCGGCTGCGGACACGTCCGGCCGAAGCTACGGCCCCAGGCAACGTGAGCGCCTTGGCGCAGGTATCGCCGGTACACTTGTTCGGCTCGTTCGGGTTGTCGATCAATAATCCATTGCGTGGCCTCACAAAGTACAGCCGCAAAAGCTTGTGAGCGCGGCGGCAGAGAATCCGCAGACTTCATGGCGTGGTCCACGGCCGTCAGCCGGTATTGAAACCGCACATCTGGTTTGGCTTTGGTTGCTGCTACGCGCTTGCGTTCATCCTCGCTCGTGTAGATATTTTCGGGACTATTCTGGGATCGGGGTTCGACCATCCGAGGCGTATCATAGTCAACCCAGTCGAAGTCTCCATTCCAGATGGCAAAGTCGGGTTCCTTTTCAAAGCCCAATAACTCCATCCCGTTCTTGCGCGCGAGCGTTGCCGCTGTAAACCATGCTTCCGCTCTCGATAGCGGGAAACGCCACCAGCTATTCGCTTTGTTCAACGCATTGTCATACTCTTCGGCTTCCTTTCGAACCTTGGGATCGTCGAAGTAGCGAATCGCCTCAAGCCGCCGGCCTGCGCGCATCAATCGGCGCGCCAGAACACTGCGCAGCCGGGAAAGTTCAGACGGTTCTTCGGCTGTCGAAACAGAGCCCGAGGGAAGTTTATGGCTTAAATAGTCCCGAAGCTCATCAATTGTCAGAACGCGCTCAGCGAGGTAGGCGGCATCTCCCCAATAATCGGTGAACCCATTAAATTCGCTGTTCGCGCCCCATTCTTTCGCCGCCGCGCGATTGAACAAGTCGAGCGCCTGTAAATAGTCTCCACGACTTACGCGCAAGACTCCGTACTCCGCCCTCATGCTTGTGGGATCGCTCATCGATGGCTGAACAGCTTTGAGCGCCTTTTCATAGTCCTGGAGCGCGGCTTCCCTATCGCCTCTGCGCAAAGCCAGTTTGGCTTGAACCCAAAAACTAATAGCCACATCTTCGAGGGCCGACAATTTCTGCGCGATGTCGAAACGTCCCTGCGAATAAGCGGCAGACGCCAGCAATCCGGCGCCCTCCACTCGGGTCAAGCCGTGACTTTGCAACGCCGCCACAAGGCGGTCGACCTTTGGACCGCCTAAATAGTGCGGGTCGGGGTCGACAAAAAACCGTCTTGCCGAATTCTCGTTCAAGCAAATGAACAACAGCCGGCGCGCCGTAGAATCCTGGACGGCCTGGTCGAGCAAATTCGGATCGTCCAGGATCCGACCCGCTATCATCACAAGCGAGTTGGCTGCGCTTTCCGATCCATACGACGCTTGGCGCGCGTACAGCTCGACTGCTTTCGCCACGGCGCCTTGTTGCCACGCGCCGCGCGCCTGCTCTCCAAAGCTGGTCACCGCTAAGCCCAGTTGGTCGGGCTCCCCACTCCTAACCAGCGCCCGCACGGCTTCGAACTGTGCCGCCGCCTCAGGCTGATTCGATTGTTGAACCGCGATCCGGCCCAGCATGAAACGAGCCCACACTTCTCTTGTTTTTCGTTCCGGCTCCGGCAGGTCGAGAATCTTCTGGAAGTACGTTCGGGCGGCTTCCTTGTTGCCATGCAAGAAACTCACCGCACCCGCCGTGTACAGCCGGATGGCCGGCGGCAGATCCTGGCCTAACGAATAAGCGGCATCGCCACCGCTTTGCAACCACATTGCCGAGACGCGAGCCAAAACAGGAGGCGTGAGTTCTTCCGCTTCCACAGTCGCTCGATTTGGCTCGTCTTTGCCGTCCGATCCGGATTCGACCACCGGCAGTCTGTCTTTCTGTGGTGGTACCAGAGCTTTCAACTCCGCTTCGAACGAAACTGTAGGCGGTGAAAGCAAAACTTCGCGCCGATTCCGCAGAACCTCGATGCCCAAGAACGGGCCGCACGCAAAGGCAACGGTAACTGCGAGCGCCGCCATCACGGCGATGCGGGGCAACGAGCTGTTAAAAGGAAACATAGGCCTCTAACTGCGGGCCGGAACAGCGAATCCAGCCAATCAGCCGTTCCTCCCCAGACCGCAAAAGGTCATCGCGAGTCAAAAGGAATTGAACCACGTTCGTCTGCCGCTCTATGTTGTAGGGCGGCATGGCGTCTGCGAATTCGCACCCTTGCCCTGAGATGGAAACGTGCGAGGGTAACTTTGCATCGAGGCCGCCTTCGTTCCGCAGATACACGTCTCTAGCACCACTCCGATCGCTTCCGAAATGCACTACAGGATTCGTGGCATGCAAAGGTAGTCCCAGCATCACAGCACGCCAAGTTTGCGAACTCCAGGCGCGCCGATCTGTCGCGATCGGTAAGCGAAACCAGGCAATACCCATCAAGTGACGCGGGGACGTCCGGCGCAAATCGGCAATCAAAGCAGCCACGTCCTTTGGTTCGATGAGGATCTCGCGGCCTACCGGATCGGTTCCATATCGGTTTACTTCGCTTTCGATCGCAACAACGCGCCCGTCCTCGTTCCAGCTGATTCGCGACCAGTAAGTCGGCAAGGCCAGTCGAAAGGGCCGTGAGCTTAGCGCCGACCACTCCCGCGCCCATTTGTAGGCGGCCGTTCGATCGAACAATCCCTTTTTCGGACTCATTACCGAATGCACCTGCAGAATGGTTTCATCCACTGCGGCCAAGACTTTCGGCAAATCGGCGTTACCCATCCAGCTGGGAAGAGCCGTAATCGACAGCGTCAGCCCGCGCGGCATTTGCGCTCTCAGGCGACGAAGAAAGTCTTTGTAATTGGCGAGCCGACTCGAAGCGCAGTCATGATCAATCTCGATCCCGCGGAGGGGCACACCATCCTTCTTCCAATCGGCCGCAAACGCGACGATCTGCGCAGCGAGCTCTTCGTCCCGCAGGGTTGCGTCAATGCGGCCATCGATCCTGATCACGGCGATCACTGGATTTCCCGCTTGCCGCAACGCTTGCCGGTCGACCGCAATTTTCGTGAGGTGCACTTTCCCTTCGGCTTCCGCAGCGAGAACTCGCCACGCACGAATCGACGAAGCCGATGTACCGATAGCGCTCAGCAGCGAATCATTCCAACGTCTCTGCCAGATATAAGCGTCGTTGGCGAGAGGCTGGGGCCGATCTTTACTTACGCAGACGGATGAACAGAGTGAAAGCATTGCCGCGCAAGCCAAGAGAAGCCAAGCGGATAGCGTTGCGAGCGACGGCCGTGTGGTGATGACACCCAGATTGTCCTAGTATCTCCGAGACAGAGGACAGCGAACCACAACCGGTCAACAGTTACTTTACGCTTACAAGTGCCCAGCGGAACGGGTGAAGCGCCTCCGCAGCAACAAGGCAAGAGCCAGTCCCATGATTGCGAGTGCCCCCGAGCCGGGTTCCGGCGTGGGCACCGCGCCAGTAATGATGCCCGTCACGTTGGGATCGAAGCTTGCGACTGCCGTGAGGCTGCCGTTGGATAAGTTCAGCGTTCCAATCTCGCCGTCAGCATCGCCGAACGCGTAAACAATTCCATTGATGTCGACGGCCGCACCGATGCCAAACGTTGTCGACCCAATTGGTGTAGCGAGAGCGGTTGCGGGATCGATCTTATAAAGCATCGGATCGACCACAGTTGTTACGGAACCATCCGCCAACGCCAGGACGCCTGCGTCCATTGTGGCGTACAGAACCCCGCCCGAAGCAAACAAAGTCTCGTCATAGATGTTGAGCAGTCCCGTGCCCGGCGAAGTAAGGGGCACAAACGGAAGTGCGGGAATCCCGGTAAGACCAATACGCTCCGTCGCACCTGTTGCCGCATTCACCGAATACAGGGTGTTCCGGAAGTCGGTGGCGTAGATGTGTCCTCCCAGGCTTCCGATGGTGTTTGGCGAAGTCGGCCCGCAGGCGGATGTTGGGGTGGAACAATCCGAAAGGCCGGTAGCTGCGATGAGCGTTGAAGATCCTACGCTGGGGTTGATGTATTCAAGATTGCCGTTGAACGCCAACGTCAGCATGGACCCGTTTGGTCCCACCGCTAAGCTGGTGATGCCCTCCGGAGTTCCACTCCCGATCGGAATGTATGTGCCGGTGGACAATCCGACTGTTCCAAACTGGTAGCCATTGGTCACATAGACGGTGAGTTCTGCCGCCGATGCCGAAACCGCAAGGGCCATCGTGCCGATGGCAACGTTGAGACGTAGAGATTTCATTCCGCACTCCTTACCCCTGCGCGCCTCGACCAACCGATCAAGAGCGCCCAACCTCCGAGAATGAGCGCCAGCGACGCAGGCTCAGGGATCGCGGGAGTATCGACAACGCCACTTCCCGAGACAGTGAAGTTAGTAGTTCCCAAGAACCCGAGGCCTGAAACCGATCCTGCAGCACCGGCGAACTGTCCTGTTCCTCCGGTGAAGGTCAAAGTCTGAGGGAAGAGGCCTGTTTGGGTTGGGCTTGCGTCGATAACCGAATCGTCTTCAAAGATTTGCCCGAATAACGTGTCGCCGTCGGCAAGCGAGAGATTGAAGGTTCCGTTGAGCAGTCCGGTTGTCAGATCCAGCACGCTTTGGTCAGAGTACGTAACCGGATTCCATGCAAGATTGAGATTGGGATTGCCTGACAGAACAGAACCGTTAGCTTGCGCGACAAGCGTCAGAGTGGTAGCTGTGGAACTCTCAACAGTCCCGACCCCGGTAAGATTGTAGGTTATGGCGATGGGGCCGGCATTGGCGAGAGCGCCTATTGTCCCAAGAATGAAGGCAGCGAGTACACGTAAGCGGCGCGTGATGTGCATAGGCCGAAGTTTACCGGCGATGCGCGCAGAGCGCCTAGTAAAAAGCCGACATCAAAACTGGGAAAAGTTTTGCATGGCGGGTGGGCGCGCATCGCCGATACGCGTCAGGATCTCCGCAGGCGCACCCCCAGCCAATTTGTGGAAATCATGTACCATGTGCATCTGGTCGTGATAACCAAGATCGTGCGCGATCGACATCCAAGAACGGTTGGGCGTCAGCAGTTTCGCGTCGAGCGCCGTCTGGAAGCGTGCCACGCAGGCGTAGGTTTTCGGCGCAATACCGACGGCGCTCCCGATACGGCGTTCTAACTGTCGAACGCCAATGCCATAGCAAGCTGCCAGGTCGGTCATGCGCACTGCTCCGTTTGCTTTAAAAATCTCGGCGGCGGCATGGCGCCCGAGTTCGTTGTCGCGGACGGATACCCGGCTAGCCAGCCCGCGAAGAAAGCTTTCGACAGCCGCTATCCGAAGGGCGAACGATCCGCACGCAGCAAGCTGACTATGCAACTCCTGGATTCCGCAGGGCAAAACGTCGCGTGCATCGAATGCCCGGTTTGAGAATTCCGAGGGCGGTATGTGAACTAAGCGGGAAAGTCCCACAGGCTGGAAGAAGATTCCGAACGAGACGACCTTGTTCTTGAAAAAAGCTGTCGCACCCTCCGTGTAAGAACCGACCAGCGTGACGGGTCGCGCGAAATCGCGGCGCCCGCTTGCGGAAACTACGTCGAAGCGTTCTGCGAATTGAAATTCGAGTGTCTGTTCCAGCCTGGCGGGTACCGGCGTGGCGAGAGGTCCGGGTAAGTCAACCATTTCACGCTGGGCATACGTTCGTACGAATTCCCGCAAATCGGGGCTTGGCGGTTGACAGCGTAAATTGTGCATCTGAATAGACTAAGAATTCTAACTGCAAATCTATCCAAGATTCAACCCCGAGCGTTCCCAGGCGACAAGACGGATTAGCAGGCCTACTTCTGTCCGGAGCCGACGGGTTTTTCACTACTAGGCGGCACGATGCCTTTCAATCTCAGATAAGTCACCATATTTCCGTAGTGTTCATCGAGGTGCGCAGTATTGACGGAGAGTACGGTGAGTTTCGCGACGTTATACTTCATCAACATCATCATCTGGCTACCCTGCGCGTCAGTCATCCCGGCATATACTTTGCTGCAGTAAGCGACCGCGCCCTTCAGCGCAGTGACGAGATCTGTTTTTGACGTCTTAGTAGTCTCAATGGATTTTGTGGAAGGTTGTTCCCCCGCAACCATGCCGCAAAAGTTGTATTGGGCATCTGCAACGTGACCGACAAGCTGGCCGAATGTTCGAACGTCGGGCGTCGGCCTGAAAGAATAACTCTCTTCCGGCATCTTCTCGGCTGCGGCAATCACCTCGCCACTTACCAGTCCGTAGAAGCCTCTCTCGCTGGTAGAGATCGGGTTAGCGGGCGTGGTGGGCGGCTCTTGCGCGAATGCAGCGATAGGGGTTAATGCGACGACCAAACATAAGATTTTTCTATTCATGGGTTCCTAGATTATATCGGTAGCTATCTTCCGCGCTGTGCGTCACGAACGGAAAAAAAGGGCCAGTAATCCTGGAGATCGCTGGCCCGAGTGGCGCCGCCTAAACTAATTAGTGGGTAACGAACGGTATGGAGATCAGCGCGGCCATGCTGAGTCTTCGCGATAAGTCGCGGTCCAGGGAAGACGCGCTGCGCGAATATCCAAGCTCACTGTTATCCATCCAGATCTGCGATAACGCACAATCCTTGGCGTAACAGGCAAACGTCAGGCGGCCGTGTTCATGAGCCTTGCCGGACAAAACAGCCGGAGCGTTTATGAACATCGAATGTCCGTCTTGCCTCGTGACTTGGAACAACCCGGCAGTGTTGACCCGCTGCACGGTGTAGTCGCCTGCGCTGAGTTGGGTTTCACCGACATGGAACGCAAACGGAATTTTCGCAGTCTCTCTGTTGCTCTGAGCACTGAGACTGATACTCCCGAGGATTGTCAGCCCCGCCGTCAGAACTATGCGTACGAATTGGCTTTTCATCTGAGCCTCCTTAATTAACTGCGGGGTTTCATTCCGCGCCTCTCATTCAAGAGAGATGCTTACTCAGATGCGATTGTGAGGCCATGCACCGGCGCGCGCAGTTACTTACACTTACAAGCACGGATAGCGCCTTGATTGAATGAGAAGGTTCAACTAGGACTGAAGAGAAAAGATAAAACGGAGGTACTGAACCTTAGGCGTCGAAGGTTTCGGCGGCCGCGCCCTGGCCAGTGGCTTTCATTCTTCTTTCAAGGGCCTGCATCAGCTTGGCATGAACGCGTTCGGGGATGGCCTTCGCCTCCATGCCCTTGAACACCTTCAGAGTCTTCTCTGTCGTGTCACAGACGACCCAGCAATTGGGACATTCGTTGACATGCCTCTGGAGTTCGGCCTTTAGCCCAGGGTCAAGCGTGTCGTCGAGGAAGTCGTTGAGTTCCAGAAGAAACTGTTTACAGGTAAGCAAACGCGTCCTCTCCCTTTCGCTTGAACTGCCGGGTGAGCTTTTCGCGAAGCTGCAGCCGTGCTCTCAGTAACCGGCTCTTTACAGCCGAAATCGATAAGTTCAAAGCCTCTGCCGTCTCCTCAATCGACATTTCTTCGATGTCTCTCAGGATAAAAACGGTGCGGTAGGCAGGCTTCAAACTTTGAATTGCCTGATCTAAAAGGTCGGCGAGCTCTTCGCGGGAATAAGTCTCTTCCGGGTTCACGTCCCAAACGGCGATTTCCCGGACCATCTCGTCTTCGCCGGTATCGATGGGCTCGTCGAGGGGCACGGTACGGTCGGATCGCCGCTTCCGAAGCTTCATCAAAGCTTCGTTGACGGCTATGCGGACCAGCCAGGTGTAGAACTTCGAATTTCCCTGGAAGTTGTCGAGGTGGGTGTACGCCTTTAAGAAGGTCTCCTGCAGAACGTCTTCGGCATCGTCATCGTTCTGCGTGATCTGCTTCGCCATGCGAAATACACGCCGGTCGTAGTGTTTGACCAGCTCAGAAAAGGCGTCTACGTCTCCGGATTTTGCTCGCGCCACGAGCGCGGATTCGTCAAAGCCGGACGAAATAGTGGGGGTACTCACAGGGGGCGTCATGTTCAGTCTACCAATGCATACGAGTTTTCGAGGCTTTTCGGTTCGGGGGCTTTGAGGGGCGCACGGGCGAATAAGAGGTGAAAATTGTTGGGGGAGAGTGGAACGTTAGGCTAGGAGTTTGGATCTTAGCACTCCGCTGCAGTATGTAAAGGGGATCGGACCGGCGAGAGCGCAGATGCTTGCGGCCAAAGGGCTGTTTACGGTCACCGATCTGCTCTACTATGCACCGTTTCGGTATGAAGACCGCCGAAACATCAAAGCTATAGCGGAACTCGCGCCGGGCGAGAAAGCCGTGGTGCTGGCGCAAGTTGCCAGCGCAAAACTATCCCGATTCAGGCGAGGCGCTTCGGGCCTGTTTGAGGCGACCTTTCAAGATGGCAGCGGAGCGAAGCTGCTGGGGCGATGGTTCCACGGCGAGCGCTACGCAGAGACACTGGTTCCGGACACGCGAGTGGCTTTGTTCGGGAAGGTGGAGTTGGAACGAGCGCAGGGATGCAGGCTGATGGTGCAGCCCGAAGTGGAGATCCTCTCAGCCGAGGACGACGGCGAAGAGAGTCTGCACACGGGGCGCATTGTCGCCGTCTATGAGGCGGCGTCGAAGATCTCGACACGCGTTTTCCGGACGCTGCTGCATCGGATTCTCGAAGACTGCCCTATGCCGGAAGACGCGTTGCCGGACGCGGTTCGCCACCGGACTGAGTTGCCGCCCTTAGATGAAGCACTGCGCGCAGTACACGCGCCGGCTCACGATGCCGAGTTGAATATGTTGAATGCGTATCGCACTCCAGCACAGGTTCGGCTGATTTTCGATGAGTTCTTCTGGCTGGAATGCGGACTGGCACTGAAGAAGACGAAGGCCAAGGCGGCGGATGGAATTGCGTTCGAGATGGGAGATCGCGTTCGCGAGCAGATTAAAAAGATGCTTCCCTTCAAACCCACGGCAGCGCAGCGCCGCGTGATGCAGGAGATTGCGAACGAGATGAAGCGCCCTCATCCGATGAACCGGCTGCTGCAGGGCGATGTGGGCAGCGGCAAGACGATTGTTGCGGCGCAGGCGGCTGTGATTGCGATTGAGAACAAGCATCAGGTGGCGGTGCTGGCGCCAACCGAGATTCTGGCCGCGCAGCACTATTCGTATTTCAAACGGCTGCTCGAGAAGCTTGGCTATGTGGTGGCGTTACTGACTGGATCGGCGCGGCGCTCGTGAAAAGCAGCAGATCAAGAACCTGATTGCTGAAGGACTGGTGCATGTTGTGGTGGGGACACACGCGATTATCCAGGAAGATGTTGCGTTCGCGAGACTGGGGCTGGCGATTGTGGATGAACAGCACCGCTTTGGAGTGAGACAGCGTTTGGAGTTGATGAAAAAAGGACATCAACCGGATGTGTTGGTTATGACGGCGACGCCGATTCCACGCACGCTCGCCCTGACTCTCTACGGAGATCTGGACGTCTCCACGATCGACGAGTTACCACCCGGGCGCAAGCCTGTTGTCACGAAGCACGTTTCCGAATCCGCTGTCGAGAACATTTACAGCTTCATCGCGCAGGAGATCAGAACCGGGCGGCAGGCCTATGTTGTTTATCCAGTAGTGGAAGAGACAGAGACAGCGGCTGTGAAAGCCGCCGAAACCATGTTCCAGCACTTGTCGACGAAAGTTTTTCCCGGCGTCGCTGTGGGGCTGCTGCACGGAAAATTGTCCGCCCAGGACAAGGAAGCGGCGATGCAACGGTTTCAGAGCGGAAGCACGAAGATTCTGGTTTCAACCACAGTTATTGAAGTCGGAGTAGATGTGCCAAATGCGTCGGTGATGGTGATTGAGCAAGCTGAGCGATTTGGGTTGGCGCAGATGCATCAATTGCGGGGGCGCGTAGGGCGCGCCGCTCATCAGAGCTATTGCATTCTGGTGACCGGGAAGCTGAGCGACATTGCGCGAGAGCGTATTCGAACGCTGGTGGATTCAAATGACGGCTTTCACATTGCAGAGATGGACATGAAGCTACGCGGACCGGGCGAATTCTTTGGAACGAAGCAGTCGGGAGTTCCAGGCCTGCGACTGGCAGACCTGATGCGAGATCAAGACGTTCTGGACATGGCACGCGCCGAAGCCAAAGCGCTGATTGAAGGCCGCAAAGATCCCGACGAACTGCGCGCGGTGGTGCGCTACATCCAAGAACATTGGCAACGGCGTTACGGGTTAGTGCAGGTGGGCTGAGGACATGCGAGTCATCGCAGGGCGGTTTCGCAGCCGAAGGTTGAAATCCGTTCCCGGGCTCGCCGTGAGACCTACGCCCGATCGCTTGAGAGAGACTCTCTTCAACATTTTGAAGCCACGACTAGCCGGGACGACGTTTCTGGATGCTTATGCAGGTAGTGGAGCGGTGGGCATTGAAGCGCTTAGCCGCGGCGCGAAGCACGTGGTGCTCATAGAACGGAGTGCGAGAGCTTTGGAGTGCCTGCGGGACAACTTGCGAACCCTCGGAATTGAACGGGAAGCGACGGTGGTGCGAGGCAGTGCAGCGGTTCTGTTGCACAACTATCCATGCGAGATCGCGTTCATAGACCCGCCTTACGATCAGGTGAGCGAGTATACGGATTCGATCAACGCTTTGTCTACGACCGAGGTATTGCTGGTGATCGCCCAGCATCCATCGAAGCTTGCGTTAGACGAGCAGTATGGCCGGCTTCAGAAAGTCCGCGTGTTGCGGCAGGGAGATAACTCGCTGTCCTTTTACTCAGCCGGCGAGTAAGAGGTGAACATCCATCACGTTGGTCCCGGTGGGGCCTGTTTTGATGAGATCGCCGAGTCGATCAAAGAATGGATAAGCATCGTTGCGCAGCAGATGCTCGCGCGCATTCAGCCCCATTTGGCGAGCGCGGGCCAAGGTTGTGGCGGCCGCGATTGCGCCGGCGGCATCGGTAGGGCCGTCGGTTCCATCTGTGCCGCCGCTTAGAACGGCTACGCGGGACAAGCCCGCTATCTCAATAGCCGCAGCAAGGGCGAACTCCTGATTCCGGCCGCCCTTCCCGCCACCCTTCACCGTTACGGTAGTTTCGCCGCCCGATAAGACGCAGGCGGGCGATTTCACGGGATGGCAGGACATAGTGATTTCGCGCAAGACCTGAGCATGTACTCGAGCCACCTGACGCGTTTCACCTTGCATGCTGCTTGAGAGAATGAGCGGGTTGTAACCGAGCTTCTTCGCCTGATGCGCCGCAGCAATCAAGGCGAGACGATTACTGCCGACGATTACGTTTGAGACATTCTCAAAAACGACGTCGCCGACTTTCGGAGTTTCAGGCACGTTTCCGTTCGCGCCACTCTCGAGATGACTGCGGATCGACTTTGGAACGCGTCTCAGGAGGTTGAATTGCTGAAGCACTTCGATGGCGCCGTTGAACGTGGATGAGTCAGGAGCGGTTAGGCCAGAGCCGATGACGGCTGGATCGTCACCGATGACATCGGAGAGCAAGAGACCAACAACAGTGGCCGGGTACGCCAGTGCGGCGAGACGGCCGCCTTTCAGGCGCGAGAGATGTTTGCGCACCGTGTTGAGTTGGTGAATGTCCGCCCCGGCGCGAAGGAGAAGATCCGTCGTTTTCTGTTTGTCCTTCAGACTGAGGCCGGCAGCAGGGGCAGGCAGAAGCGCGGATGCGCCACCTGAAATCGCGCACAGAAGAAGATCACGCGGGTTCAGAGTGGCGAGCACTTGCTCGATACGGCGCAAGCTCTTGCCCCGTGTTCGTCGGGGATGGGATGCGCGGATTCGAACACCTCTAGTCTTTCCAGGTGCGCGACACATGTCCGCGTTTTGTGACTAGAATGCCGCCGTTGAGATTTGAGCCGAGTGTCTCTAAGACCCCCTCGCCATTGCCTCCGCGGCCTTACCGACGGCGATGAGAAAGATGCGGTCGAAGCTCTTCCAAGCGGAGCCGCGTGTCGCCCGCGCGCAGTTGGCCCCGATGCAGGCCCAAATGATTTCGAACTGCCTGGCGAGCGTCCGCGGCGCGCAACGCAGCCTGGAAGATGGCGAGTGCATCGCGGCGAAGTTTCCGCTCAGACATTGTGGGCACTAAAACAAGGGCAGGCGGAGGATGCGGCCGCAGGACTCTTTGACGTCGTCGGAGTCAATCTCGATGCGGAAGTCAGCACGGGCATAGAGAGGGCGACGACTCTCGAACAGTTGCGTTAAACCGGCACGATCTTTCGCAAGCGGGCGGGTCGCGTCATCGCTAAGCCGACGGCGAATAATCTCAAGCGGACAGTCCAGCCAGATGCTCACGCCGTTATTCTTGATGAGTTCCCAATTTTGGGCTCGCGTGATTGCGCCGCCTCCAAGCGCGATTACCCATGGCATGCCGGCTTCAACCCTGTTTACATAGTGGCGAATCGCACTGGACTCGAGATTCCGAAAATGCGGCTCGCCGTGGATATCGAACATGTCGGCAATGGTGGTGCGATGTTCCCGCTCGATGTGCGAATCGATATCGGCGAACGACCAGCCCAGTTCGTGGGCAATCGCGCGGCCGATTGTCGTCTTGCCGCTTGCCATGAATCCGAGCAAGTATAAGCCGGGTGTGCGCTTGAGCTTCAGGGTCATGACGCTCGGTCTCCGTTTAGATTACAGACACAGATAATGGTCATGTGGCAACGCAGCTGATTCCATTATTTCCCTTGTCTCTCGTGCTTTTACCAGCGATGCCGCTACCCCTACACATTTTCGAAGATCGCTACAAAGAAATGATGGAGGATATTATTGCGGCGGAGAGTGAGTTCGGCGTCGTCTTGGCGAAGGACGACGGGATTGTGAATGTGGGCTGCACGGCGACGGTTGTGAATGTCATGCGCAAGTACCCGGATGGACGGCTCGACCTGGTGGCATCGGGGCAGCGCCGGTTTGTGGTGGAGTCACTCGATGAAGAGAAGCCGTACTTGCGTGCCCAGATTTCGTATTTCGACGATGAAGATGTCCGCGCCGTGCCCCACGATTTGCAACGCCGGGCAAGCGCCACTTTTCGCCGGCTGATGAGCATCGAACGCCCGAGCGTTCCCATGGAAGAGGGTGCGGTTAAGGGCCGGCTAAGTTTTCAAATCGGGCAACTGATCAACGATATCGACAAGAGGCAGACCGTTTTAGCGCTGCGGTCTGAGGTGGACAGGCTGGAGTACCTGGTGAAAGTTGTCCCGGAGTACCTGATACAGCGCGAGCAAATAGCACTAGCGAAGCGTGTGGGCCCACTGAATGGGCATGCCAAGCACGTCACGGAAGCCTAACGCCGAAGCATGAATCGACAGCACTTGATCTTTGACGCTGACGATACGCTCTGGGAAAACAACATCTACTTCGAAGACGCGTTCGATCGATTCTGCGCGTACCTGAATCACTCGTCGATGTCGCCTGCGGAGATCCGGGCAGTGCTGGACGAGATCGAAATAGTGAACGCGAAAGTACACGGTTACGGTTCACGAAATTTCGCGCGGAACCTGACGCAATGTTATGAGCGGTTGGCGCAGCAACACATTTCGCAAGCCGATCTCGACGCGGTGATGTCGTTCGCGAACACGATTCTGGAGCAACCGATGGAACTGCTGGAGGGTGTGGCCGAAACGGTGGCTGAACTGGCATCCAGGCACGAGCTGACAATCTTCACGAAGGGAGACCCGGAAGAGCAGAAGCTCAAGATCGACCGGTCGGGCTTATTCCCGCATTTTGTTCATGCCGCGATTGTGAAAGAGAAGAACGAAACGGCTTATCGAGAACTTTCGGAAGAGCGCGGCTTTGATGTAAGCAGAACGTGGATGATCGGGAACTCGCCGAAATCGGACATCAATCCGGCATTGGCTGCAGGACTGAATGCTGTGTTTGTGCCGCACCCGCGAACATGGTCACTGGAACACGAAGCGGTGCCGGAGAGTCATCCGAGGTTGTTGCGGGTGGAACGAATCTCCGAGCTGACGGAACTATTTTTGAGCTGCCTTCGCCGAGCACGCAAACGCGGCGCAGTGACTCCGCTTGCTGACGCGCGCGGTTCTGTTGGGTTGTACCAAAACACTCCGCTTGCTTACGCGCGCGGCTCCGCTGGGCTACCGGAACTGCGCGGCGGAGAAAGACGCGAACGAAAGTACAGCCGAGGGGAAGATGCCGAGGAACAGAGTTCCAAGAGCGCTGGCCCACATTGCGATTTGCAGGCTCGCAGCAGCGGGCGGAAGTTGCTCGACCGCAGTGTCAGGTTCGCGCATATAGACGGCCACAAGGATCTTGAGGTAATAGTAGGCGGCGATCGCGCTGTTGATGAGGCCGATGACAGTGAGCCAAACCAGGTGCGAATTCAGAGCGGCCTGGAAGACGTAAAACTTCCCGAAGAAGCCGCCGGTCAGCGGCACACCGATGAGTGAGAAGACGAAGATGGCCAGCAACGCAGCGGTGACGGGCTCACGGCGGCCCAGCCCATCGAGGTCTTCGATTTTGACATAGCGTTCGTTCCGCGCCGCAACATGGCTGATGACCGCAAACGCACCGATGTTCATCAGCGCATAAGACACGAGATAAAACATGGCTGCACTGACGCCGACTTGCGATGCGGCCGTAAAGGCGACCATGACGTATCCGGCGTGCGCGATCGAGCTATAGCCAAGCAGTCGCTTCACGTTGGTTTGAAGCAGCGCGGCGAAGTTGCCAATGATCATGGTGGCTATAGCGCAGCCGAACACGAGCGGCAACCAGCGATCCGTCATGGGCCGGAAAGACGTCATGAACACACGGAGAAAGACCGCAAAAGCAGCGGCCTTCGGCCCCGCGGACATGAATGCGGTTACCGGCGCGGCCGCGCCCTGATACACGTCGGGAGCCCAGACCTGGAACGGCGCGACCGAGACTTTGAAGGCGAAGCCGACGAAGAGCAAAGCTGTCGCGAGGCCCGCAAGCATGAGCGGCTGCCGACCTTGACTCAGCACGCGGCGAATCTCGTCGAGATTCGTGGAACCGGTCAAGCCATAGATCCAAGCGATGCCGTAGAGCAAGAAGGCGGTGGCAAACGATCCGAGCAGGAAATACTTCAGCGCCGACTCGTTATTGCGACGATCATCGCGGAGAAATCCGGCCAATATGTAGGTGGCGATGGATGAGATTTCGAGACCAATGAAGACCATGATGAGGTCGGTGGCAGTAGAAAGGATGCACTGGCCGACGAGCGAGAAAAGAATGAGCGCGTAGTATTCGCCTGTTTGCGCGTGCTCGCGTTCAAGGTAAGCTGAACGAAGCCAGAATGCACAGGAAGCCGACGATCAAAACGAGGCCGCGGAAAAAACTTCCGTAGCCGTCGGCAACAATCATGTTCTGGAATGCGGGGCCGGCATTGCCGTACGCCCAGACGTTTGCCGCAAACGCAAGCACGATACCCACCAGCGCAATGACACCCATATAGGTGCGCTTGCCCTTCGCCACCGCCTCCAGCATCATGATGACGATTCCGAAGATGCTGAGGAGGATCTCGGGCAGGAAACGGAGATACTCGATCGCAGACGGTTGGAAGTTACCGAGCATTCGCAGCCTCCAAGATGCGGCCGTTGGATGGAGGTGAGAGCTGGACGCGATATGTGTTGCTCATGTTGGTTTGATCGAGAAGATGCGCGTTGGCCGCACTGATGGAAGGCATGAATGACTCAGTGTACGTGCCAAGCCACACCATGAGCAGAATCAGAGGCAGCAGCGGAACCCATTCACGGCGAGTCAGATCGATGAATGAGCGATTACGATCGTTGGTTTTGCCCAAGAAAGTCCGCTGATACATCCACAGCATATAGGCTGCGGAAAGAATGACTCCGATGGCGGCGTAAACCGCCCAAGAGAAGTGCGCGATAGCAGCGCCCTGCAGGATGAGGAACTCACCAATGAAGTTACAGAGAACAGGAAGGCCGATGCTGGCGAGGAGTGCGATAAGGAACGCAGTCGCCAATCCGGGGGCGGGCTTCGCGATACCGCCGAAATCTGAAATCTCGAGCGATTGACGCCGTTGTTCCAGATAGCCCGCCAGCAAGAACAGAGCACCCGTTGAGAGCCCGTGCGCAATCATCTGGTAGACAGCACCATCGGCGCCTTGTTGATCGAGCGCGAAGATTCCGAGCACAACAAAACCGAGATGGCTTAAGGACGAATACGCGATGAGCCGTTTGATGTTCGGCTGAATGAGCGCAAGCAACGCGCCGTAGACGATGCCGATGATCGCGAGGACCACGATCCAAGACGTGCAGCGGTGCGCGCCCGAGGGAGCGAGAGTTATCGAATAGCGCAACAGTCCATAGACGCCCATTTTCGACATGACAGCGGCCAGCAGGAACGTGGCCGGAGCGGGAGCTTGCGTATAGGTGTCCGGCAACCATGTGTGAAACGGGAAAATCGGAGTCTTGACGGCGAAGGCGGCAAAGAAGCCGAGGAAGAGCGCGAGTTGCTGTCGCCGAGGTGAGCATCACGCGGCCGGATGCGAGGGCATTCATGATCTCGACATAATCGAACGTGCCGGCCTGGCTATGCAGATACAAAATTGAGCCGAGCATGAGGACTGAGCCGAGCATCGTGTAGACGAAGAACTTGACGGCAGCCGGTCCGCGGCGTGAGGCACCCCAGCCGCCGACCATCAGGTACATGGGGACGAGAGCGACTTCCCAGAACACATAAAAAACGAACAGGTCGAGCGCGCTGAAAACGCCAACGAGGCCGAATTCAAAGAGCAGGAGAAGAGCAAAGAAGTTTTTCTTGCGCTCGAGGATCACTGATTCCGAGATCCAGACGGCGATCGGAAGAAGCAGCGTCGTGAGCAGGATAAGCCAGATGCTGATACCGTCCACTCCGAGATGAAAACGGATCTGGAGGCCAGGGCTATCGATCCATGAGCCGTTCGACGACGGATGTGAACTGTGCCGGGTTGGCGAGCACGGGACCGATCAAACCAAGCGAGGATATGAACGTTGCTACGGTAGCGCCGAGCGCGACGGCGAACGCGAGCTTCGAATTGCGCGGCGCAAAGAGAATCGCGAAGAAGCCGATAAGCGGAATGAAGAGGACAACGGCGAGCAAACTCATCGGAAGCCTCCCGCCAAACTCAGAACAAAGATGACCAGAATGGAGCCGGCGAAGACCCAGGCGGCATAGTTGCGGATGCTGCCGGATTGCAGCTGACGGAACAACGCACCCCAGCCACGAATCAGATGCGCCCAAGCCGGTCACGATGCCGCAATCGATGAGACCTTCGTCGATGCCACGCCAAAGAAGGATGCTCGAACTGCCTTCAAGGGGTTTGACGAAAGCGCCTGATAGATCTCGTCGACGTAGTATTTGTTGGCAACCAGCGTGTAGAGCGGGCCGAGGCTGGTTTTGAGTGATTCCGCCAGAGCGGGACGCGCGACGTAAAGGAACCATGCCATGACCATGCCGGCGATTCCGAAGGCGGCCGAGATGACCATGGCGCGTGGTGTTCTCTTGCGCGGAGAGCGGGAATTGCGGTGAGAGCCACTTAGGGCACGCTGAGGAATCCGCCACCGGCGGCGAGTATCGCGAGCGCGATCAGCGGAAGCGTCATGACAGCCGGCGATTCGTGCGGGTGATGATGGCCGCGATAACTTCCGAAGAAGCGAGGAAGAATGCGCGAAAGACATAGAACGCGGTGATGCCGGCCGTGATCGCGCCAACCCAGAACATCCAGGGCGCGTGAGACGTATGCGGCGGACAGAGATTGCGTCCTTGCTGAAGAAGCCGGAGAAGCCGGGGAACGCCGGAGATGGCGAGACTGGCAATGCCGAGCGTGTAAAAGGTGATCGGCATGGCTTTGCGCAGACCGCCCATGTGCCGCAGATCCTGTTCGCCGCCAAGCCGTGAATGACGCTCCGGCGCCGAGGAACAGCAGCGCTTTGAAGAACGCGTGCGTCATCAGGTGAAAAATGCCGGCCGAGTAAGCGCCGACCCCGAGGCCCAGAAACATATATCCGAGTTGCGAAACTGTCGAGTAAGCGAAGACTTTCTTGATGTCGTTCTGTGTGATGCCGATGGTGGCGGCGAACACCGCCGTGAGCAGCCCGACGATCGCGACCACTTTCATCGCATGCGGCGCATGGTCGTAGAGGAACGAAACACGCGCGATCATGTAGACGCCGGCGGTGACCATGGTGGCCGCGTGGATGAGCGCGGAGACGGGCGTGGGACCGGCCATGGCATCCGGCAGCCACACGTACAGAGGAATCTGCGCGGACTTGCCGGTTGCGCCCACAAACAGCAGAAGCGTGA
Source organism: Terriglobia bacterium (assembly GCA_963846045.1). Taxonomy (GTDB): domain Bacteria; phylum Acidobacteriota; class Terriglobia; order Bryobacterales; family Bryobacteraceae; genus Bog-105. The sequence goes on along the minus strand of CAWJUL010000013.1, from coordinate 101,460 downwards.
TGGCCGTGAGCATGCCGACTGTAGCTTCGACCGGCATGCCGCCGACAGCGGCGGCGATCTTGCCGAAATCGAGCGTCTTGAACGTAATCACGACGTCAGAAAGATGCCGAGCGAAAACCCGAAATCGCCGATGCGATTTACGATGAATGCTTTGTTCGCCGGCATTCGTGGCATAGTCTTCCGTGAAGTAAAAACCGACCAGCAGATAACTGCACAGGCCGACGCCTTCCCAACCCACGAACATCAGCAGCAGGTTGGAGGAGAGCACCAGAATCAGCATGAAGAACATGAACAGATTGAAGTAGCTGAAGAAGCGGTAATAGCCGCCCTCATGCTGCCATGTACCCGATGCGAATAGATGTGGATGAGAAGGCCGACGCCGGTGACGATGAGCAGCATGACGGCTGTGAGGCGATCGACGAACAGATCAAAGCCGATCTGGAGAAAGCCGCTTTGTATCCAGGTGAAATAGTGCTCGGAATAGGCGGTCGTGATCGGCCAGATCTTGAACAGCAGCGCGACGACGTACAGAAACGACACCATCACGGAGCCGACCGCGATTACGTTGACGACGGGCTTCGAAAGCGCTTACCGAAAAGGCCGTTGAGCAGAAACCCGATCAGCGGGAAAAACGGAATGAGCCAGAGGATCATGTTTTGTCAGAGTTTCATGGAATCGACTTCGTCGATCTGCAGCGTGCCGCGATTCTTGAAGATGGTCAAGATGATCGCGAGGCCACGGCCGCTTCCGCGGCAGCCACAACCATCACAAAGAACGAATAGATGTGACCGTCGATGCGCCTGAGTTCGATAGGAGAACGAAACGAAGCTCAGATTGACTGCGTTGAGCATCAGCTCTATGGACATAAATACCGTGATGACGCTCTTGCGATAGAGAAAGCCGGCAACACCCAGAGTAAACAGAATCGCGCTCAGGACGAGATACCAGGCCAGAGGGAACCGGAGGCAGCACTTAATCGATCTCCTTTCGCGCCAGCACGACAGCGCCGAGAATGGCGACCAGTATCAGGATTGAAATCACTTCGAACGGCAGCAGATATTGCGTGAACAGCATTTGACCGACGTGTTCGGCCGTGCCTCCGACCCAAATTCCGAAACGGACGCCTCGCAAGGTGGGCAGCGCTACGCGGATGAGGAACGCAAGCACGGCAACGAAAGCGCAAAGCAGCGGCAGGCCCGCGAATTGGGCAAACCAGGACTTGGAACTGGCCTTTTCCGTTCCCGCATTCAGCAGCATGATGACAAAGATGAACAGAACCATGACTGCGCCGCCGTACACGATCATCTGCGCCATCGCGATAAACTCAGCACCGAGCAAAAGATACAGAACGGCTAGCGAGCCCATGACGCCGATGAGCGATAAGGCACTCGAAATCGGGTGCTTCTGAAGCACCAGATTGAACGCGCAAACGATCGCAACGACCGCGAAGACGATGAATAGAACCGTATCCATGGCGCTCCTAGAATACAGCGACGAAGAGCGCCGTTAGCAGCAAGTTCATCAGTGCGCATGGGAACAGGAATGTCCATGCGAACTTCATGAGCTGGTCATAACGGAAACGAGGCAGAGTGCCGCGTACCCATATATAGGTAAACAGCAGGAAGCCGACTTTCGCCGCAAACCAGAACGCCGGGATGGTGACGAACTGAAACATGGGAACGGCGAAGATGGCAGTCACCACGAGGAAAACCAGGCCAAAGACGGGCAACGTGCGTCGATCGCGCTTGCGCGTGCCGAGCGCCGCGTAATAGAAGCACAGCAGCGCGGCGCAGAAGAAGACCAGAGGCGCGATCCAGTTCGAATATGGGGCCGGAAAGAGCGGCTGCCACGCACCTAAGAACAGAAGCGTCGCAACGCAGGCGATGGTGATCATGTTCGCGTATTCGGACATGAAGAAACACGCGAACTTCATGCTGGAGTATTCGGTATGGAAACCGGCAACGAGCTCGTTTTCGGCTTCGGGCAGATCAAACGGAATGCGATTCGTTTCGGCAAATCCCGCAATCATAAATATGATGAACGCGAAGATCTGCGGGAACGGCATTTGGAAGATGTTCCAACGCGGTATGAAGCCGAGATAGTAGCCGGCCTGGCCGTCGCCTATAGCGCGGAAGCTCAGGTGATTAGCCAGCAGAAGCGGCGAAACGATGACAAGCGTGAACGGAAGTTCATAGCTGATCATCTGCGCACTGCTTCGCAACCCGCCGAGCAGTGAATACTTGTTGTTCGACGACCACCCTGCAAGCGCGACGCCGTACACGCTAACAGCGCCGATAGCGAGGATGAACAGGATGCCGACGTTGACATCGCTGATCTGCATGTAGGTGTGATAGCCGAAGACGCTGATCTCCGGCCCGAAAGGAATGACGGAAATAGAAATGAGCGCAAGCGACACCGCGATAAAAGGCGCCAGCAGATAGAAAAAGCGATTGACATAGGGCGGCAGCACATCCTCTTTCGTCAGCAGCTTGAACACATCGGCGAGAGGCTGCATAAGGCCGTGAGGACCGACGCGGAGAGGTCCGGTACGCGACTGGATGTGCGCGAGAACTTTGCGCTCCACCCATTGCAAATAGGCAAGGGTGGTCATGAAGATTCCGAAGACGATTGCAATCTTGATGAGACTTACGAGGTAGAAGTTCATCGAGGCTTTTCTGTCGTCATAAGCTGAACGCTGCCCTGATTGATGAATGGCTCCTTGTGCGGATCGTGGTAAAGAGCGCCGGGCGCCTCAAGGACCGAGTTCAGCATGTTGGAATACCGGCCCATTGTCCCGGAAGTGAACAGGGTATTTCCGGCCGATCGTATCGCATCTGAGCGCGATTGAATCTGAACGTGGCCGTGGAGCGGGACGGCTTGCGCCGCGCCTCCGGTTTCGATGACGCCAATCGGGAAGGCGTATCCGTCTACCGAATTTCGGATCTCTTTGAAGATGTCGTCCACCTTGGTGGGACCAAGATTCTCGCGCATTTCTTTCGCAAGTAGAGCGATTATGTCGAGGTCTGATTTCGGACCCATCGTCTTCGAGCCGCGGCTGAGTTTTTGAACGTCGCCACACACGTTTGTGACTGTGCCGTTCTTCTCGTACGCGCAGAACGCAGGCAGAACCACGTCGGAGCGCTGAGCGGTTTCGGTGAGGAACAGGTCCTGAACGACGACGAAGGCGTTCTGTGCAGCTAACGTTTGGCGTTGAAGCGGATTTGCGCCCACGATCCAGAGGGCATCGAGATCGGCGGCAGCGAGCATCTGGTCATAATCGAGTCCGGGTTCGAGACCAGCTTCGGAAACAGGGCGATAGCCGGGCAAGAGATCCGGCAGCAAGCCCATATCCGAGGCACCGCGCGAGTTCGAGTAATCAAGCAGCGGCACGTACTTGACCGGAATGCCGAGCGAATCCGCGAATGCGACCAGACGGCGAACACCGTCGCCCTTTATGGCTGCGCCAAACAGGATGACGAGTTCAGGTTCAGCAGCGAGACGATCGCGGAGGGATTCGAGGGCGTCAAACTCTTTGCCGATCTCGATGCGAAAGGCGGTGGCATAGTTGTCCTCTCGAACCGGACCGGGCGTCACTGCATAGACGTGGCCTTTGTTAAGCCGCCAGTTGGCGCGAAGCTGGAAAGCGAGCAACGGCTGCTCCTGCGCGAGATCGGCGTCGATGACCAGGGCAGCTTTCATACTTGCGAGCTCACCGGTTGTCGCGAGAGCGTTAGTGCGGCCCTGCAAGGCATCGAGCAGAGTTGCTACGTCGCCGGTACGTTGATGATCGATGTTCGAAGTTCGCAGAATCTGTCGAGCGAACTTCTGCAACAGATAGTTCTCTTCGTTGGTGGTGTGATTTGAACCGATGATGCCGAACTTGCCACCCTGCGCGCGGATTTCGCTGAAGCGTTTGGCGACAACTGCAAGTGCCTGACCCCAAGACACCGGGCGCAGCTCGCCGTTGGTTCGCACCAGAGGCGTGGTCAATCGATCGGGGTGTTGGGAGAAATCGAAAGCGTAACGGCCCTTCACGCACAGGAACTCGCCGTTGACACCGGAGCGATCGCGATTGTTTGCGCGCACGATCTCGCCGTTGCGAACACCTAGAGTTGTCTTGCACCCGTTCGAACAGAACGTACAGATGGTGCCGACGTGCTCCATTTCCCACGGCCGAGTCTTGTAGCGGTACGTGCCGCTGGTCAGAGCGCCGACCGGGCAGATGTCGATGCACGCACCGCACTCGTCGCACTCAAGATGATCCCCACGGTTCGGAACGATCTCAGAAGCCGCTCCTCGATTGCCGATTCCAAGAGCACCAACACCAAGGCCTTCGCCACAGATACGGACACAGCGGTAGCAAAGAATGCAGCGCGGAGCATCATAGAAAACGATGGGCGACCATTGTTTCTCATCGACGTGGATTTTGGCCTCGTGAAAACGAGTGTTCTGCGCGCCGTAGCGGAAGACCATATCCTGCAGTTCGCATTCGCCGCCCTTGTCGCAAACGGGACAGTCTAACGGGTGATTTGTGAGGAGAAACTCAAGCGTTCCTTTACGAGCTTTGCGGACTTGTTCCGAATCGGTGTGGACCACCATGCCTTCGGCAACCGGGAGCGTGCAGGCGACCTGCAGCTTCGGAGTCTTTTCCACTTCCACCAGGCACATTCGGCAGGCGGCTTGCAGCGACAGGCCATCGTAATAGCAGAATGCCGGAATGGGGATGCCCGCCTGCTTGGCAGCATTGATGAGCAGCGTCCCCGGCGCCGCTTGGAATTGATGACCGTCGATTGTAAAGTTAACGGGGTCAGCCATAGATTTCGTCTACTTCAGTTTTAATCTCGTTCCTATACGATGGCGAGCTCAGGCACGGGCGCCGGCGCAGTCTGAATGGAACGCGATTTCGCCAGATAGGCTTCGAATTCGTCTCGGAACTTCGCGATGAACGCGGCCGTAGGCATAGCGGCGGCGTCCCCAAGCGCACAAAAGGTGCGGCCGAGCATATTGTCCGCAAGATCGGCTATCAGATCGATGTCGCTTCGCTGCCCATAGCCATCGTGGAAACGCGAAAGAATCTTCTTTAACCAGGTTGTGCCTTCGCGGCAGGGGATGCACCAGCCGCAGCTTTCATGCGCGTAGAACTTGATTGTGCGGAGGGCCACAGCAACAATGTCGGTGTCCTCATCGAGCACCACCAAACCGCCGGAGCCCGCCATAGTCTTCGCTTTCGCAAGAGAGTCGAAGTCTAGCGGAATGTCGCATTCGTCGGCGCGCAATACGGGAGCGGACGAACCTCCCGGAATGACAGCTTTCAGCTTTTTGCCATTTCGCATTCCGCCACACACCTCGTCGATGAGACGCATCATCGGAAAACCCATGGGCAGTTCGTAAACGCCTGGCTTATTCACGTGGCCCGAGACGCACATGAGACGAGTTCCACCGTTTTTCGGTGTCCCCAACGCAGCGAAGGCGGCGCCACTGTTTCGGAAGATCCAAGGAATAGCGGAGTAGGTTTCGGTGTTATTGAGAATCGTCGGAGACTGAAACGCACCGACAACGGCGGGAAATGGAGGTTTCAGGCGTGGAACGCCACGCTTTCCCTCCAGCGATTCCAGCAGAGCCGATTCTTCGCCGCATTCGTAGGCGCCGGCACCGGTATGAGTGTAGAGATCGAAATCCCAACCGGACCCTAGAATGTTTTTCCCCAGATAACCGCGCTCGTATGCTTCTGCAATAGCCCGGTCGACGATCTCGATGAGATACCGATACTCGCCGCGTATAAAAATGTAGCCCTTGTTGGACTTGATGGTCCAACCGCCAATCATCATGCCTTCAATCAATTGATGAGGATCGTTCTCCATCAGGAGCCGGTCTTTACAAGTGCCGGGCTCGCTCTCATCGGAGTTGCAGATGATGTAGGTCGGCTTGCCTGAATTCCGCGGAACGAAGCTCCACTTCATACCGGTTGGAAAGCCGGCGCCGCCCCTGCCGCGCAACGAAGACGCTTTCAACTCGTCGATGATGGCCTCGGGCGTCATCCCAAGCACTTTCTTGATAGCGATGTAGCCGTCGTTCGCAAGATAAGTATCGATTGAAGCCGAGTTCGGAAGGCCGAACCGGTACGAGACGATCATCTGCTCAAGCGGACTGGGTTCGTTGTAGCGCATCGCCGATTCTAAGACGCTTTCTTCTCGTACGTTCCGTCGCGCAGAGCGGCGATAAGCCGATCAAATCGTTCGGGCGTCACAAAGTGGTGAAAATCGTAATTGACCTGAACCGCCGGAGCCCAGGAACAGGCACCGATGCATTCTACTTCTTCGAGCGAGAGAAGGCCGTCCGGCGAAACTTCCTTGTTGCCGAGATTCAAACTCTTGCAGGCGTAATTCCACAGTTGCTCCGCGCCAACCGCTTGACAGGCGATGTTGGTGCAAACCTGTACGTGATACTTGCCAAGCGGTTTGCGGTGCAGCATCGAATAATAGCCGATCACTTCATCCACTTGAAGCGGGCTAACTCCGCAACGGCGGGCTACTTCTTCGACCAACTCCTGTGTAACAGAGCCGATTTCATCCTGCGCGTAGAGCAGCATGGGCACTACGGCCGAGCGCTGACGGCCCGGAGGGTAACACGTCAAGAGCTTACTGAAACGTGCTTCCAATTCCGGCGAGAAGGTCATAGCTAGCGGTCTACGTCTCCCAAAACAAAATCCATACTGCCCATGACGGCTATGGAGTCGGCAATCAGAATACCTTCCAGCATGGCGCCGAGCGATTGCAGGTTGCCGAAACTGGGAGTTCGCATAAATACGCGATGAGGATTCGGAGTGCCGTCACTGACAACGTAGTATCCGAGTTCACCGCGCGGCGATTCAACCACCTGATACACGGAACCGGCGGGAACGCGATATCCTTCCGTCACGATCTTGAAGTGGTAGATGAGCGACTCCATTTGAGTCTTCATCTGCTCGCGATCGGGCAGCAGGATATGCGGCGCATTGGCGCGCCACGGTCCACTGGGCATGCCTTCGAGAGCCTGCTTGATAATTCGCAAACTCTGGCGCATCTCTTCCATGCGCACTTCATATCGGGCATAGACGTCGTTCGCCTGGCGAGTTGGGACTTCGAAATCAAACAACTCGTAACTCGAATATGGGCAATCCTTGCGCACGTCGATCTTAACGCCGGCAGCACGCAGCATAGGGCCGGTGACACCGAGTTCGATCATCATGTCGATCGGGAACAAGCCAACGCCCTTCGTCCGATTGACCCAGATGGGGTTTGCGGCCAGTAGCGCTTCATATTCATTGATTCCGCGGGCGAGCAGCTCATGCACGCCAGCGACTGCTTTATGCCAGCCACGCGGCGGTTCAAGAGCGAGGCCGCCTGGACGAATGTAACTGGTCATCATGCGCTGACCAGAGAACATTTCGAATATCTTCAGAATCTGTTCGCGCTCGCGGAAACAGTAAAAGTACACGGACATAGCGCCGATGTCTAACGCGTGAGTACCGAGCCAAACGAGATGACTAGACACGCGCTGCAATTCGCAAAGCAAGACTCGCATCCACTGCGCCATGGGCGGAATTTCGAGATCGAGGAGCCGTTCGACTGCCAGCGCGTAGCCGATGTTATTAATAAGGTTCGCGAGATAGTCGACGCGATCGGTCAGCGTTACAACTTGCTGCCATTTGAGCACTTCACACTGTTTTTCGATGCCGGTGTGAAGATAACCAATCTCCGGCCGGGCCTTGATAATCGTTTCGCCGTCGAGTTCGAGCACCACGCGCAGCACACCGTGAGTAGACGGATGCTGAGGACCCATATTAAGGGTCATCTTGCGAGCTCCCGGAGCAACGTTTTGGAGCTCTATTCCGGACGGATCTTCGATTTCCAGTTCGTGTTGGGCATCGAGCGATGCGACGTGTGCTTTGCCTTCCATGGTCAATACTTACTCGTCTCGATACGTGTACTTATGGCCGGCAATGGGATAATCCTTGCGCAAGGGATAACCTTCCCAATCGGCGGGCATCATGATGCGCTCCAGGTTTGGATGATTACGAAAGCGAATACCGAAGAGGTCGAAGACCTCCCGTTCATACCAATTGGCGCCGCGCCAAACCGAACAGACGGAATCGATTTCTTCGTCTTCGTCCAGACGGACGAGGAGACGCAAACGCGCGTTCTGCCGGATGGAATTGAGCAGGTAGACAACTTCAAACCGCGGAGTCTTCGGCCACCAATCCACGGCGGTTATGCCGCTGACTCTTTCGAAACCGAGCTTCTTTACAACCTGGCAAACGGCAAGAGTCTGAGAGGGAGCAATATATAGAACCGGGCAATCGAGCCCCATCCGCGCCTCAACTATGGCATCTGGAAGCTGTTGCGAGATGGCGAGGGCGGACTGATTCGTTGCAACGTCTTCAGGCAGCACGCCGAGTCTCCGCTTCATGCTGCCGATGCCGCTGCTCGTCCGTAGACCAATCGAGAACGCCTTTCTTCCAGATGTAGAAGAACCCGCACAATACAAGGACGATGAACAGCAACATCTCAAAGAACGCAAACAATTTGAGTTGTCTGAAAACGACAGCCCAGGGATAGAGAAATATCGCTTCGATATCGAACAATATGAATACCATCCCAACCAGGTAGAACTTCACAGTAAATCGGCCACGCGCGTTACCAACCGGCGTCATGCCGGATTCGTACGGCATGGATTTGATAGGATCGCGCACGCGCCGGCCAAGCAGAGCGGACAAGCCGATCATGGCTGAAGCCACTGCAAGCGCGATCAGGATTTGGATGAGTACGGGAAACCAAGTCTCAGCGTAGTTCGTTGGCATGACGCCGAATTACTAGAGTAGCAACGTTAACTCCCTATAATGGACGAAGGAGCGCATCGGCCTTTGGCAGCGGAGCTTATCGACATTGTCGTGAATGGCGAACGGAAATCAGTTCCGGCCAATCTAACCGTTATCGAACTGTTGCGCGCTCTTGAAGTGGCTGACGACCGGGTTGCGCTTGAGCTGAATAAATCGATCGTTCGGAAACGCGACTGGCCTGATACCGCTGTGCCCGCCGGATCGCAACTCGAAATAGTCCAATTCGTGGGCGGCGGCTGAGCACACCCGGCCTGCGCGAATACTTCTTGACTCCTGACGCAGGTCTAGTAAAATTCAGGGAGCCAGTCTAAATCCAAAACACAAATAGGGCGTCATGTTCAAAACGCGGAAAGTTCGTCCTGATTTACCGGAAGGGCAGCGTACCTACACGAGTACAGATGTCGCGAAGATCGCCCAGGTGAGCCTTCGGCAGCTGCAATGGTGGGACGAGCGGAAGGTTGTGTCGCCTCGCCATGAGGGTCACAAACGAATCTACCATTCCGAGGAGGTGATCGAGATCACGGTCATCGCCGAATTGCGGCGCAAAGGTTTCTCGCTGCAGAAGATCCGGCGCGTTCTGCGTTTCCTGCAACGCGAGATGGGACGGCGGTTGGCCGACGTGATGTCGAGCGACTCCAAACTTCACCTTTTAACAGACGGGAAGTCAATTTACCTGGAGGAGCAGCAGGAGCGCATCATTGACCTGCTGAAAAATGCCCGGCAGCCTATGTTCCTGGTTTGTGTAAGCGATCAGGTAAGGCGGTTGGACGAAATTCCAAAGAAGAGCAGCCGGAGCGAGACAGTGCCGGCCAGGCGCTTTCGCGCCGCAGTTTGAGCCCGGGCGCGAATAATTCCTGTCTTAACAGCCCTTTAACGGCCTCTCGAACGTCTATACTGAAGTCAGATTCCTGGAGGTCGGATTGTCGTCCCGGCGCTATTTCCTTTTAATCCCTGTCTTTTTGGCCGCATGCACGCTCATTGGCGGCAAATACGGCCCGAGCATTTTCGAAGCTTCCGCGGCGCAGCGGAATGCCAGCCCGACATCCGACGATGACCTGAAGGGCAGCATCCAATCGTTCACCAAGATTTACGACGTAGTGGATGAGAACTACGCAGATAAGCTGTCCCCGGACAAAGGGATTTACAAGGGCGCCATACCGGGAATGTTGCGGACTTTAGATCCGCACTCAAACTTCTTCGACCCGAAAGAGTTTGCCGGTTTGCGCGAGGAACAGCATGGTTCGTACTTCGGCGTGGGCATGCAGATAGGGCCCCAACCGCGCACGAACAAAACGATTGTGATTCACCCGTTCGGCGGAACGCCTGCATATCGCGCCGGGCTTCGTCCCGGTGACGTGCTGCTTGAAATTAACGACAAGCGCGTGGACACGGCTACAAGTACGGAAATTGCGGAGATGCTTAAAGGTCCCAAAGGGACTAAAGTTCAGGTGGTCGTCGGCCGTGAGGGTAGTACCAAGCCACTCACGTTCAACCTGGTTCGCGACGAGATTCCGCACAACAGTGTGGATGAGGCATTCTGGGTCAGGCCGGGGATCGCTTTCATCCGGATCCAGCAGTTCACGGAAACAACGAGCAAGGAATTAGAAGAGAACCTGAAGCGCCTGGGCGAGCAGAACATCAAGGGTTTGATTCTGGACCTGCGCGAGAATCCCGGTGGGCTTTTGCAGGAGGGCGTCTCAGTTGCAGGGCGATGGCTCGACCGTGGACAAGTAGTTGTTTCGCATCGTGGACGTGCGTATTCTGAAAAGCCTTATCCCGCACGCGGCAGTCAATACGGGGAGAATTACCCGATTGTTGTCCTAGTGAATCGATATTCTGCTTCGGCGGCTGAGATCGTGGCCGGGGCTCTGCAGGATCATGATCGGGCCTGGATTCTGGGCGATATCACTTTTGGTAAAGGCTTGGTTCAGACCGTTTATCCATTGAGTGACAACACTGGCCTTGCTCTAACGACGCAACACTATTACACGCCGAGTGGACGCCTGATCCAGCGCGACTACTCGAACCAATCGTTCCTGGATTATTACTGGGGCAAGCGCACGCAGGTGAAAGATCCCACCGACGTCAAGCAGACAGATCTTGGGCGTGTCGTTTACGGCGGTGGCGGCATTACACCCGACGAGAAATACGATTCGCCTAAGTTAGATCCGTTGGAACTGGCGGCCCTGCGCAAGAACACGTTCTTCGATTTTTCCGCATCGTACTTCGCAAACCACCCCGCTAAGTTCGTTGCGAATTGGGTACCCGATGAGGCAGTGTTGAACGACTTCCATGACTTCCTGATGAAGAAGGGCGTGGAGTTCACAGAAGCGGACTGGACACGCGACCATTCGTGGTTGCGCGACGAACTGCGGCAGGAGATGTACGTTACGGCATTCAGCTACGAGGATTCGTTGAAGGTCGGCGTGGAACAAGATCCAGAAGTTCAGAAGGCAATCGACGCTATGCCGCAAGCCGCAAAGCTACTCGCAATGTCAAAGAACCGGTACGAGAAACAGCGGGCGAGCCTCCACTAGACTAAGCGGCGCTTTCAAGTTTGCATAACGCCATCACCGATGCTCAGATCACGGTGCTCGACACCGGTGGTCAGTACACTCATCTTATTGCGCGCCGAATTCGGGAATTAGGCGTCTACGCGGACGTTCAGCCGAGCGACACACCTGTGGCCGGCTTGCGTGCGCGCAAGGGGATCATCATATCGGGCGGACCGGCCAGCGTATACGATCCCGGCAGTCCCGACATCGACTCCAGCATTTTGAAAGAGCAGATACCTGTCCTGGGCATCTGCTACGGACATCAACTCATGGCGTTGCACCTGGGCGGCAAAGTGCAGAAGGGTGAACGCGGCGAATATGGCATTGCGCATCTCACAGTGCATGCGCCCGACCCGCTTTGGAACGGCGTGCAGCATTCGCAGATCTGGATGAGCCACCGTGACACGGTGCAAGCGGTGCCCGAAGGCTTTCAGGTTACCGCGTCAACGGATACGTCGGGAGTGGCAGCGATGTCAATGCCCACACGCAAACTCTTCGGGTTGCAATTTCACCCTGAGGTTGTACACACGCATGCGGGCCAACGCATTTTAGAAAACTTCGTCTTAGATATCTGCGGAGCGGAACCAGATTGGGACATAGCGCAGCGGGTACCCTTGGTTGAAGAGCAGATTCGGGCGACGGCACAAAACCGGAACGTTTTCTTTTTCGTCAGCGGCGGGGTGGATTCGACGGTAGCGTACACGCTCTGTTTACGGGCGCTGGGCGCCGAGCGAGTGTACGGTATCTACGTCGATACAGGATTGATGCGAAAAGGAGAGACCGAGTTTGTGCGCGGTATCTTCGAGGAGCTTGGGGCGACACATTTCCTGGTCGACCACGCCGAGGATGAGTTTCTTAGTGGGCTCGATGGTGTTTACGATCCGGAAGAGAAACGGCTTGCGATCGGCGAGCAGTTCGTGAAGGTTCAGGAGCGAATCTTGTCGACCGAAAAGTTCTTAAACGGCGACTGGATTTTGGGCCAAGGAACAATCTATCCCGACACAATCGAATCCGGCGGAACCGCCAAAGCCGATCTGATCAAGACGCATCACAACCGCGTGGCCGGCATTCAGGCGCTGATGAATACGGGGCGGATCATCGAGCCTCTAACGTCCTTTTACAAGGACGAAGTGCGAGAGATCGGCCGCGAAATTGGCGTGCCGGAGCGCTTTCTTTCCAGGCACCCGTTCCCTGGTCCGGGCTTAGCCATCCGTTGTCTTTGCTCGGAGACGGAAGAACAATTAGGCCGCACTGAAGACGGTTTTCTCTTGCCCGTAAGGTCGGTTGGAGTGCAGGGCGATTCGCGCAGCTATCAGAACGCACTGGCGTTACTGTCGAAGCCGTCTTTAGATGCGATTCGGACCATTGCGCCAGAGATCACCAACCGGCGCGCGGACGTTAATCGAGTCGTCGCGCTCTGCGGTGCAGCGTCGGAGTTGTCGGAGATGCGCGTCTTCCGGGCGCCACTGAACAAACAACGGCTGGATACGTTGCGAGACGCCGATGCCATGGTTCGCCGGTTCTGCACCGAGACCGGCTTCGATGACAAGGTTTGGCAATTTCCAGTTGTGCTGTTGCCGCTTGGAACTGAGGACGCGCGCGAGTCTATCGTGCTGCGGCCCATCAATTCTGTTGACGGAATGACAGCGGATGCCGTCATGATGCCGGATGAAGAATTAGAGCGGCTGACGAAGCAGTTGCTCGCGTTGCCCCACATCGCAGCCGTGTTTTACGACCTCACCAACAAACCGCCGGGAACGATTGAATGGGAATGATCGCGTCAAATGCGGTGGAAACTCTTGAGAATGTCTTTGGTGCTATAGCGAAGAGCGATGGGACGGCCGTGCGGGCAGGTCATTGGATACTCGCATTGCGCCAGCGCTCTTAGGAGCCATTCGATCTTATTCGATTCAAGCCGGGTATTGATCTTAATGGCTGCCCGGCATGCAATGGTGGCGCAAACATTGCGTCTGATCTCATCGAGCGATGCGGTCCGTAGTTCGCTTTCGGCGATATCGAGAATTTCGAGGACGATCTTTTCGAGATCGGCTGTACCGACTGCGGCTGACGCGGCTTTGATCGCGATCGTACGCTGGCCGAACGGCTCAGTTTCGAATCCATGCGCGTTTAGTTCGTCCGCAATACGCGCGTATTCGAAGTGTTGCGCGGGCGATAGCTGAAGAACGAGCGGCATAAGCAACTGCTGAATCTCGACCGCGCCGGCAGCGCGTTGCCGCAAGATCTGTTCGAACAGCACTCTTTCGTGGGCGACATGCTGGTCAACGATCCATAGGCCATCTCGACCCGCGGCCACGATAAAACTGTCGTGAAGCTGGCCAAGCGAACGCAAGTCGGGCAGAGCCGCGAGCGTGTCCACTCGGTCCCAATCACTCCCAAGCCGATCAAGCGCGCCGTGAGTATCGGGGATGTGCCGTGCTTTGGTTACCGTAGCCGGAGTTGCAGGCGCAAAGCGATTCGGAAACTCGGAAGGCTGCGGAACCGGATTGACTCTGAATTCGGGAGGTGCGGCATCGCTCGTTTGCGCTGGAGAAGCTTGACCCACGGCACTGTCTATAGGTTGGGGCTCCATCTGGATCGCTTCAACGCGCGCGGAGAATTCAGAGAAGGGCAATTCAGCGGCGCGCTGCGCCGGAGATACGGCCGCCGTTGGACGAGGACTTGGCAGCGGCGAGGCAGGCATTACCGGCATGCTTGAAACGGGGCGGCTCTCCATCAGTACGTCGCGAACCGCGTCACGTACGAAATCGTGAACTGCACTGCTGTGACGAAACCGAACTTCCGTTTTCGATGGATGAACATTTACGTCGACTTCCGCCGGATCGCAATTCAAAAACAGAAGCGCGAACGGATAGGAACCCGCCGGCATCAGGTTGTGATATGCGGCGGAGAGAGCATGCTGAAGCGTCTTGTCGCGGATGAGCCGGCCGTTCACAAACAAGTAAACGGAGTTGCGATTTGGCTTTTGCACGTGCGGACCGGAGATAAGCCCTTCGAGAACGAATTCGGCGACATCGGGCTGCGGCGGTTCGGATGAACGGATGCCCGGAGGAAGGTACGGCGGCGGCATACGAACTTCAAATGTACGCGGCGTTATTTCAACCAGGTCTTGCATGATCTCGGAGCCGAACACCTGAAAGGCACGGTCGCGCAATGTGGAGACAGGTGTAACGCCGAGAAGTTCGCGTCCCTCGTGATACAGTTCGAATCGCTTGTTGGGATGACCCAGGCTGTAGTGCGTCACAAGCGAGCCGATGTGAGCAAGCTCGGTTTGATCGCTGCGCAGGAACTTCTTGCGCGCGGGCACGTTGAAGAAGAGGTCGCGAACAGCGATGGCGGTGCCCGGCGTGCGCGCGATTTCGTCACATCGAAGCAGCTTGCCGCCTGCGATTTCGACGGCGGTTCCCGTCTGCTCATCGGCCGACCTCGTTTCAAGCAGAAGGCGGCTCACCGATGCGATAGACGGGAGAGCCTCGCCGCGGAATCCCAATGTAGATATCTGCAGCAGGTCTTTGACATCGCTGAGCTTGCTGGTGGCATGCCGCTCGAAGGCAAGCAATGCGTCATCGCGCAGCATTCCACAGCCATCGTCCTGGATGCGAAGTAGCCTGCGGCCGGCATTCTCGGCATCGATACGGATCTCGGACGCGCCCGCGTCCAGCGAGTTTTCGAGAAGTTCTTTGATGACCGAAGCTGGCCGCTCGACCACCTCGCCCGCCGCAATTTTGTTCGCGACGTTATCGGAAAGGATGCGTATGCGGCCCATGGTTAGTCATTGAGGCCCGGCAACGCCGCTCGCGTTTGGCCCATTTCCGTTCTGCTGTACCAAGCGACTCGCGGCTGCCAGGGCACTATTAACGCCCGGCAACGCCGCTCGCCTTTGGCTATTTCCGTTCTGCTGTACCAAGCAACTCGCGGCTGCCAGGGCACTATTAACGCCCGGCAACGCCGCTCGCGTTTGGCATTTTTGGGTACGCCCGGCAACGCCGCTCGCGTTTGGCCCATTTCCGTTCTTCTTACCAAAGCGACTGCGGCTGCAAGGCAAGTCATTAAGGCCCGGCTGCTGGCAAAATCTGATCAGCCGCTCATGGCGGCCAGGAACTCGGCGTTACTGCGCGTCTTGCCGAGCTTATCGATCAGCAACTCCATCGATTCCACAGGCGAAAGCGGATTCAGAACTTTGCGCAACACCCAAACACGATTGAGCTCTTCGCGCGGCATAAGAAGTTCTTCTTTACGGGTTCCGCTCTTGTTGATGTCGATAGCCGGAAATACACGCTTGTCGACGAGCTTGCGATCCAGATGAATTTCCATGTTGCCGGTACCTTTGAATTCTTCAAAGATCACATCGTCCATGCGGCTGCCTGTATCGATCAGCGCTGTGGCCACAATGGTCAGCGACCCGCCTTCTTCGATGTTGCGAGCGGCGCCAAAAAAGCGTTTCGGACGTTGCAGGGCGTTTGAATCGACACCGCCCGACAACACTTTGCCGGATGGGGGAACCACGGTGTTGTAAGCGCGCGCGAGGCGCGTGATGGAATCGAGCAAAATGACGACATCGCGCTTATGTTCAATAAGGCGCTTCGCCTTCTCGATAACCATTTCGGCGACCTGGACGTGGCGCGAAGCCGGTTCGTCGAATGTAGAGCTGATGACTTCGCCACGGACCGAGCGCTGCATATCGGTGACTTCTTCCGGACGCTCATCGATCAAGAGAACGATGAGGTTGATCTCCGGATGATTGGTCGTGACGGAGTTCGCAATGCTCTGCAGCAGCATGGTTTTGCCGGTGCGCGGAGGAGCGACAATCAATCCGCGCTGGCCCTTGCCAAGCGGCGTCATGAGATCCATGACGCGGCCGGAAAAGTTGTCCTTGCTGGTTTCCAGCTTGAGACGCTCATCTGGATAGAGCGGCGTCAGGTTGTCGAAGAAAATCTTGTTTCGCGATTCCTCCGGGGGTTCAAAGTTGATGGCATCAACCTTGATGAGCGCGAAGTAACGCTCACCTTCTTTCGGCGGGCGAATTTGACCGGAAACCGTGTCGCCGGTGCGCAGATCGAAACGGCGAATCTGCGAAGGCGAAACATAGACGTCATCGGGTCCGGGCAGGTAGTTGTATTCGGGAGCGCGAAGGAAGCCGAAACCGTCCGGCAGGCACTCTAACACACCTTCCGAGAAGATGAGCCCACTCTTTTCCGCTTGCGTCTGCAGGATCTTGAAAATAAGTTCCTGCTTGCGCAGGCCCGCCGCACCCGGTACACCCAGATCTTTTGCGATCTGATTGAGTGCTTGGATGCTCATATCCTTCAGTTCCACGAGATCGAGGGTAGTCGCACCATTGCGCTGGCCCTGCGCTCCTGTGTTGCCGATGGAATGGCGGCCGCGGCGCTGGAACCCGTGCTGCTGTCCCTGTTGGCCGGCCTGCGGTCCCACTTGCGGGGGCTGCTGTTGGGCGGCTTGTTGCTGCCCGCCTTGGGTTGCGGCAGCAGCTTGCGTAGCGTTCGGCGGCGCGGCTCCGGTTGTCACGGCTGTTGAGCTGTTCTCGGGAGCGTTGCGTACATCGTTCGCTCGTGATTCCGCATTTGGCCTGGATTCAGGACGAGCCTCCGTTGCGGGACGCCGGGCTGCCGGGTCGGCGGCCGGACGGCCATTGCTGCGCGGTTCGGCGGTTCGGGGCCGCGAAGCTGCGGGCTTGTCCGCCTTTACTTCCGCCGGCTTTGCCTCCGCCGCCGGTTTGCCGCCTTCTTGTTCTGTATCCTCTGCGGGCGCCGCGAGGCTGCCGTCGCCGTCGGTCTCCGCGGACTTCCCGGTGGGCGCGGCTTCAGTAGTTGCGGCTGGGGTGGTCGCCGCGGGGGCTACTGATTGTTCTTGGTCTTCGAGATGGTTTGCCAAATTTCCCTCACTCCTCGGCCGTCGATGGCCGAGAACGGCAATGGCAGCTGATCCGGTGATTGTTTTTGGATCGCAGCCAATGCGGCGTTCACTTGATTTGCACTCTTCAGCTTGTCGATTTTGGTAGCGACTACCTGAAATCGGCGGTTATGGAACTCAAGCCAGGCTTTCAGTTCCAGGTCCATATCCATCCATCCCCGCCTGGCGTCGATGAGGAGGAGCGACAATGCAAGCGATTGCCGCTGAAAAAGATAGCTTTCAATTAACTTCTTCCAAGCGGCACGCTCCTCGAGGGAGACACGCGCGTACCCGTAACCGGGGAGATCGGCGAACCGCAGGCGCTCGTCTATCTGAAAGAAATTGATCAACTGCGTGCAGCCTGGACGAGCGCTTGTGAACGCCAGCCCGGGCTGTCGCACCAGCTTGTTTAACAAGCTGGATTTCCCGACGTTGCTCCTACCGAGGAAGGCAACTTCGATGTCTATGTCCGGCCGTTCCGGGGGAAACTGCTGGGGCCTGGCTGCGCTGATAATCAGCTCAGCTTCCGCCCTCGCCAGTTCCGTACCCATCACGGCTCGATTTCTAAGTACGCGAAATCCAATCCTGAACCAAACGGGTCAATGAGTCAGGTTGTCTTCGTTCGCGTGACCCGCCAACTCCGCAGCGGTTGTTGCCGAGGCTAGCGGTAACGCGACGAGTTCGCGCTCCAGTGCAATCTTCAGAACTTCATCCATGGAAAAAACGAAATTCATCTTCATTTGTTGCCGAATGTTTTCAGGGATGTCCGCCAAATCTTTTTCGTTGTCCTTCGGCAGAACAACTTCAAAGATTCCCTGGCGATGCGCGGCCAGCAGCTTTTCCTTTAGGCCGCCGATGGCAAGCACGCGTCCGCGAACGGTGATCTCGCCGGTCATCGCGAGGTCGCAGCGAACCGGAATGCCCGTTAGAGCACTGCATATGCTGGTCGCAATAGTGATACCAGCAGACGGACCATCCTTCGGGATGGCGCCTTCCGGTACGTGAACGTGGATGTCGAGGTGACGGTAGAAGTCTTTCGGAAGGCCCAAGTACTGCGCGCGCGAACGGACGTAGCTCATCGCCGCTTGTGCAGACTCCTGCATGACGTCGCCCAGCTTGCCTGTGGTCATCATTTTGCCACGGCCTTCCATCACCATAGCTTCCGTGGTCAGGATGGAACCACCGACTTCCGTCCAAGCTAAGCCCGTGGTCGCGCCGATTTCGTTCTGCTTGTCGAGTCCCATGTCGCGGAAGCGAGCAGGGCCCAACATTTCCGCGACCTTCTCGGGGGCGATCAGAACTTTATCAATCGGCACCAAAGGAAGTTCCTCCTTCTTCGCCTTTTTCTTACCTTTCTTGGCTGTGGGCGTGGCCGCACCAGCTTCGACAGTTTCTTCCACCGGCGTCTCGTCCTCGATTACTTCGGCAGCCGCTTCAGTGGGAACCACTTCGTCGGCCGCAGCCGATTGCGCTTCCACTAGCTTGCGCGCAACCTTCCTGCACAAGTTGCCGATTTCGCGCTCCAGATTTCGCACGCCCGCTTCGCGAGTATAGGACTGGATCAAGCACTGCAGACCGGCCTCAGTGAATTGCACCTGCTCGTCATTGACACCGGTGTCTCTAATCTGCTTCGAAACGAGGAAGCGTTTCGCGATTTCAAGCTTCTCGAACTCGGTGTAACCCGAAAGCCGAATGACTTCCATGCGATCCTGCAGAGCCGGAGGAATCGTGTGCAGTACGTTCGCCGTCGCGATGAAGAAGACCTGGCTGAGGTCGTATTCGACATCGAGATAATGATCCATGAACATATAATTCTGTTCGGGATCGAGAACTTCGAGCAGGGCAGCGGATGGGTCGCCGCGGAAGTCCATCGACATCTTGTCGATTTCGTCCAGCATAATGACGGGATTCTTTGTTCCCGCCTTTTTCATCATTTGGATCAACTGGCCCGGCAGCGCTCCGATATACGTCCGCCGATGGCCGCGGACTTCGGCTTCATCGCGCACGCCGCCGAGTGAAAGGCGGACAAATTTACGGCCTGTCGCTTTCGCGATGGACATGCCCAGCGATGTCTTGCCTACTCCGGGAGGACCAACGAAGCAGAGGATGGAGCCTTTTGGATTCTGTACCAGCCGGCGAACCGACAGGAATTCGAGAATACGTTCCTTGATCTTTTCAAGACCGTAGTGATCGCCTTCGAGCACCTGCCGCGCGTAGCGAAGATCGCGAATTTCCTTCGTTCTCTTCTTCCATGGCACTGCAAGCAGCCAATCGAGGTAATTACGCGAAACGGTCGATTCAGCCGACATGGGCGGCATACCTTCCAGACGCTTGAGTTCGGCGGTAGCCTTCTCGTGCGCGTCCTTGGTCATGCCCGCAGTGTCGATCTTCTTTTTGAGCTCGTCGTATTCGCTCTTTTCGCCGCGGCCAAGCTCCTTCTGAATGGCCTTGATCTTTTCGTTTAGGTAGTATTCCTTCTGCGCGCGCTCCATCTGGCGCTTTACCCGGCCCTGAATGGTGCGGTCGACGTTGAGCTTTTCAATTTCAATATCGAGCAGATCGGCAACGCGGGTGAGGCGATCGACAGGATCGAAGATCTCAAGCAGTTCCTGCTTCTCTTCGATTGTTAACTGCAGATTCGCACCGACGGTATCGGCCAGCTTGCCGGGATCGTCGACGCGAATCGCGGCAATCATGGTCTCGTAATTCAGATTTTGGCTGAGCTTGACGTACTGCTCAAACAGCGTAGTGACGCGGCTGGTCAAAGCCTCAAGTTGGCTTCCCTGCTCTACTTTGAAGGTGGTGGTTTTGACGATCGCGCGGAAGTAGCCTTCTTCCTCACTGACCGAGACGATCTTGCCGCGCTCAACGCCTTCGACGAGAACCTTGATATTTCCGTCCGGCTGCTTCAAACTCTGAACAATATTGGCGACGGTCCCGACCGAGTAGATTTCATCCGGCCGTGGCTCATCCACGCCGGCATCGTGCTGCGTGGCGAGAAAAATCTTCTTGTCACCCAAGAGCGCCTCTTCCAGGGCGCGGACACTCGATTCTCTCCCGACAACGAA
Source organism: Terriglobia bacterium (assembly GCA_963846045.1). Lineage (GTDB taxonomy): Bacteria > Acidobacteriota > Terriglobia > Bryobacterales > Bryobacteraceae > Bog-105. Next base: position 81,031 of record CAWJUL010000013.1, on the reverse strand, counting down.
CGGCGTCATCATGTAGGGGAAGATCACCACGTCCCGAATGGGCATCATGGGTAATCTTTTTGTATCCGTCTTATCTTTCGTTGTGACCATTTTGACTTTCTAGGCGGGTATCCTCTTAACCGAAGAGGGGATGATAGAGCAGAGCAGCCCTAAAGCTGGGACGCCGCAGGGTATGAAAATTCTCTCTGAGATTACGATGGGCCGGCTAGCCCGCCTTTTCGAGCACAGCCATATTGATCTTCTGCGAGAGCACCATTTCCTTGGTGACCACAAACTCGCGAACTTTCTTGAACGTCGGGAGATAGTACATCAGGTCGAGCATCAGATCTTCCAGGATCATGCGCAGACCGCGCGCGCCCACCTTGCGTTCCATCGCAAGCTGCGCAACAGACTCCAAGGCGTCTTCGCTAAACTTGAGCTTAACATTCTCGAACTCAAATAGCTTTTGATACTGCCGGATGATCGCGTTCTTGGGCTTCGTCAGAATCTGGATCAGCGCTTCTTTCGAGAGATCTTCGAGCACGGCCGTTACCGGCATGCGGCCAATAAACTCCGGAATGAACCCATATTTGATCAAATCGACGGGCTGGCATTGCGCCAACATGTCGACATCGCGGCGCATGGAACTGCCGCGCCGGGCCGCGTCTTTATCATCCGGAGGAACAAAGCCGATGGATTTTGTTCCAACGCGCCGCGCGATCACTTTTTCCAGACCCGACAAACGCACCGCCGCAGATGAACAGGATGTTGGTTGTGTCGACGGGCGTAAATTCCTGGTGAGGATGCTTGCGGCCGCCCTGCGGCGGCACGTTGGCAACCGTACCCTCCAGAATTTTGAGCAAGCGCCTGCTGAACGCCTTCGCCCGAAACATCGCGGGTGATGGACGGATTCTCGTCTTTCCGGCCGATCTTGTCGATTTCGTCGATATAGATGATGCCGGTTTGCGCGCGCTGAACGTCCCAATCGGCATTCTGCAAGAAGGCGAAGAATGATATTCTCCACATCTTCGCCGACATACCCCGCTTCGGTCAGCGTGGTGGCGTCCACGATGGCAAACGGCACATCCAGAATGCGGGCGAGCGTCTGAGCCAAGCAGCGTCTTGCCTGTTCCTGTGGGGCCGATCAGCAGGATATTCGATTTCGACAGCTCGACTTCGCTGCCGCGCTGCTTATTCATCTGGATCCGCTTGTAGTGGTTGTAGACGGCGACCGCCAGCTTCTTCTTGGTCGCTTCCTGACCGATTACGTATTGATCCAGATACTCCTTGAGTTCGAGCGGCCGGGGAAGTTTGCCGGGTGCGCCATAGCTCTGTTCATGCCGGTCATCTTCGATGATTGAGTTGCAAACGGCTATGCACTCGTCGCAAATGTAGGCGCGGGGATAGTCGCTAGGGGAGGAGATGAGCTTGCCGACGACATCCTGGCTCTTGTGGCAGAAAGAACAGCGGAGGGAATCGTCGGATCCGGCGCGCTTCAAACTGGTTCTCCTACATACGAAAAAATCAAAGGATCGCTGGCCCTGACCGGCTGGAATTTCATGCCCAGTATATCAGCATTATGTATTCTTTACGCTTCATCATAAAATTACTACATGCCCGAGACCGATCTGAACAAGTTGCGTCAGGCGCGATCAAGCCTGCTTCTGCGCTTGCTCTAGTAGGAATTGCAGTGTTTTTTCGGTTTGGATTGCACCGGCTATACGGGATAATGCAGCCCTCTTTTTCGAGACGAGCCCGGGTAACCGGCACCGCTTCACGCTCCTGGCGGGCGATGCGCTGCATTTCGCGATCGACCTCGTCTTTGGTCGCGACGATTCCTTCCCGATCGGCAATCTTTTCGAGCAGTAACGAGGCTTTTACGTTCCGCAGCGCCTTGTCGCGATGAGATTCTTTCACCTTGCCCCAATCGAGCTTGAGGTTCTTGGGATCGACACCGCGCCCGGCAAGATCTCTGCAGCTGCATCCGGACCTGATTCTCTATTTGACGATCGATATACGCTTCAGGGACAGGAAACTCATGCGAAGCGACCACCCGATCGACTAACTCTTCTTTTGCCGCCTGCTGAGCGACATATTGCTTTTCATTGAAAATTGACTTTCGGACCGCATCTTTGAGCTCCTCCAACGTTTGGAAGTCCCCCAAATCGCGGGCGAACTCGTCGTCAAGAGCGGGCAGTTCTTTCTTACGGACGAACTTCGGAGTCAATTGAAAACGGACTGTCTTGCCGGATAAGCTCTCTTGCGCATATTCCTCCGGATAGGTGACATCGAACTCCTTTGTCTCGTCGGGTGATGACACCCACGAAATTCTCGTTGAACTCCGGCAACGTGTCTTCCGCGCCAACTTGGATCTGAACGTCCTGATCAATCGGCTCGGCTAAGCCCGGATAACGATTTCAGATGGACAAGAACATAGTCGCCGTTTTCTATCGGGCGTGGATCCTGGTTGGGATATTCGGCCTTCCTCTTCTCGCATCGCATTCCAGGCGTTTATCCAACTCCTCATTCGCAACGGTAGGTTCTTCGTATTTGACCGGAAGGCCGTGATAAGTACCCAGCTCAACTTCCGGCGCAACTTCAAATTCCGCCTTGAAACGGATTGGCTGACCCGCTTCAAAATGCAGATCCGAAACGTCGGGCGTGCCGACAATCTTCAGCTCTTCTTTGGCCACACGGTCGCGAAACGCCTGGGGAAGAAGAAGTTCCAATACTTCTCTTCGAATCTCACTCTCGAAGCGAGACTGGATCATGCTCACCGGCGCTTTACCTGGACGGAAACCCGGTAAACGCACGCGTTGCTTTATGGAGTTCGTGACGCGCTCTCTCGCTCGCTCCACTTCATCCAGCGGAATTTCAATTTCAAGCGAACGCTTACAATCTACGGCTGACACTATCTTTCCTTATTTGAATGCGCGGCTTCTTGCGATGCGCGGGAACCCTGGACGTCGATGGGCGGGTTAAACGGCCGCTGCAGTTAACTGAGCCGACTCTCGCAACGCTTCGGCTTTATCGGTCCCCTCCCAGGTAAACGTCTCTTCCGTTCGCCCGAAATGGCCGAATGCGGCTGTCTTTCGTAAATGGGACGGCGCAGATTTAGGCTCTTGATCATGCGGAAGGTGTTAAGGAGAAATGCTCGCTAACCAGTTCAGCCAGGCGTTGGTCCTCTACCTTGCCGGTTCCGAACGTGTTAACCATAACCGAGACCGGCTCAGCGACACCGATTGCATACGCAAGCTGCACTTCAGCTCTGGACGCCAGACCAGAAGCAACTATATTCTTGGCAACGTGGCGAGCCATGTAGCAAGCCGAACGATCCACTTTCGTCGGATCTTTACCTGAAAAAGCGCCGCCGCCGTGCCGGCCCATGCCGCCGTAGGTGTCGACAATGATCTTGCGGCCCGTCAGACCGGTATCCCCGTGCGGCCCACCGATCACAAAACGTCCGGTCGGATTGATATGGAACTTGGTCTGCGAGTCGCACATAGCGTCCGGTATCACCTCATTGACCACATACTTTTTGACCTCTTCCTGCAGTTGCTTCTGTCTGACTCATCATCATGCTGGGTAGAAAGAACGACGGCGTCGATGCGTTTTGGCTGCCCGTTTACGTACTCTACGCTAACTTGGCTCTTACCGTCAGGCCGCAGATAGGGCACCTTGCCATCGCGGCGCACTTCGCTCAAGCGGCGGACCAGTTTGTGAGCCATCATGATCGGAAGCGGCATCAATTCAGGAGTTTCGTCGCAGGCGTACCCGAACATAAGCCCCTGGTCGCCCGCACCCCCTGTGTCTACCCCCATGGCAATGTCGGGAGATTGGGATTGAATCATGTTTACGACCGCGCAGGTCTTGCAGTCGAATCCCATGGCCGAGTCGGTGTAGCCGATGTGATTGATCACACTGCGCACCAGCTTGGGAACGTCAACGTACGTCTTGGTGGTAATCTCGCCTGCAACGATGCAGATACCAGTGGTGACCAGCGTTTCGCAGGCGACCCGGCCGGAGGGATCGTCGGCAAGAACGGCATCGAGCACCGCGTCCGAGACCTGGTCAGCGATCTTGTCCGGATGACCCTCGGTCACGGATTCGGACGTAAAGATGTATCTCATTGGAACTGCAAGACTCCTTAACGTGATTCTCTCGGGCGCGCCGCAGCTTTGGGCAGCCGAATAGTACCGCGCGAAGTCGCCACAGAGCAATGCCTGTCAAGCGGAATGCACGGCTAGTAACTCAGTGTACCAGCAGGCGAACATCCGAGAGTCACGGCGGTAGCTACCATGCCGATGCGCAAACGATCTGTGAAACGTTCCTTTTTGTAGAACCGGCTTCATCTTATAGGAACCTGTGAACCAAATCAGGCCGTAGATTCGTTGCCGTTGTTGTCGTTGGTCTGGTGCTGAGCCATGGGCGAGCGCGATGATCTACGCCATCGCCAAGCAAACGCAGCCCAGGCGCTTAGGCCGCCCAAAGCCGCCCGAAAGCCGCGCGCCCGAACGAGAACCGAGCCAGAACCGCCTCGCCCGATCCCAGAGTCGGTTGTCGCTGTGCCTTCCCCTTCGTCGCCCATGTTGAGCCGGCCTAGAGCCGCCAAACAATTCGGTGGTGCGGGTTCCCGCGCCTGACGACCGCTCCGGCGACGCGCCCGATGCCGCTCCAAAGGCGCAGACAACTGGTACCCATCCGGTACTGCCCGAACTTTCGGACGCCTACCACCCATCCCGACCGTCGACGCAAAGCGTCCCCGTAGACACTCCGGTATCGTCCGCCACTGTACCGGAACAGACTGCGCTCTCGGCCAAGCCGAAAGAGCCCGACCGCAATGCCGCGGCGGATATCCAGCCACATCGGACTCCACATCCCCGTACAGTGACTTTGTGGGCGGGTACGCCGCTACAGTGGAGTTGACGGACGCTCTTTCGACCGACCAAACGGAAAGGCGAAGTATTTCAGGGCCACGTTGCAGGTGCCCATCATTCGTGACGGGTTCGTCATTGCCGAAGCCGGCTCGGCCGTCCGGGCAAGGTCCTCGAGAGCAAGCGTGGACGCTGTTGGGCGGCGCTGGAGATTTGCGGCTGGACTTTGCTGAAATGCACACGACCGACGGTCAGACGCGCTGCGCATGGTCACCACATCGGTGACGATCGCGGGCGCGGACGCAATCCGCTGGCCGGCAGTCCTTGCGTGCGAGTCGGTTCGATTTCCGGAGGTGACGTCGATGCGCGCAAACGGATGCTCCCGGAATAGCGGCGAAAGATGTTATGGTACCGGCCGTATTCCTTGATCCAGTTCAAGTTGGCTAGCCGCGCCGGTTTCGTTAACGGAGCAACTAATAACGATGAGGTAATTTACTTGATTTCGGGATTGGTGCCTTTTTCGCTTCGTCGACTGTCGTCGAGGCGGAAGTATCGGGTACGGTCAAAATTCGTACCACTTTCGCTGTGTGATCGTACTGGCTCAATTTGCGATGTCCGTCAACTGTTCTTGTAACGTGCCTTGAATCGTAATCGACTGTAAAGCTCACATCCTCGAAATTGAAGCGGCCATCCTCTTTCGTGACCATCTCGCGTTTCTCGTGCTCGACATATCCGTGAGGTTACGATAGCGCCCTTTCAGGGAGCACCGCTGATCTCCTCGACGACCTTGCCCGAAACGAATCGCTGGAGGTCGGCGCTTTCTCTTTCTTTTGAATCAGCGGACGATGGTTATCTAAGCTGCATCTGGCACGTGAGCCGGGATTCGGATCCGCGATCTGCTGCGCGCCAGCCGGATATCGAAGTCGCCACGGCCAAAACACAACAATACAACAGACCGAACTTTCATACTAATGCCTTCCTTGATGCTAGTCGATTGACTCTTTGTATCGTAACAGCCGATTAGGTGCGCTAAATTCTGAGAATGTCGTTTGGGCGAGGCCAAAATATTAGCTTTCGAAAGCCGGCGAGCGAAAGAGATTGCGGAGCTGATTCGCATCAATGGCGGCGAGCCTTTCGTTGCTCCGGCACTTCTTGAAGTTCCCATTGAGGAAAATCGGCAAGCGCTCGCCTTTGCGGACGCTCTATATGCCGGTCACTTCGACATGCTGCTCTTCCTGACGGGCGTAGGCGCGCGATACCTTCATGAGTCATTGCCGTCCGGGACGGAGAGCAGCGGTTTATCGACGCACTAGAAGAGCGTCACGATCGTCGCGCGAGGACCCAAACCGACCGCCGTTCTTCGCGAATGGAACGTTCCTATTGCGGTGAGCGTGCCCGAACCCAATACCTGGCGCGAGCTGCTGATGGCCATCGCTAGCAGGAAGGAAAACTCCGTTGCGGTACAGGAATATGGGCGTGTAAACCCAGAGCTGATCGAAGGGTTTGGAAGCGGCAGGGCCGGAGAGTAATGCGAGTGCCGGTTTATCGCTGGACGCTGCCTGGCGACACGGCGTCCATTAGCGCACGCTTTGGAGCAGTTGCTGGAAGGCAAGTTTGACGCCGCCGTGTTCACGACCGGCGTGCAGATTGATCATTTTCTGGAATTCGCGGACCAGCATAGCCAGCGTGATGAGGCCGTCGCCGCGCTGCAGAAAATTTTCATTGCTTCTGTCGGGCCGGATTGCAGCGAGGCGCTACGCGAATGTGGTATCACTCCCGCTCTGGAGCCAAGTCACCCCAGGATGGGCATATTGGTGCGAGAAGCCGCAGAGGCTTTTGCCGGAACCCGGCATTCTTGACGCGCCAAGCTTAACGCAAGGGCGCAGTCTCGGCCGCTTCCGCTGTGCTCTTCCGTTGCTCTTTGTTGCGCGCCGATAATTCGTCCTGCATTTTCAGCAGCGGAACACCTTTTGTCCACCACGCCGGTGCAGGTTTGTCCATCAGATAGTGATCGAAGAACTCCTTCATCCGCGCCGTGTAATCCTTCATGTCTTCGGGCTTGAACAGGCCATGGTTCTCGCCCCTGTACTCAAGCATGACGACGGGTTTACCGAGCCGGCGTAGCGTGTTGTAGTACTCGATCCCTTGTGTGTGATCGACAGCGCCGTCTTTGTCATTGCAGAGGATAAGCAAGGGCGTTTGCACGTTCTTCGCATGGTAGACCGGCGAGTTGCGGATGTACGCTTCGGTGTTATCCCAGTACCCACTGCTGAAACGTCCTTGGCTGCTTTCGAAAATCGGCTGATTCGCGGAACCGGTATTCCAGTAGATGGAGCTATACATGCTGATCATGTCCGTCAAAGGCGCGCCGGCAATGGCAGCCCGGAAGGCTTTCGTTTGAGTGACCGCGAAAGCGGTCTGGTAACCGCCCCACGAGTGACCATGTAAAGCGACTCGGTTCGGGTCGACAACTCCGGTCGCTTCCGCCGCTTTGAGCGCAGCCAGAATGCACGCAGTCGACGAGATGCCCGGATCATTCACCTTGTAAGTGATGTCGGGAGTAAGTACCGCGTAACCATTGCTCGTGTAGTAACCGACGCTGAATCCGTTGAAGCCAGGTTGTGGATAAGCATTCGCCGCCTGAGATAACTTCTCATAGATATAAACAACGGTCGGGTACTTCTTTTGAGCATCGTAATTAGCAGGCAGATACAGAGCACCCTGCAACTTGTCACCACGGATGCCCGTGTATTCGACGAGCTTGACCCCCTTCGTCCAAAGAAAGTTCTTCTGTTGCGGATTCGCATCCGATAGATCTTCTTGCCTTCGGCCAGCGAGTTTGAAGCAACATAGAAATCTGGATAGTCTTGCGTTGTCTCGCGGCTATAGGCGAATACATCGGCATTCTTCGCTTTCAGCAAATTCATGTAGGCCGCGTCATCCCAATGCAGCATGCGAATGCCCGCTTTGTCAGGCTCAACCACGCCGATACCGCCCTTTTTCGTCCACTCGCCATACGCACGGACATAGAGTGGCTTCGACAGATCGAATCCCTTGTCATCGGGATCGAGCTTCCAAATCGATTCGTACCGGATCTTGTCTCGCTTCCCGTTACCAGTCAAGTTCACGGCAGCGCCGCCATCCACAGGAACCTTCCAGATGTCCCACTTGTCCGTCAGCAAAACGTACTTCGAATCGGTTGACCAACCGATGGGCCGCGTAGGCGGCTTCACTACATTGTGGTCGTCATCGGTGTCGACAAACACAGCCGGAATAGATTTCGTCAGGTTCTGAGACTGGCTTGTTTCCAAGTTATAGCTGAAGAAGTTACCGTCCTCGTAAGAGATGAGATGCGTGCCGTCGGGCGATGGGCCGTCATACCATCGAGCCTTGTGGAGCACGAGCTTTCGATCTCCGGTTTTCAGATCGATCTTGTACACGTCTTGATATCGCCGCCCGTCAAGGCTGCTTTCCAGTTCGTAATCGCGCACATCGATGCCGACTGCATATTTCGCTTCCGGAGCCGCCGAAACTTCTTTCAGCTCGGCACTCCCGAAACGCACAATTCTGTTTTCGGTGGGCACAAAGGCACATAGGTAACTGAAGTTTTTATCGCGATTCTCTTGCACCTGCTGCATGGATTGAAGCCGCCCGTCTTGCCAGTGCCATATGCGCAAATCGGGCTTATCTTCCGTGTCATCCGTCTTAGGAGCCGGCGCGGATTCGCCTTTCCCCCCATCCTGGGCAGTTTCTGACTTGCCCTTCCGTTCTTTGGCTTTCAAATCGTGTATGCCGAAAGTGACCTCGGAAAGATCGACCATCCAGGCCGGCTTGCGATCCGCACTGATGCCCATTCCCGCTGGGAATGCCTTATCCTTGCTTGGGTCGTAAACCAACTTCTCCGGCGCCGTACCGGTGAGGTTCCTGAAAGCCAACAGTGTGTAAACTTTGTCCTCGTAGCGTTTATCATCAACACCACGCACTGCGGCCAGCGCGTCGCCTTTCTCCGTCCAGTTCAGTGCTTTGTAAGTAGCTTTCGCTGAGTCAAGCGTCGTTACCGCTCCGGTCGAAAGATTGCGCAGATTGATCCCGTTGCCCAGCTTGTCTTGGGCGTCGATAATCCAAGCGAACCAATTTCCTTTCTTGTCGAAAGCAAAATCGGAAACATTGCCGAGGTTTAGTTCTTCGCCGGTGCCGAGATCGAGCACGATCAGATCTGACCCTTGCGGCTTGTCATCCGCTTTCGGGGCTGAAGGCGACGGGGGAGGAGCAGCGCCCGCACCCGCCGCGGCAACTGGCGCATATCGCTGCAACGCGATGGCAGTCGAGCGCTCACCAGAGAAGCTGAACCGTCGGATGCGGTCGAACTCCGTCTGCTTCCCGTTGCCAAGCTCTACGAGGATCACTTTGTTTTCAAGCGGCTTATGATCTTTCTTTAGCTTGTGCGCTTCGCTCTGCGTCGGGTGCACATCGAAGGCCAGCCATTTCGAATCGTCGGAGAAAACGACATCGTGCGGCGGCGGGGGCGGCATGCCGGCCCCACCTCCTTCGTATGGATTTGGCCGGACAACTTCACCGATATCGAAGCGCTGCTCGGCGCCGCTTTGGATGTTCTTAAGCACAACCTGCGAATTACCGTCGTTCGGCACCAGCTTGTAGGCGAACCAGCCGCCGTCATTGGACAAAACGGGTGTTTGAATCCTTTTCCAGGCGAGCACATCCGAGAGGTTGAGCGGCTTCTGCTCGGCTGCCAAGCCGTACGACAGAGCTATAGTGAACAGACTGATGGCCAGAGCAAACTTTCCGCGCATGTGAGGGATGCTAGCACAGATACGCGTATGCAACAGAAGCAGCTTTTGATTGACCGTATGCCTTCCCCCATCGGTGAATTGACGCTGGTGTGGGCGGATGACGGACTGCATGCACTCGAGTTCGAAAGCTATGAACCACGGTTGAATCGCCTTTTGAACTCACAACATGGCCTTTGTCAATTGCGAAGCGCGCCTATTTCTGTCAACGTCCGCAGCGCAATTGAGGCATACTTCGCAGGCGACCTGGAAGCGGTGAATGCGTTGCCACTACGAATGGGAGGGACCGCCTTTCAACAGCGGGTCTGGGCGGCACTGCGAGGCATCCCCGCGGGAACCACAATGTCCTATGGGCAACTAGCTTCAAAATTGGGCAATCCTGGAGCGAGTCGCGCCGTTGGACGCGCAAACGGATCCAACCCATTGGGTATTGTCATACCGTGCCACAGAGTCATTGGGGGGAACGGAGCACTGACGGGGTACGGCGGCGGCATCGATCGTAAGCGCTGGTTGCTCCATCACGAGCGGAGTCACTCGCACAATTCGTGCCTGGAGCTACCGTTCGCTGTCGAGTGCGGCCATCTACCGCTCGCTATACCGTGAGCCATTTGCGCGATACGATCTCATAACCCCCGCAACCCCCGCTTGACCAGCTTCCGCGTACTGCAGATCGTTTCTTCGATGGGCACTGTAGGGTCGAGCCGCGATGGACGATAAAGATCAATGTGATCGACACCAAGCCGGGTCAGGGTGTAGGCCAGGAAGTTCTTCACCGACGGCGGTCGATTATCGAAGCCGTTCCAGAAGGCATTGGGCGCATGTCCGCCATTCCCCTGCAGCCTAAGGCTATCGGAGAGACCCTCGCACCCTTAGTCCCGAGCTGGCGCAACAGATTAGAGGCCATTGTTTATAAGATTCCGCGGAATCGCGCGCAGGGCAAGATCTTCGGTCAGAAACACGCAGAAGCACTCACCGGCGTGCTAGCCAAAGAGACCATCTTACTGTCGAATTCGCTCGCGACCGTCACACCGAACTTGGTTTTTGTCCGACGCCCGGAAACACAGTCGGAGACCGTTATCGGGTTAAATCGCATCTCGAGCATCAGGCGGATTCAGACGTCGCACCCAGGGCTGCTGGTCTTTGCGGCCGCCGCATTCGTCCTTTCGGCTGCCGCGGCTTGTTCCAAGGAAGCAGACGATGCGCCAATACCCTTAGCCGTGTTGGGAAGCGCTTTTGTGATCGCCTACTTTGTCACGCGAAGGGCGGCTCTGGCGTTCGTCGTCGATCGGGAGGGCACGGAAACAATCCAGGGAAGTCTGCCCGAAGCGGCAGCCTTGTTACACGCCGTAAGCAAAGCACAAGCTCAGCCGCGGCCGTCCCGACAGTTAACCCGATGATGAGTCGGATGCCCGGGCGTAAGAAGCTCTGCCACAAATAGAAGTATCCGTTGCTTATACTGGTCCCATTCCTAAGGTTCCAGGAGCCATCTTGTTCCGAACAGTTTTCATCTCTTTCACGTGTCTGTTTACTTTCTGGTTTCCAGTAGGTGCGCAAACGACCGAAACAGCCCGTCCGAATCAGGACGGCTTGCGTTTCCGCTTTCTCGGCCCGCAAGTGGGCAATCGGGTCTCGGCCGTTGCCGGTGTTCCCGGCGATCCCAGCATCTACTATGCCGGCGCGGCGTCCGGCGGCGTCTGGAAGTCGACCGATGGCGGCAACCGGTTCCAAGCCGTCTTTGACGATCAGCCCGCAGTGGCGATCGGCGCTCTAGCCGTGGCGCAGTCGGAGCCTAGCACTGTCTGGGCCGGCAGCGGCGAAGCTTGGGCCATCCGCGATAGCGATGTCATGGGTAATGGTGTTTACCGTTCGCTCGATGCCGGCAAGACTTGGAAGCACATGGGCCTCGACCAAACCGGGCGCATCGGCCGCATTGTGATTGATCCGAAGAACGCGCAAAATATCTTTGTTTGTGCGCTGGGACGCGCCACGGGACCGCAACAGGAGCGCGGTGTTTTTCGCACTACGGACGGTGGTCTTCATTGGGATCGCGTTCTGTTCGCAGACGAGAATACCGGCTGTTCGGGACTGGCGATGGATGCACGCAATCCGCATGTCCTATTCGCCGGAATGTGGCAAGTAGTGATGCACACGTATGGCGAATTCAGCGGTGGGCCGGGGAGCGGCGTCTATGTGTCGCGAGACGGCGGTACAACGTGGTCGCGCATCACGGGACACGGTCTGCCGAAACCTCCAGTCGGCAAAATCGACGTAGCGGTAGCCCCTAGCGATTCGAATCGCGTGTTCGCGCTTATTCAGACGGCTGAACAGGGAGCTCTTTGGCGCTCGGATGATGCCGGTGAAACCTGGCGAACTATCAATCACAATCGGCAGTTGATCGGCCGGGCCGGCTACTATATTCGCCTGGCAGTCTCGCCAACCAACGAAAACGAGGTGCTGGTCGCAAACAGCGCCTTCCACCAGTCGCTCGATGGCGGAGAAACGTTCCGAAGCGTTCCTTGGGGAGGCGACACGCACGACATCTGGATCGATCCGGAAAACGCGGACCGTTTCGTCGTGACGGACGACGCCGGCATGAACATCACAACCGTACACGGACGCGGCTTGCATCGCGTGACCCTGCCCATTGGCCAGATGTATCACGTGGCAACAGACAACCAGATCCCTTACTGGATCTATACCAACATGCAGGACAACGGCACCATGCGCGGCACAAGCACTCCAGCCAGATCGGGGAACCAATATGGCTCCGGGGCAAGCCAGGAGAATCCCGATACGCAGGGTGCCGCGAGCGGCGGCGGAGCAACCCCGCGCGGGCCGGAGGGGACGGGCGCTCCGGGAGCGCGTCCGCAAAAAGAAGGCACAAGCGCCGCCGGGAGCGAGGCTCCGAATGCAAACCCCGAAGAGAATACAAGCGAACCTTCGGACGCCACTCCACCGGAAGGTGGGCGCCGCGGGCGTGGCAACGGCACCGTGGGAGGCATGCCGCTCGGCCCGGACGGCGACGGCTGGGAACACAATTTAGGTGGCTGCGAGTCCGGTTTTACGCTGCCCGATCCGGCCGATCCGGACGTAGTTTGGGCCTCTTGCTACGGAAATGAAGTCACTCGCTACAACGCGAAGACGAAAGAAGCGAGATCTGTTAGTCCCTGGATCCACACTCTTGATTCGCCTCCGAATGAGACAAAGTACAGGTGCCATTGGACGGCTCCCATGGCGATTGACCCGTTCGATCACAACACCGTCTATTACGGTTGCCAAGTCGTTTTCAAGACAAGCAACGCCGGACAAAGCTGGGATGTGATCAGCCCCGATCTGTCTACAAAAGACCCCACCCGCATCGTGCCTTCAGGCGGCATTGTGGGCGACAACTTGGGCCAATTTTACGGCGAAGTAGTATTCGCAATTGCGCCATCTGCGATTCAAAAGGGCCTCATCTGGGCCGGCACTAACGACGGCAAGATTTGGTACACCAGGGACGGCGGAGCACATTGGAACGATGTCACGGCGAATGTCGGCGGCATGCCCGCTTGGGGTACGGTTTCGAAGATTCAGCCTTCGTTCTTCGATGCAGGTACCGCATACGCTGCCGTCGATCTTCACTTGATGGACGATCGTGATCCTTACATCTATAAAACAACGGATTTCGGCAAGTCCTGGAGCAAGATCACGGGTGGTCTGCCTAAAGGCCCTTTGGCGTATGTACGATCCGTCGCCGAGGATCCGAATAAGAAGGGTTTGCTTTTTTCGGGCACTGGCAACGGGTTTTACTATTCCTCCGATGATGGCGCGAACTGGCAGGCCCTGCAGGCGGGATTGCCGCATGCGCCCGTGACCTGGGTTGAAGTTCAGAAGGCTTTTCACGACGTCGTTGTTTCCACTTACGGCCGTGGCATTTATATTCTTGACGACATTTCTTCCCTGGAGCAGAAGCCTGAGCACTCCACCGACGCCGCGGTAACCGTTTACAAGCCGCGCCCCGCGTATCGCATTGTTCCCGGGGGACGAGCTTTCATCGATTTCGATTTGAAGGCGCCCGCTCACGTGAATCTCACGATTCTTGATTCGCAAGGCAAAACCGTTCGCGAGTACAAGAACGTTGCGGCGCATCACGGCCTCAATCGGCGTACTTGGGACCTGCGCTATGACCCTCCGAAGCTGGTTAAGCTTCGCACTCCCGCGCCGGAAAATACTTTTATCTGGGACGAGCCTCGCTTCCGCGACAAAGACGCTCGGCCAATCACGCATTGGGGCATCGAGCAGGCCCAATCGGGTCCTATCGTCGCGCCGGGCCGTTACACCATCCGTTTGGCGCTTGCGGGCAAGGACGTACGATGCGCCTCTGGAAGTGCTGAGGACACCCAAGACGCCGGCCACAGACGCTGAATTAACAGCCTCCGTCAAGTTGCAACTGCGCATACGTGACGACATCACCGAATCCGCGAAGATGGTCAACCAGATTGAATGGATGCGCAAGCAGATCGAAGACATGCAACGCATGCTGCGAGCGGAAGAGCAAAAACCGGATCTTCTGAAGACCGTCGAAGCGATGGACCAGAAGATGAAAGCGGCGGAATTCCAACTGATCACAAAGACAGATGCAAACAGCGACGACAAGTACTTCGTCGAACCCTATAAGGTCTATCTGAATCTCATTTGGCTGAACGGCGAAGTGGGAACCGGGGCGGGCGATGTGGCCGGAGGCGCCAACTACCAGCCGACACAAACATCTATTGCAGTGCTTGACTCTATTGAGAAAAATCTAAGCACGGCGCGCACAGAGTACCACGCGTTGCTTGATAAAGAACTGCCGGCGTTCAATCGTGCGATGGCCGGAGGCGGAGTTATGCCACTTACAGCAGTGGCAGCCGCTGCGACGCCGCACTCGGGATCGGAGCAGAAGTAAGAGGGTACGTCCCGGACAACAACGCGCTCGACAAGATGGACGGCAATCATACCGTCCTCTCATCTGTTGAACGTACTACCAGCGAGTTTTGCTTCCGCCGAAATCCCGCTGCCCGCCGCCGCCGGCGCCGCCACCTTGAGACCGCTCGCGCCGCTCCGGCGGCCGTGCTTCGTTCACCACCAGCGCCCGGCCCATCAACGTACGTCCGTTGCATGCCTGAATCGCTTGGTTCGCAGCCGCATCGTCGTTAATCTCGACGAAACCAAAACCCCTTGCTTCACCGCTAAAGCGATCGCGCAGGATATTCACGCTGTCCACGTGAACACCAGCCTCTTCAAAGAAAGCCTGAAGGTCTGCTTCCGTGGCCTTGTAGGGCAAATTCCCCACGAAAAGCTTTGTCACTGAATAACTCTCCTAACTAACCTTTTCATCGTGACACAATTTCAGATTCCATTTGAATAGAAATGGAGCTTCCGCGTGTTCTCACCTGGGTGTGATCAAACCGCCGAGTTTGTCCTGTTCCGTAGCGGCGTGACGCGGGAATCGCGTTGAGTACGCTTCCAGGTATTTGAGCCCGGAGCCAGTGTTGAACAGAACGATTTGCTCCTCACGCTTGAGAAAGCCATTGCGCAGCAAACGCTTCACTGCGGCAACGCAAGCTCCGCCTTCAGGCGCCGGGAAAATCCCTTCCGCGCTTGCCAACTCCTGGCCCGCATCCAACATTTCCTCATCAGTGACCGAAACGGCGGTGCCGCCGCTTTCGCGCAACGCGCGAAGCACCAGGAAGTCCCCCAGCGCTTTCGGCACCCGCAACCCGCTCGCAACTGTATGCGCGTCTGCGCAGACCCGGCTCGACTCGGCTCCTTCCTCAAACGCGCGCGTAATAGGTGCGCACCCAGCCGCCTGGACCGAAATCATTTTTGGCCGCTTGCTGCCGATCCAGCCGAGCTTTTCCATCTCATCGAATGCCTTCCACATTCCGATCAGTCCCACGCCGCCGCCGCAGGGATAAAAAATTGCGTCGGGTAGCTGCCAGCCGAGTTGCTCAGCGACTTCGTACCCCATTGTCTTTTTGCCCTCGATCCGATACGGCTCTTTCAACGTGCTCACCTCAAACCAGCCCTCTGCGGTTTTACGTTCAGCCACAATCTTTCCGCAGTCGCTGATTAAGCCGTTAATGAGCGTGACATGCGCGCCATAGGCCTTGCATTCAATGAAATTCGCCTGTGGGACATCGCTCGGCATGAAGATATAGGCTTCGAGGCCGGCTTTCGCGGCATAGGCGGCGAGCGCGCTAGCTGCGTTACCGGCCGACGGAATCGCAAGCTTGTGAGCTCCGAATTTTTTCGCCATTGTCACAGCGCACGAAAGGCCTCGCGCCTTGAAAGAATCTGTGGGATTTTGGCCTTCGTCCTTGATCCAGAGGTTGGAAGCGGCGACCGCCCGGCCCAGCGTATCCGCTCGAATGAGTGGAGTCCAGCCTTCGCCAAGGCTGATCGATTCGGCTAGACTGGCGGGCAAAACGGGTTCATAACGCCACATTGTTGCCGGGCCATTCTTCAGTGCTGCCCTGTGCCATTCCGCTCGAATCGCGTGCAGGTCATAGTTGACCAGCAACGGGCCGCCGCACTCACATAAGTTCAGCAGTTGATTTGGACTATATGTCCTAGAGCATCGGCTGCACGAAAGAGATGTCGGAGTACTCATCTAAATGCATCCTAACGTTCAGCCGCTAAGTGCTTAATTACGGGGCATTCCGGGAAGGAATGCGATTGGCCGTTTTGCTACCGCCATGCGCGATTCTATGGCAAAATGAAGCTAAGCAAAAAAATAAGGAGGGCAGAGTGGAGTATCCTCTGAGCCGGGATGAGCACGCTGCCATGACCAGGTATCTTTCCGGCATTCGAAAACAGTTGCAAGACGTGTCTGATTTATTCACGTCGCGTTATGGCAAGAACAGCAGCATTGCCGAAGTAGCTGTGAAGACGCTTGTCTCCGCCACATTGTTGGAGCACGAATTCATGCTGCTGGAAGCCGAGAGCGAAGCCGCTTCCTTCTCCCTCCCCGAGCGTAGCGCTTCCGTTTTGAACAACCGGGGTTAGGCCGTGCGACTTGGCGCGTTACTACTCATGGCCATGACGTGCGCGGCCATCTGCCACGCAACCGAAACCGTTTACCTGCTATCTGGATTTTCAATCGTGGTCGATTCGCATACGAACATCGACAGCATGTGCGTGATGCATGTGGGCGGCGGAACAGTCTCTTATCCATTTGCGCAAGTAAGTAGCATCGTTGCCATTCCCGATCCTGCGCCTGAGCCGGCGGCCAAGCTGGTTCAACCGCCTCCCGGACCGGAAGCCCTCCTCAAACGGGCGGCACAAACACAAGGCGTGGACGAAATCCTCGTGCGCGCCGTGGCCAAAATCGAATCCGGACTTCGGCAAGAGGCTGTGTCGAACAGGGGCGCGCTTGGGTTAATGCAGCTTATGCCGGGAACCGCGGCCCTCTTAGGCGTCAATCCGAAGCAGGCAGACCAGAACGCAGCAGGCGGTGCGAAATACCTGCGAACTCTTCTCGAACGATATCGCTACAATCCCGCTCTCGCGCTCGCGGCGTACAACGCTGGGCCGGGAGCTGTCGCCAGGTACAAGGGCGTTCCACCCTATTACGAGACTCGCACCTATGTCGTGCGGGTACTTAGAGAGTATGAGCGCCAGTTGAAGCTTGCTGCAGGCCGGCCAGTCGCCCAGGCCGCTGCAAATGGAATCGATCCCAGCCCTAGAACGCCCAGCGCCACAAACTGACGCCTGCCGTGTATCCCGCGCCGACAGCCGCAAATAGCACGAGATCTCCTTTTTTCAAACGTCCGTCTGAGATGGCGTCGCGCGTAGCCAAAGGGATCGTTGCTGCCGTCGTGTTGCCGTAGCGTTCGATATTTAAGACAACATTCTCGGAGGTAATCCTAATCTCTCTGCCGTGGCGGTGATGATCCGTTTATTTGCCTGATGAGGTATCAGCAGCTTGACCTCGGAAGCCGGTATTCCGTGTTTCTGCAACAGCGCCGCTGAAAGCTCGAACATCTTCCGTACGGCAAACTTAAAGACGTGCTGCCCCTCTTGTTTGACATAGTGGAGGCGCTTCGCCACCGTCTCCTCGGTGGCCGGCATTCTGCTGCCTCCCGCCGGCATGTTCAAGTGCGGAGCGCCGCTTCCGTCAATCTCGTTCAAGTGCCCGATGTAACCGTGCTCTCCCTCTTCCGCGGGCTCAATCAGGAAAGCTCCTGCACCATCGCCGAAAAGTATGCACGTGGACCGATCGGTGTAATCGATGATGCGTGACATGGTATCGGCGCCGATAACCAGGACCTTGCGATGAGCCCCGCCTATGACAAGGTGGGCTGCAACGGTTAGTCCATATATAAATCCTGAACAGGCGGCGGCCAGGTCAAAGCCCCACGCCCCCGCCGCGCCCAAGCGGTCCTGCACAAGACACGCCGTCGACGGGAACATCGTATCTGGAGTGACGGTACACAGGATAATCGTCTCGATGTCGGTGGCCGGAATTCCTCGATTCGCAAGCGCTTCGCGCGCGGCCGCGAGCGCCATATCGGACGTCGCCACGGACTTGTCGGCGATATGCCGTTCCCGTATGCCGGTGCGTTCTACGATCCAATTATCATTTGTTTCAACCATCCTTTCGAGATCTCGATTGGTTAAAACGCGGGGCGGAACCATGCACCCGAGCGCGCTGATTTTGGCTGTGCGCAAGTCGTCTACCTGCCGTCCTGTTTCCGATTTAGCAGCTTAAGCATGAGAACGAAACACCATGTTATCTTTGGGGGAAATGCAAGTCGAGACTGCTCTCCTCTTTGAGAGTGTAGAGCAGATCTATCAGCGCGTTTTTCGTACGTTAAAGCCCAGAACGCCGCTGCCTGGCATCTCGATCCAGTTCCGCCGCTACGCGAACGCAAACAGCCGCATCTGCTTAAAAGACGGATCGCTGCTGGTTGAAATTAGCGACGTTCTGGAATCGGCGCCGGCGCCGATTCAGGAAGCATTGGCTTTCATCCTGGTTTCTAAACTCTTCAAACGGGTACCAGAGCGAAATGTCTTGGCGCGATACCGGCGATATCTGAACAGAAGCGATGTGCGCAAGAGTCTTTCGCTTGCAAAACTGGAGCGCGGCCGGAAACCACTTCGGGATCCAAAAGGTCAGGCTTACGACTTACGCGTAATCTTTGCAGATTTGAATTTTCAATACTTTCATGGTTTGATGGCTCAGCCCGGCTTGGGATGGAGCGTCAGGCCATCGCGAACAACTCTTGGCCATTACGATCCTTCGCATCACACCATCGTCCTGAGCGTAATCCTCGACTCGCAAAAAGCACCCGAGTTGATCGTCAGGTATGTGATGTTTCATGAGATGCTCCACTTGCGGTATCCGACTGAACACCACACACTTCGCCGCTGCGTACACACCAAGGAATTCAAGGAAGCCGAGCGGCGATTTGAATTGTTTGCCGAAGCTACGGCTGCATTGAAGAAGTTTGTGACGGAATCGACTACTTAGGCTGCGGACTGCGCTTCCGAGAGAGCCGCTAATTCGAGGCTCATGTTTTCGACTGCCGCAATGAGGCGACGGACGGCCAGGATACGAAAACCAAGGCAGCATAGGAAGAAGCTGCACTCCGCTTGAATAACCGCTGTCGAAAACTGAAACTTTAAGCGCATCAGCCTCAAGACGGCGTTTGAGTTGTCTAGGGAGCTACGCGATAACAGCATGCGGGCAACAGTATGCAGCCGGTTAAAATCCAGAATCAATCGCAGAAGGTATTGCCGGAAGATATGCAGCCGTTCGCGCCGAAGTTTTCGGTACAACGACTCGTCAAAGCCAGGTTGACGCGAAAGAAAGGTGAAATCCTCGTCCGATAGCAAGCCCTGCATGGGCTCATACGCCGCAATAGAAAAGGTTTCCAGCCACTCCGGGGTAATGTCTTCAATTTCGGCTTTCCGACACAACCAACGAAGAATCGGCAGGAAAAGGGCCAGAGTAGTACCGCCCATCATCAGGGGTAGGAACACCGCGACGCTACTCGACATCGTCACCGTCAATTTAACTTACCGGAATGCGCGGTTGATTTCAAGACCAATTTTTCTTTTTCTTGCGGTGTAAACCGGTTTTTTCTGTAATATCAGGCCTAGGGCCAAAGTCGTTTGATCGGGAAAATCGGTATGAGCGATCACCGGCGAGCTGTCCGAAGAAGGGAAGCGTTCATCGCCTCCAGTTGTCCTATTAAGAGTTCCTGTTCGCGGGGGGCCCAATTGATGCTCAACCGGCTGGCGATACTTTCTCCGGTTCGGGAGATCAAAAATCCCCAGAACGCAAAAATGGCCGCAGAGAGGAGCGCTTGCGCGATGTTCATGGTATGGCGCAACTGCGGCGACCAATAACTGGGAACCAATAAAAGGAAGCCGCGGAGGGCAAAGTAGACCGCGAATCCGCCGAAAAACACAGAGATATTCCTGGACATCTCAACTGGAAACCAAATCAGAAAAATCAGAATGCAGAGAAGCGCTAGTAAGGCAACGCTAGTCACGACGCGATCCAGCACAAGCGCTACCTGAACAACGTGGGCCCAATGATCGGGCAGAACCTTGATGCTGCTTGCGGCTTTGTACTCTGGAATGGCAGTGAAAAGCCCGATCGCTAACGCGACCAGGAATGACCAATTGAGGACTCTTCGCGAAAGCCTCAATATCCCCGGCAGATTTGCAAGTATAGCGCCCAATAATGCATAAACCGTTAACAGAATGAAAGGCCATGTCAACAGTCGGCCAACCAGCCAAACAAGACGATAATCGAACCGGAATTGCGTCTGCTGGAGCGAACGCTGTATTGCCCAGATCAACGTTCCCGATATATCTGCCATTAAAAAAAAGCAGAAGTATCTGTAAACGCGATGCAAGTTCAGAGTTAATAGCCGGACGATTAGCAGCGATCCGGCGATTAGTTCCGAATACTGGGCGATTGACGACCAATTCATTTGCTGCTTCTCGCTGTATTTGAATAGTAGTCAAATCAGCAAGCGAGAGCAATAGAATAATGTTGCAAAGCGCGCCTTTGAGGGCTGGAGTCCGCGCCTTTACACGAGCTATACAGCTAGCGAGGCCACGGGCGGGTTGGGAGAGCTTGGATCGGGCGATGGCCAGTCGAAAGCAGAGATGACAGGCGGGTTGGGAGAGCTTGGGTCGGGCGATGGCCAGTCAAATGCAGAGACGACAGGCGGGTTGGGAGAGCTTGGGTCGGGCGATGGCCAGTCAAATGCAGAGACGACAGGCGGGTTGGGAGAGCTTGGGTCGGGCGACGGCCAGTCAAATGCCACTATATGCTTGGTAGCTGTGAGCAACGTACCGGGCGCAGCAATGGCCGGGCTTGCAACGAAGCCGATTACTACTATGGAGGAGTAAATTAGGTTTTTCATAGTGACATCTTCGTATTCTTATCAGTATTTTTACGAATACTCTCAGCCGTACGATAGCTTAGCCATAGACAGCTAAGAGGCTATGTTGTCAACGTTTTCTGACATCGGAACGGTACCAAACCCTACCAGTACTTAACGGTATTGTTGAACGCGCAGGTCGCGTGTATGATAAAAGCTAATGCGCTTTGCGCACACCAGCCGTCGAGAGCACCCTGCATCAGACGAACTCTGGGTGCGTGATTTGTCTCGAATTGAAACATTCTACGGACGCTTGGTCTACCTCGCAGGATTGCGAGATCCCAACACGGGCCGTTACGAGCATTACGGATGCGGGCCCGCGGAAACGACAGCCGCCAATCGCAGTCTGAAGGGAACTCACGAACAGATCTTTACGGAGTGGGTAGCTTATCCTCTCGAAAAAAAGATGTCCGACATTGAACAGTACATTCGAAGGCATCGAGTGACCTCGATCGAACGAGACCTGATAGACGCATGGCTGAGGCTCACTCCATATAAGAATCTTGTCCCCGCATCTATTCAAGGACCGGAGCGCCGCAAGCACGTTTCCGATTTCGAAGCCATTCTTGGCCTGCTTAAGAATGTGTATGGCGTCGCTTCGCCAGATCCAACCGCATAGCGATCGCCACCACCTGGCCGATGACTTCTGCTTCCCCGGGTACTTTGTAAACCTGCGGCGCCTCTTTGGAAGTGGACGGCGGTTGCAGGATTAGCAGTCCGGATTTTTCCGTACACCACGCACACGTATGTCCGTACCGGTGCTCCACGAAATAAATAGGCCGTTCGTACTCATGCACCCATCCGGCCTTCTAACGCGACGCTTAGTTTCATCGATTTGAATAAACGAACCCGGAATCAAAATCGGATACATGAACCAGTCCTCCGACCCGATATATCCGTAGCGGTGCTTTCGAAGATCGACGGCGCCGAGCAAGCCGACAGGAATTCGGCCCCAGTATCTGTACCTGCCGCGAGATGAAAGACGTTCGCGATGGATCGAAATCGGGATCGAACTCCAGCGGAAGCAATGCTGGCGTCCGCTCGTTCGCTTCGAAGTCGAGCAAGTGCGTCTCGCTTAACGCAAGTTGCCCAGCATCGGCGGGCAAGTCATCCAGCGCGATACCGTACCAGCGCAGCACGGAAGTGAACTCAAGCCGGTAAATGACACACAGAGAATAAAGCCTGTAAACGGTGGGCAAAGTGCCTTTATTCTCAATGTCTGCCAAGCGGCTCAGGCCGATGATGAACTCAGGGTTGCGCCGCAGCGTCGCTATCTTTTGACTTGCCTGCTCGACGTCGCGATAGCGCAGCCGCAGCGCTTCTCGCACCTCTCTCAGTCTTTTCCCTGGCAATGGCATACGCTAACCCTGAGTGGATTCTCAACTCGGCCGCGTCTAAAGCTTCACGACGGCCTTGCGACTTCTTTTAAGCCGGGCTCAAAACCCCCGTCTGTTCCGATATCAGAACAAATCAGTTGTAACATTGCTGTTA
This sequence comes from Terriglobia bacterium, assembly GCA_963846045.1. Lineage (GTDB taxonomy): Bacteria > Acidobacteriota > Terriglobia > Bryobacterales > Bryobacteraceae > Bog-105. Next base: position 58,456 of record CAWJUL010000013.1, on the reverse strand, counting down.
TCCACAATTCAAACCCCTTTCTCGCGCGCCGTGCCGGGCCCCACCACAGATGTATGGGAACGCCTACAAATGGATTGACTTTGCTCAGATCTGCAGCCGAACGTTCCGTCGAAGCTTGCTGTCCTCGGTCAGCCTTGGCAGAAAGGCAGTTTTGTACGGATACTGGATGACTAAATGGCAATTAAGGCAGAATATCGCTTAGCTTTTCAAGGCGAGTTGGGAGCATTTAGCCACGCGGCGGCTATCAAACTTGCCGGCGCTAAGGCTGTATTCCTTCCCTGCACCTCGTTCAAAGAAGTTTCTTGAGGCCATCCATCGTGGAGAGGCAAGTAGAGGCCGTTATTCCGATTGAGAACACGCTGCACGGCAGCGTGCACGAAAACTACGATTATCTGCTGCAATTTGACTTCCCGAATTGCGGGTGAGACGACGCTCCGGATCTCTCACAATCTCATTGCGCTACCAGGAATTAAATTGTCGACAGGTTCGCCGAGCTTTCTCGCATCCTGTGGCTTTGAACCAGTGCCGAAACTTCTTCAAGACAGAATCCGCAAATCGAGCCTGTGGCGTTCTATGACACTGCAGGAAGTGTAAAAATCACTGCAAGAGCACGCCCGGCAGATGCTGCAGCCGCGATCGCATCCGACATGGCGGCCAAACTCTATGGGGCCTCCATTCTGAAGCGCAACATAGAGGACAATCGACATAATTTCACTCGGTTTTTTCTGTTGACGAAACAAGATTCCCATGCGAAAAACCGGACCGGCAATTCGAAGACATCTATTGTGTTCTCAATCGCCAAACACTCCTGGCTCGCTTTTTCGGGCCATGGCCTGCTTCGCCATGCGAGATCTGAACCTGACTAAGATTGAGTCGCGCCCCTTGCGGGAGCGGCCTTGGGAGTATCTGTTTTATGTCGATGTTATTGGATCCAATACAGACGAAATGGTCGCGAAGAGCTTTAGATCAGTTACGCGAAATGGCCACGTTTTTCAAGATGCTTGGGAATTACAACCCGACGCCCGTAACTACCCGATAATGAAAACTAGATATCGTAGTACAGTGCGAATTCGTACGGATGCGGGCGCAGGCGAACTGCTTCCGCTTCCGACTTCCGCTTGTAAGTCGACGAACGTTTCAATCAGTTCTTCCGAGAAAACGTCGCCCTTGGTGAGAAAGGCGTGATCTTCTTCGAGGCAGGTAAGCGCTTCATCCAGCGTTGCCGGCATGGAAGGAACCTTCTTCATCTCTTCAGGAGAAAGATCGTAGATGTCTTTGTCGAGCGGCTCGCCGGGGTCGATCTTATTCAACACGCCGTCGAGCCCCGCCATCATCATGGCCGCAAAAGCCAAGATAAGGATTCGAAGCGGGATCGGGCGGCCGGAACTCAATGCGCTTCGATTTCGGACTGTTGGAGTACATCGGAATACGCACTGCGGCGGAGCGATTGCGCCGCGAGTACGCCAGGTTCACCGGCGCTTCGTAGCCGGGCACCAGGCGCTTGTAGCTGTTCGTCGTCGGCGCAATGATGGCGGATAGTGCGCGCGCGTGGCGTAACAGGCCGCCGATGTACCAAAGCGCGGTCTGGCTCAAGCCCGCGTAGTTATCGCCAGCAAACAGCGGCTTGCTCTCCGACCACAAGCTCTGGTGCGTGTGCATACCGCTGCCGTTGTCCCCAAACAGCGGCTTCGGCATGAACGTGACGGTCTTACCGTACTGATAGGCGACATTTCGCACGATGTATTTGTAAAGCATCATGTTGTCGGCCGACTTCACCAGCGTGTCGAACTTTTGATCGATTTCACATTGGCCGCCGGACGCGACCTCGTGGTGATGACACTCGATAGTTGAGGCCGCACTCGATCATGGTGGCGACCATCTCGCTGCGCAAATCCTGGTAATGATCGGTCGGAGGTACGGGGAAATAACCTTCTTTGTAGCGAGGACGATAGCCGAGATTGTTGTGCTCGCGGCCGGAGTTCCAGCGGCCTTCCTCGGCATCGATGAAATAAAAGCCGCTGTGTTGGTTTTGATCGAAGCGAATGTTATCGAAGATGAAGAACTCTGCTTCGGCGCCGAAAAATGCGGTATCGGCGATACCGCTGTTCTTCAGGTACATCTCGGCCTTTTTCGCTATCCAGCGCGGATCGCGATCATAGTGCTGCCGCGTTATCGGGTCGATGATGTCGCCCAGCATCACCACCGTGCGCGTCTCGGCGAAAGGATCCATGAAAGCTGTCGCGGGATCGGGGATGATCAACATGTCGCTTTCGTTGATCGCAGCCCATCCGCGAATGCTTGACCCGTCGATACCGAACCCGTCTTCGAACGAGTCCTCGCGCAGCATCGTGATCGGGTAAGAGATGTGCTGGCTTAAGGCCGGGCAGGTCCGTGAAACGAAGGTCTAATTGCCGCGCATCGTTCTTCTTTGCAAATTCAAGCGCTTCTTGTGGGGTCATTCAGTCTCCAGAAACTAGCTACTTTGATGCGGGGGTAACGCGGCGGACAAGGGCGCGGCGAATTCCCGGCAACCCGTTAGAATACCATTGCTTCTCGCCGTAATAACGGCATGGTTGAAACTATAAAGTGAAGCAGATGGCTGCGCAGAACCACCACCGAATCCGGGCAAATGCTGCTCTCGTGGGAACCGCAGCGCCGGATATTTAGCGTTTCTGAGCTCAACAGCGCTGTTCAGCGTCTGTTCGAAGCGGAGTTCTCAAACATCTGGGTTGCCGGCGAGATCTCCGGCTGCCGCACGCATACGAGCGGACATTTCTATTTCTCGCTGAAAGACGAGCAGAGCCAACTGAAATGCGTGCTGTTCAAAGGGACGCACGATTCGCTAAGTTCAGGCCGCAAGATGGCCTGGCCGTGCTCGCTCGTGGCCGGTTGGAAGTTTACGAACTACGCGGCGAATATCAGCTGATCGTCGATTTGCTGGAGCCGCAAGGCGCGGGCGCACTGCAAGTTGCTTTGAGCAACTGAAGAAAAAGCTTGCCGCCGAGGGTCTTGTTCGAGCGCGAAAGGAAGCGCGGACTGCCGAAGCTTCCCCGGCGCATCGGCATTGTCACTTCGCCCATCGGGCGCAGTCATTCGCGACATTCTTCAGGTCCTGGAGCGCCGCTTCCCTGGTTTACATCTGCGGCTTTTTCCCGCTCAAGTGCAGGGCGAAGGCTCCGTTCAACAGGTTTGTGACGGTTTCATATTTCAGTGGCAAGGCTGGGCCGATGTCGTGATTGTGGCGCGCGGCGGCGGCTCCCTCGAAGATCTCTGGACCTTCAATGAGGAAGCGGTTGCACGAGCAATCGCCGCATCGAAGGTCCCTGTTGTCTCTGCAATCGGCCATGAGACCGACTTCACGATCGCCGACTTTGTAGCCGATCTAAGAGCGCCCACGCCGTCCGCCGCCGCCGAGTTGGTCATTTGCACGCGGGAAAGTCTGCTTGGAGCAATTCGACGGCTGCCGGGCAAAGGCTGTCCAAGCCATCCGCTACCGGCTCATCATTGCTTCTCGCGACCTTCATCAGGCGCGGCGCCGAACGCGCTACCATGCATCGTCCATCGCGCGATCGCGAAACGGGCACAACAGGTCGACGAATTGCAGGACCGCCTGAGCTAATGAGCGCCGTGCGTAGAGACGCGCACTGGGCGCTCACCGATCTCCTTAGGCGCCTTGAGGCGACGAACCTGCGCCTGCGTTTTGCCCGCGTGAGACATAGGCGTGAGATCCTGGAACAGCAATTGCGCAAGCTGGTCGGAGCAAGATTGACAAGGCGCGACGGCGCCACGAATCGCTGCAGGCGCATCTTGACCCAACTCAGCCCGCTGGCTGTTCTGAGCAGAGGCTATGCTATCGTGTCTAATGCGCAAAATCAAATCATTCGGTCAGCCGGCGAAACTATCGCTTGGCGAACCGTTTCGCGTGCGGCTGCATTCCGGCAACATCGACGGCAATCGTACGCGGCAAGCCAAAGAATGACGCCGAATGAGGCTCGAAACCCGCAATCTGCCTGCTCAGCGGAGGACTCGATTCGACAACGTGCCTCGCCATCGCAGGCAGGAGGGCTTTGCCATGTTTTTGCCTGTCTTTCGACTATGGACAGCGGCATCGTTTCGGACTGCACGCCGCCTCGCGTGTCGCGCAGAACTCGGCGCAGTGGAACACAAGATCGTTCACCATCGACCTGCAAGCCTTCGGCGGATCCGCGCTGACCAGTGATATTGAAGTTCCGAAACACCGGACGGTACAGCGGAGATGGGCAGTAACATCCCGATTACTTATGTGCCCGCGCGGAACACAATTTTTCTGTCTTTCGCGCTTGCTTATGCCGAGGTGAGGCATGCTGCGGATATTTTTATCGGCGTAAACGCGCTTGATTACTCCGGCTATCCGGATTGCCGGCCCGAATTCATCCGCGCATTTGAAACCGATGGCCAATCTCGCCACCAAAGCGGGCGTGGAGGGCACGGCAAAGATCAAGATACACACTCCCTTGATCGCGATGACCAAAGCCGACATCATCCGCAAAGCGGCCGAACTGGGTGTGGACCTGAGCCTGACGCACAGTTGCTACGATCCAGACTCGCAGGGACGCCCTTGCGGTAGCTGCGATTCCTGCCTGCTGCGCCGAAAAGGATTCGCAGAAGCCGGAATGTCCGATCCGGCGCTTGTCGTGAAAATAGCCGAAATTTTCTATTCCATCCAGGGCGAAGGCTCGCTGGTCGGTGTGCCTTCCGTGTTCGTTCGGACGTCCGGCTGCAATCTGCGCTGCTACCTGGTGCGATACGCCCGTATACGTCCTGGAATCCCGAGGGCGACGAGACTCGCTGTTCGAGGAATGATCTCGATCGTGTTCAACATTACGGCTGCGCACGTGGTGCTCACCGGGGGCGAACCTATGATCGCGCCCGAAGTCGTCCACCTGACGGATGCCTTCGACGCGGCCGGTGCCCACATCACCATCGAAACGGCGGGCACGGCCTACCAGCACGTGAGCTGCGATCTCATGAGCATCAGTCCCTAAACTCGCGAACTCGACGCCTTGGGAGCGCGATGGGGGACGCTGGGCTTCGCAGCACGAGCGACTTCGCTACCGGCCTGAGATTATTGAAGCGGCTTATGGCCGAATATTCGTACCAACTGAAATTTGTGGTCGCGTCCCCGGCGGATCTGGACGAAATTACGCGAAATGCAGAACGAAATAACTGCGCCGCCTGAATAGTGTCTCCTGATGCCCGAGGGAACAACCCGTGAGGTGCTTCGCGAACGCGGGTTGTGGCTGGCCGAGATTTGCAAGGAACACGGGTACCGTTTCAGCCCCAGGCTGCATGTCGAACTCTGGGGCGATCGGCGCGGCATCTAAAATGGAGATTGAAGCACGATACGCACCACATTCCGGTTCGGCGCCGTCAGCTACCTCAATACCGTTCCTCTGGTCTGGGGCATGCTGCACGGCGATCGGCGAGCCCAAGCGGATCTAAGCTTTTTCGATCCCTTCTGAATGCGCTCGGCAGCTCGAAGCAAGCATAATCGAGATCGGCCTGGTCCCCGTGGCCGAAATTGTCCGCCAAAATCTTGAGATCGTACCGGGAGTGGGCATCGCTTCCTTAGGTGCGGTACGCAGCATTCTGCTCTTTTCCCGCGTGCCATGGCAGCAAGTTCGGACGCTGGCGGCCGATGCAAGTTCGCGAACTTCGGTTCAGCTTGCGAGGGTCATTTTGCGCGAGCAGTTTGGCTCACCCCCGAGATCCGCAGTATGGAGCCTCATCTCGAGCTCATGCTGTCGACCTCCGATGCGGCGCTCATCATCGGCGACCCGGCGCTTCGCATTCACCCGGACAAACTCCCTATGATTGGCTCGACCTCGGCGGCGAGTGGAAGCGCTTGACCGGCTTGCCGATGGTTTTCGCCGCCTGGGCTGGCAAGCCGCCCCGACCCGATGCTGGCACGCATTCACCGTTGACTCCTACGGGTTCGGGCGCGCCCGCCTCGAAGAAATTGTCGAGAGCGAATACGAAAATCGTGGAATTTCTCTCATCTCGCCGACGATTATCTTCGCCATCATATCCGGTTTACCTTGGCGATGCGGAGATGGAGGGTTGCGCACATTTTCGAACTGGCAGGCTTGAAAAGGATGAAAATGCTTACGCGACAACAAATTATTGAGTTGTGGAAAAGCAACGACCTGATTGCTCTTGGCATCGAAGCCGATGCCATGCGAAAACGACTTCATCCTGAACCCGTCGTCAGCTACACGCTTGCATTGGGATGACTCGGTCTGCGAGACATGTTTCACCCACACCTTGCAGTCCTTGGCGAACGCTTGGTACAACTTGGCTCATCCGCGACGGCAGAACCAAACCCGGGCTTTTGTTTCCTTTTGCCCGCAGGTCGATTCTGCGGCAACCGGCATGGACGTATCTCAAGACCGTCGCCATCTCCCGCCTATACTCGACAACGTGCAGACATTATCGGCACTTGGAAGCTGTTCGGGCTAAAGTGGCGCAACTCAGCTTGCGTTTCGGAGCGAACGACTTAGGAATTGTTGAGGGCGAGGTGAATGAGGAAGAATTGCGGAAGCTGATTCGGGAAGCCGGGCATAATCCGAAACAGCGCGATGCGCTGTTTCGGAGTTATGCCATAGCGTAGGTCGACTCTAAGTTTCGGTCTTCTTTGCCGGGCGCGAGGCCTTGATTCGCTTCATGTCCATCGATTTGTTTGACCAGTCTTCCGCCTGCGCCACATCCGCCTTAGCGGCCTCCGGCGAATCCTCCAGATCTGCCCTTTCGCGCAGCAGAAGGTTCATGTAAGACATTGCGTCCTCATTTTCCTTATCGTACACGAGGCATTTCTTCAAGTCGGCTATACCTTCGTTGATGTCTTTTTCGTACTTCGCCTCCAGATCGTCTTTCACCTTGGCGTCTTTCAGTGGACCGGGATCGTCCGCCTTCATCTTCTCGTCGACGCGCGCCGTTTGGAGAGGCGAAACGCCTTCGTCCAGTCGATCACGCCGAAATAGTAATAAGCCTCCGAATCTTTGGGATCAACCTCGAGCCGGCGCTGATTCCATTTCGCCGCATCTTGCAGGAACGCCATCTTCTGCGTCCTGTTCGGTCCTACGCCCTGCGCAGAATTGAAGGCCATCGACGCCATAGAAGCAAGCGCAAGTCGCGTTCTTCGGGTCTCTGTCTGCAGCACCTTCTGAATCTCCTGTCTTCGCCGCGTCATAGTTCTTCTTGTTATCGGGCGAATCAACGCCGGGCACCCACTGAATCATGTAAGACGTCGCCAGATAAAGCTGGGCATTCTGGTTCGTTGGATCCAGTTGCACGGCTTGCTTGAAATGCTTCACGGCATCCGCATATTTGTTGTTCTTGTACGACTGCACGCCCTGATTCATCTGGTCGCGCGATTGCAGCTTCGCGCATCCCGTTGTCAAAAGGACCAAACCTGCGCAGAGGGCAATGGCCAACACTTTGGCCGATCGCATATCCATCATTTTCTCCGGCTTCACTGGCCCGCCTCGACTTTCGGTGTCATGATGCCGACTTTATCCAGGCCGGCCCCTTTCGCATCGTCGATTGCGCGAGCAACATATCGGTAATCGACATCCGGATCGCCCTTCACGAACACTACCTTCGTCGCACGAGTCTTGAAAATATCTTCGAGCCGCGACTGCAGGTCGCTTTCCTTTACCGGCTGGCCATTGATCTGCATGCTCGCATCCTTAGCGACTTCGACCACGACGGTGGGATCCTGGTTAGGAGGCGGTGGTGGTTGATTGGGCGGTGGTGGTTGTGGCACCAACGCGTCCAATCCGTGCGGCGTCAACGGCGTAATGACCATAAAGATGATCAGAAGCACCAGTAACACATCGATCAGCGGCGTAACGTTGATATCCGCCTTGGCTCCCCCGGAGCCGCCAACTGCCATTGACATAAGCTATAAACCCTTTCAGCTGAAATTTAGAGAGTCAACCCCTCTTGTTCTTGTCCTGGACCTCTTCGGTCAACAGACCTAGTTGATCCACTCCGTCCGTGCGCAACTGATCGATCACGTCGGTCACGCTTGCGAAACGGGCTCGTGCGTCCGCTTTGATGTACACTGTTTTGTCACCGGTACGCGCGGTCTGCAAATCCTTGACCTTCGAGGCAAGTTGGTCAAGCCCCAGCATCTGGTTTCCCGGACTCAGCCAGATCTTCCCATCGCGCGTGATCGCCACCAACACCGCGTCTTCTTTGTCGGCCTCTTGCATCTTGATGGGGTTGCGCGTCTTCACCATGTTCACTTGCGCGCCTTTCGACAACATGGGCGTAATGACCATGAAGATGATAAGCAACACAAGCATCACGTCGACCATAGGCGTGACATTGATATCCGAAACGACTGGTGGTGCCTTGGCTAATTTCATATTCCTGCGTCCTCTTCCATGTTTTATTTATTGGTCAGCGAAGGGCGCGGGCAGCCATTGCTCACGCCCTACTCGATTCAACTCAACAGAGCCGCGCGCGTGGGCAAGCGAAGTCACTACGCCTTTGCGCAACTTGGTATTAGCGGGTAGCTGCGCCCGCCCTCTGCGTCCGCTTCAGGAAGTAATCGATCAATTCCGAACTGGAGTTACCCATCTCGACATCGAACGCTTCAATGCGATTCGTGAAATAATTAAACATCCAGACCGCCGGGATAGCCACGAACAGACCGACGGCGGTGGTGATCAAAGCTTCCGAAATACCACCCGCGACAGCGCCCAAACCCGTCGACTTAGACGTCGAAATCGATTTGAACGCGTTCATGATGCCGACGACGGTTCCGAACAAGCCGACGAACGGAGCCGTGGAGCCGATGGTGGCGAGGCTGCTAACGCCGCGCTTCAGTTCAGCGTGGACAATAGCTTCCGCGCGTTCGAGAGCGCGGCGCGATGCTTCGATGTCTTCGCCAGGGATTTCAGAGCTTACCTGATGAGCCTTGAATTCCTGAAGGCCCGCGACAACCACTTTAGCTAAGTGGCTCTTGTTGAAGCGGTCCGCGATCTTGATAGCTTCGTCCAGCTTGCCTTCGCGCAGCGCGCCGGCCACGGCCGGAGCAAAAGCGCGAGATTGTTTACGCGCCGCATTGTATGCAATCAGTCGGTCGATCATGACGCCAATGGACCATGCCGACATGATGAAAAGGCACAGGACAACCAACTTGGCGAGAACGCCCATGTTGCCCCATACCGAACGGGGATCGAAACTAATGCCCTCGCTTTCCTGCAAAAGCCAGAGCGCCCATATCTGAACTTGTAAAACCATGTTGTCTCCTAAAGTAGAATCGAATGCTGATCTAAGTTGTAACTCTCAAACTGACCTTACTGACTCAACGTGAAGTTAACGATGATATCAGTGATGACTTCCACTGGCTGCCCGTTAAGAAGTGTTGGCCGGTACTTCCACTGCAACACTGCATCTCGCGCGGCATTCACCAGAAGCGGATGTCCGCGAACAAGCTGCAAATTTTCGATGTTCCCTTCCTTGCTGATGGTTGCGGTGAATTCCACTGTACCCTGTACACGTGCGGACTTAGCAAGTGGAGGGTAGACCGGCTGCACTCGGCGAATCAAGTTGGCTTCCATGACATTACCGCCGATACGTTGCGGACCGGCTGGGGCAGCCTTCTTGGGAGGAGGAGGAGGCGGAGGCGGCGGGCCTGGCACGCCACCGATCACGCCACCAAGTACGCCGTTGCTGGCTCCGGCATCGCCGGTTCCGCCAACCACACCCACCGAATCGGGCGGCGGCGCAGATTCCTCAATATTGTTGATCGTTTTAGGAATGACCTTCGGCGCCATAAGTTGGTTCGCAACAAACTGGCGAACAACCTGCTTGACCTGCACAACTTTGGGCGCGGGCGGCGGAGGCGGCGGTGGTGGCGGCGGCGGCGGCGGCGCTACCAGCATGCTCTGCAACTGCGCACTCGGCAGATGCTCCGTGTAGATAAGAGGGATCAGAATCAGAACACCGATAATGCAGATCTGGAGAATCAACGAGAGGGCGACCGTCCAGGGCTTCTTCGTCTTCTGTGTTCCGTCTACGAACGTTTGATCGAACATAACTGTCCTCACTTTCCCGCATGACAGCGGCTGGGTTTAACCCACGTGCTACTTACTTCTCATTTGGCCGTCTTCACTGGTTTACTCGTCTTCACCGCATCCGGCACCCGCCGTGTTGTCCGGGAATCCACGCTAACCCGCGCGCTTCTCCGCCGGCTCTCCGACAAATCCTGCCAGAAGACAAGTATAGGACTCGCGATGAAGATAGAAGAATACGTACCGATAATAATACCGACAACTAACGCGAACGAAAATCCATTTAGTACCTGCCCACCGAACAAGAACAGGCTTATGGCAGTCAGGAAGGTAAGCCCGGAAGTTAACACCGTGCGGCTTAGAGTCTGATTAATACTGACATTGACCACGTGCTCAAATGACCCGCGCATCTGCATCCGGAGATTCTCACGTATGCGGTCGAAGGTCACGATCGTGTCATTCATCGAGTACCCGACCAGCGTAAGCAGAGCCGCTATAACCGTCAGATCGATCGGCTTATTGAAGAGCGAGAACAACCCGATCGTGATGATTGTGTCGTGAAACACAGCGATAACCGCCGCAACACCATAGATCCATTCGAACCGAAAAGCGATATAAACCAACATCGCCCCCAGAGCTATTAAGACGACGTTGATTGCCTGCTGCCGCAGATCCGAGCCGATTTTTGGGCCCACCACCTCGGCGCTACGAATCGCAAAATCACCCCCATAACATTGCTGCTTGATTGCGTTCAGTACCTGCGGCGTAACGCCCGGCACTGACGAAAGCTCGTCCAGGCTGCGAATCAGCCCGGAATGAGCCGAACGGTAGTTGACGATAGCCTTGAACAGGTTTTGCAACTGGTCGTCCGACAATGCGGCCCCGGCTTGAGCCAGTGGATCGCGAAACCGTCGGCGATCTCCGTCTGCCCGGCCGTATTGATATCCAGCTTGTCCGCCGGAGTTGGGTTGAACGCGGTGTTTAAAGCCGACACGATATCGCCGCGAACGGATTGTATGTTTTGATCCTTTACTCGCCCCCGTGGTGATCACCACTTCCTGCGAAGCCGCCGCTTTGCGGGTTGCTGACTTCCTGCACCTCAATTTCGCCCGCAACCGCCTTATGGAGCGCCGCACGTATAGCTTCCGCAGGTGGCCGCTTTATGAAATTGACGTCCATGAGCGCTCCGCCGGTAAAGTCTATTCCATACTTAGGGCCGCCTTTGACAAAAAGACTGGCCAAGCCCGCAGCCGTAAGCAGCAGGGAAAGTATGATGAATGGCCACTTCTTACCGAGGAAGTCGAAATTCGTGTGCTTAAAGATTTCCATTCCGCTTTAGAAGCCGGCATTCACTAGTCATAGACACCGGCGATTAACAAATGTTCCCAATTGACAGCGCCGCCGAAACAAAAATGCCGCCGGCGGGTCCTTAGATACTCAGAGCCCGCACAGGCGTACGGCCCGGAAAGTTCCCAATCGAAAATGTCTTTCGAGACAAACACTGCCGTGAAGACGTTCGCCATCAGGCCAATTACCAACGTCACCGCGAACCCTTTGACAGGTCCCGAACCAAATAGAAAGAGAATGGCGCAGGAGACCACGGTCGTGACGTGAGTATCGATGATGGTCAGAAGCGCCTTGCTGAATCCCGTATCGACTGCGGGAATCACTGCCTTACCGGCTCGCAACTCCTCCCGAATGCTCTCAAAAATAAGCACGTTGCTGTCTACGGCCATACCAATTGTCAGAATGATCCCGGCGATTCCCGGCAAGGTCAGAACGGCGTCCAAAATAGCTCAAGCAGGCGATCAGGATGATGGCGTTCAGAACCAGCGCCAATGTCGCGTTGATGCCGCTCTTCTTGTAGTAAATGAGCATCGCCACGATCACCGCCAAAACGCCCGCGATACCGGCCGCGAAGCCGTTGCGGATGGAATCCGCGCCCAGCGAAGCGCCCACGGTATTTTCTTGCTCGTACGTGATACCGGCCGGCAGCGTCCCCGCCTTCAGATTCAAAGCCAGGTCTTGCGCGTCTTGCTGGCTGGACGCTCCTTCGATCACGCCGTTATCGCTGATTTGTCCCTTAATTACAGGCGCTTCGAGAACCTTTCCGTCCAGTACGATTGCGAGCCGCTGGCCGATGTGCGACGCCGTGTATGTTGAAAACCGTTTCGCCGCATCCTGGCTCAAGACAAAGTGCAGTATCCCAGGAGCCGGTCATCTGCGCCTCTGTTCGTCGTGCATCCCGAATGTCCGGACCACGAACCACAGGATTGCTGGCAACCAGGTATACTCCTCCGCTGCGCGCGTTGGATCGGTCTGGCCGACCAATGATCTTGGTGCCGGGCGGAAGTACTCCATTGTTCTGGCCAAGAGCCTCTTCGCGGCTGGCATATGGACCGCCCCTCACGTCGTAGAGTTCCAGTTTGGCGGCAGTCTGAAGGATCTGCTTCACGCGGGCTGGATCGTCCACGCCGGGCAGTTGGACCAGTAACTCCGAATCCGCGTCCTCGCGGCGCTGTTGTACGGTAGCCTCGCTCAAGCCCAACGCGTTGATCTTCTTATCCAGCGTGTTTTTCGTCTGACTTAGCACGTTCTGCCACATGGCGAGCGAATCCGACGGCTTCATCGTCATCCGGTAATCGGTCCCGTTCTGAGGCGTCAAAAGCCACTGCGCAAACTGATCGTTGACGATGGTGCGGAAGTTGCCCGCTTGCGTCGTCGGCACGCCCTTTACAACAATCGCCGCCTTTGTAGCGTCCGCAAGCTCTTGGCCTCGTCCACCGTCACATCCGAAAACGTGACCCCCGCTTTACCCGCGGCCTGTCTTCAACCGTTCGGCATCGGTGTTTGCTTGCGCGTTGAACGCGTCCTGCTGATCGACGCGGACCACCAGGTAAGTACCGCCTCGCAGGTCCAGGCCGAGCTGTATATTGTGATCCAGTTTTGGCGACTGCGCCTTGCTGCGCGGGACCCCGATGATGCCGTATATGCACACCAGGATGACGATTGGGATGAAGATGAATTTGAAGCGTAAGTTGCGTTTCATCGGCTAAAAAAGAAAATACCGCGTGGACGCTTGCTACTTCTTGACAGGCTCGTCGGTGCTGACCACGCTTGTCACGGCACTGCGGGCCACCTGCACTTTAAGGTTGTCGGGCTTAATTCGAAGTATAAGCGAATCATCGTTCACCGTAATAATGGTACCGATCAGGCCGCCGCTGGTCAGAACGGTTTGTCCGTTCTGGAGAGTTTTCAGCATCTCTTTCTGGTTCTTCTGTTGCCGCCGCATGGGCATGAACACCAGAAAATAGAAGATGGCAATCATCAAAACCACCGGAAGAGCGCTTCCGAGAGCGAGCCGCCCGGCGAGGGCGCGGCCTGCAACAACATCAATAAAAGCGGTCATTATTCGAATCCTGTCCTGTGAACGAGTAGTGCGGCTATCCCGGCGAGTTGTGGCCTTCATGCGAAAGCAAACTTGCCGTGCACGACCTCAGGTAATTCCGGGAAACTTCCTATCAGGATAGCCTGTCTCATATCGCGCATCACGCTGAGATAATACCGGATATTGTGCAGCGTTCCCAGGATGGAGAACAGGATCTCGCCTGCCTGGTAGAGATGGCGAAGGTATCCCCGCGTGAAGGTCTGGCAGGTATAGCAGCCGCACTGAGGGTCGACCGGCGACGCGTCATCCTGATACTGCGCTTGCTTGATCATCACCTTGCCCTGAGAGGTAAATAGATACCCGTTCCGGGCGTTGCGAGTTGGCAAGACGCAATCCATCATGTCGACTCCCTGCGCGACGTACACCGGCAATTCCTCCGGCATCCCCACACCCATCACATATCGCGGCCGATCTGCCGGCAAGAACGGCGCCGTTAGCGACGCCATTTCCTGGCTCAGTTCCCGCGGTTCCCCGACCGACAATCCCCCGATCGCGTATCCCGGCGCATCGAGTTCCCGCAACTGCTTCGGCGCACGCAACTCGAACTCTGGGTACATACCGCCTTGCACGATCGGGAAAAGGGCGCAATCGAGGCCCTTTTCTCGTTTGCGATAGTGTTCAAAAGCCGACCGCGACCAGCGAATGGTTCTGTCTGTCGATTCGCGCGTGGCTGCCTCCGTCGCCGGATAACCGAGGCACTCATCGAGCACCATCATGATGTCGCTGCCCAAGGCAAGCTGGATATCCACAGTGCTTTCCGGCGTAAACAGATGTGGGTCGCCGTTCAGATGCGAGCGAAACAACACCCCGTCATCTGTGACCTTGCGCAGAGTGTCCAGGCTGAATACCTGAAATCCACCCGAGTCCGTCAGGATGGCGCGCGGCCAAGCCATGAACTTATGCAACCCGCCGAACCGTTCAACGCGCTCATGGCCGGGGCGAAGGAAAAGATGGTACGTGTTCGCCAGGATGATCTGGGCATCCAGGTCGTTCAAGAGGTCGCGCGGCGTCAGCGCCTTGACTGTGCCCTGCGTACCCACAGGCATGAAGACCGGCGTCTCAATCGTTCCATGCGCAGTATGAATCAAGTCCAGCGCGCGCACCCGTTTCGGGACACTTCGCTTGCAACTCGAATCGTAAAGCAGATTCCAAGCAGCTATTGTCGCGTTCGGATCAGAAGGCGGCCTCTCGTCGTCCCCTGAAGGACAATAGAGCCATGAGCGGAATTCAGTTCGTCACCGATGAGAAGGGCCGTAAGGTGGCCGTTCAAATCGACCTGAAAAAATACGGCTCGATGTTAGAGGATTTTTGGGACGGGCTAATTTCGGAATCGCGCCGTAAGGAAAAGGGGATACCGCTCCAAAAGATCAAAGCGGTCCTTGTAAAACGCGGTCGGCTGCGTTGAATAACTACGCCATCGAGGTAAAACCATCCGCGCGGAAGTAACTCGAAGCGTTACCGGATAACGTGCTGTCGCGCGTCGTCCGCAAACTCGAAGCTCTGGCCCACACGCCACGGCTCGCAGGATGCAAAAAACTGAAGGGCCACAAAGATCAGTGGCGCGTCCGCGTAGGTGATTGGCGCGTGGTGTACATCATCGACGACACGGCGAAAGTCGTGAGCATTACGCGTATTGCACATCGCCGCGAGGTCTACGAGTAGCAACGATACGCGCTATGTCATGAGCGGAAACGATCAGAAGGCGGCCGCCCCTCTCCGTCGTAGCGCCAGGTACACCGGAACGCCAATAACCACAATCACGAGTCCTGGCCAGGTGCTCGATGGGCGGTACATGAACAGCGCCCACAGGATAGCGGCCGCACCCACTATATAGATGATGGGCACCAACGGATACCCGAGTGTGCGATACGGCCGCTCCAGATCGGGTCTGGTTTTGCGCAGCCGGATCACGCCGGCAATAGTCAAAATGTAGAAGATCAGCGCCGACGAGATCACGTAATCCAGCAGGTTGCTGTACAGATTGCCGTACTGTTGCGTAGTCGGCATTGAACGTTCGCGGCAAAACCAGAGCAGACGCCCAAATTCCCTGCACCAGCAGCGACCGCCCAGGCACGTGCGCCTTGTTTAGCGTTCCCGCCGCCCGCAGAAACAGTCCGCTTCGCGCCATCGCGTAATAGACGCGCGCACCCGCCAGAATCAGGCTGTTATCGCATCCAAACGTCGAAACCATAATTGCAATCGCCATCGACAATCCCGCCGAACCCCGGCGCAATCGCATCCATCATAGCGGTCGCCACGCGGTCGGCCGGAGCGTTCTGAATCGCGGTCAGCGGCAGGGTCAGCAGGTAAGCCAGATTCGCCAGAAGATACAGCACGATAACGATTACCGTGCCGATGATCAGCGACGCGCGGCAGCGTACGCCTGGGGTCTTTCACCTCGCCTGCAGCAAACGTAATGTCGTGCCAGGAATCCGCCGAAAACAAGGATCCCGATTGCGACACGCAGATGGCAATGAACAGGCCGAAGGCAGCTCGCCGCCGTGCAGTCCAGCCGATACGGGTACAGTTGGCGTCCGGGCCCAGAAATGACCGAAGTTCGCCTGAATCGCCGCCGCATTCCGGCCGACGAGCACGCCCAGCACGATCAACCCGAGCAGCGCCCCCGTCTTCGCGACCGTAAACAGGTTCTGCACGATCTTGCCGTATCGGATCCCCAGGCTGTTGGTCCATGTGAGCAACGCAATCATGCCGATCGCCAGCAACTGCGTCGTCGAAAGCGAAATAGCATAGCCCGACGAAATATGGATGGGCGGAACGATGTACTGCTGTCTCCGATATCGACGGGAAAAGCACCCCGCGTAACGCGCAAACGCCACTGCAACGGCCGCGATCGTACCCGTCTGAATAACGGTAAAGAGCGTCCAGCCATATAGAAATCCCCAAAGAGGCGAGAAAGCCTCGCGCAGGTATACATACATGCCGCCCGCTTCAGGAATCATCGATGCCAGTTCGCCATACGAAATGGCCGCCGCAATGGTCAGAACGCCCGTGACCGCCCACGCGATCAGCAGCCAGCCGCCGCTCCCGATGACCCGCGACATGTCGGCCGGAACAATAAAAATGCCCGATCCGATCATCGTGCCGACCACGATCATCACCGAATCGAACATTCCCAGTTCGCGGATAAATCCCGTGGTCTTCTGGGCGCGATCGGTTACGGAAGCGGTCGACTGATCCATCAACGCTTACTGTACAAGCTGTTTATCCCATAAGCAAAAGATCTCCCAAGCAAGAAATCTCTAAGATATGCTCTTCTGCAATGAACAGAAGAGAGTTTCTGCTCTCCGGCGCTGCGATAGCGGCACTTGCCCCCAGAACCTCATTTGCCGCAACCTCCAGGATCGAAATCTTGCCCGAAGAGCCCATCGGCGCTATCTCACCCATGCTCTACGGTCACTTTACAGAACATCTCGGCGGCTGCATCTACGACGGCATCTGGGTCGGCCAAGACTCGAAAATTCCCAACGTCGGAGGTGTCCGGAAATCAGTCATCGATAACTTGCGGCGCATCCAAGCGCCCGTCGTGCGCTGGCCAGGAGGTTGTTTCGCGGACAGCTACAACTGGCGGGATGGCGTCGGCCCGCGCAATCAACGCCCGACTCGCGTCAACTTCTGGGCCGAAACCGATCTCCTCAAAAAATCGACTGGCGGACCCCAGAAGTATGAGCCGAACGAGTTCGGCACGAATGAGTTCGCGCGTTTCTGCCGGCTTTCCGGAGCCGAGCCGTACTTTGCAGGCAACCTGCGTAGCCTGACAGCTTTCGACTTCTATGAATGGATCGATTACTGCAACGCGCCCGCGGGCGTCACATCGCTCTCGAACCTGCGCGCTCAGGACGGCAATCGCGAACCGCTGAACGTGAAGTACTGGGGCGTCGGCAACGAGAGCTGGGGCTGCGGCGGCGAATTTACTGGAGCCGAATATGCAGTCGAATTTCGTCGCTTCACAACCTGGGTCCCGAGTTTCGGAGCAGATCTGAAGTTTATTGCCTCAGGCCCTAACGCCGGCGATTACGCCTGGACCCACAGCTTCTTCCAGAAGATGGCTGAAGACCGATCCACCCTCAACAGAATCTTCGGTACGGCCCTTCATTATTACTGCGGCACAACCGGCGCCGGCGTGGCCAACCAATTCGATGCGGCCGGCTGGTACGAACTACTAAACAAAGCCAACCATATGGAAGAGCTGATCAATCGCCACTGGAGCATCATGGGCGGCTATGATTCCGAGCACCGGGTCAAACTCGTTGTAGACGAGTGGGGTGCATGGCACCACACAGCCGATCCGCCCATCGCGCGGAACTACTTGTGGGCGTACTATCCAACGCTGCGCGACGCGCTCGTCTCGAGTATCACGCTCGATACCTTTAATCGCCATGCCGACAAAATTTCGATGGCCAATGCCGCCCAGCTAATCAACAACATTCACACTTCCATCCTTGCGGCCGAAGACAACTTCACGGTCACTCCCATCTATCACGTCTTCGACATGTACTCCGCGCATCAAGGCAACACCGCCGTTAGAACCGTCTTCTCTGGGTCGAACGTTCCCGATGCCGCCGCCAAAGGGCTATTCGGCTTGGCCGGCTCCTGCTCGATGAAAGGCAAGCGCCTGATCCTGACCGTCACGAATCCGGACATCCAGAATCCGCAGGAGACAGAGATCTCCATTGCAGGCGGAGCACGTATCGCAAACGCTCGCGCAACGGTGCTCAGCCACCCCGATATTTATGCCCGCAACACATTCGCAGAACCCGATGCAGTGAAGCCGGTGTTCACCAACTCTCTTCCAGCGGCGTCTCCCCTTGTTTATCGATTTACTCCCGCCTCTGTGACAAGATTGGAACTCGATCTCGCATGAACCAGAAGCTGCTGACACTCAGTCCCGTCGACCTGGTAGTCATCGGTCTCTATTTTGTGATGGTGTTGGGTATCGGCATCTACCTGAAGCGGTACACCAAGACCGGCGAAGATTTCTTTCTCGCGGGCCGCGACATGACTTCCTGGATCGCAGGTCTCAGCTTCGTCGCCGCCAATCTTGGCTCTCTGGAATTAATGGGCTGGGCGGCATCCGCGTATCAATACGGCATCCTGGCAACGCATTGGTACTGGATCGGCGCTATCCCCGCTATGCTATTTCTCGGCATCGTCATGATGCCGTTTTATTACATATCGAGAACCCATTCCGTCCCGGGCTATCTGAAACTGCGCTTCGGCGAACCCGCTCGCGCTCTTTCCGCCATCACCTTCGGCTTCATGACGGTGCTGATGAGCGGCATCAACATGTATTCGATGGCCCTCGTGATGAAGATCGTTCTCGGCTGGGATATTAACTTCAGCATCTGGGTCTCTTCCATTACCGTCGCTGCGTATGTGTTCCTCGGCGGCTTGTTGTCCGCCATCTTCAATGAGGTTTTGCAGTTCTTCCTCATCTGGCTGGGCGCAATCGTCGTCTCCATTCTCGGCCTCGTTGAAGCCGGCGGCTGGAGCGGCATGGTTCGTCGCATTCACGCCAACTTCCCGGGCCAGGATTACACTCATCTCTGGGCCGGGCTCGGCTCGTTCACCGGCAACCCAATGGGCATCAATTGGATCGGTATCGTCCTGGGCCTGGGGTTCGTCATCTCGTTCGGCTACTGGACAACCGACTTCCTCGTCGTCCAGCGCGTGCTCTCGGCAAAAGATCTGCGCAGCGCGAAAATGGCTCCCGTTATCGGCTCTGCCTTCAAAATGGCTGTCCCGTTCATTGTGATTCTGCCGGGGTTGCTAGCTCTGGCCGTGTTGCCTGAGAAGCTTGTCGGAGAGTCGGCAGCCGCGGCCGCCAGCGGCGCTCACACATACAACGAAGTCCTGCCGCTGATGCTCGCGCGCTACTGCGGACCCGGATTGCTCGGGCTCGGCATCACGGCCCTGATCGCCGGCTTCATGTCGGGCATGGCCGGCAACGTCAGTGCGTTCGCGACCGTATGGACATACGACATCTATCGAGCGCTCATCCGTCCTAGCGCTTCGGACAACCACTACGTTGCAATGGGCCGCTGGTGTACCGTCGTCGGCGTGCTGATTAGCATCGGCACGGCTTACATCGTCATGCAGTTCCTAAGCATCATGGATTACGTCCAGGCCCTGTTCAGCTTCTTTATTGCACCCCTGTTCGGCACCGTCATCCTCGGCATGCTCTGGAAACGAGCTACGCCCGCGGCTGGCTTTTGGGGATTGCTCGCCGGCACGGTGTCCTCGGTCGGAATGTTCGTTTGGGTCCACTTCAATCCCTCAGCTTTACGCTTCATCGCCTTTTCACCGGACGCCAAGGACATGGCCGAGAACATGTACCGCGCTCTCTGGTCGTGGGTCATTTGCGTAGTGGTGACGGTTGCGGTCAGCATGTTCACGAAGCCGAAGCCCCTCTCCGAACTCACCAATCTCGTCTATGGCGCGACCGCTATCCCCTCAGAGGGTTCCATCCCGCTTATTCAGCGGCCTCTTTTTTGGACAGGCGTCGTGCTCGCTGTGTTCGTCGTTCTAAACATCATTTTTTGGTAGCAAGAATATGCACGGTCCTGGATTCATTTCTATTTGGTTCTTTATCGGAACCCTGCTCACCGCTTACGGCGTGCTCATTACCGCGACAGGCCTGTACGAATTGGGCAATCCGCCTGCGAACCCGCCCGTTCTCTTCAACCTTCACACCAGCATCTGGTGGGGGATCGTTCTGCTCGCCATCGGTCTCTTTTACTTCATCAAGTTCTATCCCAAGAAGCGTTAGATGATCAGGGATACATCGCCCATCCGCTTGGGCCTAATCGTTGGGAACCGTGGCTTTTTTCCAGACCACTTAGCCGCCACGGGCCGTGAAGAAATGCTGCGCGTGCTGGACAAGGCGGGCGTGCAAGTTGTCGCGCTCACTACGGAGGAGTCGAAGTTCGGCGCCGTCGAAACATTTGAAGAGGCGAAGCGCTGCGCCGATCTGTTCCGGAAAAATCGCGACTCGATCGACGGCGTCATCGTCTCACTGCCCAACTTTGGAGACGAGCGCGCCATTGCGGACACGTTGCGTCTCTCGACGCTCCAAGTCCCCGTTCTGATTCAGGCTACGCCGGACGACCCCAAGCGCATGACCATCCGCGACCGTCGCGATAGCTTCTGCGGCAAGATGTCGGCCTGCAATAATCTGATGCAGTACGGCATTCCGTACTCGCTCACCACACTGCACACGGAAGCGCCGGAATCCGATGAGTTCCGCAAAGATCTCGACTGGTTCCTGGGTGTCTGCCGTGTTGTGCGCGGCATCCGGCCCATCCGCGTTGGGTCTATCGGCGCGCGCCCCGCGGCCTTTAATACCGTTCGCTACAGCGAGAAACTCCTGGAGCGAAGCGGCATCTCTGTCGTGACTATCGATCTGTCCGAGATCCTCGGCCGCATCGATCGAATGGGCGATAACGACGAGGCTGCCCGCAACAAGCTCGCCGATATCCACGCCTATGTCTCAACAACCGATGTTCCCGCCGAATCGCTCCTGAAAATGGCGAAACTCGGCGCGGTGATCGACGGCTGGATGCGCGATCAGGATCTCGCCGTCAGCGCGGTC
Organism: Terriglobia bacterium; assembly: GCA_963846045.1. Classification (GTDB taxonomy): domain Bacteria; phylum Acidobacteriota; class Terriglobia; order Bryobacterales; family Bryobacteraceae; genus Bog-105. The sequence continues at coordinate 37,335 of CAWJUL010000013.1, read as the reverse complement.
CAATGCTGGACCTCACTCGAAGAATACTTCGGGGTCGTGCCGTGTACCGTCATGAGCATGATGAGCAACAATCTGATGTCCAGCGCCTGCGAAGTCGACATCGTCGGTGTCGTTAGCATGCATGCTCTTCGGCTCGCCTCGGGTACTCCGAGTGCCCTGCTCGATTGGAATAACAATTATGGCGACGATCCCAACAAAGCCGTCTGCTTCCACTGCAGTAATCTGCCCAAGCACTTCTTCAACGACGTCACGATGGAGTACCAGGAGATCATCGCCGGTACGGTGGGAAAGCTAAACACGTTCGGTACGCTGTACGGGCGCGTCAAAGCGGGTCCCATGAGCTACGCTCGCTTCTCTACTCTCGACCTGGAAGGCCGTATCCGCGGCTACGTCGGTGATGGTGAATTCACGACCGACCCTCTGCAGACCTTCGGCGGGGCAGGTGTCGTGCGCATTCCCAACATGCAAGGTCTGCTCCACTTCATATGCGAACGCGGCTTCGAACACCACACAGCCGCCAATCTGTCCCACAGCGCAGCCATCGTGTACGAAGCTTCCAAAAAGTATTTGGGCTGGGATGTCTACTGGCATCAAGCATGAGCACGGTGGTAGCCGGAGTAGACTTCGGGACACTGAGCGTTCGCGTTTCCATCTTTGACAGCCGGCGCGGCAGGCTCAGTTCAGCTAGCGCCGAATATCCGCTGCACCGCTCTCGCAACGACCCCGATCAAGCAACCCAAAGCCACGCCGACCACATGAACGCGCTCGCCGCAGCCACGCGTGACGCCGTGGCGCAAGCCGGTATCGACGGGAAATCGGTCAAAGCCATCGCGCTCGACACCACCGGCTCAAGCGTTATTCCCGTCGGAGAAGACCTCGAGCCACTCGACGAATACTATCTCTGGTGCGATCACCGCGCCTGGCGTGAAGCGGCTGAAATTACGCGCAAAGCGCACGAACTGAAGCTTCAAGCTATAGACTGGTGCGGCGGCGTCTACTCGTCCGAGTGGGGCTTTTCAAAACTGCTCCACTGGCTGCGTCACAATCCCGAGCGTCGTGATCGGCTCGTCTCCGCTTTTGAGCACTGCGACTACGTAGCCGCCTTTCTCTGCGGAATCAAGAACGTCGAAGACGCGCCGCGCAGCATCTGCGCCATGGGCCACAAATGGATGTGGAACGAGTCGCTCGGGGGCCTGCCGTCGGATGAATTTCTCACCGCCGTCGATCCGCTGCTGTCCGGCATGCGCGCCAAACTCGGCGGCCGATATCTGGCCTCCGATTCCATCGTCGGGACGCTAAGCGCCGAGTGGGCCGCGAGACTCGGGCTGTCCGAAGAGACAGTGGTACCGGTCGGCGCCTTCGATGCTCATTGGGATGCTATTGGTGCGGGCGTAAAGCTCGGTGATGTCGTCAACGTGATCGGCACCTCCACTTGCATCATTGGCCTTAGTGCTCAAAACACGCTGGTGCCGGGCGTTTGCGGCGTCGTCCCCGGATCGGTTGACCCGCAGTTAACCGGCATTGAAGCAGGGCTTTCGGCTGTTGGCGACATCTTTGAAGCGATTGCGCGCCGGGCGGCCACTAACGCGCGCACGCTCGCGCAAGAAACCAATGGCTTCCGCCCCGGGCAAACCGGCCTTCTGCGCATGACATGGGACAACGGCGATCGCACAGTATTGGTCAACCCGGAACTGGGTGGCATCACCTTGGGCTGGCACCTCACCAGCACAGCCGCCGACGAATTCTTCGCCGCCATTGAAGGCACCGCTTTCCACACACGCATCATCCTGGAACGCATGCAGCAACACGGCGCCGACGTACGCCGCATCATCAACGGCGGCGGCATTCCCCAGCGCAACGACACGCTGAATCAGGTCTACGCCGACGTTCTGAATAAGCCTATCCTCGTACCGGAAGGCGACGTGACCAGCTTGGGCTCCGCCATCTTCGCGTTTCTTGCGGCCAAGGCATTTCCAAACGTTCAAGCCGCGCAGGAACAGCTATGTCCGCGGCATCGAGTCTTCACCCCCCGCGCGGAAGCCATAGCAGTTTACGAGAAGCTCTACGGACTGTATAAGCGTCTCTATTTTGGATTCGGCACGCGGACTTCAGACGCGGTTAGTTTGGGCGATGTGCTTCCTGAACTGCGTCTGATTGCGGAGCAAACGAGACAGGTACATTGATGTTGGATTCGTTACGCGAAGAAGTATTTGTTGCCAATCGCGAATTAGTTCGCCGCGGGTTGGTCATGTTCACGTTCGGCAATGCCAGCGGTTTCGATCGCGCGTCTGGACACGTCGTCATCAAGCCAAGCGGCGTGCCGTACGACACGTTATCGCCGAAGGACCTTGTCATTACGGATCTCGACGGAAAAGCTGTCGAGGGTGAACTCAGGCCCTCATCGGATTTAAAAACTCACCTTGCGCTGTACCGCGCGTTTCCCGGCATTGAGGGTATAGTTCACACTCATTCTCGTTACGCAACGGCCTGGGCGCAAGCGGGTGTGGAGATCCCCTGTTTCGGAACGACTCACGCCGATTATTTCCGCGGCGCAATACCAGTCACGCAAGAGATGCAGCCCTGCGAGATTGATAGCGAGTACGAGTGGAACACCGGCCAGAAAATCGTGGAGCGCTTTGCGGACATGGATCCGTTGCTCACGCCGGCTGTCCTTGTGGCCGGCCACGCGCCTTTTTGCTGGGGCCTATCACCCAGTGCCGCGGCTCATACTGCCGCAGTGGTTGAAGAATTGGCCCAGCTCGCGTTCCTCACGGTCACAATCCGCGCTGACGTCACCGGCATCTCCACAATTCTTCGCGACAAGCATTTCCTCAGGAAGCACGGGCCGGACGCTTATTACGGGCAGTCCTCGGAAGTTGACCCGAAGTCATAGAAGCTGTCCTTTACGTAAGCATTTCGCATAGTCTTCCACCGAAGATTCGGAAACTGTTCCCGCCAGCCCGCAAAGAAAGCTTGATTATCGATTCCGGCGAAGCTCACCTGATAGGCCAGCAAAAATGCATCGAAGCTGCTCAATAGATCTGTGAACGCCGATCTCGTTGCCAAGGGCGCCTCATCGAATGACCACGTGGCAATGAATAGTTTCCGCGAACCCCGCGGCTCTGCTTCAACTGCCGCGCGCACCGATTCGAAATCGGAAAACGTCGCGGTCGGCGGATTACCTGCGCCTCTCAAATAGTAACGCTGCAGGGCGCTTTGCTCAGGCAGGTCGAATAGGATATACCGTCCCGTGAAGCCCAGTCGATCAATCACCCGCCGCATCTCGCCATAGCCGCCGCCAAACTCGAGGATCAAATCGAAATCGAGGACGTTAACACCCGTCTCGTTCTCGAAGCGGCAGAGATGGTACGCGTGATGGATAGCGTTGGTTTTAGTAAATAAGCCGGTGCCGCGGAGCACACCCGGCCACCTGCGCCAGTCGTGGCATTTCAGGTACTGCAACTCCGGCCTGACGAACCGCGCATACGGCGGCGGAGCCATCGTATCTGCTACGGGGTCCCAGGTCGAAAATGCACGCGGATCTCTGGTCCGAATGGCATCTCGCAAACTGGTCTGATGCGTGCTCCATACCCCAGCGGCTGCCGACGATAACGACGGCAGTTTTAGGATTTCTGCGCGTAACGTCGCCGTCGATTTGTTCTGTTCTGAGGAAGCGGGAACAACTTGAATCAAGCCCCGAGCGGCCACGCGGAACGCTCGCCACAGCATTGCTGCTACGAAGGTACGAATTGTTCGCGTCTATTCCTGTGCGGAAAGTTGCTGGTCGGAATCGCGCCAGGCGCTGATCTTCAAACGGCGGCATACCCAGCAAAGATCTTCGTCGTCGGGCAATTGAGGTCCGGTCAGCGGAATAGACGGCGCGCCACAGACAGCGCACCGCTTGGCCGCGGCTGGCCGCTCCGACTCCACCGACTTCCTTGCCATCGCCAAAATCTCGGGAGAGATGATGGGTTCGGCTATCGGTTTCTTTTTCATTGTTGATTTCACTATAGAACAAATCGGCGCAATCGCTTGCTGCGCGATTCGCTAAGTGCCTCCACTTATCAGACGTACTCGACATCGCGCCGCTTCCACAATTCGCGAGTTCTTGAAGTCTCCGCTCAATAAAATTGTCCGGAGCTAACCCTTTAAGATGACAGTGATTACTAATGCCCGCGAAAAAACAAGTGGAGGAATGAACGCAGTTTAATGGCCGATATCGCGTTTCTCTTCCCAGGGCAAGGATCCCAATACACGGGTATGGGCAAGGCTCTCGCCGATACGTACGATCCCGCACGCAAGGTCTTCGATGAGGCGGATGAAGCGCTTGGGTTTGCGCTATCCAGGCTTTGCTTCGAAGGTCCCGATGACGAACTACGTAAGACGGAGAACACCCAACCTGCGCTGCTCACCGTCTCGGTCGCCGCCTATCGTGTGCTCGAATCGCTAGGGCACGGGCCCTCGATGGTGGCGGGACATAGTTTAGGTGAGTATTCAGCGCTGGTCGCTGCGGGATGTTTGAACTTCCAAGATGCCGTCCGCCTCGTAAGAAAACGCGGTGGGTACATGCAGGAAGCTGTACCGCAAGGGCTGGGCGCAATGGCTGCCCTTCTGAAGTTACCTGACGGCAAGCTCCACCAAGTTCTTCAAGAGGCTGCTCAGGGCGAAGTAGTCACCGCCGCGAACCTGAATTCCCCAACCCAAGTAGTCATAGCGGGGAACATCCACGCTGTGGAACGCGCCATGAATCTCGCGAAGAACGCAGGGGCGAAGCGAGCCATTCTTCTGCCCGTCAGCGCTCCATTCCATTCCCCGCTCATGCGCCCGGCCCAGGAAAGACTGCGTGCGGATCTCGACGCCACGAACTTCGCCGATCTCCAATTCCCCCTGATCGACAACTGGCAAGCGCGCGAGATCACAGCGGGAGTGGATGCGCGCCAAAGCCTATATGAACAGGTTCCAAACCCGGTTCGTTGGACCGATACTATCCTTCAATTCGCCGCTCGCGGAATACAACGCGTTGTGGAAGTCGGCGCGGGATCGGTCCTCATCGGGTCTGCCGGAATATCGACCCAAGTCTTCGAACGGCGAAGTTCGGAGAACCTACCGACCTGGGGGCCTTAGAACAGTTACTCACGGCTTGAGGACTAAACGGCTTTCGCTACATCCACCAAATCACTGAACAGCCCATAGGCCGTCTGCTCGACGCCAGGGTTGATCGACAGCGTTCCAATGGTGCCCATCAAATCCGTATCGATGAGCAGCAGGTTCGACGTCCCAGCCACTGCGGCCAACAAATCTCCTGCCTCCAGCACCTCAGGATAAACGTGCAGCCGGACAGACCCATCTACGCGTTCGCCGCTGCACAGAAGCTGAATGGCGCGCCCCGATTGGGCAATCGAACGCAACTCCGCTGCGTCCATGTCGCGCAGTCCACGGCGGTCGACCTGCTGTGGCGTGGTCCTCGCATCCATCAGCACATTCGCAAGCGCTGCCGCCTTTGCCGCCGAGTCCCAGCCGTCCAGGTCGTACCAGGGGTCTGCTTCCGCTACGCCCATTGCTTGCGCTTCCCGTATGCCCTCTTCCATAGACAATCCGCGTTTCATTGCGGCGAGCACCACCTTCGATGTCGAATTGAGAACGCCACCGAAAGCCAAGCACTTTCGACGCCCGGCAAATTGTTGCGCAGAGATTGTTGAAGACCGGCGTGCCGTCCATGACTGTCGACTCGAAGCGAAACTCCAGGTTGCCTTCCGCCGTGCCTCCGTCGCCAAATCGGCATATGCATGTGCGATCGGCCCCTTGTTGGCCGTAATCACATGCAAGCGCCTCTCGAACGCCGCTTTAATGTGTGAAATCGCCGGCTGGCCATTCTCTGGATTCAAAGTCGTGATCTCTATGGCAACGTCGGCCTGTGCACCATCTAAGAACTCCCCTATCGAAGTCGCGCCCTCACTCCACTGCGGTTCAAGTCCGATCCCCTTCGGATTGTATGCAGTGCCGTGTCTCGCGGTGTGTACGGCGACAATCCGGAACGGATATGCGGTCCTTTTGCTGTCCAACAGCCGCGCGAACGCCTTTCCAACGTTCCCGTATCCGATCAGCGCAACCCGCAAGTATTGAGATTAACAGCGGTTATCGCCTACTAAACATCCTTGACAGAGACTGTTTGCTTGGGCAGACTGAAGAAGTCTAAAGGGGGTTCTACGTTTTGCCAGGTCGTCTACGCACGCTTATCTTGCTTGGTGTACTGGGCACCTGCGCACTTGCACAGCAACCCGGAGCGCCCGTTCCATCCGGCGCCACCCGTTGGTGGTCCGAATCCATTGACTACGCTCGCCAGCGAGTTTTTCGAACGCGATTATGTCAACGTCTACGGCTTCGGCGATGGCGTTCTTCGACTCGAACAATCCAATCGTGACAAACACCGGCCAACAAAGAAATACGGTAGGCACGGGCTTCGATCTTGGCGGTGGAATCAACCTCGGCCATTCCATTAGTAATGGCTCCATCTCGCTCAGCTATCAGGGCGCATACCGCGATTATCAGTCCACTTATTATGCAAGCGGAGCGACGCAGTCGCTGAATCTGGCGCTTTCGAAGCGTCTCGGCAGGCATGTCTCCTTGGTAGTCGGCGTCTCTGGGGGAACATATCTGTACGGTGGCACCCTGTTTCAGGGCCAGACGACCGACACGACGGTCGCACTCGCAAACCCGCTGAGTTCGGAGACGAGATATGCCTCGGCCTATGTCGGCGTAACGTTGCAGCAGACTCGCCGCCTCAGTTACTCGTTGTTCGGCAATTTCTTCCTTTCTCGTTACAACTACTCGGGGGGGATCGGCACCACCGGCGTTTCCGGAGGCGCTTCTGTCAACTACCGCTTAACTGCGCGTGACACGGTGTATGGAACCTACTCGCATAGCTACTACAACTATCAACAGAACTTTGGAAACACCAACGTGGATCAAATCGGTGTGGGTTATACCCATACATTCAGCGGCCGCTGGATAGTATCCGTGTACGGAGGTGGCGCCCGCAGTGTTTCTAACGGGTTCGTGACGGTCCCTGTAACATTGCTCGTCGGCAATGAAGCCGTCGGGGGCTATGTCACCGGCAAGTTCAACCAAACAGCTTACATCCCGTCCTTCTCAGGAAGTGTAAGCCGCTCATACCGCCACTCTCTGCTGACTGCATCGGCAGGCGAGGGCATTGCGGGATCGGGCAACGGCTATTTCCTAGCTTCGCGCAACATCTATCTCATCGGCGTCTATTCATATAGCCTCCGCAATCAGAACATCAGTTTCGGAGGAACCGCGTACCGGTTGTCCAGCATCTCAAACACGGTTAGCAATTCGTACAGCAGCGCCGCTTTTAGCGCCAACTATTCGCGCATGCTCTTCAAGTACATCGGCGCTTTCCTGCGCTACGATTACAACCACTACGGCGCGCTTCATCCTTACGCCGGAATAGGCGACAACAGAATTTCGTTTGGCTTCAACTTCAGTTCGCGTAGTGTGCCGGTCACTTTGTTCTAGCCTAAGCCCAACAGAGCCGCGCGCGTCAGCAAGCGACGTCACTACAATCCAGCTACCATTAGGGGGAGGGACTTATTTTTTCGGGCGCGCGTAGCAAGCGGGGTCTCTCTCACCGCCCGCCGTGCTAAGTACTCCTGTCTGCAATCGATCCGCAAAATTTTCACCGGATTCCGTCTCAAGCCGGCGGCTATGAACGGGCAAAGTTAGTTCTACTTCGTGGACCAGCCGCAGCAGGCTCTTGATATTCGATTCGGTCATCTTCGCGCTTCCGGGCAGATCCCGGCGCGGGAGAAAATGGCTGTCGACACCGAAGTCGATCCGCAAATCCTCTTGTTCGCCAACCGGGCGTTCGGTGCCGTTATCGAACTCGGGCCCGAAGCACGATAGCACAACGCGCGCCGGCCGTAGGCTCCAGTCGCCATCGAACTGCCACAGGTCCCACCATCCTTCTACGGCATACGCAATGTCATCGCCTCGATAATCGCCAAGAGCTTCCGCAACCGTGTCGATTTCCAGAGGTCCGTTCAGCGGCCTTTCGAGCAACGGCGGCTCCGCGGTCGATATCGCCTGAATGGTAATTGAAGATTGGGGCTGCTTCCGCTGCGAAAAAGGAAACAATCGGAGCGCCTTCACAAAGTGCCGCACTCGGTCTCGGCGTGCGGCTCGCTCCAGCCAGATCGACAAGAACAATTGATCTGTCACGCTTCTATTATCCCGGCCCCACCCTGCGCGCTCTCGAAGGCGCTTTGAAACAGATTTGCGTCTGCATGTTTTAGGGTCGGCTCGTCCTTGCGATACTGGAGTAGTGTTAACCGACCTCGTGCAGATTAAGCGCTACGGGGAGAAGCAGCGTGAGGAAAATCGGCGTTTTCGAGCCTGGATGAAGCATCACAACTTTGTCGAACGGCGATTCAAAGCCATCTCGCAGAATGTCGAAGACGCCATCGATTGCACTCAGTGTGCAAACTGCTGTCGCGTGGCCACTACGCAGATCAACGAACGTGATGCGGAAAGGCTGGCCCGCCATTTAGGCATGAAGGTGTCGGCGTTCCTCGTCGAGTACACGGACGAAACCAGTGAAGGCAGAGTGCTGAAACGAGATCGGGACGGCTGCGTATTCCTTCAGAACAACCTATGCTCGGTCTACGAAGCGCGTCCGCAGAGTTGTGAACTGTTCCCGCACTTGGTCAAAGGGAACGGCTCACTGCTAAGCCGTATGTGGCACATGCCCGATCGCGCCGTCTACTGCCCCATCGTGTATAACGCCTTGGAGCAGTTTAAGTCCGAAACCGGATTCAGGAAATGATCGTTGCTCTGGTCCTGCTGCTGTTTATCGCCGTTGCTCTAGCCGCATACGAGTTCGCCGACGTCCGGCGCTGGCGGCAAACATCGCGCGACACTCAGGCGCAGCAGGAGAGTTTACGCATTGAACTCTCGCAGGCCAAATTGGTTGCGGTAGAGAAAGAGGCGGAAAGCAGAAAAAATCTAGAACTAGCCGAAGCGCAGTTAAAGCTGCTGACCCAAACGCAGCGCCAGCTTGAGGATCGTTTCAAGGGACTTGCTGCCGAGACTCTTCAGAACAACAGCCAACTTTTTCTCGACCGTAGCCGGGAACAGATTCAGCATCTCGTTGAGCCGGTCAATAAATCGCTCGAAAGGTTCGAAGAGCAGGTGAAGGCAATTGAGCTTTCACGCGCCGGGGCATACGCCGGAATCTCCGCGCAGATCCATACTCTAACGGAACTGCAGGAGCGTGTCCGTCAGTCTGCCGACCAGCTGAAAACCGCCTTGCGCTCGCCCAGCCAGCGCGGCCGGTGGGGCGAAATGACCCTGCGTCGCGTGGTGGAATCGGCAGGCATGTTGGAGTACTGTGATTTCGCAGAGCAGAAAACGTTGTTCGGCGAGGCCAATCAGCGTCCCGACTTGATCATTCGCCTGCCTAACGAGTGTCAGGTCGTGATAGATGCCAAGGTCTCTCTCGAAGCCTATTTACGAGCCGTGGAAGCGCAAAGCGATGCCGAGCGGCAGCAATGCATGAAGGAGCACGCCGCGCAAGTCAAGACTCACCTGCGGGCGCTCAGCGAAAAGGCTTATTGGCAGCGCCTGCCCTGCTCGCCGGAGTTCGTGGTCGCATTTCTCCCGCTCGAATCGCTGTTCAGCGCTGCGGTCGAACACGACCCTGGCATTCTCGATTTCGGCACCGGCAAGAAAGTCCTGCTCGCCACTCCCGTCACCCTGATCACCCTCCTGCTCACGGTTGCCCACGGTTGGCGTCAACGTGTATTGGCCGAGAACATCGATAAAATCCGCGATGCCGGCATTGAACTCTACACGCGATTGCTCAAGATGAACGAGCATTTCGTCAAGCTCGGCGACGCCATCGGCAAGACAGTCGAGATGTACAACAGCACCGTCGGCTCCATGGAGCGGAATGTGCTTACCTCAGCGCGGAAATTCCGCGACTTGCATCCCGCAACCGCCGACGGCATGAAAGAAGCTGCCTCGCTCGACATCACGCCCAGACAGCTCGACTCGCCAAAATGGCAGCAGCCCGCGATTGCTCGCGATCAGGATGAGAAGCTTACCGTGATCAGTTCAGCTTCTCGGTAATCGTAATCGGATTAGCAAGGCGGAAGGTGATCGGCGTTTCGCTATCGATCACCGCAGGCCTCCCGTGTGTCAGAAGAACTGCGCCTGTCCCCGCGGCTCCGCCGGCTCCCGCCCCAATCGCCGCGCCTTTACCGCCGCCCGCAATCCCGCCGATGATTGCACCCAGCGCCGCGCCACCGGCTATCTTTGCCGTGTCTTGTCCCGTGTTGCTGCTTCCCTTTCGGTCATAAACACTGGTTGTGACTCGAATACGCTGGCCATCGGTCGTGTTGATTTCCGTCAAGGCGATCGTCAGTCCTGCAACATTCGCCACGTGACCCGCGGATTGCGCGTTCATCACGCGGCCAAGGACTTTCGAACCCTTGTCGGCGATGATGAACCCGTCCATAATGACGGGCGCCATCAGTGTCGCGCGGAAAGTGTCGCCGGTGTAGTTGTGATCGGTCGACAGCTTCTCACCTAGACGTATCGACAGCACTGTGCCTGCGGGCAAAGTCACTACATGCGGCTGCGGCGCTGGAGGCGGGGTGGCGGCAGCCGGCGGAGTCGCAATTTCCGGTTGCGGCGGCTGAACGGAGGGCTGTTCAACCGGCGGCTCTACAGTCTGAGTAGTTTGACTCGCTGCTACATCGGGCGCCGGCGTAGGTGTTGGTTGCTGTACCACTGTGTGAACGGGGGCTGCAGGCGCTTGGTTTCGAGCGAGTTGCACTCGTGAACGCGCAGGCTTGGGCGCCGGGACCGGAACAAATGAACGCGAGCGCTCTATGGGCTGTTTTTGCCTGGGCGGAATGCGATTGTGCTCGGGGGCAGCAGCGTGCGGCGCTTCGGACTCCGCAGCTTGCGGCCGTTGCTGGGGCATCGTGTCCGTACCGGTATCCGGCAGAACCGTGGGCGTTGGAGTACTAGTGGGGTCGGCATGCACCGTCGGCGTAACCCGCGGCGCGTCGCTCATGCGCGCATAAATCAGGGCGCTCCCCAACGCAACCACCAGGCCGGCCACAAAGGCGGCAACTACTTTGACAATACTGGACGACTGCACTACAGCAATTCCCCTACTGACAAGAACGCGGATTTCACGTTTCGAGTTTCGCCTGCCCAGTTAAAATAGTGTCATTCGAGGCAATTTTCCCTCGTCAGTCCCTCTTCATGACAGATCGCACCTTCCCGTCGGCTTACTCTATCGGGCCAATCCCCATTTGGCCGGCAACCGTGCTGGCGCCTATGGCCGGCGTGACGGACACGGTATTCCGCCGCCTCATTCGCAATCAAGGTGGTTGCGGGCTGCTGATGACGGAATTTACCAGCTCGCACGGCGTCGTAAGTACTCGGCATGCGAAAAAACCGAATCGCAACTTCCGATATCTTTACTTCGAACCCGATGAGCACCCCATCGCTTGCCAGCTCTTCGGCTCCGATCCCGATGTCATGGCCGACGCGGCAAAAGTCTGTGAGGAACGCGGCTTCGATATCGTCGATATCAACTTCGGTTGTCCGGTAAATAAAGTCGTCAAGTGCAACGGCGGATCTGGCCTGCTGCGCGATCTCCCGCTTGTAGAACGAATCCTGACCAAAGTTCGTGCCGCAATTACCATTCCGCTCACTTGTAAATTTCGCTCCGGTTGGAATGAGTACGAGTTCGTGGCCGTACAGATGGCGAAGCTCGCCGAGGATTGCGGGCTTGCTTCAGTCGCTCTTCATCCGCGAACGCGCGAACAAGGCTACAGCGGCCGTGCCGACTGGACCCGAATCGCTGAAGTGAAATCCGCAGTCCGCATCCCCGTGATCGGTAACGGCGACATCGCTACTCCTGAAGATGCGGTGCGCATGCATCGGGAAACCCGTTGCGACGCTGTTATGATCGGCCGCACAGCATCTTACAACCCCTGGATCTTCGCCCAGATCGACGCTTATCTGCGCACCGGCTCCTACGAAATTCCGCCCGACCGTGAGCGCTACAACATCATGCGGACGTACTACCAGATGCTGCACGAGCATGGCGAATCGGATGCCATCGGCAAAATGAAGCAGTTTGCTACATATTTCACTCATGGCGTTAGGAACGGCGCCAAGCTGCGGACCGAGATCTATCGCGCGCAAGAAGTCACTTGCATTTTGGATATCGTGGATCGGTTCTTTTCAGAACAGCTCAGCGCAAGCCCCGATTCATCACAACCGGCATTGGAGTTTGCCGGAGTGGCTTGAAGCAGGTTCAGCTCATTACCGACGGCGCGTGCTGTGGTAACCCCGGCAAAGGCGGTTGGGCCTGCATCCTCCGCTACGGCGAGCTCAAGCGGGAGCTGTTTGGATGCGAGCCGCACACAACCAACAATCGCATGGAGTTGACCGCTGCGATAGAAGGCCTGAAGCGCCTGAAAGAGAGCTGCGCCGTCGAGATCGTCACCGATTCGGAGTATGTGAAGAACGGCATCACTACCTGGATACACGGCTGGAAAAAGAAGAATTGGGTGAAGGCTGACAAGAAGCCGGTGTTAAACCGCGATCTCTGGATGATTCTGGACGAGCTCGCCGGCAGCCACGAAGCCAAATGGAAGTGGACGAAGGGCCACGCTTCGCATGAAGACAACAATCGCTGCGACGAGTTGGCAACCCGCGCTGCGCGAGAGCAGATAGCGAGCGAGACAGGAATTCACAAACTGATCTGATGTCTTCTCAGCGCATCTGCCTTTTCGGCGGAACGTTCGACCCAATCCATATCGCTCATTTGGAAATGGCGCAACACGCGCTCGAAACCTTCGCCTTGGATCGGGTCATTTTCATACCCGCGGCCAATCCGCCTCACAAGCACGCGGTCACCCCATACGACGATCGTCTGCAGATGGTAAAGCTAGCCTGTGCAAACACGCCGCAATTTCAAGTTTCTGAAATAGAGAAAGGAGTCGAGCGCAGCTACACCATAACCACGCTAGAACGCTTTCGAGGAGAACTTGGCCCGCACGACAGTTTATTCTTCCTGATCGGCGCGGACGCTTTCAGTGAGCTCCAAACCTGGCATCGTTGGCGCGATGTAATTGGACTAACTCAGTTCATCGTCGTCTCGCGCCCCGGCGCTACCTATGACGTGCCCGCCGGCGCCGTCGTTCATGGTTTGGAAGACTTGTGTCTCCCGGCGGCAAGCACGTCGATTCGGGCCAAACTGGCCGCTGGCGAAGCCACCCCCGAGGTTCCGGCCGTGGTCCGTGAATACATCGCAGACCATGGCCTGTACCGGTTGACGCCGGCTATTTAGAAGCTTTCACGCAGTACTGATCGAAAGCCCCGGTTAGGATCTGCGCAATTTCGGGCGCCTGACGGCTCTCAATCTGATGCCGGTGAAGCACAAAGACCGGTTTGCCGTCACGGAACAAAGCCACCGAGGGAGAAGATGGCGGAACGCCTGGAAGCAACTCGCGCACGCGCGCGACGGCCTCCAGATCGGCGCCTGCAAACACGCTCGCGCTTCTATCCGGCTTAACGCCGTGCTGTAATGCCATCCCGATAGCGGGGCGCGCCTTGCCTGCCGCACATCCACATACGGAGTTCACAACCATCAACACGGTGCCGGTATTCGGCCCCAGTGTTTGATCTACTTCTTCCGGCGTACGCGTCTCCGTCACGCCATACTGGGTCAGATCCTGCCGCATCGCGGCGATCAACTGTTCTGGATATCTCATTTACTTCAGCTTACGCGCCGCCGATTTAAGTGCCGGAGGTGGTTCCCGCGCGCGGACTTTGCACCTTCGGCGTTGCCAAATAGCCGACAACCGCGTCCTTGCGGACTTCGTTGATCACGATCTCGTCCGGCTGGCCCGCTTTACCGGTGTAGAACTGAATCGGCTCATTGACGTTGCGATCCTTCTTCTCCACGGTCTTGTCGTTCGCGGTGATCTGAATCGTGAACTTGTTGTGCTTCGGATCGGCTTTGCGCAACTCAACCATCACGTCCGCAACGCGGGTCGCGTTCTTCGATTTCGTGATCGTGAATTCCGTGTAATTGCGTTCGCCCAGTTCACGAAGCGCCTTCAACTCGTGCGCGTTCGTCGCAATCAAGCTCTCATGGTTGTCTAACTCGCCCGTGGCGCGCTTCAGATTCGCGATCGTCTGTTCCAGTTGACTCTTCGTGGCCTGAACGTCTGTCTTTACGGTGCCCACGTCGGTCGAGACCGTTGCAATCTGAGTGTTGGCGTTGTCGGCAGACTGCTTGACTTGCGCGATTGCCTGCTGCTGAGCGGCTTGCTCGGTCGCCACCTTGCTTTGCAGGTCGGCCATGCGCCGTTGCGCGTCGACTTTTGCCTGTCCCACCGCCGCGTTTGCTTCGCGGCGCGCCTGCGACAGTTGGCTCTGCACCTGCTCCAGGCGCCTTGTGGACTCACGAACTTTCTCGCTCGAATCCACTTTCATCTGCTCGAGAGTGCTATTGAAGTCGGTTGTCAGCTTCGCCATCTCGGTTCGATTTTCAGTTCTGACGTGATCGAGTTGGACGAACAGAAAAATGTTTGCTACAGCCAAAAGGATCAAGACTGCAATTAAAACTGGTGTTTTCCAGTTCGGGCCCGAAGGCGGCGGGATAATGTACGTGGGCTGTTGAGGTGAACTGCTCATTATTACTTCCTCTATCGGAGTTTGAAGACACACAAGCGCTATACTGCGCACTGCCGATGGCAGGCTAGAGGTGTCTTTCTTCTATTATGTTTCAAGTGCCTCCTAAGATGCACAAAGCACCCGCTAATCTGGTCGCATGAGGCGCCCATGTTCGCTGGCCGGCTGATCAAGCCCGAGTTGCTCGACCATGTGTCTCCCGAAGAAGCACGGCCGAACCTCAAGGATCTAACTCGAATCAACCGGCACTTCGGCGGGCACTCGGTCGTCCTTGAAACGCTCCAGCGTGTTGCCCGGCCAGACGAGAATTTCTCGCTGCTTGATGTTGGCGCGGCTTCGGGAGACACAGCCCGAACCATTCGGAGTGCGTTTCCGAAGGCGGCTATAGTGAGCTTAGATTACAACTGGACCAATCTCGGGGCCGCACCTTATCCAAAGGTCATCGCGGACGCATTCAATCTGCCCTTCGCAAGCTCGACCTTTGATTATGTGCTCTGCTCGTTGTTCCTCCATCACTTCGAAGACGATCGGGTGGTAGCTCTGCTGCAATCGTTTCATGACGTCGCGCGTAAAGCCGTGTTAGTAATTGACCTCGAGCGGCACGTTTTTCCGTACCTGTTCTTACCCGCCACAAAGCTGTTCTTCCATTGGGGCGGCATCACGGTTCATGACGGGATGATTTCAGTGCGGGCAGCGTTTCGTGACGGAGAGCTTAGAAGGTTGGCTGAACGGGCGGGTATCAGGCGGATCGAAGCAAAAGTCCATCGTCCGGCTTTCAGGATTTCAGTGATCGGAAGAAAGACTTAAAAGAAAGTGTCCGGTGGGTACTCGGAGGAAGATACCCACCGGGAGGCGCACGACAGCATTTGCAAAAGTGCGCCAGCTTGGGGTTGTTGGCGGCATAGCGCGCCAAGCAGCACCGTTACTCATCAGCGTCCTAACGTTAGATCCAGAACACTGGCGAATTATTAACTCTATGTTACGCCCTTTTAATACTGTGGGAAGCCTCATAACCCATTTTTTTTCGGGTACTATCGATTTTTTCCCAGTTGACAGGAATCGGCTGGCTAATCACAAAAGAGTATCCGACTACGCCAGCGAGCATCGCTGCTGCTGCCAGTCCGAACGCCGGAATAAACGAGTGAGTTACGGCTAAACTGAGTCCTCCCAGATAGTTAGCGATAACACCGGCAAAGTTTCCTATGCAATTCTCGAAGCCCGTCCACTTGGCCGCCGCTTCCACCCCTGACAGCCGTTGCGTGAGTGCCCAGTGGTTCGAGGAGAATCCCCCGAGTGACACGAAGGCAAAGAAAAGTAGGATTTGGAACAGAGTCGGCTCTCGCACGAGCACCGCAGGAACAACCAAAAGGCAACATCCCAGCAAACCAACACATACAAATGTCTGCCTGACCCGCCCGGGATCGAAACCTCTTGCAATCAAAGCGTCAGCCGCTATCCCCAACACCATTGAAGATCCCGCGACTGCCCAAAACGGAAGAGACGCAAAGACGGCGAGCCGATCGCCGGTCATGTGCCTGTCCGTCTCAAAGTAGTAAGGAATCCAATTTAATAGGAAGAACCAGGCATAGTTCGCGCCGAAAAGTCCCAACACCGTTCCCCAGAACGGCCGTGTTGCGACGAGTTGCCGGTAACTCGGCGTCCAGATCTTGTCAGTAACAACTACTCGGCGCGCATTGAGTTTGGGAACAATCGCGCACCACGGAATCAACCACAGTGCACTCGCAATCGCGATGACCACAAACATGCCGCGCCAAGTGAATTTATTCAGCAGTGTGACGCCAAGCATGACGCCAATGGCCGGACCCGCTTTCGATCCAGCATCGATGGCCGCATTGGCGGTGCCGCGCAATCCCTCCGGGAAGTTGGCGCAAATAATTTTCGAATACGCCGGATACGCGACCGATTCACCCGCGCCAAGCAGAAGGCGCAAACAAAGGATTGCTCCGAAACTGCTCGCAAGTCCGGTGAGCCCGGTAGCGGCGGACCATATCAGGAATCCCGCCGCATAGAGCCAGTTCACGTTCCATCGGTCAATCGCCGGGCCCGCAAGCAATTGAGCAAGCGAGTAAGTCAGCGAGAAGCTTGCCAGCAGAATGCCTAGCTGTTGCGGGCTGAAGTGAAGCTCGGTCTGCAAGCTCCTGGCTGCCACGCCAAGATTCCCGCGATCGGCGTAATTGATGCAAACGGAGATCACCAGCAGGCCCAGCGCTGTCCAATGAAGCAGGCTCGGTTTTTGACGAACGATCTCCACCGACACAGACTCTATCAGAGGCCCGCTTCTGCGGCTTTCTAGTGCAGGTAAAACAAGCTCAGCCGGGGCAGGTCCGCGCGCGCCAGCAATGCTGAGTCGAGATAACGGCGCTCCAGCATAGATAGCTGTTCAGCGGTCATCTTCCCGCGATACGGCTTTAGTTCGCGTTCCAGCGACTGCCGCATCGCGAAAAGATCCTCTTCGCTCTGAACCGATCTTACGGCCGCTACCAGTTTTTCCTCCATCGCCGTTAATCGTTGCTCCAGCTCTTCCAGGTTCTGGGCATGCCTGTCTGCTCCTGCGGCAAGAACGCCAAGCGCCGCAGCAACTTCGAGAAATGCGGGCTGCTGTTTCTCGCGAACACGCGCTGCCGCTGTTGCCAGGTGTTCGCGGATCTCTTCCGCTGCGAAGGGCGCGGCTGCAGTGCCTTTGTTCGCCGTTGATTGCGGCGCGCGCTGAGCCGCTTCGGAAACAGCCTGGGCGCAGTATGCAAGCGAGTTGATCAGCCGCCGCTTCGTCTTGCGCGCTTGCCATTTGTCGAACGCATCGTTGATGCCCTTCAGAACGGCTTCAAGCGGGATGCCGCTATTTTTCCAGCTCTCAATCAGTGCCCAGTCAAGTGGCGATAACAGGAACAATCCGGTGCCGCGGGCCCGCTGAAAATGGTCCTCTATCTCCGTGAAGTAGTTGAAGTAGTTACCCGGCCAATCCAGTTCCGATGACTCGGCTTCAGGCATCCGGTCGAACTCCACCGGCGGCAACTCGTTCCAACTTGCCGCGGTCGAGATAGACGAGAAGAAAACCGCTCTCGTCCAGCCCGGCCGTGGTTCCTTTTTCTCCGGTTTCTTCGATCACCACGCGGCGATGCAGAGCGTAGCTCGACGCCGAAGTGAAAGCACGCAGGATACTTTCCGGCCCCACGCTCTCTAACATCCAGCAGAACGTGTCGATTGATTCGAGCAGCCGAACAATAAGCGCTTCGCGCGATTGCTCGCGGCCGCCGCTTTCGATTCGCAGCGAAGTAGCGGGCGTTCGCAGGTCGGCCGGAAACGACGTTTGATTCGCGTTGATGCCGATGCCGGCAATGACGCAGCCCTCGGTAAGATGCGTCAGAATACCCGCGACTTTTTTCTCGTTGACGAGCACATCGTTCGGCCAGCGGAGATCGCACACGAGTTCAGTCGATTTCTGTATCGCTTCCGCGGTAGCCAGCCCAAGCACCAGGCTGGCTATCGGCAGCCTTCCGGGCTTCAAGTTCAGGCGTAACAGAACAGAGCAATAAATACCTGCGTCTGGCTCGACACCCACGATCGGCCTAACCTGCCCATGCCCGCTGTCTGTTCGTCTGCGAGGACAACCGTTCCCGCCGCTGCTCCCGAACTCGCAAGCGCACTCGCCTCCAACATCGTCGACGCGATGCTTGGGTAATAGAGAATCGGGTTTTGCGGCCGCGACCGCTGGATCTGCTCGATGTCGAGAGGCAATCTATTTAAAGGTTATCGAGCAAGTCGCGATTCTTCTTGAGTTGCGCCTGATATTCGGCGAGCTTGGCTCGCATCCCGTCAACGACTTGTGCGGGCGCTTTGCTGACGAAAGTCTCGTCGTTGAGTTGACGGGATTGGCTCTCGATCGCTTTTTCAAGACGCGCATTATCTTTTTCCAAGCGAGCGCGCGAGGCGCCGTTCGGCTGAGTTTCGAGCGTCAACAGAAAGAGTGAACGGAGGCAGGTTGTCCGTCGCACCCGCATCAAGCCTTGAGTGATCTTTAGCTTCGCCAGGCTCTCAATCGACGTGACATCGGTTTGCGGCAGCAGACCGTCTCGTAAGTGTAGGGTGGATTCAAGCTCCAGCTTCGGGTCCACTTTGTGATCGGCGCGCATTTCACGAGCATTGGTGACAATGCGCTGGATCATGCGAAACTCGTCCACCTTGTTGTTCGTCGATGACGAATCGGAGGGCTTGGGATACGGCGCGAGCGAAATCGATTTGACGTGCGCGGCCGACGACATACTCATCAGCCGCTGCCACAGTTCTTCTGTCACGAACGGCATGAACGGATGCAGCAGCCGGAGCATACGCTCATACACGGACAGCGCGTGCGAATCGAAGCGAAGCTTCTTGACTTCGAGATACCAATCGCAGAACTCTTTCCAGACGAAATCCCAGAGCGTTTGCGCAGCCTCGTGATAACGATGGGCCTTGAGAGCGTCGTTCAACAATGTCGGCGCATGCGTTGAGGCGTTCTTCGATCCACGCGTCTTCGGTTGAAGGCGAGCCGGCTGGCTCGATCAGGATTCCAAGTTCGTAATGCCCGACCGCTCCATATTCATGAACAGCAGCCGCGAGGCGTTCCAAAGCTTGTTGGCGAACGCGCGCGCGGCTTCGAAGCGATCCATCTTGAGCGCGATGTCGGCGCCGGCGGCCGCGGAAACCAGCAGCGCAACGCGGCACGCATCGGTGCCGTACTGATCGATCAGCTCGAGCGGATCGACCACGTTGCCCTTGGTCTTCGACATCTTCTGGCGCTCGGCATCGCGCACCAAGCCCGTGCATGTGCACTTCGCGGAACGGCACTTCGCCGGTCATCTCAATGCCGAGCATGATCATGCGGGAGACCCAGAAGAAAAGAATGTCGAAGCCGGTGATCAGCAGCGATGTCGGATAAAACGTCCGAAGATCTTCGGTGTCGTCGGGCCAGCCGAGCGTTGAAAACGGCCACAGGCCGGAACTGAACCAGGTATCGAGCACGTCGGAGTCCTGCTCGAGTTCAGTCGAGTGGCAATGCGGGCACACGGCGGGCGTTTCGCGCGCAACTGTGATCTGCTGGCAATTGCGGCAATGCCACGCGGGAATGCGATGGCCCCACCAGAGCTGGCGCGAGATGCACCAGTCGCGGATGTTCTCCATCCACTGGAAGAACACGACTTCGCGATCGTCGGGAACGAAGCGGATCCTGCCGCTCGCGAACGGCTTCCATCGCCTTCTCGGCGAGCGGCTTCATGCGCACGAACCACTGCGTCGAGACCAGCGGCTCGATGATCGTCTTGCAGCGGTCGCATTTGGCGATGTTGACGGTGTACGGCTCGGTCTTGACGAGTTCGCCCGATTGTTCGAGCGCCGCGATGATGCGCTTGCGCGCTTCAAAGCGGTCGAGCCCGGCGTAGGGGCCGGCGGCAGCGGTCATGCGCGCGTCTTCGCCGATCACCTTGATGAAGGCAGCCGTGGCGCTTGCCCGCTTCGAAATCGTTCGGGTCGTGCGCGGGCGTGACCTTTACAACGCCGGTGCCGAATTTCGGGTCGGCCATCGCGTCGGCGATGATCGGGATCTCGCGGCCGATGATCGGCAGAATCGCGGTCTTGCCGTGCAGATGCAGATAGCGCTTGTCTTCGGGATGCACCACCAGCGCGGTATCGCCGAGCATGGTTTCGGGACGCGTCGTGGCGACCGTGAGCGCTCTCATCGGATGCCGTTGCACGCGATAGCGGATGTGCCAGAGATGTCCTTCGACCGCTTCGTGCGTCGTCTCCACATCGGAGATGGCCGTCTGGCAGCGCGGGCACCAGTTGACCATGTACTCGCCGCGATAGATGAGGCCTTTTTCCCAGAGGCGAACGAACGTTTCGCGCACGGCGCGCGACAGGCCGGGGTCCATGGTGAAGCGCTCGCGCGACCAATCGACGCTCGCGCCTTCGCGCCGGATCTGATTGTTGATGCGGCCGCCGTACTCTTCTTTCCACTGCCAGACGCGGCGTTCGAACTCTTCGCGGCCGAGTTGCTTGCGGGTGAGACCTTCGGCCGCGAGCTGCCGTTCGACCACCATCTGAGTCGCGATGCCGGCGTGGTCGGTACCGGGCAGCCACAGCGTGGTTTCGCCCCGCATGCGATGCCAGCGCACGGCAACATCCATGATGGTGTGATCGAGCATGTGCCCGATGTGCAGCGAACCGGTGACGTTCGGCGGCGGAATGACGAGCGAGAACGTGCGGCCGGGCTGGGCGCTGTTCGGCATCGACCTGATAGATGCCGGACTCGATCCACCACTGAGCCCAATGCGGCTCAAACCGCTGAGGCTCATACACTTTCTCGAGCTGCATGGAAATTTCAGCGTAGCATCCGAAATGGCCCCGTCCGGTCGGCTCGAATCGGGGCTTCCTGAGGCGAAAAAGCGGAATCGATGTGCTTTAATAGGTTTGTGCCCACATCGCACGAGCTTGCAGATTGAAGCTTCGTGCGATGCGGAGCGAGATGCTCCTCGGTAGCTCAACGGTAGAGCATTCGGCTGTTAACCGAAGGGTTGTAGGTTCGAATCCTACCTGAGGAGCCAAACAACGTCTGTCCGGACCTTGAATTCAGCACAGTTGGCTTTTGATACTAAGTCCGAATTGATCACAAACGGAGCTGCGGAGCGAGCAATTGAAATCCGCAATCTCGTCAAGATCTATCCCAATAACGTGCGGGCGCTCGATGGACTCAGCCTGTCCGTTGAACGTGGTTGCGTCTTTGCCCTCCTCGGCCCAAACGGCGCCGGCAAGTCGACATGTATAAAGATTCTGACGACGCTGGCTCGCCCGCATTCAGGTGAAGCCTGGGTCGCTGGGCTCGACGTCATCAAGCAGCCCCAACGCGTGCGCCGCGTCATCGGCTGTGTTGCGCAGAGGTCCGGTGTCGACATCGATTCGACGGGCCGCGAAAACCTCATGCTTCAGGGCCGATTTCACGGAATGAATTCGGCGCTCTTGAAGCAGCGTGTCGAGGAACTGCTGGAGCGATTCGATTTGACCGCCAAAGCGGACCACGTCGCACGTACCTACTCAGGTGGCATGCAGCGAAAGCTCGATATAGCCATGGGCCTGATCCACAGTCCGCGAGTTCTATTCTTGGATGAGCCCACCACTGGCCTTGATCCTGAGTCCCGCAGTTCTCTCTGGGATGAAATCGCACGGCTTTCTATCGAGGGTCTAACAATTCTTCTCACGACGCACTACCTTGAAGAGGCCGATAGGCTTGCGCGCTACGTGGCTATTATCGATCGCGGCCGGGTAGTGGCGGAAGGCGCTCCCGATGCTCTCAAAGCCGAACTGCGCGGTGACTCCGTCGAGATTGAGCTGACGGAAGCGGCCGCTCAGCCCGTCCTTCTGCAGGCGCTCGCGCGAGTGGATGGAGTTCGTGAAGTCCAGCTTACTGGGAAGTTCCTGCACGCGCGCACGGATCATGGCGCCACCGCGGTTCCACCTATGCTGTTAGCCCTGGAATCCGCGGGCATTCGCACCTGCTCAGTCCGGATCGCGAGGCCCTCGCTGGATGACGTTTATCTGCGCCATACCGGCCGCACTATACAAGAGGCTGAGCGGCGAGAAATTCAATGACACTTGTGCGTCATTCCTTCTTTATGATGTTACGGCTTTCGCGACATCTGTTGCGTCAGCCATGGTATATCGCGTTCACTCTCCTTCAGCCGATTATCTGGCTGGGTCTATACGGTGAACTGTTCAAGCGGATAGTTGAACTGCCCGGCTTTGGTTCGTCGTCCTACATTGGTTTTCTAACCCCTGGCATTGTCGCCATGTCCGCGCTCTTCTCCTCTGGATGGACGGGAATGGGAGTTATTCAGGATTTGGACCGCGGCGTTATGGACCGCTTTCTTATCTCCCCCATTCAGCGGCCTGCCATCATGCTCGGCCGATTACTGAATCTCGCCCTTATCATCGTGATTCAATCTCTCATACTGTTCGGCTTGGGCGCATGTCTCGGAGCTCGCTATTCAGGCGGAATCGGTGGAGTCCTGGTCCTCTTGATATCCGCTGTCCTGCTCGGGGTGCCGATCGGCGCGCTCTCAATTGCGATGGGTCTGATAATTCGCAAAGAAGAATCTATTATCGGCGCCGTGAACTTCATTTTGCTTCCGTTGACCTTCACCTCGCCGGTATTCATGGCGCGGAGTTTAATGCCTGAGTGGATGCGTCTTGTGTCGCAATTCAATCCCGTGAACTGGAGTGTCGAAGCAGCGCGCTATGCCTTGCAGGGAGATGCGAGCGCTGCTGCCGTCGTGGTGCGTCTCGCCGGCCTCGCGGCCCTCACTATCGTGAGTGCATGGCTCGCCACCCAGGCGTTTCGCGCTTACCGGAATTCGGCATAGTTGGAAGCTATCACTTGCAACGGCTTTGCGTGCCGCGTCACGCGCAGATTAGATTCTCATCAGGTTGTAAGTAACCGTAAACCTACTCCGAAATACCGGCTGGTTAGTTTGGAACGCCTTACTCCGCGGAAGCAATAGCGATTTCGAGCCTAATAACTTTAAGCTCGAATTGTTATGAAACTACTTTCTCTCATTTTGATTTCTACCGCGGCACTTTCCGCTTCTCCTCTTACAACATCGGTGACACTTGTGAATGCAGGCAGTCCATTGGTCGTTGCGCCCTCGGTCACTATCGACGGCAGCACGAAATGGAATGTCGATATCGGACCATACACGCTGTTGATGAACGGGCAAGATGTCAGCGCCCTTTGTATCGCATTCAACGACGAAAGCCACGTCAACGATACCTGGAACGCATATGTTACGGCTGTCGGGAGCTCTAATCTGAGCAATACTTATCACCCAACCGACGGGCAAGAGTATGACGAAGAAGCTTATATTTACAGCCAAATCGTTAAGGCCGGCTCTGATAGAACGGGCTTGCAGGAAGCCGCGTGGGACATCATGTCCTACGGTATAACGAATTCCTCGTATAAGTATCTTATTGGGGATAACAGCTACATCGACGCTGCACTGGCCAACTACAACAAGATCAACTTGAGCGGTTACGAGATCGTGTCAGACGAGAACACCGGAAACAACCGCGAGCAGGAGTTCCTGGTGCAGACGACGCCTGAACCGGCCAGCTTCTCATTGCTGGGCGGTGCTCTCTTCGCCGGCGCGCTGGCAGCTTTGCGGAGACGCAAGCAGGCCGCGTAGTCCCCGCCGAGTCCAGTCAATTTCGGTG
Organism: Terriglobia bacterium; assembly: GCA_963846045.1. Lineage (GTDB taxonomy): Bacteria > Acidobacteriota > Terriglobia > Bryobacterales > Bryobacteraceae > Bog-105. Next base: position 13,338 of record CAWJUL010000013.1, on the reverse strand, counting down.
GCAGCAAGGATTCCTGTTTGCGGCAAAACATTGAATCCAAGCTGCCACCCCCCCTACAGAGCTTCCCTCCTACACCCGATGAGTAATCGGTAGCCGTCGTTCTCTTGACCCTAGAAAGATTCGGGGTACAGCCCACTTTCTAAGCGAGGATCAAGCGACTTCTTTGGCGGTACCGACTGCGTACTCATTCATGGAACTGGCCCTCCAGTCGGCTCTAAAGCAGCGGCATATCGCCGGCCTCGATGCTGTAAGGGCAACCGCCATTCTGCTGGTGCTGGCGTTGCATTTTGGGATTTGCGCCCACGGAACAGGATCGCTAGGCGTGATGATCTTCTTTGTCCTCAGCGGTTTCCTCATCACCCGACTGCTGCTGGCTGAACACGCCAAAACCCACACCATTTCTCTTCGAGAGTTTTACAAGCGAAGAGCGTTCCGCATCTTCCCCGCATTTTATGCGTGCTGGATCGTCGAGACGATTTTGCTAGCGCTGCACGGACAGCACACGAGGTGGTGGGAACCTTGGGCATCTTTTTTCTATCTCGAGAACTACGCCCGAGCGTTCGCTGGACCTGAGACGATCGGCCATATGCAGATCGCGTGGTCACTGGCGATCGAAGAACAGTTTTATCTGATCTGGCCAGCCGTTCTTCTATGGCTGTTAAGGCGGTCCAAGCCGACGATCAAACTTGTTAGCTTATTCGTTTTAGCTATCTGGTTATACCGTGCCTTTCTGTTTCTCGGCTTACATCTGCCATGGAGCTATATCTACAACGCCTTCGACACGCGCATAGACGCGCTGATGATCGGATCTCTGCTGGGGCTGATGACATACAGCGCATCTGGTTTGCGCGTGTTGCAGCCGCTGGTCAAATCCGCTTGGCTGGGAGCCTTTCCAGTATTGATGTTGGCGGCCAGTCTGCTGCTTGACGATCAGCTAATCAAGAGCCCATGGCTGAACATCACGTCGTTCACCTTACAGCCGGTGATCATCGCAGTGCTTCTGATTCAATGTGTCTACTTCGGGATGTCAGCGTGGCAATTCATTCGTTATGGCTTGCTGCAGTTCATCGCAAAGATCTCTTACAGTTTGTATCTGTGTCATGCGCTCGTGCTTAGCGAAGTAGCGAGACTGAACCTCACACCCTTGCTCGGGAACTTCCAGGGCATGCGGCTGCTCGACATCGACGGCCATTTGCGGCTCGCGTTAGTTCCGATTCCTGCGATTGCCGCCTCGATACTTTCGTACTACTGCGTTGAACGCCCGTTCATGATGATGCGGGATAGCAAACGCGCTGCAGCTTCATCACGCCGGCTCGCAGACGCGACGGCTGAGCCGAAGGCAGCATAGCAGCTACCGACTCAGTAGGGCTTCTCGCCAACGATGTTCCCGTATGGCGCGTAGTTGCAAACCCAAATTTCACGATTGTTGCCGCGCGCGGCGGCGCATCCAACTGCCTTGGTATCTCGCCACACGATCTGGGTGTAGTGGCCGCAAACTCCTAAACAAGTGTTCGTCTGGTATCGATAGCCCGATGCTTCGGCCGCCCAGGCGCTTATGACCTCGAACGGCCTGGAAGACGCACCAGGGCCAGAGATCTCGAAAAGGTTTTCTCCATAGCGCGGGTCCCTGCTGTGTGCGAACGCGCCGATATTTATCAAAGTGGTCGCCCAGTCCTGGGCGACTCGCGCGAGGTCTTCCGACCAGACCAGCGGAGGCACGCCCGCTTTGCTGCGCACGAAGTTATGCGCCGCGACGATCTCGCTGGGAACAGCAGAATTGTCAGGATTAGTTGCCGCAATTGCACTTCCCAGTAGCAGCAACGGAATAAGCCAACCGATCAGCCGAAAGATTCGCATGAGGGATCTAGAAAGGCTTTTCGGTTAGTTTGTCTGGAACTTTAGCGAAGCCGGCTTTCAGCCTTCCGGGACACCTGCTTTCTTAAACACTGCTAACGACGTGGATAAGCCTAGCCGGGCAGCCTCTTCGGGTGTTTTGTCTTTGAGCCGTCCGAATACTTCGACGCTGAGAGCATCGTTATAGCCGATCTTTTGCAAAGCGCGCAGGAAGCCGACCAAGTTGATAACGCCTTCCCCCGGCAGGAGACGCTGATTGTCGTGGATCTGTTCGGGCGGAAGATTCGGCGCGTCATTGAAGTGGACGTGAACGATGCGATCGCGCCCGGCATCGATGATGTCCTGGGTGGTTGCGCCCGCATGATGCCAATGCCAGGAATCGAGCAGGAGCCCGACATTCGGGCCGCACTCCTTTGCTAACGCCAGCATTTCGTTCATCTGCCAGATGAATTCATATTTGAACTTTGTGCGGAATTCGAGCGGTCCGAGGAACTCGAGGCCGAGACGAACGTTATATCGGGCGAGCACCTTTGCGCTTTCCGTGAAGCGATGCTTGTAGGTTTCGCGGAGTTCGGCTTTCGGGGTGTCGCTGGACGACATGATGTATGTGACCATGCGAGGGCAGTGAATGCCGGCGGCAAAGCGCGCCTGTTGGTCGAGCTTGGCCAAACCACTCTCAAACGTTGCGTCGTCCTTGCGGAACTCAACGGGAAAGTCAATCGCCGCAGGGCGCAGGTTCAACTGAGAGAGCAGATCGTTCGTCGCCGCGGCGCCTTCCGTCATTGCCGGTCCAAGCATCACGTCAGTTCCGGGGAAGCCGACCTTAGCGGCCAACCGGGCAAACTCGGGCCAATGCACTCGCCCATCGATCAGCACACTGTTCAGCGCAAGGAACATGTGCCGCCCTGAATCCGACTCAGCCGCAAAAGACGCGGACACCAAGGGCGCCGTAACGAGGAGTTTGCATAATGAACGGCGGTTGAGGCGATTGTTCACGTTACTGGGCCTTACGGTTCACGTTGCGGAACACTTTCTTTAGAGCTTTGATGGAGCGGTCGACTTCCTGCTCCGTGATGATGTATGGCGGCAGGAAGCGAAGGATGGTTTCGTGCGTGCAGTTGAAGAGCACCCCTTCCCCGATTCCATCGAATACAAGCTGCTTGCACGGGAAGTCGAGTTCGACACCGATCATGAGGCCTTGGCCGCGCACTTCCTTGATGAATGGGAACTCGCGCATGAGTTCCGTGAGGCGCATGCGGAAGTAAACACCGACGGAGTTGATGGCCGGCAGAAGCTCGTCAAGAATATCGAAGAATTCGAGCGCAACACGGCAGGCGAGCGGACCGCCTCCGTAGGTTGAACCGTGCATGCCGGGCTTGATGGCGGCGGCAGCTTTTTCGTTTCCGACGATGACGCCCAGCGGGATGCCGCAAGCCATAGGTTTGGCCGCGATCACGATGTCCGGGAGAACGATGGGATCGAAAAGCTGATAGGCAAAATGGGCGCCGGGACGTCCAACGCCACATTGTATTTCGTCAAAGACGAGCAGGGCGTTATAACGGTCGGCAAGTTCGCGAGCTTTGCGAACGAACGCTTCGGATACCGGATAAATGCCGCCTTCACCCTGAATCACTTCGAGGGCGATGCCGGCCGTGTTCTCATTGACAGCGGCTTCGAGTGCAGCAACATCGTTACGCGGGACGAATTGCGCGCCGGGAAGCAGAGGTTCGAAATCGCGCCGGTATTTGGGCTGCCCAGTGATAGAGAGCGCACCGAGAGTGCGGCCATGAAATGAGTTGTCGAGCGAAACGATATTAATCTTTTTCGGAGCTGATGGCATTGCCATGCGCGCGGATCATCTTCAGCGCGCCTTCCATAGCTTCGGTACCGGAGTTGCAGAAGAAACAGCGATTCAGGCCGGAGATTTTGGCGATGCGTTCGGCGAGGCGGCCCTGGAACTCGTGATAGTAAAGATTAGACGTGTGCAGGAGAAGACCGGCCTGCTGACGGATGACGCGCGTAATGCGCGGGTGAGAATATCCGAGTGAGTTGACGCCGATTCCGCTGATGAGATCGAGATAACGCTTGCCTTCGAGATCGTAGACGTAGCAGCCCTTGCCGCGATGCAGCGCGAGAGGATAGCGCGCATAGTTCTGCAGCAGGTAGGCGCGCTCGAGAGCCGCGATTTCGTCGAAGGGCGAAGACACCTCCAGTTCAGGAGTTACCGTGGTGGCCATAGGTCCATGATACGGATTGCAGTGACAGCGAAAGCGTTGTCATTTCCGTTTGTTCGCGCGCGCATCGGGAACGTATTCAAAATCAACAAGACCGTTGCGGTAATCGAGCGTGAGCCGGAAAAATTGGAGCAGTGACTGACCAAGAATGCCATCCATGCGAACTTCCTCATGCCCTTGATGGTTCAAGTCGATGGACATAAGACGCGGGTCGTCTCGGAGGAAATGGCTGAACTGCAGTTCCGCTTTGTCGGCCTCAAAGACTTTTTTGACGCTGCCCGAAACACCTGTCACGGAGGCGTAATCATTGCCGCGGATCTTCGTAGTAAGGAGAGCGAAGGTGGCATCGATAAACGACGTAGTGGAACCAGTGTCGATGAGAAAGAGACCAGTCCTTTGATTATTCACTTTCGTCAAAACGTCCAGGTGATGGCCGAAGCGAAACACGGGAGTGAAGGCCGCTTCGCTGGGCAAAGGCTCGCGGTTGTAACGTTGCGGATTCGGCTCGCGATCCGGCAACGGAACGAGATGGAGAGTGTGGCGCTGAAAATCGATAGTAATGAGGTAATCGGAGAAGACGTCCGTACCCATGAGTCCCTCGTTCTCCTGGACGATACCTTGCTTGCCTTCAGTCGCGCGTGCGACGCAGGTCTTGAACTTGATATTGCCCAGGGTGCATATGTCGGCAACGGAGATAAATGCATTTCGTTGGCCCTTGTCGCCGATGCCGCCGACCTGGAGAGATCCGATGTGAGTCAAGCCGACTTCGTCGATTGCTTTCTGAGTCAAGAGAAGACCAGTCGCGCCGGTATCCACAGTGAGCAGAAAAGGCCGGCTACCGTTAATGGAGACGTCGATGCCAAGACCAACAATGGTGTTGCCGTCGTGAATATAGTGAAGCGGCACGGTGACTTCTTGTTTCGGCCCGTCGAGTTCGAAGACCTTTCTTCCGTTTATTTCTTTCCCCAGATCGGAAGCGGTGGCTTCCATCTGCTGAAGATGACCAAATAACCAAGGGTGCGACTGACTGAATCCAGCCTGCATTTCGTCACGTTTTTGCGGCGTCAGGTAACCCATGTAAGCAGCCGCGATCCGCGCATCATCGGGATCGATGTCATGGGCGCGGAGGCAGTAGAGGCGAGCGCTGCGGTACATCGATCCGGCGAAATATAAGCGGAACAGGCCATAGTACGCGTGGGCAGTTTCGTCTTTGATTTTGATAGCGGACCTGAAATCTGCTTCCGCCGCAGCCATATCGCCCATATAGAAAGCGAGCTCGCCGCGCGCGGCGATTACTTCGGGAGACTGCGGAAAGTTTTGAATGTCGTTCTCCGCGGCTTGCAACGCCTCGTCCACACGACCTAGATAGACGAACGTCGAGAGCAGAGCGGCTTGCAGTCCGGCGTCCTTGGGATTATTGGCGACCGCCTCTTGCAGTAGAGGCAAAGCTCGATTGAAGTTGCCGGACTTGTAAACGGCGATTGGGTCAGCGGGCTGCCAGGCGAGCAACGGAGCGAGAGATGCGAGGAGCAGGCACAGCAGCTTGGCACCAAGTTGCGAAGGGAAACGTGCGATGACCGCTCCGTTACCGTCGCGGTTCCGCTGGGTTTCAGATACGATGACCGCTCCGTTACCGTCGCGGTTCCGCTGGGTTTCAGATACGATGACCGCTCCGTTGCCGTCGGGGTTCTGCTGGGTTTTACGGGGTGTAATCGAAGTTGACCAGACCATTGCGGTAATCAATAGAGAGACGAAACATCACAAGCAGCGGCAGTCCGAGAATACCGTCCATCCGGCAGTCCTCGTGTCCGAAATAGCCGGTGTTCAGATCAATAGCCGTGATGCCGAGATTCTTCTGCCTGAAGCGGGCGAACTGCAGTTCCGCCTTACTGGCTTCGAACACGTCCTTAACTTCACCGGACACGCCATAGATTCGTAATGTTGAGTCTCGATGAACTTTGGTGGTGAGGCGGCCGAACGTGGAGTCGATGTTGGACCTGCTGGCGCCGGTGTCGAGGAGAAACAGGCCCGTCGCTTTATCATTCACGGTTGTGGACACTTCCAGCCGGTGGCCGAAGCGAAAGACAGGAGTGAATCCGGCTTCACTGGGGAGGGGTTCGCGGTTGTAGCCCTGCGGGTTGGGCGGACGCTCCGGCAAGGGGACCAAGTGAATCACCCTCTTTTGAAAGTCGAGCGTGACGATGTAGTCGGAAAAGACATCGGCGCCAATCAGCCCGTCGTCGGTTTCCGTGAGGCCCCGCTTGCCTTCGGTTGCCTGAATGACGCAGGCCTTAAATTTCAGTGCTCCGAAGGCACAAGAGTCCGCGACTGCAAAAAACGTTTTTCGGGTGCCCTTGTCGCCAATTCCGGCGAGCTCGCTCGAACCGACGTGTGTCAGTCCGGCTCTGTCGATAGCCGACTGCTTAAGCGTGATGCCGCTGGCGCCGGTATCGAGCAGAACGCTGAAGGGCTTGTTGTCCCCGATGGATACCTTGATGCCGACACCGCGAGGAATCGCGCCGGCTTGCGTGTGCGCGAACATCACAACGAGTGGGATGGTGACTTCCTGACGGGGTCCGTCCGGTTCGAAAAGTTTGCGGCCGTTGATTTCCTCCTTCAAGCCGGTACCGGTCTCGACCGCCTGTTGCTGCCGTGGGCCGTAAAACCACGGATGGCTGCTGATGAAATCCGGGAGCATATCATGGCGCTTTTCGGGCACCAGGTAATAGATGAACGAGCGTGTAATGAGCGCGTCGCCGGGATCGAGCGCATGGGCACGCAAACAGAAAAGGCGTGCGCTCTTATACATGGATGCGGCGTAATAAATTCGGTAGAGGCCGTAGTACGCGCGCGCAGTTTCGTCCTTGATTCTGAGCGCGGATTTAAAGAGAGTTTCCGCAGCGGGCATGTCGCCCATATAGAACGCGAACTCGCCACGAGCAGCTAAGACTTCTGGAGACTGCGGGAAGTTTTGAGCGTCAGCGTTCGCGAGATCGGCCGCATTGTCAACGCGGTCCTGGTAGACAAGAACGGACAAAAGAGCGGCTTCGAGTGCCGGGTCCTTCGGATCGCCCGCGACAGCCTGCTGGAGCAACGGCAGAGCTCGGGTGTAATCGCCTGATTTATAGACCGCGAGCGGGTCGGCAGGTTGCTCCGCAGGCACAACCGCCGCGAGAACAAACAGAAAACATAGCAGCCTTGCCATGATTTCTGGCCAATGTAGCAGATTTGATGCGTCAGGCAGCGTCTGCGAAGGCGTCATCGAGCGTCGATGATAGCTGGTTAAGAGTGAAATCGGGTGAGATGCGGGCATCGCTAAGCGTGTTTGCAAATTCGAACCCATTCTCTGCAACTTGAGCGGATGCAGCAGCTTCGGACGAGTTTGCAGCCGGTTGAGACTGCAATTGCTGTGTTGCTCGACGCTCTTCCTGAAGCTTACGGAGTTCCGCGACTTCTTTTTCGCGGCGACGCCATAGGCGCGCTTCCTGGAGATTGAGATTGCGGATCTGCCGCTCATATTTGAGGAACGTGGCGGTGGCGATCAGGGCAGAGCGTGTTGTGGAGTCGTGATCCTTGTACTCGTCAACGAGTTCAAGAGCGCCAATCGCGAAGATGTTGTTTTCAAGCGAGGGAATGCGCGCGAGACGCCAAGGAGTTTCAGCGATGGAGCAAACGAGATCGGTTTCAAGCTGGCCGACGGGTGAGTACTCGGCCTCGTAGGCGCGCATGTGTTGTTCGTAAGCGGCGATGTCGTCGGTGGGCAGCAGAACGGTGCGCCCGGTGAGGCCGGTTTTGACCGCATTCAGCGATGAGATGGCCTTGCCCGCGGAAGTGACCGGACCGGTAGAGAGCTGGGCATTCGCTCGATTAGCATCGAGTTGCGGGGCAGTGACCGTTTTCGACCAACGGTGCTTGTTGCGCTTCGACATTTCGTTTGGCTCCTGAAATGGAAACGGCCCACGAGAGGAAAACCCTCTTGTGAGCCTGCTAAAACGTAGCACACGAAAGGCTAAAAACGAACTTCCGGCAGTTGATTTTGGCCGTAAGGCACAGAATTCGAAGAAGAAAATTTATTTTCGATTTTTGAACTGAGGATGTACAAATCACTCAATTACGTTGATGAGCACGTCCGTGGTAGCGGCATCGAGGGTGTAGATCCAACCGTGTTCCGGCGCATTCGCTTTTGCTGCATTGCCCTGAAGACTTCGAGGACCGATGTATACGCTGTAGTCTCCCGGCGGAAGCTCATATTGGCTGGTCAGCAACTTCGTCTCAACGAACTGGCGCATATGCGGCGGAACTGTTACAGACTGTGCGGCTACAGCAGCCGTCGACACTGACTTCGGAGCGATTTCCACCACCGGAACGCCGGGCGTTTCACGGCTGACCAAGATCCGGAAGTCGCCTGGCCCAAGCAGCGCCTTGACTGGTTCGTCGCTCAGATTATCTAAGAATAGATGAAGCTCGATGGGCTGACCTTCGTGAAACGCTGGTTGACTTGACCCATTTGGAAACTTCGCCAGCTCTGGATCGGTGTTGCCCGGTGCGCGCACCGCCACGCCCAGGCGCACTCCGTACCGCGGCACGAGCGTCCAGCGAATGTCCTTATCCGGCAGATCCTCGCTATTCTCGGTGGCCGCCGAATCGCTGCAGCCCGTTATCTCGTGAATGACGAAAGGAAAGCGCTCGAAGGTGACCGTTCCCAGCCCGGTGACCAACTCTATATCCATCTGCCAGGCACCGTAGCGGCACAACTGAAGCGCAACTTGTCCAAGGGTAATGTCCATGCTGGCCGCTGTTCCAAGGGCTAGCGTTCCATTTGCTCCTACCGCCCCGATCCAGGTTCGACAGGGGAGGGAGTCTGAGACCGTCTTGCCCGCAGAGTTTGTTAACTGCTCATTGAGGACACACTTTTCCCAGTCCACAGTAACTGGCTTGGAGGTTGTGTTTCGCAGAGTGAAGTGCGCAGGAAATCCGTCGTGCGGATCTTTCGGGATGTGGAGGGCTAAATCCACTCCAGGCAGCGAGGAAGCGATGGAATTAACGGGAATTATGGGCGGCTGCCAAGGCGGCACAACATCTCCAGACCAGATGCCCGCGCGAATGGCTGAGATATCGATATAGGATCGATAGTCGGGCACCTGCCTCGAGCTGATTCTCAGCCAAGTGTTATCGCCGGGCAAAGAAATTTCTCTAGCGATGAAAGGAACGCACAGCGAGTCGTTTTGGCACACGGAGTCGCCAGTGAGAAAGGACGCGAAGGCACCCGGCGCGAGGATCACCGGGAGCTGTGGTTGTGCAGGAAACATAAAGTTCCCTTTATTCCTGGTGTACGCAATGGCGACTGGTTGGTGCTGCGGGCTAATGACCCTGAATTCGGGAACGCCCGACAAAGTGCAGTCGCTACTGGAGATATTGCGTATACCAATCTCGCCGGCTTCATGACCGGTGGCGCCGCTTCCTCCCAGATCGTAAAGCTCTATCTGAACCGCCTTACAGGCGGGCACCTTTGGGGTGAGCAGCGGCTGGGCAATCGTGCTCGAAGCTGCAACCAGGACGAGCGATGTCAGAAATAGCCGAGAATGGTTGCCGATCCCAACGATTCGCGGAGCCATCGGAAAACGTTTACCCGTCCGATCAGCCATCGTTATTCTGACTTCAGGCCGGGATCCAATCTCACCATATGACGTTATTGTGACTGGACGAAGGCCATTGGGTCGAGCACTTCTATCCCCTGATAGCGAGAAAAGCCCGATTTGTCGAACGTGAGGATCGCCTCCAGCCCGTGAACATGCATCCCCGCAACCAGCCTGGCGTCGTGGGTGGGCTTGCCCGAAACCCGATAGCGGACGACAAGGTCTTCCCATATCGGGTAGATCGCCGATATTTCCGGCAGCAGTTCAAATATGCTTTTGATGCGCAGGAGTTCCATGGAAGCGGCGGCGGTGCTCATGCCCAGGCCGTTTTGCGCCAAGGGCCGAGTGATGACAGCCCAGAGCTCAATTAGATTTTGGGGCAGGATGTGAAGCGCACGCCCGAGCTGAAGAAGACGTTGAATAGCTCGCTCAGCAGGCACGAACAACGGATGATGCGGTTGCAGAGTGCGGATCAGGACATTCGTATCTACAAGCACGCGAGTCTAAATTCGGTCGGGATAGATATTTTCACGCCTTATTGCTTCGTCGGAAAGCAATGGCGTCGTGCGATCATGGCTTTCGGCCCACGCGCGGAATTGCCTGGCCCATTCCTGCGGATCGGTCTTCTGCAGATGGGCAATGGATGGCGGCTGAATGTGCTGCTCGACAATCTGGAGGAGCCACTCTTCGACGGTCAGGCCGCGCGTTTCCGCTTCCGCCTTGCACGAAGCCGCTTTTTCCTCCGGTAATTCAATCGTCAACGTTGTCATGGACATCCTCAATCACCCCATAGTAGAACGTTTTTGGCTACAAGCAGCAACTTCCCTTTCCAACCAAAGTTTGGCGCTGCCGGGATGCTTAGCCGGTCGGCTTGGGCGGCGAACGGTTTAAGGAAGCAGGGACTACCGGCGTGTGCGGCGAGCTTTTCGTCTTCCACCTTGTCTAACCATTCCGTCAAGCCTCAGACACCCGCTGCCTCTTCGCGGCAACAGGAACAGCCATGATAATCATGCATTCAAATTCGCTGTTAGAATGCTGGTCGATGAGAAGAACGTTCAGTTTCAGTTCCCGTACACTTCTCACGATATTCGGGGCGCTGGTGGCGTTATTGGCCACACTGGCTGTGGTGCAGTACCGGTGGTCGACACGGGTTGCGGAGGCAGATACCCAGCGCGAGAAGGAACATCTCGAATCTGCCGCGTCACTCTTCGCAAGCGAGTTTGACGGCAACGTTCGGCAGGCGGTGCAGTTCCTGCAGGATGAGGCGCGCCCGGCGCTGCAATCCAATACACGATTAACCGGCCTTCCGAAAATAATCGCGCAGCTCTACTACATCGATACTGCGAAGAACGGAGGGCCAAAGGCAAGGCGCCTCAATGCCAATGGCCTCTTCGCGCCCTCCACTATGCCGGATTGGATTGCGGCGCGCGGCTGCGCTGCGACGGCGATCGAGCAGCCACCCGCATTAGTCATTTCGATTTACGATGTCACCACCGCTGAGAGCGGCGGCATATCCGAAATCCGGATACTAAAGGCATTGAGCCGCCAGACGGAGCGATGTTTTATCGGCGTTATCGACCGGGCCTACTTAAGTAACACGCTCTATCCGCAACTGATTCGGCAAAGCTTCGGTGAGATCACGGCCAAGCAGTACGACTTCACAGTGATCGCACGCGGCAATCCGCACGAGGCTCTTTATGGCAGGCCGTTGCGCGCCGATGTCCAAAAGCCTTTCTTTTCGATCCCTCCGCTGCCACCGATGCCATCGAGAACACCCGCTACGGGTCCAGCCAAAAACGCGGTATTCGTCCAACATGTGCAGACGGCCGTCTTTCGCGGGCGGGCCGGGTTACCCGACCTGTTCGGGCCCGGCATTTGGGAATTGGAGGTTGCGCATAAGGGACTGCCGCTGGCAGCCGCGTTTGAGAGGACGAGAGAACGAGACTCGCTGTTCGGCTTGGTTGTGGAGTCGCTGCTTGTAGCCGGCATCGTGTTTCTCGCGGCCGGGGCGCGGCGCATGCAGCGGCTTGCGGATCAAAAAATGCAGTTCATCGCGGGCGTTTCTCATGAGCTTCGTACGCCCGTATCGGCCATAGCGATGCTCTCAGGCAATCAAGCTGATGGCCTGGTGACCGGCGCAGACAAGGTGAAGCAGTATGGGGAGCTGATACAGCAGCAGAGCCGCAGGCTGAACGACATGGTGGAGCAGACCTTGCAATATGCCGGGATTCATTCCGGCCTGCGGCGCCCGGCGAAGAATCGGATCGATCTAGTCCATCTCATTCAGGAGGCGGTGGACGCGCACCGCGAAGAACTATCGCGGCGCGGATTCGCGATCGAAGTGAGGCTCAGCCCCGATCTGCCGCCAGCGGTGGGCGATGCAGATTTGATCCGGACGGCATTCGACAATCTGCTGAGCAATGCCGTGAAGCATGCGAATGCGGGGCACTGGATTTGCGTGAGCGCCGAACATGGGCTTCTAGAACGAGAGGTGCGGATCAGCGTTGAGGATCGCGGCGCAGGCATCGACGCGACGGAACAGGCCGAGATCTTCGAGCCGTTTTCCCGCGGCCGGGCGGCCGTTCAGGCACAGATTCCGGGCTCGGGTCTTGGATTGAGCCTGGTCCGCAGCGTGGCTGAAGCGCATCGCGGCAGCGTCACGCTGGTGAGCGAACCGGGACGCGGCAGCACCTTCACGCTGCACTTGCCGGTATGAAACGCATTTTGCTTGTGGAAGATGAGGCGGCGTTCGCCGTGGGCACGATGGACCGGCTACAGTCCGAAGGCTATCGCGTGGAATGGCTTCAAACGGGCGACGCTGGATATGAACGAGCGCTGGAGCAAGCCTTCGATCTCATCGTGCTGGATGTCATGCTGCCGGGCAAGAGCGGATTCGATATTTGCCGCGATCTCCGGGAACATGGGATACATGCACGAGTGTTGATGCTGACGGCACGAGGCGAAGTGGTGGATCGGGTGGTGGGATTGAAACTGGGCGCCGACGATTATGTGCAGAAGAACTGCGAGCCGGTTGAACTGATGGCTCGCATTGAAGCGCTTCTACGGAGACCGGGCGCTGTGAGAACTACCGCCGAGCGTATCCAGTTGGGCGATGTCGGCGTCGATCTGCGCAAGCACGAAGTGACACGCGCGGGAAGGCCGTTGACATTATCGCCGGTCGAGTTCCGGCTGCTAGAGTATCTGATCGAGCGCCGGGGAGCGATTGTGACACGTGAGGAACTACTCGAAAAAGTCTGGGGGCTCAACGGCGATACGATGAGCCGGACAGTGGATGTACACATCGCCGGACTGAGGAAGAAACTGGAGGCCGATGCCAGGTATCCACGCCTACTGATGACAGTGAAAGGCGCGGGCTACAAATTGACCGTTTAGCTTTTACATTCCTTACACACATTTTGCGCACTGAACACGCATCCAGGAGCAGACTGGATGCATGAAGCGATGGATATTATGCGCAATCTCTCTAGCCGGATGTCTGGCATGCGATCTCTATTCGTTCGAAAAGATAGCGTTTGAAGTAGCGTCGATCAAGCCGGCGAAGCCGATGACGATGGGCCGAATGATGGTTGGCATGAATGCCGATGGAACAAGCT
>CAWJUL010000012.1:0-333148 GCA_963846045.1 Terriglobia bacterium | reverse complement strand
CAATATTCAGCCGGCCGCCTTTCCAACTTGCCCATTACCCTATTCCCCTGGGAGCCGGCTGCCGAAGAGTGAATAAGGAACTGAGTATGAAGTGGAATCGAGTCAGATGGAGCAATTCTTCCATTCGAGCCAAAACGAGAGTAGCCGTACTGCTGCCCACGACAGCGCTCCTGTTGAGTTGTGCGCTGGTCCCATGGGTCTCACAAGAAAACGCAGCGAACCAATGGGTGATCCATACGCTCGAGGTTCGTTTAGCTCTGGCGGGCTTCGACCACCAATTCAACATCGCTGAAACATCTTTGAAAAAGGATCTGTAAACTGAGCGCCTTCGAGATTCAGTCTGCCAAGAACTCATTCAGGCGCGAAAAAGTCTTTCGAAAGTGCAGGAACTCACGTCCATAATCCGAATCAGCAACGTAGGATTGCTGAGGCGGATGCGCTCTTTGACGAATACACGAGTCTGGTAGGGAGCTTAGAGGCACGGCGTGTCATTGCAAAAGAGCAAGCGCCGGCCCTGGACAGCCATGTAAGGCGCGTAGTGGCGGACATGGATCGAGAAGAGATTCGCTTACTGAGCACGCGGACACAGCGCGACGAAAAATTGCGAACTATTTTGTCGCTAGTCATTGGCGGAATTCTACTGGGGGGAGTTCTGGAACACTGTTGGGAACGACTCTGATCTCCAACAATATTTCGAAGCGTATAACGCAATTACTCGAATTATCGGTGCTTATGGGAGAAGGCCTTCCGATTAAGACTCCGATCCATCACGCGATGAAATTGGCAGGCTCGCTTCAACTCGCTCAAACTAGCCGCGTTCTTACGGAGCGTGCAAGTGAAATAGCCGAAGCTACCTGGAAACTCAGAATCCGTGCTGCGGGCGGCAACCTCGGCTTCGATCATTGCAGAGGATTCAACAGGGCGCATCTCGCTTTTTAGCGCAGGCGCTAGCCGACTCTTGGGGTACCGCGCGGAAGAAGTAGTGGGTCGGGATTTGCTTACGGTAGTTCAGGAGGGTTCAGCCGCCGCCGGCCAGGAGTCACGAAGGCGTAAGTCTCTTGCCCCAAGTGAGGGGAGACAGGGAGAGCAGAACGAATATGAAACCGTCTACGTCCGCAAAGACGGACTGCCGCTGCATGTCCACGTATCCATCACTCCGCTCGAGAACATGTCCGGAAAAGTGATTGGCCGCCTACACGTGGCCCAGGATATTACGCCGCGAAAACTGCTCGAGGCGGAATTGCGAAGAAGATTGGAACGCCAGAGCCGGAAGTGGAGACGGCCATAAATACAAACAGAAACGATGACGTCGATCTACCAGAATGGCTCAAATCAGAAGAGCCAAAAGACCCCGAACGATTTTCGTGGAACATCTACGCCCTGAACGATTGGTATGAGACTCAAGGGCAAATTTCGAATCCTCATCAGGAGAACTCCAGCGATACTCTAACCATCTTGATTGTCGACGACTTTGCGCCCACACGGTTTCTCTTGCGAGCTTACCTTCAAGACGAGGGATACCAACTCGATTTCGCGTCGAATGGAAAAGAGGCGCTACAGCGAGTCTCGGAGCATACCTACGATTTGATTTTGATGGATGTGGAAATGCCGGAAATGGACGGTTACGAAGCCGCTTCACGAATTAGAAGTTGGGAGAAAGCACAGGGACGGCCGCCTGCAAACATTGTGGCGCTAATCCGCTCACGCACGATCAGAGCGGGTTAGACACCGCTGGCGTATGGACCTACATTCAAAAGCCCGTTTCGAAGAGTCAGCTACTCGACCAAGTCAGCTACGTCGCGGCCAATGCCGCGCTGGTCTGGAAGGCTGCTTACGTGCACTCCACGTATCCTGATTACATGATTGTTTTCGTCACAGGCGCAACGGCGGGATTCGGACAGGCCACGGCTCGCAGGTTCGCGAAAGATGGCGCAAAAGTTATAGGGACGGGACGCCGCAAAGCGCGTCTGGATGAGATTAAGAAGGAATTGGGAGATCAGTTTCTGCCGCTCGCGTTCGATGTTCGCAGCCGCGCGCGAAATGGAAGACGCGATCAAGGGATTGCCGAAGGACTTCGCCGAAGTGGACGTTCTGGTGAACAACGCGGGCGGCGCGCTGGGGCTCGATCCGGCGCAGAGCGCGGATCTGGAAGACTGGGAGACGATGATCGACGCGAACGTCAAAGGCGTTGTGTATTGCACCCGTTTCCTGCTGCCGGGAATGGTGGCACGCAATCGGGGACACATTGTCAATCTGGGTTCCGTCGCGGCAGAGTTTCCTTATCCTGGCGGCAATGTTTATGGCGCGACCAAAGCGTTTGTCCATCAGTTCAGTTATGGGCTGAGGGCGGACGTGTTCGGAACGAATGTGAGGGTTACCGACATTCAGCCGGGGCTCTGCAAAACAGAGTTCTCGGAAGTGCGATTCAAAGGCGACAAGAAACGCGCCGAGGCAGTTTATGAAGGAACCGAGCCGTTAACCGCCGACGACATCGCCGACGCAATTCACTGGTGCGTGACACGCCCGGCGCACGTGAACGTGAACGCGATGCAAATGATGCCAACGTTTGCCAGGCTTTCGGTCCCTTGCCCGTAAAGCGTAAAGAAATAGTCGGAGCTCTATATTCCGCGCTGCGGACGGTAACCGGGCCTGGCGCGGATTTTGTACTTCTTCGCGGCATCCGAAGTCATCTCGATGCGAATCTTGCGGAAACCTTCGTTCGGATTTGGCTGCGGATAATAGGTGATAGCGTAGCTGTTGCCGAGGTCTTCGCGAATCGATTCGAAGGCCTCCACCTGCTTCTGCCAGGTCTTCGCAAAATAGCTCTTGCCGCCGGTGTTGGTGGAGATGCGCTTGAAGATGGTGGACGAAAGCGGATCGTTGTTGACCTCGCTCGTGGAGATGACGTAGATGGGGATGCCCTCGTCCTCGGCCACGGCACGGACATCGTCCGGAGCAACCATGCTGGCGTTATCGGGTCCGTTTGAGAAGACGATCACGACCTTGCGGCCGGGAACTTTAGCGGCATCGCGCAGCGTAAGCAGCAGAGAGTTGTAAAGGGCGGAATCGTCGCCCGCTACCGCCCGGCGCAGCCCGGCGATGGCGCTGGTACGGTCACGATTCAGCGGCACCGCTCGATTCAGATTGCGGCTGTAGGTGTACACGGCAACAGAATCGGCGCGATCCAAGCCGCGTATGAAATCGGCGATGGCATCGGAGGCGTACACGAAGCCCCGGTACATGTAATTGCTGGTATCAAACAGAACGAATACGTTCGTGCCGGCGGACTCCTGGCGAAGATCCACAACGCCCGGAATCACCGGCCAGGCGGCAGCGAATCCGCGTGCATGGGCCTCGTTTCGCCGTTATCCAGCACCTGCAACGGAGCGCGGATTACCCTTCGCTGAAAGTCGCGATCTTCTGGGGAATTTCGTCCTCGAGCACTTTGAAATCTTTTGGTTTCAGACCGTTCACGTACTTGCCATGCGCATCGGTGACGGTGAAACTGTCAGGACAACCATGTCGACTTTGACATGGAACGTGGATTGGTCCGGTCCTGCGCTCGAATCCAGAGTCCCGTCCCGAGAACGGCCACGATCGTGGCAGCAACTCCGAGGCGGAAAAGCTCTTCAAGATTAGTTCTCCGAAGTTACGTGTACTTGCCTGCAATGATGCGTTCTTGCTGGACGTTCATGCCCACCGTGTGCAGTGAACGCAGAAGGGCCGGCCAGTCTTCCAGGTGCGTGGCGAAGATGTTCTCTATAGTGGCGCGATTCCACTCGGGCACATAGACATCGAGTTCGCTCGGCGGCACGCCTGTTTGATCCGCAAGCGCCGCGTAATAGATGTTGTTTGATTCCCAGCTCTCCGCCAGAATGCGGCTGGAATAACCCATCAAGGCGGGGAAAGTGCGTAAATACAACAGTCCCGGCTGGAGCGAGTGGGTCAGAGTAAGTTTTGGAGTGCCGAAAGCGCGAGCGATTGCATTCGGTTGAGAGCGACGGAATCATTTTGGCTTTCGAGCGTCTGCAATTTCAGTGGAATAGATGATCGGGCGAAATGGCGGCCAACTTCGGATCGACCGCGATCGAGTACAGATCGGCAGTAGGGACGGACGGCGATCGCAGCTTTGCAGTCGCCTTCCGATAAGCGATCGTGCAGCCGTTCGACCTGCGAAGGCGTGGCGAACCGGCCGTATGAAGTCAGGACAGCCGCTGAGACGTGCTGGTTCAGGCCGGCAGCGGCGATCAACGATTCGCCGCTGCGCACATGAAGTCCGACCCAGCGCACCTGCTCCGGAGTTACGTGGCGCCATCGATTAACCGTGACATCGACAATCATCTGCGGAACCAGGTCGGCCCATATCAATGCCTGCTCACGCTTGGGGGAAAGGAAGTTTTGTTCCGCCTCAGCGATGGCGTATGGCAGAGAGATCAACGATCCGGTCAGACGTCCGCCGCGCACTTTCAGGCCAGCCAGTACCCGCAAGTTGCGTATTGGCCCATTCGGCCGGAGAACCTTCCGACCCGATGAAGTCATGATTGCGCACAAAGGAAGCGTTTGTGAGCAGTAACTGAGCGCCGGCGGGAGCGTAATAGCTGTACAGAATTCCGACGAGGGAATCGCGCAGGAACGGCGCGAGCGCCTCGCTTAGGATCTTTCTTTTCCGCGTTACTGAGCGAGTTTGTCGATGTTCAGCTTTCGCTCCTGCTCGATGTGCTTTTCGCTCCAGTACCCATAGCTCATGCTGCTTCGCTCACTGGGAGATAGCGAAGCATGCAAGCTTTGGGTCTCCTGCAAGCGCGAGAGCTGCTCGTCGAGGGCCTTGAGCGTCTTGCCATCGATCGCCTGCTTGCCGGCCTGATCCGCGAGAGCAAACAGAGTGTCGAGCGGCACCAGCAGTTGGGAGTCGAATACGCGAAGCATGTTTTCCGCAGGCGACGGCGGTTCGTCGGGACGCGAGCTTCGCAGCTTTCCGACTAGAAGCTCAACCATCTGTTCCTGGCGCATGCTGCCCGGCTGCTTGCCGGCAGCACTCAACAACGTGTCAACACCGCTTCGCCCCGCATCGAAGAGTTCCCCTTCCTGCTTCACATGGCTGAATGAATCGAGGATCTTCGCGAAGGTCGCGTCCTGCTGGGGCTCCGCGATTGCGCCTTGCAAGACGAAAATCCGCCACAGCCCCGTAAGCGCCTGAAATGTGCCGAGTGTGTCGGCACGCAGCGTGACGTCTCGTATATCTTTCGTCTGCTTGCAAAGGTCAAGGTATTTCCGAATCGAGCTTTCGCTCAAAGCGGGCGCGTCCGCAAACAGCGGATACTGCTGCGCCGAAGTTCTTGTACGCGGAAATAAGACGTGCCGCGAGTTCGGGCGACATCGGTTTCGTGCGGCCGCGATCGACATCGTTCAAGGCGAGGAACATCTTCAGCGGCTCGTTCTCCACGTTTTTCCGGCTGAGCCCAAATAGCGCTTCGATGAGATCGTCGTCGTTCTTCCACGTCGTGGCTGAGCGAGTCAGCTTGCCATCGTATTTGCCATGCGGATGATGAATGAACAGATTGCGCCAAACGTCAATGTTGCCGGGGACATGCGGCCGCCCATTCGAGTCGATGCGCAGCGACGTCATGAGAAGCATCAATTCTGTGCTGGATCGGAACACCGGCCGCGCCGGACCAGGACTGGTGATCTTCCCGCGCAGCGCGTCGTAGAAGCGCCTGATTCGTTCGGGTTGTGTGAGATAAGCCTGAGTCGGCCCTTCGGCGCGCGAGAGCACGTCGAAATAGCTGGCCATCCATCCGTCATCGGTAGACAGCAGCTTCATGAAGAATGCGCCGGGATTGGCGGGCGAAACACCCGTCATAGTGGCCCAGATTCTTGGGCTGCCTGGCACAACTGCGCTGCCGTCGCGAATCTGGAACATCCCGCCGTAGAAGTCGAGCACGTGCGCGTAGAGCTTCAGCTTTGGCCGCAGGTGCCTGCTGCCGTAATGCGGCCGCGGTAGGACGATCAAGATGCGAGAGCCCGAGATACAACCGGCAGACAGATGGATCGGCGAGGAACGCGTCCATGAAATCCGGCGAATTCTGATTCACAGCGCTGGTCCAATACTTCGCGTCGTACAGAACGGGAACCTGGGTTGGCGCGTAAGGCATCTCAAAGCGGTGGTTCGCACGCAGGTCCTGTTCCAGTTGAGTAAGCGGAAAACCGGAATCAACTGTAAGAAACGCGCGAGTGGCGTTCACCGTCTCAAGCACAATGTCGCTGCCGCACGCACCGCGCATACGATATCCGAGCACTTTGAGAAGATTGCCGGTCTCTTCGCTGTCGCAGGCGGGAATCACGATTTTCTGGTTGCGCGCCATGGCTTGCAGTTCGCGCGCCTGGCCGATGTATCGGACCAGCAGCTTGAGGTACTCAGTTTGTTGAAGCGCCTCATTTCCAGCAGCCTCGTAGCCGTTCGTGACAACGTTACGGGCGAGCGCGGGCAGGAGATCTTCGGGCGCAAGGTCGGGCGTCAGCGCCGCCATGCGCGCAAAGGAGGACAGTGGCCCTGGTATGGTGACGGTGGAATATCGTTGCTTCTTGTCGGCAGCGGGTATCTGAAGGTCATCGCCACCGAAAGACCGATACTCGGCGAGATCGCGCGAGAGATCGTCATTCCTGCCGTCTATGAAATCGAGAAGGACCGCTTGCCGGACAGCCAACTTGCGGACTTGAGGATCGGTCTCGGCACTGGCCCACTTGAGATATGCATCACGCGTGCCGGCCGTCGCGTGGCGATCCAGAAACAGAGCGTAGCTCTTGAGGGCCGCAGGGGAACCGTCACTCGCCTCCTTTTGGAGAAGGGCAAAGGCGCCGGCAACGTCCCCGCTTGCCTCGCGCTGCTGGACCGCATCCATCCACGAATTGCGGTCTGCCGCGCTTAACGGGAAACACAGTATGCAGGCGCACATACCTGTCGCAGCGAAATGAAATAGCTTCTTCGCGAGCTCAAAAGCGTGGGAAATCACAAGTACTCGCACTCCCCCAATTAGGTTCTTAATCTACCATTCAACAATCGAGCGTCGGGAAGGAACTGTTAAGAATCCTACCGGCACTCTTCTGTTACGCAGTAGATATGTCGATTAGATGAGTGTACGGCTTGGGGGTATAGAAAATCCATCCATAGGCCGCACTCCCTGTCATGGTATCTGCGCAAGCGGCCTGGCCCATTCCGGCGACGGCATCGAGATCGACGGTTCTGCGCAGAGCGATTCCGTACTGTTTGGTGGCTGTAGTCACAGCTTTATACCTGTTTCCATTCGTGCGCACGCTGTCCGGTTCGCCGGACGATGGCATCTACCTATATGCGGGGCAGCGCGTAGCCGAAGGCGCCATTCCAGGGCGTGACTTTGTCCAGGAGAATGCGCCGGGCGCGTACTACTGGCTGGCCGGATTCTTCCGCGCGTTTGGGATCAGCCTCATTACGGCACGCGCGGTGCTCTTCATCACTGGGCTCGCAACAATCCTGATTGTTTTCTATCTGGCGCGACGCGCCGGAAGTACCGGATGGCATTCGGCCATATTCGTCCTGATTACATCGATTCCGTTGATGCCCATCAATTCGCCGCATTACGACTCGAATCTGTTTGCGCTAGCTGCGTTCGCGATCCTGCTGCAAGGCTTCGATTCGCTTTCGCAAGGGAACAGCCCGTGGTGGCACTTCGCCGTTGCCGGACTTCTGACGGGATGGGTGAGCTGCATCCTGCAGCAGAAAGGATTTCTTTTTCTACTGGCCTTTTGCATTTCAGCGGTTGCCGTACACAAGGCGCGCGGCTTGCGGCCCGTGATCTTGATGGTGATTTCCTATGCGTCCGTTATTGCAGCCTTACTGGGCCTGTATTTAGTGAAAGGCGCTCTCTACGACCTGTACTTCAGCTTCGTAAAGTTGCCGCTGACGACCTATCACGGGCTCACGCGCGTAACCTATGGCTTCCCGCTTTGGACCGTTTGGTTTCCGACGCTCTACGCAGAATTCCGAAAAGCTGGACCAATATTGGTCGCGCTTCCCTTGCTGCTAGAGATCAGTCTGCCATTGCTGTGCATTATCGGTATTCCTGCCCTGATTGCCGCGCTCGGCTGGGTTTGGCGTTCGGTCGCCTTCAGCAAGGAACTGCTGCCCTACTGGATTTGCGCGTACGCGATGTGGATCTCGGAGATTCATCGACAAGATCTCAGCCATCTGCGCAACGGATGCGTACTTCTGATGATCCTGCTTTTTGTTTTGTGCGAGCGGTTCGGCAAATGGCCGGCAAAGACGTTCGTCATGGCCGTGGTGGTTGGAACGGTGCTGCTTGCTTCAACGAATCTGTTTACCGCGCTTCGCGCCAGGCAAATCGTCGCTAGCCGGCGCGGCAATCTGCCCAGTGAAAAGAAATTTCCTCTTTTGGATGAGTTGATCGCACGTACGCGGCCTGGCGATTACGCGTTTGTGTATCCATACTCGCCGGCTTACTATTTCCTTGCGGACGTTCAAAACCCTACACGGTTCAGCGTCATTGTCGATCAGAACAAAGCGAACCCGCTGATGCCGGAACTTGTGCGCGATCTGGACAAAAACAGGCCACGCTACGCGCTGGTTGACACCACCCTGCTCGGCGACGGGCTGCGTAAGCTGTTCCCGGCTTTTCATGCTCCCGCGCCACAAGACCGCGTGGTGGATTGCTACATTGCAGCCCATTACCATCCGGTGATGTCGGACAGCGGTTTTGAGCTTCTCGAGCGCAATGCAAGGCGCTAGCGAAAGCTCCGGCAAGCTGCAGACGCTAGCGGTCTACTGCATTATCGGATTGCTTGCGGGCTTGTTCCTGTTCCCTTTCGTGCGCGTACTGACCTGGTGCCCCGACGAGGGCATTTACCTGTACGCCTCTGCGCAAGTCGCCCACGGCGCAATTCCGGGCCGCGATTTCGTGCAGGAGAATGCGCCGGGCGCCTACTATTGGCTCGCCTGGTTTTTTAAACTCTTCGGAACGAGTTTCTTGACGGCGAGAGCGTTATTGCTGGTTACCGGAGTGGCAACCGCGCTACTGATCTTTCACTTGTCACGGCGCGCCGGAGGCACAGGACTGTTTGCGGCCACATTCTTTCTGGTCACCGGCATACCTCTGATGGTGATGAACAGCCCACATTACGATTCGAATCTTTTCGCGTTCGCGTCTTTCGCCGTATTCCTGGCGGCCGGAACGCACCAGTTTGGCACGCGATCTCATTACTGGCTCCTCACCGCCGCTGGTCTCCTGGCCGGCTGGACCAGTTGCATTCTGCAGCAAAAAGGATTGTTGTTCGCATTGGCTTTCGCGATCACGCTCTTCCTCTTGCACGGGAAGCGGGCCATCAGGCCGGCGATAGCGCTCGCATCGGGCTATGCGGTTGTCCTGTTCGCGATGATCGGCATTTACGCATACAACGGTACTCTTTCAGATCTCTTTCTCAGCGCGGTCAAGCTCCCGCTTTCGAGCTATCAGCATCTGAATGCGGCTCCGTACGGATTCCTGCTGTGGAACGTGATGATCCCGCGCTGGTTCGCCTTCACAAAAGCGCTGCTGCCGATATGGATCGCCGCTCCCGTGACGGGCTTGTTTAGCGCGCCCTTTCTGCTGGCCGTGGCTGTGCCTGCAGCCGTCGCGGTGCTCGGCTATATGTATCGCCGTGAGGCGTTTCGGCCGCTATTCCTGCCGTATTGGGTGACGGCCTACGCGATGTGGCTATCTGAACTGCATCGGCAGGACATCGGGCATCTGCGAAACGGCTGTCTTCTGTTGGTGGTTTTATTTTTCGTTCTCTTGGAAAAATTTGGCAACGGCGCGCAGCGCTTCGCGATGATGCTGATTTGCATCGGGATAGTTCTGAACGGCACAGTCTACGTCATGGCAGCCATGTCGGCACGTACGGTAATACAAAGCAGGCGTGGCGCGTTGTTGGCGCAGGAGAAGGATCCAGCTCTGGAGTTTCTGCTTCGACATACGCAACCGGGCGATTACGCGTTTGTTTACCCGTATCACCCGATCTACTACTTCCTTGCCGACCTTCGGAATCCCACTCGCTTCAGCGTCTTGCTTTACAACCACAAACACGATCCGCTGCTCGACGAAGCTATGCGCGATCTCGATAGCAGAAAGCCGCGCTACGCGCTCAGTGATACCGCATTCTCAGGCGAGGCGTTGAAGACACTCTTTCCGGCTTACGAAGTGCCGGCGCCACAAGACCAGCTCGTCGAACGATACCTGGACAGCCACTATCACCAGATTGCGTTTGAGAACGGGTTCCGAATACTGGAGCGGAACGCTCCGTAGCTATAACTAAGCGCGCAAACTGCTTGCACTCGGCTGTACGGCAGAACGCGAGGTGCTGTCTCGGACAAGCAAGAATGCACCCAACCCGAACAGCGCTAACGCGATCCACTGCGTTAAAGAGAACGGCCCGACAAGCGACTGTTCGTGCACCCGGAAGAACTCGATAATAAACCGCGCTGTCGAGTACAGCACCAGATATAGCCCGATCAACTGGCCGGACCGGCTGGTGCGACCGAATTGGCGGTACAGGAAAAAGAAGATCAGCAGATCCGCCGCGGACTCGTACAACTGAACCGGATGCAGCGGCTTGTCTATTGGTACGGGCGCAGCTTCCTGCGAGCGGAACTGCACGCCCCAGGGCAGTGAGCACTCTCGCCCCCAACAGCAACCAGCGGCGAAGCATCCTAAGCGCCCAATCGCCTGTCCCAACGCAATGCCAGGCGCAAAGACATCCATGGTTTGCAAGATGGGCAGCTTCTGACGATCTAAGTACAGATAGGCAAACAGCAGCGCCACAATAAACCCGCCGTGCCAAACGCCGGCCGCTTGCAGAGTTTCCATGGTGAAGATTTGTCCCGGATCGCGAACGTAATCGCCGAAGTCGAACAAAAACATGAAAAGCTTGGCCCCGGCGATTCCGGCTATGGCGCAATAAACTGCCAGATTGGTAATTTTGTCGGCCGGTAATCCGGCACGGCGCGCCAGGCGCGTAGTCACCGTGAGGGCGATTAAGAATGCGAGCGCAACCAACACGCCGTAGGTGGGTACCTTGAACGACCCTATGTGGAAAAGTACAGGTAACATCCGCTTACTACTTGTGAGTCAGCCCTTGTTCGATGCTTTTGGAGCGCGGTTTGATGAGATCGAACACCAGCAATACCGCACCTACCGTGATCGCACTATCGGCCACGTTGAATGCCGGAAATGCCCACGTCCCGTGATAGACCTCAATGAAATCTGTGACGGTCCCGCGAAAGATGCGGTCCCAAAGATTCCCGATAGCGCCGCCAAGAATCAAGGCCAGCCCGAATCGCGATGCGGGAGAACGAAGAATGCCGTCGCGGCTCCACAATGAAGACGCCACAAACACCAGAACAGCTAGCGAGATACCGATCAACACGATACTCCGCAGGATTGGATTGCCTTCCGCCAAAAAGCCAAAGGCGGCGCCCGGATTTTCGACGTGCACAATGCGCAGCCACCCCGAGACGATCGGCGTGGCATCGAAAGAGGACGTTGTACGCAGGATCAGCAGCTTTGTGATGCGGTCCAAAACGACGATGAAAAGGACAGCGCCGATGGCCGATATGCGTGCGCTCTGGTGTTGTGCCACTAGCTTAAGTGTTCTGGAATAACCGACGCGCACGAGGCGCATACGGTTGGGAAATCCTGGTTGCTGCCCACATCGGTTGTGTAGCGCCAGCAGCGTTCGCACTTGTCACCGCGGGCGCGGTCCACCTGAATCTGCACATCGGAAGCAGCCGCGTCTTCCTGCACTTCCAACTGGGAGACGACGAACCACGTTGGCAGATCGGCGGCGTGCGCCCTCAGTAACTCGTAAGTTGCTCCGGATGCACGCAGCGTCAGCGCAGCCTCCAGCGGGTCGCCGATGATCTTCTCCTCGCGCGCGGAATCGAGCGCCTTCAAGACTTGATCGCGCACCGGAACCAACTGCTCCCAATCGGCCGCTTCGGCGCGTTGAGCGTCCGTGATTCCTTCCGTGAGTTCATCCGGAGCCGGCAGGTAAGCAAGATGAACGCTGTCCAGATCGCCGGTCGCCGGACCCATATGCTGCCAGACCTCTTCGCAGGTAAAGGACAGAATCGGCGCCAGCAATCGTACCAGCGCAAAATTCAGGCGGTGCAGCGCCGTCTGCGTGGTGCGGCGGGCAGCGCCGCTTCGGGTGTAAAGCCGGTCCTTTGAGATATGGAAGTACAGCGCGCTCAGATCCGTGATGACGAAGTCGTAGACGGCGCGGTACACCTTGTGAAATGAGTACTCGTCGTACCAGGTGCGGCAGCGGCGCACCAGATCCTCGGCCCGGACAAGAATCCATGCGTCCATGCCGGAAAGGCGGTCGCCTGGAACGGCATCCGAGTGACGAAAGTCGTGCAGATTGCTCAGCATGTACCGGAAACCGCTATTGCGGATTTTGCGGTACGCGTCTTCAAGCCGCGTCAGGATCGTTTCCGACATGCGCACGTCTTCCGTGAAGTCGACGGACGCAACCCACAGGCGAAGCACGTCAGCGCCCTTCTTGCCAATAATCTCCACGGGCTCGATGGTGTTGCCGAGCGATTTCGACATCGCGCGGCCATTGGCATCGAGCGTCCAGCCGTGTGTGGCGCACTCGCGGTACGGTGACGAGTTCTTCAGGCCAACACCGATCAGCAATGAACTGTGAAACCAGCCGCGGTATTGATCGCCTCCTTCGATGTACATGTCGGACGGCCAAGAGACGCCGTTCTCAGGGGTCAACGTCGCCAGGTGGCTTGAGCCGGAATCGAACCAGACATCGAGAATGTCTGTTTCTTTGCGGAACGTCGCGCCGCCACAATGCCCGCACACGCGACCGCCGCCCATCAGTTCCTCGACTGTTTTCGAGTACCAGACATCGGCGGTATGCTCCCGAAACAGCGCCACGACATGCTCCTGGACGGCGCGATCGATGAACGGGGAGGCGCAACTCTCGCAGTAGAAGACGATGATCGGGACGCCCCAGACGCGCTGGCGCGAGATGCACCAATCCGGACGCATGGCGATCATGTTCGTCATGCGCTCTTCGCCCCACTCGGGATGCCAGATCACCTGCTTGATGGCTTCAAGCGCGCGCGTGCGCAGTTCGTTGCGGTCCATGCCGATGAACCACTGTTCGGTGGCGCGGAAAATAACGGGATTGTGGCAGCGCCAGCAGTGTGGGTAGCTGTGCTCCAGGCGCGCTTGGCCGGCCAGCGCCCCGCGTTCTTCCAGCAGCTTGACGACAAGCGGATTAATCTCCCAAACCGTTTTGCCAATCAGTTCCTCAGGCAAGGACCCGCTTGCGCCTCCTGCCTGGAAAATTCGCCCTGCCGCATCGACAGGGCAGTAAACCGGGATACCGTAGCGCTGGCAGATGACAAAGTCTTCCTGCCCATGGCCGGGCGCGGTGTGTACTGCGCCGGTACCCTGCTCGAGCGTCACGTGATCGCCAAGCAAGCCGACTGAATCGCGATCCAGAAATGGATGGCGAAACACGGCTCCTTCGAGTTTTGTGCCTGGGAAGCGCGCAACCACTGTCTGGTCCCAACCCAGCGCTTCCGCCACCCGCGGCAAAAGCCCCTCAGCGACAATCGCCAGACCCTCGGGCGTATCCACCGCAACGTACTCGAACTTGGGGTTGAACGAGATAGCGACATTCGCCGGAATCGTCCACGGCGTTGTGGTCCAGATCAGGCAGTAGACATCGCGCCCGGCCAGCGCCGGGTCGAGAGCGGCCGGATCGGACACCAGCTTGAAGCGGACGTAGATCGATGGACTGGCATGGTTCTCGTACTCGACTTCGGCTTCGGCGAGCGCGGTACGGTCTTTGATGCACCAGTGAACGGGCTTGAGGCCTTTATAGATGTAGCCTTCGTGCAGGAAGTCGACAAACGCCTGCGCGATGACCGATTCGTACTCCGCGCTCATCGTCAGATATGGATCGTCCCAGCGGCCCAGGACACCCAGGCGCTTGAACTCCGTACGATGAATGTCGACATACTTCGCCGCGTAGGCGCGGCAGTGCGAACGGATGTCGGCGACGCTCATCGTCGCTTTGCGCTTGCCGAGTTCGTTATCGACTTTGAACTCGATCGGCAGACCGTGGCAATCCCAACCCGGGATGTACGGCGCGTCGAAGCCGGCCATGCTCTTCGACTTGACGATGAAATCCTTCAGAATTTTATTGAATGCCGTGCCGAGGTGAATGTTCCCGTTCGCGTATGGCGGCCCGTCATGGAGCACGTATGGCGTCAGCCCCGCACGAGAGGCGCGAATACGCTCGTACAGCTTCGTCGCATCCCAATGCGCAAGCGTTTTCGGCTCGTTTGAAGGCAGGTTTGCCTTCATGGGAAAGGTAGTCTTCGGGAGGTTGACCGTCTTCTTCAGGTCAACGGAGGAAACATTCATGGACCATTTTTATGGTAGCGGACGGACAGCTTCAGCCGCCGTCCGCTGAAATGATCCGGGAAGCGTTCTGCTACGGCTGAACCTCGCCCACATAGCTTCCATAGGCTGGAAGGCTGAGGTGCGACAAGTCGCTGGTCCCGTTCGCGTTCGCGTAAGAGGCCAGAATCAGCTTTGCATGTCTGCCGGAGACGCCCTTGCCGCTCGCATCCAGGTTCACAGTCTGTTGCGACGAAGTGAAGTTCATTGCTACTACCACGGCCTTCCCGTCCGATGTTTTGCGCATGTAAGAGAAGACGCTGTTGTTGTTCTCGTCTACACCGATATAGTCGCCATCACGAAGCTGCGCGTTCTCTTTGCGCAGATGAATTAAGGTCTTGTAGTAGTTCAGCAGCGAGTTCGGATCCTTTTCCTCCGCTGCGACATTCACAGTCTTGTAATCGCCACCCACGGGAAGCCAGGTCCTGCTCGCGTTGCTGAATCCGGCATCGGAGCCTGCATTCCACTGCATGGGAGTGCGTTCGCCATCGCGTCCCTTTTCCTTTGGCCAGCCGGTGCGCCCGACAGGGTCTTGCACGTCCTCAATGCGCGTCGGCACATGATCCACCATGCCGATCTCTTGACCGTAGTAAACCAGCGCGGCATCGTGCGGAGTCAGCAGCATGGTCGCAATAAGCCGCGCAATCGCGCCATCGTGCTTGCCATCGCCATAGCGATTGATCACGCGCGGATTATCGTGGTTTGCGAAGACGAACAGCGGTACATGCCCATTCAGCTTCGTCTCCGCATCGCCAATCTTCTGCCGAAAGTCCGAGACCGAAAGGTGGTTGATGAAGCCGACCTGCGTGTCCATGGGCAGTTGCAGCTCATCGTTTGCCTGGCCGTACATTTTGGCGAGTTCACCCACGTTTGGCAGATATGTTTCACCGATGAGAATGCGTCCGGGATATTGATTGGTGACCTGCCGAAGCTCGCGGAGGATGTTATGCACTTCTGGAAGATTGTCCGTATAGATGTGCTTCATCTTCTTTTCGCCGAACGAGTCTAGGCCAGCGTCTTTGCCGGTCAGATACGGCTCATCTTTGAGCGCAACATCTTCAAACAGTGCTGTGATCGCATCCAGCCGGAACCCCATAACGCCCTTCGCCATCCAGAACTTGCAGATGTCGAACATGGCCTTCTTCACGGCGGGATTCCGCCAATTCAGGTCGGGTTGCTCTTTGTAGAACTCGTGATAGTAAAACTGCTTTCGCGCCGGCACGTACTGCCACGCGGAGTGGCCGAAATCGGATTGCCAGTTGTTCGGCGGACGGCCATTCGGCTTCCCGTCCGCCCAGATGTACCAATCCGCCTTCGGATTGTTGCGCGACGACGCGGACTCGATAAACCACGGATCTTTGTCCGACGTATGGTTCAGAACCATGTCGTTGATGATCCGAATGCCGCGCTTTTTTGCTTCGGCTACCAGGCGGTCGAAATCGGCCATGGTTCCGAACTGCGGATCGATGCCTTCGTAGTTCGAAATGTCGTACCCGAAATCCACTTGCGGGGATGGATAAAACGGCGTAATCCAGATGCCGTCCACGCCGAGCGCTTTCAGATAATCGAGATGCGCGGTGATCCCGTTGAGATCCCCGATGCCATCGCCGTTGCTATCCGCGAAGCTACGCGGGTAGACCTCGTAGATGACAGCGTGATGCCACCATCCCTCGTCGTCCGAGTTGGCGGCGCTCAGCACGCAAGGCGCGGTCAATGCCAAGGTCAGGAACGCAGAGCCGGCAAGCTTCAACAGAGAGCGCATAACACTCTCTGTTGTATTACAACTCGTTTCCGGACCAAATACCAGGCCGCCGCTACTTTGAAAGAACTTCCTCGAAAAACGAGAGAGCACGAGGATCTTTTGACTGCCCCAGCCAGAAGAAAGCCTGTTTGCGCACTTCAGGGTTTCGCTGCGTGCGCGCGATCTCAATTAACTTGGGAACGCCCTCCTCGTGCGGCAGTTGTGAAAGCGCGAATACGGCGCGCCGCTTCACATTCGTATCCGGATCGTTCAGCACGGCGTTTGTGATGGTTTCGACGGCGCGCGCGCCGGCTCTTTGCGCCAGCCAGAACAGCGCCTGCTCACGCACGTGAGCAGACCCGTCCGCCTTCGCTAATTGGATCAGTGTGTCCAGGGCAATCGGATCATCATGCACGGACAACGCGAAAACAGCTTCGCCGGCAAAGCTATTCGACGAAGCGGCATGGATGAGCTTGTCGAGAAAGCCGATGCTCTGCGCAGCGGGCACATTGGTGATCCAGGTAAACGGCAATCCACCCGCGTCCAGTGGGCAAGCTAACGAGTAGGCGCGGATCTTCTCAACGCGATCGTTCTCTACACGAAAGAGAAGCGCAAGCGTGTCGCTGCCCTCCAACTGGACTGGCTGGTCGGCGTGGCCGTTGACGGTCACACCTGAGTGGGTGTCTTCCAACGCGCAGCCGCCGCCATTCCAGCAGCAGCCATGGTCACCGCGCTTCGTTTTCACTGCGTAGCCGAACCAGGCTGGGCCGGACGACCTGATCTGCGCAGACAGGTCCCCGGCGAAAGCCATTGTCTGCACCCGGCCATTCGAAACGCTGGGCGCCGCCGGGGTCTGAGCTTCGGTCTGCGCTTGGGTCTGCGCAAGCGCGGAGAGTGCAATCAACAGGCCGGTCAACGCTCTCACTTCAGGATCTCCATCATGTAGTCCGTCACCTCAGGCGAGTGGACCAGCGACATCTTCTGCACGATCTCCTGCTTCCACTTCGGGTCCTTTTCATTGCGCGCGAGTTCCACAAGCACCTTCCCGTTCTGCTGCAGGAACAACGAATTCAACACGGCATGGCGGACTTCCGAATTCTGATCGGTCTTGTAGATTTGAACAAGCATTTCAGGTTGTCCCTTGTGGCCCATCAGCCCCAGCGACTTGATGGCGGCAACCTTGAGTCCGGGATCCCTCTCATCGCGCGCAATTTGCGTGATCCAATCTGCGTCTCCGGTCATAAACATCGAGCTCAGGATGGCTCTCTTGTTCTCGATCGAAGTCTCGGAATTGTAAAGTTGGCGCAGTTGGTCCTGCCCCCCCGTCATGGCGAGCTGCCGGATCGCATCCAGTCGTAGCTCCGGATTCTGTTCCGACTTCGCAACGTCAAAAAGGAAATCGCGCGAGCCGGATTGCATGAAGCTGTGCAGAATATCTCGCTTGAGACGGACATCTGAAGAGGCCTTGTAGATGGAAGCCAACTCGCTGCGAGCGTCCGCGTTTCCAGTCAGGCCCATGTAGCGGATGGCTTTTCGCTGCAATTCAGGGTGAGCGCTATCGCGCGCCGTCCGGTCGAGGATGCTGCGAGCTTCAGGCGAACGGCTCTGGGTCAGGACAAAAAGAGCGCGCTCTTTCAGCTTTTCAGAAGCGTTTCCTTGCAGCAGATTCTGCAGAATCGGAACGGCTTTCTCCGGGTCGCTCTGCATCAGGCCGTTGATGGCCAACAGCTTCAGCTCCTCATCGGATTGAGCGTTAGGACTCGGCGGCGCACCGGATTGGGAGCGCACTTCCACTGCCAGCGCTTGAGCATCTCTAACCCAGCGGCTTGACGGATACTGCGCTTCCATGGCGGCAACAGTTGCAAGCGCGTCCGCCCGCCGGCCGGCCTGATTCTCCGCGTACGCCTGCCAGTAGAGAGCCGCGTCGCTGGTTGCCCGCTCGCGGGCCGCGGCGGCTCGGAAATGCGCGATCGCGCGATCCCATTGGCGCTCGTCCAGTTCAGAGAGTCCGGCCTGGTACTCGGAATTGTCCCGAACGGAAGCTCGTTGTGCTTGGAAGCTCATCTCATCCGCTGCAATGGGCCATTCCTGGGCCGCCATAGTCACAGCCGAGGCGAATAGCAAAATTAAATTGCGAGAAGTCATATCTGTCCTTTGGGGTCTGCGTGCGCGCTAGTCACTCGCACTTTGAATAGAAGTTGCTGGTCTTCGACTCGCCGCCGCAACTCGCTCATCTCACTGGGCGAGAGACGGCCGGGCATGTTGGCCAAGTCGAGAAAAACGCGCTCGAGATCGCTGAGCAAGGCCGCATGCGCCTCGTCGCCGGAAAGCGAAGCCGTCTCACGCAGCAGACGATTTTCGTCCAGCAGATCGCGGGCGCGTGCCCGTTCCTTCGAGACATCCGCTTCTGCCGGGTTGCCGTTCACCAGTTGCGCAAGGAGGATCTCAGACCGGTCCAGATGATCGCTCATGGCGGCTAGAAAGAAGCGCCGACGATCCTCATCGGACAACCCCTTCGAAGATGCGGGCTGCGCTAATTGCGAACCTTGGTGGCCTTCACCATGGTTTCGAATCTGCACGGTGAGCATGCCCCCAAGGAAGGAAGCCGCCAAAACGGCCGCAGCCGCCGGGGCCAGCACCCACCGCCGACGCCACCAGGTCGTACTCTGCGCCGGTAGGCTGGATTCCAAACGAGCCCACACTTCGCGCCCGTAGCTCGGTGGCCGCGCAGGCGTTTCGGCACTCCGGATGGCATCGAGCAATTCCTTCAGTCGAGCCAGTTCCACCCTGCACTCCTGGCAATTCAATAAGTGCGCATTCGACTCGGGCGGCAAATCGCCGTAGTAGGCGTCCGTCAGCTCTTCCTGGCTCAGATGCTTCATCTCACCGCCTCCCAAGCCGGCTGCAATTCGTGCCGGAGTTTCTGGACAGCGCGAAATACGCTATGCTTGGCCGCGCCGCGTTGAACGCCCAATATGGCGGCAATCTGATCGATATCGCATCCCTCGTAATGTCGAAGCACGAAAGCGGTTCGCTCCATTTCGGTCAGCTTCCCGAGCGCGGGTTCGACAATTGACGCGATCTGTCCGCTTTGCGTCAGGCGTTCAGGCGTGGGATCGGACGCCGCAATGCGTTCAAAGAGGCTGACCTGGTCCGTTGCCGGCTGCTCTTCGGCCCTGGTTTTTCGTTTCCGAATCAAATCGAGCGAGCAGTTCACGCAGATGCGATAGAGCCAAGTCCTGAATGAGGCACGTCCGTCAAAGTGCTTCATCTGCTTGTAAGCGCGAAGAAAAGTCTCTTGGACCAGGTCTTCGGCGTCGTGCTCGTTCCGAGTCATACGGTAGGCGAGACGGAACAGAGCGTGGCTGTGACGCTCTACCAGGACACAAAAGGCGTGTTGATTCCCCTTGCGTGCATCCTCGGCAGCGGCCTCATCGCTCCACTCCATCGGGCACTCCTTAGACTTTTGTATTCTTTCGCGGTTAGCTGGAAGGACCCTCTATTCCACTTTTTTGCCGGAGCCGATGTTTTCTTTGAGAACTGCCCTCGACGGCCGGGAGATGCTATTGTTATTGCCGCCCCGGAACGCAGAGTGCCGCATAATTCGAATAGTAGAATCTTCCCCATAGCGGCTTCAGAACCCGCGGAAGATAATAGCCGGTGGCCTTCCTGACAAAAGTTTGGAATTTGGAGAGGCCATCTTTATTGCTTACAAACTCCAGAACGGCAGGAGAGGAAATCGGAACGTACGAACTGGAGTCCTTCAATTCGAATCCCGCCGCCGCGAGTAATCGCTGAATTGTTGTTTGCGTGAAGAACTGTACGTGTCCCGCGGCGTTGCGCTTTCGGTCTCGAACAAGGTTCTTGATTCGAGATGCCCACAGGTCTTCCAACGGAACTTCTGCGACCAGATAACGAAAGCGGATTCGGCTACTCAGCGAGAGCAGAAACGTCAACGGTTCTTCAAGATGCTCAAGAACGTGCGATAAAACGACGACATCGAAGCACTGATCGAGCGCGAACCCGGGGTCCGTGATGTCTGCCGTTATGCAGCATATACCGGCTGAGTGGGATTTAAGATAGCCGATTGCCGTTTCGGAAGAGTCGACAGCCGTAAACTCTGTCCCTAGCCCACGGCGTTGACATTCAACAATCACAGCTCCGGTGCCGCAACCCAATTCCAGCAGCGAAATGGGCTTTATCCCATTCCGGTTCAGTAAAGTCTCTACACTGTTTACCTTGCTCGGGGCCCCATACCGGAGCCACTCAGCCTCGGATTCCAATTCAGTCTGATAGATCTCTTCGTAATGCTGCCTTCCGGAAATGGCCTCCGTCTTTGCCTTCGCCATGACAGCACCTCCAGGGACTGTATATCATCTTCCATAGACTGCGGTTGCATCGATGTCTGTGCAGTGCACGATCCTTGCGCACCGCTTCAACGAGCCCATCGAACTGGAAGGACCCTCTATTCCACTTTTTTGCAGCAGCCGATGTTTTCTTTGAGAACTGGCCTCGGGCCAGCACACTTTTTACAAGTATCGGCACATTCAGATGTCCAAAAGTTGTTGGATTCATACCCCGGAGACCGCTCCGTGGTTGGGTTGGCGCGTGGTATCGCTGCTCAGCAGTCACCGCCGGAGCGCCGTTGGCCTGCTCGGCCTGATTCTCGTGTGCACGTCCCTGGACGTGGCTGTTCCCTATCTGACGCGTGGCGTTATTGACGGTGTTTTGCAATCTCTCCACGCCGCAAGCTCGCAAGCGGTAAGAACGTTATTTATCGCCGGGGCGGCAATTTTCGCCGCTACCGCGCTAAACCGCTTTCTTCGCTCTATCTACAATTACCGTCTGGTTCGAACGGCGGCCCAGTGTGAAGATGAGGTAAAGAACCTCGCATTCGGCAATTTCCTGCATTTGGATACGGCCTATCAGGGCAAAGTGAACACAGGCGAAATCGTGGGGGCTCTCGATCGGGGCGGAACGGCCGTTTTCGTCATTCTCAATGAGATACTCGGGCAAAATCTGGTGCCGCCGGCGCTGGTCACCGTCGGGGTCCTCACGTGCCTGTTCCTCAAGAGTTACTGGATTGCTTTGCTGGTGTGTTTGCCGGTGCCGGCTTACGTTTTCACAATCGGACGCCTGAGCCATAAGATGCAAGGCATCGAACGAGACATGAGCAACGGCTTCGAGGCCGTTACCAAAGAGTCTTACGATATCGCCAGCAACGTTCGTGTTGTCAAGAAGTTCGCCCGGGAAAAGCAGGAAGCGGCGACGCAGCGGCAGTTGCTCCACGATGTCCGGAGACATCATTTCCGTGCGGAGCGGCTATGGGCCGTCGTTGAGAACGCGCAGACTCTGATTTCGACAGCCGGACGCGTGACCGTCATTCTTCTTGGCGGCTATTTCGTTCTGTCGCACCGTTGCACAGTGGGCGATTACGTCCTGTTCATCGCCATGCAGGACATGGTTTATGGGCCGATATCGCTGCTTTCAGTCACGTTGCCTAAATTGCGCCGAAATTTGTCGCGTGCCGAAAAGCTTTTCGAAATCCTCGATCGGCGGAAATTAATTTGCGACGTAGCTCGCCCCCAGGTCTTATCCAACTCCCCACATGCGGTCGAGTTTCGAGACGTGAGCTTCCAGTATCCGGACAGCCACGAATGGGCTCTGCAGGATGTCAGCTTCTCCGTCCCAGCCGGCGCTACCGTCGCTCTGATCGGTCCCAGTGGATCGGGCAAGAGTACCGTAATGAACTTGCTGCAGCGGCTTTTTGACCCGCAGCACGGCTCTATCCACATCGATGGCGTTAATCTTCGGCAAGTCGCAGGACGCGAGTTGCGCCGCCGTATCGCGGTTGTACCGCAGGAAGTTGAGCTATTTTCGAGACCCGTCATTCAGAACATCGGCTACGGGCGCGATCTCATCGTCTTGGATGAAGTTGAGCGTGCCGCTCGTCTGGCGCAAGCGCATGATTTCATTACACGTTGCGACGATGGCTATAAGTCGCAGGTGGGCGAACGCGGCATGAAACTTTCAGGCGGCGAACGGCAGCGGCTTGGTATCGCGAGAGCCGCGATGAGCGACGCCGGAATCCTGATCCTGGACGAAGCAACCAGCGCGCTCGACAACGAGAGCGAACGGCTGATTCACCTTGCGCTCGACAAGGTCATCAAAGGACGTACTTGCTTCATCATTGCCCATCGCTTATCTACCGTTCGCAATGCGGACCTGGTGCTGGTTTTCCGCGATGGAAGAGTTGAGGCGCAGGGTCCTCACGAGGAACTCTGGCGTCAAAGCCCGACCTACCGGACTCTTTACGCACAGCGGCTCGAAGAACGACGGACGCGCAATCACGCTCCTGAGGCCGATGAGCCACTCACATGGGCTGGCTGATCCTGCCCTGAGCTGGCGCAAGAACGTTAGGCAATCTGACGCCGCCCTACGGAATGACGAAGCGAAAGCAACTCGCAAAGCTTGACGTAGGCATCTACCCATTGCTGCGCCTTCGTATCGCCGCGCTGCGCCTTTCTCTTGGTCCGCTGATACAACCCGCTCTGAATCGCGTAGACATGGTTCTGCGCCTGCCAGACAGTCACTGCAAACGGCATCTGCTTCACAATCTTCAAAGCATTACGAAGGTCGTTCAGCTTGTCCAGGCTGCCTGGGTCGGCTGCGAAGCGGCCTGCAAGGTTATCCACTTTTCGCCGGAGTTGGAATTCCAGCGTCGTCTTATCCAGGCCGATGTTGCTGGCCTGCGCCTCACGGAGGAGATTTCGAATTCGCTCACCATCCAACTCTTCCGCCGAGCATGCCCGGCGCAGCAAGCTGTTAATGGCATATTCGATGGCACCCGCAAACTCACGCGGCATAGGTGTGCCAAGACTGGTGATGAAACGCATCAGGGCGGCATGATGCTCATAAAGCTGCAGGTAAGCCGATTCCGCCTCCGTGACCGTTGCCGACAGGATCGTCCGAACGATCCGCCGCTGCTCATCTCGGAATAGAGATCGAAGCGAATACGTCTTATCGCCGAAACGGCGATCCAGCAAACGAACGACTTCCGGTATATCGACGCGCGCAAAGGATTCGCTGATCGCCTCCAGCATCTCCCTATACTTGTTGTCTCCATCGGCCTTCTGAACGCCGCCCGCGACGTTGTGGTCTCCGAAGTGAACCACCCAGAACGTCAGGACCTCGGATTCCTGCGTGACTTTCGAAGTGAAATCGGCCTGCCCGATCGCCATGCGAAGCTTGCCCGCGTCGCCCGTGTGATAGTCGAGCCGCTTGACCGAGTACGAGAATACGTCTGTCACTTCGCCATAGGGCGCGAACAACGAACTGATGGAATAGTGCGCGCCGACTTTCTCAAGGTCGACCATCGCAGGCTTCACGTACTTTCGATAGATGTTTGCGCCGTCGCCGTATTCGGGCAAGTTGCTCTTTGCCGCCGATAGCTTGTTCAGAAAATCTTGTTCGATCGGTTGATGAAAAAGTTCTTCGGCGAGTTGAACAACGCGTCCGGCATACTCAATCACCTGAACAGTTTCTATTCCCGACAGTTCATCGAAGAACCAGCCGCAACTCGTGTACATCAGCATCGCGTGGCGCTGCAGTTCCATCAGCTTCCACACGATGACCTGCTCATCCGAATCGAGCTTCCGCGCGAAATGGTCGGCGCCAAATCGCTGCCGAACCTCTGCAGACCGGTTCAGCACGACGAAAATATAATCGTCGCGTGCTGCCCAGGGGTCTTTTAGCAAGATCCGGCCCAGGCGCTCGAATTGGATAGCAACTTCGTCGCGCAGCCAGTCCAGCGCTTCGCGCAGCGGCTTGCGCCAGTTCTGATTCCAACCCGCGCGGCCTGAATTACACCCGCAATTACTACGCCAGCGCTCTACGCCGTGCGAGCAACTCCAGGCCGTGTTTTCGATGATCTGGACCTCATGTGTCGGCGGGTGCTTGGCCAGAAACTCGCCGTAGTTAGTGATCGCATAGCTCTTTTTGTTTTCAATGCAGTCGATAGCGTACGCAAGCGCCATCTCGCCATGCCTGTGATGGTGCCCATAGGTTTCGCCGTCGGTGGCAATGTGAACCAGTTGCGGCCAGCTACGAGTATCGGAAAATGCGTTCGTCAGGCGTGAGGCTAACTTTTCCCCGTTGTTGAGAAGCTGCTCAAAGGCGACCGCTTGTGAGATCGGGCCGTCGTAGAAGAAGAGGTTAATCGTGCGGCCGCTGGGAGTCCGAAGAACGTAGGGGCGCGTGGGGTCGATCTTCGCTCCCGTTACGTCCTCCCAGTTCTCTTTCCCGATTTCACGCGCTGCCTTGGCCTGATGGGGCGCGAGCAACGCGTACGTTACGCCCGCTTGCGCCATGAATTCGAGCGATTCCAGGTCGACAGCGGTTTCCGGCAGCCACATGCCTTCCGGCAAGCGCCCGAACCGTTTGACAAAGTCCTCAAAGCCCCATTTGATTTGCGTCTTCTTGTCCCGGCTGTTCGCCAACGGCATGATGATGTGGTTGTAAGCCTGTGCCATCGCAGAGCCGTGCCCCGAAAACAGCTTTTGGCTCTGCCGGTCCGCTTCCAGAATGCCCTTATACGCTTCGGTCGAATGCTCGGCCGCCCAAGACAGCAGAGTGGGACCGAAATTGAAGCTCATGCGCGAGTAGTTGTTGACGATCTTCGTTATCCGTTGCTGATCGTCAAGAATGCGCGCGGCGAGATTTGGCAGATAGCATTCAGCCGCGATGCGTTCGTTCCAATCGTGATACGGGTAGGCCGAATCTTGCAGCTCAATCTGCTCGAGCCAAGGGTTCTCGCGTGGAGGTTGATAGAAATGGCAATGAATGCAGAGATAGTTCATCCGGGACGGCTTGGTGTCGGATTAAGTACGGGCATTAGACGCCCACGATATTCATCCAAACGAGTTTTTAATCCGTATTTAACTCACAGGCAGAAGAATCTTAAACACAGCGCCGGAGGTGCGGACGCGATTTTCGGCCGTGACCGTACCCGAGTACTTCTTCACGATCGAGTGCACAATGTGAAGACCCAGGCCATTGCGAGTGGCGCCAGTCAACCTGGTTGAAATATTAGTGCGGAATAATCGCGGCAGGATTTCAGCGGGAATACCCGGACCGTTATCGGCCACTGTGATGATGAGCGATCCGTCGGCCTGGTCGGCTTCGATGTCGATGCGGCCGGGCTTCTTCATCACTTGCGCCGCGTTCAGGAACAGGTTTGCAAACACACGCTCCCAGTCTTTGGAGGGTCCAGGCAGCCGAAACTCATTGGAAATCCGGCGGACAAATCTCATACGTGGTTTTCTCGCCGCCGTGCAGTAGTCATTGATCGATTGAATGGCGTCTTCGACGATGGCGGACAGATTCGGCGTGCTGTCCGGGAGCGCGCCCAGCAGCCTCTTGCCGCGGACTACCGACCGCGAGAGCGTGGCCGCAAGAGCCTTCCATCTCCGGTCCGCACTGAGCAGTTCCGCGGCATCCGTAATAGTCTCGAATACATTGTTCAGATCGTGGATCAAACTCTCATGCGTTAAATCGGAATCGGGCGAATGTTCCATTCGAAGCGCTATTCGGCGATGCGTCGCAAAACGTTGAAGAACTCAGGATAGGATACCGAAGCGGCTTCGGCGTTCTGAATTTCGCAGGCGCCATCGGCGGCGAGAGACGCCACTGCAAACGCCATCGCAATACGATGATCACCGCACGAATCCAGTTCCGCCGCACGAAATTCTTGTCTGCCCGGAACTTTGAATCCGTCTTCAGCCGTTTCGATCGTCACTCCCATGCGCCCCAAGTTCTCAGCAATTGTAGCGATCCTATCCGTTTCTTTGACGCGCAGTTCAGAGGCGTCACGCACTTCCAGCCCCCGTTCGCTGCGCGCGCCGAGAACCGCAAGCGCCGGAATCTCGTCGATCAGAGCGGCTGTCATGGCACCTTGAATTGTTCCACCTGAAATGCGAGAGCTGCGTATCTGCAAATTCCCAATCAGTTCACCGTTCGTTTCTTCAATCCGAAGCAGTTTCATTTCAGCGCCGCAGCCGCGAAGAAAATCCAGTAGCGCAGTCCGGGTCGGATTCAAACCGACGTCGGTAACGATCAAATCCGAGCCGGGCAGGATCAGAGCCGCGATCAGGAAAAACGTTGCCGAGGAGAGATCGCCGGGAACGCCGAGAGTTGTTGCCGTAAGCTCAGCACCGCCGCGGACTCTGATGTCGCGCGGCGCAACGGTAATGTCCGCGCCTAACTCCCGAAGTGCAATCTCGGTGTGATCGCGCGTCGCGGACGTCTCATGGACGACCGTTTCTCCATCGGCATATAAACCGGCAAGCAGAATTGAGCTTTTTACCTGGGCGCTTGAGACCGGCATCCGGTACTCGATGCCGTGTAGGTTTCGGCCTCGAATCGTTAATGGCGGATACTTGCCGTCTTTGGCGTCGATCTCCGCTCCCATCTCAGAGAGGGGCTTGATGATCCTCGCCATAGGTCGGCGGCCAATCGAATCGTCTCCAGCGATCGTTGTTGTGAAGGCCTGGGCGGCAAGTATGCCGGACAACATGCGTATGGTGGAACCGGAATTACCTGCATCTAAGGGAATTGATGATCCCCGAAGCCCGCGCAATCCGGCGCCATGCACCGTTAGAACGCTTCGGCCATCCTGCTCCGAGAATTCGTGTTCCACTCCCAGCGCGCGCATGCAGGATAGGGTTGAATGGCAATCCGCGCCGGTTGCGAAATTGTAGATACGGGAGTCACCTTTCGCGATGGAGGTCAACATCGCATATCGATGCGAAATTGACTTGTCGCCAGGCAGGCTCACAACGCCGTGAACCCTGCGCGCGGGCGAAACGGACTCCGTCATGGAATCCGTATTGTAACGTCGCCATAACGTTCGTCTGCGCCGAAACAGGTTCGGCTCGGATAATCCTTAGCTGCGGAAGGTCAGCTTGTCGCCTTGATACCGAACGTCCTCGCCGCCTTCACGAACCAGCGCAACCAACATTACGAGAACTTGAACGGCGATCAGAGCGAGTGTCAGTGTCATGCCCTGATAAAGGCATGCGCCGCACCAGACCGCCAGAGTCGGCTAAGTCATTGAAAGACTCATGCTGCCCGCCGAAATACGGTCTGCCGATTTCCGCGAACGGAACGGCGTTGAGTTTCGTTTTGGCACAGATCGTTCCGATTCGATAGAAAAACAAATAGGGCGAAGTACACTACCAATTGAAATGACTTTGGAAGAGTTGGAAAGAGAGTACGTTACGCTCCGTCAGCAGGGTGAAGCTGTGCGGAGCTATCTTTGACGCGCCTGCCAAGCAGAATGAGCTGACAAAGCTCGAAGTCGAGATCGGCGATCCCGACTTCTGGAACCAGCCTGAAAAAAGCCAGCGCATCATGCAACAGCGCAAGCGGCTGGAAGAAGCGATTCAGAACTCAAAATCGGTTACATCCGCAACCTCCGATATAGACACGCTGTTCGAACTCGCGCGCGAAGGCGAAAACGTCAACGGCGAGCTGGAACGTGAGATGAATGCGTTCGAGAAGCGGCTTGAAGAGCTCGAAACAGGCATGCTGCTATCGGGTGAAAACGACAAGCGCGACGCCATCGTCACGATTCATCCCGGGCGCGGGCGGCACAGAAAGCCAGGACTGGGCGGAGATGCTGCTTCGAATGTATCTGCGCTGGGCAGAACGGCACAAATTCGAAGCAGTCATGACAGACCGGCTGGAAGGTGAAGGCGCGGGCATCAAGTCAGCTACCGTCGAAATCAACGGCGAGAACGTCTACGGGCAGTTGCAGTCGGAGATAGGAGTCCATCGCCTGGTGCGCATTTCGCCATTCGATGCCAACGCCCGGCGGCACACTTCCTTCGCCTCTGTATTCGTCTACCCGCAGATCGATGATGACATCAACATTGAGATCAAGCCCGACGATCTGAAGATTGACGTCTTCCGCGCAAGCGGTGCGGGCGGCCAACATGTGAACAGGACGGAATCTGCCGTTCGTTTCACCCACCTGCCCACCGGACTTGTCGTCCAGTGCCA
This sequence comes from Terriglobia bacterium, assembly GCA_963846045.1. GTDB lineage: Bacteria > Acidobacteriota > Terriglobia > Bryobacterales > Bryobacteraceae > Bog-105. The sequence continues at coordinate 304,834 of CAWJUL010000012.1, read as the reverse complement.
GAACGAACGTTCGCAGCATAAAAATCGCGCAAGCGCAATGAAGCAGATGCGCGCCAAGCTCTACGAGTACGAGATGGAGAAGAAGCGCGCAGCGGACGCGAAGATCGAAGAAAGCAAGCTGGAGATCAACTTCGGCAGCCAGATTCGCAGCTATGTGCTCGCGCCGTATCGGCTCATCAAGGACCACCGCACGAAACTGTCGATCGGCGATGTAGATCGAGTGCTCGATGGAGACATCGATCCCCTGGTTCACGCGTTTCTCGTTTGGTGGAAAACCGGCAAAACGGTAGGCGACAGCAAAGAAGATTTGCCAGAGTAAGGGTGTGATCGTTCAGCCGGATGAAGAGGGCCTGAACCGCGCGTCAAAGCTGATCCGCAGCGGTGGGCTGGTCGCGTTTCCCACCGAGACCGTCTACGGCTTGGGCGCAAACGCTCTGGATGAAGAAGCGATCGCGCGCGTCTATGCCGCCAAGAACCGGCCTTTGGCGAGTCCGTTGATCGTCCATGTGGCCGATGAATCGATGGCGCGATCCGTCACGGCGCAGTGGCCGGATCTGGCGCACACCCTCGCGGAACGCTTCTGGCCGGGACCGTTAACACTGGTGCTGAAGAAGGCCGACGTTATTCCAGGGCTCGTCACCGCAGGACTAGACACCGTCGGCGTTCGCGTTCCCTCGCATCCGATTGCGCTGGAATTGATCCGGCGCGCAGGCGTGCCCATCGCAGCGCCCAGCGCTAACACTTTCACCCAGCTCTCTCCAACCACCGCTGAGCATGTTCAGGATGATCTTGGAAACGAGATCGAACTGATCCTCGACGGCGGCCCAACGGAGATTGGAATCGAATCAACCGTTGTTTCTCTATGGCGTGATCCTCCGATGATCCTGCGGCCGGGCATGATTTCGCAAACCGATCTCGAGCACGCTACCGGTGTTCGATGGGAGCGCGAGACTGATGTGCCACACATTCTCGAGTCACCCGGCATGCATCCCCGGCACTATGCGCCAAAAACGCGCTTTCTTCTTATCGAAGGCGGCGCGCCAATGCCTGACGGGCGAGGCAAGGTAATTGAGATGCCTTCAGAACCGAAAGCCTTTGCAGCGCAACTCTATCGGAAGCTGCACGAAGCCGATCACGAGAGCTGGGACTGGATTGCCATTGTAAAGCCGCCCAATACGCCGGACTGGGATGGGAATTCTGGACCGGCTTACAAGAGCGAGTACAACAGAGACCTGATCAGGCGATCGTCAGGTCGAACGCTTCGCGATGATCCCTCAAGAACTGTTCCAGACCTTTTTCGGTCAAGGGATGCTGGAAGACTTGCTCGAGCACTTTGAGCGTCAGAGTGACTATGTGCGCGCCGGCTTTCGCCGCCTGCACCACGTGCAACGGACCGCGGATGGAAGCGGCAAGCACTTGCGTCGCAAAGCCGTAGTTCTTGTAGATAGTAAGAATGTCGCCGAGCACATCAACGCCCGGCCACCCCAGATCATCTACGCGGCCGATGAATGGGCTCACAATATAGGCGCCGGCTTTCGCGGCCAGTATTGCTTGCGCGGCACTGAAGCAAAGCGTGACGTTGGTCCGAATGCCTTCCTTCGCGAAGGCGGAAGCCGCAAGAATGCCCTCTGAGGTCAAAGGAACTTTCACAATGATGTTCCGGTGGACTTTCGCCAGAGCGCGCCCCTCCGAAATCATCTCCCTGGAATCGGTGGACACAACTTCGGCGCTGATATCGCCGTCGATGATGTCGCAGATTCTACGAATCTGATCCTCTACAGGAACGCCTTCTTTCGCGATCAAGGACGGATTGGTGGTTACGCCATCGATGACGCCCCACGCGGCGGCCTTCTTGATTTCGTCTAGATTCGCGGAATCGAGGAAAAACTTCACAAGCGGATTCTTGATCGTAACAAAGTGGGCTAAGCACCTATAATCGGGAACGATGTCCGTACTTTCCGCGGCGGCGACAAGGCTGGCCGCGATCCCGAATCTTACGGTGCTGGAGCATACGCCGCTAGCCGCCTACACACGCTTCGGCATCGGCGGCCCGGCGGCGGTGCTCTGCGACACAGCCGATTCGCGCGCTTTCATAGACGCCTTGAGAACGGTGAAGTCTTTGGCTCTGCCACGTATGATCATTGGCGGTGGTACGAATTTGATCGTTTCGGATGGCGGCTTTGACGGCGTGGTGCTGCGCTACACCGGATCGAAGATCGAGCGCAAAGGGCTCGCACTAACCGTGCAATCCGGCGCTGTGCTGCAGAATGTTGTCGATTACAGCGTCAATGCCGGGCTAAAAGGAATGGAGACCCTGACCGGAATTCCCGGCTATCTGGGTGGCGCGGTTTACGGGAATGCGGGCGCATACGGCAAATCGATGCACGAAATTATTCAGCGGGTGTGGTTTACGGATGGGGACAATTTGCAAGAGTTCGACAACCAGTCTTGCCAGTTCCATTACCGCGAAAGCATTTTCAAAGACCAGAAAGACTGGATCATTCTCTCGACGGAACTGCTTTTCACTGAAGGCGAAGCACCGCAGCTCACCAAGACCGCGACAGATATTCGTACCATCCGAGACAACAAGTATCCGCCGACGATGAAGTGTGCCGGCAGCATCTTCAAGAACCTGTTCTTTGCCGAGCTGCCCGCTGCGGCACAGCGCGAAGTTCCGCCAAATCTGGTGCGGGAAGGCAAGGTCCCCTCGGCTTGGTTCCTGGAACAAGCGGGCGCTCGCGGAATGCAGCGCGGTGACATCAAAGTGGCGGATTATCACGCGAACCTCATCTACAACGACGGCGACGGCACTGCGGGAGATCTGGTGGTCATCATCGAAGAGCTGAAACGGCGCGTGCGCGAGCGTTTCGGATTCGAACTCGAAGAAGAGGTTCAGTTCGTCGGCTTCGATTTCAGCGTGAAGGAGGCTTGATGCGAGCTTTACTGGCCGTTGCGACACTGCTGATTTGCGGAATCGTGCTGCGGTCCGACGACGGCATAACACTGCTACTGGTCAATGGGAAGTTCTGGACGGTGAACCCGAATCAGCCCGAGGTGGAAGCGGTCGCGATTCGCGGCAACAAAATTGCCGCTGTGGGCACGACGGCCGAGATCACGAAGCTGAAATCGGCCGACACACCGGTGTTCGATCTCGAAGGAAAGCGGGTGCTTCCCGGCTTTGACGATTCGCACGTACACTTCTACTTCGGAGGCGCAGCGCTCGCCGGGCCACAACTTCGCTACAGCAAAAGCCAGCAGGAGTTTCGAGACACGCTGGCTGAGTACGCCAAACATCGTCCGACAGGAACCTGGATAACCGGCGGCGAGTGGGATCACGAAAACTGGTCGCCTGCCGGTTTTGCCGACCAAACAATTGATCGACCCGGTTACCGAACTGATTGGCCGGTGTATGTGAGCAGGCTCGATGGTCACGAAGGCCTCGCGAATTCGCAGGCGATGAAACTGGCAGGCGTGGACAGAAACACGAAGGATGTTCCCGGCGGCGTAATCGTAAGGGATGCCGACGGCAATCCAACCGGCATTTTCAAAGACGCCGCGCAGGGGCTAATTGAACGAGTCATTCCAGAACCGACGCAGGAACAGATCATCGAAGCCGTCCGCGCCGCTCAGACCTATGCGAACGCGCAAGGTGTCACAAGCGTGCAGGACATGGCCTCTGCCCCCAGCACGTTTCGTGCCTATCAGAAGATGTTGCACGACGGGCAACTGCGAGTGCGCATCTCTGTCCATCAGTTGATAACGCAGTGGCAACGCCAGGCAAACGCGGGAATTGCAGCGGATTTCGGGAATGAGTACCTGCATATCGGCGGCGTGAAAAGCTTTGCCGACGGCTCATTGGGGTCGACAACGGCGTTGCTGTTCGCGCCGTATGTGGACGCTCCGAACACAAGCGGCATCGCGAGCGCGGAACTATCGAATCCGGATCAAATGTGGAGAAATATGGAAGGCGCCGATGCCGCCGGTTTGCAGATCGCGACGCATGCAATAGGCGACAAGGCGAACCACATCGTTCTCGACATGTACGCGCGTCTGGAGCGCGAACATGGAATGCGGGACCGGCGGTTGCGAATCGAGCATGCGCAGCATCTGACAGCCGAAGACATTCCGCGCTTTGCACGCGAGCATGTGATCGCGTCCATGCAGCCGTATCACTCTGATCGATGACGGACGCTGGGCGGAAAAACGGATCGGCCCCGAGCGGGCGAAAACGTCATATGCATATCGAAGCTCTGCTCGATACCGGGGCGACGCTCGCATTTGGATCGGACTGGCCTGTTGCTCCTATGAGCCCAATCATGGGCATTTACGGAGCAGTCACAAGGCGAACGCTAGACGGAAAGCATCCGGATGGGTGGGTGCCGGAGCAGAAGATAAGCGTGGCGGAAGCCGTTCGAGCGTACACGATGGGCGCGGCTTACGCGAGCTTCGACGAGAAGATCAAAGGCTCCACCGAGCCGGGCAAACTGGCCGACTTCGTTGTGCTTTCACAGGACATCTTTGCGATTGACCCGGCCAAAATTGCCAATACGAAGGTTGTCATGACGATCTTTGACGGGCGTTTCATCCCGACGCCCGATTGCCCATCGTGCCGAAAGTTGCCAAGCGGATTGATTCTGCGTCCATAACCGCGCGAATACGAGGTGAAGTCAGCGCCTCGAGTTCACGCAGCCGCGATTCTTTCAAACGAGTACGGGCCGCTTTCAGATCGGCATCTAGGAAACCGGGATGGCACATGAATTCCGTTGTGCCGTCCTCGCACTTGCTGAAGCGCAGCGGCCAAGGTTTCTTCCGTAAGCGATCCAGTCAAGCGGAACCCCAGGAAATGATCGGTCATGCGGACGTTTGAGCCGCGCGCAAAACGGCGGTAGAAGCGATCCGCTAGCCGGCAAGCTGGGCGAGCATACGGGATCGTGTGATCGATCGGTAAACGTACAAACGGAACATTGAACTCGTGCGCCAGCCGCACGACGGCACGAAATATAGACGGCACGATGTGCGTGTGTTTGTGCGAGTCGAGATGCGTAATGCTTATTCCAGCATCGCGAATCTTCACAATTTGGGCGCGAAATTCGGCGTAGACGTCAAGCGGCCCGCCGCCAACGCCGCCAATAAGCCACGCGGCGACTCCGGAAACGGACGGCCCGTGAGGAGAGACGTTCCTTGAACGAGAACGAGATGACAACCGACGTCGAGCCGAGGTGTCTCAAAAGCCAGGCGAACGGCATCGTCGAATGCGCCCGCCATTCGCCATTAACGTGGTCGACGTGAGCACGCCCTCGCGATGCGCGTAAACGATTCCGGCGTTCACATCGCGAGTGAAGCCGAAATCGTCGGCGTTGAATGTCAGCCATTTCAATTTAAAAGATGTGCAGGCGAATGGTCAGGAACTTCTTGGGATTGGCGCGGAAATCTTTCAACAGCTCGTGCACTTCACGAGTGGTGCCGGTTGCTTCATCGTAAAGCTGCGGATTCACAAGCAGTTGGCCTAACGTTCCTTGACCCGAATTGAGTTTGTCGATAGTGCCATTCACTTTATCGAGAGTAGTCGAAACCTGGTTCGCGATTTTGTCGCTGACCAGCAGTTGACCCGCAGTGCCTTTGCCCGCATTCAGATTGGTCATGATTGTGTTGAGCTGATCGATCGACTGATTCAGCTTGTCGTACATCTGGCGGTCCTTCAGAAGAAGACCGGCGGTTCCCTGCCCCTGCTGCAGACCCTGCGTGATGTCGTCCATCCTGTTCACAAGCTGCTCGGCCTTGTTGTACAGCGTCGGGTCGTTTACCAGGCGGCCGATGGTTCCGGTTCTCGAATTCAGAGTGGTTGCCAACTGCTGGACCTCGTTCACCGTCTGAAGCACGCTGTTGTACATGCTGGGATCGACAAGCAATTTACCGATGGTGCCCTTTCCGTTCTGGATCGAATCGACGACATCTGTAATCTTCTGCAAGATCGCCTGCGCCGAATCGAGGACTCCGAACCCTTGCTGCACAAGCTGCTGGAATTCCTGCGTATTGGCGGACTTCATATACGCGCCAGCCTGGATCGTCTCCGGGCTCTTGCCCTTGTCGATCTGCAGAAATTTCGTGCTGCCCAGCAAATTGTCCGATGCAATGGAGGCAATCGAGTCATTGGGAATCTGCTTCAGCATGCCGCTGGTCGACTTCGAAATCAACCCGGATAATCTTAGCGGGATCCGTCTGACCGGAGAGCACGACAACTCGTGACCTTGCCGGCCGGAATTCCATTGATGCGGACAGGCGCGCCTTGGGTTAGGCCGGACGCGTCGGCCACGTAAACGTGCAGTGGCGCCGTCCGCTGGAACCAGCTACTTCCTCCCGTTAACAAGAAAATCAGGAGCGCAATGAAGAACAGCGCTATTATCCCGAGAATTCCGACCTTGAGCTGGGCAAATCCGACTCGTTCCTTACTGGGCATATCTCAACTTTCGTGACGGACGAAGCGCTTCACGTAATCATCCTCAGAGCGTTCCAGTTCCTGACGGGTGCCAAAGAACACGATTTCGCCCTCCTTCATCACAATAAACTTTGTGCGCGCGCGTTCGGGATCGTTCTGTTCCTCTTCAGCTGACCGGCACCAATTCTTCATTCGCCGCGTTGTAGCGGAAGTTCGCCATCAGTTCCCCATCCTGATAACGATGCGTGACGATCAGCGAGGCCGTGTTACGAGTGTCGCGCTCTTTTGCGATGAGTGCCATTATGATGTTCGCTGTGATCGGGTCGAGTCCCGCGGTTGGAGAATCGTACAACACCAGTGGAGGCTCGGTCACAATAGCGCGAGCTATTCCGACGCGGCGGCGCATCCCGCCGGAGAGTTGGCTCGGATATTGGTCATAAGTCTGTTCCAACTCCACGAAACGGAGCGTGTCCCGCGCGTGACGCTCTGCTTCTGATATTGGTATCCGCTTCTGTTCCGAACCGCCTTGCTGATTTAACAGCGGATACTCGACATTTTCACCCACGAACAGCGAATCGAAGAGGCCACCCTCCTGAAACAGGAATCCTGCACGGCTGCGTAGCGCGTACAGGTTCTTCTCATTCATGGTGGTTACGTTCTCGCCAAAAACCGCACCTCACCCGAATCGACCGGCACTAAACCGATTACCGCTTTTAGCAAGGTAGTCTTCCCGCTGCCTGCCGACCCGAAGATGATTCGCGTTTCACCCGGATTCAATGCGACCGTCACGTCGTGCAAAGCCCACGTATTTTCATAGCGCAGGTTTACGTTGCACAGTTCCATGATCGGCTTGACCGGTTCAGGCATGCTGTTCAGAGATTCACGAAAATCTTATCGATCAGGAACGTCACTGCGAATATCCAGATCGATGACGTGACCACGGCCTGCGTAGTCGCAAGTCCGACACCTTGTGTCCCCCCGCTCGTGCGCAATCCGTAGAAGCAGCCGACAAGCGAAATGATCATCCCGAACAGAAGAGGCTTGATAAGCCCTTGCGCTAAGTCGTTCAGGACGAGAGCGCGCCAGGAACTCGACCAATAGTAGCCACCGCTAATAAGATGCAGCAGTGGCACGGCTACCAAATAAGCACCGAATAAGCCAACGGCGTCGGCGACAACCGTCAAGCAGGGCAACATGATCGCGGTCGCCGTCAAACGAGGAGTCACCAGCTTCTGCAACGGATCGGTCCCGAGCGCGCGCATGGCGTCGATCTGCTCGGTAACTTTCATTGAACCGATTTCGCTGGCGATACCCGAAGCGTTACGGCCGGCAACCAGAAGCGCGGTCAACACCGGACCGAGTTCGCGGACGAGAGTCAATGAGACGATTGAGCCGACTTCACTGCTCGCCCCATAGGTATTGAGTGCGCGAGCCATTTGCAACGCAATGATTGCGCCACTGAAGAACCCGGTCAGAAGAACGATCGGGATACTTCCGAAGCCGATCAGGTCCATTTGAATGACCACGTCATCGTAATAATGCGGGCTTCGGAATATGTTTAGAAAAGCGCTGCCGGCAAGAAGTAGAAAAGCTTGGAACGACCCGATGGTACTCGTCAGGAAGCGGCCCAAACAGGAGTCCCCCGCGATGGCCCGGCTTTCATACCACCGAGGCTAGCACACGATTCATACCTTTCAATTAGAACGTTACAGGGTCTGTTGCCGGCGACTTAGCGCTTTCGTAGCCATTCTGGCTGGTTGCGCTGACTTCGTACCGATATAATTTTCCGTGCTCAATGTTGTGATCGCTGAAAACGGGCACGTTGACCAGGGCGCCTTGGCGCACAAAATCCCCTCCATCCATGGAGCGATACACGGTATAGCCTTTCAGATCTGTATCGGCGCTGCGCGACCAGGAGACTTCAATAGAATCAGGACCAACTAAGGCGGTAACGCTCGCCGGAATGTCGGGCGGGAACGTATCCGCGTGATTCACGGCCAACTCTTCTGAAGACGCGCTTTCGGCTGTTCCTTGCTGCGCGACAACAGTGTAGACGTAAGGCGTGTTCCACTGCGACGTCGTGTCCAGATAGGGAGACTGATCGGCAGTTCCAAGCTGCATGGGGTTTTTCTCGTTGGGCCCGCGCCGAAAAATCATATAGTGAACGTTCGCGCCCTCGGCGTCCCACGTCAGCAGATATCCCTTCTTAGTCGCCTCGATTTTTGCGGCCGGCGGGCTCAGCGCCGCGATCACATCGAGAACGGCGCGATTCAGACCATTGCGAAAAGTGTTCGCCGCTTTTCGCCGATGTGCGGACCGCTATGACAACGTGTTTGCCGGTCCATTCCGTTGCCGCCAAAGCCTTAGCTATCGGGTGCGGTACGGGCGCGTCAGGATCGGCTGGCGGCGGAGTAGGCAGCTCAAAGTGTTGCGCCGATGCCGACCATTGCTCGAAGTCGAACGGCGTCTCTGCCGGACCGATAGCCAGATCGATTGCCTCGTAGCGCCTGATGACCAGGTCGTCCGTTGTGCGCGGGGGCACGGTGAAGTTGATCTCGATCTGGCCGCCCTTCTGAATCGCGCGCAGATCTGTCACTGCATTCGGAATGTCCGGGGAGGGCGGAAGGACAGGGCCGATGTATCCGCAGCCGCCGAGACAGAGCGAGCCGAACAAGGCTATCGCGGCGCACAGTCTCACTACAGAATGTACCTGCTTAAATCCTGGTCTTTGACGATCTCTGCAAGCTGTTTCTTAACGTAAGCGGCGTCGATCTTGATGTTCTTCTTCTTCAGGTCGGGACCTTCGAAAGAAATTTCCTCGAGCAGCTTCTCCATGATGGTGTGAAGGCGGCGAGCGCCGATGTTTTCGGCCGATTCGTTGACTTGGGCAGCATTACGGGCGATTTCCACGATGGAGTCGTCGGTAAACGTCAGCTTGATGCCTTCGGTCTCGAGCAAGGCCGTGTATTGCTTCACGAGTGCCGACTTGGGTTCTCTGAGAATGCGGATGAAGTCTGCTTCAGTCAGCGACTTCAGTTCGACGCGGATCGGAAAGCGGCCTTGCAGTTCGGGAATCAGGTCGGAGGGCTTCGATACGTGAAACGCACCCGCGGCCACGAAGAGAATGTGGTCGGTCCGTACAAATCCGTGGCGCGTATTGACGGTGGTCCCTTCCACGATCGGCAGGATGTCTCGCTGAACGCCCTCGCGGCTGACATCGGGACCGTGGCCACCTTCACGTCCGGCAATCTTGTCGATTTCGTCGAGGAAGACGATTCCATTGCGTTCGACGCGTTCAAGTGCGATACGCGTCACCTGATCCATGTCGACCAGCTTCTGCTCTTCTTCCTGAACCAAGTACTCCATGGCTTCGGACACACGCATGTTCCGCTTCTTGCTGCGCGGTCCGAAGAGACCCGGGATGACATCTTTCAAGTTGATGTCCATCTCTTCGACGTTGCCGTTCGTTGAAACCTCGAACGTTGGCCCGCGTTCCTTCACGTCGACTTCGACCGTTCTGTCATCGAGCTTGCCGGCGCGAAGTTTCTCACGCAGCTTCTCGCGCGTGCGATCAACGCTATCCGTACCCTCCGGCTGCGGCGGCATGAGCAGATCGAGCAGGCGATCTTCGGCCTGCTGCTCGGCACGGTCGGCGACTTGTTCGAGACGTTCTTCGCGCACCATGTCGATGGCGATATCCACGAGATCGCGAATCATAGACTCGACGTCACGTCCGACGTAGCCCACTTCCGTGAACTTGCTTGCTTCAACCTTCAGAAACGGCGAGTTGGCCAGCTTAGCCAGCCGGCGCGCGATCTCCGTTTTGCCGACGCCTGTTGGGCCGATCATCAGGATGTTTTTCGGCATGACCTCTTCGGCCATCTCCGGTTCAAGCTTCTGGCGGCGAACGCGATTGCGCAGGGCGATCGCCACCGATCGCTTCGCGTCGGCCTGTCCGATGACGTACTTGTCGAGCTCGACCACGATTTCGCGCGGCGTCAGTTCATCGAGCAGCGGCGTTTCGTCGGAGGAACTCTGCGGCAGATAAATGACCATCAGGAAAGCTCCTCATAAGTGATATTGCCGTTGGTGTAGATGCAGACATCGCCGGCAATCTTCATTGCCTTTTCGACGATCTGCCGCGCCTCGAGGTTCGTGTTATCGAACAAGGCGACGGCGGCGCACTTGGCAAAAGGCCCGCCGGAACCGATGGCCGCTATGGGGCTGTCCGGTTCGATCACATCGCCGGTGCCGCTGACGATGTACATATCGTGCGTGTCGGCGACCAGTAACAAGGCTTCGAGATGACGGAGCATGCGATCGGTTCGCCACTCTTTCGCAAGCTCCACAACGCTGCGCGGCAAGTTGCCGGTGTACTGTTCGAGCTTCGCTTCGAAGCGAGCAAACAGCGCGAACGCGTCGGCGGTTGAGCCGGCGAACCCAGACACAATTTTCCCGTTATAGAGGCGGCGGAGTTTTTTTGCTCCGCCTTTCACTACTTCATTACCCATGGTGACTTGGCCGTCACCGGCTAAAACGACTTTGCCGTTTCGGCGCACGCATAGTATGGTCGTCGAACGGATTCTCTTACGCATCGGAACTTTCATTTCAACATAGGAGCCGCTCTTGCCCCCATAAAACAAGAAGGGCGGAGGGTCTCCCCGCCGCCCAGACACAGCTGCTGACAAAAGTAATCGGCTGACCGATCAGAAAGTGATTTTCGCGGCGATTTGCATAATGCGCGGCGCGGTGATCGTGCTGCTGATGCGACCGAAACCGGCGCTCCCCACCGTAGCGTTCGGGGACGCAAAGATCGGATGATTGAAAACGTTGAAAGCCTCACCGCGAAGTTCGAATTGCGAGCGTTCAAAGATGGGGAATCGCTTGACCAATGCGAAATCGAAGAGGCTCTGGAACGGACCGCGAATGTTCGGATTTCGGCCCTCGTTCCCAAACGGCTGAGTCGCTATTGGCCCGACTGGATAGTTGTTCGGCCCGGGCGCGGAAAGAGCATTCAGGCCGACAAGCTGGCCGCCCGCCGGCACATTGGGCGGCACGACAAGAATTCCTGAATTGAAGGCCGACGTGCCTGGCGATGTGTAATTGCGCCAGTTATTGTCCTTGTAGATATTTTGCAAGTTGCCAACCGCTTGCGGATAAAGAGTAACGCTACTGATTCCGTCCACGTTCGTGCTTCCGCACTGACAAACGAAGTTGATCGGCAATGAGGATTGCAGCGTCGTCGTGCCTGCGACATTCCAACCGCCGAGAACCGCTCGGCCGAAGCCGTGGGCCGGTCCAGGCAACTCGATCGAATAGGTGCCGACGAATCTGTGCGGCCGATCGAAATCGGACAGTCCACGCTCCAGGTAAGGCGCGAGTTGGTTGCCGCCGGAGCTGCCGAGATCCTGCGTCGACGACCCCGAATTGTTGTCGATCGATTTAGAGAAGGTATAGGAGACCTCGATGAACTGGCTGTTCATACGCCGTGTGAGCGTGGTAACGAGGGCGTTGTAAACAGAGTGGCCGGCTGCGGTGACTTCGTTAAAGCCGGTGTTGCTGAACCCGATGACCGGCGCTCGCGCCGAAGCATTTCGCGAGGAATCCTGCGTGATGCCCCGAATTGGGTTTGCCGGATTTGCGAGAAGCGCCTGGTTCTCCTGCAGGCTATCGAGGAGCCGAACTCCTTCGGACCCGGCGTAGCCAACTTCGAGAGTCAGGTTTGTCGCAAGCTGACGCTGTAACGAGAAGTTGAACTGCTCCGCATACGGAGTGCGCATATTTCGCTGAAATGGATTTATAGCCACTAGGCTGCCTCCCGTATAAATGGGAGTGCCGTTTGCCGACAATCCACCATACGTCGGGAAGCTGGGGAAAATCGGAAACTGCGAGGGAGCGGCAGATTCGGGAACGGGTTCGCGTTGGTGGTTCCGGGGCTAACGATCGCAGACAACTGGAAGAACGGGGCCGCTGTTAACAACTGAAGCAGTGTCTGATTCGAAATCCGGACGTAGTAAATGCCGTATCCACCACGAATCGCGGTTTTTCCGTCGCCCTTGGGATCGAAGGCAAACCCGACGCGCGGAGCGAAGTTTAGATTATTTGCGATGGTAAACGTGGAGTCGGAAACACCCGGGGTGCCTTTGATGGATCCAAAGCTAGCGCCGGCGGGGAGAACAAAACCATTCAGTAGACCGGGCCCACCAACGCTCAGCGCTGTCTGATCCAGGCGCGACGGATCGAAGTTGCCCAGGCGATCCCGCCTGTCGGTGGAAGGACTCAAATAGTCATAGCGCAGCCCCAAATTGAGCGTCAGCCGAGGCGTCACCTTCCAATCGTCTTGAGCGAATGCGGATAAGTCATGGGCGCGGAAATCGCGATAGGTCTGCCCGGTTCCGACAAATTCCTCGAGTATGTTGCTGGTGAGGAAGTCTGCGAATGAGTTGTATTCGAGGAATCCGCGAGAAGCAAAATTATTAAATAGATTGACCTGGTATTGACGGGCCTCGAAACCAAAGCGGAACGTGTGCGCGCCCCGGCTGTAGGCAAGAGTATCGAAGTAGTTAATGGTGTTGCTGTATCCGGCCTGATCGTAGTTGGTCGAGATACCGCCGAAGTTCGGGATTGGATCGAGCGTCACGATGTAGGGAATGCCCGGAAAGACGGACTGATTGAACCGGGTCATCCCAATCTGCTGCACAGTTGCGGGATCGGGCGCTACGATGCCGGTGACAATGCGATTGAAGCCCAAGCGCGCTTCATTCACTATGTTCGGGGTAGCGCTCCAGGTGACGTTGGCTGACGCGTTGTGGTTTAGAATCGGATCTGTTTCACCGCTGCCGAAGCTTCCGGCGCCTTGTCCCCCGAGCGGATTGACGGTAACCGCATTGGCATGGAAATAGCGCAATGAGAGCCGCACCTTGTCGCCGAAGTTGTGATCTCCGTTCAAATTGTATTGATCCTCGCTGTACTTCAGAGGCGCGGACACGCTGATGTTTCCAAGTTGGCCGGGCGCGGCGCCGGCACCGCGTCGGGATGAGATATCCGCCATACTGGCCCTTCAAATTGAGCATGGCGAGCGACACAGGATCGAGCGAGCCAGGAGCTAAACCGAAGGCGCTTTCAATATTGGCGCGGCTTCGAACGGCGGGCAGAACCCACATTTGCGAGTTGATTGCGCCAGACAAGCCGTTCGTCTGATATGTGCCTTGATAAGAACCGAAGAAAAAGGTTTGTCCCATCTTTGGAACCGGCCCACCGAAATCGCCGCCAAACTGATTTTGCCGAAGCAGCGCGCGAGGCGTTCCGCTCTTATTGAAAAACCAGTCATTCGCGTTCAAGTCCTCATTACGGAAGAACTCGAACAGTTGGCCGTGATACTGGTTTGTACCGCCCTTTGTCAGGACGTTGATATTGCCGCCCGACGTCTTGCCTGAGGAGGCATCGTACAAACTTGTCTGAACCCGAAATTCCTCTATAGTATCCGGCGCGGGAATCGGCACCGAACCGAAGTTGTTGTTACCGAGATTGTTGGCGTCGATTCCATTAATGACGAGGTTGTTGTTTGTCCCGCGCTGTCCATCGACAAAAACTGTCGATGAACCGCGGCCCGCAGCCGAGGCATTTGGAAGCGATGAGCTTGCGTTCGCATTGAGCGCTAACAAGTTGGTGAAGTTGCGCGTCGAGAGCGGCAGCGCATCAACAATGCCGCCGGGAAGAACATCACCCAGCGTGCTGTTTGTCGTGTTCACCTGAGTAGCCTGCGCGTTGACGGACACTTCGGACGTTGTCTGGCCGACTTCGAGCGTTACGCTTGCGTCGGTGATCTGGGTAACGTCGACTTTGACGTTGTTGACCACTTCCTTGTTGAATCCAGCCGCTTCTATCGTGACTGTGTAAGTTCCGGCGGCCAGCAGCGGGAAGGTGAACGATCCGTCCTTAGCGCTGCTTTTCTGTGTTGGCAGGCCGGTAGGGGCCGTCAACGTCACTGTCGCATTTGGAACAACAGCACCGCTTTGATCCTTGATGATCCCCGTAACAGCGCCGGAGTCCGGCGAAACTTGACCTTGAGCGATTGTGCATGTAAGCCCTATGAGAAGCGCTGCAATGATTGTGTGGAACCGACCGGCGAGCGTCGGATAAGTGCACCCCGTAGACATGTTGCCTGAAACGAAGCACGCTTACTACCAAAGAGATATTAGACCTAAGTTGTTGTGTTCCCGCATCTTTCGTATCGATAAGCTATGTCCGGCTACATTTCGCGGTAGTTTCAAGTCCCCGAAATACGAATTCCGGGACAGCCGGTTCAAGGCTAGAAGTCCAAACGCAATCCCAACTCAATCCAACGAGCCGCGTTCGTGCGATTCGGCGGCGTGAAGGTGCTGTTGATGACGCCAAACGTCGAAGGGCTGGTGTAGGTCAGCGAGGGATTTGCAAAATTCTGGTGGTTGAAGACGTTGAAGAAATCAGCCGAAAACCCAAGCTTCGCGCGTTCGGTGATATCCGTGCTCTTGCCGACCCGGAGGTCGAAATTCCAGAACGGCAGACCGTAAAGAGGGTTCGCGCTTCCTGTGCGCCCATCGGTAGAAAGCTGAATGTAGCGAACGCCGCAGTAGGCCGTCGCGGGATTTGAGAAGATATCCAAACCCGTACCTGAAACGGAACTCGCGACCAGAGTATTGGCAATACCGTTGCTGCAGGTGGCGGAGGAAACTCCGCTGTCCACATTGGCAGAGGGGAGCGCGCCAGTGGGAACCATATAATCGTTAGCGCCGATGATGGAAGTTCCGCCGCCCCATACATTGTTGCCTTCCAAGACGTGGAGGGGCAGGCCGCTGTATGCGGTGAAAATCCCGGAGGTGTACCAGCCGCCGAGGACGCGGTTCACCACAGGTCCGCCACTCAGCCTGTGGCCGTTACCCGCGGGAAGATCGTACTGATAGATCAGGTTGACGACATGCCGCCTGTCGTAAGCCGATGGGCCGTATTGAACGCCCGGATAGAAGCTGTTCGAGAAGACTCCCGCATTGTTCTGATTCGTGATGCCATCGTCAAGCGCTTTGGATAAAGTGTAATTGCCAATGATGGACAAGCCACGGGAAAAGCGCTTGGTAAAAGTAACGATACCGGCGTTGTAATTTGCATAGCCAACGTAACTGCGAAGTACTTCGACCTGAGCCTGATCGCTATCGTAGGCCTGCAGGCCGAGCGAGCGGCGATAGCTGTCAAGATTCAGGAACAGATTTCCGACAGCACCGTTTACGAAATTGGAGGAGTTCTTTCCAACGATGTAAGCCGTTGCCGTAGCGGCGCCATGCGCCGCCGCCAAGCCGGGAAACTGGTTTTCAAACCAGGGCTCGGCGGGTGCGGCCTGCCCGGAACGAAGCGCATTCGCGATGCCGTCGTAGGCCTGCGCGAACGACTGACCGGAAGCGTTGTCCTTGAACATGTACGGAGCGGAGTTCACGTTTAGAGATTGAGGCAGATCGCGCGACATGCGACCGATGTAAGCCGCCTCCATAATGATGCCGCCTGGAAGCTCGCGCTGGAAACTGAAATCGATGTTGTAGCTGCGACCGGTCTTGAAGTTCGGGTCAACCTGGAAAGAGAGAGTTTCGGCTCCCGCCGCGGGAACGATGGGCGAAGTTGCGGCCGTGGCAACCGGAAGCGGCAGCGCGCCGTCGATACCGACGCGGAAACTGGAAAGCCCGTAATTCGAGCTACCCGCAGCGGCGTTACAGCCGGGACCGCCCGCACCGGTAGCATTGCAAAGCGGAGCAGCGACGATTGCGTTCTGGTCAAAACCGATGCCGAGCATGGGAATTTCGACGCTCTGCACCTGATTGCCGCGGTCGTATACGATCCCCCAACCGCCTCGGATGACGGACTTCTTGTCGCCTAAGAACTTGAAGAGGCCACTGGTAGCTGAGGGATTCCATGCCACCGCAATGCGCGGAGCAACGGCCCCATAATCCACGTTGTACACCGGAAGGTGCGAGGCGCCAACGGTGGCGAATCCGAACGTCGGATTGTAAATCTGCCCGGACAGCGCAGCTTGCAATTTCTGCTGCATAAACGAGCCGGTAATCTCCTGGCCGGTAGCGGCATTGATCATGACGGTTTGCAGATTGTTCTGTTCGGTTGGCGAAGTTTGCCAGCCATACGAGAGCCCGTAATAAAGAGTCAGGTTGGGCCGGATGCGCCAGGAGTCCTGCATGTAGAAGTAGGGCGCCCACTGGTTTGTCACATCGCGGAGCGGCGTCCCCAATGGTTGCGGCTGTAGGTTCGAATTGCGAACGGCAAGGACGCTGACGTTATCCACCAAGCCAAGAAGCGACGCGTAGTAACGATCCCAATTCGTAAGCTGAGTGGAAGGAATGCAATTCGCGGTCACAGCGGACGTACAAGCTCAGCGGCCGATCGGCCTGGGTGAAGGAAGTCAAATACGTCTGATCGCCGTCAATCTGCGCGACGAGCGACGTGATAGATCCCAGCACCTTGTCGGCGCGCGCATGGGTAAACGGCAGTTCGTTCAATTGGAAGCCGAACTGAAGCTGATGCTTGTTCCAAACCTTGGTTACGTCGTCATATAGCTGCCGATCCTGGAGCCAAGAGGCCTGAAAACGCGCACGCTGCGTATCCATGTCGATCGGTGAATCGATAAAGGAATCGACGCCGCTACCAACCAACAGAGCGATCGGCCCATCAGCAGTTTGAGATCCCGGAATATTGAGTATTCCGGCGGCTTGCGTGGGGGTTGTCGCGTTCGCCTGGGTTGTATCTCGCACCCAGCCGATCCGCGTCACGTTCAACCATGTGGGTGTGATCTGCCATGTCAGTTGAGCCGTGGGAACGATGGCGCGCTCGGGGAGTGTCTCGGCGGATTTTGCGACGCCGTTGAGGATTTGGAGATCGCCCGTTTGAGCAGTGCTCAATTGATTGATGCGGTAGTAAGTGAAGCTGGTGTTCAAAGTCAGCTTATCGTTGAAAATGTGATCGAGCCGCATGACGCCGTAGTCGGTCTTGATCGGATTCGGCAGATTTGCAAAGTAACCGCTTGTATTCAGCCCGTCGCCGATTCCGGGCAGGTTCGGGAGCGGCATATCGGCGAACTGCGCAGCGACGGACGGATTCAACCCCAGCCCGCGGGGATCGCACGGCGAATTGCCCGACGTCCCGCACACCGCGGCAGTCTTCAAGTTGAACTGCTCGATGCCGGTAGGGCCCTGAACTTCGACGATGCCCTGGCGCAAGCTTGCGGTAGGCACAGTGCGGTTTATTTGCGATACGCTGGCGAACCGTCTGCCCTCATAGTTCGCGAAGAAGAATGTTTTGTTTTTCTGAATGGGCCCGCCAAGCCGTCCTCCAAAGCGGTTGTCGTGAATGGAGGCTTTCGGTTGACCAACGCGATTGTTATCCCACGTGTTGGAATTCAGGTCGCTGTTTTGGAAGTACTCATACAGCGCGCCGTGAAATTCGTTGGTTCCGCGCCGGCCCACAAGGGAGACCTGTCCACCGGATCCACGCGTGAAGCTTGCGGTCGGATTCGCCACGTCAACTCGGAACTCCTCGACGCTATCGGCGGGAGTGGGAATTGAAGTACCCGTCGCAACCAGATTCTGAGTGATGTCGATGCCGTCGAGCGTGACCGTATTCTGATCGTCGATAGCGCCGCTGACACGCATGGTTAAGTTATTGCCACCAGCAACCACCGCAGGCTGCAGGTTCATCAACTCAGTCGCGTTACGCTGCAGAGTGGGGAGCCGCAGAATATTCTGCGTTGACATGACGTTCCCAATCTGCGCGTCCTGCGTCTGCAACTGGGCCGTTGCGGTGGCAGTTACTTCGACAACCTGGTTCTGCGCGCCGACCTCCAGACGAACCGGGGCCGTGGTGCTCTTGTTTACTTCAACGTTCAGCTTGGCAACTGTACTTGTGCGAAAGCCGACCGCAGTCACCGTCGCGGTGTAATCGCCGGGTGCGACGTTCGCAAACGTATACTCGCCTGCATCATTCGTGACGGCGTTCAACACGGCGTTCGTTGCAGTATTGAGCAACTGCACGCCGGCTTTCGGCACGGCCGCACCGCTGGGGTCCGTGACAGTGCCGATGACGACACCTGAAGTTGCGGTTTGCGCGAACACACAGAGCGGAGCCACAAAGGCGGTGAACAGACAACAGCAATGACAGCACTAGACAGTGCTTTTGCGTTTTCATTGAAATTCCTTAAAGTAGCGAAAGGTAGTGATGCCGCTTGCTTACGCGCGCGGTTCTGTAGGCGCGGTGCTGTTGAGACATTTCAAAATGTGAGTTTTCCGGTGATGACTAACACGCGGCCGGAGACTGCGGCGCCTTCGCCGGAACCATAGATGCTCGTGGGAGGAAGCGCGTCTGTCGTGAGCAAGCCCAAGCTGGAAGAAGTGGCGCTCCCGGTACCGGACGCAATGGCGAAGTTCACGTGGTTGGTGGTGTTATAAGCTTGCGCGCCGAACGTGAAGCCCATGCGTTCACGAATGCGAATCGTCTTTGTTAATTGCGTGTCGAGGTCGAAGTATCCCGGTCCGCGGAAGCTGTCGGGGGATATGTTGCCGAAGTCGAATTGCGCGTTGGGTGTGGTGGCGGAGCTGGGACTTACGGCAAAATCGGACGGGACCAAACATTTCACGCTGACGGCAGCCGGTCCGCAGTACGTATTGATTGCACTGGGCACGACGAGGTCGGCGAGGACGCTGTTGGCGAGACCGCCGCTCGAGTTGATGCGGGAATTGATCTGGCTGTTGAGAACCGAGAACGAACGCCCGGTGTAAACGTACAGCTTCGCGCCGACTGTCCAGCCCCCGGCCACGTAGTTGAGCAGCCTGTTATTGAATTTCCAAGGCGTGGTCCAGACCAAATCGCCAGTGAGCGCATGGCGCGTGTCGAATGGCTGGCTTCCGTAACCGCTACCGATAATGTTGAAGGGATTGTAGACGCCTATGTCGCCGAGCGCGTGGCTCCACGTATAACCCACCTGGCCCTGGAAGCCCAGACTGAAAGCATGGCGCAACTGGACGGTCAGTCCGTCGTAATTGGAGATGCCGTCAGTCAGGTACTGGTAGACGGTCAGGAAGCGCGGATCGGGAGCAGCTGAAGGCAGTCCCGAGAAGCCGTTCGGGTAATACCTGTTCGGAAGCTTGATATAGCTGTTTGCGTCGCTGTTAGTCAGGAGTTCGTTATATCCGTGGTTGCCGGCATAGGTGACGGCAAGCACGTTGTTTGCGGAAAGAGGCTGCTCAACTTCGAAGCTCCATTCGGTGACCTTGGGTGCGTGGAACGTCTGTGGAGTCGAGTAGAAGTTCGGCAGCGCGAAGGGAACTTTGCCGAGAGCGGTGCGAATCTGCGTGACTGTGTAGCCGCTGGTGAAGCCGCTTTCGAAGGCTGCCGCAGAAGCGGTAGCGATCGCTTGCGCGCTGTTCGGATCGGCGGTTTGGGCGCCGATGGTGCCGAATTGCACGGTGGGCGTGAACTTATCGGGCGCGTTATCGAACACGTTTTCCGCCGTGCTGGCAGCAAACAGGCTGGCGAACAGGCCGACGCCTCCGCGGAAGGTTGTCTTGTTGGGACCGAACGGAGCGTAGACCATTCCGAAGCGAGGCTCGGGAATTATTGCTTCCATGCCGGGATATTCGCTGTGAAGCCCGGTGGTGACGCTTGCGTTGTAGGGCGTCGTGAGGCTGGCCGAGTAACCGGGCGTGTCAATGGGCGTGTTCAAGCGCGAGAAACAGTTATCCACGCAGACGGGGTTCTCATCGCGTTCAAAGCGGATGCCATACGTGAGCTTCAGGTTTGGAGTGGCGGCCCATTCATCCATGGCGTAGAAACCAAGCGAGTAAAGACGGATGTGGGCAGAGCTCAGCAGCGGGTAGGCTTGCGAGAAGTTGGTTCCGTAGCCGGTGCTGTTCACCTGGCCGGTGGCGAAGTCTGTCAGATCGTCGATGGTATAGATCCCGACGACGCTGCCGCTGCGGATCTGGCTGTCGGTGACCTTGTTGTAACGGTAGTTCGCGCCGGTTTTGATGGTGTGCTTGTTGAACGTCCAGGAGAGGTCGTCGACAATTTGACCTTGTCCGACATTGCGGCCATACGGGATACTAGCGCCGGTGTTACTGAAAGCCGAACCCGTTAGAGCCGCCGTCGGCGAACGTAAGCCGCACGGGAAGCGCGGCCTGCGCCGCGGCGAAATCCGCGACGCCGAAGATGGCACTATACCAACTCGCCGAACCGATAAAGTTATTCACGACAGTTGGAGTAATCACGTACGTGTAGGTCAGCGAACCCTGGTGCTGCGGCTGCGTGCTCTGGGAGTTGAAGACGGGGTTTACAACGCTTGGACCGGTAGCCTGCAGACCCCAGTCATACGTGTAACGGAAGTTGAGCTTTTGCTTATCGGTTAACTCGTGGTCGACACGCGCAGTGAAGAAAGACTCGTTGTTGATCTCATTGACGTTGGTTTCGAAGGCCGATGCACAAGGAACGTTGACGCCAAAGATCTGCCCGGGCGCATAGACGGTTCCCGCGAAGGTCGCGGTTCCACAGCCGAGGTGCCCATTCGAATCCTGCAAGGGACTTGTGCCATTGGCGACAGCAACGGCAGAGCCAGAGCCGGGCGCGGTGTTGTAGAGGTTGAAAATCTTTTGGTACAGGGCAGTATCGGCAGCCGGAATGTGCGCGAGAGTATAGGACTGGAATTGCGGCGACGGGATGTCAACGAAGCCGGAGGCGGGCAGCACGTAGCGCAAGGATTCGAAGTCGGCGAAGAAGAAAGTCTTGTTCTTGATAACGGGACCGCCGAGAGACGCGCCGAACTGATTCGCGTCGGACCTGGGACGGCGCGCGCCGGCGAGATTCTTGAAGAAGTCGTTGGCGTTCATGATGTCGCCGTTGTAGTTGTAAAACAGATTGCCGTGGAAGGTATTGGTGCCGGACTTACTGATCCAGTTCACCTGGGCGCCCGCCATGCGGCCGTATTGCGGACTATAAGCATTCAAGACAACAGCGGCCTCAGCGATTTGGTTCTGACCCAGAGTATTGTTGCTGGCGCCGGAGTTGTTCAGATTGTTGAACGGGTCCATATTATCGGCGCCGTCCAAAGTGAACAGGTTCGAGACGCCAGGAACACCGTTGGCGTTGAAGTTGCCACTACCGCCGCCGACATTTACGCGGACGCCCGGGACGGTGAAGGCGACACTGTGTGATGTCACCGCCGCTGGCGGGCAGATCATTGACCTGCTTGGTGTCGATGGAGGTGGTCAGGTTGGCATTTTCGGTCTCAAGGGCAGTAGCTTCGGTAGTGACCTGTACCACTTGCTGCGTTCCCTGGACGGTAACCCGCAGGTTCATCTGCTCTTCCTGTCCGAGCAGGACGGTGAATTTTTCGATGCTGGATTTCAGGCTGCCGTGCTCGGCGGAAATCTGGTAGTCGCCTGGCTGAAGCAACGCGAATCGATATTCGCCGGCGGCTTTAGTGACCTCCGTTCTGACTTCGTTGGTACCGAGACTCCGCAGTGTAACGGAGATGCCCGGCACAACTGCGCCGGAACTGTCGGTGACGGTGCCGACGACGTCACCGGTGGTTTCTGTTTGTCCGAGCAGTGAAGCACTCGGGGCAAACAAAGCAAGAGCAAATAAGAAAGCCGCCGAGCAATGCGCGATAGGTGATACATAAGAAATCCTTTGTGAGCAATCCGGCTGCGAGCCCGTTTTCAGAAGTAGAATTTGACTCCCAACTGGATGGTTCGCGCTGTAGCTGCGGACGAGAACGCGGCCGAAGTTGGCCGAGTTGATGCTAGAAGTCACGCTCGTTGCGGAAAATTGCGTATGGTTGAAGGCGTTGAATGCATCGACGCGCATTTCGAGCCAACGGCGATTTTCCGCACCCAAGTATATACGCTTGGCAAGATCCAGATCGGTATTGTTGATACCAGGTCCGTGGAAGTTGTCGCGACCTTCATTGCCGATGGTGCCGATCGCCTCCAAAGCGAACGCGTTCGGATTGAAGTAGTAGTAGGGAAGCGAGACTGTGTTCGCAGCGTTTTTGGTCAGTGTTTATCGCCGACGAAGTCCGCGGGTCGTAGGTGGCGGGAGTGCCGAGCGAGTTCGGGGCGTCCCAGCAAGCGTAGTATTCATAGGAATCGCAGGTGAGTGAACGATATGCACCCGAATCCGCCACCTGGATCGGGAAACCGGATTGCAGCGTGGTGATACCGGAAATATGCCAGCCATCGAAGACCTCGCGAACGACGACATTATTCACGAATTTGCTGAGATGAGGAATCTCATAATCGTAGCTCGCCACAAGACGCTGGCGCGCATCGAACGATGAATCACCGTAGAACGACAGGAAGTTGTATGGATTGGGGCTGCGGCTGGAAGTTAAGCCGCTGTTCTCAAAACCCGAAGTATCGTCGAGGGAATGTGAATAGGTATAGGAGGCCTGGAACGTTAATCCGCTGCTATACCTCTTGGTCAAACTAACTTGCAGCGAGTTGTAACTGGAGATCCCGTCCGTAGCCTGGGTTCCGACCGAAGCGAAGATGTTGCCCGGAGCATAAAGAGCGTGCGACGGGTACTTTACGTGTTGCTGGGAGCGCGCGGTTACGCAAGCCGGCGTTACGGCGCAGGCGGCTTGCCCGGCCGGCGATATTGGGTTCCCTTCGTAATCGAGTTCCAGATGACGGCCAAGCGCGCCGACGTAGCCGAGCTGAAGCAGCATCGCGAACGGCAGCTCGCGTTGCACGTTCAGATTAAAGTTCATCGCATACGGTGGCCGGAAATCCGGATTGATTGTGTTGATGCTGAGCGGGTAATAAGCAGCAAAATTCACCGTCTGACCCTTGGTCGGAGCCGCGAAGGGGAACTTATTTGGAATGGACTGGCCAGTTGCAATGTCCTGAAATGGATTCGCGAAAGACGGGCTACCGCCCACATCACCGATCCCATTCGAGTTCTGCGAGAACGGAACGGCACCGAGGTTCTGTAGTGTTAGTTCTTCCTCGACCCGGTTGTAGTAAAGACCGAAGCCGCCGCGAACAACAAAGTTCTGATGACCGCCGTTCGACCCCGGCGCGTAGGCGAATCCGAAGCGCGGACCAATATCTTTGTAGAACGTGTTGTATCCCGAACCAGTGCAGGAGTTATCACCCGGGAAAAGAAGCCCAAGCGGGGCGGTTGGGAACACAGTGGACTGCTGGCCGGGGCGGAAGCAGTTGAATGCTTCGCCTCCAAAATGGCGTATTATGCAAGGGCGTATCCACCTGATAAGCGACGCCGTAATTCAAAGTCAGATTGTTGTTCACCTTCCAACTGTCCTGAGCGTACGCGTAGCTCTCGTAGGTGCGGGCTACGATCACGCTCCCGCTGCCCTGTGAGTAGCTGTCGGGTATGCCGAGAAGATAGTCCGCCAGCGGGTCGCCGGTGCTGTATCTGCCAGCACCGCCGAAGCGTGAAGGATCCGTTATTCCTGCCGGAAAACGGATTGTCGACGTCGTAGCGCTTTCCGTCGAAGCCTACCTTGATGGTGTGGCTTCCCACCACTTTGGAAAAGTTGTCCGCGATTTCGCGCGTCTCATCGATCCGCGGCTGCGGACCGTTGGTGCTGAAGCCGAGACTGAAATAACCGGTTACGCCGATGAAGGGCGCGCCGGCTGCCGCCGCATTTTGCGGGTTGATGGCAAATCCGAGCGAGGAGGGCTGGACGACTTGCTGCGGCTCAACAGTCTGGAGGTTCAAGCGTACATAGGACAGGCGCAATTCGTTAACGCTGGTAGGACCGAATGTGTGAGTCCAGTCCGCGCTGAACGTTTTGGAAGCCGAGACGCTCTCATCGCCAAAACCCGGCAGCGTGGAACCTGTAAACGGAAGAGTTTCCACCTGTGGAGTGGTCTGAAGGAATCCCGTCACCCAGAGCGCATCTTTCGTGCTGAAGGTGTGATCCAGCCGGAAGATGCCCTGATCAGTTTGTCCAATTACGGTCGGATTGAAAGAATAGATGTTCCCGGGCGAGTTTGGCAAAGGAACATACGTATTCAGAAGCTTCAGCGCTACCGGATTGAAATCAGCCGCCGGTATGGTATTTCCACCGAAAATGACTCTGTAAGGCGTGCCGGCAGGGTACACCTGCCCGCTCGAGCCGGTTAACGCGAACGGCGATACCGCGGATCCGGAGGCCGTTGACAAATCCGTGAACGTACCGTTCCGCTGCGCCGCAGTGGGTACGGTGACCTGGCCGCCAGATTCAGGCTGGCGAAATCGCGTGCCTTGGTAGGACAGGAAGAAGAAGGTGTGATTCTTCCAAACTGGGCCGCCAACAGTTCCGCCAAACTGATTCTGATGAAAGACTGGCTTGGTTACCTGGAAGAGGTTACGGCCGTCGAGGAACGTATCGCGATAGAACTCGAAGGCAGAGCCGTGGAATGAATTTGTGCCGGACTTGATAATCGCGTTCAGCGTTGCGCCGGAGTTGCGGCCGTATTCGGCATTCATGGTGCTATCGATGAGGTTGAATTCGGCGATCGCATCGGGACTGGGAATAATCAGCGGTGTGTTCAATGGAAGGTCGTTTGAATCAGCGCCGTTGATCAGAAACGCGTTCTGCTGCGATTCGCTGCCGTTGGTGGCGTAATTGCTGCCGAAGCGATCGCTCGACGAGACAACACCGGGGGCGAATTGCTGAAGCTGAACCCAGTTTCGACCGTTCAGAGGAAGATCAACGATCGTTTGCGCCTGAATGACGGTGCTGAGCTGAGTGGTTGTCGTTTCCACCTGGATTGCATTCGCCTCGACCTGCACCGCTTCACTGATCTGGCCGACTTGCAAGGTCACCGCGAGTGTGTAGACCTGATCAAGAACCAGAGTTATGTCCTTGGCATCGAAAGCACGGAATCCCGTCTTGGTGACCGCAACGCTATAGTTGCCGACCGGAAGCTGGAGAAATTCGAAGCTGCCATCGGTCTTCGTGGGAACTGTGGCGCTTACCTGAGTTTGCGTGTTGGTCGCAGTGACCCGCGCGTCGGGCACAACTGCGCCCGTTGAGTCACTCACGGAGCCGCGGATCTGAGCAGTCAGTTGCTGCGCGGAAGCGTAAGGCGCTAACGCGGCAGCTACGATCAAGCTGCAAAACAAAACCCCAAGTCTGTGCATCGAGTTCCTCTCTGGAATTTTTGCGCACCGCACCGAGAAGATGGTCCTGCAAGTGAGCACGCCTAGTACCAACGGGGTACTTGAGCTAAGTTGCTGAACGTATTACGATTCAGTGTGAAGTAAGTAGTCTCTTTCCGTTTGTTAGTATTTAGGCCGCTTGAATATACCGATTTTCGGAGAAGGGATATTACCGCTGAAGCGGAAATTTGGTCGGCACAGCCAGTGCGGGCGCACTTTGCGTTCAAGGCGCACCAAGCAGGTCAGTTTAGGGCAGTGTTTTCACATAATCAAGCCGCGATTGGGACCCCTTCGGGCTTCGGCGCGTTGTTTTTTCCGACAATATAGCGGTCAAACTTACTTTCAGCGCGAGCAACGGCGTAACGATGCAGCTCGACGGTGCGCGATTCTTTGGCGTCTTTGCGCTTCTCCGATTCGAACCCAATTTCCTGCTTTCTCTTTTCGGATCTGAGCTTTAGCAGGTCCGCAAGCGCCTGGCGGAAGGCTCGTTCGTGCTGCGCCTGGTAGCGGATGTAGGTTGTGACGCGACCTTCGGCGCCGGGAGCGAATGGTCCGGCATGCATGGCCATGGATTGAATGGTGATGGCGCGCTGAGCGAGCCAGTAGTGCTGGGCCATTTTGCCGACGAGCAGTTTTTCGGTTGTGGTTTCCGGCTGATGCTCGTCCCAAAGCGCTTGCTCGAGACGGGCGAAGTCGGCTTCCGACTCCCAATCGAGCAGAACGTGGACCATGGTGTGGCCGGCGAGGCCGTGACGAAAGTTGTTGAGCTTGGAATGATTTTTGCCTTCTTCGGTGCGCGGCCCCGAACTCGATTGGGCATTTTCGCGATTTGCGTTCAGTTGTTTTTCAGTTGGCTTCTTGCCGAACATGAGTGGATTCCTCCCTGGAAATAAAAAAAGCCGCTGACAGCACGGCGGCTGAGCGGCGTTTGGGAACTCTACCCTACTTCTTACTTCCAGGATTACACTATGGGACCAAGCGATTCCCGCTAGCCGGTTGAAAACACAGCAGAAAAAAAGTGTGACTGCAAAAGGTTTGATCGGCTATTCGGTGGTTCTTACTCCAAATGCTCCCGCCGGTTGAACGAGGGTCTTCGAAAGTGCCGGGCTGACTATGCCGCTGCCTAAATCCGGTTTGCTCTTGTCTTTTCCCCATATCCAGTACATGCCAATGTAGGCGTAGTTCTCCGTTTGTCCGGCAACAGAGTGGCCGTAGCAAAACAGAAACTGTTCGCCTGGGTGATGCTTGAAGTGGTAATAGCCGCCGAGGTCAATCATCGTCGAAGCTTGAGTCTGCGGCGTGGCGAAACCCTCGCGGCCGTGGGCAAAGACCTCACCGCCGATTTCCAGCCGCTCGCTGAAGGTGTATTTGAGCAAGAATCCGGCATACGGAAAGTTGCGGTACTGGGTTTGCGGAACGATGGTTTCGCCTGCGCCGCCGTCCAGCAGCCATTTCCCGATATTCTTTTGCAGCCAGAGAGGGACCTTGTACCAAACCCTGCCCACGCCGAGTCCCCTGCCGTAACTACCGGTCGGGATTTCAAACATAGTAAAGGTGCCGATCTGAGGGATGTACTTCGATTCCTTGACAAGGGCAATCTTGATGCCCAGTTCCATATCCGTTAATCCAAACGCAGTGGCCCCTGTCCCCCCGGGCACATAGACGGGATTGTTCGACGGCACGACCGCGCCGAAGGGCAGAATGGCGTGCAGTTGCACTCTGGGGATAGCGCCCCAGTTAAACTCTAAAGCCGGTCCAATGGAATCGGTTTCCGCCGGTGTCCCATCCGTGCTCCCGAAGATGTAGAACTCGTAATGGTGCAGGTCGACCGGGACTGGATCATCGGTTTGATAAGGCGGCCCCTGCGCCCACAGTTTCGACGCGGCAAGTAGAAGCAGGAGACATAAAGTCAGCCGCGAACATTTGCCGTTCATCCGTTGGCCTACCAGTAAGTGTAGACAGCTCCCGCTATTGTTGCCCATACGGCTGCATCGGAGCCGACGAAGACCGCAGTCACGCCCGCTATATCGTATGTCCAACTACCAGTTTGGGCATTGTACTGAACGATGACGTTACCGGTCGTAGTCAGGCCCCGTACGGCTCCATCGAATGCAACGCCAATCTGGGCTAAGGATGCTCCGGGAACGTAATCCCATGAATTGTGGATCGGGTCGAATCGATAGGCCGCGCCCCGATCATTGACTCCCCACACATTCTCAGTGGACCCCACGGCAATCTGCTTGAGGGTTCCAGGTACCAATGTCCAGCCTTGAGTTTCCGCGTTGAAGTTGTAGATCTGGCCGGCGTTATTAATTCCCCAGACAGCGCCATCGGCTCCGACGGAGATCTGTTGCAATTGCCCGGGGATCCCTGTCCAGCTTTGAGTGGCCGCATTGAACGTATAAATCTGGCCTTCTGGATTGAGGCCCCAGACGGCTCCGTTCGCACCAACGGCGATCTGACTCAATGTGCCTGGAATCGAATCCCATCCGCCCTTTGCCGTGTCATAGCGATAGATTTGGCCGGCGGCATTAATGCCCCAAACGTTGTCGAAACTCGCCACCGCAATTTGGCTCAATTGACCAGGAACGTTCACGAACGATTGGCTGATTGCATCGAACGTGAAAATCTCTCCTACGCTGTTCAGCCCCCACACGGTGTTATCGATGCCGACACTAATTTGCGAAAGGCCGGCGTTAGCGTTGTGCCATACGTTTACGGGTCGAGTCGGCGCTGTGAACTGGTAGATGCCGTCGGAGCTATCGAGTCCCCAAACGGCTCCGTTTGCGCCCGCCGAGATGCCGACGAGCGCGCCCGCCTGGGAGGTCCAGCTTCCATTCGTACTGTCGTATTCGTAGACCTGACCGTTGCTATCCAGCCCCCAAACATTTGACCCGTTTCCAACCGAAATCTGCGCGAGACTTCCGGGCATCTGCTGGAAAGATCCCGTCAGCTTGTTGAAGCGATACACCGTCTGGCCGTTGCCGATTCCCCAGACATCGCCGTCCGCTCCCACCGATACCGACACAAGCGTGCCGGGCGCCTGTTCGAAATTTCTCGTGCCCGGATTGTAACGATAGACACCCTGCTGGCTATTCACTCCCCAAACGGCGCCATCGAAACCGACGGCGATCTGTTGCAATTGACCTGGAATCTGCTGCCAACTCTGGGCCGCGGTATTGAAGCGATAGATGGAGTGTTGCGCGTTGAGGCCCCACACTTCGCCGTCAGCGCCGACCGATATCTGGGCCAGGTTGCCTTGGATCGAATCCCAGGATTGCAGCCCGGCATTCCACCTGTAAATCTGGCCGGCCGAGTTCAGGCCCCAAACGAACGCGCTCGCGCCAACTGAAATCTGGGCCAGCGATCCAGGCACCCCGACCCAAGCGCTTGTTTGCGCATTGTAGTTGTAAATCCCGCCGCCGCTATTAATGCCCCACACTGTGCCGTCGGCGCCGACCGAAATTTTGTGGAGCGCGCCCGCAACCGGGGCCAGAGACGGTATGAAACCCGAGCCGATCAATGCCACAGCCTGCGGAGAATCCGCAGCGTTGTCATAGACGTTCAGAGTGGCCGTACGGAGGCCAACGGCACTAGGGCGAAAGAAGACGGATAGAGAACACGACTGAAAGCCATTCAAGCGTGCAGCGCAGGACGATTGCACGCTGAAATCGGAAGCATTCTGCCCGGAAATCGTTGGTGTCGAAAGAGCCAGGACGGAGGAACTATCGTCCAGCAGTAGCACTGTGCCGGCGAAGCTGGTGGTCGAGAGCGCTGTATTTCCAAAATACACGCTGGGAGTCACATAAATCAGAGGCACTTCGACAGTGCCGCTGAGAGTGGTTTGCAAACTCGGAAGATTCGAATAAGCAACCGTGAGGTTTGCCGTTGCCGATCCGACCGCAACTGGGGCAAATGTCAAGTAGATAGTACAAGTCTGCGCCGGTGCAAGACTTTGGCCGCAGTTGCCGCTTTGCGAGAACGCATTCGAGTTGCCGCTATTGAGGGCGATGGAACTCAGAGTCGCCGCAACATTACCCGTATCGATGAGTCCGACCGTCCAAGCTGAAGCGGTGTCAATAGCGGTTGCGAATGTGAGAGGAGATTGCAATGCCGGCGTCAGAGTTATGCCGTCTGCAATGTAAAAGATTCCGTCGGGACCCCTGAGCAGGGTACCGCCGATATTGTAGAGAACGTTGCTGTCTATGTATTGCGGCGTTCCCGGACCCGGTGGAACGATCGTCAAGAATCCGCAGGGGACATATAGGTTCCCGGTCGGATCAAATGCAATTCCACCCGCACTGCCGCAGGTGGCCGCGTACTTGGTGATGATTCCCGAAGCCGCGTCTACCCTGCGCACCCCTTCGGTGTCGGTGACAAAAAGATTTCCGCCGCTGTCGAACGCGATCGCCTGCGCAGAGCCAAGCGAGGCAGATGTCGCCGGAGCGCCATCCCCAGTTGCACTGAGTTGCCCGTTGCCCACATACGTGATGAAGTTGCCCGTTAAAGGGTCGAGCTTCAGTACTTTGTTGCCGTCCAGATTCAAGACATATATGTAGCCTTGCGGGTCGACGGCAATGTTCTGTCCGCCTTGTTGACCAATCGTGGTGATGACGCCACTTCGCGCATCCACTCTCCGAATTTTGAAAGTCTCTGCGATAAACATGTTCCCGGCTGCATCGAAAGCGACTGCGTTCACATAGCTCAGCATTGCGCTGGTGGCTGGTCCTCCGTCGCCGGTGTCTACGCCCGATAATGCCTGTTGTCCAGCAACGATCGTCCATTGACTGGTTGTTGCGTTGAATCGATAGACTGAGCCCGCGCTAGACAAGCCAAACTCCGGCACAGCATACAGATTCCCTGCTGGATCCATTGCTGCGAACTGGAAATATCCCGCAGGCATGGGTATACTGCCGACCGTCGCCGGATCGGGAAGCACTTGCGGAGCCTGGCCGACACCGCTTAAGAAGGTCTGGTAGACAACTGCTCCAGTACTGTCAAGAAACTGAATCGCGTCTTGCCGTGTTCCCGGATATTTTGGTGCAAATGTTACGGGCACCGTGCAAAATACTGTTCCCGTTCCGCTGCAGGACGTTTGCCCTAAGCTGAACTCGTTCCCATATGCGAGCACGGCAGTCAGGCCGGCTGCATTCCCTGCAAACTGCACGCTTACCGATTGCGGCGATGACGAGGAACTGCCAACAGCAATTGCAGATAACTGCTGGATGGCCGGCGCAGAACCACCGCTTGCTCCCGCTACGGGAATGCTCTGGGGTGATGAAACCGCATTATCCGCAAGCGTGATGGAAGCAGAGGGCGCGGCATATGGTCCAGCCGTAAACGTCACGTTGATGGCGCACGTGCTGCCAACGGCCACTTGGGAAGTGCAGTTGCCGCCCGCACTGAAATCTGTCGCGCCCTGACCTGTTGACCCGAAGACCGGCTGATTGAGATCGGCTGTACCGGCGTTCAACAACGAAATACTTTGCGTGGCACTTTGGCCTTCGGCGGTAAAGGGGAAATCGAGGGGATAAGCGAGATGTAGATATTTCGTAAAGTCCTTGCTGCGCGGGTAGATTGAGGTTCCGACCCAGATATTACTGTCGGAATCCAACGCGAAGGAGCCTGCGGCAGCTAAATCCTGCGCCGGGCCGGAAAATCCGACACCCACGAACGGATTGGACGTCGTGCTGCTTCCGGTAGTCTGCGGAGTGCTGCCGGCGATGGTCGAAATTATTCCGGTTGCGGCGTCGATGCGGCGAATTTCGCCAGGGATGACTTGCACGTAAACGTCTCCTGCCGCATCCACTGCCAACGCCGAAGGGAAAGCCAAATCGGCCGATATAGCAGGACCACCGTCGCCAGAATTTGCGTTCGTGCCGGTCCCGGCAATGGTTGTGACGATTCCGTTCGTATCGATTTTCCGAATTCGCTGGTTGCCTCCGTCCGCGATGTACAAATTGCCTGAAAGATCGAGCGCAATGCCGGATGGATAAGAGAATTCGGCGGCTGTGGCTGGTCCACCGTCCCCCAAGTAACCTTGTGTGCCGTTCCCAGCAACGACGGTGACCGCCTTTGTGTTGGGATCTATTTTGAAAATCTGACTCTGCTGAGCGTAGTAGATGAAGCCTGTCGGCGCGATGATCATGCTGTCTGCCGCTACATTCGAGGCAAAAAGAGAATCTGCCCCAGTAATCGCATCGAGCCTGTGCAACTCCGAGTTGCTGTTCCCGTAGAAGATGTTGCCCGCTGCATCGATCGCAATGGCGCCAATTCCAAAGAACGGGAAGAGCCGGATGGGGCTGGCAAGCCGGGCACGGCAGTTAGCGTATTGGCTACCGGGTCAAATCGGAAGATGGCGTTTTGAAAGCCGGAGGCAAGCAGAACCTTGCCGTCGGGTGTGGCAGCAATGGAGTTTATAGAGTAGCTTTCGCCGATCGGCACATACGCCTTCAAAGTCGTCAAGGCGGGAGAAAACACGGGCAGAGGGCCCAAGCCGATTCCGTGCAGAAGGATCTCTTCCACGATCTGCCCGTTCGCATCTTTGACGATCACCGCATCCTGGCGAAGGCCAGGCTTGATTGGATTGAACGTGATTGGAACTGAGCAACCGTTCCCCGAACACGAGCCCAATGAGTAATCTGTTGAATACCGGAGCGAGAGCACCGGCGGTCCGGGGGTGACGGACGGAATTGCTACGTTGACCGCGGCGGGTGTTCCCACCTGAGAGGCACCAAAATCCTGGGACGCAACGGTCGCGGACTGAGCTTTCGAGCCGAACATTGCGGCCAAGAGACAATAGATGAGGACGCGCGATGGAACGCCGCGCGTTGAACGGGTGAAATCCAACATGGGTTGAGTCAAACTCTGGAAGTGGACTGCAACCGGCAGTTCTTCTCAGAAAATTCGAGCCTGGTTTGGCCGTCCGTCAGGAAGCGCAGGAGAATAGATAAATATGGATACGAAAGAATCAACCGCAATCCGCCTGATGCTGGTGGATGGCCTGCGTGGGCACCAAGCGCACATCGATTTCGATTCCGCCGTTGAGGATTTCCCGGAAGAAGCACGCGGGTGGAAACCGGCCGGCGCGCCCCACACCGCATGGGAACTGCTGGAGCATATGCGGATAGCTCAATCGGACATTCTCGAGTTCTCGCGCAACCCGGATCATAAGTCGCCCGAATGGCCGGAAGGCTACTGGCCCAAGACACCGGCGCCCCCCTCGTCACACGCCTGGGACGAAAGCGTAAAGAAATTCCAGCGCGACGCTCAGGCGTTCAATCAGCTTGTGCAAGACTTACAGACCAAACTTTTGATCGCCGTTTGAGCACGGAGACGGGCAGACGCTTCTGCGCGAGGCGCTGCTGCTGGTAGCCGCACAATTCGTATCACTTAGGTCAGTTGATGTTTGTCAAGAAGAGCTATTCCGGCGCTAAGTGACTGACTGGCACGGCGTTATCCTGGTACTTAGATACTGCGTATAGTACTTTTCGACAGTTAATCCACAACATCTAGGGGCTGCAGCTGAAAATCTGTATTGACGGCCTACGTGAAACGGGTCTTTAATAGACCTGTCGGCGCGGATGCATTGTAACGTCGGGCATCCACGCAGCCCCCGGACAGAAAGGCCTGGACAAAATCCTCCCATGGGACAGCTCACAGTCAATTTAGCGCTTAAAATCAAAGAGTTGCAGCACTCTTTGAAGAAAGAAGAACGGACGGGGGTGTCATTCCCCCGCTACTTTACGGCCAAGCTCGAGCCGGGTACGACACCTTATGATCAGGTCCAGTGGGAACGGCGCACGGCCACCATCGGAAACGACAAAGGGTCGGTGATTTTCGAGCAGCGCGATATAGAGGTTCCGGCCGACTGGTCCCAGACTGCGACGAATATCGTCGCGAGCAAGTACTTCCATGGACGGATGGGCTCGCCGGAACGCGAGACCAGTGTTGGCCAGCTAGTGCATCGCGTGGTGGACACGATCGCCGATTGGGGGCTCACGGGCAACTACTTCAAGACCACAGAGGACGCCGAGAACTTCCGGTCTGAACTGGCGCACCTGATGCTGCATCAGAAAGCCTGCTTCAACTCGCCGGTGTGGTTTAACGTGGGCGTGACCGAAGCGCGCGGCTACGGATTTTACTTCGATGAAGCTCAGCAAGTAGTGAAGAAGCTGCTGCCGGGCGACACGCGGCCGCAGTGTTCGGCCTGCTTCATTAACTCGGTTGGGCGATTCGCTCGAATCGATTCTCGATCTGGCGAAAACCGAGGGCATGCTCTTCAAATGGGGATCGGGCACCGGGACGAACCTTTCGGCTATTCGAGAAGAAAACGCTCACCTGTGGGGCGGCGGCCGGGCATCTGGTCCGTTGAGCTTCATGAAGGGCTTCGATGCGTTTGCGGGCGTAATCAAATCGGGCGGTAAGACGCGGCGCGCGGCCAAGATGGTGATCCTGAATTCGGATCATCCGGACATCGAAAACTTCATCTGGTGCAAGGCGAAAGAAGAGAAGAAAGCACACACGCTGATCGACGCGGGCTATGATTCGTCGCTCGACGGCGAAGCCTACGGTTCCATTTTTTTCCAGAACGCGAACAACTCGGTTCGGGCCACGGACGAGTTCATGAAGGCCGTAGTGGACGACACCGATTGGTGGACCAAGAGCGTGCCCACAAGCGAGAAGAAAGATCGCTACAAAGCGCGCGAGTTGATGCGCCAGATCGCGGAAGCGACGCACCAATGCGGCGACCCCGGCATGCAGTTCGACACCACCATCAATACCTGGCACACGTCGAAAGCAACGGCGAGAATCAACGCGTCGAATCCGTGCTCCGAGTACATGTTCCTGGACGATTCGGCGTGCAATCTCTCGTCACTGAACCTGATGAAGTTCGTCGGGCCGGATGGCACGTTTGACGTGGAAGCGTTCCGCCACGCAGTCGACACCATGATCGTGGCGCAGGAGATCATCGTCGGCAACGCCAGCTATCCCACGGAGAAAATCGCAAAGAACTCGCACGATTATCGGCCGCTGGGGTTGGGCTATGCGAATCTTGGGGCGCTGTTGATGTCGCTCGGGCTGCCATATGACAGCGACGGCGGCCGTGACTTCGCCGCGGCGATTACGGCCATCATGTGCGGCCAATCGTATCTGACGAGCGCGCGGCTGGCGGAAGCTGTGGGTCCATGCCCCGGATATCCGCAGAACGAACAGTCGTTCCTCGATGTGATCCGCATGCACTGGAACTCGGTGAACCGCATCGACAGCAAGCGCGTTCCCGCGCAGATGTTCAGCGCGGCGGAGGAGTGCTGGCGGCTTGCATACGAACTCGGCGTACAAACCGGTTACCGCAACGCGCAGGTCACTGTGCTTGCGCCGACCGGCACCATCGGCTTCATGATGGACTGCGACACAACGGGAATCGAGCCTGACCTGGCGTTGGTGAAATACAAGAAGCTGGTCGGCGGCGGCGTGATCAAGATCGTGAACAACACGGTTCCGCAGGCGCTCATCAAGCTCGGCTACACGGCTGAGCAGACGGAACGCATTGTGGCGCATATCGATTCGACCGGCACGATTGAAGGCGCGCCGAACCTGAAGCCGGAACATCTGGCCGTCTTCGATTGCAGTTTCCGGCCGCAGAACGGGAGCCGCTTCATTCAGCACATGGGTCACATTCGGATGATGGCGGCGGTGCAGCCATTCATCTCAGGCGCTATTTCGAAGACGATCAATATGCCGGAAGAGTCCACGGTGGAAGACGTCATGGAGGCGTACATCGAGAGCTGGAAGCTGGGGCTGAAGGCGGTTGCCATCTATCGCGATGGGTCGAAGCGCGTGCAGCCGCTGAGTTCCGGCACGGGTAAAGCCGAGAAGAAGGCTAACGTTGCGCCGCTGGCCGCAGCACAACCGCAGGTGGTCGAGAAGATCGTGTATCGGCCGATTCGCCGTAAGCTGCCGGATGAGCGCGCTTCGGTCACGCACAAGTTCTCGATCGGCGGACACGAAGGCTACATCACGGTGGGGCTGTACGACGACGGAACTCCCGGCGAAGTATTCATCTCGATGGCGAAGGAAGGTTCGACGATATCGGGCCTGATGGACACGCTGGCGACGTCCATCAGCTATGGATTGCAATACGGCGTGCCGCTGAAGTTCTTCGTCGATAAGTTCAGCCATGTGCGATTCGAACCGAGCGGATGGACCGGCAACCAGCAGGTTCCGTACGCGAAGTCGATCATCGATTACATCTTCCGCTGGCTGGGCGCGCGTTTCCTGGGCATCACGGAACTGAATGAAGCGGGCGAAACGCCCAAGCTCCGTCCTACGGAGCCGGAGCCGCAGCAAGCGCTTCCGTTCGACACAAGCGTGAGTGACGCACCGCTCTGTTCGGAGTGCGGCAGCATCATGACGCGAAACGGCTCGTGCTACAAGTGCGCCAATTGTGGCGGCACCAGCGGGTGCAGCTAGCGGTCGATTTGGTGTTGATCGAAGGCCGCTTTGGGGAGCGGCCTTTTTTTTGAGCGGCGCGGGAGCGGTTACCCTGAAGACGAGGGAATAAATGGGCATTGAAATCTCACCCGAGACTGAAGCTCGTCTGACCGCGACCGCTCACGCGGAAGGAGTGTCAGTTGATGGTTTGTTAGGCCGCCTGATCGACGAACGGGAGCAATTGGCTGCAATCATCGAGCAAACGGGCGCTCATTTAGCCTTAGTGTCTGAAGAAGAGGTCCGAGCCAAGATTGAGCGCGGATTTCTCCAGTCGGAACGCGGGGAAGTTATCGACGGCGATACATTCACCGCCGGACTGCTGGACGAAATGGAACGTAAGCGACAGGTGCGATGAGTCGCTATGTTCTAACAACCCAAGCCCAGGAAGATCTACAGCAAATCCGAGACCATCTCCTCGAAAAAGCAGGTTTGCGAGTCGCGCGTCACGTGATGGCATCGTTGGTCGCTGCACTTCACGCGTTGGTGCGAGCACCGGGCCAGGGGCATCGTCGGGAAGACCTCAGTTCCCGGGAGGAGCTTCGTTTCTGGAATGTCTTTTCTTATTTCATCGTGTATCGAATCGACAAGCGACCGCTTACGGTGATCGCCATCCTCCACGGCACACGAGATGTCGAACGCCTGCTTGAGGAAAGGTAGGGAAGAGCTTGGTCGTGTTGTTTGTGATGGGGATGCGAACGTAACAACGACCTTGCGGTACGCGCATACGGTTCGCGATGCGAAGAAGCGGCCGTCCGGGGGCTTCCGAGCGTTTTGTGCCGACCAAACAATGAGAAGCAAAGCGCATCGTAACAGTAGCCGTAACTTTACGGAAATTGGTAAGTTAGATACGTGGTGAGGTGCGAGAGTGGTTGAATCGGGCGGTCTCGAAAACCGTTGAACCTTCACGGGTTCCGTGGGTTCGAATCCCACCCTCACCGCCAGTTTGCTGATTTAATCTCAACAACTTAAAAATGGCTATCGAATTGTTTGAGCTGCCCCTGCGCGGTAAAGGACCCTCACCGTCGCGCCATCCTTGGTAGCATTGGTCCAGGGAAACCGGTTTTCACGGGATTGGCGATACAGCATCAATTTTCAGGACCCGTAACGAGTTTTCACGAACGTGTCTTGCCTGAAAAGGCGACGCCTGCCGGTCACGCGCCGCTGATGGACGCATATCGCCTTTGCCCGTGCCTCGCCTGCTCTTTGCGACCGGAGAGCATCATCGTATCCGGGAGTCAGGTCGCTGGCGTATTTTGACGCCAAGGCACGCCCCCGCGCCCGATCTGGAAGGACACTTGGCCTTCGCCCTGCGATATGAAGGGCTGGATTTGGCCGTACTGAAACGTCTCTTCCTGGCGGCAGGCCCGGAGGCGATTGCCGCAGTTGCGAAAAAGAAACCGACCGGCAGTTATGCCCGGCGGATCTGGTTCCTTTTTGAATGGCTCACAGGCAGGAGGCTGGACCTTCCCGATGCGGCGCAGGGCAGCTATGTGCCGGTTGTCGACCCTCTGCTGCAATGGGCGACCGTAGGGCAACTATCGTCGCAATAATTTGCCTGGCACGGCCGTGTTCTGCCCGATGTGTTCCGCACCAAGCAGCTGGATGCGTTCGCTGCGATGGATTTGGCGGCGCGCGCACAGACCGCGGTCGCGGCCGTCCCCAAGGACCTGCTTGCGCGTACTGCGGCTTTTCTCTTGTTGAAGGATTCAAATCCAGCTATGCGATCGAAGGCGAAAACCCACCCCAGAGCCGAATACAAAGATGGGGAAGGACGATTGGTGAAGCCGGACGGCATGCGATAGCTCTGCCGGAACTGCTGCGGCAGGCGATTGTCATTGGTGACGACCGTTTCGTCCATCTGGGATTGCGCCGGGAAGGGGGATTTGTCGGGCGAGCATGAGCGCGATACGGGTTCGCCGCTTCCCGACCATATCAGTGCGCGCGCCGAAGATCTCGAAAGCCTGTTGAAGGGCTTGGTCTCATTTGACTGCGGGGCGGCGCGCGAAATCGACGCTGTTGTTGCGGCTACGGCTCTGGCATTCGGCTTCATCTATATCCATCCTTTTCAGGCCGGCAATGGCCGTATCCATCGCTATCTGATACATCATGTCCTGGCGCAGCGCGGGTTCAATCCCGCGGGCGTAGTGTTTCCGGTATCGGCGGCAATTCTTGAGGCCATCGATGCCTACCGTGCCGTGCTGGAAGATTATTCGCGGCGCTTATTGCCCGTGGTCGAGTGGAAACCTACAGCCGATGGCAATGTCAAGGTTTTAAACGATACCGCCGATTTCTACCGCTATTTTGACGCTACGCCTCACGCGGAATTTCTATTTGGCTGTGTGCGTAAGACCCTGGAAGAGGACCTCCCGAGGGAAACGCAGTTCCTAGCCCGTTATAATCAACTTCAACGACAGGTGCAGGGGTTCGTCGATATGCCGGATCGCACGTTTGATCTGCTGTTTCGGTTCTTAAGGCAAAATGGCGGTCGACTCTCGAAGAGAGCGAGAGAAGGGGAGTTCAAAGCTCTGACGGCAGCGGAAAGGTCCGCGATTAAGCCTAAGCCAGCCGTCGAAAGAGTTCGGGATGGCTTTCGGTTATCTTGATCGGACCGATGAGTGGCGGGACTCTGAGGCCGACGGAAAAGAACATAACCTCGGAGCCTTGGCAAGCCGACCTGGCACTGTACCCGATGTTGTAGACCACATGACTCACCCCCTTATATAGTTTCCGAATCTGTGGGACGTTATCGTAAGATACGATCCACCTCTGCTGCGTGATCTCGTTGGTCACGAATTCCGCCACGCTCTCGTGGTCTTTGTCCTGATAGAAGTCGTAATACAGATCGCGGCCCTTAGCGTAATAGGGCGGGTCCAGGTAGATCAGAGTTTGCTCTGGCCAGCGGGAAACGCCATTCTTTAAAAAGTTGAGCGCGTCTTGTCGCGTGAGTTTTATCCGCTTGCCCATGCGGGCAATCGACTGAACACGATTGATGAGTTCTCTCGCGTTGTAGCGTGCGTCGATCTTCCACGGCCCTAGCTGGTCGCGGCCGCCGATAATGCCGCCATTCAGGATGCCGGAGCGGTTCGTTCGGTTCAGGAAGAATGTCGCAAAGCCCAGGTCGATGTCTTCCTGATCTTTTGGATTCTTAAGGACGCGCTTCTGTTTATCCCAGGCCGCGACCGTCAGCGGAGTGTTGGCAATTCGACGGCAAAATTCCTCTGTGTGTTGAAGGACGCTCTTCCAGAACGTATGAACTGGTTTGCTGACATCATTTATATGGATACGAGACACGTATTCATGGAATAGTAGCTCAAGAGCAATTGCGGCACCTCCGGCATAGGGCTCCACGTACTCGCCATCGAGCAGCCGGTTTTCCCTCATCAAGCTCTTTACGTAAGGTGCCAGTTTGGCCTTGCCGCCCGGATAACGGAGCGGCGTGAAATGAATTAGTTTGCTTTGGGAAGGATGGCCTGGTTCACTCATGCCCAGATCGCCTCAAAGAATCGTTGTGCGTTGTCCCACCCAACGGTAAGATTTCCTTCTGTAGGCGTGAAAAAACGGTTGTGAATGTAAGCATGCAAAGTATCGATTGAGAATGGATGGTGCTCATCGGTGAGCCCAGTGAAGATGCCTTTGAAATCTTTGCGGTCTGCTCCATTGGTAACCATGTGGTCTACGACCTCATGAACCTTTGTCGCGAGTGTCTTTTGGTGGAGATGCCCATTCTTTGTCACGGTCAGCCCCGAACCCGCCTTATTCACGAGATAATCGTCAACCGACATTTCTAGGAACACTCGGAACAGGACCCCAATGGCGTGCGGATGCTTGGATAACTGCAGTGTCCGCAGCTCACGGAATATCTTTTCGATCTTTGGCGTTGAGATATTGAACTTACACGTCTTCGGCACGATCGTAGTGCGCGGCGCGGATTTGGTCGGCTTCGGCTTTTTCGTCGGCGAGGATGACGGAGGCGTGAAATCCTTGTCTGTCATGCTGTCCAGCGATACAGGCGTACCGGACTTTCTCGACAAGTCCGGACGGTCCGCGTGTTTCAGCCTCCCGATATACTCTTCCTGCTGTTTCCTCGACTTCACCTGTGTGACATTAATCGCTTCAGTCGCAAGGTCAAGGACCAGACGTTTCAGCGGCTTTAATGCCTCATCGGCGGGAAGCTGAGTTTCCAACTTGCCGTCTTTGATATCGAAGCCAATCGCCAAACGTACGGTCGGTGTGGCTAACAGGCGTTCGAGAGTAGAAATAGGGAATCTGGCTGCGATCTGCTCTTTCAGCTCACCGCTAAGATCGCCGTGCTCCAGAACAAAGTCCAAAGCCTACAGACCGGGATCACGGCCGCGAAATCGCGCGGCGGCAAGTCCCGACCAATCGACTATGCCCCGACCTGCGTTCTGCCCAGTGTGACGCCGCACTATCCATTCCGTACCTTCCGCACGATCCGCGACTTCGTAGCAGTCCAGCGGCTCCACACGACTGGACTTGAACGAATGACCGGCCGCCAATAGGCGCTTTCGGAAAGCGTCGGGCATGTCAAGGTCGTGGACTAGGGGCGCACTCTTTAGGAGCTTCAGCGCTAAAATGCGACGATTCCCTTCGAGCACGGTGAATTTTCCAGCGCGTTCCGACCGGATGACCAGGAAACGGTCCATCGGACTCAGCCCATTCGCCGCGATGCTTTCGGCAAGATTTATAAGTTTGACGCCTTGTTCCCTAAGGATCTTCTGCATGGCATCGCGCTGATCGATTGCTGTGACAATGCGCGGATTGCCAAGATCCAGTTCAAGGTTGTCGATTTTGAGCGGCTTCGCCGACATTCGTGTCGTAGCTGTCGCATATTGTACGACATTTTATCTTAAAATGTTTCAAACAGAAGATGCTCAATATGATTTGGAAATTTTGACACTGTGTTGATGCCGGATTACGCTTCACAGCACGCTCAGACAGGTGTGCCGGGAACGAATCCCGGCTGACCCTGGCGACACGAAGCTACTACATAGGCGAAGGATTCGCCGACGCACATTTGGACAGGTTATACCTCGCCATGCCCATCGCCTGGAAGGGAACGCTCCAGCAATATGTGGCCGATTACATCGTTCAGGCGACAGCCAACGATTGGTCCAGCTTTACGACTAGGTGGACGACTGTGTTCCGACGCTGGCTAGAATGTACGAGCGAAGGCCGAGGGTACAGCGCCTGGCTATCCCATCCAGCAAGCAAACGCATCGCCGTATTTCTGAGCGGCGTGGCAACGATAGAGGAGTTCCCTTGGGCTGCAGTCGAGGTTAAGCCACTATTGCACAACCTCGAGCTCAGAAATGCTCAGCAACTAAGTACTTCGGAGTAAAATGCTGAGTCGCAGATTCCGAGATTCCGATCGCTAAGCGTCAACTGCTGAGTCCAAACTCGTCCTAATGCCCTAACCCCCTTAGGTACTCGCATATTTCGCCAAGTAAAACACTTTATTCGACAGGGGCTGGCGGAAGCCGCCTCCCGAATTCCAGCGTCCTCAAATTCTCGCAGCATTGGTGAGAGAATTTTGCTGTCGAAGTGCTTCGCTGTTTTGAGCAATTTTGGGCAATGCGCAACGGCAGTAGCGGGCATAATCTCACCTGCGATCAGCGGAGGCTCCCAATAGGTATATCTGCTATACCAATTGCAGGTGAGATTCCGCTTCAGTAAGGCGAAAAGCGACGCGCTACGGAAGAACCCCAAGCGCGGAATCGGTTTCGAGGAAGCACAAGAGATCTTCTCTCGTCCGTATTATCAGGATCAACGATCCGACGATCCGTCGCAATACCGCGTTATCGGTTGGGCAAAAGGGAAGCTCTATTCGCTCGTCTTTGAGATCCGAGACGATCGATTCGGCGAGTATTACCATCTTGTAACCCTATGGAGTGCAACTCGCGAGGAAAGGGAACTGTATGAAGCGAACCAGTGAGAAAAAGAGAATCCCCTCCGCCGACTCAATCGCGCGCAGGGCGGATAGAGGGGAAAAGATATCGCGA
The DNA here is from genome assembly GCA_963846045.1 of Terriglobia bacterium. Classification (GTDB taxonomy): domain Bacteria; phylum Acidobacteriota; class Terriglobia; order Bryobacterales; family Bryobacteraceae; genus Bog-105. The sequence goes on along the minus strand of CAWJUL010000012.1, from coordinate 262,690 downwards.
TTTTTTACAAATACGGGGAAAATGCATGAGCCCGCGCAACGGGTGAATGTGGACTTCACGTCTTCGATGTTGAATGAGCTCGATCAGGCCGCTGGAGAGTTGAACGTCAGTCGTCAGGCCGTGATAAAGACGTTCGTCCGCCAAGCTCTTGATCGACACTATTTAGCACGGCGAGCGCGGAAAACAGAATGACGAGCCAATGGTCGGGCGTGTTCATGAGCTCCGATTGGTTCGATCAAATAACAACAAACTTTTTCCCTTCCGCGATAGTCACGTCCCGCTTCAGATCCAAAGTGGTCTGTTGACCATCCCGACTCACTGCATGCTCAAGCTGACGATCATCGAGCGTCACCGACGATGGCGCTTCTCCGCTCGCTGGCAGGCGCAGCGATTGCAATCTTAAGGATCCTCGCGTAACAAGAAGTTCCAGTCGTTGTCTGGCATCGGTGCGCCGGATAGAAAAGCTTCCCCATCCCGAATTGGTAGACCAGAAGGATCGAAAGAATGGCGCGTGGGCACGCGGCTGAAGTGAAAGTAGATTCTGAGCGGCGTTGTAGTGGAATCCGGAGAGAGCAATGAGCGTCGACCAGGACGACATCGCGCGAGCATAATGGTGCCCGCACTCCGGTTCATCCCATGGATTCCTCCGCTCGCCGTCATACCGTAGACGCACATCTTCAATCGTGCGGATTCCGTCGTCCAGCAGTCCGGCATAAATGAATTGCGTTGCGACCAGATACTCGACGCCGGTCCATGCCTCCTCATAATAAGGAAAAGGAATTTTAGGTCTCGCGCCCTTGCCGTAATCGCAAATCAGGATGGCGGCCTCATCGTTCAGACGCATAAACTCGCTGCACTGAATCATGGTCGAACAGATTGCTTCGGTAGTTGTATTTCTGTATTGCCTCCAGTGTCTTCTGAACGTGCTTTGGTTCGACCAAGAAACCGAGACCGGCGATATCGGCTAAGTATTGCCCAATGAGTTGATCCGCCAGGCATCCATTTCCGAGCTGAAACTCCGGGTGCTCGGGATGATCTGCCCCCATGTCGCCAAGCGTGCCGGCGCAATCTCGTTCCGCGGAATGCTGCGAACCTGCTGAATGTAATACTCTCCATTGAACAGATTGCTGTCGATCCAGTTGCGTCCTCGCTCGAACAAGCCCCGATACGCTTGGGCAGCGGCGCCGTCGCCGACGATCTTCGCGATTTCCTCCGCCGCCCGCAATCCGCCCAAGTAATAGATGCCGCAGAGCGGATTCGGGCCATAGAACTCGACGTCGTACGTATTGTGCTGGACGCCTTCCATCACGCCGTCTCGATTAGCGTCCCAGCCTCCCGGAATCCAGGCGAACGATATCGCTTTCTGTATGTTGCGGCCAGAGACCTCGCAGCCACTCCGTATCGCCGCATTGCCGCCAATCGAAATATGTCTTGATGACTTGGCCCATCTGTCCGTCGGCTGCGGCATATCCAAAACGGTCGATGCCGTCAGGAAGCATCTGACGGAACCGCATTCCGCCTTGCGGATCCTGAGAAAATCCGAATGCAGCCTTCCTCAGAGATCGAGCTAAGCTCGGGAACAGGAATTGCGTGGCGGTCTCGTAATTCCAAACGTGAGTGCAATTCCCGAAACAGCAGCCTCGCTGATCGTTGCAGCCTTCGAATCCATGAAACTCTCCATCCGCGGTACGGAAACAGGTCTGAGTTACGAACGTTGATAAGTTTGCCGTGACCGCATCGCGCAAGGCGCCGGGAAGCGTGCTTGTCCGCATCGTGGCCACAAAGCTCTTGGTGTGGCGTTCGAGTTCTGGAAGGTTTTGAGCGGCGTATAGCGCCGAGGCCCATGCATCGGAGAACCTTGTACAGTAGTAATTCCCGATCACGTCATTTTCGTGCCCTTTAGGCGCAGTCCAACCAGACCATACGGGCGTTCGGTTGGGAAAGCGCCAGCTCAGCAGGAACGTATATTCAGATTCGCTCCCGGGAGCTATGTCACGCTGCAGGCACACCGATCCGACGGCTTTACGGTCAGCCGACTTCCGGACCGAGCTGGCCATCGTCGGAAAAATCATCCCAGAACAACATGGGACTGGCCCACCATTTCGCATCCGGCCAACCGCGCAGATATGTTACGGTTCCACCATTCGCGTTGAGCACGCACAGGGCGAACGACCCATTTTCCGGATCGGGATCGGACAACTGCGGATCGGTCATGTAAAGTCCCTGCAGAAGTTCGCCGGGGCCGCCGCGAAACTCGTTCACCTTGCCGCGATTTCCGCGCCCGATAGAACCTGGAACTCTGGGACCCACAGGATTATCCAAAGAGAACGCTATTGAGACGGCAACGTTCTCCGCGCTAATGTTGCGAACTCTATAACGCAGGACAGCGACAGGCAGACCCGAGTTTTCCGGGTCGAGTGGGCACGAACGGACTAAATGCCTCGAGCGATATTCGGACCGGAAGGCGCGCATCCCGGAAATCGATCTGGGCCATCGGGAACTCGCCTGTGAACTCGGCGCCTTGTAATCTGCTCAAGCCCGGTGCATTTGCCGGACCCAGCCCGGCTGTGCTCGTATAGGGCGGGGCAACAGCGCTTCAAGAACGTGGGCGATCGGCTTAGAATTGCCTCGTTTCATCCAGATGGAAGCGAATGCATACTCGGGAGAACGGCCCTTATCCGGCCGGTTGTAAATCTCCCAATCGCGCAATTGTCCCCGGCCGCCAAGACTAATGCTGCCGGCGCCAATACCTCCAAGAGGGAAAGCTATTTGCGCGAGCTGACGCCCGGAGAAAGAGCGCGGATAACCAATGCGTTCAATCGCCGGGTTAGGCGGATTCCGCCGGCGCGCCGATGAGCTTTGCGAAGGTAATGCCGATGGTTCCGAAATACCCTGGAGCGCAATTCCAGCGGCAACTGTTTTCAGGAAACCGCGGCGGCCTGTGTGTCGAATCAAAGAGAAGCCTTAACGATTTCAGTGAGCCGATACTCGGGTTTAGGCGGCAGCGGAGTAAAACACTCCATTGCGCGCAAATTCAGTTTCCCCGGGAGTTTCGCAAGGTGCCGCTCAACAATCGTCCACAAGCTCGCAGCCGGTCCGGCCGCCCTGATGTTTAACAGCAGATCATGCTCAGTTGTGGGAGACGCATCCAGGTTACCGGAGACATCCGGTTCCGCCCCGTTTGCGACCATGGATGCCTTGATGAAGCCCGAGGGAGTGCTGTCGGCCATCTTCACATGGGCAACCCGAAACCCGCGCTGCGTGAGGGTCTCATCGAGATCGTCCAGGAACGGGCCGACAACTAGCGAGGGAGATAGCGCGTGTTGCAATTCTAATGAGGCGCTGCAATTGAGCCAGGCGAGCCGGGCCTCGGCACGCGCGTAATGCGCGTAATCGATCTCCAGAATCTTAGATCCCGATTCGAGATCCCCTCCCAGAACTTCATTGAGCCACGCGGGAACCCCCTGCTTCGTACGTGCGCTCAGACGATATGCGCTGGCAGCCGGAATCGCCGGAAAGCTGGTGTACAAGTCCGATTTCGTGAAGCAAACAATATCGGCTTCCTCCAGTTGTTTCTTAAACAGAAACGCGAAATCCGGATCTGCCGTTTCGGCTCTCATTTCTTCGGCGCGCGCGGGATCGACCAGAACCGTATAGGGCGCGATGCGGAACTTGTCGGAATGATAGAGCTTAAGCGGCTGCAACGTAGTGGCGGAGATGTCGGTACAACTTCCCACCGCCTCGGCAAAGATCACATCGGGAGCGTGCTCGCGCAAGCGTTCCGCTGCCCTAATTAGATCGGAAAATAAACAGCAAAAACATCCGCCGCTTACTTGATCGGCCTGTAAGCCTTCTGCCTGAGCCCAGCGCGTATCCACCAGTTCATGGCCTTGATCGTTCAGGATAGCGGCAGATTTCAAACCGCGGTGTGCGAGTATTTGCGCACTCGCCCAAATAAGGCTGGTCTTCCCCGCGCCCAGAAACCCGCCCAGCGGAATAATTACCGGGCGCTTGCCGGCTGCCCCGACATTGCTCATACACACACTCACAGAGCCGCCGCAATCCCGGTTACCACTTGCTTGCTCTCAATGAGATTGGGCGGTTGGCGAATTTCCGGGTCCGCCTACCGGCTGCAGCGCGGGCAATCTTTGCTCGACCGGCGGCAACGGCGGAAATGCGTCGTGAGGTTCGGCTTGATACCAGTAAGCGACGGAGTAAAAATTGTCGGAACGCCCGTTCGCATGTCCGTGCTCGATGGTGGCTTTGAAGGATTTATCGAAGGGGATCGGAGAATCGAGGTGGAAACGATAGACGCTCGATCTTCCGCCGGCCAGTTCCGTACCTACAACGGGCGCGCCGTAGAGCTGATACGAAAAAGGCTGTCCGCCGAAATCCCATGCGCCCAGAAAATAATCCTCGGAGCCGGTCCCGGCGATGGACGGCGACTGCGCTCCGTCGATGAAAAACATGTCGTCGCCTTCGCCCCACCACATATCCTGGTTCTGCAGCACGGACATAGTTACGCCAACATACTGCCCGTGACCCTTCGCTTCCATCCAGACATAATTATCGACGCCGTCTTTGTTCTGCTTTTTGTCCACCAGCGCATCCTGGTTGGTCTGCCAATTGTTAGTCCAACCACGATTGGGCTGCGCCTGCCGGAATTGGGCATGAAAGTAGAGTGTGCCGGACGGGAGCGAGTGAGTGTAAGTACGGTAATCGACGTTGTAGTAAAAGCTTCCGATGGGCCGCTTTCCTTCGTTCGTTACGGTAATCCGGGCGTGGTGTTCGAAGGGCATGGGGAAAAAGCTGTTCAGGCTTTTCTCGCTGCCGACCGACAAAAGCTCCGATTGCCAGCTATAGTAATAACCGAGTCCCAAACCGAAGAAGTCGCCAATGGGTGCTTCGACGCTGGGCGCCGTCTCACCGTCCCAAAATATGCGCAGCACGATGCGCTTCAGATGATACGGTTCGTTATCGGCGATCGTGAACCAAATGTGCGAGATGGTCCCCGGCCCATCCACGTCCAGCACGGTCAGGGCCGCGCCCGGAGCGACGCGGCGAAAGTCGGCGTTTGCGCCCGATGGATCGGCGCTAGATACGCGATGCGGCCGGTAGGTCTGCTGAATAGTAAGATCTGGTTGCCAACTGGGCGTCTGGCCTTGGATCGCGGCACTCGAAAGAGCGCCCAGCAGCCAGACTGCGGAAATCAGTTTCATATTTGTTTTTCCTATCGTTGAAGACTATTCAATGCCGAGTTGATATTGCATCTGTTCGAGAGAAATACCGCTCGTCTCCGGATACCAGAACAGCACCAGAAAGAAATCGAGCACCATCATCGCGCCGAAAAAGATGAACGGATATGCGCCGGACGATTTCGCCATAACGGGAAAGATAAGCGAGATGATGGCATTGGTCACCCAATGAGAAGAGCTGCCCAGGCTTTGGCCTTTCGCCCGGACGCGGTTCGGAAACACCTCGCCCGGATAGACCCAGACCACAGCCCCTTGCGATATGGCGAAACAGGCAATGTAGAGCATGAGCAGCCAGACAAGCCAACCCAAGTGGCTCCGGGTGACGAACACAACGGATATCGCCGCCAGGCATACGATGAGGCCGGCCGTCCCAACCAGCAGCAACTTCTTCCGGCCGAACTTATCGATAACCGACATCGCTGCCAGGGTCGCCACCAGATTCATCGCTCCCACCGCTACCGCCTGCACATCTCCCGAGAGTTGCGTGGCGCCGGCTAGCGCAAATATATCGTTCAGGTAATAAAGAATGGCATTGATCCCGGAGAGCTGGCAGAACATGCCGACTGTCAGGGCAATGAATATAGGCAGCTTGTACTGGCGGGAGAACAACGGCACATGCGCCACGGAGCGCTCCAGATGAACGGACGCAACAATCTCATCGAGCTCTTTTTTCGGTTGAGAAACCCCGATGAGGCCAAGCACGTGGAGCGCTTCTTGCAGATTCGATTGCATGACGAGCCAGCGCGGGCTGCGCGGAATAAAAAAGAGCGTCGCCAGAAAGAAAACCGCCGGAATTCCCGAAACGCCAAGCATCCAACGCCAGTCGTTCGCGCCCAAATGCATACTGCGAATTAGAAAGTTCGAAAAATAGGCAAGCAAAATTCCGACTACGATATTGACCTGGAAAAAGCCCATCAGCCGCCCGCGCCAATCGGGCGGTGCAATTTCGGCAATGTACATAGGGCCAAGAACGGACGATCCGCCGATACCCAGACCGCCGATGAAGCGAAAGACAATGAGCGCCGGCCAGTTCCATGCGAACGCGCAGCCGATGGCCGACACGACATAAAACAGGGCCATCGCGCGCAGGCTATCCCGGCGGCCAAACTTCTGTCCGGGAAATCCGGCGGTCATTGCGCTGACCACCGTGCCGATCAGAGCGCTCGAAACAGTCACTCCCAGTAGAAAAGGCGAAAGATGATATTGCTGCGTCAGTGCGTGCGTTGTACCGGAAATGACGGCCGTATCGAAGCCGAAAAGCAGTCCCCCGAGGGCGCCTACGATTGTGCTTTTTGCGACATGAGAGTTGATAGCCATTTAAAATTTTTCAAAAATCGCAGAACTATCCGAAGCTGACTGCCCCGCACAAATGCACTTCGACCCCGAGCGCATGGAACATGGCGGACTTCACGGCGAGCGCATTGCGCGCGCTATCTGCGTCGGGAGCGTAGGCGATGTTGACGTGGTTGGCGCGGTGGCGCGCCATAAAGGAATCGCGCGAGATACCGTCAAAATAAGCGCTCACCATGGGCCATTGCGGGGTCGTTTGCTTCCAGCGGCGCGTGGTTTCTTCGGCAGGAAGTTGGACAACCGAGCCCAGTCCCAGATCCACGTGCAAGCGGCCGCTTTCGACGAAGACGCGGCTCCAAACGATTTTTCCCGGCCGGCCGATGCCTTTCAATGTTCCTCCGCCGAGTGGAAAATACATCGGCGGTTGCCGTTCGCTGGAGGCCCCGCGATATCCATCGATAAAATGACTCGCCGGCGCAGCTCCGGAAATTTGGAGAACCCAGACGAAATCGTCGATGCCGGCGCCGCGGTAGTGCTCGCCCCAGCGGACATCGTGAAGGGTCGTGGCGGGATCGAGCCCCAGCGCGTTCCAGCACCGATTGGTCACCAGCGCATCCAGCCCGGCGCACTCATCCACTTCGTTGAAGTGCGGAAGAGGCCGGCCTGCGAACAGCTCTTTGCCGGATTGGTCGAAGACCGGGGGACGATCGGAATTATTGAGCAGACCTTCCACTAAATCGGAAGCCGGAACGCTGTCTTTTAGACCTTGCTGATACTGAATCCCGATCGCTTCGCAGCCGAACTCGTGGGCGATTCGCAGGGCAGAGACATACATTTTGCACTGCTCGTGAATCTGCGCATCGGTCAGCTCGGATTCTTCCTTTTCGCCGGTGACGAAGCGCAGGCCTTTTTCATCCAGCCATTCCCGCACCGCGCGTGCTTCGCAGTCGGGGATCGTGCGCATCCGGGCCACCAGCGCGGATTGGCTGAGCCGCTCTTTGTAAACACCTAGCGGATTCAACAACTCGTCGTCGATGATGGCGTTATACATACCCATGCAACCTTCGTCGAAAATGCCGAGAATCGCTTTTTGCCGCTGAAGCGAAGCCGCCAGTCGCACGCCCAATTCAACGGCGGCCGCCGGGAGCAGGCTTGGCTCTAGCGGGCGCACATGCGTGAGATCGTGCGTGGCGGTTCCGGTTTCGATCCATTGCCGAAGACGGGCAAGAAAATATTCGTCGTCGAAATCCCGGCTCCACAGAGTGCTGAAGCGAACGCCGGCCTTGACCAAAGAGCCATTCAGGTTGAGCAACCCAACCAACCCCGGCCATTGCCCGGACCAGTTAGCAACGGTGAGAATCGGTCCATGATGGCTGCGCATGCCCGGCAGCACATGGTGGCTGTACTGCCAGGCCGCAGTCGCGAAGACGAGGTTCGCTTCCGGATCGATGTCCGCGAAGACATCCATACCCATCCGTTGACTGGAAATGAAGCCGTGCCCTTTGGAGGAATCCACGGGAAAAGCCCGCTGTACGGAAACGCCCGCGTCCGCGAAACACTTGGTGAGCTTGCGTTCCAAGTCCTCCTGGGCAGGCCAACAAACTTGATTTGCGGAATCGCGCAAATCCCCGCTCGTGACCAGAACCACCCGCTTAATAGGAAACTCCGCTTTTGCACCCGGCATGTCTCAAATCCCTGTACGAGTTCTCCGCGTGATCACCAGTCGATACCTACTTCGAAATCGCGAGCTTGAAAAACTATCCGAAGTGTGTGGCTGGCGGCATCCATCCACCATCCCACCTTTCCGCCGCCTTCGCTCGCGCCAGAAATCTCGAGAAGAGATTTCCCGCCGAGCACGATCCTGCGCGGCTTTTGCCCTGCCGGAAGCATTAATTCAACCCGCCGGGCTGCGCCGGCATGGCCGACCTGAATCTCCGTCCGTGCGCGCGTTTGGGTGACCTTAGCCAGCGTATCGTCATACAGCGCAAAACTTCTTTCAGCCGTTTCAGCCGTGGGGAAAATTCGCCAAATCAGTGTTTCCGGCTCGACGCCCGCAAACGGCAGAATGCTGCCCGCGCGCACGAATATCGGAATGTGCTCCAACGGAGCGGCAACCTTCGCCTGGCGGCCTCCTGCGAGAATTTCTCCGGTCCAGTAGTCCACCCATGAACCCGCCGGCAGATAGAGCGAACGGCTGGTAACGCCTTGCTCGACAACGGGCGCGACTAAAATATCGTCGCCCAGCAGGTACTCATCGGTACAGTCATAGGTCGTGGCGTCGTCTGGATAGTTCAACAGCGGGTGCCGCATAATCGGTAGCCCGTCGCGCGCCGCTTCCCGCGCATAGGTAAACAAATACGGAAACAAGGACGCGTGCAGTTTGGCGTACGCCCGGAACGTATCCATCGTTTGCGCGCTAGTCCATAGGTTCACGGCTCCCTCAGGCTTGTCCCACAAGTGGTTGCGCATGACGGGCGTGAGCGCTCCGAACTCTACCCAGCGCGTCCAGAGCTCGAGTAAGCGGCCATTCGCCGCAATGTCGGGAGCCCAAACGGAAAACCCGGACAACCCTGCCGTAATGCCGGCGCGCACCACGGAGGGCAGCCCATAATCCTGAGTCCAATTCGGGAACTGATCGCCGCCCCACACCACCTGCGTGTAACCCTGTGACCCGGCGTAGCCGGACCGCACGAATTCTACGGCATCGGGTTTCGCTTCATGAGTAATCTCATAGGTGATCTTGTGATAAAAAAGCGGGTTGAGATTCGCCATCGTGCGCCCGGTAACTCCGGCGGCAAAACGATCGCTTTGATTCACCCACTCGCCAAAGTCTTCCATCCAGCCATCGAAGCCGTCGTCAAGCAGGATGTTCCGAATCTTCCGCTCCCACCAATCTACGTTGGCCGGTTTCGTAAAGTCGATGTTGCCGTCGCGATGAGGTTCGAAGCCCGGCCCAGACGGTTGACCCTCGGCATTTAACACGAAGAGTCCCGTCCGCAGGCCTTCTTCGTAACTAGGATTCGGCAGATTATAAGGATCGAGCACCGAGCGCAAATAGGGATGAACGTAAGTTAGAACCTTGAATCCCATTTGATGGAGCTGAGCGGTGAATTGCGACGGATGCGGATAGTAACCGGTCCACCACAAAGGCCACCCCATAATGTCGCCTTTGCCCATCACATCGAAAGTCCAAATGGCATTCGCTGGGATGTCATTCTGTTTCAGCTTGCGCGCCTCTGCCATCACGCTCTGCGGACTTTGATAGGAACAGATCCAAACCCCCAACGCCCACGGCGGAGGTACAGGCGTCCGCCCGGTCAAGGAAGTATAGCTCTGAAGGATATCCTTCGGTTCGCCAACAAACAGGTAAGCGTCGGCTGAGGGCGTCTTACTTAGAACCGAAAACTTTCCTTGTTCGGCGGTGCTGAGATCGAAAGCGCTTTCCACCGCAACATCGAGATAGAGTCCAAGGCCCCGTGGCGTGAAAAGAAAGGGAATCGGAATGTAAGTCCAGTTATGGCCGCCTGCCTGGCCCAGCAGATCCTGCGGAAGCAGATCTGTCTTCAGCCCGTCAAGCTTGATACGGTCAAACCGTTCGCCCAATCCGAAAAACGGTCCTGCGCCCGCGAAGTGCAGTGCGATGTCTAAAGGCTCGCCTTCCCATTTCGGCGCCTGAATGGAGAGGCGAATCACCGTGGGCGTGATTACGGCGATCTCAAGCGTGGCAGGCGCCGCCCCCGATCCCGCGGTTTCCACTTGCATTCGCCAGGAGTTATCCCGCCGCTCAATGCGCTGAATCTTTCCTAATGCTTGCGCGGGCTTGCTATTCGCGCCCTGCGTCCAAGTAAGGCCGCCCTGCCCGGCTAAATTCCAAATCAGACCGCTCTTCTTATTTGTTAGCCTCAATCCCCATTGGGCTTTCCCGATCTCCAGACGCCAGGCGGCTGTCTCAATGCGCAGCCCGGAAGCGGTCTCATCGGCTTCCACATGTACCTGCTGGACCGTTGCGAAAAGTGTGCCGGCACTCATGCGGCTAGGGCGAACCGGATCGTGATGCAGTTCCTCCAACATCGACTTGTATTCCGCGCTTGACGAAAACTGCTGAGTTTGCGATTGAAGGCCGCACGTACAAAATCCCAAAGTAACGATCCAGCAGATGGCCGGAAGCGATCTTATCCGCAAGGCCGAAGTAAAGTCGGAGAAGCGCATTCAGTGTCCGGCGTTGTGCTTCAGGCCGGCTGTTTCTTCGGATGCCTTGTCCGGATTGTTGAAACTCTCCAGTTCTCTCTGTGCGCCACTGCGCGCCTTGGAATCCTGCGAGGTCTTTCGGTACAGGGCGAATGCGTTCTCCATCTGCTGGTTTTCGCCTAAACCCTGATACGCCTTTGCGAGCAGGAAGTAGGCAGTGGAGTCGTCCTTATCCATCGAGAGGTAATGCTTAAGCGCGATCGCGGCAGCGCCATACTCTTTACGGCGCAGGTCGAGTTTGCCGAGCAGGCGGTAAACCTTAGGCGGCGGCCGATTCATGTCGAGAGCTTCAGTCAGCGCTTGAGCCGCCTCCGTGTCGCGTCCCATCAAGAGCAAAATTTCCCCGACGTTCGCGCGGGCTGAAGCGGAGCGTGGCTGTAACTGGACCTCCGCTTCAAATTCTTTTAATGCTTCGGGGAGTTTGCCGTTGCGCAGCAGATTCTTGCCGATGGTTTCATGCACCCCCGGCAGATCCGGCTTGATTTCCAAAACAATTCGATACTCTTCATTCGCTTCATCGAGCCGCTGTTCCGCCGTGAGCGCGTCTCCCATGATCTGATGCGCACGATAGGAGCCCGGGGCAATTTGGGCCACGCGCTCGAAAGCTGCCCGGGCTTGCCGTTCGGCCTCATGCGCTTGCCCGTAAAAATCGTCTTCCCGCGCGGTGTCTCCGCGCTTTGCACTGGCGGCCGGTACAGTTCCGCCCATTTCAGCCACAACGGTGCGCAATTCGGGAATATCGGGCCGGCGGCTAAGCGCTCCCTCGAAATTGTCGCGCGCCTGCCGGCGATTTCCTTGCAACTGGGACTGCTCGCCCGCCAACTGCCATGTCCGCCCTCCATCCGGCGCGACAGCCAGCAGCCGCAGCGTGGCATCTCTGCCAATCTGCAGATAAGTCTGGCCAAGCGCATACCAGACATCCACATCGTTTGGGTCGAGACGGCTGGCCGCCTGGAACTCCTTGAGCGCGAGATCGTATCGCAATTGGGCGGTATACGCATAACCCAACCAGGTGTGCGCGATTAAATCGGAGTCATTCATGCGAACCGCCTTCTCCAGCTCCGGCACGGCTGCGTCGGGATTGGAGAGCCGATACCAGGCCAAGCCGGAAAACAGATGCGGTGCGAGTAAGTTCGCGTTCAGCGCGATCGCTTTTCGAAACACGCCGATCGCGCGCATTAGTTCATGGTTGAAGTACAGGGCCACTCCCAAGTTACTCTGCATCTCCGCGTTTTGCGGAAGCTGGGCTGCCACGTATTCGTATTCATGAACGGCCGTTGGAAAATCGTTGCGCCGTTCGGCGGCTTGTGCCGTCTGCGCATGGGCCGCTAGCGCTTCTTGTGAGACCTGCTGTGCGCAAACGGGTAGGACTGCGCTCGCGAACACCATCAGCTGTGCGAGCGCGGTCACTCGTCTAAAACTCCAGTCTGGCGCCGAGTTGTATGATCCTGGGACCGTTTTGCTGCGCCGTCATGATCCCGAAAATACTACTGGAGTTGGCCAGAGAAGCGGGACTCAAGTTCGGAGGCGCCGCATTGACGATAAATGTCTGCGCGTTTCCGCCAGCGGAAAAGATCACTCGGTTGAAAGCGTTGAAGAAATTAGCCTGAAGTTGAAAATTGACCTTTTCGGTAAGCGGAATTCGCTTCGTAATGGAGAGATCCTCGTTGAGGAAGGCCGGCATGCGCAACTGCGAAAACAGATTGGGCGCGTTGCCGAACTGTCCCGACGGCGGCTCGACGAACGCCGCCGGATTGATGTAAAACTGGCAGGGATTGCGGCCCGCAGTCGCTTGGACCGGTCCGGAACAACTCGGGTTGTAAGCGGGATTCTTCAATGGCTGCCCCGGGACAATGTCGGGCCGGAAGCTGAAACCGTCGCCTGCGCCGAAGTACGGATTGGCGCTGCCGAACGCATCGTATTCAATGTGAATCGGCCGGCCGCTCTGATATTGCTGGATGCCGCTGACTTCCCAGCCGCCCACCAGCTTTCCAACAAAACCGCCGCGATTCACAAATGGTTTACCCGGCCCGAAAGGAAGCTCGTATGTGTAGCTCAACGAGACCACATGCGGGATGTCTGAGCTGGTCACGTTCCGCTCCGATTTTTGGTCGTAATAATTCTGATAGAACGATCCGGCGTATATTGCGTTTTCCGCTCCCGACGTAGGCCCGGAATTGGAGTCCACATCGCCGATCGTCTTCGAGAAGGAATAGGAAACCAGGAATGTCAATCCCTTCGAGAAACGCTTTTGCAGACTCGCTTGGAGACCGTTATAGGAGACGCTGCCGATGGGATCGAACGGATTGTCCACATCGCCATATTGAGGAAATGGCCGGAGCGCTTGACCGATGGTTGCCGCCGAGCCAAACGTCGAAACAAAGGAAGGAAACGGCGAACCAATGCCTGCAGCCGCCGCGCGAGGATCGGTGATCGGCAGAGCCAAGAATTGATTCAAAGGCAAACCGTCCGCAGCCGCGGCTGCCCCATATTTCTGTTGGACAGTTGTGGGATTGATCTCGTTCGGTTTAGACCACACTCCCAGATGGTACGTGTGCATCCCCACGTAACCGACGCTTGCCACCATGCTTCCTGAGATTTGATGCTGTATTTGCCCGGTCCAATAAAACTGAGTGGGCGGAAGACCGGCGTCGGAGTAGATCAGCGGCGGGTTGTCATTGCCGACCAGTGTTCCCGGTGTCAGATTTGCGCCGCTGACCGATGATGCGGGAAACGGGTGATCCCAGTAATAAGCGGGAGATCCAAGATAGTCCTGCGGCCGATTCACAGTAGCCAGGCCGGCAAACCCCGTGTCGTAAAGACCGCCGCTAATATCGTTCTCGAGATTGTCGTTTCCGAGTGGCCGGCTAACCGCAAAGCCTGCCCGGAAGGCCGTCCGATGCTGCGCGCCGGGCGAATAGGCGAGTCCAACTCTCGGTTGAAAACCCTTGTAATCGATATTGCCGATACGCGGCAATCCGTTGCGCCCTGGCCCGTTTCCGTAATAAGTAAAAGCGCCCGGAAGTCCGGCGGCCGCGGGATTTGGTAGCGTCGGATCCATGGTCGAAACATTGCCATACTTTTCCGTTCTGGGTACTTGGAGGTCCCAGCGAAGCCCGAGATTGAGCGTGAGATTAGCGGAGACTCTCCAGTCGTCTTGAAAATAGACCCCGGCTTGCCACCAGCGATAATACTGCGAAACAGGATAATCGAAGCGGGAGAAATCCATACCGCCGAACAGGAAACTCGCAACCGGATTCCCCGTACCCGCTGGGATCGACACCGGCTGATTGCCATTGATAAAGCCAACTCCGTTCAGTGCCGTTTGCGTAGGCTCAAATGTGAAATTGCCGGTCGGGATTCCACTCTCGTTCCTTTGCAGGCGGCGTAGTTCACCTCCCATAGTGAATGTGTGAGCGCCTCGAAGCACAGTTAAGTTGTCGTTTTCGATAAACCGGTTTTCAGCCTCAGAAGATGCCGTCGCTGTCCCGATGCTGTTTGTCAGCGTTCCCATTCCAATGATCGGGAACGGGCTGTTGGTTGCAAGACTGGGCAGTCCGGTAATTCCCAAAGCGGCTAGCCCCGGTCCTGCCTGAAGCGGTCCGTTAAAGGAAGTGTCCCGCAGGAAGCCCACGTTCAAGTTGTTAACCACCACCGGCGAAATCGTGTAGTTATATGTCAAGCGAGCTTGCGCGGTGGGAGCGTTGTTGGTGACCGAGTCCAGTAAATTCAGGCCGCCATTGTTGCTGTTTGCAAATCCACCCAGGAAAATACTGCCCGACAACATATGCTTGTCGGAAATGTGTTCGTCGATTCTGGTAACCAGCCGGTGCTCGTCGGTCTTCTGGCTTTGCAGGCGAATAAGATTGTTGAAAAGAGCGCTGCTGTTTGCGGTCGGGAAATAGCCCAGCACTTTCTGGGAAACCGCGCTCAGGCCGGCGGTGCCTGCGGGAATGATATTTCCAGGGAATGGGTCGCGCACTTGATAGCTCTGGCCGTCGGGACCTACGACGCTGTGGACAGAAAAAGGATTGTAAATCTCACCCTCATAAATGGGGCGCCCCGCGGGATCGAGAACGGGCTGGCCATTTACGGTGAGCGGCGCGCCTAAAGCTTGCGAAAAGTTTCCGCTACGGTAGGCGTTAGGGATGGTGGTCAAGCTGCCGTTGACGGCGCTGGGACGGTACTTGAACTCTGTATATTCAAAAAAGAAGAAGGTCCGGTTGCGGCCGTTGTAGACATGAGGGATCCAAACCGGACCGCCAAACGTGCCGCCAAATTCGTTTTGTTTGAGCGGCGCTTTCTGTTGCCCTAAGGCATTCGCTACATATCCGGCGGCGTTCAGTTTGTCGTTTTGCAAGTACTCGAACAGGCTCCCGTGAAAATTGTTGCTGCCCGATTTGAACGAAAAAGAGACAATGCCGCTGGAAAGCCCATATTCAGCGCTCTGATTGTTGTTCGCGATTCTGAATTCACCGATCGAGTCGATGGGAGGGTGATTGCTGCTGACGTCGCCGGAGAGATTTGTGTTTGCTACCGGGATGCCGTCGATATAAATCTCGTTGGCATAGCTGTTCGATCCACTGATGTGCAACCGGTAATCCGGTGTCGGCCCTGGCGTGGAACCACTCACACCGGGCGTTAGCAATACAAAACTGAGCGGATTGCGCATATCTCCGCTGAGCGAAACCGGCAGATCCTTGATCTCCTGCGGAGTGATGCTTGTTCCTATGTCGGACGTCTGCGATTCGACGGCGGCCGCATTTGCCTCGACCGACACAGTCTGCTGCACCTGGCCGGGCTGCAGGCCCACAACAAGCGCCAACGTCTTTCCCACGTCGACTGTTACGTGTTGCTGCGTCGACGTGCTGAAGCCCTTCGCTTCGGCCGTCAAAGTGTAAGTGCCGGGAGAGAGATCGACGAAATCAAACTGCCCCGACGATCCAGAAGTCGTCTTCGCAGCGACGCCTGTAGCTTCGTTCTTCAAGGTGATCTGAGCGTCGGGCACTCCGGCTTGTTGGGGATCTTGCACCTCTCCTTTGATGGAACCCCGATTCGCTTGCGCACAGACTCGGGCCGGTATAAGGACAATTGCGAGCAACAAAAGCGGGACAAGTGCGAATTTCGTTTTCATCGTGTTCTTCTCCTGACGACTCTGGGGCAGAAGTCTTGGGCTCTCCAGCAACCCATTTCATGCGCACAAAATGAATCGTTCCAAAAGCGTGCTACCGAGGATTGGAGCATACTTGAAAAGTGCTGTCAAGGCTTTTTTGCACCAAGCTTTTTCGACCAGCGATTCTGCGGATGATGCGCTCGCAGCGTATCTCCGCTTCCCCACCAAGAGAATTGCGGGAATGAACTGGAACGCTTCATTTATACTGTCTGCTGACAGGCCGATCGCATATGCAAAGGAGACTCTGGTTAGGTGGCGACCATTGCGGCGACCATTAGAGAAGTCGCTGAACGAGCGGGCGTTTCCATAGGTACGGCATCTAACGTGATTAGTGGAACTGCTCGCGTTAGCAAGGCCCGCACGGCCAAGGTGCTGAATGCTATCCGGGAACTTGACTATCATCCCAATGAAGTCGCCCGCAGCCTGAAAATCAAGCAGACCAAGATGCTGGGAATGCTTCTCCCCGACATCACCAATCCATTCTTTTCCGACATGATTCGTGGCGCCGAAAACGCGGCCCTCGAACGGGGATATCTGCTGCTGGCCGCGAATACGGATGAGCAGGTCGAGCGCGAAAGGCGCTTCGTGGCCGCGCTCAGGTCCCGTCAAGTCGACGGGATTCTGCTGGCCGCCGCCGCCAGCAAAACCGAAAGCCATTTGAAGAGCGCTGTCGCAGCCGGTGTTCACATTGTCTGTTTGGATCGAACGGCGCCCGGATTAGATCTCGATGCGGTTCTGGCCGACAATGTTCGGGGCGCGGAGGAGTGTGTTCGGCATCTTATTCGTTCAGGGCATAGCAGAATCGCGATCATAGCCGGACCCCACGAGCTGCATAATGCGCGGGAACGCCTGACCGGTTATCGCAACGCACTCAAAGAGGCCGGGATCCGCTATTCCGAGGATCTGGTCAGGCAAGGCGACTTCCGTGAAGAAGCCGGTTACCGGCTGGGTAAAGAGTTGCTGGTGAGGCGCGACCGGCCAACCGCGATTTTTGTGTGCAACGGCGTCATGACTCTCGGCTTGTTGATAGCTGTCGACGAACTCGCCGTCAGGTGCCCCGAGGACATCGCGCTGGCTACTTTCGACGATTTGCCTTTTGCCCACTCCTTTCACCCGCATCTAACGGCGGTCGCTCAGCCGGCCAACAGCATCGGCTACCAAGGGGCGAATCTCTTGATCGACCGCGTTGAAGGGAAACGCGCCGGCGATCCGCTCGTTCTTCGGCTTCCCCCCGAACTAAAAATTCGAGAGTCCACCAGAGGCTATCTGCGCCGTCCCGCAGGCTCTTCCCCGGAGTTGAAATCGGCATCTCCTTCCCGCCTTTCGGCCACCGGTAAAAGCCGTGAAGCTCTTTAGTCCGGATGTGATTAATGCGTTTCGCCGGGTCGTCCTTTGATTCCAGTGTCTTTGGACAAATGAGGAATCGGCGGCTGAAATTGCCAAGGCTCCTTGTGTGTCAACCCGAACACAAATGCTTGTCCAGCTTTGTAACGCTGCCTGACTTCGAAGTTTTCAAACGCCGCTCCTCCCGGGATCGGATCGTGAGAGGCCCAGTAAACACGGCGTCCATTCACTCTCACTCGCAGATCGGGCTCGAGATCGGCCGTGTTCACTTTCCAATACTGGGTCAGGCGAGGGAGCGGATAGTGCCAGTGCCGCGCGGCAGTTGCGGAGAAAACTTCCGAAGGGCTGGCCTCATCTGAGGTGGCTAGTACAATAGCTTCGCCGCCTTCCAGCCGCAACATCTCTTCGAGCGGATAGTTTTCATGCTCTACGAAATTGTCCCCGCCGTAACCGGCAAATAACTCCAGGCTTTTGACTTGACGTTCTTTCAACCACAGCACGCGCAGCTTCTCAAAATTTCCCATCGTCGCCGTCAAAGTAAGTTCCTCAATGGGCGGGCTGTCCGGATAACTTTCTACAGAGAACCGGACTTCGTCCGGGTGATCGCTGAACATGCATGCCTTGACAAAGACATGGGCGCCATTCGCCGAGAAACGCTCCACGTCGATCGGTACGCATAGCCGCTCAATCGTTCCAGAACGCGGCAGAGTAAATTGCGTAAGCTCACCTTCGTACGGTTGCTTCGCAGCGCTTGTCTTCCGCACGGTCAGTCGCTTGCCGCGCTGTCCGGCATCCAACTGGCTCGGCTCCAATTCGCTAAATGCCATGCGATCGAAGCGTGACCCAGGCCCGCTCACCACCGGCTCAATCGCAATGTAATTGACCAACTGCGGTCTCGCCTCTTCCTGCAAGTAGATACCGACGCGAATCAATCCCCGCGGTCCAGGCATACCGTTTTCGCTCGGCAGGCCGAAGACAAGACCGTCGGTTCTGCCCCATGTCAATGAATTGCCCGAGGCGTCCGGCCGGATCCATTGGCCGTCGGCCGCGGCCAGCTTCGAGCAAATGCACAGCACTGCGATGAAAAGCGGGGCGGCACGGACGCAACGGCTGCAACGCTTTCTGCCAAGCCGAGCCGTGTCAATGGAAAAGCCATACCGCATGGAAGCAATCGCGCGTTGTGCGATTTTCAAAAAAGATTCAAGCCGTGAATGAATCGTTTCATGTTTTGTGAAACGCGATTTCCTGACAGCGCGTGGCGCACAACAAGGCTGAACTCAAACGGTTCCCGAGAATGCGCAAAGAAGTAAAAAACGCGACGTTTATCCTAGGAATTGGTCCGCTTACTACGAGTGAACGGATCGCTTAAGGATCATGCCTACCTCTTCAGAAACCCAAGTGACGCGTGAGAAGCTCATCGATGCTCTCAATGATGATTTATCCCGTGAATTTCAAGCGATTATCGCTTATGTGAACTATTCGCAGGTCCTCAAAGGGGCCGCTTACATGAACATCGCCGACGAACTTGCTGTTCATGCGAAGGAAGAATTGGACCATGCGCTCCAGATTTCGAACCATGTCGACTATCTGGGTGGAATGCCCGCCGTTACACCGAAACCGGTGAAGACTTCAGAGGACGCAAAAGAGATGCTGGAGTTCGATCTGGCGAACGAGAAGGAAACCATTCGGCAGTATAGGCGCCGCGTCAAACAGGCCGATGAACTGAACGAATTTGCTATCGCCGAGAGCCTGCGCGGCATCCTTGTACAAGAGCAGGATCACCTGATCGCTCTGGCAACCGCGCTCGGGATCGACCCGCCGAACCCCGGCATTGCCGATTAGCATCGCTACTACTGCTCCTTCACCTTCACCACGCGGTCCGCCGCCACGTTCGTCAATCGCTGAGCCTTTCCGGAAGGCCATGCAATCTCGACTAAGTCGGCTGTCGTGTCTGGACCAAGCCCGAAGTGAACAGGTCCGTCGCTTGATGACGCGTACCCGGCACTGGTTGTCATGTGGTTGTATTGCGTGCCGGATTTCGATACCAGCTTGATGCGGGCGCCGATGCCGTCGCGATTGCTCTTCGTTCCCTGAAGCGCGATATCGAGCCAGTGAGTAAATCCCGGGACTTCGGTTCATCCAAACCTCGGCATCTTTCGCAATCGCTGTGACAACCACGTCGATCTTGCCGTCGCTGTCGAGATCGCCGAACGCGCAACCGCGGTGCCTCGCTGCCGGACCAGCCGTGAGTCCCGCGGCTTCCTCCAACGCTGCCCATTTACCGCTTACACCCAAATTTCGATAAACCGCGTTGTACTCGTTCACGTCGTGCCCGCCTAAAACGTGATACTGAACGTCTCCTCCGCTGACGAACAGGTCCTTCCATCCGTCATTGTCGAAATCGTACAGTGCCGCGCCGAATCCCGATTTCTTGATGGTCAGCGCACGCAGGCCGCTCTCGCTCGTGGCCTCGCGGAACTCGCCTTTGCCGGTGTTGAGAAACAGCGGAAACGTCTGATTCGCTAAAGCGACGAACGCGATGTCCGGATATCCGTCGTTGTTGACGTCGCGAAAATCGCCGCCCATCCCGGAGATGAAGCTACCATCTTCGGTCAGCGCCACGCCTGCTTCGAATGCGGCCTCCTGAAACTTGTCTCCCGGCGTTATGGAACAGAAAATTGTAGTACGCATCGTTGGTGACGAAGATATCGGGCTTTCCGTCCAGGTCGTAGTCGGCAACCGCCGCGCCCATTCCTTTGCCGACTTTCGCCCGGATGCCCCACTGCGCGGACACGTCTTCAAACTTGCCATTGCCTCGATTCAAAAAGAGCTGATTGGGCAACCCCTTGTAATAGCGAGGATGGCAATAATCCGCAACGCCGCTGTAAGAACAAAGCGGCTGGGCAGCATATCTCCACTGCAGGTAATTGACAACGAATAGGTCAAGCAGACCGTCGTTGTTCACGTCCACCCAAACCGCCGCTACCGACCAAAGTGGACCATAGTCTGGGTCCGTCCGAGTGGTCCAATCCAGACGCGGCCGTTACGTCCGTGAACGTGCCGTTCCCGTTATTGTGAAACAGCGTGCTGCGATGCACGCCCGCGACAAAGATATCCGGATAGCCATCGTTATCGTAGTCCGCGACGGCAACGCCCATGTCATAACCGGTTCCGGCTAAACCCGCTTGCTCCGTCACATCCGTGAATTTGCCGCCGCCGTCATTGCGAAACAGGCGATTGCGGTACTTCGGCGACTCCTTCTTCAACGTTGCGATGTTGGCGCCATTCGTAAAGAAAATGTCCGGCCGGCCATCCTGGTTGTAATCGAGTATCGCAACACCGCCGAGCATCGTTTCAGGCACGTTGTATGCGCCCGATTCATCGTTCTCCGTGTGAAACGGAATGGATTTTAACTCGAAGCGGATAGGCGAGTCGGGAGCGGGCGAAGAATAAAGTACGCAAGTAGCCCGAGCACAAAATGACCAAGCGCCGCAGCAACGCGCGCCAGGGCAGACGTGAAGATCAAAACAAACGATAGCAAAGAAAAAGGGGAAGCCGAAGCTCCCCCTTTTGACCTTCCAACTCAGTTACAGATTTAGAAGTAATACTTGACCGCGAACTCCACTACGCGGTTACCAACAGAATGCGCCGGGATAACCGTTGGTGAGTGCGTTCTGATTCGTCTGCGTAAGCACATTGCTCTGCGCCGGCAAAGTTCAGAGTCAGATCGCTGTTGCCGCCCGCGCCGAACTGCGGATTCGGTCGATTCAGGAAATTGAACGCCGACATCCGGAACTGTATCTTCTGATGTTCCGTGATCGCGAAGTTCTTCATCAAGCTCAGGTCAGCATCGAAGAACGCCGGACCATGGATGTTCGGCCATACCAGCGTACCGTTTGTACCGGGCGCCGGGGGCGCAAAACAACCCGGGTTGAAGTATTGGCCAGACTTCAGAGTTGGCCATCGGGTTACAAGTCAACTGCGGTACCAGCGCAAGGAAGGTTGCATTGCTCCCTAAATAATTCTGCGTACTCGGTCCAAAAGAATTGCCGCTGATCGGCAACGTGTTCCCTTGGATATTCACAGTACACGTCGGCTGACCCGTTGCTCCGCAGTTCGGAAACGTCACATTCCCGTAGCTCGCATACATTGTCCCGTTCGTGTTCGGCTGAATGGGTGCGCCGGTCTGGAACTGAGTGGTGCCGGTGAGTTGCCAGCCGCCGACAACGCTGTTGACCCATCCTTGCCTGATCTTCGGCAGCGAGAAAATGAACCCGCTGTTCAGGATGTGGGTGTGATTGAAAGCGAGCACGCCATAGTTGGCCTGCTCATTAAACGGATCGACCGTGTTGCCGTCAGACGGACCGTTGCCGCTATAGTTGTCCCGAATGCCCATCACTTTTTCGAACGTGTAGTTCAGCAACATGGTGACCGGGCCGGAGTTCTTCTGCAAAGTGGCTTGCAGCGAATTGAAGTTCGCATAGCTTCCGTGCGTAGTGACGTTGATATCGCCGTAGCTCTGGAAGGGGCGGTAGTCGCCGGTATTCGGGATGTTGTTGATCGGATTCAGAACGCCCGTCTTCGGATCGGGCTTGAAGAAGGCACCGAGCGGCGGGGCGTTCAGGTTGTCGAATGCACCCGCGGTCAGCAGCAGGTCGCGGCTGCGATTGCCAACGTACGAAAGCTCCAGCAAGGTCTTCCACCACAAGTTGGCGGTCGACTGAGAAGTTGTAGTTTTCGGTATACGGAGTCTTGCCGTCGCCCATCTGCAGCGGACTGATGCTGCAGCTATTGCAGCCGGAGAGCACCAACGAACTCGGGGTAGTCAGAGTACTAATCTGCGAAAGCGATGTCAGGCCGCCGGGAGTCGAGTAGTTGATCGCTCCTTCTGGAATTTCCGACGGGCTGCTGATGGTGTTGTATGCGATCTGATAACGGAAAATCGCGAATCCGCCGCGCAGAACCGTTTTGCCGTCGCCGAATAAGTCATAGGCAAAGCCTAGACGCGGCTCATAGTAGAAGGTGGGCGACTTAAAACCGGAGAGCGGAATGCTCGAGTTATTCCCTGTCCATTGCAGACCGGCGTTGGTTGCATTCGGATTCTGCAAGAAAGCGCCGACGTTGAACACGGCGGTTCCTAGATTGTCGCCCGGATACCACTGGCCAATATGATCAGCGCGAAGACCATAGTTGACGGTCAGGCGCTTGCCAATCTTCCAGGAATCCTGGGCATACAGAGAATATTGGTGGTACTTCAGGTTGTCGACAGGTATGATATTCGCCTGGTTGTAACCTGACGCGCGGCCCAGCAGGAAGTCGGCATAGACGTTTCCGGTTGTGGTGCTGCCGTAGGTTTCAAAGTCGTACGTGCCGTTCAGCTGGTTGCCGCTTGACTGCTGATTTCCATTCATGTCCCAGTAGAAGCCGAACTTCATGGTGTGAGTTCCGGCAACTTTGGTGAGGTTGTCGTAAATGGCAGGGTCGGACTTCGTCGCGCCGAAAGCGCCGCCGTGATACTGGCCACCGAAAACAGCCTGCTGGTCGAATCCGGCGAACATCTGGTTGCCGCTCCAGCTCATCACGTTCGGGATCTGAATTTCCTTAACGCCGAACAGCCCGGTGTCTGGAAGCCGATCGTTGAAGGATTGATCGCCTGCGGATTCTCGGCCACTACCGGATTGATGTAGCGGGCATACGTAAACACGGTCTCATTGGTCAGCGTGGGGCTGAACACGTGCGTTACGTTCGCCATCGTGACGTTCGAGGTGGTCGGAGCAATCAGCGGAGAAGCATAAGGCAGCGAGAAAGCCGGCGCCCACCATACCTGAACCGGGTGCAAGTCTGTCTCATCCTGCCGGTTGTAAGAAACCGTAATCTTGGTGTTTTCGCTGACGGCATAGTCGATCTTTTCCATCAACTCCCAACGGTTCTGAGGGCTCTGATCCAGATATTGGAAGTTATAGCCGCTGTGGGTCGCAGGATCGATGTTCGGCTGCGGATATAGCTTCAACAGCGCCAGAGAATTCGGGTCCATCATCGACGTGGGAATCTGACCGTTGGCAAGTGTCAGCGTTGCCGCAACCGCCGGCACGCGGCAACCCAGCCGCGTTACCCGCCGCTGGACAGGGAACCTGATCAATAGCAGAATGATTGCCAGGAAGCGCAGCAATTTGCGCCAGCGTTGCCTGCGAGAAATCGCCCGCGCGCATGGCCGGAGTCGGGACGAACGTCTGCCAGAGCTGGCCGGCAGGCTGCTGCCGCATGTACTCATAGCCGACCCAGAAGAACAGCTTGTCGCGATTGTGATTGAACTTTACCCAAGGAAGAAGCACCGGGCCGCCGATGTTGCCGCCCGGATAGTATTCGTAGGCGTCGGGCTTGTGATGCCTTGGCTGCGCTGGAATGCGTCGATGGAGTTGAAAACGTTATTGCGGGCGTAGAAGTAACCTTCGCCGTGGAACTGCGCGCCACCGCTCTTGCCGTATGCCTGGAAAACAACCGGGCCTTTCGCGTACGCCGCGTCGTAGCCGGACATCAGCATCTTGATTTCCGACGTCATGTCCTGGTTGATATCGGCGATCTGCGTACCCTGATTGCCTGGATCGACAAGATTGGCGCCGTCAAACATGTAGGCGATTGCTCCGTTCGGCTGCGTGCCGTTAGCGGAGTAAGCGCCAATGGGACCGCTGTTCGACCCTACAACCTGGTCGCTGAAGCTCGATCCTTGCGACAGGCCATTCGTGAACGCCATGCCCGGCATGATGCGAAACAGTTCGCCAGCATCGCGGCCCGCCAGAGGGAGATCGTTGACCATCTGGGTGTTCAATGTAGTTGCCACTTCACCGGTGTCGACGGGAGCGACTGCTTCAGCCCCTGCCACCACTTCCACCTGTTGCGAGGCCTCACCGACCTGCAATGCGATGTTGGGTAACGTTCGGTTGTCGCCCTGACCGAGGGTAATCCCGCCCTGCTGCCAGCTTCTAAAACCCGAAGCCGAGACCGTCAGCGAGTAAGTGCCGGGCTGTAACGCCGTGAACGTAAAGTAACCATCGTTATTAGAGACGGTCTGGCGAATGTCATTGCTCGCCACATTCTTAGCCACGACCGTCGCTTTTGGTATGACCGCGCCGGTTTGGTCATAGGTGGTCCCGCTCAGGGTCGCAGTAAGTTGCTGACCGACGGCAGAAGCACTAAAAGTTAAAAGAGCTGCCGCTAAGAGCCCTGTGAGGCTGCCTGAGCGCGAAAAACTATGCGGGCGAAATCTAGGACGAGCGTCTTGGCTTGTTTGTCCGAACATGATCCCCTCAAAAACAAGAAAGGCGTCCACCTTTTGGTGGACCTTGGAAGCTAATGTCCCAAAGTTATACGCGATGGCCTAGGCCTGTCAAGGGATTTTCCTAGACTACTCACGTGATTTCACACTGAGAGCCAAATGAAGTACTAGATACACTTACGGGCGACGTCTGCAGACTCACGTTACGGGAAGACTCGTAGTTGTTACTATTGGGGCCCCCGTTTCTGCTGCTCCGCAGTTAAGCGATCAACAACCTCACGCTGTTTAGCTCCCTCTGCAGGCCGGTGCAGCTTGTAGTAAAGCGCGGTCAGTTCAACGTGGGGCTCCAGCCAATTCGGGTCCTGTTTTGATGCCGCTTCCAGGTCCGTTACGGCCGCCTCCAACTGCCCTTTCGCGTTTTCGACCAACCCCATTTCGTATTGGGCAAGGGCGGAAGACGGCTTGATTTTCAACGCCCGTTCAAGATAGGCGCCGGCATTATCGACATCACGCCGCTTGAACAGAATCGCGCCCATATAGAGGTTCGCTTCGAAGTCGTTGCCGTTCAATGCTAGCGCCTGCCGTAACTCGGGCTCTGCTGCTTTTTGATCACCGCACTTGTCGAGAGCCATACCGAGGATCGTATGAATACCAGGGAGGCTTGGATTCAGCTTAAGCGCGGTCTCGAGGTCCCGGCGCGCCGATTCGAACTCGTTTACGTCGAGCCACGTCGATCCGGCCAGCAGGTAAGCATCCGCGCTGTTTCCTTCGGCCGCCACGCGCTCGACCAAGACTAGTCCAGCACGTCGCTTTCCGGTCTTTATGAGTGCACTGCCGGCGACAAATGCCAGGTCCAGGTTCTCGGGATGCGATTGCGCGAGGGGCACAGTTAAGCGCGCTGCCTCGTCCGGATGCCCGAGTCGCATCTCGCAATCTCCCAACAAAGTAACTACCCGGACGTCAGCGGGATCCAGCTTCTGTAACTCTCCAAACTGTCGGGATGCGCTCTGGAAGTCTCCTTTCTTATAGAACGCGAGCGCCAGATTCAGTCGGATAGCTTCATTAGACGGGTCCAACTTAAGCGCCATCCGGTAATTCGTGACGGCTTCATCGAAGCGGCCGAGGTGCGCCAAGTGCCGCCCCCAAATTTGCCAAAGCAGGAACGGAATCTCGGCTGCTGTTTAAGCAATTGCTGATAATCGGCTATAGCGGCGGAGAAATCTCCTCGTTGCTGGGCGTCTACTGCGGCCTGAAATAGTTGCTCTGGCGGCGGCTGCTGAGTAACCGCAAAGCAGGCTATACAAACCCAGCCAAATCGTTAAGCACCGCGACACTGATATAAAATTCAGTTTAGTCTCGCAGTTTTATGAAAGTTGTCTGGGTATGTCTGTGCGTGTGCCTGTGCGCTTCTGCTCAGACCGAACCCCAGCCGGAGTCGGCGGAAGGATGGTTCGACGCGGGCACCGCATCATATAAACTGGCACGATATGCCGACGCCAAGGAAGCTTTCGACAAGGCAGGCGAATTAGCTCCTCAGAAAGGCGCGGTGTGGGCTTTCCTGGGGCTCACGGAGTACAAGCTCAATGAGGGAAGCACAAGGCACTGGCTGATATCGAGAAAGGCGAGTCCTTAGGACTGCCGGACAACCGCGCCTTTGTGTCGACGGTGCATAACACCGGGGCCTTGATTTGGATCAGGGCGAAAGGAGTTTAGTGCCGCGATCGAGCAGTTGAAGCCACTCGCGTTGCTAGGCGATGATTCGCTGCCGACCATTCAAGACTTCGGCCTTGCCGCGCTCGGTTGTCTAATCTCCCGTCCGAATATTCCCCCATCGAAGCGGCCTCGGTGGAGCTCGCCGGGCGAGCCGAGTGGCAACTCTGCATGAAACGCGATAACGACGCAGCTCAGCCGCTCGAGCGAACTGGTGAACGCAATATCCCGACGAGCCCGGCGTTCACTATCTTAAACGGAATCCTTCTGATCGCCCATGATCGTGAAGGCCGCGAAAGCCGAATTCGAAAAGGAACTTCAGATCACTCCGTCTCACGTGGCCGCAACGGCTGCAGATTGCCATCATGACCTACGGACAGACACTCCGCGAGCTGCTGTGCCGCTAGCTCGCGAAGCCATCCGGCTTCAACCAGAGAACGCGCTAGGCCATGCGGTGCTCGGCCGCGCGTACATGCAGCATGATGAATTGGGCAAAGCACTGCCAGAGCTTCAGGCCTCTGCGCGAATCGCGCCGCTCAATCCACAGATCCATTTGTATCTGCAACAGGTCTATGGTCGTCTGGGAAACACTGCCGAAGCAGAGAAAGAGAAAGCTGAGTTTCTACGCCTGAAATCGCAGCAGGACTCCTCCAAGCATGCCAGTGACATCGGGGATAGAGCGAGTAGTAAACCGTGAGATGCGTCTTGGGGTGTGTACTGCTGGCCTTTGCGGCTTTCGCCAATGCAGACGATTTTCAAAGCATTTCGGCCCAAGCTGCCGCCGCGCGGGACGCGAACAACGCGCCCGAAGCAATCCGTCTATACCGCCAGGCTCTGAGTCTGAATCCTCAATGGCAGGAAGGCTGGTGGTTCCTTGGGACGTTGTTATATGACGGCGACCAGTACGCACCCGGCCGTGAGGCTTTCCAACACTTTGTCGATCTGAATCCGCAGGCGGCGCCCGGATGGGCGTTTCTGGGGCTATGTGAATTCGAGACGAAGGATTACGCAAAGGCACTGTCGGATATCGAGCACGGGTTGTCGCTCGGCGCCGACCGCGAATCGCAACTCGGACCGGTGCTGCTGTATCACGAAGCTCTTCTGCTGACAGAACAAGGCCAGTTCGACGCCGCACTGCAGAAATACAACGCCCTGCTCCATGGGATGCAAGGCCGAACGCTCAACGAGCCCATGGTTATCGCGATTGGGCTCGCCGCACTTCGCACCCCGCTTTTGCCCGACGACCTCGCAAGAGACAAGAACGGTCTGTTCCTCGCGGGCGGGAAAGCTGGTTCCTTTTTGCTGATGGGCGACTACGCGCAGGCGGAATCGGCGATGAACGAGTTGCTTGCGAAGTACCCGCAAACTCCCAACGTGCACTATTTGCGAGGGCTGTACTTTCTGGCCAGAGACCCGGACGCAGCGTTTGATGAGTTTCAGCGTGAGCTGGAAATCTCGCCTTCGAATACTCAGGCCGATACCATGCTTGCATGGGGACTGCTGACGCGAGGCGATCCTGAGCTGGCATTGCCGCACGCGCGAAATGCGGCACAGGCCGCTCATCCGTCCGCCTTTGCAAATATCTATATGGACGCGCATTAGTCGAGACTGGGGATCTGAAGCAAGGCGTTCCGTATCTCTTGGCGGCCGAAAAAGAAGACACCCACAATATGGACGCGCACGTGGCATTGGCTGCCGCCTACTCGCGGCTCGGCAAACCCGAGGAAGCCCGGCGCGAACGGGAAGCCGCCATGCAAATGGAAAGTGAGAACCGGCCTGTTGTACAGCCGTAAGCTATCCAGAAGCATTCGGCGCTCGGGTTTTGACCTGTTTGCGCTTAGTCTTTCACTGCCGTCGCGCAGCAGCACAATTGGAGCTGCGCGACTTGCCATAACCAGCAAGCCTCGACGCAGCCGGAGACATCGATGGCGCACGCGCTGATTCCGTCAGCCGCGGCGAATCCGCTATTCAAGACGCATCCCAAGATGAGTGTGCAAAAAGGCGCGTACACGTACACCATCGAGACGCGTGACGGCCAGACCACCTACTCGGTTACCGATGGAAAGGAAACGATCTCCGCGCCGGTCCATTGGATCTTCGGAGCGAATTCGCAGACATATGTGCTGGAGCGCAACGGCTACTACTACGAAAGCCTGGTGAGCTATTGGAAGACCATCGATGCGCTGGACACGACGGTCGGCGACCAAGCGATACAGCCGAAGAACGTAGCTCGAAGCGTTCGGCCGTCAGTTGGCTACATCGGAAATCACGTGTGTTTCGGTTGTCACTCCAGCAACTCTGTTAGTCAACACAAGATGCATTTGGAAACTCTTGTGCCGGGTATCACCTGCGCGCATTGCCACGCCGGAGCAGAAGAGCATCTGCAGGCGATCTCGCAATCCAAGCTAACTTCAGTTCCGCCCAAGATCAAACAGTGGTCGCCGGAAGAGATTTCGGCATTTTGCGGCCAGTGCCATCGAACGTGGGAAACAGTGGTGCGCAATCACTGGACAGGACCGATGAACGTGCGCTTTCAGCCTTACCGGCTTGAATTGAGCAAATGTTTCGACGGCATCGACAAGCGCATGAGTTGTATAAGCTGTCATGACCCGCATCAAGAAGTGGTCCGGGATGACAAGACTTACGATTCGAAGTGCCTTGCTTGTCACAGCGCGGGAGCGAAACTCAGCGCCGGAATGGTGGCTGCTCATCCGGGCGCGACGGCGATGAAAGTCTGCCCGGTATCGACGACTGACTGCGTGAGCTGTCACATGCCGAAGCGCGAATTACCTGGCGGCCACGGCTTTTTCACCGACCACGACATTCGAATCGCGCGGGCGAACGACCCGTACCCGCACTGAGTGATTCCCACTGCCGCCTAAGCAGTTGTGGCATAATCGCTCAAATCCATTCCACACGATGTTACGGAGGGTAAATGCCTGCTCCCGCGAAAGCGTCCTCTACTACGAAGACGCCCTCGATCCAATTCAGCGACAGCTTCGGGTTCAGCATCACTGCGACCAATCCCGACAAGAACACTGATTTTCTGAAGAAGCTTTCGGGCGATCTGCGGTTTGTGTGCAGATCAGTCGATCTGAAGCAACAGAGTTCGCTGCCGTTGAAGGGAGACCCGGAACCAAATCTCCCTTACAACCTCGAAGTGAATGGCTCCGCGACGCTTAAGGATCAGTCGCTCGCGTCAACGCGTCGTTACGATCAACGGCAAGTGCAAAGCCAAGCTGTCTAAAGTGGAAGGGCCGAAGTGCTCCGATCTGCTGAAACCCTTCACGGTTGACGATTCCGACAAGCCCCTTGAAGCAGATGCGGGTTATCTTTGCTTCGATACGGATGCTGAGTTGGACGTTGGAGCCAGCGGCACGGCAGGCGCGTTCACGTTTGGGTTAACCGGGAGCGAGGAAGTCACGTTTTCCCATTCGAGATTTTTCCCTCAGTTGCCCAAAATCTAATTTTGGAAGCGCCTTGGTCGAACTGCTGGAGAATTTTAGAATTCCCGGCAGTGTCCACGATTTGGAATCGTTGGGGACCGCAGACGGTATGTTCAGTGAGTGGCAAAGGCAGCCTGAAATTCTCCGCCTCGGCGGGATATCACGTTTTTCACGAATACGCTTTTTTCGACCAGCATCCCGATTGCGGGAACGCTAGGCGTTCAGGCCACCGCCAAAGCGACTGTCACGTTTGCCGTGACGATGGAATCGGGTTTCAAAGTGTCGGTACACAAGGAAACCGATAGCAAGCTCAGGCTAGCTGTTGAGAGATCCCGCGATGAGAAGTTTGATGAAGGGGCAGTTGTCAAAGCGCAGGTAACTGCGACCACAGCGGGGAAGATCTGCTCTCATTGCTGCTGCCGCAGTAAGTCCAAATCCCGGCGATGTCATCAAAGGCATCGACGTAAAGTTGGGCGACGACGAACGGGATGCGATCAGCGCAGCAGTTAAGTGCGCAATTGAGGACAACTTTGAACTGGCGGCAAAAGCCAGTCTCGAGCAATCGAACGGCACACGATACGGTGGTGATCTATCAGCTTGACCTGAACGCATTGCAGTTATCGGATAAGGGCACGGCGGCGGTTCAGACCGCGTTCGCGGGAGACTTTACAAAGCTGGCGGAAGCAGCCAGAGACCCTCAGAGCGGCGTGACGGAGTTGCAGTCGATCAGCATCGTAACGAAATCTGAAAACTGCAGCTTGACCGTGCACCTGCTGAACTTCGCGCAGGCGGGCGAAGTGACCGAGACTATTTCCAAAGAGACTGTGAAAGCATTGCCGGGCGGCGATCTTTGCATTACCGATACGGAGACGGCGCGCACAACCGAATTTGTTTGTTTCCCAGCAAAGCCGGAAGGGTTGCGGAAGCTCTTGTTTACGAGTGCGCTGCTCACTTCGGCATACCAGGGAAATACGAAAGCAGATCTCCGGCCCAACGATGGGCTGCGAACTGATTCACTTCCGGTATGACAAGAACACGAACCCCGCTACTCTCAAGCAGGACTTGACAGCACTCGAAATGCTCACTCTTGTTCCGGATTCAGCCATCGCCGATTCGGACGTGGCGCAATGCCGGTGGGAAAGAAGAAGCACCTTCGACGGTACATATTCGCCTGAAGCTGGAAGCGGACGATTGCGAGCGGTTGTTCCTCGATGGCGGCAAAGCTCGAAAACCGGAGACTTACGAGCGGGCGGGCAAGGCTGCGATGTACCGCTTGATTGCGAACGAAAACCGTGAGCTCGCAGATCTGTTGACTACAACAAACGAAGACACCTGGAACAAGCTGAAAGCAAGCGACACGCTGGATAAGGCGGCGGATGTTCTTAAGTGCCCAGGCAATCTGTCGCGCGCCATGCAGTTCATGTCGGAGGTCAACCGTATCAAATGGTGGACCGATCACATGAGTGGGCTGGCTAAGTGTGTGGAGGAATTCCAGAGTGAAGGCGATAATATCGATCCGAACAGTGCGAGCTTTAGCAAGCTTCGCGCCGCATTGAACGATGAGGCAAAGAGCGTAGGCACTCTCAGCGACGACTACTTCAGCTTGCCGTGGGGCATTTTAGCTGTATCGCAGGTGCTCGGTTTTGTTCCGAAAGCGGAAGCGAAATTCGTTTCGAATGTTTACACTCTTCCGGCAGTGGATTCACAACGCGCGGCACCGAAGAATAGCGGCGGCAGGTTAGCAACAGAACACGAACACACAGCGTCCAGAGTGTGGAGGACAGTTTGTAGCGCGCTGTGAGTGACGTTTTTCAACTGGTCGGACCACATCAGATTGTTCAACTGTTTGGCGTAAAGACTAATCGGCGTTAACGTCGATAATCTGCGAAAGCTTCTGTTTTCGCTGGTCTTCGTCATACTCATTCTGCTAGCCGGCAAGTTCTTTCGCTGGCTTGCGCACCGGAAGACCTGGAGTGCAAACAGCAAACGTTTCGCCTTCTGGACGCACCAGGGTATCTCGATGGCGATCGCGATCATCGTCGTGATCGGACTGCTATCGATCTGGTTCGATAACCCGAGCACCCTGACCACTGCCTTTGGTCTAGTAACAGCGGGGCTGGCGTTTGCACTGCAGCGCGTAGTGACATCTTTTGCAGGTTACCTGCTGATACTTGCGCGGAAAGACTTTCAGCGTTGGGGATCGCATCACGATGGGCGGAATCCGTGGCGACGTGATCACGCTGACTTTTCTGCAGACCGTGATTATGGAAATGGGCACGCCCGCGCAAGGGCGACGCGCCGGACCACACCTGGGTGCAGGCACGCCAATACACGGGGCGCATTGTTCGCATTTCAAACGCCGTCATTTTCGACAAACCCGTTTACAACTACACGCGCGAGTTCCCGTACATCTGGGAAGAGATGCACTTGCCTGTGCCCTTTAACGCAGACTATGCGGTAGTTGCGAACAGTTGTTGCTGGATACCGCAGTATAAGCACACGGTTAAGTAGCCGAATTAGGCGAACAGGCCCTTGATCGCTGGAATCTCGATACGTGATGAAACGAAGCGGAGTTGGAGCCGCGTATCTATTGGCGGCTCACAGACAACTGGCTGGAGATGACGGTGCGATTCCTAGTTCCGGACTGGGGCATCCGCGACATCAAGAGCGCAATGAGCCGCGACATTCTTGCCGGCTTAAACGCGGCAGGAATCGGCATCGCATCAGGCACCTACGACATCGTTGGATTCCCGCCGGTAAAGGTTCAGTTGGTGGGCGCGGCGCCGGCGGCAGGGCTCATAATCCCAAAACGTGTCCTCCTCCTGCGAGTTGTGGTTGAACATGAAGAGCACTTTGGCCTGAGCGCGCGTGGAAAAATGAGTGGGCAGCCACATGCCGCCGCCGACAGGCGACTTTTGCAGATCGAACTGAGTTCCAGGCTCAACCTGCGCGAGAAAGCCTTCGATGGAGACAGGCCGAATTACGACCGCGTGGACGTGCACCCACTGAAATGTGTTCCGATCGATCCAAAGCTCGCCTTGCATGCCCGGCAAGACCTGGGTAGCCATGTTGGGCGGCTGATAGCCGGGACGCGGGGTTGCTTTCAGATCCCATACGTGAAAGCCGCGAATCGACTTTTGTGCCGATGAGCGTGAAGTTGAAGGCCTCCGTGAGTTGCTTCATCATGTCGTTATCCCGCGTGCGGCCCTTCTCGAATTTCGCGATGCGCTCGCGGCGAGCGGCGGGCGATTCCGCTTGGCGTCGCTTTGTTTCCTGTTCCTGCTTCTGTATCTCCTGCGCTCCTGCTGACTGGATAGCGCTTTGCCATTTAGGGCAATCAGGCGATTGTAGGGAGTGCCGTCGATCATGGTCACCTGAAATACCTTGATACCGTTCACTGTGCGATCACGCTCTTTCCAGTTGAAGTGCGGAGCGGCTTCAAAATCTTTTTCATTCTGAACAACCGACTTGCGAATGATCTCCTCTACCTGAGGATGCTGGGCTTCAGTAAGCGCTCGGCAACGCACGCGCGATGGCTTGGCGATTTCCTTTCTGTATTGACCAAGCATCGCTTGGCTGCCGGGCAACAAGTTCGAAGCAAAAAGGACTACCGCATACAACCCTGACCGCCGAGCAAGGTTTGGGAACATTTGTGCCTCAGCAATTTAGACGGTTAGACTATTTTTCAGCTAACAAGTAATGAACGGCCGGTGTAACTACCAGTGAAAGCACCATGGATGCCAAGATACCGCCGATGACTGCAATCGCCAGGGGCTGAAGCATCTGCGAGCCGGCGCCGAGCGCGAGTGAAAGCGGGATCATGCCGGCAACAGTTGCAAGAGCCGTCATCATGATAGGCCGAAGGCGGCGCTCACCGGCTTCGATCATGGCTTCGCGAGCGGTCATGCCTTCGGCACGGAAACGCTGGTCGGCATCGAGCAGCAAGATTCCGTTTTTGGCGACGATGCCGATGACCATGATCACGCCCATGAACGATGAAATGTTGAAAGTGGTTCCGGTGACGAACAGAGCGAAGACCACGCCGGACGTCGAGAGCAGCGCGGAGGCGAGAATGGCGATCGGGGCCGCAAACGTGCCGAATTCGATCAGCAGAACTATGAAGACGAGCACAATGGCGGCAGCGAGTACAAACAGCAGATCGTGGAACGACTGCTGCTGTGTTGCATAGGTGCCGCCGTAAACAACACGGATGGCACTCGGGATGTGCAGGGCGGCGACTTTGCGCTGGACCAGAGCGATACCTTGGCCGAGGCTGAGTCCTTCCAGGCGTCCGGTGACGGCGATGTCGCGCTGAAGATTCTCGCGGCGGATTTCGATTTGGCCCGAATCGTTTTGGATGTTCGCCAGCGTTCCGAGCGTGGCGACCTTGCCGGTTGCGCTGCTTAACAGGGTGTTCTGGATGGCCTGGAGCGAAGAGCGCGTCTGGGGCGGCATGGTCACGCGCAGCGTGTACGGGCGGTTGTTGATGACGATGGGATTGGGCGCCGGTTCGCCTTGGAGGATGGCGCTGGTATCGACTTCGAGTTCCTGCGGAGTGAAGCCGGCGCGGGCGGCAACGGCCTGATCGACGGTGAAGGTGATAGACGGGCCGCTGATGGTGTCTTCGATTCCGTTCTTTACGTCTTTGACCGCCGGGATTGTCTTGATGGCGTCGCCAACTTTGGGCCCCCAAATTTTCAGCAGACGCAAGGTTTTCCGAGAAGAGCTTGATCTCGATGGGATCGGGCGAACTCGTGAGGTCGCCGATCATGTCTTCGAGCACCTGATGAAAGTCGGTATCAAGCTGCGGATAGCTTTTATTCACCTGGCCACGAATGTCGGAGATGATCTCTTCGACCGACCGGCTGCGATTGGATTTGAGCATCACGGAGATGTCGCCGTTGTTGGCTTCGGTTACGGCGGCGAGCCCAAGTTGCAAGCCGGTGCGCCGCGATGTGCTTGCCACTTCGGGGACGGAGTGGATGATCTTTTCGACGCCTTCGAGCACACGATTTGTGTCGGCGAGCGATGCGCCGGCGGGCATGAGGTAATCGAAGACGAAGCCGCCTTCGTCCATGGCGGGCAGCAGATCGCTGCCGAGTGCGCGATAGCAGAAGAAGGAGACGGCAATCAGCGCGAGGCAAACTACAAGCAGGACAAAGGGCCGGGCAAGGCGCAGCCTGAATGATGCGGGAGTACACGCGTATGACGCGGCCCATAATGCCGGTAGTCGGGATTGCGTGGCCGCCGTGAACTTCCGAGTGCCGTTTCGATTTGGAGCGCAGGAGAAGGTGGCTCAGCGCCGGCGTCCAGGTAAGCGCCAGCACAAGCGATGTGACAAGAGCGACGGCGACCGTCATTGCGAGTGCGCGGAAGAACGTTCCGGTGACACCGGTGATACTGACGAGCGGAATGAAGACCACGATAGGCGTGAAGGTAGAACCTAGCAGCGGCACACGAATTTCGCGAAGGGCGCTGCGAATCGCCTCGCCGCGGGTCTGCCCGGATTCGCGATGGAGAACGATGTTTTCGACAACTACGATCGCATCGTCGATGACCAACCCAACCGCAGCGGCCAGACCGCCGAGCGTCATCAGGTTGAAGCTTTCGCCGAGGGCGCGGATAGCGATGCAGGTTACGGCAATGGTGACGGGAATGACCAAGCCGGCGACGATGGACGTTCCCCAATCGCGCAGAAAGAGCACGAGAATGATGGCCGCGAGGACGAGGCCGATGAGGATGGCGTCGCGAACACTCTTGATGGAAGCGTTGACGAGCTCCGACTGATCGTAGAACGGCTGAATCGTTACGCCGGGCGGAAGCGACTTTTGCAGGTTCGGCAATCTGTCTGATGAACTTCGTCAGCCACGCTGACGGTGTTGCTGTCGGGCTGACGATAGATGTTGAGCAGAACGGCGGGCTTGCCGTTAGCAGTGACGATCGTGTAGACCGGCTTTATGGATGAGCTGACGGAGGCGATGTCTCCGATCCTGACCGGCACGCCCGCATTGGTGGTTTTGACGACGATGTTGCCGATGTCGCTCTCGTTGTGAGCCTGACCGCTGACGAGCGTGAGGACAAGCTGATGGTTTCTCTGAATCAGGCCGGGAGAATCAATCAGGTTGCTTCGCGTGACAGCGTCGAGAATGTTGGGAACGGTGATTTGAGACTCGACCAGCTTGCCGGGATCGGGCTCGACCTGAAATTCGGGTTCCTGGCCGCCTTGGATAACGACCATGGACACGCCGAGCAGCCGATTCAACTGCGGCTTCCAGGTGTAAGTGGCCATTTCCCAAAGCGCGGTTTGCGGAACGCTTTGCGAAGTGACGCTGTAACCCATGATGGGAAAGGCTGCGAATGTGAGGCGGTTGGTGTTAATGGCCGCGGTAGAGGGTAGTGTTGGTTGCACGCGCGCGACGGCTGCGTTGACGTACTGAAGCGTCTGGAACATATCCACGTTCCA
This sequence comes from Terriglobia bacterium, assembly GCA_963846045.1. Taxonomy (GTDB): domain Bacteria; phylum Acidobacteriota; class Terriglobia; order Bryobacterales; family Bryobacteraceae; genus Bog-105. The sequence continues at coordinate 226,488 of CAWJUL010000012.1, read as the reverse complement.
GGTGAAGAAGAGATCGATTTCAGCGGAGCCGCGGCTGGTAATCGAGAGAACACGCTCCAGGCCGGGCACGGAGTTCACTTCTTCCTCGATGGGACGAGTGATGGTGACTTCCATCTGATCGATGGGCATGACGCCGTTGTCGACACCGATGACGATGCGCGGGAAATTCGTCGAGGGAAAAACTGCGACCGGAACAGTAAAGGCGAGGTACGCACCGAAGGCGGCCAGCGCACATATGACGAAGAGGATGGCTTTGAGATGTTTCGGGCAGTCCAGTGTTCCGACTGCTCGCCGGTCTCGACCGGAGGGCGGCGCGGCCAGAGTGCTCACTTATCGTCCTTAGCTCCGGAGCCGTTGGGGGCGCCCTTGTCTTCATCCGCTTTGTCCGTCTCACCCGGCTTGGCGATTTCGATTTTGGCTTTGTCGTCCAGGCCAAGGCCGCCTTCGGTGATGACGCGATCACCGGGTTTAACGCCGCTGACGATTTGCACGTTGTCGCCGGAGCGTATACCGACCTCAACCTTGGTTTCATGAGCGAGCCCGTCGGCGCCGGCGAGCATCACCTTCTCGCCGCCTTCATCCGAAGCGAGCAGGGCAGCGACAGGCACCACAACAGCATCTGGAATTTGACCGGCGTTGATGGAGACCTGAACTGTACTTCCCAGTTTGAGCTTTTCGCCGCTGTTGGGCGCTTCGACCCAGACTTGCAGGGTGGTGGTGCTGGGATCGACAGCGGGACTGACAACGGTGACTTTGCCGGTGAGGTCGCCGCTTTGATCTGAGATTGAAGCGCGCTGCCCGACATGCAACGCGGAGGCTTGCCGCGCGGGAACGTTGGCGCGCGCGACGACACGGGAGATGTCGACGATGGTGAATAGCGGACTTCCGGCAGACGCCATTTCGCCGACATTCAGTGGACGATCCGCGACGACGCCGTTCATGGGGCTGCGCACTTCCGAATAACCGACTTGCGCCTGCACGCTCTGGTAGTGCGCCTTGGCGGCATCCACTTGCGCCTGCGCGGATTTGACCTGCTCAACGCGGCCAACGCTTTGCAGCGATTTCAGATGTTCGTTGGCGGTATCGAACTGGGATTGCGCCTGCACTTCAGCGACGCGAGCGTCATCGACCAGCTTCTGCGCGATAGCGCCTTCGCGCAACAGCGTCTCGCGGCTTTGAAGAACTTTCTTGGCAGCATCCAGCGCCGAGCGCGCAGACTCGACATCGGCCTGAGCCTTGGTCATGTCTTCGGGAAGAGTGGCGTTGGTAGTCGTCGCGTAGGCAGCTTGAGCCTGCCGGTAGAGCTGTTCGCTTTCGCGAGCGCCGGCGCGGAGATCGGCATCTTCGAGGACAGCGAGGAGTTGGCCGGTGTGGACATGATCGCCACGCTGAACGAGGAAACGCTGCACGGGCGCGCTGATCTTAGGCGTGATGTTGGCCTGTTTGAGCGGGAACAGGACCGCTTCGGCTGTGACGATTTGATCGAGCGGCTGTTTCACGGCGGTAGCCACTTGCACGGGCGTGGCCGTGGCTTCCGTGTCACTCGACTGGTCGGCTGCTTTCTTCGAGCAGCCTGAGAAGAGCAGCACGACGGCGAGGGAAAGGATGGGGGCGTAGAGTTTGCGCACTACTGAAGTGTTCCTGTGAGGTTCTGAAGATTTGCCACAGCCGTGCGGTAGCGTAGAAGACCATCATCATACGCGCCGCGGGCCTGAGCCGCCGTGGTCTGGGCATCGACTACTTCGAGGGCTGTGGATTCGCCCGCTTCGTAGCGGAGAAGCGTGAGGTGAAGGCTTTCGGCAGAGAGATCGGACGATTCACGGAGAGACTGGACCTGAGCGAAAGCGAGTTCGGCTTCGCGATGAGCGGATTCGATGTCGGCCTCAAGCTGCTTCTGGGTAGTGGTGAGATCGAGTTTCGCCTGCTGCCTGTTTCAATTCGGCCTGCTTCACCTTGCTATGAATAGCGCCCCAGTTCCAGAGCGGAATGTTCAGCGTAGCTTGCGCAACGTAGCCGAGGTTTTGGCGATAAGGGACGGTGTAGTTGGGCAGAGTGCTGCGGCCGGTGGCTTGCGTGCGGTAATCGGTGTTGGCGGCAAACTGGTTGGCGTCGATGCCGTACCAGACGTCAAGAGCAAAGCCGGGCAGATAGGCGTAGCGGGCGACAGTTACGGCGAGCTGCGCTTGATTCACGCCGGCTTCGGCGGCGCGAACGTCGGGATTCAATGAGGCCGCCTGGCCGGCGGATTCGGGTAGCGGCGGAAGCACCTGCACTTCAGAGAGGTCGTCCACGACGTTATAGTTCGACTGAAGCGTGGGGAAGATGAGCACCGCGAGCGTGAGTTTGCCTTTCTCGAATGTGAGCTGCGCGTCCTGGACATCGCGCTGACGCTGCTGAACCTGAATCTGGGCTTTGATGACGTCGGCATGGGCGACTTCGCCACCGCGCTCCTGGGCGCGCGTGATGTCGAGAAAGTGTTGCGCTTCGGCGAGACTAGTTTGCGCATTTTTGATTTTGCGCTGGGCGGCGACAATCGTGTAGTAATCCGCGATCACCGTTGCTGTCAGCCCGCGAGCGGCGACATCGGACTTGGCTCGGGCGACCGCTTCCGCCGCAGCGGCAGCGCGTATTTCACCGCGCCGGACGAAGGACAACAGTTCTTCGTGAGCGTTGAGCTGTTCGTTGTAGACGTGTACGCCATCGTTTGCGACGAAGACGCCGGAGGGCGTACCGTTGCCTTCCGTGTAAATAAACTGATTCAACCCGCTGACCGAGGGCAGCGAAGCAGCACGGGCCTGCACGAGATCTTCATGCGCCAGGCGTCTGGCGATATCGGCGCTTTGAATTTGAGCGCCGTATTGGCGAGCGCGCTGGAGAGCATCGTGGAGCGAAATCGGTAAGAGTATTTTCCGGCGGCGGCTGCTGCGCGAACAAGAGGGAAGACGCGAAAAGGAGCATGAGCAGACCTCGCCGAGTTCCGATGAAGACGGGCACAGTCAATATTAAAGCGGAGTTCAGGCGCAGTACAGGCATCGGGGTTTAATGGAGAGCTATCGATGAGGCGTTTTTAGGCCGCGATTAGCTCCTCCGAAGACGTTGCCGCAGGAGCGGAATGCGGCGCGACGGCTGTTTTGGACTCGGTTGAATGGTTTAGAACACGATCGAGCTTGATTTCGGCCATTGCAATGGCATAGCGTGCTTTTCGACATGGCCGTACTTCCTCAGCGTCTTTGCGCTTTTCCGATTCGAACCCAATTTCCTGCTTTCTCTTTTCGGATCTGAGCTTTAGCAGGTCGGCGAGCGCCTGGCGGAAGGCTCGTTCGTGCTGCGCCTGGTAGCGGATGTAAGTTGTGACGCGGCCTTCCGCGCCGGGAGCGAACGGTCCGGCGTGCATAGCCATGGATTGAATGGTGATGGCGCGCTGAGCGAGCCAGTAGTGCTGGGCCATCTTGCCGACGAGCAATTTCTCGGTCGTGGTTTCCGGCTGGTGCTCGTCCCATAGTGCTTGTTCGAGACGCGCGAAATCGGCTTCCGACTCCCAATCGAGCAGAACGTGAACCATGGTGTGGCCGGCGAGGCCGTGACGAAAGTTGTTGAGCTTGGAATGATTTTTGCCTTCTTCGGTGCGCGGCCCCGAACTCGATTGGGCATTTTCGCGATTTGCGTTCAGTTGTTTTTCAGTTAGCTTCTTGCCGAACATAAGTGGATTCCTCCCTGGAAAAGAAAAAAGCCGCTGGCAGCACGGCGGCTGAGCGGCGTTTGGGAACTCTAAACTACTTTTACTTCCAGGATTACGCTAGGGGACCAAGCGATTTCCTCTAGCTGGTTGAAAACACAACAGAAAAAAGTGTGACTGCAAAAGGTTTGATCGAGGATGTCCGGATTTCCGTTGAAAGTAGGCGACTCAAGATCGTCATGCGGCAGCTCCGCTGGCAGCGCAATCGTTCTGCCGGATACGGAGTTGGTAAGCCTTTTCCAATGCGGTTACGAGCTTAGGAAGTGCTTCGTAACCGCGGATGCGGTTCCAGCGGGATTCGGCATACAAGAGCGCCGATCCCACCCACCGCAATCGATGATCGCTGCCCTGCCAGCGTTTCACCTGGCGGCAGATTCGCTCCACTACCGAGAAACTCGATTCAATGCTGTTGGTACTGCTCAGTGAGGATCTCAGTTTCCGATCCAGGTCCAACTCGATTACTGTCAGGGTGTCTTCTAACCCCTCAGCCAAGCTGGCAGCGGCACTGGGGTTGGTTTGCATCAGCTCATCATGCAGTTTGAACAAGAGCTGACGGGCGTCGCTGGCGTGCTTCATGCAGTACGCCGCTCGCATGCGAAACTTCACCCCGTGTTGCTGTGCTTCGGCGAGGTGTTCAGCCACATTGCGCAGTTTGTGCACCTGACAGCGCTGAATGAAAGCGGCCTCTCCACAGTAGCGACGCACGACCGAATTCAAAGCCCGGCCTCCATCCAGAAGGTACAAGCGGGGCACCGAAAAGTTGACGCCGCGGTCCGTCAGTTGTTCAAACAGTCCCGTCACAACCGGGGAGTTCTCCGTTGCACCCTGACGCACGCCTAGCACGATTTTGTGGCCGAGCGCATCAATGCCGATGGCCGCTACCAGATGCGCTCCCTTGAAAATCGTCCCGTCCACCACAATGGCAACCAGTGGAATACCAGCCAGTGAGCGGCTCATCAAATGTTCGAGCTTACGCCGGCTGGCAGCAATGAAATGCTCACTCACGGTACTCTTTTCTAACCCGTAAGCCTCCACAAACTGCTGCACCACCTCTTTGTAGTTGCGCATCGAGAGGCCGTGCATGATCTTGGCCCACACGGTCTCCTCCGTTAATGACGCCTGCTGAAACAGCTCATAGCTGCCCAGGCGAAGTTCATTACCATCCGGTGTCCGCACGCGTGGGCGCCGGATGGAAACCCGTTGGCCATCTACAATGCAGTACCCACGCTCGCTTCCCCAGCGATAGGCCTTGCGTTCCGGGCGCGGTTGCCAGGCCGGTCCGGCCAGCTGCTCAACTTCCGTTTCCATCACGGTCTCGATAAATAGCTGGCCCACTCGTCGCAATAGCTCTCCCAGGCTGTTCTGTGTCAGTCGAACAATGTCGCTGCTCGGAAAGCTAAGCTGTACCGGTTCTCCATTGCTCTCGGCCCAGCGCTTGAATCCCTCTATCGCTAGCTGTGCTTCTTGTTTCTCTGTTACTGTGTCTTTCAAAGCGACTCTCCTTTTTCTTTCACAAATTGCCCAGAGCTTATCAGCTCTGGGCGAGAGTCGCCTCACTTTCTACAATCTTCCGGACATCCTCGGCCGGGGGAGAAAAGGTGCAACCGGTTTATAGCCTGGAAAGCACCTTCAGAGATCCTTGCCCTGAAGAATTTTCTGAAATTTTACTCTTGACCCATGATTGTAAGAGAGGTTAAGCTAGTTTAGCATTGTTTTACGATGTACTGGAATGCGGAGTCAGCGTGCAGGTTTGCGATCGAGCACGCGAAAAAACAAAAACGGGATGCAATTACCGGTGACGATCTACTTTTGGGTTGCCTCCGGTGCGTGTCACAGTTCGGGATAGCTGAAATTGGATCCTGGGAAATTGATCTTGAGGCGTTCGGTTTTGATTGGCTTTCAACTGGCGAAGAAAAGCGTCAAAAGGTGGCCTATTCGCAGGAAATTGTGGATTTGCTCGATCGCGGAGCTAAAATTGCGCGCGCTAGTGGATCGCCTGTTATGCGGGTGCAAGATCTACTGGTGGCTTTCACGAACAGCGAGAGCGACCTGATGGGTAGGCTGAAAAACCAATACGGCTTCTCGAACGCGCAGTGGCGCGCGGCCATAGCCACATTGACGGCTGAGCGAGTTGAGAAACACGCAGCAACCCTCGATATTGAGAGTGCAGGGCGAACGATCGAGCGCGAGTACCTAACTCCCGAAGAAGCCGCTGAAGTGCTAGCCATTCACGTCCAAACTTTGCGTGGACACGTGCGATCAGGGAAGCTTCCGGCGCTGCGTTTGGCCGGCGAGCGCGCAATTAGAATTCGCCGCGCGGATCTGGAAAAAATTTTCGAGCGTGCCGCGCAGGCCGATTAAGGAGAAGAAAATGCCGCTTTTTGTGGTGGAACGCGAATTACCCGGGATCACTCCCGATGCTCTTCGGAGCGCCGGCCTCAGGGCCAAGACTTGCTGTGCTGAGATTTCTGAGGAGGGAATGCCGGTGCGTTGGATACGCAGCTTCTTCCTGCCTGAGCAATCAGGTACCCATTGTTACTTCGAAGCCGAATCGAAGAGTGTTGTCGAAGAGGCGAACCAACGCGCCAACATTCCGTTTACAAGCGTAAAGGAAGTCGTGGAGATGACGCCCGAACAGGTGTAAACGCCTGTCAGTAACCGGGAGTTGAGGATGATAATTCGTACGATTTCAATCGCCTTAGCTATGTTCGCCCAACGTGCGGACGAACTCATGCCGATTAAATTCGATGCACGATTTGCGCGTATTCGGTCAACTTTTCGGGTATTCACGCTCTCGCACAAGTATCCAGCTCCAATTGCCCAGGGTGTCCAAATGCGATTGGTCCATTTTCGGATGGGACGAGTTACGCCCTAGCGTATGCACAGGTAGCCGGTGTGGTCAACGATTACATTGTCGCGCCCGGCGCGCCGTATGGATCAACGCTCAAGTTTGATTTCTATTACGACGCCACGGCCTACACGACTGGAAATCCGAACGCCGGCACGGTAGACGATAAGCCGATGGGCGAAAACTCTTATTCGCTCAGCTTCGGTGCGGCAAATGCGCAACTGAGTTGTCCCTCTGGGGCGCCGAGTGCAAGCCAGGTCATAGGTGAAGTCTTTGCCTATTGCGAAATCAAGGTCCCCTACTACGGGTCGCTGTGCCATTCTCTTACGCGCTGGTGGTAACGGCGGGCGGCTTAGACGGAGCTGATTGGATGGACGCGTCGGACACGGCCCAAATTAGCTCGATTCAGCTTCTTGATAGCAGCGGAAATCCTCTTCCAAACGCTCAGCTTTATGATGGCTCGGGTTACGATTACAACTCTGGAAACGCCGCTCCTGAGCCTTCCAGTCTCTTTCTCGTAGGGATCGCCAGTATGCTTCTCGCGGTGAGGCGACTTAACCGGACAAATGAATTTGGCGAAGACTCAGGTGGGCATTTCCGATCAGAAGCTACAAGGGATAAAACAGCCACACGACGAAGGAGCCGGCGCCGCCGTATTTCCTTCGTTAGAGACTTTCGCGACCGCCAAGGTCAGTGAGCATAACCGGCCAAGCTTGGTCCCGAAACTTACCCTTTTGGAAACGCGAACTTAAATCATTCCCTCGTAAGCGTCGTGCTCGCCAATCCAGAACCACACATAGTCATCATCGAGTTTCACGGCAAGGACGCGATATTTAAGCGTCACCCGCGCGGACCAGAGTTCCTGTCCGCCGCGTTCGGTTAGCTTCTTGAACTGCAAAGAAGGATGACGCGGGTTTGCTTTAAACAACCCGAATTGCTTGTCCGCCCGGTTGCGGATGTCGGCGGGCAAAGCCCGGTATTCTTTCCAAAAGTCCGCATGGGCGCGGTGCATTGAATGGACCCGCGCTAAAGGGGTTCAGTTCTTCCGGCTTTATGATCGGCGACGGCACGGGCAATGCGATCATCAAAGCGTCCCGCGTCAATGGCGGCTTTAAGCTGAATGTCGCTCGGCTGCAAATAATGCTCGTCAAGCCACAGATAAAGTTCTTCCCGCTGCTTGGGCGTCAGAGCGTCAATCGCGCGTTCAATCTGTTGCACCGTGTTTATGTCCATGACGGTCTTCCTCACTTTAGCGAACCGCGAAATTACCACGCGGGGCAGGGTGATTCAAGGTTCCGCGTTTTCTCAAAAACTTACAATTTGCGCAACGAAAGCAGAATTCCCTAATATGGACCGCTCTCAAAAGTTTGCAATGCAGGTGCCACCTGTATCGTGGCACTCGGGAACTTTGCGCCAGGCCAGCGGCAGTGCTCCGGGAGGTTAAGCCTTCTTCGTGTGCCTGCGCACCAAGAATCCCAAGGCCCAAGGGAATGAACCGAGGCGCGTGAAGATACATCAACAGTCGCGGCCGTCACATTGAAACCAGCTTCGATTAGCGTTTTCGCGGCAGCAGCCGCATTTCCCTGACGCAGGTCACCCAACAGGACTTGCTTGCCCGCGCTCACCCGCCGAGCAATCGCTTGCCCGATTGATCCAGCCCCAATTACAACAATTACGTTTGTCATGGCACCTTCGCCTCCACAATACATTTACATTGTGCAAAAGTCTGGCACGCGGAAGTTGACGATGGCAAGTTGCCCAAAGGACCGTTTGTGGAACACCGCGCGGCCAAAAAAGCCGGGGCTGTGAACCCCGGCTATAAACCTATCGTTAAGAAAATCGGCTAACGGCCTTGTTCTGCGGCTGCGGCCGCCTTCGCTCCTGCTCAACGCGCAAGCGCTCAAGTAAGGCGTGGCTTTCCGGTACCACCTTCGCCAAGATATGCGCCCCGTCCCGATGGGTGATCTCCATTAAACCCTGTTCGTGCAGCGTGGTCATGGCGTCAGCATTTGATGGGTCGCCGTAGCTGTCGAGATCGTCTTCGGTCGTGTGGGGCGCGAGTCAATCCGGCTCGCTGGTCTTCCCGCGAATAACCCGCGCAATGGTCGATGACCATAGCCAGCAGCAAGGCGGAAAGCTCGTCCTCGCCGCTGAAGTAAGGCTGTTCAATATCAATGTCGCGGTGTGGAGAGGCTTGCAGGGCGGCTATGACGTCCACACCTATGCGGCTTTCACGCGGCGTTTTCCGATTACGTGTTTTATCCGCGTCCTGCATCAGACTATTTTCTCAAGTCTTAGGTGACAGGGCGGCGATGCTGGAGTAACATGCGGCGGCAATTCGCCTAAGGAAAATAGAGCCATGAACGGGTTCAGTACGTCACGGATGACAAGGGCCGCAAGATAGGCGTCCTACTCGATCTGAAATAGCATCGAGAACTTTGGGAAGATATCGAAGACGATTATCGGGCGGTGTACGAATTGACGACACGGCTAAACAGTCGATGTCACGCGCATTGCTCACCGGCGCGAGATCTACGAAAAAAACCCTGAGGGGGTTCCTATGCTGTGGGAAAAAAATGGCAGTTCTTTTGAGATTAGGACGCAAGGCGAACTGGAAGACGGTCGGCCCGCTCTCGATGAAGTTCTGGCCCGTGGTGCTTCGATCCACCTGGAACAAATGGCACATGATGCATGGTGGATGAGCATTGAGGCGGGCGGAAAATATTTTCATCTCAACTTCGGAGTTTCTGACGGTGAGTTACATGTCAACCTGTCGGATCAGGGCGAAGAATATGCCGATTGGGACGGCGATAGCCGGGAGAGGACAGAAGTGGATAAGCCTTGAAACCCGCGCCGTATATCTAAGCGTGGAGCGAAACTTTCCCATTTTGAAACGCGGGGGCTTCTTCAACGCGGTGAGAAGTCCACAATGAGTTGGAACTGACCGGATTTCCCGCATCGTAGTTTCATGGAGATGCCGGCGCTCGGGTTCGCCGCCGGCCTTCGGTTGCGGCCTCGGTTCGTTCTCGGCTAATCAAGCATTGAGTAATTCAGCGGGGGGGTTGGGCGTTCAGAAGATCGTCAATATCCAATGTGCAGAGCTCGCGCGAGGTTGGATTTGGTTAGCCGAAAGGGATTTCCACCTCGGCATAGCTGCCCGGTGCGGCGGCATCCACCGCGGTGGCTACGCGTTCAAGATGCAATCTGACACGCGACCATTTGGTGCTGCCGGTCAAAACAACGATGGCGATTTGCGTGCGGCAAGGTTCTGCTGGTAGCGGATTTTGCTCTCGGTTGTCAGCAATAGATGAAAGCTCGCTGTTCTGCGACCGTGAGCAATGCGCCATCTGAAGCCTGTCCCACCCTCGGGCTTGGGCTTTGACGACCGTATGGCCGGGGAGTGCACGGGCAAGACCCTTGGGCGTTCCGTGGTCAAAGAGGATGAGCATCAACAGACACGGGAAGCGGTTGTGGTGCAGAAGCGTTGAGGCTCTGGGCGACGAAATCAAGTACGGCTGCAATCTGCTCGCGCGTCACGTCAAATTGTTCCATCACTTCTTCGATGCTTAAATCTTCAAGGTTCTCAATGACGGTCGCGACAGGCAATCGGGTATCCTTGAATACCCATGCGCCGCTGACCTTGCCGGGGATGCTTTCCACAGCGGAGCATTGTGACCAATCGAGGATTGGCATAATCTCCTTTCATCGTAGCTTTGTAGCACGGTTCGGCGTGGCCGTCACGTATCGAAGGGGAGGAACGCAGAGGACACTAAAACGGTAATCGTCATAGGCTTAGCGCAGACAATTGCAGACTTGGGATAGTGGACCGCCCGTCGCGTCATCGAAGGGAATCATGCGATCTGCTCGGATATGGTCACGAGCAGCAGCGTATCTTGCTGGGCGGCCACGCTGTGAGGCATGCCCGGCGCCAAGCTGAGCAGGGAATCCGGCCTTAGCTCCGCACGCTCATCGCCGCTCAAGAAAACCGCTTCACCTTTCAAGCAGTGCACCGTTGTTGCACCGCGGGTTTGATGTTCTGGAATCTGTTCGCCGGCCTTCAAGTGCAACAGCAGCGTGCGAAGACCGTTTTCGCGGAACAGCGTTGTCGATCGTGCCAGCCCGGCCGTATCGCTTAGAAGAGCGTGCAGATCTGCATGTGTCACAGCGCTTCTCGCGTGGCTTCGGTATACTGCCGAACTGCCGATTGATGGTACGCCGAGATGGTATGCAGCAAACGCTCGCCGATCATTCGGGCTTTTCGATCAAAAGCGAGGCCAGCTCGTCAGAACAGAGGGCGAAAACGGTTTCGCGCCACAACTGCAACCAGCGTTCGAAATGATCTCCCGTCAAGCGAGGCAATTGCAGATGCGCGATCGTCGGATTCCCTTTGTAGGCTCGCGAGGCGAGCAGCACGGACGACCAGAACGTTTTCATTTTGGCCAGGTGCGGTCCCCACTCGGTTCCGATGGCGCCGGCAAAAATCGGGCCGAGCACTTGGTCGTCGCGAATCTGTACATAAAAGGAATCGACCACGTCGGCAATACTATCCTCAGTTGCAGTGTGATACATAGGGCAGCGGTAAAGATGTACCTATAGGCGGCCGCGGTTTACAAATCATCCTGAAGGATGCTTTGGAGGCCTATTTCAAGCTTCTGGACCAGTATTCCATAGCCGATGTGACTCGCCGCAAAACTCTTCTCGTCCAACTACTCGGCTTGAGGACTGCGTAATTCGCCACTGAATGGCTCCTCGGTCCTTATGTATGCTACGTGACAGCATTTGTTTGCTCTTTGGTTTGGCGCGTGCCCGGCTGACCGTTGGCTGAATTTTTTTACGCATAAATCCTGTTTATGCTTGCGCTTACTTTAATCATGGTATATCGTCTGGGAATATGTATTTTCCCCGACAGGGATCGCCAAAACTCAAACGCGATGCGTTATTGACATCGCTATTTCTAGTAAGTTTCCCCATGGTCGCCATGGCTCAGGGAAATCCGCCGTCGTTCAACGGTTGTCCGATGTTCTCCGCAAATCACGTTTTCAACACACCCATCAGCAACTTGCCGGTGAATGCAAATTCGGGGGCGTATGTCTCCGAGCTTGGAGCCGGCCCCGCGCACCCGGATTTTGGACAGCAGACGCCGGGCGGCTATGTAGCCAACGTCGTCCATGGGAATTCGGTTCCTCCGGCCGTTGTCAACATCGTATGGCCCTTCACAAGCGATACCGGGCCATTTCCGATTCCGTCCAACGCCGTCATTGGCAATAGTGGCGATTACCACTTGATCGTTCTGGACGTCGACAACTGCATGCTGTACGAGGCTTATAACACGACCCACAACTCAGACGGATCGTGGACAGTAGATGCCATTTCGAAATTCAACCTTCGCTCCGACGCACTGAAGCCGCCGGATTGGTCCAGTGCCAACGCCGCGGGTACGGCACAACTGCCATTGAATATACGTTATGACGAAGTGGCCGCCGGAGCAGTCAATCATGCAATTTCGATGACGGGCGGCGTGACGGGAAGCACCTATGTCTGGCCGGCAAGCCACTCGGCCTCATCTATCGCAGCCGCTCCACCGATGGGGACCAGATTCCGGCTAAAAGCCAATTACGATATTTCCGCATTTACTCCTCAGGCGAAGGTGGTTGCCCAAGCGTTGAAGACCTATGGAGCAATCCTGACGGATAACGGCGCCTCCTGGCACCTGAACGGAGTGTCCGATCCCGGGTTCGACGATAACGACCTTCACATGCTGACGCAGATTCCGGGGTCGGCTTTCGAAGCTGTAGACGAGAGCAGTCTGGAGATTTCAGCCGGTTCCGGAGACGTTGCGACGGTTGCGGCCGCAACGGCAAACTCGATCGCGGTTGAACCTTCTTACGGTGATGGCGCAGCGCAGACCTTCACCTTCTCTTACACAAGCAGCAGCCAAGCTCAGGAGCACTTTCTGTTCAACAGTTCGTTAAACGGCAATGGCGCGTGCTACCTCATTTACGATCGAAACTGGAATCAACTGCTGATCGCCAATGACCAAGGAGATGGAGTACTGGCGAGCGCGGCTCCGGGGAGTTCAACGATGCTTGCCAGCAGTCAATGCAGCGTGCCTGTGTCGCAGGTATCTGTTTCGACATCCGGCAGCACGATCGAACTTACGGTACCCATCACCTTTTCCCCCTCTTTCAGAGGGCCGAAGGAGGTGTTCGCGAACATCCTGGACTCGTCTTATACGCCCGGCACATGGCAGCAGATTGGGACTTGGACGCCAAGCGGAAGCGGGGTCGCCATGAGCCCCGCTTCGGGCAGCGGCGTGACACAGACGTTCTCGATTGCGTACACAAGTACGAGCCAGGCCCAAGAGCACCTGATCTTCAACAGTTCCCTAACCGGCAATGGAGCCTGTTACGTCATTTACGACCGGAACTGGAATCAGCTTTTGATCGCAAATGACCAGGGGAACGGTGTGCTGGCGTCGACGGCGCCTGGAAGCTCAGTGACGCTTGCGAACGATCAGTGCAGCGTCGTGAATTCGCAGGTGGCGTTCTCGCCTTCGGGCAACACCGTCAAGCTGACGCTCACGATGACGTTCGCGCCGTCGTTTACGGGCCCAAAGAATGTCTACGCGAACATTCTGAATTCGTCCTACGTACCGGGAACATGGCAACAGATCGGGACGTGGACGCCTTAGAACTTTTGCGTTAGCCGCCGACTCGTCGCCGGGCTTCGGCTCGGCGACGAGGACTTGTCCATTCTCAGTTTAACGCCTAGGCGGATCACGCCATCGCCCCATACTGCCGCAGCAGGGTATCGACGTTTTCGTTGCCAGTCGGGTAAGCGACCTCGTTTACGCGTGCGCCGGCGTTGAGTAACTCTTCGATGATTTGTAAATGATCCGGCCGCGGCTGATTGATGGCCGACCAGACCGCCGTTCCAAGAACCGTTCCTCCATACATGCTTCGCGTCTCTAGCGGAGCGTTTTTCCGGAGCAGCAATCGCACGCTTTCCAATTGCCCACGGTTAGCAGCCCAGTGGAGCGCGTCCAGGCCAGTGGCCGTCCCGGCCGACGGATCGACACCCCGCGCCAACAGGTACTCTGCAACGCCGATACGGCCGAGAAAGCAAGCGCAGGTTACTGCCTCGGCAACCGCCCTTGTTTTATCTTGAAAGCGTCCTTCCTGGTGCCAGCGGACAATCCGCGGCGGGTGCGGGGCAACATCGGGCGCTGAGGCAAACAGCGGCTCGAGTCGGGAGAAGTCTCCTCTGTAGAGCCCGTGGACGGCGTCATTGAAGATAACGTCGTCGTCTTCAGGTGCCATTATCGTCTCCCTACGATGCCGGTATTTCAGTTTTCGAACAAGGCGGCCCAATGTCGGGATTGCTCTGTTCGTAATACAAGCCCTGCCATACCAACGTGCCCTGGAGCGGAGCGCCGCTCCACGCGGTGAGGTGAATGCCATCATCGGCGCTGCAAGCGCGGAAGGTTGCCGGGTGGCCGTTCTGTCCGATGTCGCTTTGCGGCATGTTGTTGGCGTTCATGGTCACCGGCGGCGTCCCCACGACTACAACAAACGGCGTCAGCTTTGGCATGGAGCCGTTGACGTCAACGATGTAATTCGAAACAGTCGTATCTACGTTCTGCGCAATAGGACAAGGTTGCTGTGAGACGCCGCCAACGGTTCCTTGCAGGACGGTCGCGGGCGCAATGGGCGAGATCAACGTAACGGGACTGCCGGTTGTCAGATCGCCGTTGTGGATGGCGATGCAGGTGCGCGCGTCCGTTTTCACCCCGATGCCTATTCTGGGGGTGTAGCTCGCGGGGTCAGGGGCCAGTGCCGCAGTCGTGGAGACAGTCCCATTTGTCTGCCCAGTTTTGCCGCAAGACATGAAGGCTAACGTCAAAATCAGCAGACCTACCGGGTGCTTCAGGCTCAGACGCTGCGTTCTTTTCATGTCAGCTTCACTCTAGCGCGATTAAGCGGGCAGGCTAGCGTCCAGCTTCGCAAAATAGAAAGGGAGGGAGCAAATGAAAGTAAGAGAAATCGTCAAAGAGAAATATGGCGAGGCTGCCCGCCGCGTCATCGAGGGGAAAGGGCTGCCGGCGGATTGTTGTTCTCAAACCTCCTGCTGCGATGGCTCGGCTGCGGCATCGTGCAACCCTCGATCTTGGCTCGGGCGGCGGGATTGACGTGCTGCTCTCGGCTCGCCGGGTGGGTCCGGCCGGCAAGGCGTACGGCCTCGATATGACGGATGACATGCTCGCGTTGGCGCGTGAGAACCAGCGAAAGGCCGGGGTGGAGAACGTCGAATTTCTGAAAGGCGAGATCGAACATATCCCGCTGCCGGATAACAGCGTGGACGTGATTATTTCCAACTGCGTGATTAATCTTTCGGGCGATAAGGACCAAGTGCTGCGCGAGGCGTTCCGGGTGTTAAAGCCGGGCGGCCGCTTCGCCGTCTCGGATGTGGTGACACGGGGAACGGTGCCGACAGAGGTGCGGAACGGCATGCTGCTTTGGGTCGGCTGCATTGCGGGCGCGCTCGAAGAAGAGGAATACCGGGCCAAACTGATTGCGGCCGGCTTCGCCGCCGTCGAGATTGAACCAACGCGGGTGTATGACGTTGAGGACGCCTTTCTGGCAGGGGAAGGGATCGACGTTGACGCTATCGCGCCGCAGGTTCAGGCGAAATTCATGAGCGCCTTTATTCGCGCCGGCAGGCCGGCCGGCTGCGCTCCGGGGGAGAGTGACGGCTAGGTTCCAGGCTGCTATGCTAGGCGAACCGTTTCGACTACCGTCCGCGCATGCCAGCATTACCCAGTTCTCTACCGCGCATTTGTGTTGCGCTCGGATTTTCGGAACCAGCGCAGTTGATGCGGGCAGCGGAAGCCGAGTATAAGGACGGCAATGCGTTTCTCGAGTTTCGCCTGGATTACTTAAACGACGCCGAGGCGGGTATCGCGGCCATTCGCGCGTTTCGCAAACGTTATGGAGAAGCGCATCTGCTGGCGACTTGCCGGCACAAACAGAACCACGGACATTTTTCAGGCAGTTTGCAGGCGCAGTTAGGGATTCTGGAAGCCGCGGCCGAAAACGGAGCGTTTGCGGTGGATGTTGAGATCGAGTCGGCTGAAAAGATGCGGACAGCCGTGGGCGCGCTGCGCGAGAAGGCGGCGCTGGTGGTTTCGTATCACTCGTTTCAAAACACGCCGGCTCCTTCCGGAGTTTTGCGGCGGCTGCAGCGGATACCGGCCGATGCGTACAAGCTGGCGACTACAGCGAATAAACCAGCGGATTGCATGCGCATGACAGAGTTCGTGAAGGCTCACCGGGGCACGCCGCTGATTGCGTTCGCAATGTCTGAAGCGGGGGCGGCGACGCGTATCCTGGGTCCGGCGTTTGGGTGTGCGTACACCTATGCCGCGCCGTGCGGTGAAGCAGGCACTGCGCCGGGACAAATTGCGGCCAAGACGATGAAGTCGCTTTACCGGCTGGATAAGTTGAGCCGGAACTCGCACATATACGGCGTGATTGCAGATCCGGTGGGGCACAGCAAATCGCCGGCGATCCATAATCGAGCGTTTCAGGCGCGGCGCATCGATGCAGTGTATTTGCCGTTTCTGGTGGCGCAAGGACATCTCGGCGAATGGATGAAGATGGCCGACACGCTGCCGGTGTGCGGCTTCAGTGTCACGATCCCGCACAAGCAGAAGATCATTCGATATTTGCAGGTTGTCGAGCCGCTGGCGAAGCGGATCGGGGCCGTGAATACGGTGTGGCGTAAACAAGGGAAGTGGCGCGGCACGAACACCGATGCGGAAGGCGTTCTGAAACCGCTGAGCCGGCATATGCGGCCGGCGGGAAGCTCCATTCTGATTGCGGGCTACGGCGGAGCGGCGCGAGCGGCGGCGATTGCGTTGGCAGATGCCGGGGCACAGATCACGATTACAGGACGCAATGCACAGCGTGCGCAAGAGCTTGCGCGAGTGGTAAAGGCGGAAGTTGTTTCCTTGAAGCAGGCGCAGAAGCAGGAGTATGACGCGCTGATTCACGCGACGCCAGTGGGCATGACGCCGAAATGTGGTGAATCCTTATTTCCGGATCGCGTGCCCGCTGAGGTGGTACTGGATATGGTCTACAGCCCGCATGAGACGCTGCTGTTGAAGCAGGCTAAAGAACAGGGATCGACCGTGATCTATGGCGCGGAGATGTTGCTGGAACAGGCGGCGTGCCAGTTCGAGATTTGGACGGGAGAAACGGCCCCCAGAGCGGCGATGAAGAGCGCGCTAGAAGCTGCGAACGCAAGCGCAGCTACTTGAATTCCTCGTTTTCGATTTCCTTCACTTTGCCGAGGCGGCGGACGTGGCGCTCCTCATTGCTGAATCTGGCGTTGAGAAAAGCTTCGGCGGCGTCACGAGCCAGCATGGGCCCGATGATGCGAGATCCGAGAACGAGGACATTCATGTCGTCGTGCTCCACGCCTTGATGGGCGGAATAGTGGTCGTGACATAGGCCGGCGCGAATACCCTTGAACTTGTTCGCGGCGACGGAGACGCCCACGCCACTGCCGCAGACGAGAATACCGCGATCCACGTTGCCGCCGCGGATCTGTTCAGCCACCAAAACGGCGTAATCGGGATAGTCGTCCGGCTTGTCGGGCGTGAACGTTCCGACATCCTGAACTGTATGGCCTTGCTGTTCGACGAAGCCGATCAGATCTTTTTTCATCTCGAAACCCGCGTGGTCCGCGCCAATCGCAATTTTCATCGTTGGGCCCTTTTGAAAACGAGGGTAGCATTCAGGCCGCCGAAAGCAAATGTATTGGAAATGGCAGCTTCGATGGGAGCGTGACGCGGCTGGTTCGGGACTACATCCAGGTTGCAGGCAGGATCGGGCGCGGTGAAGTTGACGGTGGGGGGAATGATGCCGGTTTTCAGTGCAAGAATGCTGAGGATGGCTTCGATAGCTCCGGCTGCGCCTAGTGTGTGGCCATGCATCGACTTGGTGGAACTGACAAGGAGCTTGTCGGCGTGCTCGCCGAAGACGGTGTGAATGGCTTGAGTCTCGGTGGCATCGTTGGCCTGGGTTCCGGTGCCGTGCGCGTTGACGTAGTGGATGCGAGACGGATGGAGGGTAGCATCCTGAAGCGCCCATCGCATGGCTTTCGCGGGTCCTTCGACGCAAGGCTGGGTGATGTGGTGCGCGTCCGAGCTCATACCGAACCCGGCGAACTCAGCGAGAATGGGAGCGCCGCGGGCTTGCGCATGTTCCCAGTTTTCGAGAACGACCATGCCTGCGCCCTCACCCAGAGAAAGGCCACGGCGATCGGCGGAGAAGGGCCGGCAAACATCGGGCGCGACCACGCGCATTGCCTCCCAAGCGCGCAATAAGCCTTCCGCAAAAACAGCTTCACTTCCGCCGGCGATAGCGGCTATGACTTGGCCGCTGCGCACCATCCAGAAAGCTTGACCGAGCGCATGATTCGAAGAAGAACAAGCGGTGGCGACTGTATACGCGGGGCCGTGGATGCCGAATTCGAGCGAAATGCGGCTAGCGCCGGCGTTAGCCATGGTGCGCGGTATGGTAAGGGGCGCTACGCGCGGGTTGTTCTCGCGATAAAGGCGGAGATACCCCTCTTCCTCTGTAAATTGACCGCCGACACTGCTGCCGGTGATGACGGCGGAACGATCGGCGATTTCAGAATCGAATTTGATGCAACTTTGGGCGACGGCCTCGCGCGCGGCCGCGGCAGCAAGCAGGGCGAATCGCTCCAGCATCAACTGGTCTCGTTCGGTGAAATAATCTGAAGGCCTGAAAGGATGACGCTTCGGCTCCGTTGCGGAACTTGTAAGGCGGATTGCCCGGATTGAGCAGCGGACGAATGCCGCATTCGCCGCGGCTGATTCGGGACCAACATTCGTCTACATTGTTGCCAAGCGCGCAGACCAGACCAAGACCGGTGACCGCAACACGGTTCACGCCGCACCCGGCGGAACGGGTTGAGTTTTCTGCGCGACCAACTGGCGAACTCCGGCAACGGTTTCACGAACCGAATGGAGGTTTTGAACCCCTTCATCCGGAATCTCTATCTGAAATTCTTTCTCAAGTTCGAAGACGATGTTAATACCGTCGAGAGAATCGATCTTCAGTTCTTCAAATGTACTGTCAAGGTTGATAGATTCAGCGGGGATGCGTTGCGACCGGGCTATCACCCGGATCACATGCGCATCCAAATCGTCTGCTTCCAACTGTTCGGGCATTTATAGTACAGACCCTCATGATAACTCCCGAGCGTGATTTAGCGATTAGAGGCGATGTGGGTCCGTAGCTTGGCTAATTCAGCAGTCCGCCGTGGCCAAGGCAAGCGATCTCCCATCCGGACATGCAATATTTCGCGAGCATGGGCGGCAGCAGCAGATCGAGGATATTGGGTTTGGCGGAGCGGAAGCAACAGGGCGCGGAGACGACGGGGATTTCGTCCTTATAGGTGAGCATGGTGAGATTGCCGGGCTCGACGGGCGCGAGGAAGCGTTCGACTCGCGCGCCCAAGCGGACCAAGGCGCGGCCGACGGCATCTTCAGGTCCCGATGGCGCGGTGGTGCTGGCGATGAGGACTGCCGACGGCTTGGTCTGAATAAGGTGCTGGAGCGAGCGCGCGACGCGGTCGTCTTCTTCGATTGCAGACAGAGCGAAGCTTAGGTTTGCGTCGTAGCGCTCGAGCCTCTGGGTGACGACGCCTTCGAACATTACTCGAGCGCGTTCGCCGTGAACGGGATCGGTGTAGAGAACGGCGACTCTGGGGTCCTGGATGGGGCGGGCCTGAAGAATGGGACCGGAATCGGCGAGCAGGCCTAACACGTTTTCGACGTGAGACTTGGCGACAGCAAAGGGGGCGCTCTTGACGGTGGCGATACGGTCGCCCTTGCGGGCGTAGCGATAGTTGGACACTGTAGCGATGACGACACTTCCAGACATGTTGATTTGCTTTAGAAGCTGATCGTCCACTAAGGCGCAGCAGTCTTCGGTAGCGACAAGGTTGGCACGGCCACCGGCAGCGAGCCTGATTTCTACAGAACCGCAGCACATACTTTCAGCTACGGCCATGACGGCAGCGTCTTCGCTGATTTCGCCTTCCTCTAATTCTGTGACCCAGACCTGATTCATTCCTTCGGACTGAAGCAAGCGAATGTCTTCAGAACTGAGGATGTGGCCTTTCGCCAGAAGTTTTCGACCGCCTGGTTTGAAGATGGTGCAGCATAAGATGCGCCCGGCGGAATTCTGAATGTCCATGGTTAAAGCGCGCAAAGTGAGTCCTCCTGTTCAGCAACGCTCGGCACTTTCTGGTACTACTCAGGTAAGGTTCTAGTACCTGAGACCTGAGTATACTGGTACTAAGAACAATTTAGCTAGCAAAAAATTTATTTTTGGAGAAATTTTTACTAGATAGCCTAATATGCTGGTAAATTTTTCTTATTGGCGGTGGTCTGGGGACGCTAAACGGGGAAATTGAACCAATTGGGTCAAGGGCGACGGGCTTTGCTGGGCAGGCAAGGTGGAATAATGGGCTGCCCGCAGAGTTTTTAGGACGGCGATTTCGTCGCAATTCTGAAATTTCGGGCAGCGGAGACAGTCTTTCCAAGCCTTGAGCGGAAGTTCGCCGCGTTCAATTTCGGAAAATCCGAGCTTTTCAAAGAAGCCGGGCACATAGGTAAAGGCGAAAATCGCCGCAAGATCGTTTTCGCGCGCTTCGGCTTCGAGGGCCTCAACAAGCAGGCGACCGATTCCGTGTTGCTTCATCGTGGGCAGCACGGCCAGCGAGCGGACTTCGGCAGTGGTGGGCGTGTAGAAGTGTAATGCGCCGCACGCGGCGAGGGTTTCGCCCTGGTAAGCAACCGAAAAATCGCGGATATTCTCCGACATTTCAAACTCTGTGCGGGGCAGCATTACGCCGTCGGCCGCATAAGAGTTGATCAACGCAAGGACGTTGGGAATGTCGCGCATGCCGGCCTTGCGGACAGAAATGGCGGTGTTGCTCATGAGTTGCGAGCCATGGCAGCCGAAGCCGCGATCTGAGTCCCGATCATCTCACCGGAAATCAGCCGGGGGCAGACTTCCGGCTCGTCACCGGAGGCGACGATCACGGTATCAACGCCGGATTCGAGAGCGAGGGTTGCCGCTTCAAGTTTGGCTTGCATGCCGCCATGCGCCACGCCGTTGTGGATGAGTTCACGAACTTGCGAGGTATTGAGTTTTGGGATGACGTCGCCCGACTGGCTTTTCACGCCGGGAACATCGGTGAGGAAGATGAGAGTATCGGCGCGCCAGGCGGTTGCGCACGAGACTGCCATTTGGTCGGCGTTGACGTTGTAAATTGCGCCTTGCGAGTCTCCGGCCAGGCACGCGATGACAGGCAGATAGCCGGATCGAATGAGCAATTCTGGAAGACGAATATTCGTGCGTGTTGGACGGCCAGCGAATTCGAGTTCAGGAGAGAGTTGCACAGCCTCAGTGAGCAGGCCGTCCAGGCCCGAGAGACCCACGGCGCGTTTCCCAGCAGCATGGATGGCCGCAACCAGCGCCTTGTTCACAGTACCTGCGATGACTTTCGTGACGGCGTCGATAACGGGTGCATCGGAGACACGCAGCCCATTGATGAACCGACTACGCAATCCTTGCGATTCAAGGAAACGCGTCACCTGTTTGCCGCCGCCGTGGACCACTATCGTGTCGTGAAGAGAAGAGACCTGAGCGAGCTGCGCGGCGATGCGGTTGCGCGAATCCACCGTGTCGAGCAGCGAGCCACCGAGCTTGATGAGGAGCTTCACAGCAGTGCTTCCGTTTCGTCAAAGCCGAGCATCAGGTTCATATTCTGGACGGCTTGTCCGGCCGCGCCCTTGCCGAGGTTGTCGATCGCGGCGACGATGGTGGCGCGTTGTGTATCCGAGTCGAATACAAAGCCGATATCGCAGAAATTGGTACGTTGCACGCCGCGCAGGTCCGGCACTTTGCCCGGAGCGTAGAGCCTGACGAAAGGCTCATCGGCGTAAGCCTCCTGGTAAATGGACAGGAGATGTTCGTTGGATTGGATCCGCTGGGTGCGGAGGTATACGGTCTCCAGGATGCCTCGGTCGAGCGGCAGAAGCTGAGCGGTAAACGTAAATTCCCGTTGAGCCAGGCAGGAGTTCTGGAGCACCTCCGGCACGTGACGGTGCCTGGAGAAGCCGTAAACGGAGAAGTTTTCAGCGACTTCACAGAAGCTGTTATTGAGCGAGGGGTAGCGCCCTGCGCCGCTGACACCGGACTTAGCATCGCAGACGATTCCGCAGGTTCTGTCGACAACACCTGAGCGAATGAGCGGCCGGATGGCTAAGTTCGCGGCGGTGGGATAACAGCCCGGGTTGGCAACGAGGCGAGCTTGAGCGATGTGATCACGGTAGAACTCGGGAAGCCCGTAAACGGCTTCGCTGAAAAGAGCGGACGCAGAATGTTCTTCTTTGTACCAAAGCGCATACGTTTCGGCGTCGCGCAGACGGAACGCGCCGCTGAGATCGATGACCTTGACGCCGGATTCAAGCAGCGCCGGAGCGAGTTCAATGGACGCGCCGGGCGGCGTGGCCAAAAAGACGAGGTCGAGGCCTTCTTCGCGGACCGCGGCCGGGGTTTGCGGGTATTTGCTTGGGGCGCGAACGACCGATGGGTACGGCTTCCTGTTCCGCTTCTGCTCGGTGCTCCAGGACGATTGTTTCGACGGGGGGATGACGCCGCAGGATGTGAACGAGTTCGGCGCCACTATAACCACGAGAGCCGACGACGCCCACGCGGCGTCTTGAGTAATTATTCACAACAATGAATAATTATACCTAAAGTTGTTCCAACGCGGACCGGGCGGCGAGGTCGCCCAGAATGGGCAGGCGTACCTGCTGGGTTTGGGCGGCTTTGACGAGGAGAAAGATCCAGCAGAACAACAGAGCGAGCTTGATGAGTTCAAACAGCGCGTGTTCGACGCCCCAGCCATGCCAGCCGGAGATGAGCGTGGGAAGCGCGGAGGAGAGAATTAGCCAGCTTACAAAGAGATAGAGCGCTTGAAAGGCGTCAAAGCGGACCCAGGCGTTGCGCCGGAACTTCTGAGACGCCAGGAAAACGATAGCTGGAATGACGCCGAACACGGGGATGTAACAGAGGATGGACGCGGTGCGATTGCCGATGCTGTCGAGGAGGTCGGTGGTATGCACGGTCTGCCGCGGCTGGGGGGTTCCGCAATTCGGGCAGAACGCGACGCGATTGTCAACCCGATTGCCGCAACTGGTACAAAAAGGCAAACCAATAAACTCCTGAGTCTCTCGTTTGAGATTACGCGAATCGCTTAGAAGATGTTCCGTTAGCGGCGAAACACTGGATGGTCTGATACGATTTCGGCGAATGCGGCTATTTCAATTGCTCTTTTCGGCCCTTTTGATTGGGACGGCAGTTCAGGCGGCCAGCAAGCCGCTGCAGATGTATGTGGTGGATGTTGAAGGCGGCCAGGCGACGCTGTTTGTAACCCCCGAGGGGAAGTCTCTCTTAATCGACACGGGCTGGAATTACAACGCATTTCGCGATGCGAACCGGATTGTGGCCGCGGCCAAACAGGCAAAGATCAAGAGAATCGATTACGTGCTGATCACGCATTACCATCAGGACCACGTGGGTGGGGTAAAGCAACTCTTAGCGAAGATGCCCGTGGGTACATTTATCGACCACGGCCCGAACCGCGAAGATACGGCGGCGATGAAGCATGGGTATGAGGACTATCAAGCGGCGATTGCGGGAACGAACCATATGGTGGTGAAACCGGGCGATACTTTGCCGATTCGCGGGATGGACGCAGTGGTGGTGAGCGCAGATGGAAACGTGATCGGTCAGCCGTTGCCGGGCGCGGGGCAGGAGAATCCAAACTGCTCGGGCGTCCAGGAAAAGGCGAGCGATCCGACAGAGAATGCGCGCTCGGTGGGCACGGTGATTACCTTCGGGCGATTGAAAATTGTGGATCTCGGCGACCTGACATGGAACAAGGAGTTGGAATTGATGTGCCCGGTGAATAAAATTGGGCGCACGGATGTGCTGGTGGTTTCGCACCATGGGTCCGATTTGAGCAATAGCCCCGCGCTGGTACATGCATTGCAGCCGAGAGTTGCGATCGTCGACAACGGGGCAAAAAAGGGTGCGAGCCCTTCCGCGTGGGACATTGTGCGGTCGTCACCGGGGCTGCTCGACATCTGGCAATTGCATTTCGCCGATGCCGGGGGCAGCGAGCACAACACGCAGGACCCCTTTATTGCGAATACGAGTGAAGCGGATACGGGCTATTACCTGAAGGTGACGGCGAACGAGGACGGCAGCTTCGATGTGTACAACGCGCGGAATAAATTATCGAAGGAGTATGCGGGGCGGTAGGGCGGGTCAAGGTGTATTTACCGTTCCCGCTGTGCGATCCGCTCGACCGAGTTGCATCAGTGTGGTCCGCATGCGCTCGATGATCTGGCGTCAAGATCGCTTTCGAGATGGTATTGCGGCGCAGTCACGCTTTTCCCGCGGGGATAGAACTGAACGGTTTGAGCACCAGCAGAGGAGGGTGTACACCAGAATGTGTAAACGGTTTTTCTCGAGAGAAGAGAAGGAAACTGGGGAGAACCGATGGGGATCGACAAGGAAGTACTGGACAAGCTGTTAGCGAACTATCAGAAGCCGGAAGACATCGTCGGCGAGAACGGACTGCTGAAGCAACTTACCAAGGCGCTGGTGGAGCGTGCGATGGAAGCCGAACTGACCACGCACCTGGGTTATGAAAAGCACGACCCGGTAGGGTATGGAAGCGGCAATTCGCGCAACGGCAAGAGCAGGAAACGGCTGAAGGGCGATTTCGGCGAAGTCGAGATCGAGGTGCCGCGCGACCGCGAAGCAAGCTTCGAACCGCAGATCGTGCCCAAGGGTGAAACACGCTTCGCCGGATTCGACGACAAGGTCCTGTCGATGTATGCGCGCGGCATGACCACACGCGAGATCCAGGGGCACCTACAAGAGATTTACGGGTCGAAGTAAGTCCCACGCTGATCTCGAACGTGACCGATTCGGTGCTGGAGGAAGTGCGCGCTTGGCAGAACCGGCCGCTCGATCCGTTGTATCCGATCGTGTATCTCGACGCGCTGGTGATCAAGATGCGCGACAGCGGGCAGGTACGGAATCGCGCCGTGTATGTCGCAATCGGCATCACCATGGAAGGTCAGAAAGAAGTGCTGGGGCTCTGGACATCGGCCAACGAAGGCGCGAAGTTCTGGTTGCAAGTGCTGACGGAACTGCGCAACCGCGGGGTGCAGGATATCTTTATCACGTGCGTTGACGGACTGAAAGGATTCCCACAAGCCATCGAGTCGGTGTATCCCAAGACCACCGTTCAGTTGTGCATCGTGCATCTGACGCGCGCCAGTTTGAATTACGTGAACTGGAAGGAGCGACGGCAAGTAGCCGCAGACCTCAAGCTCGTTTACCGCGCCGCGACGGCCGAGCAGGCCGAACAGAGAGCTAAGCGCACTCGCTGCGCGTTGGGATAAAAGTACCCGACCATCAGCGCGCTGTGGCGGCGGCATTGGGCACAGATCACGCCGTTCTTCGCATTCCCGGAAGAGGTCCGCAAGGTGATTTATACAACCAACGGTGTGCCACTTGGTGGCAACATTGCGAAGTGCCAGGTAGAGTAACTTCATGGCCGCCTCCTCGTTCGGGAAAGAGCCGCGCGTTTTGATCACCTTGCGCAAGGTCATGTTCAGTGACTCCACTGCATTCAGAGCTGGAAAGAAGCGCTCAACCGCTTCGCCATCCTTTGGGAAGACCGTTTCCCTAAAATGGCCAGCTGAACATCAACCAATATGCGTAAGCCGTTTACACAGTTTGCTTGACACTACCCAGCAGAGGTCTGAACAGTGAAACGCGCTAGCTTATCCGGCTGATCGTGAGAGACAGACTTGTTAAGGAGTTGTTCGCCATTACGAAGGCCAGCCTGGAAAGCGGGGCCGCCGTCGCGGACTCCTACAATTTTGCCGGCCGCCTTGGAAGCTTCGAAATCAAAGCCGAGGTCAAAAGTTGGGACTTGATCTACTGAAACTGTCACGCATGGTCCAACTGGATAAGTGTTGAATTCCGGCAATGCACCCCCACTTACTAGGTGCTCCAAGCTGCCGCGGACGTCTGCTGCGAGGAAGCGATCTATCGTTTCAATAATCCTGGCCTCTGTCAAAGGTCGATCCGCTTCATGCACCATCGCAAACGTGACATCGTCCAGTGATTTCTTGCCATCTGACTCTTTGCGGATTTCTCCGTCCAGCCATAAAGCGATCACTCGGCCACGGATGTAGGGGTTCGCTGATGCCGGGGTAATCCCGAAGATCGCGATTGACGCTATCAATGTATGTTGCCAAGGGCAGCATCCTGGCCCGAAAAACGAGCAAAAAGGCATAATATTGCATAAACCCTTCATGGAACCAGGGGATTTTGTTATCCTCGCCCTCCGGCACGTCTCCCATTTTGCGGACGTTCCAGGTATGAAAAGCCTCGTGGACAAGCTGCGGCAAAACAGGCGCGATTGGATCGAGCCGCGACAGGTACATCCGGAAGGCATTCGTAAAACCGGAGCCATTGCTGCTCCCATGTTCGGTGTCGAAGGGCTTTAGAGTAATCAGAAAGTAAGGGAATGTGTCGTCATGCCAGAAATCTCGTGCAATCCCGACCGCTTTTCGCATGGAATCGATGGCTTCGTCGTCTGTGAAGGTCCATTGGCCACGCACTGCAAGGACGACCGGCTGGTCATGAACTTGAAAGTAATGAATGCGGAAGTCGCCTGCGGCAAACAGCGCATCGGCAACTGCCTTCCAGGGGCCTGAATAAGATTGGCATCGATCATTAGGGCGGGAGATCGTACCGAAGCTGGTTGCTAACACCCAATTTCGGGAGATTTTCTGCCAGTCGAAATTCACAGTCACCAGTGACTCGCTCCCAAACCTTGGGTGAACAAGTCCGTTCCCTCCGTCGATTTCGAAGTACTCCGGCATCACTACAGGGTGGAATTGTAGCGGGGCCTGGAAAGGTCCAGTCCAATCCTCAAATAAGTCGTACGTAAGCGAGACTAATTTATTGCGAGGGAAAAGAACGATCCTGCTTTGTGGGGTAGGTCCTTCGGAAATACTTGCCTGCGCTGAGCGAGCGCGGATTGATTGGCCATCCCAATGCGATGGAACGTCGATTTGTTCAACCCCCTGCGCGTTTCCCTGAAACTCAAGGGTGATGTGCAGTACAGTTGCCGTTGCCGGAGGTTGGAAAGCTGCACTGGCCCAGGGTAAGGGTGGTCGTAACCAGCAACTGGACCGCGGACACGAAGCCGCGAACCATGAATCGCAACGCTATTTTCGAACGCGATTTGCGAGGGCTTCTCACACAAGGAATCAACATACGATCCTTCACAGACATCTTTACAGCAGTTGGGCGTACGCATCCGAGGCGCAATGCAGTCAGCAAACAGTTAAATGACGCAGATCGCCTTATCGCAGATCGTCGATGAAGCTGTGAATGCGGTCCAAGCCGCGCTCGAGTTCGTGCATCGAGGTTGCATAGGAGATTCGGACGTGATCGTCCGTGCCGAAGGCTTCGCCGGGGACGACGGCGACGTGAGCTTTTTCCAGAGCTGCGTTGAAAACTCGAGCGAATTTTTCACGCGCCCACTGCGGAACGCAACGCTGACGTTGGGATATGCATAGAAGGCGCCTTTAGGCATGGCTATGGTGACGCCTGAGATCCGGCGAAGGCGGTCGATTACGAAATCGCGGCGGCGGCGATACTCGGCTAGCATCACCGGAACGGAATCCTGCGAGCCGCGCATCGCCTCCAGAGCCGCTTTTTGGGCGATGGAGGTTGGATTCGAGGTGCTGTGACTTTGCAGCTTCATCATGGCGCCGATAATTGGCGCGGGCGCCAGCGCGAAGCCGATGCGCCAACCGGTCATGGCATATGTCTTTGAAAGCGATCCAGCGACAACGACCGTTTCCTTCGCTCCAGGGTGCTGCGGCGATGGAGTACGGCTCGCCTTCGTAGACGAACTGGCAGTAGCACTCATCGGTCATCAGGAAGATATCGCGCCTGGAGGTCAACGCAAAAATCGTGCGGAATTCGGTTCGCGGCAGAACG
This sequence comes from Terriglobia bacterium, assembly GCA_963846045.1. Classification (GTDB taxonomy): domain Bacteria; phylum Acidobacteriota; class Terriglobia; order Bryobacterales; family Bryobacteraceae; genus Bog-105. The sequence continues at coordinate 198,695 of CAWJUL010000012.1, read as the reverse complement.
GAACCGCTCGGGATTGTTAGGCGAGTTGATAATAACCAGCTTCGTCTTCGGAGTGATGTAGCGTTCGATTAGCGGCGGCGCGTGACTTCGAACCCGGTGTTTTCGTCCGTGGGGACGAACACGCAAACGCCACCCGCATAATTCACGACGTCTTTGTAAGTGACCCAGTAAGGAACTGGGATGATGACTTCGTCGCCGGGATTTACCAGCGCCTGGATGAGGTTGAAAATGGCGTGTTTGCCGCCCACGGTGACCATGCATTCGGGGGCGCAGTAGTTGGTGCCGAAATCGGCGCGGTGACGCTCGCAGATTGCCTCGCGCAGTTCCGGCGTGCCGCCCGGCGTTGGTGTACTTGGTGAAATTCGCCGCGATAGCCGCGAACGGCAGCTTGCTTGATGTTGTCAGGGGTCGGGAAAGTCCGGTTCGCCCGCACCGAAATCGACCACGTCTACGCCTTCGCGGCGCAGACGGTCCGCGTCGGCGGAAACCTTCATAGTGGAAGAAACGCTGATGGTCGAGATTCGTTCGGCGATCTCCGCAGTGGCTTGCATCAGTATCTTAATTTACTTTTGAATCGGAAAGTGTTTTCGCACGCAGGCTGCGAACACGTGGGCGGCACGAACTGCGCAACATCGCCACCGAGGGTGATGATTTCCTTGATCATGCGCGAGCTGATGAACGAGATACTCCTCGCTGGCCATGAGGAAGAGTGTTTCGGTTTCGGGGCGCATGCGGCGATTCAGAAGAGCCATCTGCAGTTCCACTTCGTAGTCGGAGATGGCGCGAATGCCGCGGAGGATAACATTTGCGGAGCGGCGGGCGGCGTATTCGACCAGCAAGCCGTTGAAGGTGTCGACTCTCTACGTTCGGCAGTGCGGCGGTTGCTTCGCGGATGCATTTCGAGCCGTTCTTCGATGGTGAACAGCGGCTGCTTTGTGGTGTTGTTCAGGACCGCTACGATGAGTTGATCGGCCAGACGCGCGCCACGCTCGATCAGGTCGAAGTGGCCGTTCGTCAGAGGATCGAACGATCCGGGGTAGACGGCGATAAGCCGGCGTGCGATACAGGCCGGCATTGAGGTGATCTTATCTTCGACTTCAACGACATTTAGTCGATTCGGGCGACGAGACGATATTTCGAAGCTCGCACGCATGCGCGCGGGCCCGGAAGGCGCGCTGCCGATTACGCCGGAGATGCTGATTGAACGAGCCCTCGGGCAATCTGTTCGGATTGAGTCAGAACGCAGGGATGGGCTGGGCCCCGGCGCGCTGACGGGCAAGCAGGTGCTTATCCTGAGCACGCATGGCGGCGTTCGGGCGCCCGACGGCACGCCCGATTGCGCTTGGCTATCACACGGGGCATTGGGAAGTGGGGCTGCTGGTGGCCGAAGCCGCTCGGGAGCTGAAGGCCAACGGCGCGATTCCGTTCGCAGGCGCCTGCACGGATCCATGCGATGGGCGAACGCAAGGCACGCCGGGGATGTTCGATTCTCTGCCGTACCGCAATGACGCGGCGATTGTGTTGCGCAGCGCTTATCCGTTCGCTGCCGACGCGGACGCGGCGTAATCGGCGTTGCGACTTGCGACAAAGGACTGCCGGCGATGATGATGGCGCTAGCGGGAACGCACGATCTGCCATGCGCACTGATTCCCGGCGGCGTGACGCTGATGCCGGAGCACGGCGAGGATGCCGGGAAGGTGCAGACCATCGGGGCGCGATTCGCGCATCATAAAATCTCGCTCGAAGAAGCGGCGCTGGCGGGATGCCGCGCCTGCGCTTCGCCGGGCGGAGGATGCCAGTTTCTGGGTACGGCCGCGACTTCGCAAGTAGTGGCCGAAGCACTCGGACTGACGCTGCCGCATTCGGCGCTCGCCCCTTCGGGGGAACCTGTCTGGCTCGATATGGCACGCCGGACCGCACGCGCGGCTGCTGCGGATGATCGAGCTTGGGCTGCGCACGCGCGACATCCTTACCGATGCCGCGATTGAGAACGCGATGATTTTGCATGCGGCATTTGGCGGCTCGACGAATCTGCTGCTGCATATTCCGGCGATTGCGCATGCGGCCGGATCTGCGCCGGCCCACCGTGGACGACTGGAAGCGCGTGAACCGCAGCATTCCGCGGCTCGTAGATGCGTTGCCGAATGGTCCGCGCAACCATCCGACAGTGGAAGTGTTTCTGGCGGGCGGCGTGCCGGAAGTGATGCTGCATTTGCGGCGCGCGGGCGTTCTGAACACGATGGCGAAGACGGTTTCGGGCGAAACGCTCGATTCGGTGCTGGACTGGTGGGAGCAATCGGAGCGCCGCGTCCGATTTCAGGGCGCGGCTGACGCGAATTCGACGGAATCGACCCGGACGACGTGATCATGTCGCCCGATTCCGCGCGCTCGCGCGGGCTAACGTCGACGGTTTGCTTCCCGCACGGCAATTTCGCGCCGGACGGGTCGGTGGTCAAGAGCACTTCCATCGACCCGAGCGTGGTTGACGCCGATGGCGTGTATCGCATAGCGCGGCCCGGCTCGCGTATTCGTTACCGAGCATGACGCGATTGCAAGCTATCAAGAACCAAACACTTCAACGAGGGCGACGTGATGGTCCTGATCTGCCGAGGACCCATGGGACTCGGGCATGGAGGAGACCTATCAGATTACGTCCGCGCTTGAAGCACCTGCCCTTTGGGAAGTATGTGGCCGTTGTTACGGACGCGCGTTTCAGCGGCGTTTCGACGGGTGCGTGTATCGGGCATGTTTCGCCGGAAGCACTAGCCGGCGGCCCGATCGGCAAAATGCGGGATGGCGACTTGATCGAGATCATCATTGACCGGGCAAACCTATGGATCGGTCAATTTGGTGGGGGAAGGCAAAGAACTGTTTGAGCCGGAAGAAGGACGGCGGCGCTTCTCGGCGCGGACCCGGATCTGCGCCCCGATCCGCTACTGCCCGAGACACCAGGTTGTGGGCGGCACTGCAAGCAAGCGGCGGCATTTGGGGTGGTTGCGTTTATGACGCGGAAGCGATTATTGCGAAACTGAGCAACACGCGAGCGAGCGAGTAAGCCGGCGCTATTCAGGAACTCGCGCAAAACGGTCGCGGTATCAGGCGCGCCGCCCTGAGATTCTGGCGAGTTCCTTGTCTGCCTGGCCGGGCGTAGCCGCGGCCTTTTGCGCTACTGAGGCGGCCAGGGCTCCAACCAGCGACCTTTTTCTTCGGAGGCAAATGGTCACGAGCTGTGAGACCTTTTCTTCCAATCGCGACCTCAGAGTCTTGATGGTTTAGGCCAATTTTGGCCACCCCAATTTGACATCCGCTGGCTTCCTTGGAGTGAACTATGTCTGTTGGTCCGTTTGGGATCGTCGAAGTGCTTTAAATCGGCTAAGCGTATGCTCTCAATTTTGCGAACCCACCGGTCAGCCTCACATGAGCGACAATCGAGGCATGCAGGAACCGATCACGCGCGATCCCGAAGTGATGCACGGGACACCAGTTTTTCGAGGCACGCGGGTCCCGGTAAAGATCATGTTCGAGTACCTGGAAAACGGCGACTCTCTCGACGATTTTCTGGAAGGCTTCCCCACCATCAGCCGAGAACTCGCCGTCCAGATCCTTGAGGAGTCACGGGAGCTGCGCTAGCTCGGGTCTGATGCGGATCCTGATTGACGAATGTGTTGATCAACGGCTCCGGTTGCTGTTCCCTGGACACGACTGCAAAACTGCTGCATATGCCAAGCTTTCGGGCTTGAAAAATGGCGCCTTGTTAGCCGCAGCGGAAGCCGCCGGCTTCGAGGCGATCGTTACCACGGACCAGGAGATTCCGTATCAACAGAATTTAAGCCTTCGGCAGATATCGATAATTGTCTTGTGCGCACCTACAAGCAGACTCGCCGATCTCAAGCGGTTGCTTCCGGATGCGATTAGGGCGCTGGACTCGATAAAGGCCGGCGAGGTCATCCGGATTACCTGAACTTTGTTCGGAGGGAATCCGGTTTACAAATCGGCAAGCGGCATAAGTCCGACATGGCGACTGCACGTCAAAGTGGGATTGTTGTGGGTTCGGCGTTTGCCAGTACTTATCCGGCGTATGCCTCCGAAGCGGTCTTGTTGGGGACATTCCACGGCAGAAAGAGCCTGCAAAGAGCCGCCTGTGGCTGGTGGGAGTCGCGAATCTTTTGCCGCTAAAATCGTGACCGTGAGATCTGAGGTCCTAAACGCGCTTCTTACGGCAAGGACGCTGTTTGACAGAGCGCGTCGGCAGTGTGCCGTTAGAGATTGCCACATCGCGTCCGCGGGGCTGATAGTCCTGCAGGATGCGCTAAACTCGTGTTATATGCCTGTCTCCTCGAAATGGGAGTTGATGAATCAAGGCGGTTGAGAGTTTCACGTTTGACCAGTTAATCGGTGAGCTCAAGCGTCTAGGTTTCGTGGTCGCTAAGTCCGGAACGTTGAAGGTGATGATTAAACAGCGCGTGCTGATAAAGCACCACGCTCAACTGGCGGAGCCCGCCGCCGTTCAGCAGTACTTTGACGCATCGTTGTTTGCGGCCGATGGTCTGCTGACGCAAGTAATTGGTAAGCCTCTACGGCAGATCGTGTTGGCTGATGCGATCACGAAGGCGGAGTTGAGAGCGCTGATCGAGGAGGCGACAGCGTGCATCGACGACGGCCGTTATATGGATGCCCTGATCGCTACGCGAAAGGCGCTTTTTCTCGCCGTAGAAACGCAGTACGACATTGCACGGTAGAAGGACTATGATCCGGCACAGGGCACGATCAGTTTTGGGCATCTAATGGGCAATAAAGCGCCGTACCACACACGAAACAAACAGTGGATCTGAGGATCATGTCTTGAATCCCATAGTTTACGGTTAACTCGATCTCAAAGAAGTTGAGATGGAAATGATGGAGCTGGGAATCGATCCGGTGGAATTCTTGAACGTATGGCGACTCACTCCGGACGTGTATCCGTCTCGGACACTGCCTGGGCCGTGAAAATGGAGCCGAGAATTCAGACGTCGGGTACTGAAGAAACTGCTCGCTACTGCCTAGACGTCCCAGCGTCGATTCTTTTGCACCAACAATTACGTGAGGGTCTTTCCCGATTTCCGGAATACCGATCGTGGAAGGTGCACCTTCTTCACAGGCAGCCGGTGCTGAAGCGGGCTTCTGTTAATTCAGAGCAGGAGGGCCTCGTACTTGAAGAGGGCGATGTATGTACCGGTCTGTTTCAGGTGACGGGCTTTGACGGCATTGGGGAATTCGTCTGCGTATTCTCATTTGAGAAGGACGGCAAATTTCGTTTCTTCGAGGGCTACATCCCCGTCGAGGCGTGCGAATTAGAGGTGATGCTTCCGCAGAGGACACCGGAGGATGCCACCAACTTTCCTGGTTAAGACCGGAAAGTCGGCCAGCATCTGGCAACCTCGTTGGGGCTTTCATTTGGACGTATCACGCGCTTCCGTTCATTGTCAGCAACGCCGACTACTCGTGCAAATGGGAGTCGGGGAGCTAGAGGGATGGCGGGTGACTCACGTGAGCGCCTTTTTCAGTCGCTCACCCAATAGCTTACGTCGCGCTTCGATGAAGCTGGGGAACTGAATCAACTTTAGAGCGCCGTCTTCGCTCGGCAGGTCTCGATCAATCCAAAATTTGGCGTGAGTTGTCTTTTGCCGGATGACCTCATTATCCGTCCACGCGTCGAGGGGTGCATCCTGTTTCGACTTGTTCTCATTAGAATCAAGATGCGCCAAATTCAGAATACTGTTCCAGTGCTTCGTGTTCAGATAGAACTCTAGATCCGACTCGGAGATGCCAGCCTCCAGCAACTTGCGTTTCCGGAACATCGAAGCCGGATGCAGGTGATCTTTATGAAAATCGCCGTTCTGATAATCCAGGTTCGGGGCGAGCAACGCAAGCATGCTGAATGCCTGCTTTTCCTCATATTGGGTGTAAAGCAGCAAGTTGTCTATGAATTCTTCGCTGACTCCGGATCCTTGCCCTGCTGTTGCAGAATGGCTCCTATTTTGTCCCTGGAAATGCCTCAAGGTCCGCTCGCAAAAACGGCTTGCCAAATTCCTGCTCAATGAAAGCCTTTCGAATAGCGGCCAGAACGGTATCAGCCGAGGCACCAAAAATTCCCTTTAGGAGCATCACAGGCAACCATCGCTTCATGCGCTCGCGGTCATCGCGGAAGCCTATCTTGGACGTGACGCCATCAGCAATGCCCTTGTGGTGTACCCAATAAATTATGGGGAGTAACGTATTCTCTTGGAGGTCAACGATTTCTCTTTATAGCCGAAATCCTTCCACCAGCCAAAATACGGCGAGGATGCTGCATTGAATGGCGTCCCAGTTTTCCTCGAAAGGCTTGACCTGTATCGCAGAGAAGTTCGATACTTTGTAGCGGATATCAGAACTGTAGAGGTACAGGCATGTCTTAAGCACAAGATCTTTTGAGACGAAAAAAGCCGTGGGCCTGTATTTGATCCACCAGCCCGATAATTTCCTTGCGGGCGTCTATCGTCCAGTTCGCGATAGCCGTTGACATGAGCATGTCCGAAAGCGACAGCGGCTCACCTCCGCTGTTTCAAGCGGACGAAGACGTTCAGCGCTCCATGTCCGCCTTCTGTATAAGGTAATAATTTATTGGCCTGTGGATGTGGGTCACGGAATGCAATGCTGACAGGGCCTCCGTGGCGAACTCGCTCTGGTAATACCCCCTCTCGTTGAGCATCTTATTGAATTTAAATGCCTCATCTACCTGCAGGAATATCTCCGACCGGGAACCATAAAACTGATTGGCTCTGGTATTCCGTCTCCGTCAAGAACCGAAACTCACAGCGCCGACCAGGCTGTTCGTCGTCTTCTCCGTATGTAGGGGGACCGCCAATGTTGAGGTAGAGCTTGCGAGTCGGGCAGAGCGTATTCGTTGTTCTCCCACCAAACCCTCGGCAGCTTGTAGGCGTACGTTGCCCTTAAGGCCGATGTAAAGCGCGGTCAGACGTTGTTGTCCGTCGAGCACAGCCTCAAAGTCGTAATGGCCTTGGGTGTTGAACTCCGGATTATGTGTACGGAAGCGTTCACGGAACTCCCGTAGGAATTCGTAGTACCTATATTGGCTCTTCGCTTCAGAATCACGTACTTCCCACAAAAGGAAGCTTCCCAACGGGTAACCCTGCAGCAGCGAGTCGAAGAGCCACTCCACCTTCTTCGGCCCCCAGATGAACTCACGCTGAATTGCAGGCAGCAGAAGCTTTCTCTGGCTTATTCGGGAAATCACATCAGAAACGCTGATCGGCGCTTGAAAGGACACAGTCTTACACCTCCGGAGACTTGTGAATATCGCGTATCCCGATCCCGCGAGGTAGAGAGTTCGGATGTCCGTCTAACGCGCTAACGTTCAATGCCCGCAACCGAGCCCTCAGCAGCCGTATCAGGTACGTCTCACCGAGAAGAGTGTCACCCAAGTAGTCAAATAGATTCTGCTCTTCCACTCTCTTCAGGAAGAACTCGGGATAATCGGGGTTGAAGGGCTTGCCCGGCTTCTCGCCCCAAAGCTTCGCAATCCCATCTTCAGCGTTGTCGCCCAATCCCTTCACGTCGAGCTTGGAGAAGGTGTAACTCTCGCCCGGCACGATGTTGTAGGTGATGTGACGGTGCGCTTGCTTTCGTCGGGCTGAGTCTCGGCGGTGACGTCGGCATCGAGGAGTCCTTTACGCCGAAGCCGGTGCTCCAACTGCGTGATGCGCGCGTGATCTCACGAACCTGCTTTTGAAACCGTCCAGGGCTTTAGGCGCAATCGCGCGTTTGACCTCCGGACTGATAGCGCGACCGCAGGAGCGGAATTTTGCTACTTCTTCGACGTGCGATCAATGGGCGCCGGACGCGGGACACGCTGCACCGGGTTTTGCTTGAGCAGCTTCATTCCTTCCTCGACTGCTCGTTCGAGTTGCGGGTCATGACCATTAATTACATCCGCAGCGGTGTAGTCCACCTGAACATCGGGCGAAACACCTTCGTTCTCCACCGCCCATTTACCGGATAGATCGTAGAATGCCAGCGCCGGAACGGTGATTCCGCCGCCGTCTATGGTTTGCGGAACGCCGAGCGTCCCCACCAACGCACCCCAGGTACGGGTGCCAACCAGCGGCCCGATCTTGCGCAAATGGAAGTAGTACGGCAGCGCGTCTCCGCCGGAGCCTGCGGATTCATTGATCAGCATGACTTTGGGACCGTAAATGCCCGCCTCGGGGCGAGGTCGCCTCCGCACCATCGCGAACCGCAAAATACCCCATCAGCTTGCGATCCATTTCGTTCACGATGTAATCCGCAACCATGCCGCCGTGGTTATAGCGCTCGTCGATTATCGCGCCCTGTTTGTCCTGTTGCGCGTAGTAGTAGCGATTAAACGATGCATAGCCGGGAGTTGACGTATTGGGCAACCAAACGTAGGCTAAACGGCCGCCTGAAAGCCGATCCACTAATCGTCGATTCGATTCGATCCAAGCGCGTGTGCGCAGACCGTCTTCACTTGCCACAGGCACCACGGTAACGACGCGCGATCCGTCCAAAGAAGGCGTCTGATTCACGCGAATGACTGTCTGGCGCCCCGCGGTTCCTTCGAAGAGACTGTAGATATTCGTCGGTGGAATGAGCGGCCTGCCATTCACTTCAAGCAGATAATCTCCTTCCGATACCTGGATGCCCGGCGCGCTGAGCGGCGCACGCAATTCCGGGTTCCAGTTTTCGCCGCTGTAGACATGAGTGATTCGATAGCGGCCGTTTTCTATTTTGTAATTCGCTCCCAGCAGACCCACCGAAACAGGATTCTCCTGGCCGGGTATGTCGCCCTCCGCCGACAAGTAAGAATGTCCGACGGTTAGCTCCCCGCCGGTCATTGCAATCAGATATCCGAGATCGATGCGATGCCCGACATAAGCCAGCAGCGGAAGATATTTGTCATAGATCGCCTGCCAGTTAGCGCCGTGCATTTTCGGATCGTAGAAATATTCACGTTGCAAACGCCAGGTTTCGCGGTAAATCTCCGCCCATTCGGCGCGAGGATCCACCAGCATCTGGAGCTGATCCAAGTGGATCAAGCCGTCGCCAACTTTAGCCGGATGATCCGTGGCGACGATCCCCCATCGTGGTGCACCGCCTTCTCCGGGACTAGCCTGATAGAGCAGCTTCTTTTTGTCACCGGAGAGAGTGTACGAGCGGACGCCCTCCAGAAATGGCGCAGCCGCGCGCTCTTTCATTTGATAGCGCAGCAACCGGCGCGGCGCGCCTGGATTGACCGACATTGGCTCGCTATAGAAGATAGTTCCGGGACCGCCCGCCATCAGGCTGCCGTAATCGGCTGCTGGAACATTGAGGGCGATAATGCGTTGTCCAATCTTGTCGAAGTCGATGCGGACGCCAACTCGCTTCGAAGACGCGGCGCTTTGCCGATTCAGCACCCAAAGAATCTGGCCGGGCCGATTCCGGCTTAGGCTGTTGTGCTTCGTCGGTGCCCGGGCTGCGCAGCAACCGGAGGCTCATCTCCGGTCTCGGGCAGGAGCGGAGAAGGCTCGGCGGCGCTCAGCACAGCCAGATAAATTGCGCGCCGAACGGGCCGGTCGAGCGAACTCATCTCGACCCAACTCGTCTTCGGCCCATAATCGGTACTGGATAAGAAATAGAGGTATTTGCCTCCCGCATCGAATGCCGGAGAAATAGAGTCTGCGAGTCCGTCGGTGATCTGATGCGTCTTGCCGTCCGACACGGAATAAATGAAGATGGCTCGCAAGTGACTGGGGACGCTTTTCGAATACGCTACCCACTTCGAATCGGGTGACCACGCCGCATCAAACTGGCTTTCGGGACTGAAGTACGGGTCGGTGTCGATTTTAACTGCTTTTCCAGTTGAAACCTCGAAGCTCCAAAGGTTCAGGTGATTATCCTGAAGCAGGATTTGAGCGCCATTTGGAGACCAATTGGGTTCGGAGAAGAAAGCGGTGGATGGAAGCGCAAGCACTCGCGGTTTGTCCGCGCCGATCGCGTCACCAATCATGAGCCGATATTCTCCGCCGGCATCGGATAGCCACGCGAGTTTGGAGCCGTCAGGCGACCACACCGGGCTTCGGTCGTGCACGCCCGAGCTTTGAGTGAGGTTACGGTAGTCGCCTTTTTCGGCAGCGACCGTGAAGATGTCGCCGCGAGCCTCCAATGCGACACGCACACCGGTCGGCGATAGGGCCGAACTCCGGATCATGGTCGCTACCTTCTTGAACTGCGGCTGCGCCCACGGCAGATCCCCATTCACCTGGATGGTCAACTGATGCGCTTTACCGGTCTTCGTGTCGAGCAGGTGGATGTAGCCGGCCTGCTCGTAAACTATTGCGTCGGGGCCCGCCGATGCGCTCATGATGTCGAAGTCGTCGTGCTGGGTTAGCTGATTGAGCCGCTTGGTATTGAGGTCATAGGAGAACAGATTGACGGTGAAGTTTCGGTCGGAAAGGAAGTAGATGGAGTTCCCGACCCACATTGGATCGGTATCGTTGCTGTCAGTCCAGGGTAATTTCTCAACCGAGTAGTCGGCCAGATTCATGATCCGGATCGGATGCGTGCGGCCGCCTCGATAATGCCGCCACATGCTGGTCTCATACCAGGTAGGAACGAAGGCGCTCGAAATTTCCTCATAGGCGAGTCTCCGCCCGTCAGGCGAATAGACGCCGCTGAACGCGCGCGGCAGCGGCAGCGGCTCCGGCAATCCGCCATCCAACCCCACTGTCCACAGACGGTCGTATGCTTCCTGCGGCTCGCAATCCCGCGCCGACGCAAATATGACGCGACGCCCGTCGGGAGTCCACCCACGCACGCGGTCGACTCCAGGATGATACGTGAGCCGCTTCGGTTCGCCGCCGGCGGCGCTCATTACGTACACGTCGGTGTTGCCGGCGACAGTAGACGTGTAGGCGATTTGCGAGCCATCCGGTGAGAAGTAGGGTTCGGTTTCAGGCCCGGGCGTGGACGTTAACCGGCGAGTCGGTCCCCCATTTCGTCCGACAATCCAAAGATCCCCGGCATACTCGAATGCCACGGAGTCACGGCTGACGGTTGGATGGCGGAGCAGCCGCGTCCCTTGCGCTAAAACGAGCTGAGATGAAATTAGAAGCAGAATCGGGAGCGACTCTATGGTCATAATTCGTGGCATTAAAAGGCCAACTTCAGCGAGAACTGGAGGACGCGGGGGTTCACGGTTTCGCTAAGAATGACGCCAAAAGTGGATTGAGAAGCGTTTAGAGTCGGATTCGAGAACGACGGATGATTCAGCGCGTTGAAGAAATCCGCGCGCAATTCCAGTCGCGAAGCTTCCCAAGCCGGCACTTGAAAACGCTTCATAATCGAAAGATCGAGATCCGTCTCATCGGGTCCACGTACGATCCCCACGCCCGCGTTGCCGAATGTCGTACCCTTGCCGTCGCTTCCAATCACTGGCGCACTTGCAATGCAGGTCTTGTTGAAGTAACCGTTCACGCGAGCTTTCGGCCGATCCGGAGGTTTCCAGTTGCGGATACGCGCATCCGGCGGCGATCTGGATGCGATCCGTGTTGATGCCGAAGACGTTTGTAGTTGTCGTTGTGGTGAGCGTCAGGCGCTGCCCGGACTGAATAGTGAGAACGCTTCCGAGATTCCAATTTCCTAAAGCGGTCTTGATCCAGGTGGACTGACTCTGGAGCGACGGCAGCGTGTAGATGCCGCTCAGGACAAAGCGCTGATCACGGATGAAGCTGTCCGGACCGTAGGTCTGGCTCGGCCGATTCTGATCGCCGATGGGCGAGCCGCCATTCGCGTTGGCGACTGCACCCGATGCCGTGGAAAGCGAACGGGCAAAGGTGTAAGAAGCGAGGAATTGCAAGCCATGACTGAGCCGCTTTTCGAGGCTGACCTCGAGCGCGTTATACCAGGACTCGCCATTCGAATAAATGTCGTTGAGGTTGCTCGCACTGAAACCTTGAAACGGCACACGCTTTTGGATGTTCGCGACCGTGTTCGTTGTGACGCCGTTGATAGGGTTGGAGGGGCTGGCGAGCTCCGCCTGATTAATCGTCCTCTCCTCATTCAGGTGGACGCCTCGGCTGCCGGCATAGTTCACATTGAGCACCATGTTGTTGATCACCTGCGCTTGCATTCCTAGGCTGTACTGCTGCACAGTGGGTGGCCGGTAGTATGGACCGATAATCGTCGGGGCAAGCACGGTTGTTGGCGAGTAGGACGGGAAAGAAGGCAAGGTAACGGCCGGCGGAAATGGATTCGCAAGCGTGACGCCGCCGTTCTGAGTCGCAACAAGCTGGTTGATCACCGCAAATGGCGCGTCCGTGAGCAACTGGATGAAGGGCTGTCCGGTAGATTGATCGTGATAGACACCGTAACCTCCGCGCAGCACGAAACGATCCATGCCCGGCAACTCCCAGGCAAAACCAACGCGCGGATTTATAGTGTTCTGTCCAGCGCCGCTGTACCCCAGGTTGTTATTGAGTTTCGTGACGCCAGCGGGTAACGGCCCGGTGTAGTTGGATGGAACAACGTAGCCCTGGAGCGTGCCGCTGGCTGGCGGATTCGGATTCAGCAAGGCCGGATCGATGTTGGCATTGCGGCCAAGTGCGTCACTGATATCTCCGATCCGTTCGTAACGAAAACCAAGATTCGCGGTGAACCGGGGAGTGACTTTGATGTCGTCCTGCACGTAAAGGTCTCCGTCCCACGTTCGGAAAGCGCGATCGAAAATGCCCGGAACGTCAATCGACGCATAGACGTTGCCAACAGGTACGCCAAGCGCCGCTGTTCCGGCCTGGGTAGCGTTCAACCCCAGCAGCAAGTCTGGGTAACTCAAGAAAATCAATCCGCCGATGTAATGAAAGTCCAGGATGTTGTTCTGAGCTCGGCTTATACCTCCACCGACGCGGAGAACCTGACGGCCGCGCGTCCAGGACACCGAATCTTGAAACACGTAGGTGTTTTGAACGCTCTTCAGGGACTGGCCGTTGCCGCCTAACGTCAGAACGCCGTTGATGGTGATTTCCGGAATGCTGTTGTCGTATGGAGGCGCATTGATTCCCACCTGTGAGAATTGCAGCGGTTCCGATTGTTGGTTGTATACGAAGGTCCGGTGATAACCGAGCTCCAGTAGATTGAGTAGTGACGGCGTCAGAATGTAGGTGTGGGTGAGCGAAGCGTTCCAATATTTCGCCGGAATCGTCACGGGCCAGCCAGGGACGGTCGGACCGCCGAGATTGGCAGTTGGAAACGTCTGGGTTTCGTTGTCGTTCGCGAAGAAGTAGCGGAACGCGAACCTGCTCTTTGCGGAGGCCAGCCAATCCGAGTTGGCCATGTACTGGTCCTCGCTGAATGGGCACGGAGAGCTTAGAACCGACTGACCCTGGGTCGCGAACGGCAGTGCCGGGTTGACGATCTGCGGTGTTGGGATCGCATATTGACCGTTGGGCAGTTTGTAGTTGAAGAGCGCAAGCGCTTGTGGGCTGATGTTTGAACCATCGGCGGCGATCGCTGGACCGACACCGCCGAGTAAAGTCTGATAAAGTCCGCGCTGGCCGGCAAACAACTTGCCCAACGCCGCCGCCGAGCGATCGTTGGTAAGTGGCGGCTCCGCGAAACTGCTGGAGCAGGCGCTGCTCACGCCGTTGAGTTGCCGCGTTCCTTGATAAGAACCGAAAAAGAACAGCTTGTCTTTGATGATGTGGCCCCCGACTGTACCGCCGAATTGGTTCTGTCGTAATTCCGGCCGCTTTGTGCCCGCCCGATTGAAGAAGAAGTCATTGGCATTGAGGTCGTCATTGCGAAGGAACTCGAATAAGGTGCCGTGGAGCGCATTGCTGCCGCCTTTAGTAATTACGTCCACATTAGCGCCCACATTGCGTCCGTAGGTTGCGTCGTACTGGCCGGTCTGGACCTTGAATTCGAGAATCGTGTCCGGATTCGGAATGGCGACTCCGCCGCTGAACGTGCCGGAATTCTGAAGGTCGTTAATGGGTACTCCATCCATCTGATAGTCGTTGCTCTTTTCCGACTGGCCCCCGCTCGAGAAATTGCTGAAGCCGCCGCTCCCAAGCCCGAGTTGGGTTGCGTTGTTTACCTCCTGAGCAACGCCCGCGTTCAATCCAATGATTTGCGTGTAATTACGTGAGGCCAACGGCAGATCGACGACCATCTCCTGATTCGTCACCCGCCCCAAGGCGGCCGATTCTGTTTGGAGCTGCTCTCCGACTGAAGCGACAATGATCTCCTGGTTCACAGCGCCGATTTGGAGCTGCGCGTTCACAGGTTGGGTTTCCGTGACTGTCACTGTGACTTGTGGATATTCGACCAGCTTGAAACCCGGCTTGGAGATCTCGACGCGATATACACCGGGTGGCAGAAGCGTAACGGAGTACGTTCCGTTCTGCTCGGAATCCCCAGTGCGCGCTTCGCCGGTCGCCAATGCCGTGACTTTGATCTGGGCATGCGGCACGGCGGAGCCCGAAGGATCGGTAACCAGCCCGTTGATAGCGCCGGTATCGGATGTCTGAGCAAAGCTGATCGAGGCGACTACCGTGAGAAAGAGAAGGAAAAGGCCCCGAGAGAGCAGCGAGCCAAACGCACGAAACCTGATGTCCATAATGAAATCTCCTCAATGGGCGGATAGATGCTGGTTATACACTATGTGTTGCGTAAATGTCAACTCTAACAACAAATGTTGCACGCCTTCCGATTGCGAGTGCTTCAGGCCGAGCGGCCTGGATTTTCCGGACCAGCATGGATCAGTTCACTCGTGAAGGCCTGGCGGGGTTCGTTGGCGCAATTTGATTGAAGGTGAGATTCAAAATCGGATATGTGCGCCAATCTTTGTAGTCGAAGTGCCACCATTCGAATTGGTAAACTTCGAAGCCTTGCTCTTCTATCGCGTGGCGCAAAAGCTCACGGCGCCATCGCTGAAGAGATGTACCGCCCGGGTATCCGGGGTATGAGCGTTCGGACATCTCGTCGTACACGCCCACCATCTCCACAGGCTGTCCCGACGGCGGCGCGTAAAGGCTAACGTCGACGGCGCATCCCCGGTTATGGCGTGAACCTTCACTGGGATTAGCCACAAAGATTTTCTTGTCATCCGGCGTCGCGTCCCAGAACATTCTGGTCACATACCAGGGGCGATAGGCATCGTGGACCAGCAGTCCGTAGCCAAGGGATTTCAGTTTACGATTTGCTCGAACGAGCGCCTCCGCCGCAGGTCGCTGGAGGAATGCACGCGCTTCCGAGTACATAGGCGTACTTAGAAAATTGTTAGTAGACGCATAGCGAATATCAAGCTTGATAGTGGGGTCCAAGGATGTGAGTTCTACCAAATCAGGTTTGCGAAAAGCACCGGTCTCCGACGGGGGACGAGCGGCAAGCGCCTGTTTGCGCAGTTCGTCAAGATTCTTCACCGCAGGAATGCGAAAAACTCCACCGGCCACTCCGCCGATTGCGCGACGCTTGAACACGACACCGCTGACACGTACCTGTGTGGCGTCTCCGTCGGCATTCCGAGCGAAGATGGCTTTCTCCCCGTCGTATAACCCGTGGGAGGGAAACTGGAAAACATTTTCAGAAAGTTCAGACAATGGGTCGTATTCAGCCCATTCGATCAACGCGGTCAGATGACCGCCTTTTTCGAAGATGTAGAGTATGTCGTGGTCCCAGCCATACTCGCCAATTAAGCCTTTCCATCGTTGGGGAGCGGCCGGCGGCTTGGGCACATCGGTTCGCTGCAGAATTTTCGGTCCAATTTGAATCGCGTTTTGCAGCGGCGTGAATTTCGTTCCGTAGGCAAGGACGTCGTCGGCAAGCAGATCGTTGTTCAATTGCCGCAGCTCCACTTGATAGCCGCCGGTTGCGCGAAGCGCGGTGAGCTTGCCGTTCAAATATTTCAAATCAACAGCGTCGTCGCCCGATCCGTAACGTTCCGCTACTCTTTGCGCAAGATCGACGGAAACAGCGGTGGTGGATGGCGGTAGAACAAGCGGCTTGCCTTCGCGCTGCGCCAATATCAGGCGCAAAGCCTCTTCGGCTATCCGGTCGGTGACTGTATTTGCCAGGTCCTTCGTAGTGACCGCGATCGCGCCAAGCTTGTCGTCCGGCAAGATATCTAGCGAGGTTGCGAAGCCGTAGATCGCACCGTCGTGTCCCACCATGCGGTGCTTTTCAAGATTGCTCAAATGAAAACCAAGCCCGAAAGCGCCTCCGGAATTTTGAAACTGCGGCTTCCACATTTCAGCCAAAGTCTCCGGCTTCAGAATTTCTCCATTGCGTGTTTTTCCGCGCGAGAGAAGAACACTGACGAAGCGGCCGAGGTCTGTAACGGTCGAGTACATACATCCAGCGGGCGACATCCCGAGTTGGAACGTAGGCGCTTCGAAGGTACGCCCGTCATAAGTCCACATTTGTGCCGCGGCAAGTTTGCTGGTGATTGTGGGCGTCGGTTCGAAGGAGCTGTGCTCCATGGCAAGAGGGTCCAATACCGCGTGTTTCAGATAAGCGGCGAAGGGCTGGCCGGTTCTTTTCTGGAGCAGGTAGCCGACCGTGGCAATCGCCGCATTCGAGTACTTAATATGGCTCTGGGGAGCATAGACTAAAGCCGTTTCATTCAAGCTTGCGACCGTTTGCTCCAGCGAAGGCTGGGTCGGATCGAAATAATTTCCAACCGGCGGCTCGCGCAGCAAGCCGGATTCGTGCGACATGAGTTGTCGCAGCGTGATGGCCTTTCCAAAATGATTCTTTGGCTGGAAAGCCGGCAGATAAGTTGTCACCGGAATGTCCAGATCGATCTGTCCACGCTCGACCAACTGCATTACAGCGATGTCAGTGAACAGCTTCGAAACCGAGCCGATCCGGTAAATCGTTTCCGCCGTCGCAGGAGTCTTTTTTCTGGGATCGGCTAGACCAAAGCCCTCCGCCCAAATTATCCGGTGATCGTCGACGACGGCAATGGAAAGCGCAGGCAAATTCTTTTCCGCCATTTGCTCCTGAATGAAATGCCTCATCCGGGAGGAGATGTCGGCATAGCCCGGCTGAGGAGCAACGTTCGCCTGATCCGCGCGCAAGCCAATGCTCGCAATGGCCATAGAAGCGAATAGAGCAAGAAACACCCCACGTAGCCCTGCTTTCGCGCGAAACATCGGCACTGTTTGCTTGGAGAAGATCATGCGTGATTCGGTAAGCTCCTTTCGGGACTCGGCGGCGATGCCCGAAATTCAAGCTTCAGCTTTCCAACTGTTCTTGCGTGTCGTGAGCCGCTCCACAAAGTCGCGCTTCACGGCGTAACCTAAGCCAGGAGTTGCGGGAACGGCTATGACGCCATCGGAACTGACCTGAACTTCCGGCTCGATGATGTCCTCTTCCCAATAACGCTTGCTCGCCGAAACATCGCCGGGCAGAGTGAAACCCGGCAGGGTAGACATCGCAATGTTATGGGCGCGCCCGATGCCCGACTCCAACATGCCTCCGCACCAAACGGGAATTGCGTGATTGCGGCACAAGTCATGAATGCGGCGCGCCTCGCTGAATCCGCCAACCCTGCCTAATTTAATGTTGATGATGCGGCAGGCACCCAGCTCAATCGCCGCGCTTGCATGCCGGGCATTGTGAATACATTCGTCTAAACAAATTGCAGTCCGGATTTGCGATTGCAGCTTCGCGTGGCCGTAAATTTCGTCCCATTGCAGCGGCTGTTCCATCATCAAAAGACGAAAATCATCGAGCTTTTCTAAATGCCGCGAGTCGTCAAGAGAATATGCGGAGTTAGCATCCACCGAAAGCAGGATTTCCGGGAATTGCTCGCGGACAGCCGCAACGAACCCCAGATCTTTGCCGGGCTTAATCTTCAATTTGATGCGCTGGTATCCGCTTTGCAGTTCTTCCTCCACTTTCTTGACCAGCGCTTGTGGGTTCTCCCGGATGCCAAGCGACACCCCACAAACGATCTCTGTGCGAGCGCCCCCGATCAGCTTCGATAAAGAAGTCCCGGCAAGTTGAGCCTCGATGTCCCAGATGGCGTTCTCGACCGCGGCCTTTGCCATCTCGTGACCGCGAATGGAGGCCATTAGGTCGGGAAATTCGGATGCGTGAGCAAGACTCTTGCCTATGAGCCATGGCGCAATGAAATCCGAGATGATACTCCACGCCGTGTCAGTGGTTTCAGAAATATAGAAAGGCCGTTCGTCGGCGGTCACCTCGCCCCAGCCGTGAACGCCATCCGCAGTGAGTTCAACCAACAGGAGTCTGCGGCCGTGCATGACGCCGAAACTCGTCTCAAACGGCGATTTCAAGCGCATGCGAATTTCACGCAAAGTAAGTGACTCAATCTTCATAGGCTTCCAGCAGGTACGTTCCGTCTCCATTCGTGAGTTCGAAACCGGTGACAGCGTAAGACTGTTGAAACAGGCGCAGGAACTCGCGTCGCAGGCGAGACTGAATTTCCGCCGCGGCCTGGGTATCCGACTTTGATAGTTCGCCGATGTACGCCGGGACAGAGATGCGCTCATGCTTGCCCGCGGTTTGCTGCCGGACACCCTGCAATGTATGCTGCACGCGGTTGGAATCAAGCCGCCACTCAGCGATAAAACGATCTGTGGGCAAGGACGCGTACAACTGGCTGCGTTGGCGACCGTAAAGATCGGGTAAATATTGGCGAACGATGACGCCTAAACGCGCAATGTTGAAGTGGGCGTTCTTGAGTTCAAGCGGATCGAATGTCCACTCGATGAGATCGATCCCGCGTGCGAGTGCGTGTTCCCGTTGAGCCAGTTTCAGTCTCCGTCCAACTCCGTGGTTCTGATATTCCGGCAGCACTGCGGCCATGTGGGAGTGAAGATAAAAACGAGGTGAGCGAAGGGCCGAAAAGGCGAGTGTAAACCCGACGGCGCGGCTATCGTGGAACGCGCCCAGCACTTCTCCACCGGTCTTCTGTGCTACGAGGAAAATGCTGGACGGAACCACTTCGATCTCGCTACATTGCCAGATATCCCGCTGCAGTTGCTCACAGGCGTGCATTTCGTCCATACCGGACAGCGGCCGGATCAGGATCTGCTGTGACAAGTCTGCTTCCATACTCAGATCCGCACGGAAGGCGTGCTTGCAGCAATGGTCTTCGCCTGATTTAGTCTCCGCCAGATCAGATAGGCCGGCGCTCCGGCCAGCACAATCGCCAAGCCGATGCCTGCGCGTCCAGGCTGCGTCACGATTGTGTTAGCAACTAAGACTAGAGCAGCCACAATGAAAATAGCGGGAGTTATCGGATAGCCGGGCACCTCGTACGGCCGGTGGGCGTGTGGGTCCTTCCTGCGATATACGAATACGCTTGCAGCCGCAAGAGCATAGAAAATCCAGCCGATGAAAATAACGTAAGTGAGAAGTTGTTCAAACGTCCCGCTGACCGCCAGAACTGCGGACCAGATTGCCACGGCAATAACGGCGAAAGCCGGAGTACCGAAGCGCGGGTGCACCTCAGAGAGCTTTCTAAAAAACAATCCGTCTTTGGCCATCGCATAATAGACTCGCGGAGAAGTGAGAACAAGCGAGTTGGCCGCGCTAAACATCGAGATCAGAATCGTGAAAGCAACAAGCTTCGCCGCAACTGGACCGATCGCCAGGGAAACTGCGCTTGCAGCCACCCGGTTGGAACTTGCCACGCCTTCCGCGCCAAGCACGGCAAGATATCCGGAATTCGCAAACAGGTATAAGCCGATCAGCGCGGCCGAGCCCACGAGGAATGCCAAGGGGAAATTACGCTGCGGATTTTTCGTCTCGCCGGCGCTGAATGTAGCGTACTGCCATCCCTCATACGCCCAAAGCACGCTGATCATGGCAAGTCCGAACCCGGACGAATAAGCCCCAAGGCTTAAATGTGCAGGCCGCGCGGGAGTTGGGGCAAAGTTCCGTCCCGCCCACAGCAGCGCCGCTCCCATTAACAAGATTGCGAACACCTTCGTTGCGGTTGTGACGTTCTGCAGGTCGGCACTCCCCCGGGTGCCGCGCACGTTAACCACGGCGATGACCGCGATCATAAGAACGGAGACAAGCTTTGCCAGTGCGGGAGTGAGCGGAATAAATTCCGCGAAATAGGCGCTGAAAGCCACCGCTAACGTCGCAATAGATCCGGCGCTGATGACGAAGAACAGCGTCCAGCCGAACAGAAATGCAACGAAGCGGCCAAAGCAATCACGAATGTAAACATAAAGTCCTCCCGCCTGCGGCTTCATCGCGCTGAGTTCGCCGTACGTCACAGCTCCCAAAAGCGAGAGAACGCCGCCCGTGAGCCAAACTGCCATTGCGAGTGGCACCGAGTTGCCAACGGGGCGCAGCACTGCGCCGGGAACCAGAAAAATCCCCGACCCGATGACTGTTCCAACGATCAGTAAAACGAGATCGCGAAATCCCAGTACTCGGGAGAGCTGCTTCTCGGAGTGTGATTGTTCCCGCAACGTCGAATCAGTACTTCAGGTTGAAATTCAAGAGATTCCAATAAAAGAAGAACCACGCCAATCCGATACAGGCGAGCGCGATCACAGTTGCAAACACCTTGCCCCAAGCCCATTCGAACTCGCGGGTTCCCGACACGGGAACGGGTGGGCGTCTTACTTCCGTTTCGTCGGCAATTATGGGTGCTATGGATTGCGCCGAAGAGGAAGGCGCTCGCCAGGCTTGCACGGCGTTGTAAATCGCGATGAGAGCGCCGAGCGCGCCAATGAGGCCCAGAACCTGCATCAAATGAATCTTGGAATCGATGTGTCCGTTGAGCGCGCTTGGATCGCTTGTACTTGAAACCAAAGCAACCAGGGACGCCAGAAAGATCAGATCGAGGGCGCAAACCAGGCGTACGGCGATCCGCAGCCAGCGCTCCTGGCGGCTCAAAAGAAGCTTGCGCCTGTAATGCCGTCGAACCAAAGCCGCTACGGGCCAGAGAATGAGAGTCAACAGCGCGACCGCCACACCCGCTATCAGCACGAAGTAGTTGAAGGTCTTGCTTTGGAGCCATCCCACACGCTGAAAGATAAAAAATGGGAAATCGATGGCCGCGTAGAGCCGCCCGTTCGCATCACGCCTGAAGGCCAGCCGATCTTGCCCGTTTACGGCCCGGTACATGAGCGGTCCAATTTCGTGAAACTTCTTCGGCTGGCCGTCGAAATCTTTTAACGCATCGGCCCAAATTGTTCCCTGTGCATCGCTAGAGATCTTCATTTCTCCAAGCAGCGCGGTGGCTTCGAGAATATTGCCCTGCATACGGCGGCTGCTCATGTACAAACCGGAAACGATCTGACCATCGTGGGGCGCCGTGCTTGCGGTTGGTTCAGACGGCGGAGTATAGGGAAAATAGCGATCAAGAAACTTCTCCCATAGCTCCGTGCGTCCGCTGCCTCCCTTTCCAGAGCTGTTGTAAGAGACGAAGAAGCCGATCCCGGCATCCGGAATGAGATGAAGGTCGCTGTGGAAATAGACCGTATCGCCGCCGTGCCCGATAATGCGATGCCCGTTGCGCGTCTCCTCGTAAAATCCAAGCGCCATGGCATTCATGCCGGGATGCGGCGCAAACTGCCGCGAGTGCATCTGCTGAACCGTCTCCGGCCGGAGTATTCGCACTCCGTTGTATTCGCCATTCTGCAGGTGCGCAAGCATGAAGTGCGTCATGTCCGTCGCAGACATAGACACACTCCCGGCCGGCCAAGGCTGCACCAGCTCAAACTTTCCCGGCGGAGAAGAGGCCAGCTTGTACCCGTTCGACATCAGTGGCTTCAGATTGTCCGGCAGCGGCTGGACGAACGTGGTGTGTTGCATATCGAGCGGCTGGAAGATGTTCTTGTTGATGTAATCGTCGAAAGCTACGCCCGACACGCGCTGCACAATGTAACCTGCCATGGAGGTGGCATAGTTCGAATACGCGGGAGTAACTCCGGGAGGAAAGATGCGGGCGGGCATGTGGCCCACCAGGTATGCGCGAAGGGGCGTCAGATCCTTTGGATCGGTCAAAATCAGATCCTTCGCAGTCTCTCCGAACCCGGAGGTATGGGTCATGATGTTGCGCAATGTGATGGGCTGGGGATAAGTCGACGGAATCTTGAAATCCAGATAGTCGTTTACGTCGTGGTCGAGATTCAGTTTTCCCTGCTCGACGAGCTGCATAACGGCGGTCCAGGTAAACAGCTTGGAGATAGAGCCAGGGCGAAATAGAGTATTCTCCGCGGAAACCGGCTTCCTCTCTTTGACGTCGGCGAAGCCATACCCCTGCGCGAATAGCTGCTTTCCATCCTTGACTATGGAGATGACCGCACCGGCAATGTCATCGCGCTCGAGTTGCACAGGCACAATGCCGTCGAGGAAGGCTTCCACATCGGCTGCCGTTATGGCGTGCGGCGGCGGCTTCACCTCCGGCGCGCGCTGCATTGGAACTTTCGGCTCCAGCGGATTTGTTTTCGGTTCTTGCCCCCAACAGAAACAGGAGAAAAACAGCACGCTGATAAGCGCCGGCACAGAGGCGGAGAGCCGGCGGATGGCGCGGTTTTTGCAACGTTGATTCGTTTCCGAGTGTGATAACTTCATCGCGTCTCCCCGTTTTTGTTGAGTGTGTTTAGCGCAGTTGCTCCCGCCATTTGGCTGTGATACTCCTTGCGAACAGGACCTTGTCCCACGGTTGGTTTCGGCTGGTTCGTACCGGTTGTGACGCCGAAGATATTCTTTCGAAAGCAATGCCTGCAAACACAAACTTCTCCACCTCGCCCCGGTCGTTCAGGTAAAACGTAAGGCGCGTCTTGTCGCCAGAACCCAGGCGGGTCACAAAAGTGTCGTACTGAAAGTGCTCGAGGTCTGAGGCGGCCGAATGAAAATGCAGCACCAGCTTGCCGCTCTCCAGACTGATGTCGGCCCTGTCGTAGGCGGGATTTCCGAACTGCCCCGCATATGCGGAGAGATCATGAGATGGATGAGTTCCCGGCGTTCGCGCCGATTCCCAGGCTCGAGCTTTTTCTTCTTCAGCCTTCTGGTCCGTTGCAAGCTTGTGGAAGTGGCCGCTCCAATCGCCGTCAGGCAGATTCAGCAGTTTGTCGGCGATTTGATAACACAAAACCTGCCGGCACAGGCTGGTCGAGTTGATAACCAGAAAGTAGCCGGTCTGAATCTCCGGGATGAGAACGACCAGGGCGGCAAACCCATCAATGTCGCCGGGGTGAAGAATTAACTGATGACCCCGATAATCCTGCACAAACCAGCCGAGCCCGTAACTGAGCTGCGTTGAGCCGGGAAAAAATTCTGTCGCCAACCCGCTGCCCGTGGCAATCACCATCTGCGGCTCGTGCATCTCTTGCATATTCTTTTTGGAGATAAGCCGGTTTTGCTCGTACATGCCGTCGTTGAGTTGCATTGTGACCCATTTCGCCATATCGCGAGCGTTAGAAACGATCGATCCCGCCGGGCCGACGTTATCGATGTTGCGCCATGGAACCGCTCTGACGGATCCATCCGGATTCTCTTCGTGCGGCGTAGCTTTGTTGGCCGATTTTTGCGCTTCGATTGTGCTTGTCGTCGAGTCATTCATGCCAAGCGGTCCAAAGATCCGTTCCCGCACCAGTGCGTCCCAACTATTGTCCGCGGCATGCGCCGCCGCCTGACCGGCGGTGAGAAACATCAGGTTCTGATACTCGAAATGGGTGCGAAAGCCGGTTCTGGGCTCGATGTGAGCAACCCGGCGAATCAACTCGTCCCTGTCCACTGTGGATCCGTACCAGACTAAGTCCGCGCCGGGCAGTCCCGTCCGATGCGTTAGGAGATCGCGAATTGTTACGTGTTCATCGGCTTCCGGATCGTAAAGATGAAAGAAGGGGAGGTACGCATTCACTTTTCCATCCCACTGCATCTTTCCTTGATCGACAAGCATGGCGATTGCAGCACTGGTGAACGCCTTCGTGCAAGAACCGATCTGGAAAATCGTATCCGGAGTCACCGGTTGGCTGGTGCGAATTTCGCGTGTGCCGAACCCCTTCATGTAAACGACTGACTGGTTGCGCACGATGGATATGGCGGCGCCCGGAACTTTCCATTCGTCTATAGAGGATTGAATTACCTTATCGATAGAAGATAAGTCCGCCGACTGCTGGGCCGTCAAGGCCAATGGCGTGGTGGTCAACGCCGCAAATAAGACCATCCAAGATGTGCGGAGGAGTCGCTTGAGTTCCGTGGTCACCTTGCCGGGTGCACTATTCATAGAGAGCGTGTCTCCTTACCGGTGCTCATGCTGGCGTTGCTTGGCTCTCTTTTCTATCACGGTCCGCATGAAAATGCAACAACTGATGTTTCTTTGACACGAATGCATCATGTGTTGTATCATCCAACACACAAGAAAGAAGCCGGCCATGGAAGCCGCCGATTAATGTATCCTATCTGCGCGTGATGTCACAGAGCCACAAGTGAAATCGAGCCGAAAAAAGGTGGGCGCTTCGGGACCGTCGCAGATGGACGGTAATTCGGGTGAACGCGAACTTTGGGTGTCTTCGCTCGAGAGCCGGTTTGCTAACGCGGCATTGAACCTCAATGCTAGCCGTCAGCGGTTGTTGCGAGAAATTTTGGACAATCCACAGGATGCCTATTTTCTTTCTTCGCGCGAGCTGGCGAAGCGTTACGACGTGGATCCTGCCACCATCGTGCGCACGATTCAGGTGTTAGGCTACAACCGTTACGCCGATTTCCTGGCAGACTTGCGGTCGCACTTCGTCAGCCGCATTACTCCATACCGCTTGATGGCCGCAGCCACTCACGAGCGGCGCGGTCTGGCAGACCATATTAACCACAGCCTGGAAATAGAACTGCGCAACATTCAGGCTTTGCGTTCCAGCCTGAATGCCGACCAGGTGATCGATGTAGCCAAGCGCATCCATCGGGCACGCCGAATCATGGTTGTCGGAATAGACTTTGCGTCTCCTCTCTCGCGGCTGCTGGCTTATGGATTGGTTACGCTCGGGCACGATGCGGAAGCTCCGGAGGGTTCCACCGGCAATCTGCAACAGAAGGTGAACCTTCTTGGGCCCAAGGATTTGTTGATTGGCATTAGCTTCGGCCGCTGCCTGCGAGACACGGTGGATTCAATCACTCGCGCTCACGAGCGCAATGTTCCCACTTTCGGCATCACCAATAGCGAAACATCGCCGGTCGCCCGGTTTTCGGATTCTTTTTGGATAGCCTCGATTGCCAATCCTTCGTTTCATGGGTCCTACGTGGCGCCCGTGGCCGCCATTAACGTCCTGCTTCTGGTGTGCGCGCATATTCATCCGCGCCGCGCGTTGGCCGTCTTGCGCCATAAAGAACAAGAGTTTCGGTCGGGAAGCCGTTGGTATTCTCCCGGCCGTAGTGGCGAATCGCGAGACGCATTGAAGCAAAAGGATGGCTCGAATGACGACATGCACGGCTGAAACGTCCGAAGCGCAAGCGTGACGATCCGAACCTAACTTAAATCTCCTGAGTTTGGGACTTATTATGAGACTTTCGAAAACCGATATCAAACGCGCGTTACTCACCCTTTCGCTAATAGCTGTCGGATCGCTTTACGGGCAATCGAGCGATTACGACATCGTGATCCGAAACGGCCATGTGCTCGATGGCAACGGCAACCCCTGGATTAAGGCCGATGTAGGGATACGCGATGGCCATATTGTCAAAATCGGCAAAATCGACGCTAGCGGGCGGCGCGAAATTGACGCCGCGGGTAAGTACGTTTCGCCTGGTTGGATCGACATGCTCGATCAATCCGGACGCGCGCTGATGAAGGATGGACTCGCGGAAAGCAAGGTTCAGATGGGCGTCACCACGGGTATCGCCGGGGAGGGGGGAACCGCCGTCGAACCGGATAAGCTTCCGGAATACTTTGCCCAACTGGAAAAGAAAGGCATCAGCATGAACTTCGGCACCTACTATGCCGAAGTGCAAGCTCGCGTAGCGGTGTTGGGCTATGTCGCGCGCCAACCAAACGCGGATGAGCTTGCGCGAATGCAGGCTCTGATGGAAACGGCAATGAAGAACGGCGCAATGGGGATGACAACCGCGCTAATTTACCCTCCCGCCAGCTATGCCACCACTCAGGAGCTAACCGAGATGGCCAAAATCGCCGCGAAATATGGTGGCATGTACGCGAGCCATATACGCGGCGAGGGTGCGGAGCTGCTGCAATCTCTCGACGAAGCAATTGAGATCGGCGAAAAGGCCGGACTGCCCGTTGAGATCTTTCATTTGAAGGCGGCCTACCAGCCAGGTTGGGGAAAGCTGATGATCGACGCCGGCAAGCGCATCGAAGGTGCTCGCGCCCGCGGTCTGGATGTGGCTGCGGACATGTATCTGTATACGGCAGGTGGGACCAGCCTTGATGCGGTAATTCCATCCTGGGCTCACGAAGGCGGAACGGAGGCCTTATTGAAGCGGTTGGCGGACCCCACCGACCGGGAGCGCTTGAAAAAGGAAATTCACACGGGTTCCCCCGGATGGTGGAATATCATCGAAGCCGCCGGCGGATGGGATCATGTGGTGCTTGCATCCACTTCCAATACTGAAGATCAGCGCTTCATCGGCAAGAATATCGGCCAGATTGCAAAAGACTGGGGCAAAGATCCGGCCGATGCCGCATTCGACCTGGTGTATCGCAGCAAGGATCAAGCCTCCGCAATGTACTTCATGATGGATGAAGGCGATATCGAAACCGCGGTTAAATTTCCGTGGACCAGTCTAGGCAGCGACTCCTCGGCGATCACTCCGGCGCGCGGAAATGGTACGCAATTGGCTCATCCGCGAATGTATGGAAATTTCCCGCGGCTGCTTGCCCATTACGTTCGCGATCGCCAAGTGATTACCCTGCCGGACGCCATTCGCAAGATGACCTCGTGGCCGGCCGACCGCCTGCATCTTCAGAATCGCGGATCTATTCGGGAAGGCATGTGGGGCGATATCGTCGTCTTCGACCTCGCGCGCATACAGGACCGTGCAACTTACGAGCAGCCGACTCTGGCTCCGGAAGGGATCGATTATGTGCTGGTCAACGGCCAGGTGGTTGTCGATCAAGGCAAGCACACCGGCGCGAAACCGGGGCATGTTTTATATGGACCCGGCCGGCAGCCGCAGGCCGGCGCGACTTCTTCCGTTCCCTACTGAACTATAGGCAATTCGATGTGGGAAGGCAATTCTTTCGAGCAGTAAACTCTTTGCGTTGCCTTCACGTAATCGTTCGCTTTAGCCGTGTAGATGCTGGCCACGAATTTTTGAGGGTTGCGATCAATCACCGGAAACCAGGTGGATTGCACCTGAACCATGATTCGATGCCCTTTCAAAAAAACGTGGTCGCGATCGCGCAGCGAGATGGGGAATAACGCGGGCTGATTCGCCTTCAGCGGCGACGGATGCTCGTAGCTAACGTTGTATTTCCCGCGCCGCACGGCCATCGCAATGGGCAGTTCATACCCGTTTAAGGACTTGGCGTATTCGCCGGGAGCGGGACCAGCGTCTTCTTTCCAGGGATTCTTCATCGCGTTCTCCGGAAATACGTCGATCAGCTTCACGATGAAATCGCTGTCGGTGCCGGATGTCGATGCGTACAGCTGAGCCGATACGGGGCCGGTTACAGTCACGTCGTGGTCCAACGGCGCACTCACAAATGTGAGCACGTCGGGCCTATGATCCACAAAGCGCTGGTCCGCCACTTCCCAAGTACGCCAATCGCCTCCCGGATACGTGGGCGAAATAGGACGTTGACGATAAGGGACTGGATTCGCCGGGTCGGATGTATATTGAACGAAAGCGCTAGCGTCGGAGCTTGGCCGATCGAGCGACAATGTTCCGTCTTGGTGTAAATACAGACTCGTTTGTTTCGCTTCCGCGGGTGGCCAGGCCGTATATCTGTGCCAAGTATTCGATCCGGATTGAAACGTGCTAACTTTCCAGTCAAACCGGCCACCTTCTCCGTGTAAGTAGTAGCGGAAAAAAGGCGCCTCAATCTGCTCTCGAAACTCGCGCGAGGTGTCGTGTCCTAGCGGGATCTCACCGATTTTGTCGCCCTTCTCCGTTTGCCATTCGCCGTGAAACCAAGGGCCCGCAACCATCAGATTTTCGCCCGATGCTCCGTCTTTGTCCGAATTGCGAAAGATCTGCCACGGTCCCCACGGATCTTCTTGATCCCAGAATCCGGCCACATTCAGGTTCGGTACCGGGCTCGAATGCAACTGATTCACCCAGGCTTCGCGATGCCAATATTCGTCGTAGTTAGGATGCTCGACGGTATCGTTCCACGCGGGGATGGAGTTGTGCAAGTACATCGCATTGATGTTGGATAGCGGCCCAAGCTTGAGATACCAGTCGTAGGTGTCGTACGTATCGAATGCGAAGTGAGTGTTGGCGTTTTTGTCCGCCTGCTCCATTACGGCGTATTCGAACGAATAACTGAGCCGGAGCGCGCCATTTCGGTGAAAATCGTCGTTCATCCATTGATCCGCGGGCGAAGCTTGTTCGGAAATAGCTTTGAGCGCCGGGTGCGGATGCAGCAGCGTAAGGGCGGCGGTCAAGCCGTCATATGAAACACCGTAGATGCCCACGCGCCCATTGTTTTGCGGCACGTTTTTTACCAGCCAATCGATGGTGTCGTAAGCATCGGTTGTTTCATTGGTCGCCTTTGGATTAGCTAAGTCGACAGCGGAAGAGAGCAGAAACTTCCCTTCGGATTTGAAACGGCCGCGCAGGTCCTGAATGACGAAGATGTAGCCATCCCGCGCAAGCTCTTTCATTCTTGGAGATATGGATGCCGGCGCTTTGCTGGGGACGCCGTAGGGAGTGCGTTCCAGCAGAATGGGTAGTGGCCCGTGCTGATCGACGGGCGTCAAGATGACGGTTTGCAGGTGGATGCCGTCCCGCATCGGAACCATGACCTCCTGGAGAGTGAAGGCTGATTTACCAGTGGCGCTATCTTGCTTAGGGCTCGCTGTCGCAACCAGCAGAAGACTCAATGCCGCGGAAAGGAGAGTGCGCATCTCGATTACACAGCATAGCCAAGTTGAATGCGCCGCTCTACTGTTGCGCTTGGAAGCGGTTGAGCCAATCGCGCACGAGCTGGCTAGTATGTAGAGCGTGAAACTCGGTCGCCAGTGGTGTCTGGGCAGTTGCGCCCGGTTGAGCCTTCGCCGTCAGGCCTTGTAAGAAGCAAGCAACGCAGTTACAGTCGGCGGTTGCGGCAGTGCGGGCATAGAGCTATTCGGAGACGAAAAGATGAATTGGGAGAGGCGCTGTGCGAGCCGTAGAGGTAATGGTCGTGTTCGCTTGCGCCCCCCGCAGGCAAACGCTCGAATACCCGCCTCCGGCAGCTCATGCACCTGACTCGTGAAAGATTTCCAGAAAGGCTTGCTTGACGGCGGCGAGGTCAGCAGCGTCTCGCGGCTTTTCTCCTTCAGCACCTGTTCCGCAAACGCTTCGAAGGTTTTCGAGAGTGCCGGAGTCTCGCAGCGCTATTCAGGAACTCGCGCAAAACGCTCGCGGTATTAGCCGCGCCCTTTGCGCTACTGTGGCGGCCAGGGGCTCCAACCGCCATCGACAGTCCGCTTATTACGCTCGTCTTCCTTTTTCTTCTGGATAGCCTTCGCGGACTCGCCACCTTTGAAATAGAGATGCACGACAACGCCGTGGGTGGAGGCGTCCGCCGTGAAATCGGAGTGAGTGTCGCCCAAATGGTCAAAGAGATTCTGCTCTTCCACCTTCTTCAGGAAGAACTCGGGATAGTCGGGGTTGAAAGGCTTGCCCGGCTTCTCGCCCCAAAGCTTCGCAATCGCATCTTCAGCGTTGTCGTCCAATCCCTTCACGTCGAGCTTGGAGAAGGTGTAACTCTCGCCCGGCACGATGTTGTAGGTAATGTCGACGGTGCGCTTGCTTTCGTCGGCCTGAGTCTCGGCGGTGACGTCGGCATCGAGGAGTCCTTTACGCCGAAGCCGGTGCATCATATCCACGCGGAAGGTCACCACCTGGTCGCCGTTGAAAGCCTGTCCAGGCTTGAAAGGTATGTTTGAACGAATCTCGTCCGGATCGAGGCCGTTTCCGTGGAAATGTACGGCGCCGAACTTGAACTGCGGACCATCCTGAATCTGGACCTTCAGAATCACGCCGAGATTTGCGGTGGAAGGCACAGTTTCCACCTTCGGGAAACTGACCGCCGCGTAGCCGTTCGCCGCAAAGAGCGGACGAATGGTGCCGTCCAGGATCATTTTGATGCGTACATCCGAGATAGGCACGCCAATAGCGACCTGATTGACGGCGCGCAAGATAGTGCCGGTGTCTACGCCCTTGTTTCCGCTGACCTGAACCTGCGAGATGGTGGGGGCGGGCACATCGGGCGTGAACAAAACGGCGAGCTGCTGCGGATCATCGTTTGAAACGAAAGCCTTCACTTTCACGTTCGGCTGGGTCTGACGTACAAAATCCTGGACGGCGGAAACGTAGCGGTTCAGTACTGTTGCTGTGCCGGGGATGCGGTCGGAATAATACTCGACGTGGCTCTTCAGGTAATCGCGAATGGCGTCCGGAGAGACGTTCAGACGTTCGAAGCGCATGGGGAACACCTGATCGTTCTCCTGGACATCGTAGACCACGTCGTACTGAGGTGGAACGGCGCCGCTGTAACGGAAGTTGAACGCCACGCTGTTGAAGAGTTGAGTTGCCTGCAACTTCGTCCTCCCCTCGTCGAGAATAGCGGCGCTGACCCGTTGGCCGATGTGAAGACCGGTGGCCTTCAACAGTTCGTTAGACGAGTATCGGCTGTTGCCCTTGACGCTGACAGTGTGCAGGACGCCCGGCGGGGGTGTCTTCTTAGGGGCGTTTGCTTGGTCGGCGGCGTCTTGCCCAGACTGCACAGAGAACGGAACGACGGCCGAAAACGCACTCGAACACACCAGCGCGGCGCAAACAATCCAACGCATACTCTATCTCAATGATACGCACCATTTGGGGCGCCGGTTGCCACTCATCGCGACCCACTGGAAACCACTGAAAAATAAGGGCCGGATGATACACTTGAGACGAAAATGCCCTACGATGTAGCCGTAATTGGCAGCGGACCCGGCGGCTATGCTGCGGCTGTTCGGGCGGGCCAATACGGTCTGAAAACTGCGCTGATTGAGAAGCAGCCGCGGCTAGGCGGCACCTGCCTGCTGGTCGGTTGTATCCCCACCAAAACGCTGTTGCACACGGCCGACGTTTGGGAGTACTTCAAAGATCCCGAAGGGCAAGGGATTCAGTGCAAAGATCCGCAGTTGAACTACCCGAAAGTGCTTGATCGCAAGAACAAGGTTGTCACGAAGCATTCGAAGGGCGTGGAATTTCTGCTTCGCAAAAACAAGGTCGAACTGATCAAAGGCCATGCGCGGCTAATGGGTAGCGGACGCATTCAGGTGGATGGAGAAAAGGGGCAGCAGACCGTTGAGGCGAAGAACATTATCCTAGCTACGGGTTCTGAAGCGCGCATGCTGCCGGGGTTGCAACCGGACCCGAACCTGATTCTCACGAATATCGAGATTCTCGATATGCAGTCGGTGCCGAAGAGCATAGGTATTATCGGCGCGGGCGCGGTGGGTGTGGAGTTCGCATCCATTTTTAACCGCTTCGGGTCGAAGGTGACGGTACTTGAGATGTTGCCGCGCCTGGTACCGGTTGAGGACGAAGAGGTTTCGAAAGAGCTTGAGAAGCATTTCAAAAAAACGGGAATTCGCTGCGAGACGGGGGCGAAAGCCGAGAATATCCGCAAGAACGCGAACAGCGTCAGTCTGAGCGCTACGCTGGCAAACGGCAAGAAAGAAGAGATGGAGTTCGACAAGCTGCTAGTGGCGGTGGGGCGGCGGCCGAACACGGAGAATGTGGGCCTCGAGAACACGAAGGCTCAACTCGACCGTGGCTTCGTCAAAGTGGACGCGTATCAGCGCACGGGTGAACCGGGACTCTATGCGATTGGAGACATCGTGGCGGGGACTCCGCAGCTAGCGCATGTAGCGACCGCTGAGGGCATGGTCGCCGTGGGACAGATGGCCGGCAAGCAAGTACGGCCGATCAACCGCAACCGCATTCCGGGCGCGACGTACACAGATCCGGGCATCGGCAGCGTAGGCCTGACGGAAGCGCAAGCTCGGGCGCAGGGCTTCAGCGTGA
Organism: Terriglobia bacterium; assembly: GCA_963846045.1. Classification (GTDB taxonomy): domain Bacteria; phylum Acidobacteriota; class Terriglobia; order Bryobacterales; family Bryobacteraceae; genus Bog-105. Next base: position 166,490 of record CAWJUL010000012.1, on the reverse strand, counting down.
AGGTGGGTAAGTTCCCGTTTGCCGCGAACAGCAAGGCCACGATTCTCGACAAGCACGAAGGATTCGTCAAGGTCATAGCGGAAGAGAAGTTGGGCGAGATCCTGGGCGTACACATCATCGGGCCGGAGGCGTTTGAGCTGATCTCTGAAGCTGTCACCGCGATGGAATCGGAGGCGACGGTAGAAAGCATGATGGCGACGATTCACGCGCACCCGACCATCTACGAAGCGATCGGCGAAGCCTTCAATAACGTCTACGGCCTGGCGATAAACGTTTAGAGCGCGACGAGCCGGGCATGAGACCGTTGGACGTAGTGGACCTGGGCCGCATGCGCTATGCCGCTGCGTTCGAAATTCAGCAGCGCTTGGCCGACGAGCGGAAGCGCGGCGAAGGCGTAGACACGCTGCTGTATGTGGAGCACCCGCACGTGGTGACGATAGGCCGCAACGGCAAGGAGCAACACGTACTTGCCAGCGAAGAAATTCTGTCCCGAACCGGAATCGAACGGTATGAATCCGATCGAGGCGGTGACGTAACGTATCATGGTCCGGGTCAACTCGTGGGCTATCCCATCCTGGATCTGAAAGGCTGGAAACGCGACGTACATGCGTATTTCAACGCCATAGAGCAGGTTCTTATCGATGGGCTGCATGTGTTCGGCATTCGCGCCGAACGCATTGCGGAACGCGGCTACGAAGGCGTTTGGGTGGGTGGCGCGAAGATGGCGGCGATTGGGATTCATATCAGCCGCTGGATCACGTCCCACGGTTTTGCTTTAAACATCGACACGGACCTGAACTATTTCAAATACATAGTTCCGTGTGGATTGAGCACGCCGGTTTGCTCGCTGCGAAGTGTGGGCTGCGATGCAAGCCGTGAAGAGGTGAAGGAAGCCGTCACTGCCTCTTTTACGAATATTTTCGGCTATGAATTGGTGGCGGCAATGGAACAACTGCAGGAGATTCGATGACCGACGTAGTAATGCCCCAGATGGGCGAAAGCATCACGGAAGGCACGCTCACACGGTGGCTGAAGAAGCCGGGCGAGAAGGTGGAACGCGACGAGCCGCTGTTTGAGATATCGACCGATAAAGTCGATACCGAGATTCCATCGCCGATCGCCGGCGTGTTGAGCGAAGTGTTAGTGCAGGAAGGCACGACGGTGTCGATCAATTCAGTGGTCGCACGCATCGGCGATGGCGCATCGGCACCCGCAGCCACATCGGCTGCAGCCCCTCCGCCGCCCGCGCCCGCTCAGGAGAAGCAGCCTCAACAGACTGCATCTACTCCTCCCAGCGTGGGAGTTGGCCCGTCCGCCGCCGCGCCAGAGGCCAAAAGCAGCGGCCCGGCGCCGAGCCCGGCAGCAGCGGGTCCCTATCCGGCTCAGCCATCCCCACAACCTCCGCCAGCGGCAGCACCCGCGCCTCCGCCGCCCGCACCGGCCGCGCAGCCGGACGGCGCAGAAGACCAAGGGCCCGCTTTCGCCGCTGGTCCGCAAAATGGCGCGTGAGTACAACATCGACCTTTCGCGCGTTAAAGGCACTGGGGCGGGCGGGCGCATCACGAAGCAGGACGTGGAGACCTACATGTCCTCGCAGGCTTCGCAGACGTATTCAGCGCCTCCACCACAGCCAGTTGCAACCAGTGCCGGGCCGTATCCCGTAGAACCGCCTCCAGCGAAGCCAGCTCAGCCGCCGCAGTCCGCACAGCAGCAGCAGCCACCTGCGCCCATGCCGCTGTCCGAAGCTGCCCGTGTGCGAACCGAGCCTATGACAACCATGCGGCAAAAGATTGCCGAGCACATGGTGATGAGCAAGCGGACTTCAGCGCATGTCACGACAGTGCATCGCGTCGACATGACAAAGATCGCGAAGCTCCGCGACAAATCGAAAGCGGAGTTCCAGGCGCGCAATGGTTTTTCGCTTACCTTCCTGCCGTTCGTCACGGCTGCGGCTGCCGAAGCATTGCGGCAGTTCGAGATCTTCAACGCGTCCATAGACGGCAAGAACATCGTGTATCACCGTGACATCAACGTCGGCATTGCCGTTGCCTTGGAAAACGGGTTGATTGTGCCGGTGATTCGCAACGCCGATGAGAAGAACGTGGCGGGCTTGCAGCGATCAATTGTGGATCTGGCCACACGCGCCCGTTCCCGACAACTCAAGCCCGATGAAGTACAGGGCGGCACCTTCTCGATTACGAATTTCGGCAGCTTCGGAAGCATTTTTGCGACGCCGGTGATCAATCAGCCGCAAGTCGCGATTCTGGGCGTTGGAGCTGTCGAGAAAGTGGCAGCCGTGGTGGAAGGGGACGCCATCGCGATCCGGTCGCAAGCCCATCTGGCGCTCACGTTCGATCACCGCATTACGGACGGGGCCACGGCGGACCAATTTTGCCAGAAGGTGAAGTCCATTCTCGAAAATTGGTCCGCTAATATTCTGTAGGGCGATTTTGGCTGCACGCGGCGGAGGCTAGTTGAGACTGTTACGAAACTTAGAACAGAGTGAAAAATGGAAAGAGGGTACGAATCAACTCTCTGGAACGAGAAGTCACGTTTTAGGGCTCGAATCTGTTAGCAGTTCCTCAGTTGTGCGGCGTGCGGCCAATGTGGCCGCACCAAGCACGTTTGTGATGCGGTTGAGGTTATAACCAATCGTTGCGATGGCAATTTCGCTTCGTGCGCCGGCCAACCCGGCATCTCTATAGGGATGGTCTGAACCGAATGGAACAGCGTGTTACGCCGGAAGCCATGAAACTCAGGCGGCAAACCGGACACGCACCGCAATCGGCACTTGAAGCCTTGTACATCGTGTAACGGTCTTTCAGTTTGGAATGCTTCCGGAGTAGCTTCTTGTCGCCCCGACCTCAGCCCGTTTGAAGCCGAGCTGTGACATCGAAAGTCGGGCTACGAATGCGTCGATCACACGGCACATGTGATCGGCAATCGGAGAAACGCGCGCCCTTCGTGACAGAGACGATGAGAAAGAATCTTCTGCTTCATGGGAAGCCAATCACGTCGCTATCAAGAGGCATTGCGTGATGTTGTGCAGCGGGCTGCGGATTCCATGCGGATGAAGGTGAGAGCACCACTTCCGGTCCCGCCTCACCTTCAAGCGTGAACTGCGCGAAGCGGAACGGCAGTCCTTCAGAGCCTACATACACGGGCTTGTCGCTGATATGGAAGTGCAGATGCGGTACAGATGAGTTGCCGCTGTCGCCGACATGCCCGATGACATCGCCACGATGGACATGGTCGGCCGCATGTGCTCGTACACTGCCAGGACGCAGGTGGGCATAGTGAGCATAGACGCCAGGCGCAATGTTCAGGATGACGAAGTTTCCGTAGAGTCCGCGTGGTGACAGGTCGCCCGACTCCATGTGCTGGGCAAACGGCTGACCGTCGGGCTCGCCATCACGAGCGTCGCTAACCACTCCGTCTGCGACAGCGAGCACGTCGGCGTCATAACCGAACCATGCGCTGTTCTGGGATGCCTGCGGTGCATCTCGCGCCACCGGCAATGCATGGCCGGCTGCGTTCAGCCCAACGAAGTCGATGGCAAAGCGCTGCGGGATGGTGACACGCCCGTTCAAATCCAACAGGGCGCCCCAGTGGTGGGAACCGACATTCCCCGGTCCCTCGGTGACCAGCCACAAGTGATCGCCGCGGAATGGTGGCCCGACGACGATCGCGGGCTGTTTATCGAGGACCACCTCCGCGCATCGCTGGGTGCGGCGTCTCCCTTTCGCATCATCGAAGCCGATGCTGTGCCACAGCGCGGTGATCGCAGCCCGACCCTGCGGCAGCGTCAACCACATCAAGAACACGGCGCGCTCCCCCGCGCCAAGCGGAACTCCATCCGCGCCTTCCGGACACCTGGGCCTCGCCAACGCACACAGTTCCTTGCCTTCGTAGGAAGCCAGAGGTGCTTCCGCACCTTGCGCGAAGACCCGAAGTTTCGTCAGTCGGAGCTGTCCATTGCCCGCATAGGAACTGGTCACATGCACCTCGTACTCGATGTGCATCTTTCCGTCGCTACCCTTCGTGGGTGCAGGTGGCATCAGCACACGCGCCTGTACAGGAACATCGAGTTGCTGACCGACAGCTGCGACAGTTGCGGCAACGAAGCAGATGAACAAGAACAGCAATCGAGATGAAACGTGTCTTCCTCGCTGTGACTCTCTCTGATTCATGGTGATATCCCTGTAGCCCCTTTGACGGTCTCGCCTTTTATACCTGTGCTGCCAGGTAGGCAATGAAGTCGGGATCGGCGTTGAGCAGCTTGAGAAGAGGGAGGATGATGTGCGGACCATTGGAGCTGTTCGTAAAAATGATGACGCCCGAACGGGCGCTCGGATCGAAGTAGCCCAACGTAAATACACCTGGATCCATACCAGTGTGCATAAGGAAGGTCCTGCCGTGGACTTTGATGACCTCCCAACCCGGACCGAGGCCCACCTGGTCCGGACAGGATGCTGCCAGTTTCCCAACGCAAAGCTGCGCCTTACGGTCGGTCAGGACGCTTTCGCGAAGCATGCGGATGGACGGCGACTCGCCGATGCCATTCATCAGGCTTTCGACAAAGCCGGCGTACTGGGCCGGTGTCGTATATGCCAAGTCGGCAGCGACGAATGACGTCGCAATCTGCGGCTCCATCCACTTTCCGTCCTGGTCGGCCGGCTTTGCGATGTGGCCGTTCATCCATGGGCGCTCGGTGTAAGCGGTGCGCGTCATGCCTGCTGGATCGAAGACTAGTGTTTGGGCCAGTTTCTCGAACGGCTGCCCCGTCTTCTTCTCCGCGAACCTCGCTACGTACTGATAGCCCTCGCCAGAGTAGCCAAACGCTGTCCCTGGGTCGCGGATGAAGGCCAGCTTGCCGCCCGTCTCCCGTCTCCAGTTCGCGAAGCCCGTCTGATGGTCCAGAGCCATGCGGGGTGTCAACAGCTTGGCCCGCAGATCGGCGGCAAGGTCGGGGTCGATCCAATACGGCCACATCGGCTCGTCGAGCGAGAGCTTGCCCGCGGATGCCAGCCGCAGAATGACCTCCGCCGAGATCGGCTTCGACATGGAAGCGATGTTGTACAAGGTCGTGTTGCTGGCGGACACCCCGGGTGCAGCCTCGCCATACGCCTCTGCCAGCACGGTCTTCCCGTTTGCGATCGTTGCAAACGAGACGCTCGCGACATGCTCGCGGTGTAGCAGTGGCATGACAAACTCGGCGCGATCCGGGGACCGCTCTTGAGCAAAAGAGTTGACGCCCGACAAGGCCAACAGCGCGACCGGGATAAGTTGAAAAAAACGTCTGCCTGGATGCATTTTCGGATTTTCCGTGAGACCAGCGTTAACGGTTTATTTTTTTGCGTTTCCCCAGCGACCGCTGTTCCCGAGATGACCAGGATTTCTATTTCGTCGCTCGACAGCCGCGAAATATCCTTCCCGAAGCAAAAACTAGGTTTCGTAGCAGCCTCTAGTTGCTTCCGCAGCGGGACCTGTAGCCGTCACCGAGGGTGAGTGCATGGCGCTCAATAATTTCTGTCGATTGAGCAATTTACAAGCCAAATTACATACACCACCAACTAAGGTGTGTATATCACTTTTCTCTTGACGAATCCTTAATGTGGGTTTAATATTCGGGTTGGCTGTACTCACCACCCAAGATTAATCCGAGACTTTCGTAGAGAAAAGAGGTCCGTGAATGACCTTCCAGGTCGGCGAAAAAGTGGTCTATCCGAACCACGGCGTAGGAACCATTGAGAACATCAGTTCCCGTTGCTTCGGCGCCCAGCAAGAGCACTTCTACCTGCTTCGTTTATCGCCAAACAGCATGACCGTTATGGTGCCTTTTTCGCACGTGAATGACGTGGGTTTGCGAAAAGTCACGAAATGCAGCGAGATCAACCGGGTCTTAAGTTACTTGGCCGCCGGCCGGCCTTGTTGCGCGCAGGACTGGAAGGACCGGTTCAAGGAAAATTCCGACAAGATGCGCGGCGGCAGTTTGCTCGAAATAGCGGAAGTTTTTAAGGCCTTGCTGATTATCCAGCTTGCAAAGCCGTTGTCATTCCGTGAAAAGAAGATGCTGGAGCGGGCGCGAAGCATGTTGGTGCTGGAGACCTCAGTGGCGAAGTCAGTCACAGAGCCTGACGCGATTTCGCTGATTGCGCGTTCGCTGGATAAGTGCAGCTTGCCGATGCCGGCTGCGCTGTAGTTTCCCTTCGAGATAGAGCCGCTATACTGAGGTAGTCCCGCCTCATGTGGCGCTATCGTCTAAGGGTTAGGACGGAGCCCTCTCAAGGCTCAAATAGGGGTTCGATTCCCCTTAGCGCTACCAAGAATTTCGCTGTTTCTCCCGTTACCTGTTGATTCGCTATTTACCGGCTGGCTCAGACTGATCGTCCCGTTTGATCTGCAGTATCGTTTTCTGGACTTCGGTAACCGCAGCTTTGCAATTGGGACGAGTGAAGGTGATGATTGAGAGACAGTTTGTCATTTTTCGTCCGCTATCTACCCAATCGGCAACAGAGGATTCAGCGCAGTCGGTCGTAAACTTGACCGCGAGAATCTATCAAGATAATCTCAATCACTCGGGTTCTAAATGAACAAAGAAGACGACGCGAAACTTTCCGACTGGCGCGGACCGCAGACCATTGTGGTTAGCGAGCATCTTCGAACGCTCTGTATTGAAGGGGTCCGCGGCTATGGACTCGATCTTCTCCCGCATGCGTTGCTGGGTCTTGGCATCCAGGTCGTCCGGTCGAATCCGGGATGGCCGACAGTTTCGTCATTGGGGAGCAGCATGCTCGGAAAGGGCGCCGTCTATTTCTCTTCCTGGCGCTCCACCTTCTGTCCTGTGGCAGCTTCTGCGGATGCGAGCACTTCGCGGTAGTTGTCCTTACTCAGGCGGAACATTGCGTATTTGCCTTGATCGCCTTCGGCTTTGTATTCCACCGTAAGGAAATGCTGCTTCGATTTCGTGAAAAGCAGTGGCCACGCCAGCAGCATGCCAGCCGCATAGCGGGGTTTCGATGCGCGTTCATAAAGCATGTGAGTAATGCGGCCAGCCGGAATGTCGACATCTCCGTTTGGCCCTTTGAACGCGATCTGCCTGGCGGCTGAATCGATCACCAGTTCGCCGCTCTCGCGCTCGCCCTTTCCTCTTTCCGACTGGTGAATGTATTCGACGTCGCGGAACGTGTCAGCCCAGAGCGAAAGCCCCAGGAGCAGTAGCCCGAAAACACAAATTAGCTTACGCAAGAATCCCTCCAGAGGTTTGCGAGCATTATCACACGAGGAAGTTTCGCTCGAAGAGTCTGCAAAGCGCAAGATCGTGTATAGTGTTTTCTGAGTACAAGGTACGATTTTTTTCGGGGGTGCGGGCGCTCGGGGTTTTGGGGTTAGAGCGCCCGCCGGGTTACGGGGATGTATCTATAGAACGGGAATCGTATCCGGGGGGTTACGGGATGCCCGCGAAAATCTTAAGCTTCTCTAATCGCAGGCTCCTCGTTATTCGAACATTCCCTCGAATAGAGCCGAACTTAGATAGCGCTCGCTGGCGTCCGGCAGAATGACGACGATCGTCTTCCCCGCCATCTCCGGCTCTTGAGCCACCCGGGCAGCAGCGGCTACAGCGGCACCGCAGGAGATTCCAGAGAGAATGCCTTCTTCGGTGGCGAGCCGTCGAGCCATCTCAATTGATTCCTCATTTGTTACCTGCTCGACGCGATCCACCAGTGAGAGATCGAGATTTTCGGGGATAAACCCCGCTCCCAACCCTTGAATCTTATGAGACCCGGGTTTTAACTCCTGATGCTGCATCGCCTGCGTGATTACGGGGCTGTTTGTCGGCTCTACCGCGATTGAGATCATCGGCCACTTCTTCTCATGCTTGATGTAGCGGGACACTCCGGTAATGCTCCCACCAGTGCCGACACCACTTACCAGCACGTCTACCTGACCGTCCGTATCCTCCCAAATCTCAGGTCCGGTAGTTTCGAAGTGGATCTTCGGATTCGCAGGATTGCTGAATTGCTTGGCCATGAAGAAGTGCTGAGGGTCTGAGGCATGCAGCTCTTCTACTTTGGCCATGGCGCCCTTCATGCCCTTTGCGCCTTCGGTAAGGATGAGATTTGCGCCCAGCACCTTAAGCACTTTACGACGCTCCTGCGTCATGGTGTCCGGCATCGCCAAGGTGACCTTGTATCCCCGAGCCGCGCCAACGAACGCCAGCGCGATTCCGGTGTTTCCGCTGGTCGCTTCCACAATCTCCATGCCCGGCTTAAGCGCACCGCTTTCCTCGCCGTCCCAAACGATCGAGGAACCAATGCGACATTTGACTGAATAACCGGGATTGCGGCCCTCGATCTTCGCCAACACCGTGGCCTTGGATCCGTTCACGACCCGGTTCAGCTTCACTAACGGCGTACGGCCGATGCTAAAAGAATTGTCCTGATATACCACTTGCTTCCCTTTCAGATGTCCCAGTTGGGCACAAATTGAGTCCGCTTCTCTTGCCAACTGCGCGCGAGATCGGCAAAACTAGTTTCGTCGAGCACGGCTGAAACCGCTGAATCGACTGCGTGCCAGACCTCGGCAAACGGGTCGTCATTACTCGTGCGCGAGGCTGCTTTGATGTTTTCTACAGCTCGGAGAACATCTCCCACCGTGATTGCATCGGGAGATCGCGTGAGCAGGTAACCGCCTTCGGCCCCACGCCGCGAATCGACAAACCCGCTTTGCTTCAGCCCGGCCAAGATCAACTCCAGGAACTTCTGCGGAATTTTCTGACGCTTGGCGATATCAGCTATCTTTACCGGCGGCATAGAGGCAGAATTCCTATAGGCTAACTGTTGCGCAGCCAGATCGAAGACCGCCTTCAGCGCATACTCGCTTTTGACCGAGATGTTCATCTCTGCCCATTCACGATTGTAGTCCCAATCCCGATTGGCTTTCCGGTCTTTGGCCCTGCTTACTCGTGATCGTGGGGCGTGTTTACGATAAGAACTGCAGTTCGCATGTCAGACAAATCATCAAGGCAACTGTTTGGAACAGACGGAATCCGCGGAGTGGCCGGTCGGCCGCCGATGGACGACCGCACGGCCCATGCTCTAGGTTTCGCCCTAGGGCAATGGGTTCGGAGGCAGACGGGTGCACAGCCGAGCCCGGAAATCCTCATAGGAATGGACACTCGTGAAAGCGGTTCGTGGCTTGCCGAGCAGGTAGCCGGCGGGCTTGCTCGTGCAGGTGCGACGGCCCGCTTCGCCGGGGTGATTACCACTCCTGGGGTCGCCTACCTGACACGCACTGGCCCTTTCGGAGCCGGCGTGATGATCTCCGCCTCGCACAATCCGTATCACGATAACGGCCTGAAGGTGATCAGTCACTCGGGTTATAAGCTTCCGGACGACGTGGAAGTGGAGCTCGAGACTGCGATGGGAGATTGGCTTTCCGCAGATGAAGTAGCCAAGCCTCAGCAACTCACAGTCGATCCGAGCCTTGACAATCTATATACGGACTATTTGGCCAGCACCGTATCGGGATCGTTTCCATTCCGCTTAGTTATCGATTGTGCGAACGGCGCGGCGACGCAAGTGGCTCCGCGCTTATTTCGCCAACTTGGAACGCAGGTTGACTGGATCGGTGTTTCACCGAATGGCCGCAATATCAATCTGGACTGCGGCTCACTTCACTTGGAGAAGTTACAACACCAAGTGACACAAAGCGGCGCGGCGTTTGGGATTGCGTTTGATGGGGACGCGGACCGGGCGCTGTTCGTCGCAGCGAGTGGCCGCGTCGTAGATGGCGATGCAGTCCTGTACCTGGCCGGGTCGGCCTTGAAGAAGGTGAATAAACTTCCTAGTGATCTGGTAGTGGCAACGGTGATGTCGAATCTGGGTCTGCAGAAGGCGCTGGAGAGTCACGGAATACAGATGTTGCGCACCCCCGTGGGCGACAAGTATGTGCTGGAAGAGATGCTGAGACGCGGAGCGATCCTCGGCGGAGAACAGTCCGGGCATGTGATCTTCACCGACTATGCGACCACGGGTGATGGACTCTTGACCGCGCTGCGTGTCATGGAGATCGTTCGCGATTCCGGCCGTACGCTCGACAGCCTTGCGACGGAGATTACTACTTATCCTCAGAAGCTTGTGAATATTCGGGTGCAGAACAAGCGTCCGCTTGCCGACCTCGAATCGGTGCAGGCGCGAGATTCGAGCGGCCGAAAGTGAGTTTGATGGCAGCGGCCGGGTGGTGGTACGGTTCTCCGGAACGGAACCGCTGGCACGCGTCATGATTGAGGCGGAAACAGATGATCAAGTCGAGAAGTGGACGATCCGAATCGCAGATGCGATCAGAGCGGAGCTGGGCGAAGTGAAGTGATGGAGCCGCGGCTCTGGTTTGATCGCGAAAAATATTTTTCTGCATCCGCGTTGCACCTCGTTCAATTTGCTACACTCATCTTCACCGCAACATACTATTCCCCGAAGTTTGAAGTAGTTTCCTCCCCCGCTGTCGCCCTGCAGTATCAGGGCCAGCAACATGGAACGCGCTGCCCGGCTTATCAAAAACAGAAAACTATCCCGCGAACTCGTCAGCGATGAGGACATTGCACGCGCCGTTTGGTGCACTGCAGTCGGCAAAACGATCTCCGAACACACGTCGCATCTCAAATTGGTGCGGAACAATCTGGTGCGTCGAAGTGGAAGATGCCATCTGGCAGCGGCAATTACACGGTCTCGGACGCCAAATCGTCAACCGTGTTCAGAAACTGATGGGCAGCGATGCAGTGCAAGATGTCGAATTTCGGATCGGCATCCCAAGGCGGCAGCCGCAACGCGCTGAAGCGCGCGAATCGAGCCTGCCCCAAGCGCCGCAGGACGAAGCGGACAGCATCCAAGATCCAATCTTACGCCGGGTATATCGGAATTCACGGCGCAAAGCGGTGGGTTGATGGCTTCTGCAGCGCCATGCGATCCTGATTTTTGCCCCTCACTGACGAACAAGTTCGCGCGGTCGCGGATCTCGCCAATCTTCAACTCTCTGAAGATGAGGTTCGCCGCATGTCTAACGATATGCGCCAGATTCTTACGCACATCGACCAGCTGAACGAGTTGGACACAACCAGCGTAGAACCGATGGCTCAAGTGTTGTATGACGCCGATGAAACCGCAACGCTGCGCGAAGATGTCCCTCACGTTTGCCTATCAAACGACCAAGCGCTGGCGAACGCCGCGCAGAAGGGCGCCGGATATTTCAAGGTGCCGAAGGTGATTGAGCGTGACTGATCTGGACAGCATTTCTTCACTCTCGATTGCCTCTATTCATGAGGGCTTGAAACAAAAGAAATTCTCTGCGTCCGAAGTTGCGCAAGCTGCACTTAAATTCGCGGAGAAAGAGAATCCGAAGACGAACGCATTTCTTACGTTCTCACCCGAGCGCGCTCTTCGCACAGCTGCGAAGGTGGACCACGAGATCGCACAAGGACTCGACCTGGCTCCTTTGGCAGGCGTGCCTCTGGGTGTAAAAGACGTCATCGTCACTAAAGACCTGCGCACCACGTGCGGCTCCAAGATTCTGGAACAATACACGCCGCCTTATGATGCTACGGCGGTTGTTCGTCTTGAAGCCGAAGGCGCAATGCTGATCGGAAAGTTGAACTGCGACGAGTTTGCGATGGGGTCCTCAAACGAGAATTCAGCGTTTGGGCCGGTGCGTAATCCCAGAGCGCTCGAGCGTGTTCCGGGCGGTTCCAGTGGCGGGTCGGCCGCATGCGTGGCGCAAGGGACAGCCGTTGTCAGCCTTGGTTCCGACACAGGCGGCTCGATTCGGCAACCTGCAAGTTTCTGCGGCGTTGTCGGCGTGACGCCCACATACGGACGGGTGTCGCGTTACGGCTTGGTTGCCTTTGCGAGCTCACTCGACCATATCGGGCCGTTCGCCCGCAGTGTGGAAGATGCGGCCACGGTTCTCAAAGTTATGGCGGGACGCGACGAACTCGATTCCACATGCGCTTTTGCGCCGATCGACGATTACCAGGCGATGATGAAGCAGCCCATTACAGGCCTCAAGATCGGGTTGCCGAAAGAGTACTTTGAGGGTCTGAGTTCCGAGACGGGCGATGCCGTTCAGCGAGCAATTCGGCAATTGGAAAAGCTGGGCTGCGTGGCACGTGAAATCAGCCTACCGCATACGAAATACGCGCTGTCGTGCTATTACATCATCGCGACTGCGGAGGCCAGTTCCAATCTGGCTCGCTACGACGGGGTGCGCTATTCGACCCGAACAGACGGCGGCACGCTCTCGGAGATGTACCGCAATACGCGTGGCTGTGGGTTCGGCGCGGAAGTCAAGAGGCGCATCATGCTGGGCACTTATGTGCTGAGCGCGGGATACTACGACGCCTATTATCGAAAGGCGCAGCAGGTTCGCAATTTGATCGCACGCGATTTCACCGAGGCGTTCAAGCAAGTCGACGCAATCGTGACGCCCGTGTCTCCCTTTACCGCTTTCAAGATCGGCGAGAAAGTCGACGATCCTCTCGCGATGTATCTTTCGGACGTGTACACGCTGACGGGCGACCTCTCTGGGGTGCCCTGCATGTCGGTTCCGTGCGGCGAATCGGCCGAAGGTCTCCCAATCGGGCTACAGATTCTTACGCGGCATTTCGATGAGGGCACTATGTTCCGCGTGGCCTACAACTACGAACGTTCCATGCACTCCTAAGCTGAGCCGATCAGTTTCTTAACGTTGGACATCGGCGTGTTTTTCCAATGCCGGTTGAAGTTCTCCATCGTCATCAAAGTGCGTGTTTGCATGCGATCGATGTAGACGGTTCCATGCAGATGGTCGATTTCGTGTTGCAGAATGCGTGCGTACCAGCCTGAAGCGTCGATCCGTGTAGCGTCGCCATTGTGGTCGAGGCAATCTACTCTTACGCTGCGCGCTCGCGCAACAATCGCCGTATACCCCGCAAAACTCAGGCATCCCTCAAAGAACTCGGGGTTCGCATCGTCCAAAAGTTTGATCCGCGGATTGACGATGACGTGAAAAGGGACGGGCTTCCGTTCGCGTTCCTTTATGAACGCGGGAGGCGCATCGCGCGTGTATTCCGGTTTGTCCTCTATAACCGCGAGTTGCAGTCCCAAGCCAACCTGTGGCGCGGCGAGGCCCACGCCCGGCGCATCGTACATGGTCTCCCGCATCCACTCGATCAGGTCTTGCGTTTGGCGGGTTCGGATCTCGTCCACACTCAGCGGTTTTGCGGATTGGCGCAGCACCGGCTCACCAACCTGCGCGATTTTCAAACGCATACGCCCAAAGTGTGACACGCCGCGCGGCAGTCATCGTAAACTCGTTTGCGGTGATGCCGAATCCTACGAGTCAGCTAAGCGGCGCGGTGAAGCGGCACCCACGCTGGTTCGCGATGGCTCGCAGTTCTCGCGATCTGCGCTCTCTATTTGTCGCTTCCGGAACGCCTCACCTTTGGTCCGAACTGGCTTTTGCCCGCCTCCGTGGTCGCCCTGCTAATTCCGACCGCCGTGTCTCACCGCACCGGGCGGCACAGGCTAAACGTCATTTTAGGCTCCGTGGTGCTGGCGATCATCACACTGTCGCTAATCGCCGCGCTAGGATTCCTGATCGTCAGGCCTGCCGGGAAAACGTCAACCGCCGGAGCAGCTTCTGCGCTCCGCTGTGGCGATCTGGCTGAGCAACGTGCTCGTGTTCGCGTCCTGGTACTGGCGTTTTGACGCCGGCGGCCCGCACGTCCGTGAAGCGCGGGATGCGCACACATCCGGTGCTTTCTTATTTCCTCAGATGACGATCCCAGAAGGATCGCAGCTTGCCGACCCCACGTGGAAGCCTGAGTTCCTGGACTATCTCTTTCTGGCGTTCAATACAAGCACTGCTTTCTCGCCCACAGATGTTCCCGTACTGGGCCGCTGGGCCAAAGCGCTGATGATGGTGCAGGGCTCCATCTCGTTGGCTAGCATTGCGATCCTGGCGGCGCGAGCCATCAACATTCTTTAGCTTTCACGGGAACTTCGCGCTCAAGCCAATTCGCAGCTTTGGTGAAAGACACAAAAGCGCGCGACTACCGCTTAGCCGACAAGCGATTCTTCGGGTGTCCTGACAAGCACCGAATCCTGACGTTCTGCCCGGCGTCTCTTCTTTCTCGATTGGAACCGGTCGAGGTAGAGATAGATGACGGGAGTGATGTAGAGCGTCAGCAATTGCGAGACGATCAGACCGCCTACGACGGCCATACCAAGCGGGCGACGCGCCTCGCCGCCGGCACCTGTTCCGAACGCAATCGGCAGAGTTCCGAGCAGTGCGGCCATGGTGGTCATCATGATCGGCCGGAACCGCTGCATACAGCCATCGAAGATTGCGTCCTCCGGCGACTTGCCCTCCTTGCGCTCGGCGGCAATCGCGAAATCGATCATCATGATCGCGTTTTTCTTCACGATTCCAATCAACAGGATGATGCCGACAAACGAATAGAGGTTTAGATCCTGCCCGAAAATCATCAGCGTGAGCAACGCTCCTAGCCCGGCGGCAGGTAATCCCGACAAAATCGTGATCGGGTGAATGAAGCTCTCGTACAGAATGCCGAGAACGAGATAAATCACCAACACGGCGATGAGCAGCAATATCCCTAGACCCCGGATAGAGCTCTCGAATGCCGCCGCTGTGCCGGTGTAGCTAAACGTAACGGTATCGGGCATCCCGACCTGGTGTGCCGCTTCATCAATCAGCTTGGTTGCCGCACTGAGCGAAACACCCGGCTTGACGTTGAACTGGAAATTGACTGCCGGCAATTGACCGATATGGCTGATGCTGAGCGGCGCGACAGTCTGTTTCAATGTCGCGACAGTGTCGAGCGGAATCATCTTGCCCTGACTCGAGCGAATATAGAGATCTTTCAATGCAGCTGGATTCCGCTGATCTTGCGGAAGCACTTCCAGAATCACGTCGTATTGGTTTGCCGACGTCTGGATGGTGGTTGCGCGCCGGTTTCCGTAGGCATCGTACAGTGTGTTTGCGATCTGATCCGGTGTCACGCCCAACGCAAGCGCCCGATTGCGGTCGATATCCACATCAAGGCGCGGACTGCTCAATCGAAGGTCGCTATAAACGTCCGCCAACTGGGGAATTGTCCGCAGCTTCTGCTCAAGCACAGGCGCCCATTTAAAGAGTTCGGACGTGCTCGGATCCTGCGAGAGCGACGGAATACTGCGCACGATTTTCGTTCTGACCAAGCGGGATCAGCGGTGGGATCTGCAGAAAAGTCATGAGTCCCGGAATCTGCATCAACTTCGCCTGTATCTGCCCAACGATTACCTTCGCAGGTGGCCGGTTCTTGTCGTTTTTCAGCGCCGCGAACAGAAATCCCTGATTCTGACCGCCGAATCCACCAGTCCCGGAACCATAGTCTTGCACCCACGGATTGCTGCTGATGGCGCTGTTCACCTGTTTCATCAGGTGAACCATTTCATCGTAGGAGGCATCCTGCGCGGCTTCCGAGAAACCTTCAAAAAAGCCTTGATCCACCGTGGGCATGAAGCCCTTCGGCACCACCATGAAAAAGTATACGGTTCCTATAGTCAGCACGATGCTGGCAACGAGCGTTATCAGCCGATGCCGCAGGACCCCTGTTAGTGTCCTGCGGTACGTATCATTCAGCCATATAAAGAACTTCTCCGTGTTCCGGTAGAACCACCCGTTTGGATGGCTCTCGTGCCGGAGGAAACGGCTGCAGAGCATGGGCGTAAGCGTTAGCGAGATTACGCCCGAGATCAAGACGGCAACGGCGATTGTGATCGAGAATTCACGGAGCAAACGTCCGATAACGCCGCCAAGAAACAGCACGGGAATGAACACCGCGACGAGCGAAATCGTCATGGACACGATGGTGAAGCCCACTTCGCGCGCGCCGTCCAACGCCGCTTGCATACGCGGCTTGCCCATCTCGACATGGCGCACAATGTTTTCGAGCATGACAATCGCGTCGTCGACAACGAATCCGACCGACAGTGTCATCGCCATCATCGACAAAATGTCGATGGTGAACCCGAGCAGCTTCATGGCTGCGAATGTGCCCAGCAAAGACAATGGCACTGCGAGGCTTGGAATCACAGTCGCGGAGACGTTTCGCAAGAAAACAAAAATGACGAGAATGACCAGCCCGATAGTGAGGAGAAGCGTGAACTTGACGTCAGCGATGGACTCGCGAATATTTTGCGACGCATCGAACGCACGACCGATCTTGATGCCAGCCGGCATGGATTGCTCCATGACGGGAATCAGAGCCTTTACGTTGTCAGCTACTTCGAACGTGTTCGAGCCCGGTTGCTTTGACACCGCAAGCACAATACTCGAATGGCCGTCCAGCCAAAACACTGAATGAAGGTCGCTCACGCTATCCAGCACTCGACCTAGTTCATCGAGCCGTACGGGGCTCCCGTTCTTGTACGTGACGATCAATTGCGCGAACTGGCTGGCCGAAGTCAATTGGCTGTTGGCCTGGACGGAATACGCCTTTGACAGCCCATACAGCGAACCAGCAGGCAGGTTCAGGCTGCCCGTCGCGAGCGCGTTTCTCACCTGCTCTAAATCGATCTGGTGCGCGGCGAGTTGGGCGGGGTCGACTTCGACACGTACGGCATACTTTTCTGAGCCGAAAACCTGCACCTGAGCCACGCCGCTGACCATGGACACGCGCCGAGCCATCATGGTCTCGGCGTAATCATCCAGTTGTGACGCAGCCATTGTGTCGGAGGAGACCGCGATAAACATGATCGGGCTCTCCGCAGGATTCACCTTCGTATAGGAAGGCGGCGCGGGCATATTGGTCGGCAAACTGCCCTGAGCGCGTGAGATAGCCGCCTGCACGTCCTGCGCGGCGGCATCAATATTGCGGCTCAAATCGAACTGGAGAACGACAGACGTGCTACCCATCGAACTCGATGAGGACATGCTGTTGATGCCGGCGATGTTTGAGAACTGCGCTTCAAGCGGCGTGGCGACCGAAGATGCCATCACGTCCGGATTCGCGCCCGGAAGGGAAGCCGAGACCTCAATAGTCGGGTACTCAATTGAGGGAAGATTGCTGACCGGCAGCGTGAAATAGCTAAGCAGGCCGAAAATCAGAATCCCGCTCATTATGAGCGTGGTAGTGATTGCGCGTCGGATAAAAAGGTCAGTCATTCAACAAACTTCCTCGGTTTATGAGGCACCATTTGCGTTGTGGTTCGTTCCTGCCTGCCCCAATTGTGTTTGGGCCTGCAGAACGCGTACTTTCATTCCCGGCGCGAGGCGCATCTGACCTTCCGAGACTACTAGATCGCCGGCTGCTAGACCATTGCCGATGACCGCTATCTCGCCACCCTTAGCCCGCGTGACGTTGCGCGTAACCTGAACCGGCCGTATCTGAACGGTATCGGTACCTTTGTTCATCAGCCAGACGTACTTACCTTGCGGGCCGGTTTGGATGGCCTGGACGGGAACGGTTACACGATCGTGCTGCACTTCGAGTTGCGCTTCGACGTTGACGAATTCTCCGGGCCACAGCACGCGGTCGGCATTCAGAAACTGGGCTTTCAGTTTGATGGTGCCGGTTGTCGCGTCTACGCTGTTATCGATGAACACCAGCTTGCCTGTGACTGTCTGCTGACCGTCTGGCGTCGCCCGCACCAGTAGAGGATGCTCGCCGTTGAATTTACGAACGTCATCAAGCAACTGCTCCGGCAGACCGAATGTGACGTATATCGGTGATACCGGCAAAATAGTGACTAAGGCGGTTGAATCGCTGGTACCGATGATGTTACCTGCCTTGACTGCAATCGCGCCCGCTCGTCCGCTAATTGGCGCGGTAACTTTCGTATATCCGAGTTGCAGTTCATCCTGCTCCAGGCGTGCATGATCGGCCTTGTTGGAGGCTATGGCGGATTCAACAGCGGCGCGATCGGCAGTCAGAGAAGCTTGCGCCTGTTCGTTCGTCGAGACGACCTGCTCAGTTTGTTCCTTTGAAAAGATGCCTTCGCGTGAGAGTTCCAAACCGCGTTGCGCAGCCGCGGCGGTCTGTTGGATGTTGGCTTCATCTTTTTTTACGTTTGCATTTGCTTGGGCTTCCAAGGCCACGTCTTTCGCTATGTCGGCCTGTACTTCGGCGATCTGGCGCTCCAGCGGCACGGGATCCATTTCGAACAGAAGCTGGCCTTTTTCGACATTTTGACCTTCGGTGAAGTCAACGCGCAGGATCTGACCCGCCACACGCGATTTCACGTCGACGCTGCTGACTGCTTCGACGGTACCGACAGCCGAAACATCGAGCGGCACGTCTTCCGACGCAGCAGAAACGGCGCGGACAGGCGCAGCCTGCATCATCATCATCATTGCGGGATTTACGGCCTGTTTCTTGCTGCAAGAGACAAGCGCAACAATAGGTACGATCACGCACAAAAGTGCCGTCATCGGGCTTCATTAGGGGTACATTCAAATTCACAGAATCCTGCTGAGTGGGCTAGATTTCATGGTCGCATGGCAAGGCAATCGGTGTCTTTTCCAGCTACGTTGAAACGGTAGCGGAAGTTCCGTGGCATTAGCCTGAATCAAAGATGATATTGTCCGTCCCCGGCCGGGTAAATCTGATCGGCGAACACATCGATTATCACAACCTGCCTGTCCTTCCGATTGCCATTCAGAGGCGGATCATGATTGAGTTCCAGCCACGACAAGACCGAAGGGTTCATATGGTCAGCGCTGAACGGGCGGATGTAGTGTCGTTTGATGTGGATTATCCCTTCGCGGCCGAAGAACCGGGAAGCTGGGGGAACTACGTTCGCGCTGCTGCCCACATGATGTATGGCAAGTATGGAGTTGGGCGCGGATTCGACGCCCAACTCTCAAGTGACCTGCCGATGGCAGCCGGCCTTTCCTCGTCATCTGCCTTACTGATCGCGATGCAGCCTGGCGTTGTTACGTGCGAATGGCATCGAGCCGCGACTCAAAGACTTGGCATATCTGCTGCCAGACGGCGAGCAACTGGTAGGCACGCGGGGCGGCGCCATGGATCATGTGGCAATCCTCGCTTCGCGCACTGGATTCGCGACTTCGATCGAATCCTTCGACCCTCTCGCGTTTACTTATGTCGAGATCCCGGCAAACTGGCGCTTCCTCATCGCGCACAGCCTGGTCAATGCCGAGAAGTCCAATGCTGTTCGGGATGAATATAACGCACGCCGCGCGGCGGGAACACGCGCGCTCGAAAAACTACGGGTTTTCCTCATACCGGCAAGTGGTTGCTGCGGAAAGCTGCGATCTGAGTCTGCTTGACTGTTCCGACCGTCGACGCCTTTCCACATGTTGTTAATGAGGCGCGCCGAGTTGCTGCGGCTGCACGGGCACTCCGCTCGGCGGATCTCGCAGGCTTTGGGAGCATTTTGAACGAATCGCACGCGAGTCTTCGCGACCGTCTCCGGGTCAGTGTGCCAGCGGTAGACATTCTGGTCGAGTGCGCACTGGACGCGGGAGCTTATGGGGCGCGTCTGACAGGTGCGGGCTTTGGCGGCTGCGTTTTGGGGCTATGCACGGCAGAAAATGTCGACCAAGTTCGGACTCGGCTGATCGAGACCTTTTACTCTGATCGGCGGGGCTTCGATCCGGAACCAGCACTTGTTTATCGCACAGCCATCCCCGGGCGCATTGACGCAGTTCTTTAAGTAGATGACGATCTAATTGGCAGATGATGACTCTCGAGGATTGCCGGCAATTCTATGCGGAAGGAATTCGCGCAGCTGTGAACCCACGTACGCAAGGGCTGGTGGAGGCATTCGCCCGAGTGCCGCGCGAGCAGTTCATGGGTGATCCACCATGGCACATCGGCTCGAAACCGCCTCGCTCCGGACAGCATAGCGGAGAAAGTAATGACCCTCGCCAGCTTTACCACGATGTTTTGGTCGCGCTTGATGCCAGCCGCGGCCTAAACAATGGACAACCCAGCGCATTGGCGCATTGGATGGATGCGCTCCATCTCAAGCGTGGCGATCGCGTCTTTCATCTGGGGTGCGGTACCGGATATTACACGGCGATCATGGCCGAAGTCGTAGGAAGTGAAGGCGCTGTTCTGGCTGCCGAAGTAGAACCGGAATTAGCTGAGCGCGCGAAACAGAATTTGGCCGGGTATCGGAGCGTGACAGTGGTCGAGGGAGATGGAGCCGCACTCGACCCGGGCGATTTGCGACGCCATGTTCATCAATGCTGGAGTTACGCATCCGCTGCCGCTGTGGCTCAAGCGGATTAAGAACGGCGGCTGCCTGGTGTTCCCGCTGACGGTTGCATCCGAAAACAATGCAGGCTCAGGCGTCATGGCAAGAGTGACACGCGATCACGATCCCTGGTGGACGGCCACAATCCTGAGCGCTGTAGGCATTTACAACTGCACGTCGGTGCGCGATCCGCTGCTTGAGGCGCGACTAAGCCAGGCTTTGATCTCGCAAGCGTATTACGAAATGGAAGTCTCTTCGGACGGACGTACATGAGGAAGACGAAAGCTGCCTGATTCACGCGGCGGAATTTTGTCTGAGCATCGTAGCTCCTCAGCCCGGTACGCGACCACTAACGCCACAAGCGCCTGATGACTCCGATGAGAACCGATCCGCTGATAATCGAAACGATTAATAGCGCAACGGCATAGCCCATACGCCCGTATAAAAAATTCCCGACAGTAAACAGCGCCGCCCAGATTAAAATCGTGCCCCGCCAGCCAGCCGAGGAGTGCCAGCGGGATGTTGTCCGTCCTGAGCCCAATCGGCAGCTTCCGCCTCCGAGACGCCCGCTTCTATGCGTATGCGACGCCAGCCTGGGCCGAATGGACGGACTTTCCGATAGAAGTGGGTCAACGCCGTCGAATCTGTCTGTGGCCCGAAGTAGGCCACGGGCACCCAGCAAATCGTTGTTGCAATCACTGTAAACAGCAACTGCCGATCCGTGCCGATTGCGTGCCCGTTCCTCGCCGCCACGAAGAACCCCACCGAGATCAGGAACGAACTCGCCATAGCCACGATTTCGCACCATGCTGTTATGCGCCACCAAAACCAGCGCAAGAGATACAGCAGCCCCGTTCCCGCGCCTACCTGCAAGTATCAGGTAGAAAGCTCTGCTGCGCGGTCTGCAGACACAAATACCAGGGCGGAGGACAAAACGAACAACAGAATGGTGGCCATCCGGCCCGCGAAAACGTAATGCTTCTCGGTCTTCGAAGGGCGCAGAAACCGGCGGTAGAAGTCGTGCACCAGGTACGAAGCGCCCCAATTCAGATGGCTCAGGATAGTGGAGGAATTGGCCGCGATGAGACCCCCGACCATCAATCCGATCCAGCCAGCCGGCAGAAACTTCAACATGGCCGGGAACGCCATGTCAGGCCCGAGCAAAGTCGGATCGAGGTGCGGAAATGCCCGTTGAATGTCCTGAACCGTCGGGTAGATGATCAGCGATGCCAGACCGACCAGAATCCATGGCCAAGGCCGCAAGATGTAATGCGCCAGGTTGAAAAATAGAGTTCCGCCGAGCGAATCCTTCTCCGACTTGGATGCCAACATGCGTTGCGCGACATAGCTGCCGCCTCCCGGCTCCGCGCCCGGATACCAGACCGCCCACCATTGCACGGCCAGCGGCATGATGAACACTGCGACAGCCAGTTCCCAGTTGTCGCGGAAGTTCGGGAGCATGTTGATGTAATTCAATCCGCCTGGCCCGGGCGTGTGCGACAACTTCGCGACTAATCCGCTGAGTCCACCTACCTGCGGCAGTTCAACGGCGAAGTAGGCCGCCGCAATCACGGCCGTCATCTTGATAAAGAACTGGAACATGTCGATGACCAGCACGCCCCACAATCCGGAGTACGCGGCGAAGATCACGTTCAACAAACCTACCGCCAGCAGCGTCTCCCAACGGCTGAGCGCAAACAGTACGCTTGCGATTTTGCACGCGGCCAGATCCACGGTCGCCATGATCATGCAGTTGAACAGCAGGCCTAAGTAAATGGCACGGAATCCCCGCACCGCCATTGCCGATTTTCCCGAATAGCGCAGCTCATAAAACTCCAGATCGGTCAGCACGCCGGAGCGTCTCCACAGCCGCGCATAGAAGAAGACGGTGGACACGCCCGTGAGCGTGAAAGCCCACCATTGCCAGTTGCCGGCGACGCCTTGCGTACGCACGATATTCGCGACCAAGTTCGGCGTATCGCTCGAAAAAGTAGTCGCTACCAGCGAGATACCCGCAAGCCACCAGGGCACAGAACGTCCTGAGGCGAAGAACTCTGAGGTGTTCTTGCTGGAGCGCCTTCCAAAGGCGAGCGCCGGAAGAAAGCAAATCAGAATACAAAGCGCCGCGATGATCCAGTCAATGGGGTGAAGAATCATGCCAATTGGCTGAGGATATCGTAAGCGCCCGCCCAGTTATAGAATCGCGGCATGATTTGTCGACTGATCTGCGCGACCGCGTTGGCGTTTGGCGCGTACACGCAGGCACAACAAGCGACCGATCCAGTTCCCATCGCGCGTAAAGCGCTTGACCTGCTGCTGGCGGGTAGCTATCGCGAACTGCGGCAGATGTTCAACGAGCAGATGCTGCAAGCGGCAAGTGAAGACGCGCTTCGAAACCAGATCGGTCCCGTCATTCAGAACCTAGGCAAACCGCAAAATATTGGTGAGCCAAGAGTACAGAACGTGCAAGGCATGTCCGTCGTCGTGTTCCCGGTGCATTTCGCAAGCAGCGACCTGGACGTCGTGCTTTCAGTGGATCAGGCCGGCAAACTGGCCGGTCTTCGTTTTGCACCCGGGAAGCACGCGCAAGCTCAGGCGGAATGGACACCGCCTCCCTACGTGACTGCCTCGGCGTTCCGCAGCCGAGATGTCACGATCGGCGAGAACCAATGGAAGCTGCCCGGGACGCTGTCTATGCCGAACGGTTCGGGCCCATTTCCGGCAGTCGTACTGGTGCAAGGCTCCGGTCCCGAAGATCGCGATGAAAGCGTTGGCGCTAATAAGCCCTTCCGCGACATCGCCGAGGGTCTCGCTTCGCACGGCATCGCCGTGCTTCCGATTCGATAAGCGCACTTTGGTGTATGGGCAGCAGATGGCTGCCATTCAGAACCTGACCGTCGATCAGGAAACGATCGATGATGCCGTGCAAGCATTCACATTCTTGCGTGCGCAGCATGAGATCGATCCAAAGCAAATCTATATTCTCGGTCACAGCCTGGGCGGATATCTCGCGCCGCGCATGGCGGAACGTACGCCGGAAGCGGCGGGCATCATCATCCTGGCCGGCAATACCCGTCCACTGGAAGACATAATCCCCGAACAGATGCAGTATCTGGGCGCTCCGCCCAACCAAATTGCCCAAGCGAAACAACAGGCGAGTGAAATCAGGAATCTAACGACGGCCGAAGGGCCGCCCATCATGAACGCTCCTCGGGCATATTGGCTTGATTTGAATCGCTACGATGCGAAGCGCGAAGCTCAAAAACTTCACTGCCGCATTCTAGTGCTGCAAGGCGCCCGCGACTACCAGGTGACGCAAGCCGATTACGCAGGTTGGCAATCGGCGCTGAAAGGACGCCCAAATGTTACTTTTCATCTCTACCCGACGTTAAACCACCTCTTTGTCAACGGCAAGGGCCGAAGTCTTCCTGCTGAATACGAAAGGCCCGGGCATGTCTCACCGGAGGTGATCAACGACATCGTGAGCTGGATCGGTCGGCGATAGCCGACCGGAACCGGCCGATCCATTACCCTGAAGTAAGTTGGATCTGGAAAAGACAATTCTGCGCAAAGTCGGCGAAGCCATCGGCAAGTTCCGAATGATTCGCGATGGAGATCGTGTGGCTGTGGGAGTTTCCGGCGGCAAAGACTCCATGACTCTGCTGGAATCTTTGCTGAAACTTCAGAAGCGCGCGCCGATTCGTTTTACCGTTTGCGCGTTTACCGTCGAGCAGGGAAAGTTTCTTGCCCCGATTCAGCCCGTTGGCCAGTATTTGAAATCTCGCGGCATCGACTGGACTTACGTTCAGGACAATCCATCACTAAATCTGCTGACCAACGACCCGGATCACGGCTGCGACCTATGCAGCCGTTTTCGACGCCGCGCTGTTTACGAGATCGCTCGCCAACTCGGCGCAAATGTGATCGCTTTCGGCCATACGGCTGACGATTTCTGTGAATCGTTCTTGCGGAATGCCATGTTCACCGGGCGCATCAGCGCGCTTCCGCCCGTCACTTGGTCGAGCAAGCGCGAGTTTCGTCTCATTCGTCCGCTGGTCTACGTTACGGAAGACTTGACGCGTGCGTTCACGCAGCATCTGGGCGCGCCGATCATCCCCTGCGGCTGCTCGCAAAAAACGGGGACCGTCCGGCGAACTCTGCGCGACATCTTCAGCGATCTTGAGCGGGACCATCCCTTTCTAAAGAAAACGCTGCTCTCCGCGATGGGCAAGATTGAGACCGGCCGTTTGCTCGACACCCGTTTTCTCGATCTTGATGGCGACGAACCCGCGCTGCGAGAATCGACCGAGCCGGAATCCGAGCCCGCGCTGGTATCTATCCTTTCGTGATGGAATGGAAAGCTGGTAAATTGGTTAGGTTTCCTGCTAGATCGTTTCTTCATTATGAGTGCCGAGCTTGTCGTCGTAAACGGCCCACAAGCCGGAACCCGCTACCGACTCGATCAAAAGGAAGTGGTTGTCGGCCGCGCACCAAACTCGAATATCGTTCTGAGTGAGCCGAAGTCGGTTGGCGTCACTGCCAGATTCGTTTGCAAGCGGGCCGTTTCCTGGTAACCGATCTGAAGAGTTCTTCGGGCACATACGTCAACGGTATGCGTTCCGCCGAGCGCTGGTTGGAAGATAAGGACCAAATTGGGATTGCCCGTACTATCCTGATGTTCCGCTCGGGCGATGCTGCGGAGGAAATAGCGGGCACGCACGTGGATACCAAGCCGGTGCTACTGGCGGCCTGCTCCTTGGTTTTCCTGTTCCGCGCGCTCGCGGCGAGTGCCGGTGAGAAGCAGAACCGAGTCTTGCAGAACCAGATTCTGCATCTGGTATCCGATCTCATTCCCATGCGTCAGGGCATTCTTCTCCTTGGCGATTCG
The DNA here is from genome assembly GCA_963846045.1 of Terriglobia bacterium. GTDB lineage: Bacteria > Acidobacteriota > Terriglobia > Bryobacterales > Bryobacteraceae > Bog-105. The sequence continues at coordinate 141,344 of CAWJUL010000012.1, read as the reverse complement.
CCAGTCCGAGATTCTCAAACGTTATGCCGAACAAAAGGACGGAACGGCAGCGCCAATCTGGAATCCACGCTTACCAGAATTTGTGACGAGGGCGCGCTTGAAGATCCAGGTTTGAATATTGTGGGCGTACCGCTTTATCTGACCGGCATTTTGGGGGGCGTGCTGCTGGTGCATGTACAGGATAAAGAATCGCCGCGGCTCACAGCCCATCTCGAAACGCTTACGGCCATTGCTTCGCTTGCGTCCATTGGCTTTGAAGCGAATCGCGAAGTGGAAACATTGAAGGCGGAGAATGCACTGCTGCAAGAGCAGATCGCTGTAAATACCGGCATCGTCGGGAACAGCCCGGTGGTGCGGCGAGTGCTCGATTTGATCGAGCGGGTTGGTCCACGCGATACCACGGTGCTGATTACTGGTGAAAGCGGGACCGGCAAAGAGTTGATTGCGCGAGCACTGCACTATCGCAGCATTCGGCGCGAGCGCCCGTTCATTGCCGTCAACTGCGCGGCATTGAGCGAGCATCTCTTTGAGAGCGAGCTATTCGGCCACGAGAAGGGCGCGTTCACCGGTGCCATTTCGTTGAAGCGCGGCCGCTTCGAGCTAGCGCAGGGCGGCACGATTTTTCTCGACGAAGTCGGTGAGTTGGCGCCCGGCCTTCAGGCAAAATTGCTGCGGGTTTTGCAACAGCGCGAATTCGAACGCGTTGGAGGCACGCAGTCTCATTCGCTGGATATTCGCGTCATCGCCGCAAGCAATCGAGATCTTTCGGAAGATGTGCATACCGGGAAGTTCCGTGAAGATCTGTACCATCGCCTTAATGTGGTGAATATCGAATCACCGCCGCTGCGGGACCGCAAAGAAGATGTTTCATTGTTGGCGCAGTACTTCCTCCAGCGTTCGGCCGAGCGTTGTAAGCGGCAGGTGCTAGGGATTTCGCGCGCCGCGGAAGAGATGATCCTGCAGTACGCGTGGCCGGGTAATGTGCGCGAGCTGGAAAATGCGATGGAGTGTGCGGTGGTGTTGGGACTGACGGAATGGGTGCTTCCGGAGGATCTTCCCGAAGCACTGCTAGAGACCGCGCCACCTCGCGAAGCGAGCGCGAAGTATCATCTTTCGGTCCGCCAAACCAAGCAGGAAGCCATTCTGGATGCTTACGAACAAGGTAGCGGCGATTACAAGCAAGCTGCGAAGCTGTTGGGGCTGCATCCCAATTACTTGCTGCGATTGGTACGTAATCTAGAGTTGCGCGACGATATCAACCGGCGCTTAGCTGCCAGTACGGGCCGCAAACTTCCGTCCGATGTGCAGCGCGGCAATGCCGCCGGTCAATAGTTCGAAGCGTCGGCTGCTCAAAGCCCGCGTCCAGCATCATCTGCCGAAGCGACGGCGCCGCCGGAAATCTGCGGATGGATTCCGGCAGATACGCATAAGCCTCACGCGATCCCGAAATAGCAGCGCCTACAACGGGCATGAAAAGCTTCGAATAGAGCCCGTACGTCAGTTTCATCAACCTTCCTGCTGGATGTGAAAACTCGAGAATCGCGAGCGCGCCGCCGGGTTTTAGCACGCGCTGCAGCTCGATAAGAGCTGTGTTGTAGTTTGCGAGATTGCGGAACCCGAACGAAATTGCGATCGCGTCGAGTGAGTCGTCCGCTATGGGCAAGCGCATCGCGTCAGCTTCGATCAGAGTCGCTTCAATACCCGATTTGCCGCATCTTTCGTTTAGCGGAAACAAGCATCGGGTGACAGAAATCGGCCCCGATAATCTCGGCCTTAGAGGACAGCGCGTAAGTCGACCAGTACATCGCCCGTTCCGCAGCAAAGATCGAGTACTATCGCGCCCGGCCGCTGCAAATCGGCTTGCAATCGCTTAATCAAGACCTTACGCCAGCGCCGGTCGATATTGAAAGACAGCAGGTGGTTGATGAAGTCATACTTCGGAGCGATGCCCGCGAACATGCGCTGCACCCATTCCGAAGCCTGTCGTTCGTCGGACGTTCCGGGTGGCGTCGTTCCCAGACGAGCGTGCATCATTGAAGACTTTCCGTAATAGCGCGCCGGATCAGTGAATCGGGAATCCCGGCGACCACTTTGACGTCACCGATCTTGGCCGGCAACACAAAGTGCACTTGTCCCTTAAGCGTCTTTTTGTCGCTGCCCAACCGCGCGATCAACCGGCTTAAGTCCAGATCTTTGGCGCTGGGAAGCGGTCCATAGCGGCAGATTGTTTTTTGAATTCGGGCCGCGCTTGCGGTGTCGAGCATATCGCTTAAGTTCTGCAATTCGAGTGGCCGCCAACATGCCCCAAGCAATTGCCTCACCATGAAGAAAGCGCACGTAACCTGTATCGGCCTCGATGGCATGGCCGATGGTGTGGCCGAAGTTCAATATACGGCGTAAATCGCTTTCACGCTCGTCGACGGAAACTACTTCGGCTTTGATTCGTACAGCGGACGCAATTAACGCATCAACAAACTCAGGTTTCGTCCCAGAACCGCTTCCGCCTCTTGTTCCAGCAAATCGAAAAGTGCAGGATCGCGAATCACACCGCATTTGATTACCTCGAATAATCCAGCGCGATACTCGCGTTCGGGAAGCGTGGCGAGCACGTTCGGATCGATCAGGACAACTTCCGGCTGATGGAAGCTTCCAATCAGATTTTTTCCCGAAACGAGATTCACGCCGGTCTTCCCGCCCGTAGCCGCGTCCACCTGGGCGAGCAACGTCGTTGGAACCTGCACAACCGGAATTCCGCGCATGAAGATGGCCGCAACGAATCCACTGATATCGGTGACAATCCCGCCGCCGAATCCGATTACGATGCTCGTGCGATCCGCGCCTTTGGCCAGCATCTGCTCAGCTAACGATTCGATGGCGTTGAGACGCTTGTTGTGCTCACCGCCGGCGAAGAAAAGCATTTCAGAATTTCCATCGCTCAGTTGCGCATCGAATATGTTTCCATGCAGTTCCCAGACGTCTTCAGTGGTGATGAAGAATCGCTTGCCCCGGTTCCCTGGAAGGTACTCTGCAAACCGTTGCAACACGCCGCGTTGGACAACATTTTTGTACTTATGGTGCGTAGTACGCACCTCAAACACCGGCATGTGATCCCGTTGTACCATGGGGTCAGCGCTTACCAAGTCCAGCATTCATGCATCGATTTCATCGCTGCGGCAAGCGTCGCCATCTGACAAATTCCGTCAACAATTTTGATGCGCAAGTCCGTTTCGCTTAACTCGGCTGCGCCCGTTTTCCTCGCGCTGTTTCTCGTGGTGCATCCATTGGGGTCATCTAGCCCATGGTCGGCGCTGTGGACAACGCCTTGCATCCTTGTGGCCTCCGTCATCATCACGTGGGGCGCGGAATCGGCCCAGTTCTTTGTAGCGCAGGGTTTCGCGTTGGCCATTCTCGCGTGGATGCAAACGCTGCCCGAATTCGCAGTGGAAGCCGTTCTGGCCTGGAAACAGCAGACCGCGTTATTGCTCGCGAATCTGACCGGCGCGCTGCGCCTGTTGACTGGACTTGCGTGGCCGATGATTTATGTTGTGGCCGCGACTGTCCATCGACGCCGCACGGCCGCGCGCTCAAGAGCATTGATCTCGACCCGCACCATAGTGTGGAGGTCATTGCGCTGCTATTGCCGCTGGCGTACGCCTTCGTCATTTGGCTAAAGGCAAGCGTCAGCGTACTCGACGCGTGCGTGCTCATCGTCTTCTACGGAGCCTATTTATTCCTGCTGACGAAGTTACCGCCGGAAGAAAGAGAGGCCGTCGACGAACTGGAAGCGATACCTCGACGCATCGTACTCGCGCCACGAAGGATGCGAATCGCTGCGATTAGCGCCTGTTTCGTCACCGGTGGACTTCTGATCTACTTCGCGGCCGAACCTTTTCTTGGCAGTTTAGTCGCTGTCGCGGCGGCTGTCGGCCTGCCGAGTTTTGTGGTGATTCAGTGGCTCGCGCCGGTGATCTCCGAATTTCCGGAATTCGCTTCCACCTTCTACTTCGCGCGCCAGGGCGGAAACGCATCTGTAGGTTTGATGAACATTACGTCTAGCAACATCAATCAATGGACTTTGCTGTTCGCTATGCTGCCGATCGTTTTCTCGATCAGTTCGGGAACCGTCACGGTAATACCCTTCGATTCGCAACAGGAATCGGAGTTGCTACTGACGATTAGCCAAAGCTTGGTGGGCCTCATCTTTCTCGCCAACATGAGGTTCTGCTGGTGGGAAGCTGTCACGATGTTCGTGCTGTTCGCAGCTCAGTTCATTTTGCCGCCGATTGCCGGCCCTAATGCAATCGCCGATATAACCTGCGCCTTTTTCGCTTGGGCAGCTCTGAGCATCGGCGGGATGATTTTCGGCGCCGCCGGCCTGCGGCGCTCAGCCGATTCGCCGAAACCTGGCGCGACCACGTCCGATAGCTCTCGCGTCAGTTAAGATTGAAGCGATGTCAGCGCCGTTCGTCCCGTCGCCGCTCGACTACATCGGCCTTCGCCGGTTTGCGTTTTATCCGGCGGTTAAGAACGTAGAGCCAAACGAGTGGCTGCTCGGCACCGGGTCGTGGACCGAAGTACAGGTCGTGAATGCTTGTACAGGCACCGAAGCGTGGATTCCACGCCGTTGCATCGGTGCAGTTTCAGACGGCCACGATGGACTGCTGCTAGTTGGCCTGACAAAGGAGCTTGAGTATCGGGGCGGCTCCTTAGGTCCACGAGTAAAGCGCGTGATCGAAATGCCGCAAGACACGTCTCCAAGGCCGCGATTCGCGTTCGCACCTGAACCGCGTCCTCCGGGGCCCGCCCCAGTTATCGGCATCCGAATCGAAGAATCCGACGACTCGCGCATGACGCGCGCGATTGTGACGCTTGCTGCAGCGGCGTTGATCGTGGCACTCGTGGCTGCTGTGCTGGCTGTTTTTCGGCGCTTTTGAATCCGTTCAGGCTAGGCAACCAGATTACGGAATCGGCTTCGCCGTTACCTCGAGCTGAATTTTATTTTTCGACGTGACATCGTCCGACGAAAAGACGATGACGGGCTTTCCCCTTGGCAGTGTGACCGTCGCATGCCATTGTTCCTGTCGAAATACCGGAGGGGAATCCGCCTGGTGTGTCGCGGCGCTCGAAACCGACGCCGATAGTGAGAGCGCCAGGCGATTATCCGCCAATCGCCTGATATGGTTGCAATCAATGTTGACATCGACATCCACCTGCTGGTAGGTCGACGAGCCGGCGTGCGCAGGCAACGGGACCTTCCCGCCTGCTCGGATGGAGCAACCCCTGTTGGTGTCATCGGCCGACACAATGCTCGAATAGTTTCTGCTGTTGATGAACTTTGCCTTCCGCCACTTCCTGCACTACGAACTCGAGACGATAGAACCTGTCTGGCTCCGTCTTTGCGTTCGGCGCAGATTGATCTTGAGCAAAACACAGCTCCCGCCGTCAACGCTGCGGCGTAAATCAGCATGCTTGCAATTTGCTCTCATTGTGTTTTCTCCTGGCCGATGGACAACGGTTCAATCTGGATCGGCTGAATCTCTATCGGACTTGGAACGGGGGCGCTCGCCAGCAATGTCGACGCTTCCTGTGGAGAGCGCCTGATGAACGCCAACAGCGCTTTTTCATCCGGCGTAAGTGGGGCCGGCGTCGGAAAAATATTCTGCTTTTGCAATCTCCTGGCCGCGTGCCGATGTGTGCCCCAGCAGCGGCTTGTTTGAGGCGGCGATCATCTGAAAATCCGGCGGTGCAGGCCGAGCAATCCTCGATTGCCTGTGGCGGTCGGCGGAATGTCGGCGTTTGCGTGTGGTGCGAGTACGGCCAGAGGAATAATGCCATGAGCACCAGTGTTGCGGCGAGAACGCCAGCGCTGTTCCACCACACTATTCGCCGACGCCTCGCATCGTTCCGCACGCGCGCCAGCACGCGCTTATCGAGGCCAAAGTCAGGCTCGGTTGAATAATTCGCGAGCGCTGCGTCCAGAAGCGCGTCGTGTTCCTGTTGGTCTTCAAATCTCATCCGATCCTCCTCTACGGCTCTCTAACGCCGACAGCTTCTGCTTTAGGATTTGCCGCGCGCGCATGAGACGCGTTCGTACAGTCCCCTCTGGGATCCCGCAGCATTTCTGCGATCTCGCGCGAATTCAGATCTGCCAGGCTCGACAACGCAAGCGGCTGCCGCAACTCGTTCGGGTAGCGCATCGATCAACCGATGAACGATAGCATGCGACATCCGCATCGATGGCTGACTGCTCTGGGTTGGCCATCTTCGACCGCTTCTCATCCAAGAAAGTAGAATGCTCACCCGTCGGCGCCGCCTTGCCTGCAACTTCGAGACCGCAACGCGCCACGCAGCGCGTGACTAGAAAAGCCTTTTCATCTTCAATCTCGTCCCACGCACCGCCCCTATAGATCTTGAGGAACACCTCTTGGACCGCGTCCTCGGCGTCATGCGTGTTGCGCAGCACAGCGTGTGCCAGCCGAAACAGGAATCGGGATTGTCGGCGAACAAGCTCCTCAAAGAGCAATTCTCGAGCATGAGTCATCGAGTTCTCTCTGCCAAGCTCTTCCGGTCCAGTTCCCAGGTTTGAGACATCTTTGCCATGCATGACGGACGTACATAAACTAAGACCTGCAACCTGGGTCAGGTGTTCAAGTATTTGATCTGGATTTTCCGGAGGACGGGGGGGATGGGCTTGCGAGGCGAAGATCGAACGAAACAAAGGGGCCGGGCGTCCTCTCTCAGGACGCCCGGGAAAAATACACACTGACCGGCCTATCGAATCCAATGCTCGTGATGCTCGCGGTAGTCCCTCAGGCGATTATCGTCATCACGCAGAACGTCACGGTCTCGCGGCGATAACCGTTCATCGTTTGCCGATTTGGTAATTGAGTCGATCACATCGTTCAATTCGCCCTGATCAAAACGGCGTCCCTCGAGCTTCGCCTGCAAGTCGGTCAATTCCTGCTTTGTCCGATCAAGTCGCCGACGCTCCCTTGGTGCAGCCCACGCCGCACTGTTGATATGCTCCAGATCTTGCCGGACGTGCTCGAAAAGATGAGCTCGCCAGTGCTCGTCCCGGAAACGTTGCTCGCGCTCGTGGTACCAGTCCTGGGCCAACACGCTGACGCCAAAGCAGCCGAGGAGCAGGGCAAATGCAAAAACTCTTTTCATTGGTACAACCCTCCCACTGACGATTTTGCCTCAATTTCGACTGCCTAGCCAGTCGAAAGTACTCAAACCGCACACCGTTGACACGGAAGTAATACAATGAAACCCTTAAGTACGCGGTCGAATTTCAGAAGAGGAATCATTCAATATGGCACTTACAGCGAAGACACGCCGCGAAGGCAACGTCACCATTGTCGATTTGAGCGGCAAGGTCACCTTGGGCGAAAACACCGGGATTCTGCGGGATGAACTGCGCTCCCTGATGGCACAAGGCGACAAGAACATCCTTTTGAACATGAAGGACGTCAGCTATGTCGATAGTGCGGGCCTCGGCGAACTGGTAGGCGCCTACACCACCGCGGCAAATCAAGGCGGATCGGTGAAACTGCTGCATATGCAGAGCAAGATGAAAGATCTTATGCAGGTTACCAAGCTGCACACCATCTTCCCGGCGTTCGAAGACGAGAAGGAAGCCGTTCGAAGCTTTGGTGCTGCCGCAGCAACGGCTTAAACATCGCTTACATTCGTTGGGGCTTGATGCGGTAATCCGCGCCGCCCCACATCTTAACAACTGTACACATTTCGAACAGGCGGGAGCGCGCGCGTACGCCGATGCGCTCCTCCAGCAGAATTCGTTGTGTGTTGTCCACCCCACCCAAGTCAGGGTCCGGCAGATTGGTCGTGGCAATCAAGGGTTTCTGCTGGTTGTAGCGATGCGTGATGATGGAAGTCACTGTATCCTCCACCCAATCGTTTATCCGGTGCGCGCCTAAATCGTCCAGCAACAGAATTTCACTGTCCAAGGCAGTCCGGTAAGCCTCCCGGTTACTAGCTCCCAACGCCTCGCTGTAGCCGGCGTATATGCGTTCAAGCAGGTTCTGGTAGTCGAAGAAAACACCTTCGAAGCCGCGCGAGATCAACTGCCGCAATGCCGCCACTGCCAAGTGCGTCTTCCCCGTTCCAGGCGGTCCAACCAGCAACAACCCCGGTTTCTTGCCTAAGGGATACTCGTTTGCGTAGCCTTTGATCAGCACCATCGCATCGCGCAATACCTTCGCTTCGCTCGCCAGGAAATTCTCAAATGATGCGTTGCGATAGTGACGCGGAATATGCGCGCGCTCTTCGAGTTCCTCCAGGCGGTTCTCGAGCACGCATTCGCAGCGGTCGGCTGCGGAGATGCCGTCGTGCTCAGAAACCACCCACCCGGTGCCGCCGCACTGGGTGCAGTCTGCTTTCGTCATGCGGCGCTTACTCGATTACCAGCAAAGTTTCGCCGGCTGCGACCGTGCTGCCCTCGGCGGCGTGAATCTTCAACACTATGCCATCCTTTGGCGATTTCATTTCGTTCTGCATCTTCATCGCCTCCACTATGATCACCCCTTGCCCGACCGTCACGGCCGCACCGTGCTTCACTAACATTTTGATGACCTTTCCCGGCATCTGAGCGCGAATCTCGACCGGCCCGCGGCTGCCGACCCCTTCTTAGCGCCTGCAGTTCGATCCCGCGGATCGGAGAGACGCACAAAGTGATGCCGGCCGCCGGCAACAACCTCCAGTTCCGGGCCTCTTCGCGCAACGACCACCGTAAAGCTTTTTCGATCTAAGCAGCACCGAAAAGACGCCTGGCATGGTTGCGACAACCGACGCTTGGCCCGCCGCCGCCGACGCGCCCGCGAGGGCATACTCGAACGAGCTGTCACTTGACTTCCGGAACTCGAGCGTAAATGCCTCGCCGTCTACCTCCACCCGCAGCTTCAACGGAGTAGCAGCCCCTCTGCCCGATGCACGCCAGAAGCTCGCAGACTGTTCCTGCTTTGCTACAGGAGTGCTCGCTGCTTCGCCCTGGCCGCGCCACAGCGGCCAGAACAGCAGCCAAGACATGTCCGTTATCTTCAGCCGCCGGCTTCTCCCGTTGCTTCAACTGATCGAGAAACCCCGTGTGCAAGCGCCCGGCGATGAAGTCTGGGTCACCCATGACGGCATCGAATAGTCTGAGATTGGTTGTGATTCCAAGCACTCGATATTCGGCCAGCGCACGGCGCATACGGGCAATGGCCATCTCGCGATCGCCCGCCCATACCGTCAACTTGGCCAAAAGAGGATCGTAATCGATTGGGACCGTCCAACCCGCGTAAGCACCGCCGTCGACGCGTACGCCGGGACCACTGGGCTCCGCGTAATGCGTGATTTCGCCCGGGACTAGGAAAGTAGTTGTTATCCGGATCTTCGGCATAGACGCGGCACTCGATGGCTGACCCATGCCAGCGGACATCCGACTGCTTCAGCGTCAGCTTCTCGCCTGCCGCAATGCGAATTTGCCAATTCACCAGGTCCAAGCCCGTCACCCATTCCGTCACGGGATGCTCCACCTGCAGTCGCGTATTCATCTCGAGAAAGTAGAAGTTGCCCGACTGATCGGAGAGGAACTCCATCGTCCCTGCGTTCGAGTAATTCACCGCCCGCGCTATTTGCAGCGCCGCATTACCTATTTTGTCGCGCAACTCCGGTTTGGCCAATATCAGTGGCGATGGAGACTCTTCCACGACTTTCTGGTGTCGCCGCTGTATGGAACACTCACGTTCGCCAAGGTGGATCAAATTTCCGTGTTCGTCTCCCAAAATCTGCACTTCGATATGCCGCGGACGTTCGACGAACTTTTCCAGGTAAACTTCGCCCGACCCAAACGCCCGCTCCGCCTCGCTCGATGCGCCCCGAATCGCAGAGTCCAAGTTCGCGTTCATTGTCGACACGCCGCATGCCTTTGCCACCGCCACCGGCTGCGGCTTTCAACAGAACCGGATAACCGATTTCCCCCGCCATCGCGCGCGCTTCCTCGTAATCGCGAATCCCTTGCTCGGTGCCCGGCACAACGGGAGCGCCAACCTGAATTGCAAGACGCCTGGCCGCCGTTTTCGAGCCCATCTGTTCAATTGCCTGCCAACCCGGGCCGATAAACTTCACGTTCTGCCTGTTCACATGCTTTCGCGAACGCCGAATTCTCGCTCAGGAAGCCATATCCAGGATGGATTGCCTCAGCTTGGGTATCAGCCGCCGCCTTCAGAATCGCCGACGCATTCAAATAGCTCTCGCTCGATGCCGCCGGACCGATGCAGACGGCTTCATCTGCCAGTTGCACATGAAGCGCGCGCCGGTCGGTGTCAGAAAAGACGGCAACGCTGGAGATGCCCATCTCCCGCAGGGCGCGGACAATGCGCACCGCGATCTCGCCCCGGTTGGCAACCAGCACTTTTCGAAACAAACGAATCTTCCTCGCCTCGATCAACGTTGTACCAAATGAGGTTCATGGGCGTCGCTCCTCATGCGAAGCTCGGTTTAAGGGATGGATACGAACACAACTGAAGTCGCGCTGGATGTGATCCACCCGACGGGAGAACGAAGCCGCATCCCGATCGCGCCGCTGCCCTTCCGCATTGGCCGCGGCCCCGATAATGAGCTGATTCTGCGAGACAGCCGTGCATCTCGCTCGCATGCGACCATCCAGCACACTGAAAACGGTTTCGTCATTGAAGACCTCAATAGCCTGCATGGGACTTGGGTAAATGGCGACCGGATCGAAGCCACCAGGAGCCTTAAGCCCGGCGATGCAATCGATTTCGGTTTCGAAGATGGCTACCGTCTTGTCTTTTCCGATCACGATGATCGGATGAAGGCGTTGCTCGACCGGCTGTCAACCGTAACGGCCCAGCCCGGTGGCGCCGCCGGCCAGTTTGCGCGATTGCGTGGCGTCCTTGATGTCGCCAGAACCCTGCAGACCTCGTTAGCGGGCGACGAAGTACTCGGCGCGGTTCTCGAAACCGCCCTGACGCTCACCGGCGCGGAACGTGCGTTCTTGCTGCTACGGTCCGGCGACGAACTTTCGATTCGCCTCGGCCGTGACAAATATGGACGTGCGCTGCAGGTGGAATCGGTCATGTTACCCACCGCAACTCATCTGGCACGCGCTTAAAGAAAGACATGACCTGCTCTCCCTGACACTCGATTCCAAGATGCGCGATGTAATCTGTGTCCCGCTTGTCAGTCTGGCAAATATCAACGCGCAAGACACCTTAGCCATCGCCTCCAAGTCAGACACGCTCGGCCTCATCTATCTCGAATGCCATCAGGAAACGGTGGTGCCGGAGTTGAATCTCGAGTTGCTGCATACGCTCGCGTGGAAGCGTCTACGGTGCTCGAACGAGCCAATCTTTTGGAACGCGAGCGGCAAAATCTTCTGATCGAGCAGGAGCTTGAACTCGCGCGCAAGATTCAGCAGAATCTGCTTCCGCGCAAATTTCCGAACTCTGGCTGGCTGCATGCGGCGGGTTCGAGCCTGCCTTGCTCAGATGTAACTGGCGACTACTTTGACCTTCATCAGATCGATTCGGACAATTGGACGGCGGTTATAGCGGATGTCTCCGGCAAGGGTATCAGTTCGGCGCTGCTCGCCTCGCTTTTGCAAGGTGCGTTCCTGTTGGGGTCCGGTCTGGCTGTGTCGCTCAATGAAGTCGTTACTAAGATTAACGGCTTTATCATTGACCGCGCACAGCGTGAGAAGTACGCCACGCTCTTCTACGCCAGCCGTACATGTTTCCGGCGTTATGGAATGGGTGAACGCCGGCCATTGCGCGCCGTTTGTTCTCAGTGCGAATGGCTCGATGCTCCAGTTGCAGACTACGGGCATGCCCCTTGGCCTTTGGCGCAATGCCCGCTACGACGTGGAACGCCTCCACCTCACGCCTGGAGACAAGATCATTGCGTATAGCGACGGAATTACAGAAGCCGAAAATGAGCATCATGAAACGTTCGAGCCGCAGTTCAGGCTGTTACTGAAACGTTTTGCGGCTCTCAACGCCGAGCAACTGCATGACGCCATCATCTCCGCGGTCTTGCAATTCCATAGAGGCATGAAGCAGCGCGACGACATCACCGCACTCGTGCTTGAGTATGTCGGGTCTTCTTAGCCGTAATCCACACATATAAGGAAAAGTCCACTGGCCGGCGCCGTGGGACCGGGCCGAATCGCCGCTCGCCGGCTGAAGTCGCGTCAAGAGATCTTCGCGCTTCACATTCCCCTTGCCGACTTCCAGCAGCACGCCCACGATATTGCGAACCATGTGTTTCAAGAACCCCGATCCGGTGACCTGATACGTCAGCATCGAGCCGTTCACTTGAAGCGCTGAGCGAAAAATCGTGCGCACTTTGCCGGTGCCCGATTCATCCCGCTCGTCCGAGGCCGCGAAGGCCGAGAAGTCGTGCTCGCCTTCAAGTAGCGGCGCCGCAGCAATCATTCCGGAAACATCCAGCGGATAGGGATGATGATAAACATAACGCCTCTCAAACGGAGAGCAAACTTCGTCGCGGGCGATTCGATACTCATAAGTTTTCTGTTTGGCGTCGTAGCGCGGATGGAAAGCAAGCGCCGTTTCCCGCACTTGGCTGATCCGGATTGTGGGAGGCAGTAGACGATTCACGGCGCGCCGGAAATTGTCGGCCGGTATTGGATTTAAAAGCGTGACGGCGGCTACTTGTGCGACTGCATGCACGCCGGCATCCGTGCGCCCGGAACCAGCTACATGTACCGCGTTCCCCTCGATACCGCCAATTACTTCTTCGAGGGTCCCCTGAATCGTCGGTAAGCCAGGCTGTACCTGCCAGCCTTTGAAATCGGTGCCCTCGTAAGCAACTTCGAAGCGCAGCCTGCGCATGCGAAACACAATCCCGTTTACGTGCGGCGTGATCCCGGTTTGATTATCGGCTGGCCTTCACGGCACAGCGGACAATCGCCGGGATCGTAAGCGGTCGGCTTCATCGTGACCAGCGCAACGCGGGAACGCCCACCTCAGCTTCGCCACCGCTGCGATCGATAATTGAACCCGCTGCAAGAACGCTCGCCCCAGCCTCGCGCACAACGCGTACCACTTCTCTAGTGCTTCCGCCCGTCGTGATCACATCTTCGATAACAAGGGCTTGTTCACCCGCCCTGAGTTCGAATCCCCGTCTTAGCGTCATCTCATTAGTTGCGCTGTCACGCTCCGTGAACAAAGCGGCGACATCAAATGCGCGTGCAACCTCATGGCCGATGATGATGCCGCCCATGGCAGGTGAAATCACCACGTCCACCTTCGAATCACCGACTATGGACCTCAGTTTACTTCCAAGTTCCTGGCCCAATCGTTCCGCGTACCGCGGAATGGCGAGAACCTTTGCACATTGCAAATATTCTCTGCTGTGAAGACCGCTTGTGAGTCGAAAATGACCCTGCAAATACGCACCGATGTTCGAAAACAAGCTAAGAACGGAAGCATCACTCAACTCGCAAGCATAACAACGATGTGGCGATTCTGCCCAAAAACGAAGGCCAAAGTCGCACTGCCTCATGTCATCCGCGTGACTTTGCTGCGTTACGATGAAAAATCGCCGAAAGTATCAGGGAACCGTCCCTCACTGTAACTCGTTCTTGTAAAGGACTGCCCCCACTGAATTTTGATGACACGATTGAAAATACCTCTGTCTGCGCTTTGCTCGTTTCTTCTCTTCAGCGGCTTATTGCCGGCCCAGGATGCCGTGCGCATCGATAATCCAGCCGGAGGCGCGTTCGGTTGGCTGTTGCATCCGTATCAGGCGCGCAGCGTTCCGCCTGTCAATCTCAGAAACACGACCCGGCTTGAATCTCTCATCCGGGCGGGCAATCTCTACCTCTCAGCCCAGGACGTAATTGATCTCGCCCTTGAAAACAACCTGGATATTGAAATTCAGCGTTATGGACCGCTGCTCAGCAAAGAAGTAAGCCGCCGTGCGCAAAGCGGCGGTGTTTTGCGTAGCGTTGGTGTCGGTGTGGCGCAAGGACCACAAAGCGTTAGCCTCACGGGTGTCAGCTTAAATGCAAGCGGCGGTGCAACTACGACTGCGGCCGCCGGCGTAAGCTCGAGCGGGCAGATTGTAACGAATCTAGGGCCGGCACTCTTAAATCTCGATCCGCAGACTTTCTTCTACACGAATTTTCAGCACAGCACCAGCCCTCAAAGCAACACTGTACTGACCGGAACGACTGCGCTTATTGCCCAGACTCGCACGTTATGAAGCGCAATACTCTCAGAACTTCGTTTGGGGCATGAGCGCCCAATTCACCTATCTGAGCCAATACAGCAAATACAACAGCGCCTTTTACGCCGTGGATCCGTTCGACCAAGGATATCTGGATTTTCAGATTAACCAGCCCTTGCTGCAAGGCTTCGGCGCGGCTGTTAATGGCCGCAATATTCGCGTTTCGAAGAACAACGAAAAGATCTCCGACCTGACGTTTAAGCAACAGGTCATCACAACGGTCTCCTCCGTTCTGAATCTCTATTGGGATCTGGTGAGTTTCTACGAAGACCTGAAGGCCAGGAAGGATGAGCTCGCGACGGCTCAGGCGCTTTATGAAGACAACAAGAAACAGGTTCAGATTGGCACGTTAGCGCCGATTGAAGTGACTCGCGCCGAAGCGCAGGTTTACTCGAGCCAACAAGACCTGCTGATCTCGCAAACCAACCTGCTACAGCAGGAAACGGTGCTGAAGAATGCGCTGAGCCGAAACGGCGTCGCCAATTCTGCGTTGTCTGAGGTTCACGTGATCCCACTGAATACGTTCGAGGTGCCGCCCGAGAAGGACGAGCTGAAATCGGTGGACGACCTTGTCAAAGAGGCTCTAGGACGGCGTGTCGAAATCGCCCAGAATCAGATCAACATCGACAGCGATAAGACGTTATTGACCGGCATTAAAAACGGGTTGAAGCCCACCTTGAACGTTTTTGCTGAACTGACGAACAACGGCTTAAGCGGGAGCAACAACTATCTTCAGCCCGGCATGCAAACTGCTAATCCGTTCATCGAGGGCGGATACGGGAACTTACTCGGAGAAATCTTCCGCCGCAACTTCCCCAACTATTCGGCTGGCCTCTCTTTAAGTATCCCTCTTCGCAATCGCGCCGCTCAATCGGACTACGTGACTAGCTTACTCGAACTCCGGCAAAGCGAATTGGCTCTGCAGAAGCAGAGAAACCAGGTTCGAGTGGACGTTCAAAATGCCGTCATCGGTCTTACGCCAGGCCCGTGTCCGGTTCGATTCCGCGGTGAAGGCCCGGATACTTCAGCAACAGACGCTCGATGCAGATAAAAAGAAATACACTCTAGGCGCTTCTACTGTTTTCCAGGTTGTAACCGACCAGCAGACGCTGTCCGCCGCGGCGAGTACGGAAACGCAGGCGCTTGCAAATTACAGCCACGCCCGCATCGCATTTGATCAAGCAATGGGCACAACGCTCGAGGTGAACCATATTTCGTTAAGTGAAGCACTGTCCGGCAAGTCGCGCAGGCCGTCCGTGCTTCCGGCAACCCTGCCGAAAGCGGAGCAGTTCCAATGAGATGCACGGCAGTTGCGGCAGCATCTTCTCGCATTCGCCCTCGCGTGCGCAACTGGAGCGCCTGGCTGGTCGCAATCGACGCAAGACATCACCCCAGTAAGGCCGCAGACAACCGTACTGTTGCGGCCTTATGAAGCGCCGTTCGTCCCGCCGATTCGCGCTCAGAATTCGTTGCGCATTCGGGACCTGGTGCGAGCCGGCAAGATCTATCTCACGGTGCAAGACGCAATCGCACTTGCGCTCGAAAACAACATCGACATCGAATCTGCCCGGTACAATCCGTTGATTGATGAATGGAATCTGGAGCTTTTCCAGGCTGGCGGTGCGCTCCCTGGCGTTCCAAGCGGTTCCTCGCAAGCGGGCTCGGTTTCAAGTGGTCAAGGCGTCGCCGGCAGTCAGGCCGCAGCAGGTGTTAGCACGAGTGTTGCCGGCACGAACACGAATAACACGGCTAATGCTACCATCTCTCAGATTGGGCCCGTAACGCCGTCGCTCGACCCTACTTTTCAGGTCACTGAGACATTCGCTCACAAATCGAATTTGCAGCCGAATACGGTTCAAGCCGGACTTTATAACCTGTTAGATCTTACACGCAACAACACGACTTCTCTGACGGAAGGGCTCATCACCGGGGGCCAGGTTAGCTTAACCTACAAGGACTCGTATCTTAACGAAAATGCTTTTAGCGACATCCTGAACCCTTCGAGCAGCCCTAATCTGAGCATTTCTGTCCAGCATAATTTTCTGCAGGGTTTCGGCACAAGCGTGAACAGCCGCAATATCGTCGTAGCGAAGAACCAACTCGCAATGTCCGACACGGTATTCAAGGGGCAGATCATATCTGTAATCGCTGAAGTACTTACGGAGTACTATTCGCTTGTCGCAGATTACGAAGACCTCAGTGCAAAACAAACCGCCCTGGATGTCGCGCGCCGCTTCTTCGAAGACAACAAGAAGCAAGTACAGATCGGCACGATGGCGCCCGCTTGATGTGACCACGGCTGAAGCGCAGGTAGCGTCCAGCCAACAGGATATGGTCATCTCACAAACAACATTGGAAACGCAGCAAGTCTCCCTGAAAAACCTGCTCAGCCGCCAAGGACTTTCCGATCCCTTGTTCGCGGAAGCCGACATAATCCCGCTCGACAAAATAGAAGTTCCGGAGCAAGACAACCTTCCTCCGCTTACGACCCTGATTGCCACCGCGCGCGCTAATCGCACCGATCTCGCCACTCAAGAAAGCGGCCTTAAGAACAGCCGCATCACAGCCCTGGGTACCGCGAATGCCGTACTTCCGCAGTTGGCCGGCTTAGCCGGCGCGACTGATTCAGCGCTCTCAGGCCGGTCAAATCCCATACCGGTTGTTATCCCGACTGAGGGACAGGCGGGAAACAGTTCGGAACAACCCGGCTTCGGCCCGTGCCCAGGCAGGCCCGGAACTCTGTGTGAACTTCCGAATAGCTACTTTGTTGGAGGGATAGGAAACGCGCTTGGACAAATACTGCGGCGCGACTTTCCCTCTGAACGCGCCGGCGCTTTTGTCGCGCCCACTCTGCGGAATCGCCAGGCGCAGGCAGACGCTGCTATAGACGTCTTGACCATTCGACAGAGCGAGTTGCAATTGCAAAAGGATGTGAATCAGCTCGCTGTTGACGTTTCGAACCAAGCGGTGGGTTTACAGCAGGCCCGCGTTCGTTATCAGGCGGCGGTGAGAAATCGTGTTTTGGAGCAGCAACTTCTGGAAGCAGAACAAAAGAAGTTCTCCCTGGGTGCCTCAACCACTTACAACGTAGTGCAGCAGCAGCGAGATCTTGCGACCGCACAATCCACCGAAGTAGCGGCCCTTGTTGCGTACAGTAGTGCGCGAGTTGCCTTAGACCAGACGTTGGGCACAACGTTAGAGGTGAATCATATCTCCGTCTCAGGATGCGCTGAATGGTCGTATCACCCGCGTGTCCGCGCTACCGGCGAACGTGCCCGAACCTCCTGCTACGCGACCTCCAGGTACCAATTAGCCGGTCGGTCAATGTTTTCTTGCCTGCATAGGTAAAAACTGCGTAGCCGCTCAGCGTGTGTTGCTGAAAATGCAACAAAACTGGCCCTCACGCTTTGGCATCTTAGGTGCTAAATAATGGCGTGTAAACAAGAGATACGCTCAGGGAATGATGGTTGCTCCGCCAGTTAGCCCACAGCAACGACACCCCATCCTGTTAATTCTTCTATAGCCCAGCAGCAAAGCCCACCCGACCAATTTCCCTGAGCACAACTCTCCGGCGGGCTTGCACATCGGCAATTTGTAACCTTAAGCGTGGCTGAACTGCGACTCCTTCCCTCTGATTGCGAGCGCAACGGAAATTGTCCATGCACTCGGACTGGGCGCGTTCCAAGTCGGCCGCTCCCATGAGTGCGATTTCCCGCCGTCCGTTTTGAAACTGCCTGTCTGTACCGCGCCTTCCTTTCCAGTCGATGGATCCAGTGCCGAGATCGACGCCCTGGTTAAAGATCGGCTGAGGTCGGGCTCTTAGCATCTACGACGTCAACGCTGACCTAATCCGGCAATTAGATCCGACGCACATCATTACTCAAACCCAATGCGAGGTTTGCGCGGTCAGTTTGGCCGATTTGGAGCGCACGTCTCAAGGCCGAGTTCCAAACCGACGCACAAATCGTTTCGTTACAGCCGTACGCACTGGCGGACATCTGGTCCGATATCCGGCGTGTAGCCGACGCGTGTGGCATCCACGATGTCGGCGAGCAACTTATTCGCAATCTTCAAGACAGAATGCGAGCGATTGAGTTACGGGCACAAATCGCGGCACGCCGTCCGGCTATCGTCACGCTGGAGTGGCTTGAACCCTTGATGACGGCGGGCAACTGGGTACCCGAACTGATCGAAATGGCACAACGGCCGCGACCTATTGGGAATTCCCGGGCAGCACTCACCGTGGATGAAATGGGACCAAATAGTCGAATTGGATCCCGAAATGATAGTAGCTTTGCCATGCGGATTCGACCTGGCCCGCACGCGGCAGGAGATGCATTGGCTGATCGACCGTCTCGGGTTCGGCGAACTGTCGGCCGTGAAATCTGGAAGCTTGTTTGTGTGCGACGGGAATCAGTTTATGAACCGGCCAGGGCCGCGCGTGGTGGAATCGCTTCAGATCTTCGCGGAGATCCTGCATCCCGACCTGTTTCCGCCCACTCTGGAGGGAATCGGCTGGGAACGTTTCTAATTCGTAGATGTGTTTTCGGACGTAACCGGTCACCTTTCCCCCAACCATTGGCACGTTTTTGTCTTTCATGAAGATCGCCTTCGGACACATGACGTGTACACCCTTGTTGCCGTCGACAAGCTGAGTAATGTCGACATCCGCCGCCACGCTGGTCAGCATGTAAGCGTCCTGCCTGCTCAATCCCTTTTCGGTTGAAAGGAAATCGATCATCTCCCTCACCGCGATTTCCGTCGCCTTCGTCAGATCTTCATCAAATCCCATCGTGATGTAGTCCGCAGGCGTTTCAGCGTCGCGGCCACTTGAGCGAGACGCCCTTATGAACGAAGAACTGAAACGTCCCGGTGAGCGACGTTTCCATCGCGGTAATGTCCACCTCACCGTTTCCCATGCCCGCGTGTCCATCGCCAACCTCAAACAGAGCGCCTTTCTGATGAACCGGGATGTAAAGCGTGGTCCCGGCAACCAGTTCTTTGTTGTCCATATTCCCCGCATGAACATTCGGCGGCGCGCTGTTCACCTTGGCGTCGCCCGGCGGCGCAATTCCCATGCTGCCGAAAAAAGGATGAAGTGGAATTTCAATCCCCGGGACCGAAAAGAGCGATGTTGCGCTTTCGATCGAGCGGGATGATCTTCATTCCCCGCTCATTCGGGAAATCCGCTTTCATGAATCCGCCCGTCGGCCCAAACGCGTTGTAGGCGAACGGAACATCAAGCGTAATCTTCTCGATCCGCACTTCCAGTACGTCGCCGGGCTCCGCTTCCTCAATGTAAACCGCGCCGGTGAGTATATGACCGCCCGGCCCGCGCTCTGAGGCTGGGATCTGGTCGTACACGGCTTTCAGTTCCGGCTGGATGTCGTCCGGCTTCGCACCGGCGGCTACAGGCGCTTCGGATTTCCAGAGACCGTCTGGATGCGAACGCGGTCACCCGAGTGAATCCTGATCGCCGGTTTCGACTGCGACCAATAATATCCCCAACGAATGTTGTTGGGAGTTGCAAGAAGGGTTTGGGTTTCAGCGGCGTGGCTGGAGAAAGTGATCGCTAAGAGCAGCGGGAGTGCAAATCGCATGGATCACAACAGTGTCGCATTGGATTTATACGGGCTGTTCCGCGTACAGCTTTTGAGAAATGGAATCGGCGATCAGCTTGCCGTGGAAACGGCCGTTCTCGATAAAGATCTCGTTCGTGTGAGTGCCCGCAACGATTACGCCCGCGAGATAGACGCCTTCGCGCTCACTTTCTAATGTCTGCGGATCGGTAATCGGCTTCGATGTGACGGGATCCAAGTGGATGCCGTGCTGCGACATGAATTCGAAGTCAGGCCGGTAACCGGTCATGGCGAAAACAAAATTGTTCTTGAGGCTGACCTCTCCTTCCGGAGTGTCGAGCACCACTTCATGCGGACGGATTTCTTTGACGCTCGAATGAAAATACGCTTTCACTTCGCCGCTCTTGATCCGATTCTCAATATTCGGCTTGATCCAGTACTTGACGTTCTTCGATATGCCGGCGCCGCGATGAACCATGGTGACGCGCGCCCCGGTCCAAAAGAGCTCCAGGGCGGCAATGCAGCCGAATTCTTTGCGCCCACGATCAGTACGTCGTGGTTGTAGTACGGGTGAGCCTCGCGATAGTAATGAATAACTTTTTCGAGGCCCTCGCCAGGCACGTTCAACCGGTTCGGGATATCGTAATAGCCGGTCGAAAGAATGATCTTCTTCGCGCCATATCGATAGCGTTCACCGGCGCTGGTTTCTGTGCGGATAACGAAATCGCCATCGGAACCGCTGAAATCGAGTACGCGTTCGTACTGATGCACGTTCAACTTGTAATGATCGGCGACACGCCGGTAATACTTCAATGCTTCGGTCCGGCCCGGCTTCTCGTTCAGCGAAGTCATCGGGATATCCCCGATCTCCAGCAACTCGGGCGTCGTAAAGAAAACCAGGTTGATCGGATAGTGATAGATCGAATTGACGATGCATCCCTTATCGAACAGGACTGTCGTCATTCCGCGCTTCTCAAGTTCAATGCCGCACGCAAGCCCCGTAGGCCCAGCGCCGACAATCACTACGTCAAAGTGTTCCATCATGCCGGGCTATAACAGAGACTCGATCTTCCGATAAACGTCATCCAAGCGCCTGCGGCAGCGCTTGTACATCCTTGCCGGCCCCTTCGGCCATGTCCGGCCGACCGCCACCTTTTCCGCCGATTGCTTTGGCCACATCGCCGATCAACTTGCCCGCTTGCACTTTCGCCGTCAGATCTTTGCTGACCGCCGAGATGAGGGACACGCTCGAGTCATTCACAGAAGCAAGGACGATCACCGCGCTGCCCCATTTGTTTCGCAGTGAGTCCGCAAGCGCACGTAACTGCTTGGGGTCAAGGCCATCCAACTTTTCGGTAAGCACTGTCGCGCCATTCACGCGCCGTCCTTCCATCTTTTCGATCTGTTGGTGAGCAACGCGCGTCTTCAGTTGGTCTACCTCACGCTCGAGGAGCTTCTGGTGCTCCAATATCTTCTCCATCTGTTCGAGCACCCGCGTTTCCGAGGTCCGCAACAGTTCGCCGGCCTTCGTGAGCTGGGCCGTTGCGTGCTGGAATCGTTCGAGCGCGTGCTCGCCCGTGATCGCTTCAATGCGGCGGACGCCTTGCGAGATGCTTCCTTCGTAAACGATTTTGAATAGCCCGATGTCGCCGGTGCGATTCACGTGTGTACCGCCGCAAAGCTCACGGCTGAATCCTGGAATACTGACTACGCGAACACTATCTCCATACTTCTCGCCGAACAGCGCCATCGCGCCCGTAGCAAGCGCCTGATCGAGATTCATGATGTCTGTCGCGACTTCCCTGTTTGCCAGAATCTGCTGGTTCACCAGCCGCTCCACTTCAGACCGCTCATCATCGCTCAACCCTGAATAATGCGAGAAGTCGAAGCGCAGACGTCCCGGCTCGACAACGCTGCCTGCTTGCTTGACGTGCGGGCCAAGCACCTGGCGAAGCGCCGCGTGCAACAAATGTGTCGCAGTGTGGTTCCGCATAATCGAAGCGCGTAGCGGCTCATCGATCACGGCTAGCAGTTTGTCGCCCGTTCGAATGGGGCGTAAGACATGAATTTTCTGCACCATCGCGGACGACACCGGCTTATAACTGCCTTCAACTACGGCGACGCGCTCACTCGTTTCACTGTCAAGCAGCAAACCCGTATCACTCACCTGCCCGCCCGACTCCGCGTAGAAGGGCGTCTTCGCAAACACGGCCTCAGCCGCGCCCTGCTCTACAAGACTCACAGCCCGTTTGTCCACAATCAGCCGAACGACTTCCACCGGCGTCCGCAGCATCGTTCGGCCCACGAACTCCGTCCCCGGCAGATCTTTGTAGACTTCCGAGACCTGCCCCTTGTCCCCGCCCTTCCAACTCGCGCGCGCACGTACGCGCTGCTTTTCCATCTCGGTTCCGAAGCTCTCCCGATCGATGGCCAGCCCGAACTCGCGCGCCATTTCCTCCTGCTCATCCAGCGCGAGCCCATATGTGTCGTACAACTTAAACGCCGCCGCCCCCGGCAACACGCCATTTATGGCGGACTTCGCTTCGTCATGAAAGAACTTTTCGGCAACCTGGAACGTCGTCGCGTAGCGGCTCTCTTCATCGCGCACGATCCGGCTCACGCGTTCGACGCTCTCATGCAGTTCCGGATAGGCAGGCTTCATCAGCTCCGCAACGAACGCGGTCAGTTTGTGCAGATAAGGTTCGTTCGCGCCGGCCAATCTGCCGTTCCGCATCGCGCGCCGCATGATCTTACGCAGTACATAGCCGCGCCCTTCGTTTGAAGGAAGCACGCCATCGTGAATCAGAAACGCTGTACTGCGCGCATGGTCGGCATTGATGCGCAGCGCGAGCGCGGCACGCTCCTCATCGGAGTTCCCGGCGCGCAGCAACTCCGCAGCGCGATGATGATAGGAGCCGAGCAAATCCGTGTCATAAATTGAAACCTTCCCTTGCAGAACCGCGGTGAATGCGATCAAGCCCCATCCCGGTATCAATGGAGGGCCGCGGCAGCGGTGTTAGTGTTCCGTTGTTGTCACGATCGAACTGCATGAAGACCAAATTCCAGATCTCGACAAAACGATCTCCGCCGTCCTGCGGAAACTGCTCCTGTTCCCGGCCTTTTTCTGCCGCTTCTGGCCCGAAATCGTAGTAAATCTCCGAACACGGACCGCACGGCCCGGTCTCCCCCATCTGCCAGAAATTGTCCTTTTCGTCGAGGCGGAATATGCGGCTCCTCGGAACACCGGCAACTTTCTGCCAAAGCTCTTCCGCTTCGTCGTCCTCGCGAAAGACAGTCACATAAAGCCGATCTTTATCGAGAGCGAACCAGTTTGGGCTTGTGACCAGTTCCCATGCGAAAGCAATGGCGTCTTTCTTGAAGTAATCTCCAAACGAAAAATTCCCCAGCATCTCGAAAAAAGTAAGATGCCGGCGCGTGTAACCGACGTTCTCTAGATCGTTATGCTTGCCGCCCGCGCGTACGCATTTTTGGGATGACGTGGCGCGCAAATAGTCCCGCTTCTCCAGACCGAGAAAAGTTTCTTTGAACTGGTTCATGCCCGCGTTGGTGAATAACAACGTCGGGTCATCGGCGGGCACTAGCGACGAACTGCGAACAATTCTGTGCCCTTGACCGGCGAAGTAATCCAGAAACCTCGCGCGGATCTCATTGCCTGTCATTTTCTTTCAGTTTCGCATCTGGGCAGCACGGCCCAACATGCGCCTGATGCGGCTAAGGAATGACTTTGGCGGTCTTGATGTAATCGAGCTTCGGGAAATGCTCCTCTAGATAAGGATTCCCATCTATCGAGATATTTTCCGGCACCGGCCCTACGCCGTTAGGCGGAAAATCGCCGTAACCGGTGTACAGGTTGAACACGTTCTCCATACCCTGAATCACTTCACCGAACGGAGCGAACCCTTGCGGATCGAGCGCGGCGCTGTTATCGCCGAGGTTAATGAACAGCTGTGTGGTGCGCGAGTTCGGCCCCGCCATTGCAAAATCAACCGTACCGATCTTGTTACTCACTTTCGGCGGATCGTCCTTGATCGTGATCTCGCTCCAGTCCTTGTTCACTTTCGGATCACCGTTAATCCCCCACTGCACAACGAAGTTTTTGACCGCACGATAAAAATAATCGCCGTTGTAGAAGCCCATATTCGTTAGCTCATAGAAATGATCTGCTCCCAACGGGGCCCAGTCCCGATGCACCAGAATCACGATATCGCTCTTCGTGGTCTGCATCCGAACCTTGTATTGCGCCGGACCCGGTTTCATTTGCGCCGTCTTCTTGCCGTCGCATGCTGTACTCCCGATAGCCGCCACCATAAGCTGTGGCCATTGCGGCCATCTGTCGTAACCTCACTTCGCGTCTCTCCAATTCGGCCCGCTGCCCACGTCAACCACCAAAGGCACCGAGAGTTCGTACACGTTTTCCATCTGCGATTTCACTAATTCCTTCAATGCATCCACTTCCGATGACGGCGCTTCGAATACAAGCTCGTCATGAACTTGCAGCAGCATTCGGGATTGCAGTTTTTCCTGCCTTGAGTACCCCAGCGATGCGGATCATCGCGACCTTGATCAAATCCGCGGCCGTCCCTTGCAGAGGTGTATTAACCGCAGTTCTTTCTGCGAACGAACGCGCCGAAGGGTTTCGGCTCTGCATATCCGGAATCGGCCGCCGCCGCCCGAACAATGTCTTCGCAACTCCGGATTGCCGCACTTCCATGATCGTGCTGTCGATGAACTCGCGCACGCCTGCGTACCGCTCGAAATAACGCGTAATGTACCGCTCCGCCTCTTTCCGATCAATGCACAGGGTCTGCGCCAAACCGAACGGAGTTTGCCCGTAGACGATTCCGAAGTTCACGGCCTTGGCGGCGCGTCGCATATCGCCGCTCACCATTGCCGGATCCACCTTAAAGACCTCCGCCGCTGTGCGCGTGTGAATGTCTTCTCTGTTTCGGAACGCTTCCACCAGCACTGGGTCGCGCGACATGTGAGCCAGCAGCCGCAGTTCAATCTGGGAATAGTCCGCAACCACCAGTTCCCATCCTGCTTCTGGCACAAACGCCGCACGAATCTCGCGGCCTTCTTCCGTTCGAATCGGAATATTTTGCAGGTTCGGGTTTGACGAAGACAACCGCCCCGTTGCCGCGCCCGTTTGGTTGAAGGTCGTGTGGACGCGCCCGGTTTTCGGATTTATCAATTGAGGCAGCGCATCGATATACGTGCCCTTCAGCTTCGTAAGCTGCCGATAATCCAAAACAAGCTGCGCCACCGGATACGCCGGGGCCAAGCCCTCCAGCACGTCCGCGGCTGTCGAAATTGTCTTGCCTTTGCCGTACTTGAAGGGAGCCGGCAGCGCCATCTCTTCGAAGAGAATTTTTCCCAGTTGCTGCGGCGAATTGATGTTAAACGGATGCCCGGCCAGTTCGTAAACGTTCTGCGCGATGCGCTCCACGCGTTCGGCCAAATCGATCGATAACTGCGAGAGCACATCTGTGTCGACGCGGATTCCCGTCATCTCTAATTGCCCAAGCACCGGCGCTAGCGGTAGATCGATCTGCTCGTAAACGCTGCGCACCTCTTGCGAATCGATCTGCGGATGAAGAATTTCGAATACCGCCAGTGTGGCTTCTGCCTGCTGTTCGGCCGCTGCATTCAGCTTTCGATCCAGAAAACGCTCGGCAAGCGCTTCAGGCGAGCAGCCGCCCGGATCGGCTGAAAGCAGGAACGCATACAGCATTGAATCGGCAGAACATTACGCGGTTCAATTCCCAGCCCGGACATCCCCACCAGAAAAGCCTTCGCGTCATGAACGATTTTCCCGACGTATTCCGATTCCAGCACCGGTTGCACACTGGCGAGCAGCGTCAACGGAACCGCGCGTCCCTGCCCAACGTGGTAAGACAGCCCGACAAACGCATTCGTAAGGTCCAGCGCAACTGCAAGCGGCGCATCCGCAGGTCTTTTTGCCAGCCACTCCGCAACCACCTCAGGCGTATCTAAAGTTCCGTAATCCCGTGTCGCACTATCGTCTTCTGGCGGCAGATCCTTCAGCAAGCTGAAAAATTCCAGCTCCTTGTACAGCGTCTTCAACGCCGAATTACTAGGCTGCTGCGCGCGCAAGCTCGGGAGATCCCACTCGACCGGGATTTTCGTCTCAATCGTTGCAAGCTGCTTGCTCAACAGGATCTGATCGCGATTGTTCTGGAGGCTCTCGCGATACATCTTCCGCTCCACGTCGGCAGCTCGCTCGAGTGCCGCTTCTACAGATCCGAAACGTACGACGATGTCCCGCGCGCCTTTGTCCCCAATGCCCGGCGCACCCGGTATGTTGTCGATGGAATCGCCCTTCAGCGCCAACAGGTCCGCGACTTGCGAGGGCTTCACGCCCATAAACTGCTCCACCTTCGCAGTGTCGTACCATTCATCGTCTTTCATCGGATTGAGCATGAACACGCGCTCGTTGACCAACTGAAGCATGTCCTTGTCGCTTGAAACAATAACGACTTCGAGAGGCTTCTGTGGCTGTCTGCACGCAATCGCACCAATCACGTCATCCGCTTCGTAGCCGGGAAACTCGAGAATCGGAATATGGATCGCCTCCAGAATGCGCCGGATGTGCGGAATCTGCTCGCCCAAGTCGTGCGGCATCTCCGTCCGATTCGCCTTATATTCTGCGAAAGCTGCGGATCGAACAGTCGGTTCGCTGCTCTCAAAAATCGCCGCAATGTAATCCGGCTTGGAACTCGTCATCAACTTCCGCAGCATATTGTGGAAGATAAAAATAGCCTCTGTCGACAACCCATACGTCGTTCGCATAGGTGGCGCGCCGCTGCGGGC
Source organism: Terriglobia bacterium (assembly GCA_963846045.1). Classification (GTDB taxonomy): domain Bacteria; phylum Acidobacteriota; class Terriglobia; order Bryobacterales; family Bryobacteraceae; genus Bog-105. The sequence goes on along the minus strand of CAWJUL010000012.1, from coordinate 114,642 downwards.
GCGCGCATGATACGCCCGGAAAATGAATCCAAAGCTGTCGATCAGGAAAAGGCGTGGAACGGGCAACATCTCCAGAATAGAAGGTGAGAACGCGCTTGAACTTCCGCTACCCAATCTTTCTCGATCTCACGAGCAAGCGCTGCCTGGTCACGGGCGAAGGGTTTGAAGTCGCCGCGAAAGTTCGTGGGTTGGTTGATGCCGCCGCGCAAGTCACCTATGTCAACCCACGCGCCGAGACCGCCATTGCACAACTCGCTTCCGCCGGCTCAGTCACGTGGTTGAGACGTGGTTTTCAGGCCGCCGATCTCGACGGGTGTTTCTTGTGCATCTCCGATCTCGACGACAACTCGGAAGTCTTCCGGCTGTGCGAGCAACGCGGCATCCTCTGCAACTCTGTGGATGATCCGGACCATTGCCGTTTCAGTTTTGGGTCCATTCATCGGCAAGGCGACCTGACCATCGCCATCTCGACAAACGGTTGGGCGCCCGCAGTCGCCGTGCGCCTCAAAGAGAAATTGCAGCGTGATGTCGGCCCGGAGTTCGAATTACTGCTGAACATGCTCAAGGAAGTTCGCCCTGAGATCACAACGCGCATCCCGGAGTTCGATGCACGCAAGGCCCTCTGGTACAAGATCGTTGACTCCGAACTGATCGATCTCTTGCGAGATGGGCAGCACGAAGCAGCGCGACACCTGCTCAGACAGATGATCGACGAAGCTATGCCCCGCTCGGGCGCAGAATAGCCCGCACCGGCGAACCATCGCATCCGTCGATTCGCAGCGGCAGGCAAATAAAGTCGTACACTCCTGCGCTCACTTGATCCAGCGCAAGCCCTTCCACAATCCACACGCCCGCGCCAAGCAACGTCTGATGCGTCTCCGGATTATCGCCGTGGAACAAGCCAACCGAGAGATAATCGACACCCACCAGCACCACCCCCGCCTTCACCAGGAAGCGCGCTGCCGATGAATCCAGACCTACATAGTTCTCCTGAAAATCCATCGTGGTCCAGTGCAGCTTCGAATTCCGCGTTTTGATGAGAACCCGGTCGCCCGCTCCAATCCCCTTGCCTTCCAGCTCTTTGCCGGTAACAGCGTCCAGGTCAGGCAGTTCAATTACCCGTGCTTTTCCGATGGCAACCTCGAATGGAAATGCCTCAACGGTCACGCCGTCCGCAATGAAATGCCTCGGCGCATCCATATGTGTTCCGGTGTGCGCAACCATGCGGCACATTGTGACGTTCGCCACTGCTCCAGTCTGCATGTTCGAGATGAGTTCGAAGTTAGGCTCCGGTTCGCCGGGCCAGTGCGCCATGCCGCTTGTCAGCGGAACTGAAACATCTATCCATTTCTGCGATTGAGCTGCCATGGTTTGTCTCCGCTTCGTAGTGTAAACCGCGCTTGCGCCGATAAACTAGCAGTGTGAAGCTGGGAATCGACTTCGGGACCAACCGCACGGTAGTCGCGGCGGCGGATCGCGGCAATTATCCGCTGGTCTCTTTCGAAGCGCCCGATGGAACCACTCCGGACTGGTTTCCGTCGCTTGTTGCATTGCGCGGAGAAGAACGCCGCTACGGCTGGGACGCTTGGGACGCGCAAGCCGACCCATCCTGGACGGTAGTCCGCTCCATCAAACGACTGCTCGAAGACGCGGGGCCGCAGACTCTGCTCGACGTCGGTGATCGGCACGTGCCGCTGATAGATCTGCTGACGGGTTTCACGTCGGCGCTCTGTGTGAACTTGCGCGAAGCCTCTAATCTACGGCTCCGAGCAGGCGAAAAGCTGGAAGCCGTGGTCGGTGTTCCCGCCCACGCAAATTCGAATCAGCGCTTTTTAACAGTGGAGGCGTTTCGCCATGCCGGGTTCCAAGTCCTCGGTGTGCTGAATGAGCCTAGCGCAGCTAGCATCGAGTTCGGTCATCGCCAGAAGCAGTCCGCAAGCTCCGCAGAAACGATTCTTGTGTACGATCTCGGCGGCGGAACGTTCGACGCCTCGCTTGTCACTCTCGACGAAAAAGTCCATCATGTGCTTGCCTCCGAAGGCATTCCGAGTATCGGTGGGGATGATTTCGATCAGCTTCTCGCCGAACTAGCATTAGATGCCGCCGGCATTTCGAAAGGCGAGCGCGAAGGACTGACCGCGCCCGCCTGGTTCCGCTTGCTTGAAGAATGCCGCAACAAGAAGGAGGCCTTGAATCCGAACTCACGCAGGCTCGTTATCGATCTCGAACACGCCAATCCGGACTGGCCATCCACCAACGTCTCCGTCGCCGATTTCTATGAATCCTCCCGCCCCATGGTGGAAGAGACCATCGCGGCCGCCGAAGATCTTCTCTCGCATCAACACGATTTGCAGTTCGAGGCATTGTATTTGACCGGAGGCGGAAGCGAGCTGCCGCTAATTGCGCGAGTGCTTCGTGAGCGGTTCGGCCGGCGCGTTAAGCGCTCCGCGTACACCCGTTCAGCGACCGCAATCGGTCTGGCCATTCAGGCGGACCAACCCGAGACCTATCGGCTTAGCGAACGCCTCCAGCGCTTCTTCGGCGTCTGGCGCGAGGCCGACCGCGGTTCACGCATTGTTTTCGATCCAATCCTTGAAAAAGGATCGGTGCTTCCATCACCGGGCGAGCCCTCACTGTCAGTACGCCGTCAGTACTCGCCCGCTCACAACATCGGCCATTTTCGATTCCTGGAGTGCAGTCATCGCGCCCTCGATGGCGCACCCACCGGCGAAGTCGCCTTCTGGGACGAGATCCGCTTCCCGTTCGACCCCAAGCTCGAAACCACGCCTGACCTCGCTTCAATTCCCGTTGAGTACTCCCCTGCCGCCGAAGCGCAGAACATCGAAGAGCGCTACGAGTGCGATTCCGGCGGCGCCATTCGCGCCACAATCGCCAACCAAACTGCCGGCTACGAGCGCACGTACCAACTTGGCCGCTGGTCAACGCAGACCAAATCTCTCAAGCCCGTTTCAAAATCGAGAAAGGCGAAGGCGTAACGCTATTAATAGCCGCCGCAGTCACTCGCGGTGCGCGTACATCAGAATCAACGATCTCTGGGCGAAGGGCAGGTAGACCAGTGCGGCGCAAAGACCTAGTGCTAAGCCTGTGTTGATGTGATGAATCAGCAGGAACGGCGAAAGCGCCCAGACGACATCCATGAGCAGCAGAAACGGAAACAATCTGCGGAACTTTCCAGGCAGTCCTGCGAAATCGAAAGCAACGGCCGCGCCGATGAACAAACGCACAGGAATCATCAGGGACGCTGTTGCGATAAGCACCGTGAGCATCACCGCAGGCGCCGCAAACTCGGCTTCCAAGAAGATGCCATGGATCTCCTGCAAATTCCCAAGCGCGCCGAGATAGAACGACAAATACATCGCCTGCGTGAGCAGTAAGAGAATGCGAACGAGCCTGCGAGAAGCAACGGGAAGTTCATGCGGAGCTGTCAGTAGTCTGCTGGCGGCGTCATTCACTGCAAATTGCGAAGCGCTGGCGATTGGCTGATTCGAAGCCGGCGCCAGCGTGGCCACTTCGGCGCCTTCCGGGGCACTCGGGTCAATGGACTGTGACACCACTGACACGGGCGCAATAAATCGATATCCCGTTCCCGGGACGGTCTCGATGTAGCGAGGTTGCGAAGCCGAGTCATTCAATGCTTCTCGCAGCTTGTTCACCGCCGTGTTCAGGCCGTGATCGAAATCGACGAAGATATCGTCACCCCACAGCCGCTGCCGGATCTCCTTGCGCCCCACAACCTCCGACGGCTTTTCAAGCAGCATGACCAGCACCTGAAACGGCTGCGAGTGGAGTTTCACCCGCACACCATGTTTCCGCAACTCTCCCGCACCCTCGTTTAACTCGAACAGTCCGAAGCGGAATACGCGGCCGTCGCGTGCGCTCTGCATGCGAAGGGTCTAGTTTAGCCGACCTCGCGCCTTGAATGACGCCCCAACCGCGCGTCGCCGGGAGGGACGATTTCCGCCTAACATGCCACTTTTCAAAGTACTTCCGCGGTGATGCCCGAAAGAGATGCATTTGAGCCGAAGGTGGATTGCCCCGGCGCGCAAAGTCGCGCATGATAAGCACGAGGTGAATGCGGTGCGCGTATCCGGAATATTGACGGGAGCAGTTGCTTGCATGTCGTGCGTCTGCTCCGCTGCTCAATTGACAACCGGCACTAAGCGGGCATTTACCGAGTATGTACAAACGGTCGAAGCTCGGCTCTCCGCACAGCACACCAGGCCCGACACGTACATTGCAACGCTAGCGAGTCCCTAACCCCCATCGCGCGAACACGGAAGAAGAGCTGCTTTCAGGGGAAGTAGACATTCGAGCCAGTGCATGGCGGAACGTGGGAGGTGACGGGCGGTCTGCTGCATCACTGGCGCGCCGCAGCTTTTGTGCCGGGAGCAACCGCAGCAGTCGATGCTTACGCTGCTGCGCGATTATAAGCATCTTCCGGCGCACTACGCCCCCGAAATCATCTCGGCGAGCATGTTGAGCAATGACGGCAATCAGGCCCGCATCGCTCTGCGGCTCCGAGAACAGAAAGTGAAAGTGGTCGCGATTGTCCTCGACGCCGAATACGAGATTCGGTCGGAATTAGGCGGAACTGATCGAGGGCCATGAATCTTCCCGCAGTATTCACATCTGGGAAGTGGAGAACCCTGGCGCCCCGCGTGAACACCGCCTTCCGGAAGGACAGGACGATGGCTTTCTTTGGCGCTTGAACTCGTACTGGAGTTTCCGGGAATGGCGCAACGGGCTACTGATCGAATGTGAAGCGGTCTCTCTCACACGCGACATTCCCGCTGGTTTGGCTGGCTCGTTACGCCTATGATTGATAACTTTCCGCGGGAGTCGCTGGCCTTCACCATGGGCGCCACAAAGAAAGCTCTCGAAGAACAGATCGGGCAGGAAGGACAGCGATGAACGTGAAAACTCGAAGCTCGGCGCAAGCGTTTGTAAGCGCTCCACGAGAGAACAGTGCTTGGACAGCTGCACTGGAAAAGCGCCTATTGATTTGGATGGCGGAACGAACGCCCGCCTGGATCGGTTCCGATCATCTCACCGCTTTGGCTTTTGTCTCGCAGCTATTGCCGCGGGTCTAGCCTACGCGCTCTCATCGCGTGACCCACGTGCTCTATGGCTGGTCAATCTCTGCCTGGTTCTGAATTGGCTCGGCGATAGCCTTGATGGTACGCTTGCACGAGTTCGGCAGCAACAACGGCCCCGCTATGGATTTTATGTGGACCACGTTGCCGATACTCTTGGCGCTCTGTTTTTGATGCGGGTCTCGGCTACTCCGGGTATGTCCACTGGACCATTGCTGTCGGGATGCTTATCTGCTTCTACGTGCTTTCAATTGAGAGCTACCTGGCAACTCACGCCGTCGGGCGCTTTCACCTCTCTCACGGACCTTTTGGGCCGACTGAAATCCGCATTTTGTTAGTGATCGGAAACGCGGTTGTTATAGGGCATCCCTTTGCATGCCTGGCCGGACGCTGCTTCTTACTATTTGACTGTGGAGGCGCAATGGCAATTGGCGGCATGAGATTCATGGCTCTCTATGCCGTGCTGCGCCATACTGCGTTGCTCTACAGAGAGGAACCGCTCGCATGAATCCCGGTGCGGGGCGCTGTTGGCGGTTCAGTAAATTCAGCCTTGTCGGAATAATCGGCGCAGCTCTGCAGTTGACAATGGTCTCGCTGCTTACGCACTATCTACGCGTTTGTACGGTGGCTGCGGCCGCAGTCGCTGTGGAGATCGCGATCATACACAATTTCGCCTGGCACGAGCGCTTTACATGGCCGGATCGAGGCAAAGCAAAGATCTACGGGAAGGCTGTTAGATTCGGGAAATTTCAGGCCACAAATGGATTGCTTTCGCTCATCGGGAACGTGGCTCTTGCTTACTGGTTGGCCCAGCGGCTCCAAATCCCCCTCGTATTCTCAACAGGTCTGGCTATCGCCGCTTGTTCACTGGCGAATTTTCTGCTGGCCGACCGCTTGATATACGAATGAGGGCGAAACGTATGTCCGCCCTCGCTCTCGATGCTAAACGTTAGGCGCGCAGTTTCTTGCGTCCCACAACCAGACCGCCTACGCCCAAAAGGAGTAGGCCTACCGAAGCAGGCTCCGGCGTGTTACTGCCGCCGCCGTTGCCCGGACCCGTCGCACTATTCACGCCGTCGATGTCGAATTCCCAATTCCCATTTCTTGAATCTCCAGCTGGAACGCCGGAAACGTCGCAGAAGATTCCTGCGGAGCAACCAAACGCTGACGTGAAGTTGCCCTGTCCAGTTCGTGCGAACCCGTTCGATAAGTTCGGGCCGACGGCAAAGTTGTCGTACTCCTGTACAGATACTGTGTAACTGCCCGGCGCCAATGTTGACTGTAGATACGTATCGTAATGCACCCCGGTAACAGAGTCGGCCGGCACGCTAGAACCGCCATCGTCGTTCTGATTGATCTCCGCGCCGGTGCTGTCAAAGAGCGCCAGAATCGGGTCGAACCCTCCGCGGGGAATTGTGGCGCCGGCTGCGTCAACGCCTCCTGCGTAAGACCACGTCTGCAACGTAACCGTGGAAGTTGATCCCACGTTGAAATTAAACAGAGCAACTTGAGCGTCCGACGTGAATGTTCCGTTGAACGAAAAGTTGGATCCAAAGGATGCCGTAGCGCCAATAAACGCAAGGCATATTACACCTAATACTTTCAAGATTCCTCCTAGTCTAAGTGCTGCTGGAGGTAATGCTCCCACACTAGTCTGACCACGGGCAAGACACATTGTGTGCCGGATAGTACTAAGACGGTGTCTTACGTCACAGCTTTGTGATCGACCGAACTGATCAGGGCTAGAGTGCGTTCTTGGGCTTACTTTGCGGACTGATATAAAGCGAAAACAGCTCCCTGAGGATCCTTCAGAATCGCCATGGTTCCAACCTTCGGCATTTCCATTGTCGGAAGCAGGACTCCCGCGCCGAGCCCGGTCGCCTTCTCAAACGTCGCCGCACAATCGGAAACAAGGAAGTACACTAACCAATGCGCCGGCCCCGGTGGGTTACTTGCATCCGCCGGTGGAATGCCGCCGATCCCGGTGGAACCGTTAAAGATATGCAGATAGCCAGACGGATCATGTTCGCCCGGGGTGATCCGCCAGCCGAAGAGTTGGCTATAGAACTGTTTAGCTGCGTCTGGATCGGGGGTGGTCAGATCCACCCAACACACAGTGCCGTCTACTCCGGTGACGCCGACTCCGGCGTGCTGCTTCGGCTGCCAGAGGAAGAACACGGCTCCGGTGGGGTCTGCAACCACTGCCATGCGGCCGTGTTCCATGACATCAAACGGCGGCGCCAGCACGTTGGCGCCTAATTCACGGGCGCGTTGAGCTGAAGCATCCGCATTTTCGGCAGCAATGTAAACGCCCCAGTTCGGGGGTACGCCTTGAGCGCGCTGGTTTGCATTCAGAGTGTAAGTGGCGCCCACATCGCGGCCGTTAATCCTTAACATCGTGTACACGCCTCCGGGGCCCATCGGGAAGTCCTCGGATGACCAACCGAACAGCGACGAATAGAACTCCTTGGCCGCCGATTGATCGGTGGTCCCCAACTCGAACCAACAAAAGGAACCGGGTGCGTGTTCAGAGATCTCAGGCATGGGTAGAGTATATACGCTCTTTTCGCGATTCCGTGCGCGAATTGGAAAAGTCTGGACCTTGAAACAGTATTCGTACTCGCCTAGTCTCCCCGATGGCGACGCGCATTATTGGAACTCTCCGCGCGCACGTATCTTGTGGTTTTTATTCGCAGGAGTCACACAGTAGGCCATGAACGCAGGCGAGGATGAGGGCGGTGAGTTAAACGCGCCGGTCGCGGCTGAAAAACGGGGTTTAGCGAGAGCCGTTGAAGCGCTAAAGGGTATCCGTTGGACTAATGTGAAGGAACTCACCGTGGCGAGTTTCGACCAGTGGAACAAGCAAAACGCAACACGCCTGGGAGCTTCGCTGGCATTCTACTCGCTCCTCTCTATAGCGCCGTTGTTGCTGGTCCTTATCTCGATTGTGGGGATGGTGCTGGGTCACTCTGCTGCCCAGCGGCAGGTGGAAAGCCAAGTCACAGAACTGGTTGGCTCGGCTGCTGGCAACGCAATGGCCGCGTTTCTCAAGGGCTCCAAGAGCACTGAAAACGGTGTTGTTGCGACCATCTTGGGTCTGGTGACACTGTTGTTCAGCGCTTCGGGCGTGGTTATTGAACTTAGAAGCGCCCTGAACGCAATCTGGCAGGTTCCCGACCCGCAGGCCTCAGGGTTCGCACTGGTGAAGAGCTTCGTCAAAGAAAGGCTGTTCTCATTTGCCATGGTGCTCGGAGTAGGATTCCTACTCATCGTTTCGTTGTTCGTCAGCACTTGGATCACGGCCATTGCAGCTTTTTCGATTTCTATCTTTCCTGGGCAAGATCTGCTGCTGCACCTCGTCAACGTTGTTCTTTCATTCGTGATTCTCACTCTTTTGTTCGCAGCGATATACAAGGTCATGCCCGACGTTCGGCTGGAGTGGCTGGACGTACTGTTCGGGGGTGCCGTGACGTCCGTCCTGTTCACGATAGGAAAGCTCGCGCTAGGTCTGTACCTGGGCCGTGCCAGCTATGCTTCGATGTACGGCGCCGCCGGTTCCATCGTTGTGTTGATCGCTTGGGTTTACTACTCGGCACAGATCTTTTTCTTAGGCGCGGAGTTCACGCGCGAGTTTTCTCGCCGCTACGGAACGCATGTCAACAGAGGAAATCGGACGATTCCCCCCGGCGACGTAACACTCCACGCGCCTGGTTCACCCTGAGCAATCCCCCTGGAACGTCCTCAGCGCGAGCGCATCACATACTCCGAGTGAGTCGAACGCAATATATATTTCTCGCTACTGTGTCTTTGCTCCGGCGCGACAATGTTACGCGCTCAAGAGACTGTCCCCGTCCAAGCGGCTGCCACGCCCGCCGAAGTACCGGACACCGGCGGTAAACGAATTTTCGGAATTATTCCGAACTACCGAACAACACGGTTGCCGAACCCTTACACCCCGCTTACGGCGAAACAGAAGTTCTCAATTGCAACGCAAGACGCGTTTGATCGAGGAACATTTATACTTGCGGCCGCATTCGCGGGCGAGGCCCAGCTTACCAATTCGAATCCGGCTTTCGGGCAGGGTGCTGCAGGCTATGCACGCTACCTGGCAGCTGCGTACGGCGACTACGCAATCGGCGACTTCATGACAGAGGCAATCTACCCCGTCATGTTGCACCAGGACCCGCGATTCTTTCAGCGGGGGACGGGGAGCGCCGGATCCCGGTTCGCCTATGCTGTCGGACAAACCGTAGTCACACACGGCGATAACGGCCATATTCAGTTCAATTTCTCGGAAGTGTTGGGAAATTCAACCGCTGTTCTTATCTCAAATGCTTACTACAAGAATGGCCGAGATGTGAATGACAACGTCATAAAATTAGCCCAGCAGATCGGCGTTGATGCAGTATCGAACGTCCTGAAAGAGTTCTGGCCTGACGTGCGGCGCAAACTGACACGCAAGCACTCAACAGGCTATCCGTGCTGGGCACGTAAATGAGGCGGTCCCCACCGTGGAGACGGCTGATCAGTGCGCTGCAGCCGCAGCGGCGGCAGCCGATTTATGTAGCGCCTGGATGTTAACCTGCGATTCGCCAACTTCGGTCAGCTTCGCATCGGCCTTCTTCTCCTCGTCCAGAGTTTGTTGTAGAAGGCCCACAATTTCTTCATGGCAGAGTAGTTGCGCAAAGCTCCGAAGTGACCCGTATGCCGCCATTTCGTAATGCTCCACCTGATTGCCCGCCACGATTAACGCCGCATCCCGAAGCTCTGACTTGTCAGTGTTCTGGATCATCTGGCTGGCTTCCTGCCGCATCTGCTTGACCACAGAATTGGGTTTGGTTTCGGGCTTGATGCCCAAGCGCCTGAAGACTTGCTCGCAGCGGTTGACGTGTTCTTTCGTTTCTTGCAGATGCCGTTCAAACGCTTCGCGAAGTTGCGGTGTCCAAGTTGCTTGCGCCAGTTCCGGTAAGGCTTCAGTCAATTGCTTTTCAGCGTCGTAAACGTACTGGAGGCCAGTGATAAACAGTTCCTGCACTGAGTGGATTTTCATCGTGGTTCCCCGCAAATTAAGACGTTTTCATCTTATGAGATGCAGGGTTAAACGACAGTGTTTCTACCCAATTGCTCCTATTGCGTGATGCCCACCTGGTTAAGTAGCCAGGAATACTCAAAAGCTATATCTTTCAATCGATCATAGCGGCCGGATGCACCGCCGTGACCGGCGGGCTCCATTTTGGTCTTCAGAAGCAGCGGGTTGTCGTCGGTTTTCAGCCTACGCAAACGAGCCACATACTTCGCCGGTTCCCAATACATCACTTGGCTGTCATGGAAGCTCGTTGTAACGAGCATGGCCGGATAGTCGCGGTTTGTGAGGTTGTCATAAGGGCTATACGACTTCATGTAGTCGTAAGCAGGTTCCTCGTTCGGGTTTCCCCACTCGAGATATTCGCCCACGGTGAGAGGCAGCGAGGCATCCATCATCGTGTTCAGCACGTCGACAAAAGGCACTGCGGCGTGCACCGCGCCGAATAGATCGGGGCGCATGTTCACAACAGCTCCCATCAACAGACCGCCTGCGCTGCCGCCTTCGATGATGAGGCGATCCGGCGCAGTCCATTTTTCGTCTATCAGATATTGAGCGCAATCGATGAAGTCGCAGAAAGTGTTCTTCTTCTTCATCAGCATCCCGTCTTCCCGCCATTGCTCGCCCATTTCGTCACCGCCGCGCACGTGAGCAATGGCGTACGCCATACCGCGGTCCAGCAGGCTCAGGTGATTGCTCGAGAAGGTTGCTGACATGCCGATCCCATAGGAACCATAAGCGTAAAGGAACAGAGGATGCTTGCCGTCGCGCTGAAAGTCTTTTTTGTAAACGATTGAAATTGGAACGCGTACGCCATCCCGTGCAGTGGCCCACAGCCTTTCTGACAAATACGCTTGCGGATCGTAGCCGGCCAGCACTTCTTCCTGTTTCAATAACTGAGAATGACCCGGTTTCCGTATCGTATTCATATACGCTGGGCGGTGTGATGAAGCTTTGATAGCTGTAGCGATAGGTTGTTGAGTTGAAATCGGGAGTGGCGCCCGGAGATGCCGAATAAACTGGCTCTGAAAACGGAATGTCTTTCCACGTCTCAGTTCCGAAGTTGTAGACACGAAGTCGATTCAGTGCTTCGAATTTTTCGACGGACACCGCGAACGATTTGAAGAGATCGATATCTTCGATCAGCCTTCCTTCACCTGACGGAATGAACGGGCGCCAGTTACTTTCATCCGGGTTTCCAACGTCCGCGGTAACCACTTCAAAATCGCGGCTTTTTCGGTTCGTGCGAATGTAGAAAACAGCTTCCCGGTGATCGACGTAGTACCGATGTTTCGCGCGGCGCGGAAGAAATAGCGCAAAGTCGCCGTTAGGCGCGTCGCTAGAGATGTACCGGCATTCAGTCGTGTCTTTGCTTTCGATGGTGAGGAAAACGAATTGCTTGTCGCGAGATTTTCCGAGGTGAATGTCGTATAACTCGTCGGTCTCTTCATACAGTAGTTCAGAACTTCCCCCCAGCGTATGCCGGAACAACTTATTCGGACGCTTCGTCACCGCGTCTTCGGTCGTATAGAAAAGCCTTGTGTTATCGCCGGCCCATTCGACGCTGGTCACACGCTCAGCGGTGTCGGGCAGCAACTCACCGCTGATTAGATCTTTGATCTGTAGCTGATACTGGCGGAAGCCGACGTAATCGACGCTGTAAGCGAGAAAGCTTCTGGTCATCACTAAGCTCGAAAGCGCCTAACCCGACAAAAGCGTGACCATTAGCAAGTTCGTTCTCGTCGAGAAGAACCTCTTCCACGCTCTCCATCGCTGATCTTCCGCCGGCAGTGAATCGGGTATTGTTGGCCTTCCACCGTGCGGGTGTAGTGCCAGTAATCGCCGCGGCGGACCGGCACGCTCAGATCAGTTTGCTTGATACGGCCGAGCATTTCGCCGTACAGCTTATGGGCGAATGGCTGCAGGTTCTTGGTTGCGGCAGCCGTGTAAGCGTTCTCCGCTTCCAGATAGTTGGTAACTGCTGGATTTGATTTCTCGCGCAGCCAAAAATAATCGTCGTCCACCGTTTCGCCATGCCTTATCTCTTGGTGCGTTATACGCGGGGCGATGGGCGGCGTCAACAGTTTCTCAGGCGCCAGCAGTTCGAAGGGGGCACTTAAACTCATACAAATGAAAGCGGATTCCTGCTCCCATTATCGGAACCCGCGAATAGCGCCCGTCTCTTCAGGCTAGAAAGCGTATTCGGGCGGAGTGATGCCCTTGGCGCGAAGATACATTTCAGCGGAAGCACGATGGTGCGTGTTGTGATCTAACAAGCCCAACAGCAGGTCTAGGCCAGTTCCCGAACCTTCGGAACTTTTGTAAGTCTTCGTTATCTGCTCAGGAGTGAGCGCCGAGACGGTGTCGATGGCTTTCTCAAAGGAAGAACGCACGTAGGCAACGACATCGGCCTTGTTCATGGACGGCGGCTTGGGAGGATTCGGCTTTTCCCCTTTGAACGCGCTCAGGAAGTATGTCATCCCCTGCGCCAAGTGGACCATCTGTTGACCGAAGCTCATCTGCTGCGGCGTCAGCTTGAAATCGTAGTCAGCTTCCGGCATGGCTTCGGCAACTTTGATGGTGAAGTCACGTGAAGTCTTCAGGTGTTGCAAGATAGCCGATTTGCAGCTCTCTTGAGCTTGTATGGGAAGAATCGCGGCCACCGCGACGGCGAGAAAGAGCGATAGTTTATGCATTTGTACCCTTCGGATAGGGTACTGCAACTTTTTCGGGCGGTCTACTGGCTTGTCTTAGCGGTTGTGGTAACACGGACCAAGCCTCTTGCAGGTCGTGCGCCAGTTTTGTTACGGGTGGACGTTCCCGCGCCGCACGGCGGCGAGTCACCACCACATAAGTCGAGAAACCTATGAGCAGTGTTCCCACGATGTATGCTAACCGTTCCAATCGATCCACAGAGATCATCCTCCGAAACTAAACGATTGGATTGAGTTTGCACGGAATCAGTTACGCTCCCAGGCGTTGCTCAGTCCATTGTTCGGAGGTTCTGATGGCTGACGACAAAAAGTGCGCGCATCCGTCTTGCAGGTGCCGGGCGCGCGAAGGCAGTGACTATTGCAGCGCGTTGTGTGAAGGAGCGGGGAAATCACCCGATATTCAGTGTGGTTGCGGGCATCCCGAGTGCGCGCCTACAGCCAAGTTGTAAAGGAGCCGCAAGCATGCCCGACCGTAGTTCCGCCAGCCGTGATCCAACTGCGGCTGGCTACTCGCACTTGCAGTTAGGGGATAACCAACTCCTGCCCAACCTTGATCTTATCGGGATCGCTCAATTGATTTTTATTCGCCTCAAAGATCTTGTTGTAGTCGTTTGCGTTTCCGTATAAGTCTTTTGCGATCTTCGAGAGTGTGTCTCCCGGCTGTACCTTGTAGGTTCGGGATGCACTAGCGCCGCCCCCGCCGGATGCCGCAGTAGCTTGCGTGTTCTGCTGAACCGGATTGGGAAGACTCTGGTCAACCGTCAAATCGCAGGTCACGTCGCTGTAGCCAGGATTCGACTGCCTTGATCTGATTCCAGACATCATTCTTAATCTGCTCGGAAGGCGCCGTGCCTTGGATGAAAAGCTTGTTGTCCTGGACGTGAAGATGAGTTAAATGAACTCCTTCGCGCTGGATGGTATCAAGTGCCGCTTTGTACTTGTTCTTCAGATCATCTAATTCAGCCATTCGTTCGCCTCGCACTTTGGACCTGTGTACACCGGGAATTGTTGCGGGAAAACGGTATCGTACTCTCGATTTCTGTCCGGAAAAGTTTTTTCGCGGCAATGCGCAATTTGTCCGGTATGAAAAGGCCTTGATCTGAAGTCCATTTAGCGAGGCCCAAGACGGCCTGGAGGAGCAATATGGCAATCAATCAGTCGACACTTGTCGCGATTTTCAAAAACAGATCGGACGCGGAGAGCGCGGTGAGCGATCTAAAGGCGAACGGTTTCAGCAGTGACGACGTTTATGTAGGATCTTACAGCGAAACAGGCAATCTAGCGGGATGGGCACGTCTACCGAGTCGGGCACGCCGGGTGAGTGGAAGGCCACCCATCATCACGAGGGCGGCATCGTGGGTTGGTTCAAGTCTCTTTTCGGAGAGGACGAGAGCAATCCGGATTACCGGGACTATGAAACCGCCGCCAATCAGGGTGGCGTAATCGTGAGCGTTCGGGCAGACGACCAGAAAATGGAACGGGCCTCCGACATTCTTCAGGATCATAATCCGGTAAACATCAACGAAGAGAGCGCAACCACGCGTTCGACCGCACTGCCGACGGGCGCGAATCCGGCTATACCGGCCGCCAACCCCAAGACACCGGCGGCAAACGCCACCACAACAGGCACAAGCAATGCAAGCGCAAATGCCGGACGCGCACGCGCGGACGCCAATGTTCCCCAGTCGATGAATGTGGTTCAAGAAGATCTTCGCGTCGGAAAGCGGAGCATTCTTCGCGGCGGAGTACGCGTCTATTCACGCGTAACGGAAAAACCGGTAGAAGAGAATGTTCAGTTACGCGAGGAGCACGTACACGTTGATCGCCAAAAGGTGAATCGGCCAGCTACTGCGGCCGACTTGAAGCCGGGTGCTCAGCAGGTGTACGAAGTTCAGGAATACGCGGAAGAGGCGGTCGTGCAGAAACAGGCACGCGTCGTTGAAGAAGTGCGCGTCGGCAAAGACGTCTCGGAACGTACCGAGACCGTGCGCGGCACGGTTCGGCGGCAGGACGTGGAAGTCGAGAATCTCGGCAACCAGGCCGCATCGGGCGCCAACTACAGCGATGATTTCCGCCAGGATTTCCAAACACGATACGGCGCTAGCGGCGGCAAGTACGAAGACTACGAGCCTGCCTACAACTACGGCTACCAGGCTGCCAGCGACCCACGCTATCAAGGGCGTAACTGGGACGACGTGGAATCCAATCTCCGCAGCGACTACGGCAGCCGCTATCCCAACAGCACTTGGGACAAGATGAAAGATTCCATTCGCTATGGATGGAACAAAGTGACCGGCGGCGCGGGCACCCAATCGCGCAGCGCTTCCGCAAAGTACTAACTATGGCCGAGCAGGATCCTGTAAACCCCGATTTCGTTGTTCCGGTGGTTCAGGAGCAGGTGAGTGTGGACGCCCAGCCCGTAATTACGGGCGGCGTCCGCGTCACCAAACATGTAGTCACAGAAAATGAGGTAGTCGAGCAGCAGTTGCGAACGTCGCGCGCGGATGTGAAGCGCGTAAAGACCAATCGCGTGGTGGACGGCCCGCAAGCCGCGCGGCGGGAAGGCCCCACCCTTATCATTCCGGTGGTTTCTGAAGTGATCCACGTCGAAAAACGCTGGGTTGTCACCGAAGAGATCTACATCACCGAACATGAGGAGGTGGAAACCGTGCAGCAGACAGTTCCGGTGAGTTATGAGGAGGCCGAAATTCAGCGAGTCGATGAAACGGGTGCTACAAGCGAAGCGAGGAACGTCCCGGTGCAACACGCAGAGTCGCCCACTTCGCTCTTGAATCGAAACGAGCCCACCCGCCCGAAGCGTCGCGGAATTTTGAACAAATAAAGGTCGCTTACTTACTACAGCGCGGACCAGGGCTTCGCTTCAACAATCCCGTTATATCCGTTTTTCATACGGTCCTCGATGATGGCCCAAACTTCAGGATCGCAACCCTTCCAATCGACAACCGCGGTATTTCCCAGATACGGCAAATCGCCGACACCCATCTTGCTTGAGAAGAACCCGCTGACAGTCAGACTGCGAAACTCGCTGAAAAACAACGCCCAAGCCCGGTCCTCTTTCGCGACTTTCTTCGGATAGGCAACACGATCGAGAATCTGCCGTTGCTGGTCCGCAGCAGCGTCCGCGAAGCTCTTTTCGAACAGCCGATTCGATTCGCGATCGAGCCACATGAGGCCGCCGAGAATCTGGGCCTGCAGATTCTCGTTCAAATCCTGGCTGGTGCGGAATGCGATCCAATCGTCCAGAAACTCCGGCACACCAGCCTGGCTCGCGCTCCCGCTGCGATCGTCAGCGGGGATGATGAGGTCGCAGAGAACGCGGACAGTACGCCACTGCTGATCGTCGAAAATTTTGCGTTGGTATGGCCCTTTATTCGCATCGGCGCCGCAGCGGCCAGCTCGTGATGATGCAGTGCTGGTTCGGCCGCAACCGCCGCGGCAGCGAATACGGGAACGGAGCCAATGATGTTGAAAAGATCGCGGCGGCTGACGGCCGGCCTTTCTGCTTCGTTTGAATTCTGCTTTTCGGCCATGTGCGTCTCCTCAAACCTTGACATTGAATTTCTTCACCTGATCCGCAATGTACTCGGAAGTGCGCCAGCCTAGCGCTGAGATAGTTAGCGTCGGATTCTTGTCCGCATTGCTAGCAAACGGAGCTGCATCGGTAACGAATAGATTCTTGACATCCCAGGCCTGGCAGTACTTGTTCAGCACGGAAGTCTTGGGATCATCGCCCATCTTGGTTGCGCCGACTTCATGAATAATCTCCCCGCCCCGCGCGATGCCCCAGTCTTTCTCTGCGCCTTCTTTACGCGTTACAATGCCGCCCATGTTTTCGATGATCTCGGCAAAGGTCTCCTGCATATGCTTGGCCTGCAGAATCTCGTCCTGGCTCCATTTGAAGTGGAAGCGCAAAACCGGGATACCCCACTGATCGACCACGGTGGGGTCGATCTCGCAGTAGCTTTGCTCGTTCGGGTATCATCTCGCCGCGTCCTGAGAAATGTACTTCGCAGCCGTACAGCTTGCGCAGATTCTTTTTCAGTTCAACGCCATATCCGCCGCCCAGCCAATGTTCCGCGTAGCCGCCCATAATCCCCGCGCCGGGTTGCGGCCGTCCACCGCCGATCTCAATGTGATAACCGCGGGCAAAGGGCAGTTTGCCGGCCTGTTGCTGCTTATACAGCCACCACGGCATATAAAGATGCATTCCGCCCACGCCATCCTCATTACGCGGCGGCAAATCCTGCAGAAGCGGAACGAAACCACTTACCGCAGAACCGACGGTATCCATGATGTACCGCCCTACCAGGCCGCTGGAATTTGCAATCCCGTTCGGAAACGCGCTGCTCTTCGAATTCAGCATGATGCGCGCTGTCTCGCAGCAGCTCGCCGCGAGCACGACAATCTTTCCGCGCACCGTCACTTCATTGCGAGTCTTTTTATCGACGTAAGAAACGCCGCTTGCCAGCCCATCTGGTCCTACCAGAACTTCGCGCGCCATTGCAGCCGTGCGAATCTCCAGGTTGCCGGTCTTCTGCGCCGGAAACAGGTGTACGCCCGGCGAGTTGAAATTCGCATTCACGCCGCATGACCGTCCGCATTCGGCGCAATAGTGACATGCCGGACGGCCATTCAGCGGGCGCGTCAGAATCGCAAGACGGGAAGGAATGCAGGGAATATTCAGCTTGTCGCACGCAGCCTTGATGACCTTCTCATAGCAGCGCGGCGCGGGCGGCGGTTGAAACACGCCATCGGGCGTGTTCTCCAGATTTTCTTTCGAGCCGAATACCCCGATGAGCCCTTCGGCTTTGTCGTAATACGGAGCTAGATCTTCATACGTAATCGGCCAGTCGAAGCCCTTTCCGTCGCGGCTGTAAGGCTTGAAATCGTACGGTCCCATGCGCAACGAGATGCGGCCGTAGTGATTCGTTCGGCCTCCCAGCATACGCGCCCGCCACCAGAGCCAATCCGAGCCAACCGCGTTTGTGTATGGCTCGCCGGGAACTTCCCAACCGCCTACAGTAGTCGCGTCGAAGTATCCCCACTTGTGAACACGATCTCCAGCACCCCGGTGTGGCACATTGTACGGCCACTCGAACATCTTGGATTGCTTCGTGCAATCGAACCAATCGCCGGCTTCAAGCATGCAGATTTTCGCGCCTGCATTGGCGAGAACTTGTCCCGCTACACCACCGCCGGCGCCGGACCCGACGATGATGACGTCATAAGTCTTCGAAGCAGCCTTTACTTGGGCCATATTGCTCTCTTCAGGTTTATCACTTCACGAAGTAAAACAGTGCATGCAGGAACTAATCCCGCGCAGTGTTTGGCTGCGCGGGACATTTATGCGTTGTACCGATTCTTAGAACGAGTACCGCAGCGAGAGCTGCAGATCGCGGTTGAGGCCGGACTTTCCGGTGACTTCTCCGAACGTGCCCGATGTCGGGTTCAGGTTCGGACCGCTCCAGTTGGGGTGATTGATGAAATCGTATGCTTCGGCGCGGAACTCAAAGTTGCTGCGTTCGTTTATTGCGAAACGCTTGAACAACATCAAATTCCAATCCTGGAAGCCCGGTTGGTAGATGGAATCGCGAACGCCAGGCTGCAGTGTTGAAGGTACCGGCAGGCGGGGGAGTGAAGATCGAGGTGTTGAAGTATTTGGGCGAGCTTGATGTGGCGCCAAGGCCGGAAGCAAAGTTGCCAAGGATCTGCGGCGTACCATTCATGACCCAGAATTGTCCTTCAGAACCGCAGCCGAAGCTACCGAGATCGTTCGAACTGACTCCGGCATAATCGACGTTAGCTCCCACGCCGCACGGCGCGCCGGTTTGAAATTGAGCGGTACCGCTTAATTGCCAGCCGCCCAGCAATTTTCCGGTCCAATTCGTTGTCGATCGGAAGAACGGCAGCGCGTAGATGTAGTTGATCACGATCATGTGCCGCGCATCGTATTCGGATGGACCCCACAGGTAGCTTGTGTTGTAAGTATCGGACACGATGTCTCGGTAATTAGAGCTGTTGTCCATGCTCTTCGAGAAGGTGTAGGCGAACTGAAACAAGGAGCCGCTGCTGAAGCGGGCGCTCCAGGAAACTTGCAGGCTGTTGTAAGACGAGTTCACGACGCTTTCCTCTTCCTGAATCGCCGCAAACCCCTTGTAAGGACGCAACACGTTCACGTTCACACCGGGGTTTGCTTGCAGCGTTCCTGCCTGCACTTGGTTGATGTCATAAACATCCCAGCCGTGGTATCCGCGGTGGCCCACGTATCCAATCGACAGCAGTGAATTCCAGAACATCTGCCGCTGGAAGGTGGCGTTGTAGCTCCAGGACACCGGCTGTTTCAGATTCGGATTCAGAGTGGTGGCCGTGATCGGAGCCGCGGTACCGCTCGTCAGCGAAGCGCCCGGATTATCGACTCTTACGTTCTGCACCGTGACAAACGGCTGGAACGGGAGAGTTACCGCCAGGGAAGATGTTATCCAGCAGCGGCATCCGCGTCACAAACTCACCAGCTCCGGCACGAATGACCGTTTTCGGAGTAACTTGGTAAGCCAAACCCAGGCGTGGCTGAAAGTTGTTCGAATTGTTGATGTAAGTCTTCTTTAAGTTTGGCGCGAACAGACTATTACAAGAAGCTCCATCGCAGATGGGATTGCCGTCGGCCAGTACACGGCCCTGCGCGGAACTCGGGAAGTTGCTGTAACCGGGAATAACGATGCCGTTATACGGATTACCGGTACCCAGGACGACGTTCCCTTGCGCGTTCACCGCAACAGCTTGTGCCGGATTGTATATGCCTGCCATTGAAGTAATCTGCATTGGCCCAGAGCGGGTAGAATCCCGTGATGGTGCTGAAGCGCAGGCCGTAGTCGATGTGCAATTTCGGCGTGATCTTCCAGGAATCTTGCGCGAACTCCTCTACGTCATAACCACGCCAAATGGTGTAAGCACGCGGTCCGATTTCTGTGTAGCTGTCGGCGTAGCCCAAAGCAAGATTGGCGATGCTGACGCCGGACGTTGCACCCGTCCCGCCATCACTGAAAGTGAAGTTGCCATTCTGATTGTTGGCGCCCCCTGGAACGGTACTGACGTTGATCTGGTCTTCGTCGTTTTCGCCTGAGTATTCGAAATAAACACCCGCTTTGATGGTGTGATTGCCCCAGACCTTAGTGATGCTGTCCGTGGCCACATAGATGGGTCCGGATGAGTGGGACGGATACGGACCACCCGCCAGGCTATAGAAACTGTCGTTCAAGTTCACCGTCGGAATTTTGCCCGAGATATCTTTTCCGGCGAACAGATATGGGTACGTGATGGGATCGGCAAAACTCTGGCGATTGAAGCCGATCAGAGACGTGTCCACTGGAATGTACACGTCATCGAGACTCACCGTTGCGCGTGCCTCGTTGATAAGTGTGGGGCTGATGCTCCAGGTCCAGGCAAGCGTATTTGTCTGATTCGGACGATTGAAGTACTTGCCTGTTTCACCGGACCCCTGATCGAACGGCTGAAACTCGAAGTAGGCAAGATCCGATTTACGGAATTCGATGTGATGCTTTTCGCTGGGCAGAATGTCGAAATTCAGATTCTCTTTGCGCTGATTGTACGGGTGGGCGGCTTGCGAGATCCAATTCTGGGTTCCACTCTGGTAGCCGGGAGTTGGCAGCGGATAGGCATTCAGATATAGCGATCCCGTTTGGGCTTAAGAAAATTTTGCGGAATCACGTTGCCTGGTATTGGTTGGCAAGTGGAAGCGCCTACCTTCGGGCAAGTGCCTGGGTAGTAGAGTTGGTGAGTGCCGCTATACCAGGGATTTGAAGATAGCAACTGGCTGAAGTTGCCCTGACGCATGAGCGCGGTGGGCACCGCTTGCGTCTGCGTATCCGTAGAGCGCTGCCGTAACCAATCCTCTGCCACGAAAAAGAAGAACTTCTGCCTGAATCTGTCAAACTTGCCGGGAATCGCCACCGGTCCGCCAACCGCAAACCCGAAGTTGTTGTAGCGGTAGGGTGAGGCAAAATTTGTCGCGGTGCTGAGATTCCGTCCCCAGGTGTTGGCGTTCAGATCCGAGTTCTGGAAGTATTCATAAAGCGCTCCGTGGAACTCCGTCGTCCCACCTTTGGTGACAATGCGAATCTGACCACCGCCGGCGCGGCCGTATTCCGCCTGGTAGTCCGACGTAAGGACCTGAATTTCCTGGGTTGCGTCGACATCGCTGACGCCGATGATGGCGCCGTTAGCGCGGGTGCGCATGGCGGGCGCCCCATCGACAGACACCAAAGTATCTTGCGATCGCGTTCCGTTAATCGAGAAGGGATTACCGCCTGGCCCCAAGCCGTTCTTGTCACCGAAGGTTCCGCCGCTGCGCACGCCGGGAAGAAACTGGGCGGAGTAGACCGGACTGCGGCCGTTCAGCTCTTCGTTCTGGATCTGCGTACCAGTCACTTCAGCTTGTACAGCGCCGGATTCTGTCTGCAGAACTTCGGCGGTCGCGGTTACTTCGACAGTTTCCGTAGTTTGGCCGACGCTCAGATCGGCATCGAGTGCGACGGTCGAGTTCGCTTGCAGAGTATTGTGCGAACTCTCGAATTTCTTGAAGCCCGGCGCCTCGGCGGTCATCGTGTACTGGCCCGGCAGAAGACTGGGAACAGTGTAGTGACCTTGCGCATCGGTCTTCACCGGGTGCGTTTCGTTAGTCGCTTCGCTGGTGATGGTCACATTTGCGTTGGGAACAGTGGCTCCCGATTGATCCCGGACGAAGCCGGTAATTGTGCCCACGTCGGATTGCGCAAACGCGGCAAACGGACTCAGCAGGCCAATCGCTAAAAGCAGGCAGCAAAGCGCCAGCTTGGAAAAAATGTTTTCTCTCATAGAAACACCCTCAACTTGGAAGTCGGCAACTCAACACTTCGGCAGGCAACCTCTGAGCACGAGCCACAGAGCTCACCAGCTGCTAGATGGGAGTATATCGATGAAACAGCATTCATGCAATCGTTCGCATTGAGAGTTGCCGGAAAAACCTGCGGAAATCTGATTTCAAGGAAGATCAAGGCACATATTGATTCAAATAACGTTTCGCCATAATGAATCCCGTCTTGAAATCTTGACTGAAATCGGGTCCGGGATTATTGTCGGCGCCATACAGCGGATCCTCCTGCTCAACGCTCATCCCGCCCGCGTATCCCACGTCCTGCAATACAGAAAAGAACTCTCGCCAATCGATAAGCCCCATGCCCGGAATACGGTAGCGCCACCAGCGCGCATTGTTGACCGGATTAATTCCCCCCGCATGCAGCACATTCCAGATAATCTCGGTGTCTTTCAAGTGCACGTCGTAGATCTTATGCGCGAAGTCGCGCGCTGTTTGGATCGGGTCCATGAATTGGCGCACCAGGTGCGATGGATCGTATTGAAGGCCCACGTAGGGCGTATCGCCGAACGCCTTGAATAGTGCTTCGAAGCCAACCGGGCTGTCGCGATGTTCGGGGATTCGGGGTACGGCTCCCAAAGTATCGCCACGTGGTTCCGTTCACAAGCCGGGAAATACTGCTCGTGGTAAACGCGAACAATCTCGTCCACTTGCGCCTGAAATGGCTTGCTCGCATCTTTGCCTGATTGGGTCCCGATATACGGGACGCCGAGCTTGCCGGCCAGATCGATCGCTTTCACCACGTAAGCGTTTTCGCGGGCGCGGCGCTCCGGATCGGGGTCGATGTGATTGCCGTCGATCTGAAACGCCGACACGTGCATGTCGAATTTCGTCAACGTGTTCTTTATTTCCGTGACCTGCTCATCGGTGATGGTGTTCGCATCCAGCGTGGAGCGCATGCCTGCGCTCAGAATCATATTGGTGAACCCCTGGCTTTTTGCGAACTCCACATTGGCAGGCGTGTAGGGGCCCAGCACCCCCAGTCGCGGTTTCCATTCCGTATGCGGTTGGCGGCGTGGCCGCGGGGTGGGCGATGCTTGAGGCGATTGCGATTTCAGAGTGGCTGCGAGAGCAAGGGAGCCGACAAGCGTGCGCCTGGTCATAGGTGCCAGTGTATACGGCGCAGTCTCAGCTCAGTTCCATTCCGTGAGTTTCCGGAATCCAGAGCGCTGTTAATGCTGCGCAGGCGAATGCGACTGCGCACAACGTGAACGCCCACGAGAGTCCTCGCGCTTCGCCGACCGCGCCAATGATGAACGGCGCGAAGGCACTGAGGCCGCGCGCGGCGTTGTAAGAAATCCCCAGCGCTGTGGCGCGAATCGCCGTCGGAAACAGCTCGCTCCCAAGAATGCCGGAACCGGTGAAGAAACCGGTTCCAAAGAACGCCGAAACAGAAGCCGTAAGCAAGATGACTGCAGGCTGGCGCGCAGCGGCGAAAAGCGGAACACAGAGCGCTGCCAATGCCAGATAAGCCACCAGCGTTCGCTTCCGGCCGAATTTGTCTGCAAGAACGCCGAAGCACAAATATCCCGGCAGCATCCCGCAGAGATTCAGGATGACCAGGAACGCGGTGAAGCCGAGCGTGCTGAACTCGCGGCCGCCTCTTGAGGCAGGCAGCGCCAGATACGCGGGAATCCATGTAAACAAACCCCACCAGGCAAACATGCCGAAGGTATTCATGCCAAGCAGCGCGATCAGGCGGGTCAGCGCTGCGCGCCAAAGAACTCGCTTATCCGGCGCATGCGGCGAGCTTCGATCTGATCCGCCAGATCTCGGGCTCGGGCACGTCGTGCTGAATCCAGAAAACCACGGCCGCCGGCAACACGCCGATAAAGAATACCCATCTCCAGCTAGCATGCGGCAGCACCAAACCGGCAACAATCGCGGCCAATGCGTATCCCAAAGCCCAACTGCTCTGCACAATTCCCAGCGCGCGTCCACGCCACGCGCTCGGCCAAGTCTCGGCCACCAGAGTTGCTCCGGAATTCCACTCGCCGCCCATTCCCAGCCCAAGCAGAAAACGGAAAACCGCAAGCATAGTGACGCTGTTCGAGAATCCGCACAGGAAAGTGAAAACCGAGTAGGTGAGAATGCTGAGGCTGAGCATGCGGCGTCGGCCCATCCGATCAGCGAGCAATCCGAATATGACGCTGCCGATCGCCGAAGCAATCAGCGTCAGCGTGTTCAGCAGGCCCGCCGTGCTCTTTGTCATGCCGAACGTGCGCATCAGCGTGGTCAGCACGATGGAGTAAAGCATGACGTCGAACGCGTCCAGCATCCAGCCGAGTCCAGCCGCCAGCACCGTCCGGCGCTGCGCAATTGTTGTATTGCGCCAGTGCAACGGCGGCGCCATCGCCCCTGTGAGTTGCTCGCTAGCCACAGCGGCACGCCATAGAGAAACGCTGAGACGCCATAGAGAATAGGATAGGCGCGCCTCGACTAACATGCGAATCGCTATCGATACCGGCGGAACCTTCACCGATTGCGTGTTTCTTTCGAACGGCGAGTTGCGTGTCCTCAAAGTGCCGTCTACACCCGAAGATCCCGGTCTCGCCGTCTTGAACGGAGTCAATCGGATTGCGCCCGGCGAGCCGGCCGATGTCCGTCATGGCACAACAGTTGGCACGAACGCGCTTCTGGAACGCAAAGGCGCGCGTGTTGCGTTCGTAACCACGGCAGGATTTGAGGACACCATTGCTATCGGCCGGCAATCTCGCCCGAAGCTGTACGACCTCTTCTTCACAAAGCAGCCCCCGCTCGCGCGCGGACGGCATGCGGTTTGGAGTCGCGGAGCGCGTCGGAAGCAACGGCGCCGTTCTGCAGGCGCCGAGCAGTGCAGATCTCGACCGCCTGGTTGCCGAAGTCGGACGCGGCAAAACCGGAAGCAATCGCCGTGTCCCTACTATTTTCATTCGCAAATTCGGCGAATGAAAAAGCAGTTGCCGCCGCGCTTCGCAGGCTAGGAGTGCCGCTGTCGCTCTCGCACGAAATCCTCCCGGAGTTCCGCGAATATGAACGCGGATCTACTGTCTTGATCAATGCGTACCTTGCTCCAACCATGCAGGGCTATTTGGAAAAGCTCGATCGCGCCTTGCAGTCACGCGGAGCGCAGTTGCATGTCATGCAGTCTTCCGGCGGCATCATTCCCGCCGCTACCGCCGCCTGTGAACCTGTGCGAACCGTTCTGTCGGGTCCGGCGGGCGGTGTAGTCGGCGCTCTCGCGGTCGCGAAAGCGGCTGGCTTCGAGCGCATTCTCACATTCGATATGGGAGGAACATCGACAGACGTGGCGTTGGTTAGCATTCGAGACGGTCTCCGGACATCCACCGAGTTTCAGATCGCGGGAATGCCTGTTGCGGTGCCCATGCTCGACATCCACACGGTCGGCGCCGGTGGCGGGTCACTTGCATCATTTGATCGGGGTGGCGCATTGAAAGTTGGACCCGGAGTCCGCTGGCGCGAATCCGGGTCCTATCTGTTATGGACGAGGAACCCAACCCACCGTGACCGACGCCGATTTGGTCCTGGGCAGGCTGGATGCCGATTGGTTTCTCGGTGGCGCCATGAAACTGGACGAAATGCGCGCCGGAGAGTACACGGCGCGCGCAAAGGGATCTATTGGCAGCGTTGAAACATTCGCCGAAGGCATCATCAAGCTGGCCGATGTTCACATGGAGCACGCACTCCGCAAGATCTCCGTCGAGCAGGGCTACGACCCTCGTGATTTCACGCTCGTCTGTTTTGGTGGTGCTGGCCCGCTGCATGCATGTTCATTGGCCCGCTCCTTGCAAATACCGAGAGTGCTTGTGCCGAACATGCCCGGCGCTCTGTCCGCCTACGGCATTCTTGTTTCGGATGTAGTTCGGGATTACTCGCGCACGCTGATGGTTTGCTCCGAACGACACATCCATACGCGGAAGCTTAGAAGATCTCGAAGAACAAGGCCGCCGCGAACTGGCCGGCGACGGAACGAACCGTGATTGCGGCATGGTCGCTCGATTTGCGCTACACAGGCCAAGGCTATGAGCTGCCGGTTCCCTGGTCCGATGATTTCGTCGAGCCAATTCCATCGAACGCACGAACAGCGCTACGGCTATGCGGACTCTCGCCGGCAGGTCGAGGTCGTGAATGCGAGAGTGCGAATGATTATGCATACCGAGCCCGCGGCGTTCGCACGGCGCGAAGTCACGGTCCGGAGACGGTCGGGACGCCATCGTTAAACGCAAACAAATCTACTTCGAAGGGAACTGGACCGAGGGACCGGTTTACAATCGCAGCGCGCTCAGTCCGGGCGATTGCTTTACTGGCGCCGCCGTTATTGTTGAGTACAGTGCAACGACGTTCTTGCCGCCGGGCTGCTCGGCACGCGTGGATGAACACAGCAATCTCGTTATTGAGGTCGCCCAATGATCGACCCCATCGATCTTTCCATTTTTAAGAGCGCTTTCCATTCCATCGCGGAAGAAATGGGAGCGGCTCTCCGAAGGACATCCTTCTCGCCCAACATCAAGGAGCGCCGCGATTATTCGAGCGCAGTATTCGACGGCGATGGGCAAGTAATCGCCATGGGCGACGATATGCCCGTTCATCTCGGATCAATGCCGATGTCGGTCCGGGCCGCGCTCGATGAACTCACATTGAACGATGGCGATATTGCGATTCTGAACGACCCCTACGATGGCGGGACGCATCTGCCCGATATCACTTTGATCGTCCCCGTCTTCCTAGCTGGCGCTAACAAAGCTGCCTTCTTCGTTGCGAACCGCGCTCATCACGCCGATGTCGGCGGCATGTATCCCGGCTCAATGGGTTTGTGCCGCGAGTTCTATCAAGAGGGCATTCGGATCCCGCCGGTAAAGCTCTATGAAGCGGGCGCGCGAAACGAGCCGCTGCTTCGCCTCATTCTGAATAACGTACGGACGCCGCAGGAACGCGAAGGCGACCTGACAGCGCAGATCGGTGCCTGCCGCATCGGAGCGCAACGTGTAAGTGATCTGATTCAGAAGTATGGTTACGAACGAGTCCGTCAGATCGTCGGCGGACTGCTGGACCACTCGGAGCAGTTGATGAGGGCGGAGTTGGAGAGCTTGCCGCGAGGGCGTTTTCAGCGCCGAAGATTTTCTCGACGACGACGGAATTTCAGATCAGCCCGTGAGGATTGCTGTCACAATCCGCACCTACCCGCGCGAAGGCCGCATCGATTTCGATTTCACGGAGTCTGCTCCGCAAGTGACCGGGAGTTTGAATGCAGTCGCCGCCATCACCTACTCGGCTGTCTTTTACGTGCTGCGCTGTCTGTTACCGGATGAGGCTGCGCCCACTGCTGGCCTGATGCGGCGCGTGCGCGTCATTACGCGTCCAGGATCGGTTGTAGATGCGGTGTCGCCGGCCGCTGTTGCCGGTGGCAATGTCGAAACGTCACAACGAATAACGGATACGCTGTTGCGAGCTTTCTCGCAGATTATTCCCGACCGCATTCCCGCCGCGAGTTCAGGAACCATGAATAACGTGACGATCGGCGGCATGGATCCACGGAATGGGCAACCCTATACGTATTACGAAACTATTGCGGGCGGATCGGGCGCACGCCCAAACGGCAACGGTGTTTCAGGTGTGCACACCAATATGACCAACACCATGAACACGCCAATCGAAGCGCTTGAATACGCTTATCCGTTTCGAGTGCGGCGTTATGCATATCGTCGCGGGTCGGGCGGCCAGGGCAAATACCAAGGGGGTGATGGATTAGTGCGAGAGATCGAATTGCTCGGCCCAGCGCAGGTAACGCTCCTGACGGACCGTCGGAGATTTTCGCCTTATGGACTAAACGGCGGCGAGAACGGCAGCGCCGGGCGCAACATTGTAATTCAGGAAGGCAACGACGACCGGCGTGCCCGGCAAATGCACATGTGCAGGCAAGCGCAGGAGCCGTGTTGCGCATTGAAACTCCCGGTGGCGGTGGCTGGGGTGAGCCGTCTAGCAGCTAAGGGCGATTGAGCGGTACGCGCCGTACGAACTTGATTGCAGAGTTTTCGAATAGCTGCGCAATGACGTTGTCCGGCACGGCTTGATCGGATTCGATGATGGAGATCGCCGTCAGTGGCTTTGCGGAATGCGCTCCAACAGACGTCTCTTCACGGCCCAAGTGCGAAATTCGCAACGTTAATCCCGTTCTTGCCGAGCACTGTCCCGATGTAGCCAATTACGCCAGGTACGTCCTCGTTTTTCGAATACATCAGGTTGCCGTCTAAGGTTGTCTCGCACGAAATACCTTCAATCTGCAACAATCGTGGCTTGTTGAGTACGATGGCGCCGACAGCCGAAAAAGAACCAGCTTCCGATTCAAGCTCGATGCGAATAGAATCCATCTGCGCCTAAGCCAGGCTCGCGCTGTTCAACCACCCGGAAGCCGCGCTGGTTTGCAATCTGCATTGCATTGACCAGGTTCGCGCGATGCTCTAACGATCGGCTGAACACGCCCGCCAGACCGGCATTGCGCAGAATCTGCGTATTGCCATCTGCAAGGCGTCCGAAGTAAATCAGTTTAATAGTGTGCGCATTGCCAACCGTGATGTGACTGAGAAATAAGCCGAGACGTTCGGCGAGAGTTACGTACGGGCCAAGTGCGCGATACTGCTCGGCTGTAAGCGCAGGCATGTTGACCGCATTCAGCGCAACGCCGCTCTTCAAGTATTCGATTAATTGCTCAACAATGCGAATCCCGACGATTTCCTGTGCTTCTTCGGTCGACCCCGCGATATGAGGTGTGGCTACAACAGGTTCGAGTTGCAGTAGCGACGCTTCACCCGGAGGCTCTTTTTCGAACACATCGAGCGCGGCTCCCGCAACCTTCCCGGATTGGACTGCGGATTCAAGCGCCCCTTGATCGATCAGCTCGCCTCGCGCGCAGTTCACGATGCGAACGCCCGGCTTCATTTGAGAGAACGCTTCCGCATTGAGCATGTGGTCAGTTTCCGGAGTCAGCGAGACATGCAGCGTAATGTAATCGCTGGCCGCGTATAGTGCCGGTAACGGCATCAGTTCAATGCCAAGGTCATGTGCGGTCTGCGAACTGATATACGGGTCATGGCCAATAATGCGCATATCAAACGGCTTGGCGCGCTTGACTACTTCGCGGCCAATGCTTCCCATTCCCACAATGCCCAGCGTCTTGCCGCGAAGCTCGTTGCCTAAGAACTTCTTCTTCTCCCACTTGCCGCTCTTTGTCGAGGCGCTGGCCTGCGGCACAGAACGCGCCATCGATAGCATCAGCGCAAGCGTGTGCTCCGCCACGGAAACAGCGTTGCCGCCCGGTGTATTCATGACCAAAACTCCGGCCTCCGTCGCGGCCGGCAGATCGACGTTATCTACACCAACGCCTGCTCGGCCGATGACGCGAAGCTTTGGTGCTTTCGCGAGAACATCCGCAGTGACCTTCACAGCGCTGCGGACAAGAAGCGCCTCGCAATCGCGTAAGTGTGGCTCAAACGTCTTCGGGTCCGCTTCAATCACGTCCCAATCGGATTGAGCGCGCAGCATCTCCAGGGCCGCCGGCGCGAGCGGTTCGGCTATCAGGATTTTCATTCGCTGTGTTAGACCGCCAGAACCGCTGCCTTGGGCAACGCAGCTTCGGCGTACACGTTCTGAACGGCTGCAACGCCGGAACCGAAGCGAACGGGATGGCCTTGCGCCGCCAGGATGATCTCCAGCTCGGCGATGACCGCGAACAGGTCATGGAAATCGAAGTAGCCCAGATGAGCGAGGCGGAAGATCTCTCCCTTCATCGAACCTTGCCCGTTCGTGATGATGGCATTGAAGCGATTGCGGTACTCCTTCACGATCACGCCCGAATCCATGCCCGCGGGAGGGCGAACAGCGGTTACCGATGAACCCGGAGAAGTCGAGAAGAGTTGAAGGCCGAGCGTCTTTATCGCTTCACGTGTTGCCTCCGCGAGCAATTGAGCGTTCGCGACAAGCTTGTCCATGCCAAGCGACTGTATGTATTTCAGCGCTTCCGCCAGCGCGAGCAGGAGCGAAGTATTCGGCGTCCAGGCAGATTCACCGGCCGCAGCATTTTTCCGCTCTTTCTTCAGGTCAAAGTAATATCGCGGCGCGGTGGATGATTCCGCAAGCGTCCAAGCTTTCGGGCTTATGGACAGAAAAGCAAGGCCCGGTGGGATCATGAATGCTTTTTGCGATCCGCCGATGACCACGTCCAGCCCCCAACCGTCTATATCGAGCGGCATCGTTCCCAGACCGGTAATGGCGTCGACGACGAAGATGGCGGCCGTCTTCTTGACGGCTTGTCCCATCGCCTTCACGTCATGCTGCGCGCCTGTGGATGTTTCAGATGCTTGAACGAATACGCCCTTTAGGTTGGCGTTCCGCGCAAGCGCTTCCTCTACCGCTGAAGCCGGCACGGCATCGCCATAAGAAGCCGTAATCACCGTGGCGCGGAGCCCGAACGCTTTGGTGAGTTCCACCCAGCGCTCGCCGAATTTGCCGGCCGAGCAGACAAGAACTTCATCATCGGGTGAAAAGAAATTCTGGACGGTCGCTTCAAGCCCCCCAGTGCCGGAAGCGACAAGGACAAGAACATCGTTCGAAGTTCCGAGCACCGATTGCAGATCCGATAGAACCTGCTTATAAAGTTTACGGAAATCTTCGGTCCGATGATGAATGTCCGAGCCCATCATGGCGTGCAAAGCCGCAGGCAAAAGCGGAGTCGGACCGGGCGTAAGCAGACGTTGTTTTTTGATGTACATGCAGACGGAGGGGCCGAAACAACGTGGTTTCGTGAACCTAGCTGGAACCCTCAGGATATCAAGAGTCTAGACTAGGGAAGTTTATGAGAACTTACTCGATCGCATTCACAATCGGCGGTCTTCTTGCCGAATTTGGCCGCAAGTCAGTCGCCTGAGTCGCATAAGCAGATTGAGCGCTTGATCGATCGGCAGAGTGCCGAGTTCAGCAAAGTCTCAAAAGAGATCTGGGGTTACGCGGAACTCGGTTATCACGAAGAAAAGAGTTCGGCGCTGTTGCAGAGCGAACTCAAGAAGGCCGGCTTCCAAATGGAAACCGGCGTTGCGGATGAGCCCACGGCGTTTATCGCGAGCTACGGATCCGGTAAGCCCGTGATCGCGATGCTCGGCGAGTTTGATGCTCTGCCCGGATTGTCGCAAGCGGCTGTGCCCGACAGAAGTCCGGTTGCAGATGGAGCGCCTGGGCATGGATGCGGGCACAACTTGCTCGGATCGGGCGCGGCATTAGCCGCTGTTGCTGTTAAGGAATACATGGACGCGAACCACGTTCAAGGCACTTTGCGGTACTACGGAACGCCGGCTGAAGAGGGTGGGTCCGGAAAAGTGTACATGGTGCGCGCCGGATTGTTCAAGGACGTGGATGTCGTTCTGCAATGGCATCCCTCTGACCGCAATGCTGTCGGCAACGGCGGAGCGCTTGCAATCACGTCGGCAAAGTTTAAGTTTCACGGCATAGCGGCGCATGCCGCCATGGCTCCCGATCGGGGGCGGTCCGCATTGGACGCGGTGATGCTGATGGGCAACGGCATTGAGTTCCTGCGCGAACATGTCCCGGCGAACACACGCATGCACTACATCATCAGCAATGGTGGGCTGGCGCCCAATATCGTGCCCGACACCGCCGAGTTGTATCTGATGGCAAGAAGCCCAACTCTGCCCGCCTTGGATCTGATATGGCCGCGGATCATGAAGATCGCTGAAGGTGCGGCAATGATGACCGAAACCACGCTTGAGACCAACATCGTGTCAAGCGACGCCAACATCATTCCGAATGACGTGCTGGCAAAAGTCGCGCAGCGGGACCTGGAGGAAGTCGGCGGGTTCAGCTATACACCGGAGGAGATGCACTTTGCTGAGGAGTTGCAAAAGAGTTTGCCCGAAGAAGGCAGGCGCGATCTGGCATCGACGAAAACGATCATGCCGCTGAAACAGTTCGACCCGAATGCGCCGTCGGCCTCAACCGATGTGGGAGACGTGAGTTGGAATGTGCCCACGATTGGATTCGGATCGGCAACGTTTGTCCCTGGAGTTGCGGCGCATACCTGGCAGGCGGCCGCATGCGCGGGGACAACCATCGGACAGAAAGGCATGGTCGTTTCCGCGAAGGCGATGGCGCTCACGGCGGCTGATCTCTTCGCCAGTCCCCAAACGGTCGCCGACGCGAGGGTAGATTTTGAGAAGCAGCTTAAGGGAAAGAAATACGAGAGTATGATTCCCGCCGACAAGAAGCCGCCGCTCGATTACCGCTCGAAGCAGTAGATCGCACAGGTAATGACACGTGAACTTTGGTAGTCCTTCTAATAGAAAGTAGAGTCGAGGTCGGGCTGCCTGGTTCATTGGATTACATCTTTCTTCCGTTGGGCCGGAGAACTCGGCCTGTTTACGTTCCGAGCGTTCCGCGAGCTGTTTCGGCGACCCCTCGAAATTAGGGAGACGATCAATCAGATTTATGAGGCGGGATTGCGATCGGTGCCGCTGATTGTAGTGTCGGGATTTGCATTCGGTGTAGTGCTAGCGATGCAGACCAGGGCTTCCATGATGTCGTTTGGCGCCGAATCGATGGTGCCGCAGGCCATCTCTTTCGGCATGTTCAAAGATATCGGCGCGGTGGTAACGGCCCTGTTGGTTGCCGGGCGCGTCGGGGCGGGCATCGGCGCACAACTCGCCGGCATGCGTGTAACAGAGCAGATCGACGCGCTTGAAACGCTTGCGGTGGATTCATTCAAGTATCTGGTCGTGACAAGAATCACAGCGTGCGTAATTGTATTGCCGATTCTCACAACGATGTTCAACTTTGCCGGCGTGGTTGGCGGCATGGTAAGCGAGATCGCGACTCCTGGAGGAATGCCTCCGCGTCTCTACTGGCACGGTGCTTTTGCGCCGATGGGCTGGTCCGATTACATGCCGGGCATATTGAAGACGCTCGTCTTCGGGTTCGTCATCGGCACCGTTTCCTCATATCTGGGATATACGGCCACGCAGGGCGCGACAGGTGTAGGACGAGCTTCGACCAAGTCGGTTGTTTTCTCGTCGCTGCTGGTCATCCTCTCGGACGTGTTCCTGGTAAAGATCATCTTTTTCTGGTTTCCCGAATGAGAGACGCGGATAAGGAAGAACCGGCAGTCAGGATGGAGCACGTATCCAAGAAATTCGGTGAACGCGCGGTCCTGAAAGACGTGTCTTTTGATGTGGCGCACGGAGAGGCATTCTGCCTGCTGGGCAGAAGTGGCGCGGGAAAGAGCGTCACGCTGAAAACGATGATCGGCCTGTTAAAGCCGGACTCGGGGAGAGTCTTTGTTGAAGGTCACGAGATGGCGAAGCTAGTACGAGACGAGTTGGGGGCGGCGCGGAAGAAGATGGGTTATCTCTTCCAGGATGCGGCGCTGTTCGACTCCATCTCCGTCGCCGAGAACGTAGCGTTTCCGCTGCGTAGAAACACGTCCAAGTCCAACGAAGAAATCCGTTCGATTGTGCAGTCGAAGCTGGACGAAGTTGAACTCGGCAAAGAGGGCAAGCAAGATGCCTGCAGAACTTTCCGGCGGAATGCGAAAGCGCGCGGGGCTCGCACGGGCGCTGGCGCTCGACCCCGACGTTTTGTTGGTGGATGAACCCAGCAGCGGGCTTGACCACATCACGGCGGATGAGATCTACAAGTTGCTGCTCGGGTTGAAGGAGAAGCGTCACGTCACTTTGGTGGCTGTGACTCACGACGTTGCGGGGGCGCGGAAGTTTGCCGATCGATTTGCCGTTCTCTCTGAGGGCAATATCGTGCAATCGGGCGGCGCGGATGAATTGGCGGAGAGCGACAATCCAGTCGTTCGCAATTTGGCTGCGGGAGTGGAGACGTAAATGGCGGCATCAAAGAAGATCTGGGTAGGAGTGTTTATTGTAGGTGGGCTGCTGCTGTTCGGTGCGGGACTATTCATCATCGGCAGCTACAACCAGGTGTTTGGAGGTCACTTCGCCGTCTACACAGACTTCGCGGATGTAGATACGCTCACGGCGGGAGCACGGGTGCGTGTTTCAGGAATGAACGCGGGCCAACTGGCAGCGATAGACATTCCCGAAGGACCTGGCGGCAAGTTCCGGATGAAGCTCAACGTGGACGAGAAGTTCCGGGCGCTTGTGCGGGAGGATTCCGTTGCGACGATCGACACCGCCGGCATGGTGGGGAGCAAGTTCATAGACATCAAGATCGGGAGCGATAGTTCTCCGCAATGCAATGGCTGCACGTTGCCAAGCCAAGCGCCGTTCAACATAACTTCGCTGATGAAACAAGGGAGCGGAGTGGTGAAGTCCGTGCAGACGACAATCACCGACGTTCAACAGCACGCGGTGAGCGCAATCGACAACTTCTCCAGCATCGCTACCAACGTAAATGGGATGATTGCGCACGAGCGAGGCAAAGTAGATGCGATCGCATCAAACGCCGCACATCTGACAGGGAATGCCAATGCGATTGCGGTCGACATCCGGCAGGGCCGCGGCACGGCGGGCAAGCTGCTGACGGATGAAACGATGGCGGCGAATGTGGACAAGACCATCGCCAACGCAAAACAGACCAGCGCCAACGTAGAGCAAGTGTCGGAGAAGGCAGACACGATGGTTGCCAATATCCAGCAGCAGGATCTGCCGGATGTCCATGCCACGATTCAGAACGCGAAGGACATGAGCGCGCAACTCGACAGCGCGGTCGGGACCGCGTTATCTAAAGGCAATAATAACGAGGACACGGCGGCAGCGCTTCGGGACACGATACAGCAGGCGCGGCAAACGACGGGCAATCTGGCAGACGACACAGAAGCGATCAAGCACAACTTCTTCTTCCGCGGATTCTTCCATCGGCGAGGCTTCTTCAACCTGAGCGATGTCACTCGGAATGAGTATATGGATACTGAATTCGTCAAGAAGCCGGCGGTGCGTGTGTGGATCCCGGCGAACGGTATGTTCACCGCTCAGCCGGACGGAACAGAGAAGCTGACAACAGAAGGGCAGGCCATCGTAGATGAGAACATGTCCGACCTGGTGCCGTATCTTCCGCGCAATCCGATCATGGTGGAGGGATACGCCGAGAGCGGCGACCCGAGCCAGCAGTATGGGAAATCGAGGCAGCGGGCGATGGCGGTTCGCAGTTATGTCGAGTCGCGGTTCCACGTCAGTTCGAAGCTGATCGGGGTAATGCCGATGGGCGATCATCCACCGCGGAAGACAGGAAAACAGACCTGGAGCGGAGTGTCGCTGGTCCTGGTGGAATCGAAGTGAAGCAGAAGGTGGAGAGCGTTAGGTCTTAGGATCTCCGATTTTTCCGAC
The DNA here is from genome assembly GCA_963846045.1 of Terriglobia bacterium. Classification (GTDB taxonomy): domain Bacteria; phylum Acidobacteriota; class Terriglobia; order Bryobacterales; family Bryobacteraceae; genus Bog-105. The sequence continues at coordinate 79,429 of CAWJUL010000012.1, read as the reverse complement.
CCAGAGTTTCTCCCACCCAATTCGGAACTGTTGTTGTTTTAGTTCCGCCATGAAAGTCTCGGCTGCCGGTATGTCTGGAAACACACCGCAGATGCCAGACTGATGTACTTTAGCGACGAGGAATATTTCAGTCCTCTCACATTCGGCTGTGGAAAGCTCCCCGGCCTTCAATAGGACCAGTACACATCGCAAACAAGAGAGTTACGTTTTCCAAGCGTCGACGGATTAAATGACTTAAGTTTATGCGGAAGATCGTATTCGCCTGAGCACTCTCATGCTCGTATCTCTATAGCCAATTTACTGCCTTCCTCAATGCTGAAAAGATCATGGCTGAATTGAGACGCTCCGGGAGGCGGAGCCGAGCCGGTCCCCGGCAACAGAATGCATCTCGGCAGCCAGTTGCTCTATTCCACGGAAGTAGACGACGGCATACGAAATCTCTTAATTCTTTGTCGCTTAGGGTTGGCGGAGCGTCTCTCGCGCGTCTCAGATGCCAGGTCTTCTCACGTCAGAAGCCAGCAGTCTGTCCAGCTTTATCGGCGTGGGATCCAGCGACTTAACCCATATCGGGTCCGGACGTTAGGCTTCGTTTCTAGTCACTATTTGTTTTCAATGGTAGGGGCGACAGGAATTGAACCTGTGACCCTCAGCTTAGAAGGCTGATGCTCTATCCAACTGAGCTACGCCCCCACTTGTTTCTAGTCTAACTGCCACTTGAGCCTTGCTCAATCACGAGAAGCAGATCGTGCGCTTCCACCGTGTCACGCACTTGCACGGTGATTTCCTTCACGGTACCGGTAATGGGCGCGTACACGCTCGACTGCATTTTCATGGCTTCCATGACGAGGAGCGGTTCTCCTTCCTTGATTGCCTGACCGGGCTTGACGTGCAGAGTTGTGACTGCGCCCGGGATGGGCGCGCCGACTTCGCCAGGTTTGGCAGGGTCAGCTTTGCGACGGGTTTCGACCGTGCTCTGGATGGACTTGTCGCGAATTTCGACTTCGCGAGGCTGGCCGTTCAGTTCAAAGAATACCGGCCGCAAGCCGTCGGCCCGCGCGTCCCCGACAGTGAGTAGACGGATAATAAGGGTCTTGCCGGGTTCGAGCTCTACCGTGATCTCCTCGCCTTCTTTCAGGCCGTAGAAGAATGCCGGCGTGGGCAGGACATCGAGATCGCCGTATCCGGCGCGCGCAGCGGCAAATTTTTGGAACACGTCCGGGTACATAAGATAGCTCATAAGATCGGTGCGCGTGTTCGATCCGGTTTGCTTCTTCGAGTTTGACGGCTGACCGCGGCGAGATCGACAGGCGGAAGATTCGCGCCCGGGCGGCCTTCGATCGGCTTCCGACCACGCAAGACGATTTCCTGCAGCTTCGGGGGCCAGCCACTTTCGGGTTGGCCTAACGATCCCATAAACATGTCGACGACTGAGTTAGGAAGCGTGAGATTGTGATCGATCGGGAGTTGCTCGAGATCGCGGACGGTCATGCCGCGCGTTAAGAGAAAAATGGCGAGGTCGCCGACGACTTTGCTGGATGGGGTGACTTTCACTATGTCGCCGAAGGCCATGTTCACGTCGGCATACATGCGCGCGAGTTCCGGCCAGCGCGCACCCAAGCCCATGCCTTCGGCCTGCTCTTTCAAGTTTGTGTACTGACCGCCGGGCATTTCGTGTATGTACACTTCGGCGGTCCCCGATTTCGGCGCGTTGTCAAAAGGCGCATAGCAGGCACGAACGGTTTCCCAGTAATCGCTGCATTGATTCAGAGCATCGAAGTTGAGGCCGGTATCGCGTTCGGTATGGGCGAGCGCGGCGACGATGGAATTGAGATTCGGCTGACTTGTGGTTCCGCTCATGGCAGAGATTGCACCGTCAGCCACGTTTACGCCCGCATCCGCGGCTTTCAGGATGGTTGCCGCGTTGACGCCGCTGGTGTCATGGGTGTGCAGATGGATGGGTAAGCCAGTTTCTTCGCGCAGCGTTTTGACCAATTTGTAAGCGGCGTAAGGACGCAGCAGACCGGCCATGTCTTTGATGCCAAGAACATGCGTTCCCATGCGCTGGAGTTCTTTGGCGAGACGGATGTAGTAATCGAGAGGATACTTCTCGCGCGCGGGATCGAGGATGTCGCCGGTGTAGCAGAGCGCCGCCTCGCAGATACGGCCGGTTTCGAGCGTGGCCTCCACAGCGACTTGCATATTCGGCATCCAGTTGAGCGAGTCGAAGATGCGAAATATGTCGATGCCTTGCAGTGCCGCTTCCTTGATGAATTCCCGGACCACGTTATCGGGATAGGCCGTGTAGCCGACAGCGTTTGAGGCGCGGAGCAGCATCTGAAAGCAGATGTTGGGGATCTTTTCGCGCAAGGATTGAAGACGCTTCCAGGGATCTTCCAGGAGAAAGCGCATGGTGACGTCGAAGGTAGCTCCGCCCCACATTTCAATGCTGTAGAGATCGGACAAGTCCCGCGCAACGAAGTCTGCAATCTGCAAAAAGATCGAAGCTGCGGACGCGCGTTGCCATGAGCGATTGGTGAGCGTCGCGGAACGTGGTGTCGGTCAGCAGCAGACGCTTTTGCAATTGTGTCCAGCGCGCGAACTCCACCGGACCGAGTTGATCAAGTAACTGACGTGTTCCGGGCGGCGGGTGAGGTTGGGAGGAATGCGGGATGCGCACTTCGCGGAGAGCTGCTGGAATGTTTCGGCCGGCGACTTCCGGATTACCATTGACGATGATGTCGGCCAGGTATGTGAGTAGCTTGGTGGCGCGATCGCGGCGCTCGACGAACTGAAAGAGTTCGGGGGTTTCGTCCAGGAACGACGTGGTCATTTCGCCCGACTGAAAAACCGGATGATTGACGACGTTCTCAAGAAACTGAATATTCGTCTTGATGCCGCGAATTCGAAATTCGCGTAATGCGCGATCCATGCGTTGGCAGGCTTCGGGGAAGTTGTTGCCCCAGGCCGTAACCTTGACGAGCAGCGAATCATAGAACGGTAGAATGACGGCACCGCCGTAGGCAGAGGCGGCATCGAGCCGAATACCAAAGCCGGCGGGCGAGCGATAAGTATGGATTCTGCCGTAATCCGGCACGAAACCATTGGCGGCGTCCTCGGTGGTAACGCGGCACTGGAGCGCTGTGCCGTGGAGAGGAATCCTGTTCTGCGGCGGCAGATTGATCTCGGGACCGAACAGGCTGAGTCCTTGCGCGACCTGAATCTGAGTGCGCACGATGTCGATGCCGGTGATCATCTCGGTAACGGTGTGTTCGACCTGCACGCGCGGATTCACTTCGATGAAGAACCATTCGTGCGTTTCAGCGTCGACGAGGAACTCGACTGTACCGGCGTTGTAGTATTTCGCAGCACGCCCCAGCGCGACGGCGGCATCGGCCAATTCGCGGCGCACTTTTTCAGGCAGACCGATGGCGGGCGCTATTTCGACGACCTTCTGATGGCGACGCTGGACCGAGCAATCGCGCTCGTAGAGATGAAGGATGTTGCCGTGAGTATCGCCGACGATCTGGATCTCAACGTGTTTCGCACGAGGGATGTAGCGCTCGAGAAAAACGGCGTTGTTGCCGAACGCTGCGCCGGCTTCCTGGCTGGCTTCCTGTAGTTTCGAGCGGAACTCGGCGGGAGATTGAACGACGCGCATACCGCGCCCACCACCACCGAAATGCCGCTTTGATCATCAACGGATATCCGATACGGCGGGCGGCTTCATCGGCGTCTTCAGAAGTGGGATCGAGAGGATCTTCCGTGCCGGGAACGGTGGGAATGCCGGCGGCTTGCGCAATTTTGCGAGCGGCGGTTTTGTCGCCCAGCGCTTCGAGCAGGTCCGCGCCGGGCCCGACGAAGGTAATGCCGAAACGCTCACAAGCGCGAGGCAGGGCAGGATTTTCGGAGAGGAAACCGTAGCCGGGATGAATGGCGTCGACTTCTTTCTCGGCCGCGAGCGCGACGATTGCGTCGACATCCAAGTACGCCTGCACGGGACCTTTGCCCTTGCCGATGAGATACGCTTCGTCGGCTTTGAAACGGTGCAAGCTGAGGCGATCTTCCTGCGAATACACCGCGACTGTCCGGAGGCGGAGTTCGTTTGCGGCGCGGAGAATGCGGATGGCGATTTCACCGCGGTTGAGTGCGAGAAGTTTTTGCATCAGCGGTACAGATTGCAGAGTGACATGGACTGATTCGTATTATCGGGGTTCATTCGGCGCAACTCCGGCGTTGTGATGAAGGAGATCGTCAATCCCGACGAGCGTCTGGCGGGAAATTGTTTCTAAGTTCACATAATCAAGCCGCGATTGGGACCGCTTCGGGCTTCGCCGCGTCGTTTTTGCCGACAATATAGCGGTCAAACTTGCTTTCAGCACGAGCGACCGCGTAACGATGCAGCTCGACGGTGCGCGATTCTTTGGCGTCTTTGCGTTTCTCCGATTCGAACCCAATTTCCTGCTTTCTCTTTTCAGATCTGAGCTTTAGCAGGTCCGCGAGCGCCTGGCGGAAGGCTCGTTCGTGCTGCGCCTGGTAGCGGAGGTAGGTTGTGACGCGGCCTTCGGCGCCGGGAGCGAATGGTCCGGCATGCATGGCCATGGATTGAATGGTGATGGCGCGCTGAGCCAGCCAGTAGTGCTGGGCCATTTTGCCCACGAGCAGTTTCTCGGTCGTGGTTTCAGGCTGGTGCTCGTCCCAGAGAGCTTGCTCGAGACGGGCGAAATCGGCTTCCGATTCCCAATCGAGCAGAACGTGAACCATGGTATGGCCCGCGAGGCCATGACGAAAATTGTTGAGCTTGGAATGATTTTTGCCTTCCTCGGTACGCGGTCCCGAACTCGATTGAGCGTTTTCGACGATTTGCGTTCAGTTGTTTTTCAGTTGGCTTCTTGCCGAACATGAGTGGATTCCTCCCTGGAAATAAAAAAGCCGCTGGCAGCACGGCGGCTGAGCGGCGTTTTCGGATTCTAACCTACTTCTACTTCGAGGATTACACTACGGGACCAAGCGTTTCCCGGTAAGCGGTTGAAAACAGGTGAGAAAAAAAGTGTGACTACATAAGGTTTGATCGGGAGGATGTCCGGAAGATTGTAGAAAGTGAGGCGACTCTCGCCCAGAGCTGATAAGCTCTGGGCAATTTGTGAAAGAAAAAGGAGAGTCGCTTTGAAAGACACAGTAACAGAGAAACAAGAAGCACAGCTAGCGATAGAGGGATTCAAGCGCTGGGCCGAGAGCAATGGAGAACCGGTACAGCTTAGCTTTCCGAGCAGCGACATTGTTCGACTGACACAGAACAGCCTGGGAGAGCTATTGCGACGAGTGGGCCAGCTATTTATCGAGACCGTGATGGAAACGGAAGTTGAGCAGCTGGCCGGACCGGCCTGGCAACCGCGCCCGGAACGCAAGGCCTATCGCTGGGGAAGCGAGCGTGGGTACTGCATTGTAGATGGCCAACGGGTTCCCATCCGGCGCCCACGCGTGCGGACACCGGATGGTAATGAACTTCGCCTGGGCAGCTATGAGCTGTTTCAGCAGGCGTCATTAACGGAGGAGACCGTGTGGGCCAAGATCATGCACGGCCTCTCGATGCGCAACTACAAAGAGGTGGTGCAGCAGTTTGTGGAGGCTTACGGGTTAGAAAAGAGTACCGTGAGTGAGCATTTCATTGCTGCCAGCCGGCGTAAGCTCGAACATTTGATGAGCCGCTCACTGGCTGGTATTCCACTGGTTGCCATTGTGGTGGACGGGACGATTTTCAAGGGAGCGCATCTGGTAGCGGCCATCGGCATTGATGCGCTCGGCCACAAAATCGTGCTAGGCGTGCGTCAGGGTGCAACGGAGAACTCCCCGGTTGTGACGGGACTGTTTGAACAACTGACGGACCGCGGCGTCAACTTTTCGGTGCCCCGCTTGTACCTTCTGGATGGAGGCCGGGCTTTGAATTCGGTCGTGCGTCGCTACTGTGGAGAGGCCGCTTTCATTCAGCGCTGTCAGGTGCACAAACTGCGCAATGTGGCTGAACACCTCGCCGAAGCACAGCAACACGGGGTGAAGTTTCGCATGCGAGCGGCGTACTGCATGAAGCACGCCAGCGACGCCCGTCAGCTCTTGTTCAAACTGCATGATGAGCTGATGCAAACCAACCCCAGTGCCGCTGCCAGCTTGGCTGAGGGGTTAGAAGACACCCTGACAGTAATCGAGTTGGACCTGGATCGGAGACTGAGATCCTCACTGAGCAGTACCAACAGCATTGAATCGAGTTTCTCGGTAGTGGAGCGAATCTGCCGCCAGGTGAAACGCTGGCAGGGCAGCGATCATCGATTGCGGTGGGTGGGATCGGCGCTCTTGTATGCCGAATCCCGCTGGAACCGCATCCGCGGTTACGAAGCACTTCCTAAGCTCGTAACCGCATTGGAAAAGGCTTACCAACTCCGTATCCGGCAGAACGATTGCGCTGCCAGCGGAGCTGCCGCATGACGATCTTGAGTCGCCTACTTTCAACGGAAATCCGGACATCCTCCTTGATCGGCTTTGCGGGCCACGATTTACAGGTGCGTGTAAGCTGTTGCCGCAAGCCGATCAAACCGCGCGATGAACTAAGCCGCTGCGCCCGTGAGTGAACTTGTGAGCTATGGGATTTGTATGCGGGTTAGGCTTTAGAGATGTGGGATACGATGGCGCTTTGGCGTCCCAGGCGGTGATTACGAGCAGACCTTCCAAGTCTAGTCGCTGGAGCGGCAACCATCAGCAGCGCGATGACGATCAAGGCCCAAGTAGTGGGTTCTGGCGCGGCGACTGAATTCGCAAGATAGCTGGTGGCCGTGGTTGAGCCGTCGAGATTCACGTTTACTAGATATGCAAAGCCATCAGCCACATCAGTCGTCAACGCGGGTATCGTGCCTGCCGCATCCGAAAACATGCTGAACGCGAAAGTGCTGCCCGAGGAAGAAACTCCGTCGGGTGCGCTCAGCGCTGGTCCATATAGGCTCAGATTGAATGTCAATGTTGCGCCGTAGGTGAACTGTTGAAAATAGTCGTTGAAGGCGGTTTCGTTGCCCAGAGTGACAGTGCCCGGCAGCGAGCCGCTCGCGTCCCCCGTCAGCACAGGACTGCCGGCCACTGCCCCGCCGCTCGAAAAGCTCAGAATCTGGACGAATGCGCTTTGAGAGACCAGGGGTCCTGGATTGAAGTTGAAATCCAGAGATCCCGTTGTCCCGGCGAGCGATGCGGTGTTGACGAAAGGTGTGTAAGTGATGGGGGCGCCGGTTACCGCCACCGCACCGCACCCGAGAATCACAGTCAGTAGAAGAAGACGCCCCATCTAATTAAAGCCTCCTATGTAAATAGCGGGAGAGAACTTGATTGCGGCCGAAGCCGGATTGTTGAACTGCAGCTTTACTGTCACAGACATGCCTGGACTCAACCCGGAGCTGCCCGGAACCGTAAGGAATGGAGAACCGCCAAAGGCGCCAGTCACATCGGTGAGAGACACATTTTTGGTCAGCGCCAGAAACAGTATCTGCAGCGGACCGTTGATCGCCTGTTGACTCACATTCCCGATGGTCAGAGTGCCGTTAAATGTCTTGGTCACCCGGCTGTAGGCGAGCCCAGACGTTGTGACGGAAACCTGACTGGATGTCAAGAGAGTGAGCTGAATATTTGGCGGTGCAGGTCGCCCATTTACAGAAGACACAAAAAAACTTCTTGGATATTGGTAGCTCGGCTTCCCGGTGAATTGGGTGACCGTCACGCCGCCAGTGCCACTGTTTGGATCGACGGGTTTCACGCTGTTAGTGACGGCGATGCCACCGGAAGTTCCATTGAATGTGTCAATGTAGCTGAAGCCAATGCCGGTGGGCTGGACGTAGGCGAAGGGATAAGTTCCTATTATGCCGACTAGTTGGACAGAGAAGCCGAGATAGCTGCCGGGAGGCGCGGAGACATAGCCGCAATAAGAAGAGTCGCCGCCCGGAAGGCAGGGATCTGCGGGGGAGTCATAGAACGAGAGGGTGTTCGCCGTCTCGTAGCTGGTTACACCGAGATCAGACGGACCATTGCCAAGGTTGTAGTAAATCGGCAAACCGACCGCATTAGGGTTGGGAAGTTGATACGAATATCCAGCCGGCGGCGGATCATTAAACGGCAATGGTGCGGTTAAGTTTTCAAAAGTGTCAGCCGTGTAGTAGGGGCTAGGAGAAGGCAAGTTATTGATTGTTTGTTGCCAGTCGAAGCTGTCAAATCCACAGATGGGTGCGGCTTGCGCCAGCGTGTAACCCAGATTTGGAGTGAACACCGAGTTTATCTGCGTTCCACCGCTGGCGGGAACGCTGATCGCTTTTGTCAGGACGTCGGAACAGGAAGTGGCTTGGGCTAAGAAAGCAGGCAGTGAGAAAAAAGAGGTTCCGCCGTTTTGAGCTATAGGGTTGAGAAAGTTGACCACGCCGTTTGATTGCGTTGTGTCGATACTGGTGAAGTACGCGTTCGGCCCACCGTAACCTGTGCTGTCAGCGAAGTTACCCGGGACACCGAAGGTGTCGATGCCGCCTCCGTAGAACGCAAAGATAGGGAGCGTGGAACTGAGACCTAGCTGTGAGAGCGGCTGGCTGCTGTTATTGATAACCCCCACAAGGCTTTCGACCCCGGCGCCAGCCTGTCCTTCGCTGTAACCCGGCTGTCCGGTGTAAGAGATTGAGGTTCCGGTATCGGTAATTGTAATGACCGTGTCGCAGGCGCTGTCCTGACCCACCGCCGGGCATTGCGCGCTCAGAGAGCCAGTTGATAGCAGGGCGAAGCAGGCAACCGCAAGACCAGGCAGAACAGCTGCTTTGGAGTTCCTGGCTTTCACTGGTGCCAAGCACGTTGCCGCAGCAGTGAACCGGAGACGAGAAGCAAAGCGACCGCAGCTAATGACCATGAACCTGGTTCCGGAACAGGGGCTTGCAGGGGTGGACCAGCGTTTGATTGCTGATCTAGAAATCTCTCGCCGGATATCGAGATGCCGTCATTAGATATGTAGTCGGCTATGGGATCGAAGGTGGGTGAGTTGGGGTCGACCGAATAGAGTGTGTAGAAAAGACTCAGAGTGCCGGTGACAATCGTATTCTGGGGAGTGCCTGGGGAAAATTGATAGCTACCTAGGGCTAGCGCAGTAGCTGATCGCGGGTCGACAACAGTGAATGTCGGCCCGACCAGATCCGTGTAGGTGCCATATCCTTGAGTTGCCGTGCCAAACGCGGTGTTAGATAATATCGCGTACTCTGTTGCGCTCGACAAAGTAAATTGGCCGTTGATCGCCTGCCCTCCCGCGCCGGTTACGGGAATGAGCGTTGGCAACAGAAGGTTATCTGCCAGTGCTTGGGGGACACTTATCGCCGCCACAAGAAATAGGCCAATCAATAGTGAACGGTATTCTCTTATCATAATGGAATCCTCCAGATAGTTATCTTTAAGGCACACTGCACAGGCCTGAGACCCTGTAGTAATTAGGGCGTCTGGTTATTGGTGCTAGCGCTATACGTGGCATTGTAGGTAACACCGCTGTCCAACGGTATGGTGAAACTGCCGCTGACGGTAAGGGTAAACAAGTTCAATCCGGTACAACTACTGAAATCCCAGCCGGTTTGTGTATTGAACACGCCGGGCTTACTCGTGGAGTTGAGACCGCCAATCAGAACCGATACGGGGCTGCAGCTCGCCGGACCTCTTGTATGGGTGAGCTGGGCGTTGAAAGTTCCGCCTGTCGCTGTTCCGGTAGGATCAGTTATCGTGAGATTCCACAGTCGATCAGTAGTGAAAACCGCAGCCTTGCTGGTTACTTGCACAACAGCCTGCATGTCCGGGTTTGTCGGGGTTGTGCCGCTTTCAGGGGCCGTGTTCCGCAAGAGATATGGTTGTGTTGCTGCGCAAGCCGGAGCATTAGGGTCTAACGGAGGGACAATGCTAAAGGTGGCGCTATATGGGCCCTCGATGATGTTATTGGCTAAGAGGTTGACGGTTGCGTTGCCGTTTACGTCTGTAACTACCGTACTAACGGCGTTTGAAAGACCCTGGCCAGTGATTTGGACCTTTGCGTTTGGCACTCCCGCGTAACTGGCGTCTTCTACGGTGATGGTGATGGGGGCAGGAAAAACAGAGTTGATCGGTGTGGACTGTTGCAAGATATCGGGCTGGCTATTATTACACGGCGCCTGTAATTGTCCTGATGCTTGCCCGCCCGAGATGACGAGTTGATACGGTGCACCGTAGGAAGGGGGAGGCGGCGGCGGCGGGTTGTAGTAAGGGTTCGTTGCCGGAATAGTCCAAATGTTAGTGGGGTAACAAAGGTTAAACAGGCTCGCGTCAGCCGTCGGCACGTTCTGCCAGCCATTTCTTTGTCCAAGAACGTCGTACCAGTTCACTCCCAAACCGCTGACCGGATCGGTTAGATCCTGAATCGCCTTAATTGGGGCCGGCGGGTAATCCCTATTGCTCGGGACTGACATGTAGACAAATGCGGAAAGACCGGGAAAGATTGCGCAGCCGAAGGACCAGTTTATGGGGTCCTGGACCACATACTTCGTCGGGTAACTACCCAAAAAGGCTAGATAGTTCGGGTCACTCGTCGACGCCGCCGGGAGGCCATAAATGCTCCAGGCACTCGGCATAAGCTGCTGCCAAGCCCAGATACCATAGGTTTTTGCGGCGGCAGAGTTAGTCGAGTCCAACTGGGTTTGGGTGAATTTTACGAACGACGGCGATTCAATTTGTTGATATAGCTGATTGAGCAGATCCCAATTCCCGGACACTTTATCCTCCTCGGCGGAGAGAGCTGTCGACTGATCTGAATACGAGTTTGCTAATTCCGTAGTCAAAGCCAAGCCTTGTTGGGTGAGGCTACCACCCGGCGAGGTCTCGTATTCCTGAACGTCTGAGATGACATCGCCTATAACCGAGACCCCTTCGGATATTACTCCAAACATGGGAGCGTCGGCCGTGTCAGCTGTATAGCTGAGAAAGTCGAAGATGCCACTTACAACCTGGTATGCAATTCCCACCCCCGACAGGCCGTTAAATGAGGTCGCGTCTGAGGGTAGGGCTAAGTCCCCCGTCGCTTGGGTTAGTAGCGCATTCTCCTTGGTGTTAATTTGTCCCAAGCTATAGCGTACGTTGTTCTCGAACCAACCTGTTACCGCGATGGCTTCGTTAATTTGTTGTTTAAGCGTGCCTTGGATGGCAGTGAAATCAGCCTGTGAGAAACCCGGAGGCATGCCACACGAGTTGGGGAGCGAAGAATACGACGCGTCCGAGACATTGTTATATAGCGATTGAAGTCCCGCACTGTTCGCGAAGGCGGCGTAAACATTATTTGGATAACCAGTTATATAGCCGAAGCAGTTATAAGCGAGTTGTTGACCCTGGGTCGGAAACGTGTTCGGAAACCACACGTAGCCTCGGGCGTTGGGATCTTTCTTTGGAAGGTCAAATCCCGGAAGTACCGCCGGTGTCGCTCCGCACTTGTTAGCGGCCGGGGCGGGGACCAGAGTATGGATTCCGTTTGCGTCTCGGGCGACTACGACGGTTTCGCTGTACTGTACGGGCGTCTGGGCCGAGGAATAGGCGTACACTGTACCCGTTTGGATGGTCCCGTAATGCGACGGGTCGTCGCCGAACCGGCCAATGCTAATGAACGGCGAATTTGATGCGTACTGGATAGGAGGTCCGTAATTCGTGACACCTTGTGCAGTGAACTGTTCCAACCCATTCTTATCCAACAGCAGAACCGACTGCCCGCTTGGAAGGATCCCCTGTGTCGCTACCGTAGCAGTCTGAAGGGTGCTGTACACCGGTGACAAGGAGGAGTCTTCGGGCGGCGAAAAGCCAGAGAGCTGCAGCCCCTGGGACGTAAACTGAAAACCGACTAGAAACGCAGAATCGATGACATATATTTGATCGTATCCAGTACCTAACGTGTCCGCCAGAGTGAAGTTATAGATGGCCCGCCCGTAGTCCGGAAGAGTAACTTGCTGCCCGGTCCCGAAACTTACTCCGCTTGAAGTGCCCAGCTGACTGAAAATCAAAAACGATCCCGTTTGTTGGAGAACGACGATGTCAGCAAGACCGTCGCCTGTTACGTCGCCGACTTGCATGAAGGCGGGGGCGGAGGTGGAATACGGAGCGCCAAGTGTTCGGGGGCCTGCAGCGACTTGGGACCAGCCGGTCTGTCCAGCATTAACTTGGTAAACGACAGGAGTGTACGTGTAAGGACCGATACCGACAGGGCTCACCACTAAGTTGACTAATTGTTGCTGCTTGCCGCCGGAATTTCGCATCTTCGCAAACTTTATTATGGGAGCAATGGGCGTGGCCACGGGGATTCCTATGGGGCCTGGCCTCAACCCCAAACTGGGCGTCAAGGTCAATCGCAGTTGGGGCTCAAGTCGCCAAACAGCGACGAGTCCGTCATAGTGCCAAACATTCACCACCGGGCTTGATCCGAGATTGGGGGTAATCTGAATGATCTCGGCCTGCCCATCGCCGTCCACATCGGCGGTCATGAGGGTGTCTGTCGGGGCGAGCGTGGGTGTCCCGGCGTTCATCTGGATCCAGGCTTGACCGTGCGGTTCCCAATGCCAAATCTCGACCCCGTTAGGGCCGTTGCCGATGAGCTCAACCTGGCCGTCCCCATCAATGTCGGCCAACTGAATGGAACTGTACGCATTGAACTGCTTCCAACCGATCGCGTCATTCCACAGCGGAAACTCGAAGCTGCTCTCTGTGGCACACTGCGCCTGAAGACGAGCCGCTCCGACAGCTAATAAGGAAAGCGCTGCAAGTACAACGCTGAGTAACTTTGGGCGAACATTCCGGGCAACCTGACCGAGACGGAGTTTTCCTTTCCGGTTGGTGGCTGGACCGGTCCGGCGGACGGGCGATACGCAATCAGAGTTGGTCATACGCTCTCATGAGCGAGAGCATATCACCAAAACCGGCCAACATTTCGCACATGTCCGCGCCCCCGATCAATTCATACGAGTACTGGTATCGACCTCTTGGCGTAAAGGCGGCCCAGAACAGTGCGCTTCCCCTCAATTGGGGATTGATATAAAAGTCGGTAGCAAATGGCTTCGCTACAAACCTCCGAGACCGTCGGTAGCTTACTGGCGCGTTTTCGAGCCGGCTGGTTGTGAGCTTGTTCGTCTGCCTTGTCCTGCTGATGTGAGCACCGTCTATTGGATGCGAAGTGCGGCGAATGAGCGGCTTGCATCGGAGAGAGCGCAGCCGTCTGAGCGCTTCATCCAGATCACTCGATACAGTAGCGGCCACGGTATCGCGGCAGCCGCTATTTCCCGCAACGGAAGCCGTATGCCTACGCAACCCTCAATGGAGGGTTCCTGGTGCGCGACCAGACGACGGGCAATGTTGTTGAATTGATAGGGCCCGAGCACCTTGCCTGTTATCAAATCTTCTTCGCGAGAGACGAGCAGTTGCTGGTGATTTGCTTAGCCAATAGGCGGTTTGAAGCCTGGCAGATTCCACTAAACTACTTCTTACTTCCAGTAATACACTACGTCACCAAGCGATTGTCGGTAAGTGCGTGAAAGAAAGGTAGAAAAAAGGTGTGATCGTATGCGGGATCGGCCGTGAATTCGGGGCTCATTGGTAAAAATCAGCCAGACGTTATATGCAACTCCGATACGATTCGCGAAAACAGCTCACTGCCGCGTAGGGAATCGAAAACTGGATCGAGTATCTCGGTCAGCTTGGGCGCTCGCTCCTCGCTAGCACGCTCCAGCCATTCGGCTGCCGCGTCCCGATCATTCAGGGACAGGTATATGACGGTCGCTCAGAACAAAGCAGAAACAAGTTGTGACCGGTTTACGAGGGCCGGAGGATGCCCGGAAATTAGTTGAAACAGCGACTCAAGCCGGAGCCGTGATAGGCTCCGGCAAACCGTGGAGAGCCATCGCACCAACCTGATGCAGAAGCTGAATCTCCACAACACAGCCGAGATTTGTGCTCTACGCAGTGCGCAAGAATTTAGTGCGCTGAGCCAAACCGGCCTGCAGCGAGGCCAGCGCCTACGCCGATGAGGCAGCCCACCGGCTCGATATCACCTCGATGCCTTGCTGAACTTTCCCTAACACCGCTCGCGAGTTCGACTTCGGTGAAAACGCTTCACTATCGCTCCTTCCAATTGAGCGAATAAATCTCCTGAGTGCCTGTGTCTTTAAGCAGTATGGGCGCGTTATTCAGATCAAGCGAAAACTCCAAGCCCGGCAAACGTCCGGTCTGATCGAAACCTTTCAACGGCGCAGCTTCCTCCATTTTCCGATCGCTTAAACGGAGCTTCATGATCGCCGGACGCTCGCCATGCCGCATGAAGAACAAATATTTGCTGTCTCGCGACCACTTCTTGAGATCCCAACCCTCTGCTACACCGGACCATTGCTCAGTTTGGAAATCGAAGAGCAGAATACTAGAAGCTCTGACCGTGGATGCGGCCAGGTATCGTCCGTTCGGAGACCAGGCCGGAGCAAAATCACCTTCTGAACCGGGTATGTCGGTGACGCGTTTTGTTTTCAGGTCTAGAATGTGAATCTTGACCTTGGATGGATCCTCACCGAAAAACGGATAGTCGCTGTAGGCGATCGAGTTTCCGTCCGGCGACCAGGTTTCGTTCATCATCCGCTTCCCGGAATCCTTGGCGACCGGCAAAGGTTCGCCGCCCTGCGCCGGGATGATGTAAACCTCGTCACGGCCGCCTCCCAAGCCATGGAACAAGATCCGCTTGCAGTCGGGAGACCAATGCGGGACCATAACCCCCATGGGAGCAAAAGTCAGTTGCAGTCGATGGCTCCCGTCGGGCTTGCTGCGCCACAAAGTTCCTTCCGGGTATGCCACGTACAGCAGCCATTCTCCATCTCGAGAGAACTCCACAAAATCGGCGGACATGCCGTTCAGGAAAGGAAAGAATTCTCTGGATCTGCTGTCGAAGCGTTGCAATTCGCCACGCAATTGCTGACCGATGATAAACAACTTTGCGCCGTCCGGACTGAATGTTGGTGCAAGGGAGTTGAGTTGCCCGTGACTGACTTGCAGCGGAACTGTAACAGTCCCGTTTGAAATACCTCCTGAACCCTTTTCGGCCAGAGACCAGATATCCGTCCGGCCGTCACGAGTCGCTTGGAAGACGAACCGGTTTCCATCGGGGCTCCAAACCCCGCAGCACTCGTATGACGGCCTGTTCCAGTCTTCGAGTAAACGACGAGGGTGTCCGCCGTCACGCGAGACCTGCCATAGGTATTCCGTGGCGCTCGCAATATCGGCTATCGTTAATCGCAAGGTCGTTCCGTCGGGAGACCAGCGCGGCCGCCAACCATTGCCCGGCAGATCGGCAACCTTTCGAACGTCTGTTCCGCGGTCGTTCGCCAAGTACAGTCCGGTTCCGTTTGTAAACGCGATCTCGTGCCCATCCGGCGACCAGGCGGCATCGCGGGCCGTCAAATTGCTCAACTGATGCGGAACCCCGCCCGGTATCGGTGCCGACCAGAGCGGCCGCGACGTGACATCATCCATGGAACCCGCAAGCAGCAGTTCTGACCGGGCCACCGAAAAATCGAGCAGTTGGGGGAAAGCAAAGGGAACCGGGATCTGTGCCGGCTCTCCGCCTCTTGTAGAGACTTGCCAGATGCCGGGCGCAGTTGGCGTGCCCGACGTGAAATACAGGCGATTGCCGTCAGTCAACAAGGCAGCATCTGGCCCGCCAAGGGCGCCGGTTCTTCCCCGCTTGTCCTTGGTATCGCGAGTGATCTGAACGAAGTCGGGCACGATGGCAACATCCTCCGTGCCATGCCGGAAATGGCGAGCGAGGAGAACGACTATCGCCATCGCGCCCAGAATCGACGCGGCGGTCAACACTCCGCGATACGTACTCTTTGGCCTAACGATCGGCTCGACCGGCGGCGTGCTCTCCTCCGCGCACACCTTGCCGCTTTCAGCCAAGTCTTCCGCGAAAAGTCCGATCTCGTAAACAGGAACACTCATCCGGTATCCACGCTTCGACAGCGTCTCGATATATTCGCCTCCATCAACCGTTTGGCCCAACTTTTTTCGCAAAAGGAAGACGTTCTGGGCCAGATTGCTCTCTTCCACATATGTCCCGGGCCAAACGGCATCCAACAATTGCTGTTTGCTTACCACTTCACCTCGGTGCTCCACCAGCACAGCGAGCGTGTCGAATGCCTTTGGAGGAAGGCGCACCAATTCTTCGCCCTGCCGCAGGGTCATGGTCGACGGATTTAGCGTATATACCCCGAACTGGAACAACACTTGCCGTTTCAATTAGATCCACGTCCTAATAAAGAAATGAGAAAGCGCTGAGAGAATCGTCAAGACGCATTCGAGATTGTAACCGTACTGTGGCGCTAAGGACGCATCAATATGAGCACCATAGAAGTCACGGCGGCGCCGCACCTCCGACGAAAGCGTACCCCAAACCTCGCTCGCGACAATCGTTTTTTCCTTGCGATGTCCATAGCCTGCGCGATGGGAATTTTCGTCGGCTTTTCGCGGACCTATTATCTGAAAACGTATTTTGCGACACCTGCGCTGTCGCCCCTATTCCACATTCACGGGGCTGTCTTCTCAGCCTGGATCGTCTACTTCGTCTCTCAAACTGCCTTGATTGCAGATCGGCGGATTTCGCTTCATCGACGTCTCGGCTACGCGGGGGCGGTGCTCGCATCCGCCATGGTTGTGCTGGGCATAGCGGCGGCCTTCGCAGCTGCGAAGTCCGGTTTCTTTCGGCCTATACCTCTTGCCCACAATCCTGAAGGAGCTTTGTTCTTCTCCCTCGTCAGTCTAATGAACTTCGTTATTTTGGTCGCCGCTGGCTTCTACTTCCGCCGAAGCCGGCAAGTGCATCAAAGGCTGATGTTGATGTCCACAGCCTCCGCGCTCGTGCCGATTGCATTGTCAAGACTTCCGGCCGCCGCCCATTACGTGGCCCTTATTTTCGTTTTTGCACTTGCCGGGCCGATTTACGACCTGCTCACACTTCGCCGTATCCATCGCGCTTATCTCTGGAGTCTTTTGCTTTTTTTCTCTACCTTGCCGCCCCTCCGAATGCTGGCGGGCAACAGTGCAGTTTGGTATCGATTAGCACATCGGCTGCTCAGCTAGCAAACATATAGCCGCAATCGTCCGGGCAGCTAGCGAATTAGCCAATTCGTGAAGGTGTGCCACGCTGAAGTTCGTGACGCAATAGTCGTGAGGGGCGTGAGCGGTGAAAGAATCAGCATGGCCGGAACAGCCCACAGGTAAGCGGGGTGGATGCGGTGACGAGTGATGAGGTCGTACGCGGGCCCTACGAAGAAAAATGCAAGGAGTAACAGCACAATAAGCGGCAATGAAATTCCTGGAATCCGCCCGATGGATGGCTCAGCGAACAGAGCAATGGCGGCCAGTAGAGCTAGCCGCTTATGAGCCTCGGGATTACGCCTGAAATAGATAGCTGCAGCCATCAGGATCGCGAATATGATCGTGTTGCGAAATGAGAAAGTCAGAAGGGCCGCATAGATATCGGGCGCGTTAACGTGATGGCCCTGACGAACGGCATCCACGCCCGTCGCTATGCTAAATGGAACGAGCAGAAAAGAAAGAATCGCCCCGGCCCAGCCCAAACGGCGGTGAATGGCGACGCGGCCCGCTGCGATAAGTGCATTCTGCACAACAAAGAGCAGTATCCAGCAACTATTCAACAAACCGTGGATTTCAGTAACCAGATGCGGCGCTGGCTTATGAAAATAACTCCTGAGATAAAAGCTCTTCGCGAATCCTGCAAAGACGGTGACTGCAACCGCAAGGGACATTGCCACATAGAAGCGATGATCGATACGCCGCAGGGCCGCTCTGGCGGCATGGGGCGCGGGAGCAGCTTTGCTCAGTGAAATTTCGTAAGCTGTTGACGTTTTCATACACCCTGTCGCGCTAAGGCCCACGATAAGGGTTCTTCCTCCAGGGCGATAGTAAGGATGCGACATAGGCAAAAAAAATCCATCAACTGCCGACGTACACCCGTTTCGAGACTAAGCGTTCGTTTCCGTGACGCACTCAACTGCTTGCATGCAAGATTCCGGCATACGGCGCGGTGAAATTAACAAGGTGATCGGGCGCTATCTCCCGTTGCGCCAAAGTTGGCGCTTGTCCGGCAAAAGCATGAAAGTCGCGTACCAGATGCATGTGGTCGTAGTATCCAGCGGCGTGCGCGATCTCGGTCCAACTGAGTGAACTCTCCCTGCTGAGTTGGAGCGCTTTGTTGAAACGGGCAATGCGAGTCAAATCTTTCGGTGCCACGCCTGCATAAACAAGCGACTGGCGCTCAAATTGGCGTCGGCTCAAGCCTGCTTCACGTGCGGCCTCGGCGATAGCAAGATCCTGATCGCTTGTAAGCCGATGAAGGACATTGCAAACAGGGGAATTGCTCTTTGCCCTTTGCAAGCACTGCAAAAAAAAGCAATTCAATAGTTCAGTACGCTCGGAAAATGTTCTCAGGTTGCCGAGCTGCTCGTATAAGTGCGAAATAGCTTTTCCTAGAACAGCATGCGCTTCTCTGCTGATGTCCGCAAGGTAACTCGTCGGTGTGCCAAAAAGAGCGTGGAAGCCACAGGGCTGAAAAGTGACTGCCAAAGACTCGATGCGCCCACTGAGAGCAAGGCGAACACGCCGAAAGGTCTGAGGTCCAATCAAGGACATGCGATTCGGACGAATCATGGAATTGGTTGAGTAAGTACGAATCTCGTAAAGCCCCGCAAACTTGAATTCCACTTTCACTCCCAATCGCGCTACAACCGGCTCAACCAGTTCCACATCACCCAGGTCCGCATCTCGCTGCACGAATAAGTGGATGAATGGCCAAAGAGCGGGGTCGGGGCGAATGCTCAGGACACGAACCATGCAGTTCTCCGAAAGGCCATAGTACAGGAATGTCGCTAGCCCCGGCCCTCGATTGCGGTTCCATCCGATATTGCCAAGCAGACGCTCCCCCTAGCTCGCTGCTTGCTGCAAACGCCTGAATCCGAACTGATCCGGCGATCACTCTACTCCGCTGTTATATGCAACTCCGACACGATTCGTGAAAACAGCTCACAGCCGCGGAGGGGATCGAAAACTGGATCGAGTATCTCGGTCAGCTTGGGCGCGCGCTCCTCGATAGCACGCTCCAGCCATTCGGCTGCCGCGTCCCGATCATTCAGGGACAGGTATATGACGGCAATTTCATAAGGGCTCACATATCTGGCGCGCCTGAGCTCGTGTAGTTGCGTGAGCGCCGCGCGTGCTTTGGTTTGAAGTCCCGCACTCCCGTATGCGTAGCCGATGTGCGCCAGGAAAGGCAGCCGGTTGCGTGATAGCGAGCACGCGATTTCCGCCTCCGATACGGCGGCAGCATGCTCATCGTTGCCGCAAAGAGCGCGCGACAGAATGTAATGCGCGAACGGATTATTCGGGTCTAGTTCGACAGCTTCCCTGGCCGCTTCGACACCCGCTGAAAACCGGCGCGCTTTGTAATAAGTCAGTCCGAGGAAGGCGTTGATCACTACCGAAAGTGGATCAAGCGTTCGCGCTGTCAGTACCGACGTAATCGCGTCCTCGTTCCGGCCCATTGCGTTCAGATGGGCGCCGTACCATTGATGGGCAATCGAGGAACTCGGGTCCAATTCCAGAGCTCGTCTGAATCGCTCTTCCGCCGCCGCGGGCTCCCAGAAATACATGCTGAGAATCGTGCCTAGAGAGGTATGCGCGCCCGACAAGCGGGGGTCGATCTGAAGGGCCTTTTCGGCCGCCAGACGCGCGTTCGGAAAGACCTCGCACGGCTTTCGCAGCCCGAAAATGCCCAGCATGATTTGAGCGTCCGCCATGCCCAGATAAGATTCCGGGTACATCGGGTCTATAGCTGCGGCCCGATTGAAATACTCGATGCTCTTTTCGAGATCCGTTTCCGACCGCCGTCCCCAGAACAGCCGGCCCTTCATGCACGCCTCGTATGCATTTGGGTCGATTCTCTTCACCGGGAAGCTCGACCCGTTTCCGGCGTTCGCGGTGCGCGTCCGCAGCTCAATTGAAAGCTCGTTGGCAATTCGGTGTTGCAAAGCAATCACTTCGTCAAGATCGGCCTCGTACGCGCCAGACCAAAGTGAGCGCTCTGAGAAAGCCTCGAGAAGACGGAGGCGAATGGCGATCTTTCGATCTGAAATGGCAACCGAGCCCTCCAGCGCCGCATCGGCATTCAAATGGCGCGCAATCTCGCAGATCGACTGGGCACTATTCTTGAACCGCATAGCCGAGGCTCGCGAGATGACGTCAAGCGCGGTGACATGAGAGATCGCGTTGATGAGCTCATCGGTAATGCTGTCGGCCCAGTGAACGCGCGTTTGATCGAGGGAATGGTCTGCCAGCGGAAGAACAGCGAGAGATCGAATGTCGTAACTCAATGGCGCGATCCAGCGGTAGCCTCGTTTGGGAAGCGTTTCGATGAACTGCGGTTCCCCGGACCGATCTCCTAAAGCGTCTCGAAGCCGATTTACCGCTTTGTTCAAGCCTCGTTCCGCATCGATAAAGGCGATGTCGGGCCAGATCTTTTTTTGAAGCGTCTCCCGGCTGATCAACTGTCCGGGCCTTTGTAGCAGGGCCAGCAACACCTCGAAGGGCTGCGCCTGAAGAGCGACACGCGTGCCGAGACGGCGTAACTCTCGCACATGCAAATCGGCTTGAAACTCTCCGAACTGAATCGCCGCGCTCATCCGATAGCCTCTATTTTCTCCCTTCGATGCCCGCCACCTTCCCGCCACATGTTCGCCATACGGCTGGTATTGGTTTAACGCTCCACATGACTCACAATTTCGATATCTCAATGTCATCGAATCGCAGAATACTTCTTAGAATTGCGGCTTGCGCAGGGTTTGCACGCATAATCGACGCCGGGAGCATGGATAGTGGGTCAAGCTCGTCGGCGGTGTCCGGCGACTTTGAGAAGGCCATTCTCCGCGCAAGGCAGGGCAACCTGAATTTCCAAAGCGGCGATCCCACGTTGATGAAGGAAGTGTTCGCCCATTCGAGTGATGTCGTGATCATGGGTGCATGGGGCGGCTACGAGCGCGGTTGGGATCAGGTGGAACCGCGTCTGGATTGGGCGGCAAAACGCTTCCGAGGATCGCGCAACCAATCTTTCGAGCGCCTTGCTGCGGGAAACAATGTCGATTTGGGCTATGAAGTCTTTTTGGAGAAAGCCGACGTTCGACTCGCGGATGCCGACGGCTACAACCCCATGGCCCTGCGAGTTACGCATCTCTACCGCCGCGAGTCCGGCGAGTGGAAGCTCATTCAGCGTCATGCCGATTTTCTTAAACCGAAGGCCTAACGATCGGAGGTGCGGGCATGCGGCACGTTTACTATTAGTTCTGGTCAGGATGACACGTTGGGCACTAGCGTTGACAGCGGCCTCCGCGCTCGCGGCCCAAACGCCCGAAGCTTTCTCGCCCGCTACCTACTTTCGAGATCACTGCCTTACCTGCCACGGCTCCGCAGCTGTGCCACGCGCACCGAGTCCTGTCGCGCTCGGCTCGCTCACGCCTGAAGCGGTCTATGCGGCCATCGCCACTGGCTCGATGAAACCAATGGCCGCGGACCTCACTGACGCTCAGCGTATTGCCCTTGCCGAAACGTTAACGAAGCAAAAGCTGGGAGACGCAGCATTAGCGGATGCAAAGGTCATGTCCAATCCCTGCCCCAGCAAACCGCCGCTTGCGGCCCCCGCCACAGTGGTGAATGGCTATGGCGCCGATCTTGCAAACTCACGCTACATCCGAAGCAAAGCGGCGGGACTTACCATCGATCGAATCGCCAACCTCAAACTGAAATGGGCCTTTGCCCTCCCAGCGGTCTCGCAGATGCTGGGGCAGCCCACTGTTGCCGACGGACGCCTCTTCATCGGCTCCCAGGCGGGCTACGTTTATAGCCTGAACGCTTCTACCGGCTGCATCTACTGGTCGTTCCGGGCGGCCGCCGGTGTCCGAACCGCGCCGATATACGGCGCCGCCGGCACGCGGGCTGTTTTGTGGTTCGGCGACTTGAAGGCTAACGCCTATGCCGTCGATGCGCAGACGGGTGAACAGATTTGGAGGGTGAGTCTCGACCCTCACGTGGCAGCTCGAATCACGGCCGCGCCACTGCTCTACTCGGACGTGCTTTATGTGCCAGTCTCTTCTTCCGAAGAACCTTCTGCGTCACAACTGACTTATGAATGTTGTACCTTCCGAGGAAGTGTCGCGGCCCTGGAGGCAAGATCCGGTCACAAGCTTTGGCAAACTTACACAGTCTCCGAAGCTCCGCGCCCCAGAAGAAAGAACTCCGCTGGGACGCAACTCTGGGCCCCAGCAGGTGGAGCAGTCTGGGGCACGCCAGTGGTGGATCCGAGGGGCGGCGCTCTTTATTTAGGCACGGGGGATGCGTACATCAGCCCGGCACCACCCACGACCGACGCTATTATGGCGCTGGACCTGAAAACCGGCGCGGTGGTCTGGTCAGTGCAAGACACGCCCAACGATGCCTGGAACGTCGCTTGCCTACGCACAAAAGGCGATAATTGCCCAGAGCCTGCGGGTCCTGATTACGATTTCGGGGCGGCTACCATTCTGCACAATCTCCCGAACGGAAAGCGGGTCTTGCTGGCTGGTCAAAAGAGCGGGATTGTGTGGGCGCACGATCCCGATCAGCAGGGGTCCGTGCTTTGGAAAACCGACGTCACACGAAAGAAGCCCGATGCTGTGGGCGAGATCGTTTGGGGCGGCGCCGCGGACGAAAAGCAGGTTTACTACGGGCTCACCAGCGGCGGGGTGGTGGCTCTCGACGTCAGCACGGGCGAGAAGAAATGGCTGACTTCCTTCAACGAATCCGGCCCGCATTCAGGCAGTTCCGGCGCGGTTACCGCAATACCGGGGGTTGTTTTCTCGGGCGGATTCGACGGCAAGTTGCGCGCTCTAGCGAGTGAAGACGGGAAATTGCTTTGGCAGTATGACACGAAAGGTGAGATACAAACGGTGAACGGGATCAGAGGTACCGGAGGATCGCTCGGGGCAGCGGGTCCGGCGGTCGCCAATGGAATGCTGTATGTGGTATCGGGATATATCGGCGTGGTTGGCGGTCAACCCGGCAATCTGCTGCTTGCGTTCTGGGATCCGCGAGGCGCAAATTGAGAGGCGTTCTATGTGACTCCCGACCGGGCGACGGGACCGCGAAACGCTACTTAGACTTCAGAAAATCCCGCGTGAGGCGGGCGACTTCCTCCGGCTGGTCGAGCCAGATAACATGTCCGGAGTCTCGAACCAGTTCGAAGCGGCCGTGAGGAGCCAGAGCTGCCATTTCCTGGGCCAAAGTTGGCGGCCCTTCCATATCCTTGTCCCCCATCAGGAAAAGAGCCGGTGCTTTCAGGTTCTTCAGTTCAGGACGGAGAGCATAGCTCAGAGGAACGGGGAACTGCTCGCGCGCGCTCGCCGTGAGGCTGTCCCAGGCCAGAATAGCGCCCGGTATCCGGGCGGCGGCAAGCATGGTCTCCATCATTTCTTGCGATGCCCGATCCGCGTTCGCCATGAGAAACCGATAGCCGGCGCGCGTACTCGCCAGTGTAGGCGGCGGTTGCTGCGAGCGAGGAGGCGGATTCCTTTCGGGCCAGTGAGGTGCTGGAGCAGCAGGGCCACCTAGCAAAACCAACTTCGACACACGCTCAGGCGCTGCAAGCGCAAACACCAGGGCCCAATAACCGCCTATTGAGCAACCCGCAACCGCCGCTCTCTTCAGCCCAAGCCGGTCAAACAAACTCGACATGCATTCCACTGCCTGCTGCCGGATCGGAACTCCACGATAGTCGATCATCTGGCTGAGCCCGCAACCGGGCCGATCCGGCGCATAGATATGAAAGTCCTTTTCTAGCGAGCCCAGAAGCGGCGCGAATTCGGCAAGAGTTGCCCCGCCGCCATGAATCATCACCAACGGTTCGCCTTGGCCCCCCTCAAAGACCCGCAATTTGAGAGGCGGCTTAGGCAGCGTTACGTAGAACGACCTCCCTTGGACATCGCAGGTTTTGAACAGACGATTTTCAGCCGTCTTGTAGCGTTCGATTGCCGACCCGGAGGATTCTTCCAGGTTCCTCCCTGTGAGTTGCCGCAAGATGAAAGTTCCACCGGCGCACGCCGATAACGTTGTGTTGAAGGTCCGGCGTGTTTGGAGTGCATGGTGCATATAAGGATAAATTGCGATTCATGAGCAGCCGTTGACAAGGTACGCACCGCTAAAGAACCGTACGTACGCTGTGAATACAATAAGTTACGATTGCGTCTATGCCGCAGGCCGAGGCCCGGACAAATGCGTTCAAGCAATCTGTCCTGGATGAACTGGAGCGTGTATTAGCGAGTTCTCCGTTTGTGAACGCGAACCGATCGGCTGCGCTGCTCCGCTTCCTGGTCGTCGAAACGCTCGAGGGCAGATCGGAGCGCCTGAAAGAATATGTACTCGGCGTAGAGGCGCTTGGCCGGCCTGAGAAGTTCGATCCCCGCATCGATCCCATTGCGCGGGTGGAGGTCTCGCGCTTACGCGGCAAGCTGGATCTCTGTTACGGGAGTCTCAGTGCGCAACCCCCGATCCGAATCAGTTTGCCCAAAGGGCACGTATGCTCCCGAGTTCGCGATCCAGAACGCGCAGGATAAACGAGGGCAACCAACTCGGCGGACAAGAGGCTACCTGGCGGCGTGGCTTGCCGGAGCCTTCCTGGCCGGGAGTTTGCTAACTCTCACGACGATCAATCGAGCCGAGCGTCGAGAGGCGCTGCGCGTATCGATTCTCCCCCCACACAACGGGGAAATCACTTCGCTCGCTCTTTCTCCAGACGGACAGTCTATCGTGATGGCAGCTAGCGTGGCGGGCACGTCTCATCTCTTTCTCCGCCACATTGCCACGTCGTTTCAGCCGGTGCTGTTGACGGGAACGGAAGGCGCGTCGTTTCCGTTCTGGTCGCCAGACGGGCGTTCGGTCGGTTTCTTCGCCGAACGGAAGTTAAAGGTAGTCGATTTAAACGGCGGTGAACCGCATTCCTTGGCGAATGCACCGCTCGGCCGCGGCGGGGCTTGGACTCAAGACGGCCAGATCATATTCGCTCCCGGTGCGCTCGGGCCGTTAGTTCGCGTCGCCGCCAAAGGAGGGGAAGTGGTTCCATTCGCGGTTCTGAACCAAGCAGAGGGTGAGGTAAGCCACCTTTGGCCAGTTCTATTGCCCGACGGCCAACGTTTAGCATTTTTGGCACAGAACCGCGACCCCGCTCTCGATGCTATCCTCGCCATTCCGTTGAACGCCCCCGGGAAACGGACTCGAGTGGCCGGCGCGAACTCCTCCGTTGCGTTCTCCCGATCCGGAAGAAATCGGCTGAGCATTCTGTTCCTTCGCGATGGGGCGCTAGTGGAGCAGCAGCTTGCCGAGTCTCAGCTTGCAGCAATTGGGGAACCGACGACTATCGCGGCGCAGGTCAATTTCGATCCCTTGGACCGCTACGCACTTTTTTCAGCTTCGTTACCGAACTCAGTTGCATTCGTGCCGGGCACACCGTTCCGGTTTCATCTGCAGTGGGTAAATCTCAGCGGAGGAGAGGCGGACTCAATTCCGGGTGACGGCGACTACTATGCGCTGAAGATGTCGCCCGATGGGTCGCACTTGCTTACAAACCGAACCGACTCACGCACCGGAAGCACTGGCGTGTGGTTATTCGATTTGGTTCGAGGAACCGTTTCTCCAGTCACCACCGGGGGTGTCGACTTTTTCCCGATTTGGTCTCCTGACGGTCTTGAAGTTGCATTCGCAAAGTCGGATGGAACCGCCGAACGGGGGATGCGCTTGACGATTGCTTCCGGAGCGGGCGGAAAAAGTCGAGTAGTTCTGGACGTCAAGGGACCGGTCTTTCCGAGTGACTGGTCCAATGACGGCGCGTTTCTGGCGTATACCGGGTACGAGCCGCTGGCGCAGGTCACGGTCATTTCAATTCGGGAAGGGGCAGCCAGGAAGGTTTGGTCATATGTACCCGCAGGCCATAGTGCGGGGGGCGGAGTTTTTAAGCCCACCAGTTCTCATGAAGCGCCTAAATGGATCGCGTACACTTCGGACGAATCAGGCCGCAATGAAGTCTATCTTCAAAGCCTTGGAGCCGATCGGGTCAAGGTGCAGATCTCTGT
This sequence comes from Terriglobia bacterium, assembly GCA_963846045.1. Classification (GTDB taxonomy): domain Bacteria; phylum Acidobacteriota; class Terriglobia; order Bryobacterales; family Bryobacteraceae; genus Bog-105. Next base: position 53,183 of record CAWJUL010000012.1, on the reverse strand, counting down.
ATCGGGAGGCGATAGGCCTCTCTGGCGCAGAGACGGCAGGGAGTTATATTTTGTGAATGCCCGCGAGGATCTGTGCGCAGTGGATGTTCCGGAAAACGGCGCAAACGTTGGAGCTGCGCGCACTCTCGTCAAGCTACCCGGATCTCAGCAAGCAGTGCCCCCGTATGCGCTCGACTACGCGGTCAGCCGGGACGGGCAACGATTCCTGATTCGTGGCGTCGATCCGCAGGCAGAGCCGTCTGTGATCAATCTCATCAAATGAGACTCGCTGAAGCCGAATTCTAACTAGGCCAACCACGTTTAACGGCAGCGGGATTGATGGGCTAATTATCGTGGTAGCTGAATGCCGGCGATATTCCGAAGTTCGTCATCGAAGGTCAAGACGAGCCATAAGCGCCGAAGCGGTTTGGTGATGCGCCGTGGCTAATCGAGAACGAGCGCCAGTTAATGGAAGCTGATGTTCTGGATGGATACGAGTTCCCGAATCGCGCAGCCGTACGAAAGACCTCCCCGTTCAGCCAGTTAGGAAAAGCTGCAGGACTACTCGACTGCAAGTCCTGACGCAGCAGAAAAACAACAAACAAGTTAACAAGCGACGCGCGTGTCGAGCGTTCTGCTAGAACACCTTGCGCCAGATCACATCTTCATTGTTGCGACGGTCGTAGAGGGCGTCCACCTTGCCGGATGCATTCCTGTGAAACAGGATGCGGCCCTCCACACCTGGGCGAAAGAAGAGGTCCCCGGATTCCGGAAGCAGCTTGGTCTTTGCTCCCGATCCGCGTTGCAGAAGGATGTCGGTACCGGAGCGCATGACGGTTCGGCGATTGCCCGGGGCAAGTTCGTACACACCTGTGAAATCGTCCAGGCGCGCGGGGTCGGTGGAACCCACGGCCGGGTCCTCGTAGTAACGCATGGTCTGGCTGGCCGCAATCTGCCATTTGCCCTCCCGAAAGAGCCAGGTATCCACGGAGTGGTAATGTGCGTACAACTCCTGGCTGAAAATCGTTTCCGTTTCGTTGCACTCGTAGGCCAGCACAGCCACACCCGGTGCGAAGGTTGCGTGCGTATGCACTACCTTGATGACTCCACTGTACCCGGCAGGCATAGGTTGCAGGTCTTCCAAAAGGGTTTTTTTGTTCATCGCACGGCCCTTCTCGTCGTAAACCATGGCGTCTTCAGCGTAGTAGGACCTCCACGGTGTTTGGTCGCCCGACGGTATCGCGTCGTACAACTGCTGCGTGCGGCGCACAAGCTCGGCTTGATCGATGGCAGTGGAAGCCTGCGGAAGTGCCGGGGCCGCGACCGCACCAACTGGCAGAAGGAGGCAGAGCCAGGAAACAACGCTACGGAAATCCATTATGAAGATCCTTACCAAAGCGAAACGCAGGGCCAGTGAAGAACCGGAATATCAATCAACCAAAATCCCGGTGTTCTCGACGCCACTCGCCGGAGGAGTGGAACAAGCATGGCTTCGCACGCGAGATCGAACAGCGCGGCGCAAAGCAAGTGGAAGCTGCCGAAACAAGCACATTAAGCCCTTATGATCAACTGCTTCTCAATCTGTTTTAGGTGGTTGATGTCATGTGCAGCCATATGACGGGCAAGTGCCCGTAGAGTCAAATACCCCCGTTCGGTGTGATTCCCGGAACGCTCCCATTGCTCTACTGAAAGACCGTTTAGCATTCGCAGGTTTGCTTCGCGAAGCAAACGAAAAAGCTCCAATGCCTCGCCGACGTTCCACTGCGAATATCTTCCTAACTCTGCCCACAAGTCTTGATCGAATCCGTTTAGTATCGCGCCGTCTTGTTCGACCATTTGCCTGTAGCGCCAGCTACTAACGAACTCGTCTTCAGCCATATGAGCAATAATTTCGGTGATGGACCACTTATCGGGCTGCGGACGGCGGGTTAGCTCTAGAACAGGCGTCTCTCTTATTAGCCGCTCCAGTTTCTTTGCCGTCAGCGATTGGATTGTCAACGGGTCTTGGCCATCGATGTATTCCGCGAGCCGTTTCTGATATTGCTCCGCTGTTTCCCGCATAATGCCCTCCCACTTCTACGATCACAAACACCATGCGCGTTACATCGCGGCCAGGGCGGCTCGTGCTTAGCCCGACGACCGTCTACGTAGGAGAAGATTGATGTCGGGTTCCCCTCACGGAACGCCCTGACAGGAGACGGCATCCACCGTGCGTCCGGCGCTTCAACGTTTCGATGGATTTGCCGGCGGCTGACCATTGCTCGCCGGCGGCGTAATCCCGTTCATTCGTAAGTACTCTATGATCTGGCCATAATGATCCGCAGCATGTTCCAAGCTGAACGTCGCCAGATCGAGTCTCGTTTTCATAAACGGTATTGGGGATCTTGCAAGCGGGACAACGGCGTTTTGCACTGTAAGCGTCGCAAGCGCTTTATGCCCGAGCGCGAATGAATCCTTCAGGTACTTGAGGATTTGGTCCTTCGTCTGTATGCTGTCAGGGCCATTGGTTAGACCGCGAAGACTGACGCCGGCGGGCGGGTCCTGCCCAAGTATTGCGCTGTAAAAACCTATGTTCGCGGTTGCCACATGCTTGACTTCCAATGCAAATGTTCGGACTCCGTCGAAGCTTGAGCCGTGCGGGGCGAAAGAGTATTTATCATCCGGCATTGCCTCCGCTGCCGGTACGATTTGACGTTCTAAAAAAGTGAGTTGTCCATCCATTATCGATGCAATTGTCGGAGTATCCAACGGTTTAGACGTTTTTGCGCTTTGTATCTTTGCACCGGACCCAAGCGAAATCCATCCCGCTAGTGCTAACGATACTGCTAACAGGCCTTTCATAATTGCCTCCATATCATGTGGTCTCGCGCTTCGAAGCGACTCGCTTACGGCAGATTTCGTTCGAGAGAGTTCATTAGCCACTTGGAATTAACTCCCCTTCTCCTGCGTCTCAGGCACGCTTGTTACGGAGTTCTTCCTTCGTATCAAGCTTCTGAGGTATTGCGGGAGCTCCACGTTCGGGGAGAGACGGGAGTCAGGGACAGGATTTTCCCAGCCGTGCTGTGCGGGTACGATTCCGGCCCAGTGTGGTAATGAATAGTCGGCTTCATCATCCTGCACCGGCCCTTCTCGCACCTTGGCTGAAGCGTCCTCGATCGTCATCCTAAGTACAGCCGTAGCCTTCAATTCTCTTATGCTGGGCGGCCGCACATCGCTCCATCTTCCTGCGAGCAGGTGCTCCGAAATGGCTTCTAAACCCAACAGCTTTTCGCTATCCTCGACGGGTCGTGCAGTGCCGAACATCACTACTGACCTGTAGTTCACCGAATGGTTGAACGCCGATCGAGCCAAAACTAAACCATCGACCAGTGTCACCGTCGCGCAAATAGCCACGCCTGCGGCCAAGTTCTTGAGTGTTCGGCTTGCAGTCGAGCCGTGAAAAAATATCGTGTTTTCGTGTCGTCCATAGAGCGTTGGGATGACAAATGGCTGGGAATCCACGAGGAACCCAATATGGGCAAGGAAACCAGCGTCGAGAATCCGATGTATGGAGTTCTCATCGTATTGCGCTCTATTCGGAAGCCGGCGCAGTTGCGCTCGTGCGGTATTCACCATTTTTCACTCCTCAACGTATTCACGCCCGTATATAGCCGTGGCCGCGACGCTTACGTCGTCGGTAGCCCAGCCCGGGAAGTCGTCACTTACCAACAGGCCGGCGTGGCTTTGGTATTCGAGATTCTCGTGTCATCAGCAATCCAGTTCGTTTCCCAAGTCCTTCCGCCGTCGTCCGAGAAGGCCTGTTCAAAATGACAACTACTTGCGGTGATACCTGACCAAACGTTGCGGACAAGTATCATCCGTCCGTTGACGGCTTCCTGGTCGTAGAATTCTCCGTGTCCATTTTTAAATTCACCCACGGTCGGCACGCTCATCGTCCCTTCCGTAGCGTTTGCGAAGTTCAGACTCCACTGATGAGCCGTAGGGTTGTAAAGCCGGAGATTGATAGCTTCAAGATGGCCGGTCGGGCCATCCACTTCCAGTTCCACCATGTTTGCGCGGCCTTCCCAAATGCTGTGCACCACGCTGGTTCCTTCATACTCGACCCAGGTGGCGGCTCCCTTGAGAGGGTGACGCAGCACTTTCAAGTGCGTCTTCCAGGTCCCCATCTCAAAGTCGAAATCATGCTGCCCGTCGTGTTGCGCCGGGACGGGTGCGGTCGCTGGAACTGCTGGCGTTTGCGCTTGAATCACTGCTGCGCCCGTTCGCGAAGATAAAGACGGATAGCGTGACTTCGCGAACTTTTCGAGAATTGTTCATTACCCTTCCAACTGAAAGCAGGTCTACATCAGAATCCGCGAATTTTGATTTGACGACAATGTCCACTTTCGCGCGTTAGCGCCTGCCACTGGTCTGCGCAGTCGGGCAGCTACGCGCCAACGTCCAAATCGCAGGGATCAGACCAAACGCGTCGTCGTGCTTTCCTTTCATTCGATGCAGGCCCGCAGCTTGCGCACGCCGTCCTGTATGCCTTCGATATTGACACCGCCGTAGCCCAGAACCAGACCGCCTCGCTCTCCGGAACTTATGCGACACGAAGATAGCGGCATGGCTGATACTCCTCTACGTGCTGCCTCGTACGATACCGCCAAATCGTCGACTCCGGGACGCAACAATATTACGAGATGCATGCCTGCCTCAGCACCGGCGATCTCGACCGAGTCTCGTAAACTGCTCTGCAAGGCATTGACCAGCGCCTTTCGCCGCTCCATGTAGAGCATCCGCATTCGGCGAAGATGTCGCGCGAAGTGTCCTTCCCGAATAAATTCCGCCATCACTGCTTGAGTCAATGTAGGAGAAAAGATATCCATGCAATCTCTCGCTGCTGTGCAGACTGCGACGAGATCTTTGGGAAGCACAAGATAACCCAAACGCAACGCAGGGGACATCACTTTGCTGAACGTTCCCATATAGAGAACACGCGCGTCTAAATCCAGACCTTGTAGCGACGCAATCGGTCTACTGTCGAACCGGTATTCGCTGTCGTAATCATCTTCAATGATCCATGTGCCGTTGCCAGCCGCCCAATTGAGGAGTTGCATGCGACGCGCGGCGCTCATCGTCATACCCATTGGGTACTGGTGCGAAGGCGTCACGTAGACCACCTTTGCGCGTTTTCCTTTCCGTGCCAGTTCAGAGACGACGATGCCTTCGGCGTCGGTCTTGATTGGGATATTTGCGCGTCAGCCATCGCAAATGCCTGCCGTGCGCCTGGGTAGCCAGGTTCTTCCATGCAGACCCGATCCTTAGGGTCTAATAGCACCTGGGATGCGATCTGCAAACCCTGCTGCGAGCCCGTAGTCACCAGAATCTGCGAGGCCTCGCATCGAACCCCTCGTACTGTCCTGACATATTCCGCGATAGCTTCGCGCAGTGGCCCATATCCCTTCGCATCGCCATAGGCGAGCATGGTTCGCGAAACTGCTCTCGAATGACGCGCAATCACCTTTGACCAAATGTTTACTGGAAAGTGATCAAGGGCGGGAAGGCTAACGCGAAAGGCGCCGAGCGCGTTGAGCCAAGGTTGAGCCGGTGACTTGTTCCACAAGGAAGCTCGATGTGAAAGTTTTCGCGGCACCGCATTCGCGGCATGCCCTCCGGGAATTCTTGCCTGTCGTACTTTTGTGATCTTGAGGGATTCGCTCGGAATAGACCTTGCGACACGAGTGCCGACTCCGACGAAAGTCTCGAAATAGCCCTCGGCATGCAGCTGTTCGTACGCATTCACTACCGGAATCCGTGAGACTCCAAGTTCCGCCGCAAGCCCTCTGCTCGAAGGAACGCGACCGCCTGGTCGCATCCGGCCTTCAGCGATTGCGCTTTGGAACCACTCAAAGATCTGCCGGTGCATTGGCGAGGAAGCGCGACGGTCAATAACGATGGGTGGAACAAAAGTTGCGGCGACGCGCTTCAAACCGGCCTCCAGTGGCCATATTATAAATTCGCTTTGTGGCCATTTGCGCAGTCCACCGCCAAGGCTAGCATTGAGCCTGTGATTGAGAGTACGGTCCCTTGATTTTCGGAGAAACGGCCAAGATGGATGGTGACGCTGAGTTGTCGAAGGAGATGAAGCGCTTCGATTTCCTGGAGGGCGAATGGGATGCGCTCTGCTGGTCCGAGTCGCCGGACGGGATATGGCGTGAAGGGCCTGGTACTCTCATGGCGACGAAGGAGCTTGATGGATGCGTATCCGTCGAACGATTTGAAGGTCCATATTGCGGATCGCTCATCAAGGGGCTGGGCTTACGCGCCTTCAATCGTCACATTGGCCAATGGGAACACACTTGGACGGACTCCCTTGAGCCGGGCAACTTTGTCGTGTGGCGAGGACGCTTTGAGGGCGATTCGATCGATCTGCGCGGTGGTTGGAAAAACCACAAGGGTCAGCATGTCTTGTCTCGATTGACGTGGTCCAGGATCACGCCAATTTCAGCGCATTGGGTCAGTCACCGATCCATCGATGAAGGACAAACGTGGAGCAAACATTGGGAGATTCAGTTCAAGAAAAAATCCGTTGGTGGAATTGAGAAAGTGGCGGACGCATGGTAACCGTTTAAGATCCAGGAGGTTCGTGAAGATGGAAGAGACTAAGGATTCCAAGGCAGTAGCTGCGATTGCAGAGCGGAAGCGGCAGCATGAAGAAGCCGTCGAACATCATTCCGTTGTGTCCCAGGAAGAATGGCTGAAACGGCGATTGGCGTTGATGGATAAGGAGAAGCAGTACGTCCGAGATGGCGATGCGCTCGCGGCCGAGGTACGTGCGCTGCCATGGGTGAAGATCGACAAGAACTACACCTTCACTTCTCTGCAGGGGGACTGCACGCTCGCTGATTTGTTCAAGCAGCACAAGCAGCTCTTCGTCAAACACTTCATGATGGAGCCCGATCAGGAATGGCAATGCGAAGGCTGCACGCTCGAGTCCAATCACATAGATGGACTTCTGCCTTACTTTGACAACCACGACATGTCGTATGTTGCAGTGTCACGCGCTCCAATTGACCAGATCGAAGTGGTGCGCAAGCGGATGGGCTGGAAGTTCTGCTGGGTATCTTCTTTCAAATCGGATTTCAATTATGACTTCCATGTCTCTTTTCGGGCGGAGGAAGTGAAGGCGGGAAAGACGATCTATAACTTCCGCGAAACGAAGATCGGACCCAAGACCTACACGCTTTCCGGGCATAGCGTCTTCTACAAGAACGCGCAAGGTGAAATCTTCCGCACTTACGGCACGTTCGGCCGCGGGAGTGAGCAGTTCATGGGTATCTACGGCTTTTTCGACGTGCTGCCAAAGGGCCGCGAGGAGTACGCCCGAGGGCTAGCGGATTGGGCAAAGATTTACGACCAGTCTGAAAGCGGTGGCAAGAACGATACCGGCTGTGGGTGCGAGCCGCACTAGTGGCATGTCGTAGAGTAAACGTTACTACGCCAATGAGAAAACTTGTCGAGGTGACGTTCATGAGTCTCGACGGCGTAATAGACGCGCCAGACATTGTGCAAGAGGCACAACCCTACTTCTTGGCCAATGAGGAACATGCGTCCTACCAGAAAAGAAAACTCTTTGCGGCAGATTCATTGCTGCTTGGCCGAAAGACCTACGAAACATTATCGAAGGCGTATCTAAATATGGCTAACACTGGTGAAGGAATACCGGTGGAATTCGTGGATCGTATGAACAGCGTTCCGAAATACGTAGCCTCGAGGACTCTCAAAGAGACGTCCTGGAATGCCACCGTTATCCATGGAGACATCGCAGAAGAAGTGCGAAAGATTAAGAATCAACCAGGCAAAGACATAGTGAAATACGGAACAGGTCCCCTCGACCGAGTTTTATTTGGCCAGCGGTTGGTCGATTTGCTCTGCATCGTTGTCCACCCTTTCGTACTCGGCCACGGCACACACTTGTTTGAGGAGTTCGCACCCGCAATGCACCTCCGTTTGTCGGACGTGAAACGGTTTGAGAGCGGCACTGTGGTGATAGAGTACATACCCAAAAAATGACTTTGGAGGCTTAACAGATCGATCCAGCCGACCACCTACGCAGCTCGACTGCGGACGGAACTGGAGACCAAAGCGAAACCAGCGTAGAAATGCCCCGAAAGCGCGCCTGCTTATTCTTGCGTTTTGCGGAGTGCGGAATTTCCACTACATCCAGGAAAAGATACGCAGAAAGCCGAGTGCGCCCTAGCCCTGCTCGCCCAGCGAGCAGGCTTACACAGTCTCTTTTACACCTGCCAAATTCCCGCACGACGTCGCTGCCTCGCACTCTTTGACACGCAGTTGGGAATTTCCAAAAGCACTAAGCTCAGCGAACGCCCGAGCATGCAGTTCCGCGCCGAGTTCTTCAACCTCCGTAATCATGAGAATTTCGCGTTGCCCATGCTCCCTGAACCAGTTGGGCTAATTCGTCCGGCGAATTGATGATGGCAACGAACCAGGCGCGCACCCCGCACGAGACTCCGTTTGCGCTAAAGTGTCTGTTTACCTAAGAAGAAAGAGTACATGCAGAAGACAATTTTGGCACTCGTCACGAGCTTTGCGCCGTTCACGTTTACTCTAGCGGTGCTTGCACAGGAGGGGCCCGCGGCGGCACCGTTTGTCACCCACCAACTTCGGCCCAACATTTATTACATAGAGGGCGGTGGCGGACACAGCGGCATCATTATCGGCGATAACGGCGTAATCGTGATCGATGCAAAGACCACGCCGGCCGGCGGTAAGGAATTGCTGGAAGATGTAGCGAAACTTACTCCCAAGCCGGTGAACACGGTCATTCTTACTCACAGCGACGCCGACCATGTGAGCGGCTTGGCTTCTTTTCCTACAGGAATCACTATAATCGCGCAGGAAAACAACATGAAGGAGCAGCAAACCGCTCTCGCCAAAGGCGGCAATTTCGCGCCTCCGGCGGACCATCTCCCAACCAAGTTAGTCGAGAACAAAGAAGACCTCACCGTCGACGGTGTGAGACTCCAGCTCCGGCATTGGGCGCCGGCGCACACCAGCGGTGATCTGGTTGTATTTGTGCCAGCCGAAAAGATCGTGTTTACCGGAGATCTTATTACAGAGAATGCGTACCCGCTTATTCATATGGAGAAGAACGGCTCCTCCAATGGCTGGATACAGTCCGTGAAAGGCATGATCGCCTTCAACGCCGACACTTATGTCACCGGGCACGGCAGGCTTCAAACCAAAGCCGATCTCCAGAAAGACGTTGCCGACGCAGAAGCCCGAAAGGCCGTGATCAACAAGATGGTTGCCGAAGGAAAGTCGCTGCAAGATATCAAGGACGCGCTTGGTGAAAAGCCACAACCGCCAGCAGCCCCGGGCGGCCCCCACCGATTCCCAACGTTCACCGAAACTACTTATCAGGAACTCACAGCAAAGAAGACGTCATAACGAGCGAAAGAACACAATGCATCCTGCGCCAAAGCGCCGACGTTCGGCTCTTACCGTCGGCGGCGCCCCATAGCCGAGAGAATTCTGAGTGCCACGCCGTCAGAAGCCGGGAGGAGTACGCCAGAGGGCTAGCGGATTGGGCAAAGCTTTACGACCAGTCTGAAACCCGTGGCAAGAACGATACCGGGTGTGGGTGCGAGCCGCGCTAGCGGCATGTCCTAGAGTAAACGCTACTACGCCAATGAGAAAACTTGTCGAGATTACGTTCATGAGTCTCGACGGCGTAATTGATGCGCCGGATATTGCGCATGTAGCACAGCCGTACTTCTTGAGCGAGGAGCATGTCTCTTACGAGAAAGAACGACTCTTTGCGGCAGATGCATTGCTGCTGGGCCGAAAAACTTACGAAAAGCTGTCGAAGGCGTATGTCGATATGGCTAACGCTGGTGGTCAAGGGGTCCCAATGGACTTCGTAATTCGTATGAACAGCGTTCCGAAATACGTGGCCTCGAGGATTCTCAAAGAAGCGTCCTGGAATGCCACCACGATTCATGGAGACATTGCAGAGGAAGTGCGAAAGATTAAGAATCAGCCAGGCAAGGACATCGTGAAATATGGAACAGGTCCCCTCGACCGAGTTTTATTTGGCCAGCGGCTGGTCGATTTGCTTTGCATCATTGTCTACCCCTTCGCCCTCGGCCACGGAACACACTTGTTTGAGGAATTCCAACCCGCTATGCACCTGACTCTGTCGGACGTGAAACGGTTTGAGAGCGGCACCGTGGTGATCGAGTACATACCCAAGACATGACTTTGGAGGCTTAGCAGATCGATCCAGCCGACCACCTACGCAGCTCGACTGCGGGCGGAACTGGAGACCAAACCAAAACGACCGACGACCACCGTGAAGAGAGGGTTCCGCACGGTTTCTACGCGTGATCGGTTTGAGCCGGGACCGCACAGCCCAGTTGTTCTTCATGGCCGGTCTCCTTTTGCACTTCGAGTGCGGTATCCATTGGGAGCTTAACGCATCCTGCCGGGAGACCGGCCTTCTCATCCCATCTCTGTTGGGTACGCGGATTTTTCAGACGCTTCGCTCTAGCAAAATAAAGGGTCCAGCCAAAGCCGCAATACCTAGGCTCCTCGGCAGCGCCACGCTGGACCCTCTCAGGCTCCGTTCGTGGTGCACCAGAACAAAAGAGCCTCGAGTTATGCGAGAGGTGTTTGTACGGCGGGTCTAGTGCCCGACACTCAATGTCAAATTAACAGGGGGAACGGCGCTGCGGAACTAGGCAAGTGACTAGTTTTTGATTGGCCGGTTCCGTTCGGAGAACTGTTGGGTAATGATAGGGTAAGCTGGCTCACTCGCATTATGGCAGAATTCGAAGCTCCTTTATCGGTGACGACGGCCTGGCTTCCCAGCCCGAGACAATCGACCGGTTTGGGGCAAGACTCCGACGCGACTGGTTATTTCGGACGAAGAGCGCGATCCGGCACTCGAATTCCCGGTAGTTGCCCTCGGGAGCGTCGGCAGGGCGGCCTGGAGGCTTTTTTTCAAGGGTTTTGCAGAGCCTGCCCGCCGACACCGGCATGGCCTTTGTGCTGATTCAGCACCTTGCTCCCCAACATGCCAGCCAATTGAGCGCGCTGCTCGCGCGCACGACGGCGATGCCGGTGCATAGAGGCGGACGTGGCGCCCAATTACAACCCAATTGCGTCTTCGTCATCCCGCCGAATAAGTTGATGAGCATTTCGGGCGGCGCGCTAGAACTCGCGCCACGCACGGAAAGAAACAGTCACGTCCCCTGCCGATCGATCACTTCTTTCGCTCGCTGGCTCGAGACCAGAGAGGCCAAGGCCGTTGGCGTCGTGCTTTCGGGGACGAATTCGGATGGAGCCCTGGGACTGCAGGCGATTCGGGAGATGGGTGGCCTCGCCATAGCCCAAAGCGAGGACTCGGCCAAATTTGCCGGAATGCCGCATAATGCAGCCGGGGCAGGCTTCGTGGACCTGATCCTACCGCCCGAAGCGATCGCGCGGGAACTGGGGAGAATCGGACAGCAGGGACTGTTAATAGGATCAAGTGAGGAGCCGGCGCGCGTGAAGCCGACTGGTCCGACCCTCGCCGGTGAACCAGGACGGACGAGCGGAGCTTGAACGCGATTATTGCGCTGCTGCGAAAGGCTACGGGAATCGATTTCCGCGAGTATAAGCAAGGTACGCTCCGCCGCCGCATTAGGCGCCGCATGCTGCTGCGGCAGCAGACGGAACTCGCAGAGTATGCGACTCATCTGGAGACGAATGGTCCCGAATTGATGGCGTTGTACGAGGACGTCCTGATCAACGTCACTGGCTTTTTCCGCGATCCGGACACTTTTCTCGCCCTGGAAACACAGATGTGCCGGAACTGTTGAAAAACAAGTCACCCGACGCTCCCCTTCGCATTTGGGTGCCCGGCTGCTCAACCGGACAGGAAGTTTACTCCATTGCGATGTGTCTGGTTGAGGCGATTTCCAAACTCCCGTCGCCCGTGCCCATCCAGCTATTCGGGACCGATCTTAGCGAGCGGGTGTTGTCGCTAGCGCGCAGCGGCATCTATCAGGCAAACGACCTGGCGGATGTCTCCGAGGAGCGCCGGCGGATGTTTTTCGTGCAGGTAGAGAATGGCTACCAAATCGTGAAGTCTGTCCGCGAACTCTGCGTTTTTGCGCGGCAGAACATTTGCGCCGATCCGCCCTTCTCGAGGTTGGACTTAATTCGCTGCCGCGATCTCCTGATCTACCTGGGACCCACCTTGCAGCGGCAGGTGATCGCGACCTTCGATTATGCCCTGCGGCGAGGAGGATTCTTGTTGCTCGGCAGTTCCGAAAAATTGCGAGGGTTTTCGGAGATGTTTTCGCTAATCGACCGGCAGCACAAAATTTTCCGGAGAAGCGCCAACGAACACCCTAATCCAGGGCAATGGCCGCGCGGGGATTCGCTAAAGAACGTCCGGCCGTTGTTCCCCTTTTAGAAGCCACCCCAAAGCCGGGCGCTAACAAAGTCGATTTTGAAAAGCTGGCCGAGCGCATCGTTCTACGGGAGTATGGCCCTCCCTGGGTAGTGGCGAATGAGAGCTTCGAGATTATCCATACACGAGGCGACACGGGCCCTTTTCTGCAGCTTCCCGCGGGAGCGCCGAGCTTCGATTTACTGAAAATGACCCGGGACAGTCTGCGCGGCGAGTTACGAAAACTCTTGACCAAAGCGAAAGAGGAGAACGTTGCGACTCAGTCCAGCACTTATTCGAGAAATGGATGGGGCGAAATTCGGCGGGTCGGTTTGGAGGTTCGGCGATTCCGGCCCCGGCTTCTGAAAGACCGTTTTTTCTCGTGATCTTCTCTTTCCCAGCCAGAGCGGACGGACAAATAAGGAAGGGGAAACGGAATCAGCCCAGGTTCACTTAGCTACCCGGCCAACCACTCTGAAACGGAGATGCTGCGAGACGAGCTTGCGCTTACCAGCCAACGCTTGCAGGCCATCATCGACGAGCGCGATTCCGCCAATCAGGATTTGACGTCGGCGAACGAAGAGATTCAATCGAGCAACGAAGAGCTGCAGAGCCTCAATGAGAAAATGGAGACCGCGAAAGAAGAGCTGCAGTCGAGCAATGAGGGGCTGGGCACACTCAACGAAGAACTGCAAACCCGGAATCACGAACTCAGCCGTATCGGTGACGACCTCTCAAATCTGATGAGCAGCACGACGATACCGATCCTGCTGCTCGACAACGAATTGCGCATCCGGCGCATGACACCGGTCACCAAGAACTTTTCTTGGCATGCGGCCGAGCGATTTGGGGCGGCTGGTCGGGGACATTCGCATGCGCCTCAGTGTGGAAGATGTGGAGTCTCTCGCGCAAAGCGTCCTGGCGACACTCAACCCAAGAGAAGTGGAGTTGCAGGATCGCGAAGGCAACTGGCGTGAGTTGCGATTGCGGCCCTATCGGACGGGAGATAACCGAATCGAGGGCGTCGTGCTGGTCCTGATCGATATCGACCAGCTACGACGCGCAAAAGAGGGAGCTACCGCGGCACGCAAATTTGCGGAATCCGTCATAGAGGCCGTTCAAGTCCCCTGCTGGTGCTGCGGGGAAATCTACGAATCGGCTGGCGAACCGCGCCTTCTATAAGGACTATGGCTTGCAACCCTCGAGAGATAGAGAATCAATTCTTTCTGGAAATAAATCGAAACGAATGGGATCTTCCCGGACTTCGCAGCGCAATGACAGAAGTCTTAACCACCGGCGTCAGCCACGAGCTGCAGTTCGATACTCAGCTTGCCGATCAAAGAAAAAATGTGTTATCCACCTGCGTTGCGTAGCAGCCGGATGCCGAGAAGGTTCTTCTGGCCGCGATAGAGATCACCGCCCAGAAGAAAGTCGAAGGCGCCCGCTCCTCTCCAGGCAGGACGACCTGAAAGCAAGTGTCGAGGCACGGACCGCAGCCCTCCACGAAAGTGAATCCGCCCTGATTCGAAGCCGGGGAGAGCTGCGGGATCTGGCGGCCAGCCTGATGAATGCGCAAGAGTCGGAGCGCCGGCGCATTTCACGGGAACTGCGCGACGATCTGAGCCAAAAAGTGGCGAAGCTGCAATTCGATATCGAAACACTCGAGCAGAAGATACCGTTTGCCGATATCGAGGATGCGAAGAAAAAGTTTGCAATGCCTGCGAGACCAGACAGGCACGCTCGCCAACGATTTGCGGCGCGTCGCTCACGGACTCCATCCCTCAAATTTGGATCACCTCGGCTTGACTGTCGCGTTGCGCTCGTATACGGAGGAGTTCTCCCGCTCGACGGCAGTTCCGGTTCAGTTCGCGAGCCGGAAAGTGCCGCAGCGAGTCCACCAGAGGTTGCCAGTTGTCTTTACAGAATTGTCCAGGAAGCCTTGCGGAATGTGGGAAAACACGCCAGCAATGCCGAGGTGGAGATCAAACTTCTGGGAAAGCCCGACGGGTTGGAGCTATCGATTCGCGACAACGGGGATGGTCTCGATGTTGAGGCTGGCCGCGCGAAGGGCGGACTGGGTCTCATCAGCATGCATGAACGAGTGCGATTGGTGCAGGGGCGTTTTTCCTTGAAAACGGCGCCGGGACGCGGCGTACTGATTTCAATCCAGGTACCCTTGCAACTGGAGACCCGTTAATGGCGCCCCGGGTTCTGATCGCGGACGACCACACGCTCATGCTGGACGGATACCGGCTGATGCTCGAGCCGGAGTTCGAGATGGTGGGAAGCGCGGAGGATGGACAGGCTCTTCTGAAAGCTGCGAGGACATTAAAGCCGGACATCATCGTTTTGGACATATCGATGCCGCTACTGAATGGGATCGATGCGGCACATCAACTGTCGAAACTGCTGCCTTCCGCCAAACTGATTTTCGTTACCATGCACGCGGATGCGGATTATGTTACGGAAGCATTTAGGGCCGGCGCCTCCGGATATCTATTGAAACGTGCAGCGGCTTCGGAGTTGCTCACAGCAATTCGCGAAGTAATAAAAGGCCACCAATATGTGAGCCCGCTTGTGACCCGGAACGCGCTGGATTCCTGGATGACATCGACGCACGCCGGCAAATTGTCGGGTAATCTCACAGCCCGTCAACGAGAAATTCTCCAGTTGGTAGCGGAAGGGCACTCCCGCAAAGAGATTGCCGGGATTCTAAACATCTCCGTAAAGACCGTAGAATTTCATAAGGCGACGCTCATGCGCGAACTCAACCTGAAGACCACGGCCGATTTCACCCGGTATGCCATGGAGCATGGCATGATCACCGCCGAGCGCTCGTCGTCTTGAGCCTGAAGGCCGGCAGTCCCTCCACTTAGGCTAACTGCACTCAAAAACTAGGCGCTTGCCTAATTGTTTGGCCTAACCGTCGCTGGTACTTTCGGTATACCTATTCAAAATCTTGCTCTTGGCGTTGGCCTAGGTGAGATGCTGCATGCGCGTGACGATGCGGGAAATCTATGTCCTGGAAACCTGTGTTCTGAAAATCCAGGTTCCGGGTGGGACAAACGAGTTCGGCCGAAATCAAGCGCACCATGCACGGGTCCAACCAACAAACCGACAACGACGTTCGCGCTTACAGTGGGGAATTGGAGGCCAGACTTGTAAGGCCGCCCGCTCCGACGAGAGCATCGGCGAGTGGAATTGAAGCTGCGGGACGCACTCGCCTATGTTCAGAGCATTATCGATACCATTCGCGCGCCTATGCTTGTGCTGGACGGTTCGCTCGCGTAAAGACGGCCAGCCGCTCCTTCTACCAAACGTTCAATGTTTCGCCGGCAGAAACGGAGGGCGCGTTCATTTACGATCTCGGGAACGGACAGTGGAACATCCCGCGGCTGCGAGCTCTGCTTGAGGAAGTGCTGCCGAAGGCCCTTTCCTTTCGCGATTTAGAGATTGTACAGGACATCCCTTCGCTCGGAAAGAGAGTGATGCTGCTGAACGCTCAAAAGCTTTGGCGAGAAGGGAACCACACGGAACTCACGCTCCTGGCCATTGAGGATGTCACGGAACGAAGAAGGGCGGAAGAGGAAATCGAGAACGCTCTTGCCGAGCTAAAGAAGCACGCAGAGGAACTGCATCGCTCTAACGAGGAACTGGAGCAGTTTGCCCAGGTTCCTCACATGACCTGAAGTCTCCCCTTCGGACGGTGCTTCAATATACGCAGCTTCTGGAGCGCAAATATAAGGAAAAGCTGGATGAAGACGCAACGGAGTATTTCGGCTTCATCGCCGGAAACGCAGAAAGAATGGGGGCGTTGGTCGACGATTTGTTCGTACTCGCAGGTGTCAACGACCAAATGCCCGGCAACAGTACCCGTTGCAAGTGAAGCCGCGCTAGAGCTGGCTCTGATCGGCTTACAAGCTTGTATTTCGGAGACGAGAGCCGCCATAACTCACGAAAGCCTGCCAACTCTCCCGGTTGACGCTACTCAGATGTTGCAGCTATTCCAGAATCTGATAGAAAATGCGATCCACTATCGCGGCGCGGCGCCACCCCGGGTGCGCATCTCCGCAGAGAGACAGGGCGATTTCTGGTTGTTCTCGGTTCGCGACAATGGTATCGGCATTGCGCCCAAGC
Source organism: Terriglobia bacterium (assembly GCA_963846045.1). Taxonomy (GTDB): domain Bacteria; phylum Acidobacteriota; class Terriglobia; order Bryobacterales; family Bryobacteraceae; genus Bog-105. Next base: position 36,625 of record CAWJUL010000012.1, on the reverse strand, counting down.
ATCGCGAGCGGATATTCGAACCGTTCAAGCGCCTGCACGGAATGGAGCGGCCCGGTTCGGGCATCGGACTCGCTATCTGCAAGAAGATCGTGGAGCGCTACGAGGGCCAGATCTGGGTTGAGTCCGAGTTAGGCCAAGGCTCAATCTTCTATTTCACTCTTCCGGCGTAGTGCCAAGTTGCGAAAAGAAAAGCGGAGTGACTCCGCTTGCTTACGCGCGCGGCTCGGTCAGGTTTTCACGGCACTAGGCAGATTGCTCCGCAGGAACGGGCATCCGCCTAGTTCCGCTCGGGGCGCCCGGCCCATCACTCTTAATTTGAATGAGCAAGACTGAGGCGCAATCGGCCCTGTGCGAACAGGCCACGATTCCCGTTATACAAGAGGAAATTAACGTTCAGAAACGCCAGGTAGTAACTGGAACGGTGCGTTTCCGCACGGTTGTTCACGAACGGGAAGAGATTGTGGACGAACCGCTGCAAGCCGACACCGTGCAGATGGAGCGAGTACCCATTAATCAACCCGTGCAAGGGCCGGTACCAGTTCGTCAGGACGGAGACACCACGGTTATTTCGATCGTCGAGGAAATCTTGGTGGTCACAAAACATTGGGTTTTGAAAGAGGAAGTGCGGATCACGAGGCACATCTCGGAGAAGCACGAGCCGCAACGCGTCACCGTTCGCAGTGAAGAGGTCACCATCGAGCGTATTCAAGGTCAAGACGCAAAAGCACCCGAAGCAAACAGACTTTAACAGAAAAAAGGGATAAATGTTATGGCAAGAACGGTAGTAGGACTATTCAACAGCAGCAAGGAAGCCCAGAACGTGAAACACGACCTGGTGAACGAAGGCTATGCGGCTGAAAATATACAAGTCATCGCGAAGGATGAGAGCAAACAGCCTGGCGGCTCGCCCTCGACCACCAGCGAAGCGGCAGAGACGGGTTTTGGGGCAACCATCAGCAATTTCTTTCACTCCCTGACCGGTTCCAATCCCCCCGAATCAAAACAATACGCGGAAGGCGTAAGCAAGGGCGGGGCGTTTCTGGCGGTAACGGTGCCCGACGATCGTGCCGACGCTGTAGCTGCGGTTCTAGAACGCCACGGCGCCAAGGACGTGAATGACCAAGCCGCACAGAAGGCGGGAAAAGCGCCGGCTACGGCTGGGGCGCGCGGATCAAATGCCGGGGACACGATAGCTGTTGTTGAAGAGGAATTGCAGGTCGGCAAACGACAGGTCCAACAGGGTGGCGTTCGCGTGTATTCCCATGTCACGGAACGGCCCGTGGAAGAGAATCTTCAACTGCGTGAAGAGCATGTTCGAGTCGATCGCCAACGTGTCGATCGTCCGGCGTCGGAAGCCGACTTCGACGCTTTCAAGGAACGCAGCATCGAGATGACCGAAAACGCGGAAGAGGCGGTGGTCACAAAGACAGCTCGCGTAGTGGAAGAGGTCACGGTGGGCAAGGACGTCACGGAACGCCAGCAGACCGTGAAAGACACCGTTCGCAGAAGCGATGTCGAAGTGCAACAACTGGGGGAGAGCCTTCGAATGCCGCGGCGAATTACCAGGAGTACGAACCGCATTTCCGAAAGCACTTTGAAACCAATTATGCACAACGAGGTTTGCCGTACGATCGATACGCTCCGGCCTACCAGTACGGATACAAACTAGCCAACGATCCGCGATACGCCGGTAAGGATTGGGGTTCCGTCGAATCCTCTGCAAGCAGCGATTGGTCAAAGCGAGGCAGCGGCTCCTGGGAAGACATGAAAGAGGCCGTCCGCTGTGGCTGGGAGCAACTCGATCGGCGCTCCGCAGCCAAGGCCTGAGGCTCGAACAGGTAACAAAGATTAGAAAGTAAACACAATGAAAAACACAACTGAAGACACAACAATGATTTGCCTCTTCCACGAGAAGAGCGAAGCAGACGCCGCGGTCCGCGATCTCACAGCGGCGGGCGTACCGAAACAGTCCATCGGCATTATGGGGAAGTCGGAAAGCGCGGCCAATCCGTCTGCGATGGAGAAATGGGGCGTCCCCGAACGTGACAAGCATTTTCTGACGGACGGCATCAATCAGGGTGGCGTGGTAGTCGCCGTAACAGCTCAAGATGCCCTGGCGGATAAGGTTCAGAGTATTTTCGAAAAGCACAACGCGGGTAAAGTCGACGAGACGAAAGATGCGCCCGCCAAGGCTGCCGCTGCCGCTTCTACCGGTGCCGCTGGCGCTTCCACCAAGGACAACGGGACCATCGAAGTCATCGAAGAAACTTTGAACGTTGGCAAACGCGATGTTCAGCGCGGCGGAGTGCGCGTCTTCCAGCGTATGACCGAAAAGCCGGTGACCGAAACGGTGAACCTTCGTGAGGAGCACGTCCATGTGGAACGTCAACCCGTCAACCGCGCCGCCACCGCTGCCGATATGGCCGGTTTCAAGGACCAATCCTTCGACGTAACCGAGACCAACGAAGAAGCTGTGGTGTCAAAGACCGCGCGGGTGGTTGAAGAAGTTCACGTCGGCAAGGAAACAACCGAGCGCACCCAGCGTATTCAAGATACAGTTCGGAAAACCGATGTTACGGTCGAGCAGATGGATCCGGGAACTACTTCCTCCGGGAAGCCCAAACGCTAGAGATATCGATCAGATGGAGGATTTGAAATGGCCGATAACGCAAAAGTCTACGACACACCCGGCGCCCCCCGAGGGGGCGGCCAAGCGGAAAAGGTGAAAGTCTACGAAGAAAAGAAAAAGGGTATGAGCCTATGGATGTGGCTCATTCCTCTACTCATCCTGCTTGGCATCCTGATCTGGTATTTCAGCAGGAATCACAACCCTGCGCCCACCGCGTCCAGCATGGGCTCAGTCTATTTCGATACCGGTTCGGCGGCTCTGACAGCGGACGATCAAACGACGCTGAATAAGGCTGCGGACTCCATGAAACAGAATCCCAATATGCGGCTTCGCATTCAGGGATATACAGACAGCACCGGCGATGCGGCTCAAAACGTCGCTCTTTCGAAGCAGCGCTCAGATGCCGTTCAGCAGTATTTGACAGGCAAAGGGGTAGACCAGTCACGCCTCAATCTGGAGGGTTTCGGTGACTCCAACCCGGCAGCTACGAATGGAACTGCCGACGGAAAAGCGACTAACCGGCGCGTGGAGTTGTTTCAGCAGTAAAACAGGCAAGTATTTGCCGCTGCCCAGGTCTTGGGACAAGCATTCACTCGATAGTCCAAGTGAAGCTGTCCTTAGACCTGGGCTTTTTTTTTGCCCGGGAGCCGTTGCGCGTGCCACTCCAGTAATTAGCGTTATGACACACCTCGGTTCACGTGTCCAAGCCGGCTTTGGCCAGCAGACGGCGGAGAGCCCGTTCGCCGCCGGCACCCCGCTGGACAGCGGCGATTTGCCCGTCGCGATCAACCGCAACATAGAGCGGATAGGCGTTGGCGTCGCAGATGGCAGCAAGCGTTGTGTCCTCGGCCAGCACAATCTTCGAAGCGCGTGGCGATGCTTCGAGATATTTTTGACCTTGCGGCGCGGCTCACCCATGTTCACGGCCATCACGATCAATCCGTCCTTTTGGAACTCCGTGAGAAGGTTTTCAACTATGGGCTGATCGCTCTTGCAGGGAGGGCACCAGGTTGCCACAGAATTCGATGAGCAGGATCTTGCCTTTGATGGAGTCGCTGGTGATGCGCTCGCCGTCCATGGTGCGGGCGACGAAGTGCGGCATAGGCTCGCCGGCCTGAACTGCCAGGGCGCGAATGGCGGCCGTGAGCGGGGCCAGCAGAGACAGAGCGCGGCGGCGGGTCAGGTCCAGCAGCATATCGGAACTATACTAGCTGAAATCGTCGTCCGCTACCGGGTTCCGGGCTAATTCTGGAAAGGGCGAGAGAGCACGTGCAACCGGTTGAGTTTGGAGCGAGTTCCCGATCGCCTGCGCTGGGAAGCCATGTGCGCATCGTGCGGGGAAAAAGAGGGGAACGGGCACATGTCTCGTTCCCTTTTTGATGCGGTAGCCGCAATGGGGTCCTGCACGGAACAGGATCTGCTTTGGTAATTGTGTTATCGCAGAATCCCGCAAGCTGCACAATCCCAGCGCAGTACCAGGTAGTTCTAACCCCAGTAGGAGCAGAGATTAGATCTTTTCTCCTGGTCTCCACGGCCGTACAAACAGAATCAGCTCTCCGGGCCTCGGAACGCCAGAAACTTTGCCGCAAAGATTTGGTTGCACGATCGCCTGGACTAAGCCGGTAGAAAGTATTTGGCTGACCTGGAAGTCGTTGTGAACAAGTCCGCCTGGTTCGTCTCCACAATTCACATATTTATCCGTGTTGTGGACGAGAATGACGGCTTCTTTGTCAACGCTGAGTGACGCAATACCGAATTCATTTGTGCGCACCGATATGTCGCGGTAACCGGCACGATTCTCAAGGCCGACTTGCTGATCCTTCATCGGCTGCCCAGTTCGACCATTTACTAGCTTGATATGAATTGAAACGATTGCGTTCTGCGCTTCGCCGATCATGGCGACAGCGAAGAGCGTTAAGCGGAGCAAACAATATCTCATGCTTGTCCCAGGAACATAACCGCTACAATGTTATTCGAGTGGACGGACCCAGATGTTGCGGAAGCTGATCGGGTTCGCTCTTGTCGCCGTGGGCCTGCAGCTTGATGGGGGCGCTGTGTAATGCCTTGTAGAACGGCTTGCCGATGTAGCGGGTCTCGCCTGTCAGTTGATAGTGATTCTGAACCAGCACGCCATTGAAGAACACGGTGACGTAGGCGGGCGTTTTGACCGATCCGTCGGCGTTGAAGGTGGGGGCGGTCCAGACGACGTCATAGACGTTGCCACTCGCCGGGCTTGCGGCAGGGATTCGCCAGCGGAATGGATTGCTTGTAAATGCTGCCGGCCTTGCCGTTGACGTAGGTCTTGTTGTTGTAGTAGTCCAGAACCTGCAATTCGTAGCCGGCGTCGCCGGGACCGGTGGAGGCGAGGAACACGCCGCTGTTGCCGCGGGCCTGGCCGCGAACCGGTGATGTCCTCGGGAATGCGCCACTCGACGTGAAGCTGGTAGTCCTTGAAGCGTCCGTTTGGTTTCGATGTTGCCCGAGGTTTCTTGACCGTCATAACGCCGTCGGCGACGGTCCAATCGGCCGGTGAGTGATCTTTTGCGGACACCCACTCGTCCAGGTTCTTGCCATCGAAAAGGATGACTGCGTCCGACGGAGGCGCTCCGCAGGTAGGACCGGGCGTAACGACTTTCGGGACGGGCTCCCATACTTCGGTGTCTTCCGGTTTGGCGGTTTGTTGCGCGGACAGCCTTACGGCGGCGGCGAGGAGCACGGAGAGTGCGAGATATCTGGAAACTTGGATACGCATCACTTAGACGAGAATACATGGACCGGCGTGGTGGAAACGAGCGCCGGGCGGCCGTGCGTTCCAGTGAAAACGCATGGAACAACGGCGTAAGCCGATGCGTACTATCGGGCTGTAACTCAAATGCGGCGAGGTAGGACATGAATCGAATCCGGATGACACTTCTGATGGGATCACTGCTGGCGTTGGGAGCGTGCGATGAAATAGGCGGTTTCGGACACGTTCAGGAGGATTTTCACTACACGTATGCGCTGCAGCCGGGCGGCCATATCGATGTGGATAACCGGAACGGTTCAATCACGCTGGTGGGCTGGGACCGGGATTCGCTGGATGTGGCGGGTACTAAATATGCGCCGGATGAAGCCGGGCTTAAACAGGTCCAAATCAAAGTGAGCGCGAGCGGAAATATGGCTTCGATTGTGACAGAGTCGCCGATGGGTGGATGGGGGAATTTCGGCGCGAAGTACATCATTCACCTGCCGCGGAACACGACGGTAACGCGGGCGAAGAGCACGAATGGAAGCGTGGCTGCGGAAGACATGGCCAGCGGCGGATCGTTAGTGAGCACGAACGGACGGATTTCGCTGACCCGCGACGAGGGGAATTTCGACGTGAGAACTACGAATGGCGGCGTCGAATTCGATAACTGCAACGGCGTAGAGCGCGCTGAGACGACGAACGGCGGCATTAACGGAAACTTAAAGGCCGGTTCGGTGGAGGCGCGGACCACGAACGGGTCAGTGGATTTGACGATCTCGCAACCGAAGGCGGACGCGGATGTACGCGTGAAGACGACGAACGGTTCGATCAAGCTGGCGATGGATAATTTCGCGGGGAACGGGATTCGAACGGAGACAACGCACGGCGCGATCACGTTGCGATTGCCACGCGACACCAATGCGCGTATTGAAGCGCACACCAGCATGGCGCATATCACAAGCGATCTTCCGGTTACGGCCGAACAGAGCGATAAACACGAATTGCGGGGACAGTTAGGCAAGGGTGGTCCGGTGATCTCGGCCATGACAACAACCGGATCGATTCACATCGAGGACGGCGGGCGCTAGACCGTTCAAAGCGCGTCAAAAGCGCTTGGCTGCAGGCAGTTGCCGTTTGGCGGCAGAGACTTGGCGCATCGGCGACAATAACAGAAGAGTAGTTCCGGTTGTCTTTGAGCAATTTGCGCCCCGAACTACATCTACATAGTGGGGATTCGTTCCCTCATTTCAGTTCTAACCGTGAATCAGTTCGTCGAAGACCTAGCTATCCCAACTCTTTCCCTGCCTTTCGGCTTGGCTTTTGAAGACTTGTATCAGCGCGCGGGATTAGTCCGGCTGGATGAGGAGTTCTTGCGGGATTTACAGAACGCAGCGCCTCAGTTGCACCAAAGATTGCTGGCTGCGCGTGAGAATCCGGATGCGTTGGCGCGCAAGCAGTATTCGGAATTGATGATTGAGGTTGCTCCTTATCTGGAGGACTTCCTGGGGCAACTGTTTGGCATTCAAAAGGAACTTGCGGCATTGCAGGCGCGGCATTCAGAGCTGGCGCCGCTGTTTTCGGTAAAGCGGAAGTTCGTTCAACGGAAAGCGATTACGGGATTTACGCCGGAAACGGCCAGCGCCCTGGATGGCTTTGCGCTGGGCGCGGAACTGGAATCGCTGATACAAGAGCCGCTGACGGAATTCGCTTACGCGAAGCACGTGGCGAAATGGCTGGAGCGCGAGGCCGAGCACGAAAGACATCTTCAGGTTGCCGCGCAGTATGCCGCATGGGCGACGCTGACGCCGCAAGGTCATGCGAAACACGGGCGCGGCGTGTTGTTCAAAACGCCGCATAAATTGGATTACCATCACCTGGTCCCCTTTCAGGAGCACACTGCGGATGGATTGGTGAAGCTGGAGCTCAGTTCAGATCATTGGCGGCATCGTGAAGGTTTTGCGTTGACAGATCCGGGGACGGATCTGACGGGAGCGCTGGATCAGGCTTACTACTGCATCAAATGTCACAACCAAGGTAAAGATAGCTGCTCGACGGGGTTGATGGAAAAGAACGAAGCGTTCAAGTCGAGCGTCTTCGGAGTGACGTTGGCGGGATGTCCGCTGGACGAGAAGATCTCCGAGATGAATGCCGTCAAGGGCAACGGCAATCCGATTGGCGCGCTGGCGATTGTCACCATCGACAATCCGATGGTGGCGGGCACAGGACACCGTATCTGCAATGACTGCATGAAGTCCTGTATCTTCCAGAAACAGGAGCCGGTGGACATTCCGCAAGTGGAGACGCGGAGCCTGAAAGATGTTCTGGAACTGCCTTGGGGCTTCGAAATTTATAGTCTGCTGACGCGGTGGAACCCGTTGAACATTGAGCGGCCCTATCCGCGCGAAGCCACCGGATTCAAAGTGCTGGTGGTTGGGTTGGGACCAGCGGGATTTACGTTGTCGCACCACCTGATGAACGACGGGCACGCGGTTGTGGCGGTGGACGGGTTGAAAGTGGAGCCGCTGCCGGCAGATATTTCGGGCGTGAACCCGTATGGTGAGCGAACTCCGTTCCGGCCATTGCGCGATGTGACCGAGATCTATGAACGGCTGGACGAGCGAGTGATGGCGGGCTTCGGCGGCGTGGCCGAGTATGGCATCACCGTTCGATGGAACAAGAATTTCTTGAAGGTGATCCGGCTCCTGCTGGAACGTCGAAACGAATTTGCGATGTTTGGCGGAGTGCGCTTCGGCGGGACGCTGACCACGGACAGCGCGTTCGAGCTTGGGTTCGATCACATTGCTTTGTGCGCGGGCGCGGGACGGCCCACCGTTATTCCGATGAAGAACGGATTAGTGCGCGGCGTGCGGCAAGCCTCCGACTTTCTGATGGCGCTGCAATTGACGGGCGCAGCGAAGTACGAGTCGATTGCGAATCTGCAGATCCGGCTGCCGATTGTGGTTATCGGCGGTGGCCTGACGGCCATTGACACCGCCACGGAATCGCTGGCGTACTACGTGGTGCAGGTGGAGAAATTCCTGAAGCGCTATGAACTGTTGGCGGCTGAAATCGGGGAGCGCCAGATGGAAGCGAAGTGGACGGCCGAGGAACGTGAGATTGCGAAGGACTTTCTGGCGCATGGAAAAGCGATTCGGAAGGAACGGGCAGCCGCGGCGCGCGAAGGCCGGCAGCCGCGCTTGATTGAGTTGCTCGATTCGTGGGGCGGCGTGACCATTGCGTATCGACGAAGGCTGATCGATTCACCTAGTTACACGCTGAACCACGAAGAAGTCGCGAAGGCGATGGAAGAGGGCGTGCGCTTTGCGGAATGTCTTGCGCCGCAGGAAGTAGAAGTAGATGCGGCCGGAAGCGCAAAGGCTCTGCGATTAGAGAAACAGGCGCTTGACGCGGCGACGGGCCGGCTGGCGGGCAACGGAGAATTTGTGACGCTGCCGGCGAGAAGCGTTTTAGTTGCGGCAGGAACTCAGCCGAACACGGTTCTGGCCCGCGAGGACGAAGCGAACTTCAAACTCGACGGACGATATTTCCAGGCTGTCGATGAAGAGGGCAATCCGGTGAAGCCGGAGCGCGTGGCGAAACCGCAAAACACGAACGTTCTATCTCGTTGCATTCGGACGGCAGGGCGCATCAGCTTCTTCGGCGATCTGCATCCCTCCTTCTCGGGCAACGTCGTAAAGGCGATGGGCAGCGCGAAACGCGGTTATCCGGTGATCTCGCGGGTGCTGGCGAAGCGTACGCCGACGCAGCCTGCCCCCGCGGATCTGATCATGCAATTGAATCGCGAATTGAGAGCGGTGGTGGACGATGTCATTCGCCTGACTCCGACCATTGTGGAGATTGTGGTGCGTGCGCCGATTGCGGCACGCGCGTTTCAGCCCGGGCAGTTCTACAGGCTGCAGAACTACGAATCGCTCGCGATGAAGACGGACGAGACGGTGCTGGCGATGGAAGGACTGGCGCTTACAGGGGCCAAAGTCGAGCGCGAGAAAGGGACGTTGTCGACGATTGTGCTCGAGATGGGCGGTTCGTCGGATCTTTGCGCGCTGCTCAAGCCGGGTGATCCGGTGATCCTGATGGGTCCGACCGGCACGCCGACCGAGACCCCTGCGCAGCAAACTGTGATGCTGGCCGGGGGCGGTCTGGGCAATGCGGTTCTGTTCTCGATAGGGCAGCAGTTGCGCTCGGCGGGCTCTCGCGTGGTTTACTTTGCCGGATATAAGAAGATCATCGACCGGTACAAAGTGGAAGAAATCGAACTGGCGGCGGATGTCGTGATCTGGGTCTGCGATGAAGCGCCTGGATTCACGCCGGGACGCGTGCAGGATAGCGGGTTTGTGGGCAACATCGTGGAAGCGATGGCCGCTTATGGCAGAGGCGATCTGGGCGATCCAGAGATTCCGCTGAATACGGTAGACCGGCTGATTGTCATCGGCTCGGACGGCATGATGCGGGCTGTTCAGCAGGCGCGCCACTCGGTACTGCGGCCGTACTTGAAACCGGACCATCAGGCCATCGGCAGTATCAATTCGCCGATGCAGTGCATGATGAAAGAGATCTGCGCGCAATGCCTGCAGATGCACAAAGATCCCGTGACGGGGAAAGAGACAGTGGTCTTCTCGTGCTTCAACCAGGACCAGCCGCTCGACCACGTCGAGTTCGGCAGCCTGCGGTCTCGGCTATCGCAGAACGGCGCCCAGGAGAAGCTAACGAAGCTTTGGATCGATCACTGCCTGCGGAGTGTTGGCGCGCGGCCTGAGTTAGTGACTCAGTAACAAGTTACGGCGTACGCTGCCGGGCTACGCTAGGTAGAAGCTCCATGTCGAAAGATCTATCCAGGCGTTCGTTCGGAAAAACGATTGGCGGTGCGGCGGTGGGAACCGGTGCTGCCGCGTTGCTGCCGGGAACAGAGTACGCGCAAGCGGTGCAAGGACGCCCGAACGAAGAGTTCTACCAGTTTCCGGAGGGCTTCAAATGGGGATGCGCGACCGCCGCGTATCAGATTGAAGGCGGTGTGAACGAGGGCGGCCGCGGAAAATCGATTTGGGACACGTTCTCGCACATTCCGGGCAAGACATTTCAGAATCAAACCGGCGATGTGGCGGATGACGACTATCACCGCTATAAGGAAGACGTTCAGCTACTGAAGAACCTGGGGGCGACGGTTTACCGCTTCTCGGTTGCGTGGCCGCGCATCTTCCCGAACGGAACCGGGCAGCCGAATCAGGCCGGCATCGACTTCTATTCGCGTGTCACCGATGAACTGCTTGCGAACGGCATTGAACCGTTCTGCACGCTATTTCATTGGGACCTGCCGCAGGCCCTGCAAGACACGGATGGGGGTTGGGAGTCGCGCGAAACGGCGAAGGCGTTTGGCGACTATGCGGGCTATGTGGCGAGTAAGTTGTCCGACCGCATTCAACACTTCTTCACGATGAACGAATTTTCCTCGTTCATCGATCTCGGTTACAGGGACGGGCGGTTTGCACCGGGATTGCAACTGCCGCCGGGAAAACTGAACCAAGCGCGTCACAATGCAGTGCTGGCGCACGGACTTGCCGTTCGTGCAATTCGGGCGCAAGGCAAGCCGGGCACGAAAGTAGGGCTGGCGGAGAATCTGGTGATTGCGATTCCGGTGATCGAGGCCGAGCCCCATTTGAAGGCGAGCAAGGAAGCGACGCGGATCCTCAACGCGCAGTACCTGACGGTGATCATGGAGGGCAAATATCCGCAGCTTTACCTCGATGAACAGGGCGCGAATGCGCCGAAGTTTACGGACGAAGACCTGAAGATAATTGGCAGCCCGCTCGATTTTGTCGGCACGAATGTGTACACGCCGACTTACGTGCGAGCCGATGAACAGGCGCCGGGCGGGTTTAAGGTGATCCCGAACCCCTCTTCGTATCCGCACATGGCTTCGCCCTGGCTGTCGATCGGTCCGGAGGCACTGTACTGGGCGCCGCGTCACGTTGCTAGCATCTGGGGCGTGAAAGAGCTGTACATCACCGAGAACGGGTGTTCATCGGCGGACGTTCTTACCCGCGATGGACACGTGTACGATACAGACCGCGTGATGTTCCTGCGCAACTACATCAAGCAACTCAACCGCGCAACGAAGGAAGGCGTACCGGTGCGTGGTTACTTCCTTTGGAGCTTGATGGACAACTTCGAATGGGGCGACGGCTACAACCTACGTTTCGGAATTTATTACGTCGATTACGAGACGCAGAAGCGTTATCCCAAAGAGAGCGCAGCGTTCTACAAGGAAGTGATCCGCCGCAACGCGGTGGTGTAACTGTTGCTCGGGATGTCGAGCGTTTCGGCGATCGTTCCGACATGGAATCGCGCTGATCTCTTGCGTTCCATTCTTTCGAACCTACGGGCACAGACTCAGGTTCCCGAGCAGATTGTTGTCGTTGATAACGGCAGCCAGGACGAAAGCCAGCTTGTGGCGAGAGAATTCGGCGTCGATCTGGTGGTGTTCTCCGAGAACCGCGGGTTTGCTTTTGCGGTCAATGAAGGTATCCGCCGTGCGACGGGCGACTGGATTCTCATCATCAACAACGATGTGGTGCTGGAGCCGGAGTGGCTGGAACGCATCACCGACAGCGCGGAACGGGAGAATGTTCCGTTTGCGGTCGGGAAGCTGCTGCGGCCGAATGAAGCACACGAGATCGACGGAAGCTGGGACCTGATTTCGCGCGCCGCGTACGCCTGGCGATGCGGTTACGGCAAGCGCGACGGGGCGATCTGGTCGACGCCCCGGCGAGTGGGATTTGCTCCTATGACAGCGGCGCTTTTCCGCCGCGATATATTCGAGCGGATCGGAGTTCTGGAGACGCGCTTCGAATCGTATTACGAGGATGTGGATTTCGGAGTGAGATGCGCGCTGGCCGGGATTGAGGGAATCTATGAGCCGGCCGCCATTGCGTTGCACATGAGCAAGACAACCTTGGGCCGCGGCGCAGCGCGGGTTTACTATCTGACCGCCCGCAATCAGATCTTCATTCTGGCGAAATACTACTCCACGAAGACCCTGTTCCGGTTTGCATGGCCGATTCTGGCGGGTCAGGCGCTGGCATTGTGTGCGGCGGCGAAGCAGCATAATTTTTTCGCGGCATTGAAGGGCAAATGGCACGGAATTCTGAGGTGGAACGAGTTTCGCGGAAATGCTAGGAGCCAGGACTCGTTAGTGCAGCGCACGTTTCACGAGAGCGAAAAAGAAATTTACGGACTGCAGAAGCAAGCCGGATTCGATATCTATTGGCGGATCTATTTCAGCGTGGTGCGGCTTTGATGGGTGCCGGAACAGTTTCGGTAACGATCGTCACGTACAACAGTGCGCGGTTTATTGCTCAATGCCTGAAGTACGTCTTCGAGCAGGATTACCCGGCGATTGAAGTGATTGTCGTTGACAATGATTCACAAGATGGAACGCCGGCGATCCTGCGGCAGTTTGAGCCGCAAGTTAAAGCAGTGCTGAATAACGCGAACGTTGGATTTGCGGCGGGGCAGAATCAAGCGATCGCACTATCTAGGGGCGAGTGGGTTCTGACGCTCAATCCGGACGTGCGTCTAGCGCCGGATTTCATCGGCAGAGCAGTGGGCCGGCGTGAACTGGATGAACAGACGGGCAGCGTTTCGGGAAAACTGCTGCGCATTATGGCTGATTTCGAAATCCCCGCCGGCCGAACGGTGGATTCGACCGGCATCTATTTCACGCCGGCGCTCCGTCATTTCGACAGGGGAAGCGGCGAACGAGATCATGGACAGTACAACAAGAGTGAATATGTTTTTGGCGTAACGGGCGCGGCCGCATTGTATCGCCGGGCGATGATCGAAGATGTGTCCGTTTCGCGGCGAGTTCTTCGACAACGATTTCTTCGCGTATCGCGAAGATGCGGATCTGGCATGGCGGGCACAACTACTCGGCTGGAAGTGCCTGTATGTGCCGGATGCTGTCGCCTATCACGTGCGCAACGTGCTGCCTACCAACCGGCGAGCAGTGTCTGCAAACGTCAATATGCATTCGGTCAAGAACCGCTTTTTAATGCGGATCAAGAACATAACGGCCGATCTGTATCTGCGACATTTCTTGGCTATAACACTTCGTGACTTGCTGGTCATCGGCGGCTGTTTTCTTCGCGAGTTCAGCTCGATCCGGGCTTTTCCGCTTGTGTTTCGCTTAAGCGGACGAATGCTGCGCAAACGCCGGGAGATCATGCGCCGGCGGCGAGTGGATTCGCAGTACATGGCCGCCTGGTTTTCAGATAAGCCCGTGAGTTTCGCGGGTCCAGCACCCGTGCCTGCACGCAGTTGATGCGCATCGCTCTGGTAGGCACGCGTGGTATCCCAGCGAACTACGGCGGCTTTGAGACGTTCGCGGAGGAACTGTCGGTTCGCCTGGCCGAGCGAGGACACCAAGTCTGTGTTTACTGTCGCGAGCGGTACCCGGCAGACTGTTTTCGCGGCGTGAGGCTGCGCTATCTACCTACGATTCGACACAAGTACCTCGACACAATTGCGCACACGGGCGTATCAACGCTCGATTTGCTGTTCCGCAGATTCGACGCGGTGCTTTATTGCAACGCCGCGAATGCCGTTTTCACCCTTCTCCCGCGTCTTTTTGGAATGCCGACGGCGCTCAACGTGGATGGCCTGGAAAGGCATCGCAAGAAGTGGAACGTAGCGGCGAAGACTTGGTATCTGTTCTCTGAATGGCTGGCGACGTGGTGCTGTTCGGCTGTCGTCACAGATGCTCAGCGCATACGCGAGTATTATCTGCAGCGCTATCGAAAAGAATCGACGTTCATTCCGTATGGGGCTGAAGTGGGCAAGGTACGGGAGACGGATGCCGTGCGGGCGCTGGGGTTGGAGCCGGGCCGCTATGTCTTGTATGTCAGTCGCATGGAGCCTGAGAATAATGCGCTTCCGGTGAGACAGGCATTTGAGAAGGTGCAGACGGATTTCAAGTTGGCGCTGGTGGGCGATGCGCCGTACGCGGCGGCGTATATCGAAGAGGTACGGCGCACGAATGATCCGCGTGTTGTTATTCCGGGCGCCATCTATGGACCCGCGTATCGGCAGTTGCAATCGCACTCGGCGGTCTATGTGCAGGCAACTGAGGTGGGCGGGACACATCCAGCGTTGATTGAAGCAATGGGGCGTGGCGCCATGGTGCTGTATCTAAAAACACCGGAAAGCGATGAAGTGACTGCGGGCACTGCTATTCCGTTTACAGACGACCTGCCTCAGAAACTGCAGTGGGCCGTAAACGTCTCCGAACAAGAGCGCGCGGAATGGGGCTCGCGCGCGATGCAACGAATTGAGAGTAATTACAGTTGGAACGCAGTAACGGACGAATACGAAACGCTGCTCCGTCGATTGGCGGAGCGGCTGTGAGCGAATTCCCGAAGCACAACATGCCGTATCGATCGTGGGTGGAGATATCGCGCGCTCAGATTGCGGCGAACTTCAACGCGATCCGGGATGTGGTTGGCGGCGCTGTGGAAGTGATGCCGGTGGTGAAGGCGGACGCGTACCGGCACGGCGCAGTCGAGGTTTCGCGCGTACTGGAACGAGAAGGCGCACGCTGGCTGGCGGTGAGCAATGCGGAGGAAGGCATCGCGCTGCGCGAAGCCGGAGTAACGGCGCGGATTCTTGTGATGGCCGATTGCCTGCCGTTTACCCAGGACGCCATCTTGGATCACCAACTCACACCGGTCATCCACTCCCTCGCTTGCCTGCGCGAGTTCGACGATCTCGCGGCAAAACGGCACACACAGTGCCGGTATCACTTGAAGATCGACACCGGAATGGGCCGGCTTGGCGTGCGGGCCTCGGAGGTGAACGCAATCGGAGAGGCCATTCTGAGCGCGAAAAACATGCTCCTCGAAGGCGTGATGACTCATTTCGCATCAGCCGCCAATTATCAGAGCACGCAGACCGAAGAGCAATTGGCAGCTTTTGACAACCTACTGGAGGGATTGCGGCGGTCGGAGATCGTGCCACACCTGGTGCATCTATCGAGCAGCATTCCCGTTGCCTACGGGCGCAAGCAGGCGTGGCGGGGCATGATTCGGCCGGGGCACGCGATTTATGGATATGTCTCACCGGCCATAGGCCATGCGCCAGCCGCCATCCTGCGGGTGAAGCCCGCTCTGACCTGGCGCGCGAGCGTGCTGTCGGTGAAAGAGTTGCCGGCGGGCTCGCTCATCGGTTACGGAGGCATTTTTCGCGCTTCCAGGCCCACACGCATCGCGGTTCTTGCGGCAGGATATGCCGACGGCATCCCGCACCGGCTCTCAAATCGGGGCAGCGTCATTGTAAACGCGAAATTAGCGCCGATTCTGGGCGCGGTGTCGATGGACTTGACGACGATTGATGTAACGGACGCGGGCGATGTGCAGGTGGGAGACGCCGTGACGCTGCTCGGTGCAGAAGGATCGGTCGGCATCGATGCCCAGCAGATCGCGAAGTGGGCGGGAACTATTTCGTACAGCGTTCTGTGCGGCATTCACGCGCGCGTGAAACGGCTTGTACATACTTTACCCCCCAAACTGACCGTAGCGCGACGACCGCCCAGTCCGGCGACCGCACTTTGCGTGCTAAAGTTTGAGTTGAGCCCTATAAAACCGGAACATTCGTGCGAACGTTTTCGTCTCGCACAGGGCGGGGAGATTGCGTCGATTTGAAGAAAAAATGGAGAGTGTTGCTGCTCGTCGGCTTGCTTGTAGTGATTGCCGGTGCAGTTTTCGCCAGCATCACCCTTAGCCAACGCGGCGTTGTAACGGTTCAAACCGGCAAGGTCTTTCCGATGGACTTAACGTCTGTGGTCACGGCATCGGGCGAGGTGAAACCTAAGACGTACATCAATATCGGCGCAGCACAGGGACCAGCCCCCATTACGGCCATCTTCGTAAAAGAAGGCGACCGGGTAAAGAAAGGAGCAAGTGCTGGCGACATTAGCGAACGTCCAGCCCACGGCAGACTTGAAAGCGCAACAGGCAAACTTGAGTGCCGCGCTTGCCGATTCGGCGGCGAGCGAAGCAGGGGTGAAGTCCGCGGAGGACAACATCGCGGTTGCGAAGGCACAGGTTGACCACGACCGGGCGGATCTGGAACAAAAAAAGGTGGACTTGAAGCGTAGCCAGGAACTGGTGGATGCGAAGTTGATTGCGCCTCAGGATTTCGAAGCGAAGAAGGCAACTTACGATTTAGCTGTGGCGACGCTCGACGAATCGGAGCGGCGCGTTTCGCAGGCGATGGCGCAGCAAAATCAATCGGCGGCGCAGTTATCGTCCGCACAGAAGAAAGTAGCTCAAGCAGAGGCTCAAGTGGCGCGTTTTCAGAACGTGCTCTCACAATTTGAAGCGGTGGCTCCACTCGATGGCGTAGTCACGGATCTGCCGATGCGCGTCGGCGAGACGGTAGTGCCCGGCATTCAAAGCTCTACCTCCTCCACGATCATGACGATTGCGGATATGTCGGTGATTACGGCTGAAGTGCACGTGGACGAAACGGACATCGTAAGCGTAAAGCTGGGCCAGTCGGCGGATGTAACCATTGATGCCATTCCAGACCGCACATTCAAAGGGAAAGTCATCCAGATTGGGGACACCGCGTTGGTACGCTCCACAGGTGTTGCCGCATCGCAGAGCACAACGTCGAGCCAGGAAGCAAAAGACTTCAAAGTAGTGATCGCGCTCGACATTCCAGAAGATCTTGCCAAACCCGGCCTCTCATGCACCGCGAAAATTGTTACGGCGGTGCGCTCTCATGTGCTCGCGATCCCCATCCAGGCGCTCACCATTCGCCAACGCGGGCAACTGCTATCGCCCAAAGACGCGCGTAAGACGGCGGATAATCCCGCAGCTCAGAAGCAAGCCAAGGAAGAGTTGCAGGGCGTCTTCGTTGTCCGGAACGGCAAGGCCGTTTTCGAAGAGGTGAAGACCGGCATCAGCGGATCCACCGACATCGAAATTCTAAGCGGATTGAAGGACGGCCAGCAGATCGTCACTGGAAGTTATCAAATAATTCGCACCATACGCAACGATGCCAAGGTGAAGGTGGATAACAAGGCTCCTGTGATGCAGACAAACGCGGCGAACGCTTAACGCAGTCCAGATGTCAACCCACCGCTACAACCGTCCACGAACTTAGCCCCCAAGAACGCGCCGAACGGGGCGACCAGCTCAAGAGCAAGGGCGTCGTCATTCGCACCTATGATCTCTGGAAGACCTACATCATGGGCGACCAGGAGATTCACGCGGTGTCTGGTGTGGATATCGAGATCAAGCGTGGCGAGTACGTCGCGATCATGGGTCCATCCGGATCGGGCAAATCGACGCTGATGAACCTCATCGGCTGCCTTGACACGCCGACAAAGGGCCTGTATTACCTGAACGGGAAACTGGCGAGCGACATGGAAGACGATGAGCTGGCGCGGATCCGCAATAAAGAAATCGGATTCGTTTTCCAAACGTTCAATTTGCTCGCGCGCGCTTCGGCGCTTCATAACGTGGAACTGCCGTTGATCTATGCGGGCGTGTCCTCGAAAGAACGGCTGGAACGGGCGAAGCTGACTCTGCGAGCGGTAGATCTGGAAGGGCGTATGTACCACAAGCCGAATGAACTGTCGGGCGGTCAGCGCCAACGTGTGGCAATTGCGCGAGCCTTGGTGAACAAGCCCTCCATCCTGCTGGCGGATGAGCCCACCGGCGCGCTCGATACCCCTACCGGAAACGAAATTATGGCGCTCTTCGAACGGCTCTACAAAGAGGGGAATACCATCGTGCTGGTCACGCACGAGCAGGACATCGCGATGCACGCGCACCGGATTATTCACATCCGTGACGGGAAGGTGGAGCGCGACGAGTCGGTTCCGCATTAACGGCCCGGATCTCACACCGCCGTGAGGCGAAAAGGAAGCAATGGTATCGTATTCCTAATCGCTTCCCTTTACAACTAATGGCTCTATCTCGCCCGACAGATGTTGCCTGATTTGGACGGCCCAGCGTCCTTTTCAGCACCGCAACTCGGCAAATCCATGAACGGGCATGCTGCCGATTCAAATACGAAGGCTGTCGCGCCGCGTATACTCATGGCGGAAGACAACGCGATCAATCAGCGCGTCGGCAAGCTTATCCTGGAGCGTGCCGGCTTCACTATCGACGTGGTGCAGGACGGCTGTGAAGCCGTGGAAGCTCACAGAGCCAACGGCTATGACCTGATCCTGATGGATTGCCAGATGCCCACCATGGACGGGTTTGAGGCGTGCAGGCAGATCCGGATGCTGGGTGACAAGCAGCCTGTAATTATCGCTGTGACGGCCAATGCGCTGTTGGGCGAACGCGAGCGCTGTCTGGGCGCGGGGATGGACGACTACTTGTCCAAGCCATTTCAGGCAGAGCAGTTAATCGGGGTCGTGCAAAAGTGGGTGGGGGCGAAGCGATCCTGAATAACGGTAGTCAACGCCGCCACGCGAGCAGCAACGCAAACATCACCAGCCACAGAAAATCGAGGTAGTGCCAGAATATGCTAACGCCATTCGTGATGGCGCGCGTTTTCATCTGATATTTCGGGCCGCCGGCGGGCAGGCGCGTTCGTACCAGCAAATACGCCAAGCCACCCAGGCCAAGCAGAATGTGCAAGCCGTGCAAGCCGCTAAATAGGAAAATGAACCAGGAGTGAGCATTGTGGGCCAGCACGATTCCGGAATGCAAAACCTCAACCCAGGCGGTAAGCTGTCCTAGTAAAAAGAGAACTCCCAGGCCGGCGGTAACCGCCGTTAGCCTGAAAAACGCAGTTTGGTCGTGGTGAGCAAGCAGCCTGCGCCGGCCTTGCTCAAGCGTGATGCTGCTGGCGATAAGAATGGCCGTGCTTAGCCAGAGCACGTGCGGAATTTGGAGATGGCCCCAGAACCTGGTGGCTTCGGACCGTACAACGAAGACGGCGATCATGGCGCCGAAAGTCATGGTTACGGTTGCGAGAACGACGATCGCCGTAACGTTCGACAGGGAAAGTAGGTCACGCTCACGCGCGGCGGCTTCAGTAGTTGCAGACTGCACTTCTACTACTATGATGCCTTGACCGGGGCAGCGCCGAGTTGGCAGTCTCCTAACGGCGCGTTGAACGATGTGAGGGCGTAGGCGAGCCTAATGCGGAATAGGCGGGTTGGGGCGATTTATGATAGCCCACGCAATCGTCCATCCTAGCGTTAAAATCGTCAAGAAAATCCCAATTAGCCATGCGGCGACCTTTACAGCTACCTTGGTGCCGTGGACATCGTTTCCAATACTCTTAAGGTCAGCGCTATGCTGTCGCACGTCTAGTTTCAAAGACTCTATGGCTTCAGTTACTTTGCCAAGCTGATTCTCGATTCGGGCAACAAGCTCTACGGTATAGCTGTAGTCGCCCGAAGGGGGAGTGGTCGCTTGTATTTCCGGTGGCGGCGTGGCTATTCGTTGAGATCTTGCAGTCTTCTCAGGCATGGGTAGTCACCGACGTCAATTTAGCGGTGACCCACTCCCAAACATCCGCGGGGGCTAAGCCGTAATACCCACCGCTCGCATTGACAATAATTCCTAGCGATGAACTGCCCCTAATCAGATTCAGCTTTTCAGAGAGAGTTCTGGCTGTTTCACCATTCGCCGCGACGAACCACTTTCCCGCCTCTAGCAGATAATGATCGTCTGGGAACCGCTGCTTGATCGCTTCCCCCAGTGCAGACGTGTCCCCGAGTCCAATTACGGCAAAAAGCGCCATCAGGCTCTAATATCACATAACTGGCAACTCAGAGGTTTCCGCTGGACAGGAAGCAGTTCTGAAACTGTCCACACGTGATCCGCGATCCCTCGTTCAACGCACGTTCGCGATCCCTCGTTCAACGCACGTTCGCGATCCCTCGTTCAACGCACGTTTAGGACATCCCCGCCGGGGTTTATGCTCTAATGCGCTTATGCGAATGCGGCGCCTGGTCCTGTTGTTTTGCGCAGTGAGTGTAGTTTACGCTACGGGAGCGCGGGACGCTGCGACCGATGCTCGCTTGCAAGGCGCATTTCGCGGTGCGCCGCAAAACGGCTGGATCTATGTTCATTTGCAGGGCAGTGCGGGCGCAGTCGGGTATCAGCACGGTTATCTGCTCTCGTCGGAGATCGAGGATGCGAAGCGGGCGATCGAGCTGAGCACTACGCATGACGTAAAGCACAACTGGAAAGAGATCCGCGAGGTAGCGGAGAAATACTTCTGGCCGAAGGTGCCGACCGAATACCGCGAAGAGCTGAAGGGCATGCAGCAGGGGTTGGCGGCCAAAGGATCGAAGCTGGACATCCTGGATCTGGTCAGCATGAATGGCTTCATGGAATTCAGCTACTACTACGACCAGGAGAAGCGTTTCGGCGTGAAAGGCCCGGTAGAGCCGGGCCGCGTGGCGGATCATTGCAGCGCCTTTGTGGTCACCGGCACTTACACAAAGGACGGCCACATCGTGATGGGCCACAATAATTGGACCGATTACCTGACGGCAAGCCGCTGGAACGTGATCTTCGACATCGTGCCCGCAAATGGACGCCACATTATCATGGACGGAGTCCCCGGGCTGATTCATAGCGGAGACGATTTCGGCATGAACGACGCTGGAATCATGATTACCGAGACAACGATCGGCAGATTCCACGGGTTTGACAAGTCGCAGGTTCCCGAATTTATTCGCGCGCGCAAGGCGATGCAGTATTCGGAATCGATTGACGATTTCGCGCGGATCATGGAAGAGGGCAATAACGGCGGGTATGCGAACACCTGGCTGATTGGCGATCGCAAGAACAACGAGATCGGACGGCTGGAGCTTGGCCTCAAGACCGTTACTTTAGAGCGGACAAAGGATGGCTACTTCGTCGGATCTAATTTTCCAATCAACCCCAAGCTGATTGCAGAAGAGACGGATTATCCGAACGATCCGAATGAACCGAACAACGTTCGTCATCGCCGGTGGGACCAACTGATGGCGGAAAACAAGGGCAAGATTGACGTGGAACTGGGGAAGAAGTTCGAGACGGACCACTACGACATCATCGAAAAGCAAATCGACCCCGACGAGCGGACGATTTGCGGGCACATCGATCGCTCTCCGCGCGGCATGCCGGGATGGTACGGCCCACATGGCCCGGCGGGCGTGGCCGAGGTGAAGGTGGCCGACAGCAAAATGTGTGAAAAGATGTCGTTCGTTGCGGGAATGGGGCATCCGTGCGGCGTAGAGTTTCACGCATCGGAATACCTGCAAGGGCACAAAGAGTACGCGTGGCAGGCCGGCGTTTTGCAGGATTTAAAGGCGAATCAGTGGACTGTGTTCACCTCGCGCAGTGCGGGCGAGGCCGGCGCGGCGATGCAATAATTCGAAGCCGTCGATTTCCGCACCGCCATTCGATACAGCAGCCAAGTCGTCGCGGCCAAGGATAGGAGCGCGACCACGAAAAGCGCCCAATGCACAGGTCCGAACCCGATCCATGCTCTGCTTTCAGTTTGAGTGTCAATGACGACCCCGTAAACTACCACGGTCGAGACAACCTGCAGGCCAATTACGACTTGCGCCAGCCGGGGCGAGACTGACCAAAGCGCTAAGACGCAAGCAGCAAAACCGAGCAATACAGTTGCGTAGTTGCCTTGATGGATAACCGTGGTCGCCGGCCCGAACATCAGCAGGCACCAAACCAATATCGTTGCCAGTACGAATAGTGACAATAGCAGCGCCGTTCGCCACAGTTGCGTTCGGAACCGCCTGGAGATGCCGAACAGCAGAGTCGGGATGCCGACAGCGACGAACCCTAGTGTCGGGAGGAAATAGAAGAACTGATACATGCGAAGCGTTCTGGCTCTTGCGATTGCGAGTGCCTGATCATGCTTCCATTCGGCTCCAAGGAAAAGACCGGCTTCGGTCCAATACTGCTCGGTGTACCCCGTCGCGGCGTACCAGTTCTCCCATTTCAAGTCAAAGATCTCGTGGGGGGTCTTCGCGCGGTAGGCGGACATAACAACTTGTGAAACCGGCCGGGGATCGGGATTGTCCACGTGGGCCAGATGCATTTTCAACAAGCGGTCGCCGGGCGGATCGTACAGCTTTTGATAGAGAATCCAGGGCAAATAAAGCAGAAAAGCAGCCGTGAACAAGATCGCAAGCTGACGCCAGGGAATTCGCGCCCGGGTAAGCAAAATAATCAAACCAGCACCGATGAAGGCGAAGATTGCGCCGCCGTGCGAGAGCATGGCAAGAGCGGCGAGGACTCCGCATAGTGCCGCGATCCATCTGTTCTCAGCAAGCGCCGCGCGGGCCTTCGGCGCGAGAACAAGACATACTGCGCCAAGCGTGTATGCGGCCGAGAGTAGCTTCGGCCAGACAAAGAAGCTATTAATCAGGATGAACCCCGAACCGAGGCACGCGGCGGTGATCCAGGCAATTACCGCCGAGTCAACTTCGAAAGCGGTCAGGAACAGCCAGAGTGCAATAATCCAGGTGCCTTGGGCCAAAACACCCATGATCTGCGAAGAGAGCTTTCGGTCTTTTGTGTAGAAGCGATCCCCAATCAACACCAGTCCGGTTTGTAAGGGCGGACGGTCGCTGGCGTTCCAGTCTCCGAGCAGCGGTTTAGGAACGTTGTGATGCCAGATGCCCTCCTCAAACAAGAACGGAATGCGATTGTCGGGTGGCAGCCGATGAGAGAAGCGGCTACGCGCGGCATCAAATGGGTCGTCTTTGTCCTGGCCGTACATATAACCGGCGCCGATGATGAAGGTGGAAAAAGCTCCGCCGAGCAGGATGGGGATAATGAGCGCGCGAAGTATGATGCGGGCGCCCAGATCAAGGCCCCCCCACAGAACCGCTATCAAGATGACCGAAGCGACCGGAATAATCAGCGCGGCGAAGCGGCCGATTCGGGGCGAAACGAACCAGAGCCAGAACACAAGTTCGCCATAGATGCCGGTCGTGGCTAGAACCGCCAAACCGGTGATAACGACATCTCGACAGCCACGCTTGAGGAGGAGCCCGGCGGCGGCCAGCGCGGGTAGAAATAGCAGGACGAAGAAGCCGAGCGTCCGCGCAATCAGCGGAGCGGCTTCATCGACCCCGGTCATGAGATCGGAAGGTAATCAGTGCCGATCTCCCGAACCGGCACGCTCAACCGCATCGATGCGAGCCTGCGCATGTTGAACGGCACGCAACGCGGAATTGGATTCATTCTCGTCTTGCGCCTTATTGAGGGCCACCGAAGCTTCCTCCAGATCGCGGCGTGCTTTCTCGACCTGAATATCGGCCGCTGGCTTCGGCCTCGTCCGCGAGCACGCGAACGTGATTGTCGGACACCTCAACAAAACCGCCGGCGATAGCGAGAACATGCGGGCCTCCGCCGCCCTCATAAGTGAGTACGCCGGGCACGAACGCGCTCATCAGCGGCGCATGGCCCGCCAGAATACCCATGTATCCATTCTCAGCAGGCAACTCGGCTTCCGCGACTTGTTCGTCGACGACGAGGCGCTCCGGAGTCGCGACCTCGAGTTGAAACGTATCAGCCATAAAACCTCCGCTCCCTCTGGTCGCGGCTCTGTATCAGCCTTTCATCTTTTCGGCGGCTTCGAGCACATCCTCGATAGCGCCTTGCATGTAGAAAGCCTGCTCCGGCAAGTTGTCATGCTTGCCATCGACCACTTCCTGGAAGCTGCGGATGGTGTCCTCCAGCTTCACGTACTTGCCGGGACGTCCTGTAAACTGTTCGGCCACATGGAAGGGCTGCGAGAGGAAACGCTGGATACGGCGCGCGCGCGCGACGACCTGCTTGTCTTCGTCGCTCAATTCGTCGATGCCAAGAATGGCGATAATGTCCTGCAGATCTTTGTAGCGCTGCAGTGTCTGCTTCACACGCTGGGCGACCTGGTAGTGTTCTTCGCCAACGATGTTGGGGTCGAGAATGCGCGATGTGGATGCCAGCGGATCGACAGCAGGGTAAATGCCCAACTCTGAAATGGCTCTGGACAACTGCGTGGTCGCGTCGAGGTGTGCAAACGTGGTGGCCGGCGCAGGGTCGGTGTAGTCGTCGGCGGGGACGTAGATCGCCTGTACGGAAGTGATAGAGCCGCGCTTGGTTGAAGTGATCCGCTCCTGCAGATCGCCCATTTCAGCTAGCGAGGTTTGGCTGATAACCGACGGCTGAAGGCATGCGGCCGAGGAGCGCCGAAACCTCCGAACCGGCTTGCGTGAACCGGAAAATGTTGTCGATGAACAGAAGAACGTCCTGACCTTCTTCGTCGCGGAAATATTCGGCGACGGTCAGGCCGGTGAGTCCGACGCGCAAGCGGGCGCCTGGGGGCTCCGTCATCTGACCGTAGACCAGAGCAACTTTCGACTTCTTCCAATCGTGCGGGATCGACAATTCCCGCTTCCTGCATTTCCAGCCAGAGATCGTTGCCTTCACGAGTGCGCTCCCCGACGCCCGTGAATACGGAAACACCGCCGTGCTTCATAGCGATGTTGTTGATCAATTCCTGGATGATGACGGTTTTGCCGACACCGGCGCCGCCAAACAGCCCGATCTTTCCGCCGCGCAGATACGGTTCGAGCAGGTCGATGACTTTGATGCCGGTCTCGAACATCTCAAGCTGCGTAGACTGCTCGTCAAACAGCGGAGCCTGACGATGAATAGGAGCCCTCTTCTCGGTTTCAACGGGGCCCATGTTGTCAACCGGCTGTCCGAGGACGTTGAGCACGCGGCCGAGAGTCTGCTTGCCGACAGGGACAGCTGATGGGCTCGCCTAAATCGTAGGCCTTCATCCCGCGAACGAGCCCATCTGTGGGTTCCATGGCGATAGTCCGGACCCGGCCTTCGCCGATGTGCTGCGCGACTTCGGCAGTGATATCGACCTTCATCGGGACATCGAAACCTTCGCTGGTAATACGAATGGCGTTGAAGATCTGCGGGACATGGCCTTCCGCGAACTGGACTTCGATAGTAGGGCCAGCGACCTGGACGACGTGGCCCTCCGTTGCTGCTGCTGTTGGCATAAATTTCCTCGCTACTGAGCGGCCGCGCCGCTCACAATTTCAATGATTTCTCGCGTAATGGACGCCTGGCGAACCCGGTTCATATTCAATGTCAAGGTTTGAATCACG
The DNA here is from genome assembly GCA_963846045.1 of Terriglobia bacterium. Lineage (GTDB taxonomy): Bacteria > Acidobacteriota > Terriglobia > Bryobacterales > Bryobacteraceae > Bog-105. The sequence goes on along the minus strand of CAWJUL010000012.1, from coordinate 11,095 downwards.
TCACCCGCGTTCGATGTCGCCGTATCCATTGCAGTCATGCGCGCGGCATGTTCGGCTGAATTCGATTCGAGCATGGCGCGATAAATTTCCATCTCGACATAGCGCGGCAGCAAGGTTTTGAGAAGCTCATCGGGAGATTGCTCGAAGATATAGTCGACCGGCTGCCGGTCTTTGTCTTCCTGAGGAGCGTTATCTTCGTGCATCTCCACCGGCATCACCTTTTTGATCGCCAGGTTCGAGGACATTACGTTCTTGAACTGGTTGCCGGCAATGTAGACCGCGTCCATTTCGGAATGCCTGTACTGAGCGATCAGCTTGTCACCGATCTCACGCGCGAGTACATAGCTGGGCCGTTCCACGGCGCCAATGTGCTCGCCCGTAACCGTATAGCTGCGCTTTCGGAAATAATCGCGGGCCTTACGACCGATGATCTCTATGCAAATTTCCGCGTCACGGTGCTCTTCGATGAACCTTTGCACCATGCGAAACAGATTAGAATTGAAGGCGCCGGCAAGACCACGGTCGCTGCTGACCACAATCAGTTGAATGCGTTTTTCTTCGCGAGCCTGCAATAAAGGCAGATCAGAGACGCGTTCATCATTTTGGGATGCGGCAGCCAAGTTCGCCAGCATGCGCGCCAGCATGCGCGCGTACGGCCGCGATGCCAAGGCTCGCTCCTGGGCGCGGCGCAGCTTCGCCGCCGAGACCATTTTCATGGCCTTGGTAATTTGCTGGGTGTTTTTGACGCTGCGGATGCGCCGGCGAATGTCGACTAAACTTGGCATTCCACTACGTCTTCTAAGCGCGCCATCAGCTAACCCTTGCTTTGCAAGCCGCGAGCAGCTCCGGCAGCTTCGGCAGGCTGGTCTACCTTAGCGCCGGGCGTAGGACGACTACCGTTGTTTTCAGCGCGCGCAGTCCGCGGCTTTTTCTCCGGCGCCTTTTGGAAGCCTTGCTTGAACTCCTTGATAGCGTCGCTCAACTGGCGCTTGAGATCATCATCGAGTTGCTTTTTCTGACGAATGCTCTCCAGCACCTCGGGCTTGCTGTTGTCGAGAAAATCATACAGCTCGTGCTCGAACCTGCGGATGTCTTCCACCGCGACATCGTCCAACAGCCCATTGCTACCCGCGAACAGGATGGCGACCTGTTTCTCGACTGGAATCGGCGAGTACGGCCCCTGTTTCAGCACTTCGACCCAGCGCTTTCCACGACTGAGCTGCGCTTGCGATGCCTTGTCCAAATCGGAGCCAAACTGCGCGAAGGCAGCTAATTCGCGGTACTGCGCGAGATCAAGACGCAGCGTCCCGGCGACGGAGCGCATGGCCTTGATCTGCGCGCTACCGCCGACGCGGCTCACCGAGAGCCCGACGTTAATGGCGGGACGGACATTCGCATTAAACAGATCGCTTTCAAGATAGATCTGACCGTCGGTGATAGAAATGACGTTCGTCGGAATATAAGCCGAAACGTCTCCGGCTTGCGTTTCAATGAACGGCAGAGCGGTAAGCGACCCTCCGCCTTTTTCGTCGGATAGCTTGGCGGCACGCTCGAGCAAACGGCTGTGCAGATAAAACACGTCGCCCGGATATGCTTCCCGTCCCGGCGGACGCCGCAAGAGCAACGAGATTTCGCGGTAGGCAGCCGCGTGCTTGGAAAGATCGTCGTAGACGCAAAGCGCGTGGCGCTTCGAGTCGCGGAAGTATTCACCGATGGAGCAGCCTGCGTAAGGAGCGATGTACTGCATCGGCGCAGGGTCGGACGCGGTGGCGGCAACCACGATGGTGTACTCCATGGCGCCGTGCTCTTCGAGCGTTCTGACGACTTGCGCGACTGTAGAGCGCTTCTGCCCAATCGCGACGTAAATGCAGATTACGTCCTGGCCGCGCTGATTGATGATTGTGTCCAGCGCGACAGTTGTCTTTCCGGTTTGGCGGTCGCCGATGATGAGCTCGCGCTGCCCGCGGCCGATGGGCACCATGGCATCGATGGCCTTAATACCGGTTTGGAGCGGCTGTTTAACCGGCTGCCGATCCACGACACCGGGCGCCAAACGCTCGAGCGGATTAAATTCAGTGCGTGTCGATTGCGCCTTTGCCGTCGATCGGCTCGCCGAGCGCGTTGACCACGCGACCGACCATGGCTTCGCCTACGGGGATGGATATGATGCGGCCCGTGCGGCGGACCTGATCGCCTTCCTTGACGCCGCCATAGTCGCCTAGCAGAACGACACCGACCTGGTCTTCTTCCAGGTTGAGAGCGATACCTACGGTTTCCGGTCCAAATTCAACCAGCTCCCCGGCCATGACGTTTTCGAGACCGTATAGGCGAGCGATACCGTCACCTACGCTGATGACCGAACCGGTCTCCGAAACATTCTCAACCGCGTCGAAGTTTTCGATCTCCGACTGGAGTACGCGCGAGATTTCATCTGCTCTGATTTGAGCCATATCTATTCCTTTGAACTATCAGTGCGCCGCCTACAAACTGCCCGGCTGCCAGGCTAGAAGGCGCCGGCGCATCTGCTCCAAGCTGCCTCGGAGCGTGGCGTCATATTCTCTCGAGGCAACACGCGCCCGGACCCCGGCCAACAGGTTGGGGTCTACGCGCATAATTCGCTCGAATGAATTTACCGAGCTTGGTCCCGAGCGCACGCTCGATTTCTTCTTTTGCCTCGAGCGCTCAATTCTTTCGCCGAGGTAATTTCGGCCGGGACCCATCCGAGCCGTTCATCCACTACCGCTTCAAATTCGCGCCGCATGGCCGAAAGGTCGGATGTCCTGCGATGCGAAACGATAACGAGCAAAAAATTCCGGATAAGGCGATGCAGCCCCAACTCATCCGCAATGCGGGCGACGACAGCTTCCTTCCTGGTCCTCTTTACGGCGGGCGAGAGCAGCGCCCGCTCAAGCAGCTTCGATTCGGAGAAAAGCGAGTCGATGGCGCGAAGCTGATTCACGGCATCCTGCGGCGAGATAATCCGGAATTCGGCTTAAAGACAGCGTCCGCCAACGCGCGCGCATAGTGAGTTGCAATGGCGCCGTTCACTAATTCTTTCCTCTTTCGACCAGATGAATGAAGTTCTGCAGCAGGTCGTCCGGCTCGCCCTCGGCAAACCGATTACGCAAGCGCCGCTCAGCCAGTTCGAGCGCGAGACGCGCGGTGTGCCGCTTCAAGTTCCGTGACCCTTCCAGACGAAACGCCTCGATTTCAGCGGCGACGTTGTGATGAATGTGCTCGATGTCGGAGTCCGCTTCCTGCCGCAAACGATCATGTTCACGCTCCCACTCGACGCGCGCCTGCTCTCTCATTTTCTTCACTTCTTCGCCAAGCGAAGCCAGTTTGCGGTCCACTTCAGCAGTAGCGGTAGTCGGCGTCCAGCTTGAGGCCGGTAGCATCCTTTATGGCCTTCTGGATATCGGCCGAACGCGCGTTGAAAAATCGAGGCGCATACTTCCACAAAAACCAGCCGAGCAGCGGCGGCAAAGATAACCGTGTTGACGATTTTCCTTATCGTCACGGCATCGAGAGCCGCCGTTTCCTGCGCGGCTGTTTCCTGGGCCGCTAACTGGAGCGCAACGCCGAGCAGCAAGCACGCCGACGACAGCAAATACCCGGTGCCACGCGACCAAACACTATGCGGCTCTCCGTTTGAGCAACGAACCGACGATCTGCTCACTTAACGCCTTACGCCCGCGCAGATCTCAGCTTCGGCTTTGCGGCACTTCGGCGGCAATTTCCAGCCTGGCTTCTTCGATCTCGGCGGTCCGCTTCAGCCCGCACCTCGAGCCATGCGCTCGGCTTGCTCCGCAATCCACTGCTGGCGCAGTCTTGTCATGTTCCTGATGAATTTCCGCGCGAGCAAGCTGCAACGCACGCTCAAACTCGGAGGTTCTGCTGATCGGCTGCCTCAAGCGCCCGCTGCGCAAGCTCACGAACGCCTTCCGTTTGCTTTCTGCGCTCCTCAAGAATGCGCGCCATCGGTTTGAAGAAAACCTTCTGCAAATAAAAGGTCAGGAAAATGAAAAAAATGGCCGTGGGAATGGCCTTGATCAGGAGGTCACCTAGGGCGTGTAAAGTCTCTTCCATGGAGAATTTTCTAACTTGGAAAAAGGAGTGGCGTACAGGCTCGGAGCGCCTGGGCACACTACGAGTACAAACGGTTTTGCTACTTGTTTTACGCTAACATACAGCGATTTTTGGGTCAATTCGGAAGGGGCAGTGTAGCACGCGGGCGCGGCGCGGCTGGAGGTTGCCTACGGAGGTCGCCGCCTACATGAACCGCCGCCCGGCAACCTCCGTTTCATACCCCGCGGCGGCTTCGAGTTCGCGGCGAAAGTCTCCGCGGATAATGGTATCCAGCAGGGCGCGGACCACAGGCAGGTCCAAATGCTTCTTCCGAACGGCGAGGTCGTAGCGCGCTGCCTGCAGCGGAACGAAGTGTAGCCCGAATGCTCGCGCCGCAGGTTCGGCCGCGACACAGCAGTCGGCTTTGCCCCGGCTTACCTGGCGAGCGGCAGCCATGTGCCCCGGCGCTTCCCGCTCGTAGCCTTGAACCTGGCGAGCGCCGATCTGCAAACGGTTAAGAATGCCGTCGACAAGCAGCCGGCAGGCGGCGCCTGGTTCGCGGTTGACGAAGCGAATGCCCTTGCGCGCCAGATCCTGGACCGACTTGATGCGTTTCGGATTTCCGGGCGCGGTGATCAGCCCCTCCTGCCAGACTGCGAACCCAATCACGGCAACCTCAACTCCGCGTAATGTTTTCTTGACAGCGGCTATGTTCGCGCCGTGGTTATCCGCGTCGTGAAAGTGCGTTCCGGCGATGTGGACGGACGATGTCATCAACAGGGACAAAGCTCGCGAGCTGTTCTGGTGCACAAGAACCGTCTGAACGCCGGCCGCGTGAAGATGACGGGCAAGGATGGCGCCGGCCGGATCGCATCCGGCAATCACGAGCCGATCTGAAAATTCTCGTCCCGCGTGAGGCCGCACGGATACTCTGCCCCGGGATTGTGGGGCGCCGCTCACGACCGCATCGCTTTGCGGCAGGTACCAATCGAGCGGCGATGGCGGGACAGCCACCAGCCGATCGTCCACACGGGCTAATTGCACTGGTTGCCCTTCACGCACTTCTTTCGGCGGCGAAACAAGTTCGGCGGCCGCGGCTTTCGGCTCCAGCTTCGATATGGTTTTCAATCGAAACATGTCGTTGATGTCCACTGCCAACACGTGAGCCAAGCGCAAGCTGAGCGCTGTGTTGGGCACGTAAGTGCCCGCCTCAATAGAATAGATCGCCTGCCGGCTGACACCCACGATTTCTGCGACCTCGGCAGCCGAGAGTCCGCGCGCTTTGCGCATATCGGCTAGATGGTTTTCTATTTCGGGCTTGTGTGACACTAGTTCGGCAATATGTAATCTACAGATTACATTGTCTCGCTAACATGACAGCTAATAAATTCTGCCGGCTTCTGGGATGTACGGTGCTCTTCACGTTTGCTTCCGCCGCTTTCGGACAGACTTCCGCTGCGTTGTCGGGAACAGTACGGGATGCCACCGGAGGAACGGTCGGTTCGGTCGAAGTCACGGCTCGAAATGTCGATCTGGGCATCTCGCGTTCAACCGATACAGACACAAACGGAAGATATGCGATCCCCTTTTTGGCCGTTGGGAACTACGAAGTGATTGCAATTAAGCAGGGATTTCAGGAAGAGATTCGTTCCGGCGTTCACCTGGTTGTGGGTCAACAAGCAACGCTGGATTTCGAACTTCAGGTTGGCCCTGCGACTCAGCAAATCACGGTTACTTCCGACGCGCCCATCGTCGCCACCTCGACTGGAAACGTTTCGGGCTTGGTCACCAAGCGCCAGATCGAGAGCCTACCGCTGAACGGGCGCAGTTTCGACGAACTGCTCACGTTGAATCCGGGGGTCGTGAACTTCACGTGGGAGAAGACCGGCGGAGTTGGGGTTTCGAACTCGACCGTGGGAAACAATTTTGCTGTTTCCGGCAATCGCCCGCAGCAAAATTTATTTTTGCTGAATGGGATTGAATTTACGGGCGCGGCCGAGAACAATATGCAGCCGGGCGGCACAAGCCAGCAACTGCTTGGCGTAGACGCGGTGCGCGAATTTAATCTCCTGCGCGACAACTATGGGGCGGAGTACGGGAAGCGCCCAGGCGCGCAAGTCACGATTATCACGAAAAGCGGCACAGATGAAGTGCACGGCTCCCTCTATTATTTCTTGCGCAATAACGATCTCGACGCGCGCAACTTCTTCGATGGTCCGTCTACGCCGGGCTTTCAGCGAAACCAATTCGGCGCATCGATAGGCGGCCCCATTAAGCGAAATAAGAGTTTTCTATTCGGGAACTTCGAAGAGCTTCGGCAGCATTTGCACCAGACTGGCGTCGATCTTGTTCCCGACAACAATGCACGCAACGGATACTTGCCCTGCAAATTAGTAACGCCCGCTCCGGCTTGCCCCGCATCCGGCCTGGCCTTTGTGGGCGTGTCGTCGCTGATCGATGCGTGGCCGGCGCCCACCCCCGGCGCTCCCGATTACGGCGGCATATCGGAAGCACTGAACAATCCACTTCAAACAATTCGCGATGACTTCGGAACCGCGAGATTTGACCAGATCCTTTCTTCGCGCGACACCATGAACGCCGTTTATACAGTGGACGACAGCGTCGATTTCACGCCGACCAGCACCAACGCTTACAGCGCCGACGCGGAGACCTTGCGTGAGCAAGCCGCGAGCATCGGAGAGACACACGTATTCTCCCCGCGGCTGATTAACCAGTTCACCGGCGGTTTTTCACGTGCTAGCTATTTCTTTACGGGCGAACCCACTCCGGGGACGCCCGCGGCACAACTAACAGGCTTTCTGGCTGGAGACCCTGTTGGCGCGATCGTCGTGGGCGGCAGCGCGGCATCGAATCCAGCCGCCCAAATCAGCTTGGCAGGCAGTAACAACGGCAGCAATTTGAACGTGCACCGAAATCTTTTCACGTACGACGATCAGGTTTCGTTCAATACCGGGCGCAATCAGTGGACGGCCGGCGTCTGGCTTCAACGCCTGCAATCGAATGAAATGCTGGCTCTCAGCCAATACGGACAGGCCACGTTCACCAGCCTGCAAACCCTCCTCCAAGGAACGGTGGGCACATTGCTCTACGATCCAACTCCAACCGAGATGTATTGGCGTGCCTGGTTCGGCGCCTGGTTTGTGCAGGATGTGATCCATCTCTCGCCGGCTCTTACGCTTTCGCTCGGATTTCGCGACGAGGCATCCACCGGCTGGAATGAGGCGCACGGTCACGCTTCGAACTTCGGCTACGTGAATGGCGTGATTCAAAGCCAGCCCTATGTCGGCGACAGCGAATTCACCGTCAACAATGCGAAGTTTCTGCCCCAGCCCAGAATCGGCATCGCGTGGAGCCCATCCGGCTCATCGCAGAAGACGGTGCTCCGCGCCAACTTCGGAATGTTCAACGAACTGCAGGACGCGCTCGGCTATCGAACGGATCAGAATCCGCCATTCAATCCCACGTACAGCGTGCCCAACCAGAGACTCACGCAGTTGCCGATTCAGCCCGCAGCAGCCGTACCGGCCACGGCCAAGATCGTTCCCGGCGGCGTCCAGCCCGATCTGAAAACGCCTACCCTCATCTCATGGTCGTTTCGAGTGGAACAACAGATAGGGCAGAACACGGCACTGACATTGGGTTATGTGGGCTCGCACGGGTATCACGAGATCATTGGCATCGATGCGAATGAGCCGTTTCCGGTCCTCTGTCCACAATCCCCCTGCCCGGCTACTTATCCGGCGAGTTTTCCGGCGGGGATCGCCGGAACGGCTGTTCCCGCCGGCACCTACTACGTCCCCACCGCCACGCGCGCCAATCCCACCATTGCGAACACGTGGACCTATTTCTCGGAAGGCGACAGCAATTACCAGGCTTTACAGGTGGATGTGAATCATCGCCTGAGCCATGGCCTAGCGCTGCGCGGCGCCTATACGTGGTCGAAAGCGATCGACGACGGCGATTCGGTGAACGCCACCACCACAGCCGGCGAACCGGCGCTCGCGTCAAACCCGTTCGACCTCCCGGCTGACCGGGGGCTTGGCAGCTTTCAATGTGCAGAATGTCGGTGTCGTCAGTTTGTGTACGCGCTTCCATTCGGACGGCCGTAATCGGCTGGCCGGCGGTTGGACCGTAGACACCATCGTGACTCTGCAAGGCGGATTCCCGTTCACGCCGCAGCTCAGCTACAACCCCTCGAATAACGGCGACACGCGCAATCCCGTGCGCCCGTTCGTCAATCCAGCGTTCACCGGCCCGGTTATTCTCGGAAATCCGAGCCAATGGTTCAATCCGGCGGCATTTCTCATGCCGCCCGCAAACAGCGGGTTCTATGGAAACCTCGGGCGGAATACATTGATTGGACCCGGCCTGGAAACTTGGGATTTATCTCTGTTAAAGGACACGCGGCTGGCTGAACGAACTTCGGTTCAATTCCGGGCGGAATTCTTCAACGTTTTAAATCACGCCAACTTTAATACGCCGAATCCGGTCGTGTTTACACCCTCCGGCGTTTCCCCCACCGCCGGCGTAATCACAAGCACATCGACGACATCGCGCCAAATCCAATTCGGGGTAAAACTGCTTTGGTGATCGGCTCGAGCTACCTTTGCTGCCGCGTTTTCCAACCACGCTCGCATCTGTCGCGCGCGGCACTAATCCGGCCTGTTGCATAACAACCCGGCCGCCTTGCATGACCACGAAGTTCGGAATGCTTTGAATGCGATAGCGATTGGCCAACCCGGGTTGCGCCTCGGTGTCTACTTTCAGCACGATAACGCGTCCGGCCATTTCCTGCGCTAAGGCATGGACTTCCGGGGCTGCGGCTCGGCAGGGTCCGCACCAGGCAGCCCAAAAATCCACTAAAACAGGAACCGGCGACTCTCGTGTAATTGCGTCGAACGCCGGTTCATCTGCCTCAATCGGTTCAGACACGGGAGGCAATGGCGATTTGCAGGACCCGCACCGCCCATCGTGCGGCAAATGCTGAGCGGGAACGCGGTTCTGAGCCCCACACTTGCTGCACGGCCGGAGGATCGAGTATGCCATTGGCGCGCCGGGTCAGGTTTTGCTGGATGCGGAAGCGGATCGGGTCAGCACCGGCTCATCGGTTGTTCCCCGTCCGCTCGAACGGCGCGCTCTGAGTTCCTCTCTCGGCTTGACGCCAGTGCTCTTCATGGCTGCCGTGGGGGCATCCACCTTCGTTCCAAATCTCGTATGCCCGCGTAGATATCTCATCGTTCGTAGGTCCAAGATCCGCATCCGTGCCTTGCTCCGTCGGGACGTTCCAGTCCCCACGAGGGGCGTTGCCTGTTCCACGTGCGCCGGGAACGATTTTGGGGGCTGGGGATTCGCCAGCCTGGCCGGGGGTGAGAGAAGTCATACCAGCTCCTGCACCCGCTCCGCCTTCAACGCCTGAATTATCTAGACCACGCGCGCCCACGGAGGTATTCGCGCTGGCCGCCACAGTATCGTTAATGCTCAGTCCACGGCGTCGCCGTAACTGTGCCTTTTGGTTCTCTGTCAGTTCGTGTTCGGGAATGTTCTCGAAGTCGCCGGCTGCCTCTTCCGGTAGCTGGTCGAATTTTGGGTCGATGATGGCCACTTTAGCCTCCATTTGTTTGACTGCTTCTTTGAACATTTCTTAACTTAAAAAACATCGAGCTAATTACCGGATAATTCTGATTCGTACCGAGAGAACGCCGTCCTGGGGCCAGTGAAGCCCAGGTACAAGACTAGAGCCCCACAAACCTGCCTATTTCGTGTAAGCTTAGATGAGGAATACCATTTGAATCTTTCCCTTCCCCTCCTGTCGGTGCTACGCCGACTCCCCCGCTAGTCCGGCATGTATCCACCGCGAAGTTTCCCGCCACGCCGGCCTAAAATTAGAGAAAACGTAAACGAGGCGATTCGCGCCCGTGAAGTCCGAGCCGTGTTTCCGGATGGATCGGTCGAGATCATGCCGACGCCTGCGGCCGTTCGCAAGGCTCAGGACCTGGGGCTTGACCTCATCCTGATCGCCCCCACGGCGGAACCGCCCGTTGCCAAGGCCATGGACTATGGTCAATGGCAATACGAACAGAAGAAGAAACAGCACGACGCCAAGAAAGAAGCAGCACGTAATTCAGGTGAAGGAACTCAAATTTCGCCCGAATACGGATGATCACGATTACGAGTTCAAGAAAAACCACGCGATCCGCTTCTTGAAAGACGGCAATCGCGTGAAAGCTGTTGTTCAGTTTCGCGGCCGCGAAATTGCGCACGTCGACCTCGGCAAGAAGTTGTTGCTTCGTTTCGCGGAAGACCTTGCGGGCGTCGGCGCGATCGAGGGCCAGCCGCGACTCGAAGGCCGCAACGCGCACGTACTTATCAGTCCGGTCAAGACCATCCCGCCGCCCAAGGAAAAAGCTAAGGACCAGGGCCCCACCCCGGCGGACGCGGCCGGCGCGGCATAGCGGAATTCCGATTCATCTCTGCAAGCGCGCGTGATTGTTCGCCGCAGCCGCCTCGTCGCAGCGGGTCATAAGCGTTGCTGGCTCCTCAGTTCTTCAACTCCCGCAAGAAGTCCGCGACTTTCATAATGGGCTTCCCGCGAAAGTTACCGAGCGGAAGAATATGGCGCTTGTCGCCGGTGACAATGTAATCGCTCTTTTCGGCGGCGGCGCACTCCAATATGCGGTTGTCATCCGGGTCGGCCTTGATGATGTCGAGGGTTTCTGCGGGCATGACCAGATGCGTAATGCGCTCGATTCTTCCCCGCGCGTCGCGCAAGGCATCCTCGGGGTAAGCAAAATCCTCGCGCAGCACCTTCAGCAGTTCGGATTTGATGCTCTCCGAAATATCCAGCCGGAAAGCGCCCGTGCGAGCCAGGTCGAGAAACCGGCGCGGTATCCCGCCGAAGAGCAAGCCGGAAATGTAAATGTTGGTATCGGCGGTGACGCTCGGCACGCGCTAGCGCCCGCGTTCTTTGTTTGCCTGCTCTTGCTGACGGCGGCGATGGATGATATCG
>CAWJUL010000011.1:0-420705 GCA_963846045.1 Terriglobia bacterium | reverse complement strand
GAAAGGCAGTACTGAAATCAATTGGCGAGGTGGGCGGTTTGCTCTTCCTTGCTTTACAGGTTGTTTTATCGAACCCTTTCCATGCCTTCTCGACCAGTCGCAACAGCGGAATGACGCGCACTATGATTGGCTCCCGGCCGACCATCTCGATGGCGGCTCCTTCCGGTTCTGGCGTGAGAATCGTCCCGGGCGCGACCATCCCGGTATGCGCAAGCGAGTGGCGGTACCAGACCTTCAGCCTTTCGATTTGGTCATCGGTGAGGTTTAGGCCGAATAGGGGGTGATTAAGTGCCGGTAATGAGTGCGGCTCGAAGCCGAGATGGTTGCTGATAGCATCGATGATGCAGAAGACCAGAAGAGTTGTTGGGTAACCAAGACAGCCGCCATCTTCCCTCTTAAATGCAATGCCAAGCTGCGCGAGCTGTATGTACTCGCCGACGGCGTCGATAGACAGCGATGCTGAATCGTGGTGAATCGCCATACTGTTATCTTCGCGGCTTTCCGCTGTAATGGATGTCGTCTTGAGCTTCGGCCGACTCCTCTTCGTTAGATTCGGCCTGCGGCCATTCGTATGCTGCCGCTTTTACGGCGATATAGTTCGCGTCGAGAGTGGGTTCCATTAAAATGAGCGCGGCAATCCGCCGAACAATGTGCGTAAACTCACGAGCTTCGTCCTTGGTTATGTCTCGCCCAAGGATGTCATGCTCTCTGTAACTGAGCCATTTCTTGAGGACTAGATAGCCGCCTATCGTGTATTCCCACACTGCCCTCGGCACAGTTGCCCAATGAGTTTCGTTATTTAAGTACACGTCGATCGCGGTATCTCCCCAAATGGAAAGAATTGCGTCAAGCGTCATACCGAAATCTTGGGCGCCTTCGGCAATGGCCATTTTCTCCGTTTCGCTAAACTCTCGTTCCTTAACGAGTCCGCCTCCCGGCATCACTATCTCTTCGCGCTGAAAATGCCCCCACCCTGCGGTGACCGCAAGGCTTAATCCCACTGGCCCTGCGATTCTGCCCAGAATAGAGAGCTCTTTGCGCAGCTTTCCTATGGAAACGCCTGGCACGGCTTTCTCGACGTCAAGAAACTTTCCGATTGTTGCTCCCAGTTGGCCCGATTGCTGGAGATAGTCGAGATTGTCGGGAAGTGGAATGCGCGGCAAATCCGACCGACTCCATATTCGTTTTCAGATAAGTACAGCGGCGAGTAAAGGATAGCGAGTGAGTGGAGCCAAACAGCACGGCCGAGGTCCGGGTTGTCATCGGGATTGTGGTCTGTCAGCGTTGCGAGATACTCACGGGCCGCTGCCGAGAGATTTGCCGTGGCACGTGAATGACGGAGTGACCCGTATAAGGAAGCCTGACCGTTGTTGTCGCCTGGTATGTCTGCTGGAACCGTGGTAAGTCGCAATGGAATCGCGACGGCATTGGGCCGCAAGAGATGATAATCGGGCAGCGCTGAGGTGAAAAAGGCCGGCTTGCCCTCGCGGGGGCGCTCCGCGAACCGGCGCACGATAAGGATTCATCACCGGGGCGCTGGGAGACCAGCTCAGGGCGTGGGCGGTTCCACAAAGGCGGCCTTGGGTCGTAGTAGCACCAGCGGTTATCGAGCGGATAAAGTGCATATCTCTTAATGCGTCCTGCGTCGAAAGCCTCCGTCTTAAGAAGCTTTTTCCGTGCCTCTGGCTTGAACCCGCCCGCGCTCCTCGAAAGTCCGGAATTCATGGCTGAAAAAGTTGGCCAGTCTATCTCGAGGTTGAAGTATGCTCCATGCACTTTTCCAGATCACCCTGATGATGCGCCATGAGCGCTCCACGCCGCATTTCCTGAAGGCCGCTTATCGGTTCTTCTTCGCACAGAGCAGTAATCATCGGCCATTGCTTGATAATGAGCACGCGCAATTGTAGGGCGGAAGGAGAACCGGTTCTGTGGTGACGGATTGGCTTCCTCATATTGCGCGTCGAAATCCCCGTCGTATTCCAACGATTTGACAAGAGACGTACCCTTCTCCGCTCCCCAGAAATCGCGATAACGCACAATGGGCTTTTCGTCCGCCTGGCTGCATTTCGCAAATAGGCCGATGGCGGTGCCAAGCTTTATGCCTGCTTTATTGTATTCCGTCGAGAAGACGCTTGGATCCGGTTTGCCGTCCGGGGTTCGCTTTCCAGTTTCGCGACTGTCACCGTTAAGGCAATCGATCCAGGCACGTTGAAACTCGGCGGAGAACCGCTTACGCACGACGACGAAAGAGGGGTCGCTCAAATAGGAATAGCTGGAGATGTAGCAAACAATACCGCGCTTGCTCATCTCCGCAATGCGCCGTTCAGCTACCCGTAAGAACCGGACGTAGAGCTCATCGAGATTGTACTTGCGGATATTCCATTCCGAGAGCAAGCCGTCCTTGTATGGCTCGACGATTCCCTCTTCCTCCTCAGGGCTTAGCCCAGCGAATGCAAAGTAGGGAGGATTGCCAAGGACCACAAGGATTTTCTTGTCGCGTTTTACAAGCTCGGCGGCGTCTCTTTCCTCCTCAAGCTCCGGCCAGATGAGATGTTGCTTGGGTCCAGCCTGCTGACTCCATCCGGTGAGCGAATTCGTCAGATACACGCCCACGCGTTCGTGCAGAGTCTCGGATAACGGCGCGCCGATATCCTGCAGGAAGAGTCCAAGCTGCAGGTGCGAGACGACGAAGGGAGCTGGAAGGATCTCAAAGCCAAAAATGCGCTCCATGGCGGCCGTCTTCACGTCCTCGGCAGTTAGCGCGTCCCCGTTTTCTACTTTGAGTTGCTCATTCACGTGGCGAAGAACTTCAACGAGGAATGCGCCCGTCCCGCAGGCAGGAACGGCTCATAGAAATACTGGACGGATGTTTCTCTTCGAAATTGAGGAAGAAATTGTGGCGCTCGACGCGGTTCAGCGCGGTTTCCGTCCAATTCAGAACCTCTTCGAGGCCGAGTGCCTGCAGTTTTGATGGCGTGGCGAGGTGTTCAAAAAGTGTCTTTATCATTGGCACGTGGAGTGACCAGGCTGCCTCATGCCAATTAAACTTATCGTTAGACTTTGTCGTCGGTCGCTTGCTCCACAACACCCATGCGGAGAATACGCCGTAAAAGAGCGTCTGAACAAAGGATGAGCGAAAGAAATGCTCACCTTCCTCGCCGGTGAAAGTGAGGCCAAGCGCTTGCTCCAGTGCAGAGCGAAGAGCCGCGAGCCCCGGCAGACTCGCTTGCGTCTCGATTCTCGATCTCGCGTCACGGGCATACGAGGCGAGAAACCATGCGACCTGCTTTGGCGTGTTAAGCGGGGCGTTGTGCAACAGAACCCGCAAGAGATACTCGCGGAAGGGTGCGCCAAGAAATTCGGTCACCTCGGCAGGATTCGCTACGGCTCTCCAGAATTCCTTTTCCGATTTGGCGATCGTAAACGCTTCCAGCTCTTTTGCCGTGTTATCCACTCGCGCCAATAAGATAAATTGGCGCAGGTTGGTGACGAGGACAAGACCATATTTGTTGAGGTACTTCCCAATTTGCTCCGTCTGCGCGATGACGTGGGTATCGTCGGTCGGGCTCTTGACCTCAATTACGCCCCGCGATGGTATTAATCCGTCGGCAAGTGGATCGTCGTCGGATGACTTTTGATCGCTGGTAATCAGTGCGCCGTCGGGAAGCCCGGCCCCTATGCTGTGCGGATGAATGATGCAGCGGACCCGAGGTTTAAGCTTCTTCCCAAATGCGGTAAAGAGGTTCGCCAGGTAGGGATAGTAGCTCGTCTCCTTAACGCCAACGCCGCTTGCGTGCGCGTCGCGGATGTCCGTCAAGAACGTCAGGATGGGATCGATGTCAGGCAATAGACATTATCGCCGTGAAAGCCTCAAGCAGGCAAAGCTTGATGCACTCCGGAGAGTTTCTTCTGACGTGGGAGAGGATTCCGGCGACGGTGGCTTCGTTTCGCCTTCCAACTCGAACTTGAGCTGCTCAATTTCCTCTAGCGGATACACCGCGCGCCTGTATGCCCGGCTCATGAATTTGGGTGCCTCTGGGTGATCCGTGGCATGGATAAGGTAATACATCACGGCTCCGCCATTCTCACGTTCATAGATCGCCCAAGGTTTCACTGACTTGTATCCAAGATCGTTTTTCAGTCGCCGCACAAACGCATCGCGCCGCTGATCGCGAGTCATTGCTTTTAGCGTGGTCCAGTCGTCGCGGCCCCACCAACTCCTGAGCACTCTCATGTTTTTCTGAGCCGCGAGGGCGCGTTCCAGCCAGCCATTGGCGAGGAAGTATAGAATTTCGATCTTATTGTCGGCGCGCTTATAATTGGCGATTTTCTCCAGCGTTGACCAATGGCATTCGAAAGTGCGCTGATCGAGAAGGCAGAATGTAGCTTGCTTCTGGGAGATGCGACGGTTTGTCAAGATTCCGTCGATCTGAACGTTAAAATCGCCTTTGTATATGTGGATTTTGCGATAGAGCTTTCGGCCTTTGCTGTCCCGAATCGGCGTCACCTTTTTCAAAGCCTCAAGCCGTTCGACTTGGGCCTTTTTCTGATCGCAGAGATGAAAGTGCTTTATCCATTGAGGCTCGCTGCCGAGGACCAATTTCGCGGTCCAGGATTCCGTCTCGTTACATTCACCTTGGGGGCCAGCAAAACCATCTATGTACGTGCCGTGCTTTGTCAGGAGAACAAAATATCGCAGGTACGACATGATGAACCGAGCCTTGTTCTCGGTCCATACGGGAAAATCGCTGTTTTTGACTCGCAATTCGGGGGGCTCGAACGGCTGCTCAGGAATCTCGATCAGAGATTGCTGTCTATCAGAAAAGTCGTCGCTGGCTGGCATTACCTTTCGTAAGTCAATGCGCTGCTGCACTGAAGGGGTATAAGTTTGGAGCCAGTCCAGTGCGTCGCACGGTTCTGGATCGTTGCGGCGGCGTGTAACCGGAGATGCTTCGGAGGAATCCGAGCCGTTTTTCTTTCGGGCATCTGGTCGTAAGTTTTGCCGTTAAGCATGCGGCCAGTTTTGGATTTCTGGACTCCGCCCCATTGTTTGAAGAAAAACGCGACGGCGCTTTCTTCACAAAGACTCTGTATCCGTTCTACCCATTCTTTTTTCATAGGCCGTGCTCCAGGGCCGCTTTCACCCCCAACAATTACCCAATTGATTCCCGTGAGTTCGAAATCTCCAATATCTTCCAGGAGCGGCTCGACGGAGAGGAATCGAACTACGGCCCGCGTTTTGCGCAGATCTTCTACACGTGGAATTCCATGCTTTTTGTCTTCTACGCTGACGCCCCACCACACGTGAGGTGCCTTTCCGGCGAAGCGGAGACGCGTTGAGAGAAGGTGTTTCAGGCGATCAGAGCGCTTTGTGAGCACCTGGTAAGTGTGCCAATTTGCCTCAACCATCACGCGTGTGACGTCCTCGATATATTCGTCCGGGACGCTGGTATGAAAGAGATCGCTCATGCTGTTTACAAACACAGTGCGTGGAGCGGACCACTGGAATGGATCGCCCAGTTTTTCCGGAACGAGTCTAAGATCGAAGCCTCGCTCATAGGGATGACCCGGTACACCACGGAAGCGTTCGGCGAACGTTTCCGCATAGCAATGTTTACATCCAGGGCTGATTTTAGTGCAGCCCCGTAGCGGGTTCCAGGTAGTGTCCGTCCACTCGATCTTCGAATGATCGCTCATGATACCCAGTCGTATTCAAAGCCAGTCTCGATAACTACATGGGTAACAGAGACATACGAATTTTGGCAAGACCTTTGCGCATTCGTGGTCTGCGACATAAACTAAATCAAGAAGAGGAAGAGAGCGAATTAAAGGCGAATCCTTCCGTGATTTTGATTTAGCAGGTTGCGAGTAAGGCCATCAAACAGGGCAACTGTTCCCGCCCGGCTACAGCTTTCAAGGGGGCCGACGGAATTGCTGAGACGAATCAGTTAGCTAATTTCAGTGGTAATGTCACGACCCTTGGTTTTGGCTTTTCGCTGAATGCCTCTTTCAGCACAGTCGTTAATCGCTCTTGTCGCTCCGACACCTACGCTGCGTAATGCTTGCGAACCATCTCTTCGGTATTTCCGAGTAGCTCGGCCACATCTCGAACTGTGACATTCGGACGCTGCAGAAGAATGCGAGCGAATGTGTGGCGGAACCGATGCGCAGTTGGCTTCTCAGGCCAGGGGCCGCACAACTTCCATAAGCGGTTCAGCTTTCGGCGCCATATGTCCGTGATGACATTCACGTCCGTAGTCGAGTGCGCTCCGAAAATGAAAGGACCAAATTGTTCCACACGAGCACGAATGCGTTCCTGCAACCACTCGGGCACCCACGTGTACACTTTGCGTCCGCTCTTGGTGGTTCGGATATGACATTCCCCGTTGCTTCTCAGCCGATCTATATGAAAAGTGCTTACGTCGGAAATCCGCAGCCCGGTATATACGGAAACAGAGATAAAGTCTGCGAGATCTTGGCCGGTCCACCGGTATCTGTAATCAACCACCAATCCCGGCTCCGCTCGGCGGTGATGCACTTTGGGAGACCATCGCGTCGGCCTCTTCCCGTATTGCGTTTCACACGCCTCAAACATCCGCTTCAATTCTTCGTCGCTGAATGGAATCCGCTCTTCATTGCGCGGATCAGCGTTCGCCCGGCTGCGCGGGTTTCGAACCAGGCGAGCGGGATTGCGATCGATCCATTCGTTACTCAGCGCAAACTCGAAGAATGCCTTTACGGAACTCATGTTCTTGCTGGCAGTCGCGTGGCTTACTCCCCACGAAGTCCGGAATTCGCGCACGTCAATGGGCGTCCACTGATCGATCATCACGTACCCTTTGGTCGAGGAGTGCTCCTCGAATTTCTTCAGGATCGTCCGGTATTTCCTTTGCGTGTTTCGAGCTAAGGATTCTGCATGCTCAGCGAGAAAGGCTGACACTGCACGCTCGATGGTGATTCCATTGGGTTCTGAAGCTGGTATCGGTGTGGGCAGCGATGGGAACGCCGGCGCTTCTTCGTCGTTCCACTTGCCTGCAGCTTCCCATTGGGCGACGACCGCCTTCGCTTCCGCCCAGGTGATCTTCTTCGTGTTCTTGCGGTTGAACTTTCGCCCTAAAGTGCCAGCCGCATAGATCGGACAGCGGCACTTTTTCCAGCCGCGGCGCAGCTCGTCGGCCTCGTAATTGCGGAAATCAGGCTCGTATCCGGCGGTGCATTTTCCTGGTGTCCGGAAATGCCGGCGATACAGATTGAGCGGCATAATGGCGGCTCGATTGTAACATTCATTGCCCACCATTGCCCACCAAAATTGCCCACCAGCGAGCTAAGTTATTGATTCTAAAGTGGCGGAGAGAGTGGGATTCGAACCCACGTTAGAGTTTCCCCTAAACACGCTTTCCAAGCGTGCGCCTTCAACCACTCGGCCATCTCTCCGGACGGGCGAATCGCTCTCAGTGTAGCATCGGCAACGCTCAGCCATCCGTCAGCCAAATCGAACTTCTCGTGGTGCAGTGTCGACGTCGCCCTTCACCAGCACGGGACGGCCGAGGATGTCTTCCAACTCTTCAAGATAATCGTTGTTGCTGGCCTTCAGAACCTTCGCGACATCCGGATGCACGCGCAGCACCACATCCTTGCCTTCAATCGCTCTCGCGATTTTCTGCGCCTCCACCAGAATCTCGCTGATGATCGTCTGCACGCTCTTCACGTAACCTGCGCCTTCGCAGTAAGGGCACGGCGAGCACAGCGTGCGCTCCAGGCTCTGCTTGACGCGCTTGCGAGTGATCGCCACAAGACCGAAATCGTTGAACTGCAGAATCTTGTAAGGCGCCTTGTCGGCGCGCATGGCCTCTTCGAGCGCTTGCATCACCTTCTGCCGGTTCTTGCGCTCATCCATGTCGATGAAATCGACCACGATGATGCCGCCCAGATCGCGCAACCGGATCTGGCGCACGATCTCCTTTACCGCTTCCGTGTTGGTCTTGACGATCGTGTCTTCCAGCCGATTCGATTTGCCAACGTACTTGCCGGTGTTGATGTCGATCGCAACCAGCGCCTCGGTCTGATTGATGACGATGTAGCCGCCCGACTTCAACCACACCTTGGGCCGCAGCGCCTTCTCGAGTTCCTGCGTGATATTGAAAGCGTCGAAGATGGGCGCAGAGCGCGTGTACATCTTCACGCGATTCACCAGAGCGGGCTGGAAACGCTGCATGAAGTTCAACACGTTCTCATACATCTCTTCGTTGTCGACCCAAATCGCCTTGAACTCGTCCGTCACCTGGTCGCGCAGAATCCGCTGCACGATGTCGAGATCGTAGTGCAGCAATGCCGGCGCGGGTTTCTTTTCGGCCTTCTGGCGAATGTCAAGCCACAGGCTGTAAAGGAAATTCATGTCGGCGGCGATCTCGTCTTCGGATACGCCTTCGCCGGCCGTGCGAACAATGAAACCGCCCGTTGTGCCCACGCGATGCGCCTGCAAAATTCGCTTTAGGCGCTGGCGCTCTTCATCGCTCGCGATCTTCCGCGAGACGCCGAGGTGGTCACGCTCGGCATGAACACAACATAGCGGCCGGGCAAGGCGATGTGCGACGTGATGCGCGCGCCTTTTTGCCCCAGAGGCTCCTTCGCAATCTGAACGATGATTTCCTGGCCGGCCTTCAGCAGATCGGTGATCGAGGGCATGGCGCGATCCGGCTTCTCGCCGGACCGCTCTTCCGACTGTCTCGCGGCGGATCTCCGGTTCCGGTTCGAGCGCAGCGCGGCAGCTGCGGCGCCGCTCCGGCTCGGTCGACGAATTGCCTGATTTCGGTGCGCCTGTGGGCCAGAAGCGATTTCCGCCGCGGCGCCGCCGCATGCGCCGCGAGGCGCGATGCATGTAGCGGCCGCCTTGATCGCGAACGCCGCGAGTCTGAGCTGCGCGGCGTTCTCGTTCGCCCTTCGAGCGTTGCTCGCTCGGCCCGAGGCTCCGACGGTTCGGATCGTCTCTTCAGCTTCGGGACATCTCCAGCTCTTCAAGCTCAGTGTCGTCTACCTCGACAGTCGGATTCGGGCTGGTCTCTGGCTCCGAGACGGCGGCGCTCTTCGACGGTCAGCGGCTCGACGCTGAGCGGGCGCCAGTCCATAGAGGTATTCGCGTCGCGGCAGCGGTGTCGTTGCGCCTCGACTTCCGGCTCGGGGATGGGCTGATCCTGCTTTACTTCCTCAATCTTTTCTTCCACCTCTTCGGGCGTCTCGTCATCGTGATGGGAGAAGATCTTCTCCGCCAGCTCCAGCTCTTCGGCTTCCTGCTTCGATGGCTTCTTGCTCCTCAGAGTCGCTTTCGGCTCAGGCGGTAGACGGTGATTTCGTCCGTGGCGGCAGTCTCGCAAGTGTTCGGGGCCGCTTCTCCGGCCGGCCGATTGCCGGTATTTGGCAAGTGATTCGCCGGGAAGAATGATTACGTCGGCCGGTTCGGCTCCTCTTCGAGGATGCGTCGTCATTCGCGACGGCTGGCGTCTCGGCGTGCGACTCGGCGCGGCTGGGCGTACTTGTTCTCCGGGAATCCGCGGCCGCGTTGGCGGCGTCGCCTGCCACGGCGGTTGCGGCCGTCGTCGCGAAAGCCCCGGTCGTCGTTGCGTTGTTCCGGATTTCGGCTTCGGATTCCGCTGGTCCGGCGGGCGCTTTCGACTGGCGCAGCCGGCGTTACGGTGATGCTCTCTCGGCGGCTACGGCGCCTGATTCGCCCTCGGCTTGACAGCGATTCACGGACCGCAGGCTCGCTGTTGCGAGAGGCCGTTCGACGGTCCGTTCGAGCAGCCGGACGCGCTTCGGTACGCCTCCTCGGCCCTCTGGCCGCGATCGCCACGGTCACCGCGATCGCGCCGTTCGTTCTCGCTCGTCGCGCGCCGGCTTTTCTTCGGCGACATCGATGTCCTCGTTCTCTTCGAAGAAGTCGGAAACATAGAGGAATGTGTCGCGTTCGAGACCCAGGTCTACGAATGCCGACTGCATGCCCGGAAGCACGCGCGTGACACGCCCTTTGTGAATACTGCCCGCGAGCGAATATTCATTCGCCGCGCTGAAAGTAGACTTCGACGAGTTGATCGTCTTCAAGAACCGCTACTTTCGTTTCATGGCGATTGGAACCAATCACCAACTCCTTACTCATTAATCACCGCCTTCGGGCCGGTGATGAGAGTACAAGAATTCCGGAATGCTCTTACTGTCTGCCGCCCGATCTGCAGGGCCAGCATCGCTTGTTGCCGTACGACCGGTGGAAGCTCACGCCAGGAACGTGCAGTCCCAGGGCACATAACAACAGCCTCGACAACCGGCATAATAAATTACGTTTTACATCGTCGTCAGCGACTTCAAAATCTGTTCAGCGCTCCGAAAATCTTTGTCCTGCTCAGTCCGACCTTGTTTATTATCGATCCTTCCTCCACGGAAGACCGTCTTACTTCAATTCACAAACCTCCGCAACCTGACGCTGTTGACTAATCCCAGCATCAAGAAAATCGACCATGTGTTCGACCCGCCCGAACTCATCAGCGGGAGCGGAATACCGGTAATCGGCATCCGGCCAACGACCATTCCGACATTGACCAATACATGGAATAAAATTAGCGCGGCAACGCCCATGCAGACATACAGTCCTGCCTTGTCCGTCGCCGTTTGCGCGTTCTGCACCACCTGCATAATCAACAGAAAATACAAAACCAACGCGATAACAATTCCTACAAACCCGTGCTCTTCCGCGAACGAGGCAAAGATGAAATCCGTGTGCGGAACCGGCAGAAAGCCCAAGTGAGTCTGCGAGCTTTCCTTCGCGCCGCGACCCCACATGCCGCCATTACCGACAGCGATTCTCGATTGGATCACCTGAAAACCCGTTCCCTTGGGATCGCGGTCCGGATAGATGAAGCTGACCAGCCGATCCTTCTGATACGGCTTAAGAAAATGATAACCAATCGGCAATGTAACCACGAGTATGCCCGCAATTATCAACAAGTACTTCCAACGCATTCCCGCCATCAGAACGCCGCAAACCAGCACCGGGAATGTAAGTAAGCGAGGTTCCCAGATCGGGCTCCTTTATTACCAACGCCATGGGCACGCCAACGAAAGCCGGCCAGTTTCGCCAGATCCTTCCAGTCGAGCGTTTCCGATTTCAAGTCGGTAGATACTTGGCGACCAGCAGGATCAGGACGATCTTGACGAACTCCGAAGTTTGCAGTGTAAAACCAGCGACTCGTATCCAGCGTGTAGAGCCGAAAACCTTGTTTCCAAGCACCAGCGTGACGACCAGCAATGCGATGCAGCCGCATAGAAATAGACGATACGGCCCAGCAACGAATGGTAGTCGATCATCGCACGACCCACATCATCACCACCCCCGTGCGACCCAGACGATCTGCTTCCACCAGGCATCCGCCCACTTAGTGCCTTGTGTCGCGCTGTAGATCTGCAGAACGCCCGAGCCGCAGAGAATGAGCGTGACGATCAAGAGCGGCCAGTCGAGGTCGCGCAATGGGCGATAAAACACTGACATTACCTGCCGCGAACGCCTTCCGGCAACGGGAAGCTCAAAAACGCGACTGGACTTTGCCGGCGCGGTCAGCAGCATACGCGGCGCGAATGCGCTCTGCGTCGGCATTTTGCCTTCACGGCTTTCTTATCGAAGTACGCCTTCAGAACGTCGCGCACAATAGGGACTGCATTGTAACTTTCCACTCCATTTTCGAACAGAGCGGTCACTATTATTTCTGGCGATTCCATAGGAGCGTAGCCGGTAAACCATACGTTGTTTGCCAACGCGCTATTCAGTTTGGCGCCTTTGGTCAGTTCGGTGGAGGCCACTTGCGCGGTGCCTGTTTTGCCGCAAACTTTGATGTTCGGCAGCACGGCCGCGCGACCTGTCCCGCCTTCATTGACCACCGCATACATTCCCGAGATCACTTGTTGCAAATTGTCCGGATTGAAGCTCGCATGGCGAAGCAGCACTGGCGCCCGGCCTTCGACTAAATGCGGTTTATACCACTTCCCGCCAACCGCCGACTCCTCCCAACGCGGCAGCAAGCTGGACAGGAGAAACCGTAACCGCCCCTTGTCCGATTCCTACCGATATGGTTTCTCCCGCGTACCACTTCTGCCGGAACATGCGCATTTTCCATTTCGTGGATGGCATGGTCCCTTGTGACTCGTTGGGAAGATCGACCCCCGTTTTATGTCCAATACCGGCTAGCTCTGCATACTTGAGCAATTCGGTCGATTCCAAGCCGATTCGCGACGTTGTAAAAATAGACGTCACACGATTGTGCGATTGCGCGGTGGAGTTCAATGTCCCCGTGACCCGCGCTTTATGTGGCATGCGAAATAATGCCCATAAAATGATGCACCGCCTGAACAATGGAAATGAGTGTCATCGGTGATCACGCCCGATTCGAGTCCGGCGATGGCCACGATCGGCTTGAAAGACGAGCCCGGCGCAAGTTGCGCCTGGATGGCGCGATTCATCAGAGGCTTGTGCGGATCGCCTGCGATTTCGTTCCAATCGGCGCGACTGATGCGGCCGGTGAACTTGTTGGCGATCGAAAGTGGGACGGCTCACCATGGCGAGAACTTCGCCATGCGCGGATCAAGCGCCACGACCGCGCCGCGCTTTCCTTCCATAGCCAGTTCCGCGACGGCCTGGAGATCGAGATCGAGGCTGGTGTGCAGATCTTTGCCGGGAACCGCTTCCTGCGTGTCTTCCATCTGGCGCTCGCGGCCCATGTTGTCGACCAGGACGCGTTGTTGCCCGTCAACCCCGCGCAGCGACTGATCGTATTGACGCTCCAGTCCGTCTTTACCAATGATGTCGCCCTGCTGGTAATCGAGAAACTGCGGCGCATTCAACTCGGCTTCGCTGATTTCGCCGACATAGCCAGTCACATGCGCGGCAAAGCCGTCCTGCGGATACTGGCGACGCCACGCCTGAATGAACTGCATTTCGGGATACGCGCTGGCATCCTGATGCGATTCCACCCAGGCGATTTCGTCGCGCGTGAGCTGGTCCTTAATAATAATCTGCGGATTCGAACCCATGCGGCGGATTTTCGCGGCAAGCTCACCGTAATCGAGTTGAAGCGCGTCGGCGATGGCGGGCAGATGCTCTGGCTTGATCTCGTCGCGATTCAGCAGCACCGAGTAAGACGCTTTGTTGTCGACGATGACGCGGCCGTCGCGGTCGAGAATTTTGCCCCGCGGCGCAAGTATGGGGTGCTTTTGATGCGATTCCGCTCCGCCGCTTCGCTGTAATGATCCGGGTTCTGAACCTGCAGCCTCCAAAAGCCCGAGACAAGGAAAATGAACACGGCGACGGTCAGGTACTGGAACACGGCAACTTTGCTGGAAGCGGTGGTGGGGTCGTCCTGCAGGAGACGATCGGGCGAGACCGTCTCCTCGCGCCTGTGGTCGCTTACTAGTAATGCCACTGAGGTAGTTCCGGAGGGGAGGCCCAAGGCCTGCTTCTTCATAGTACCAGCTAAACTGCTGATTCACCAGCAGGATGGATGACACACGACAAGCGTTTGTGGGCGCGGCCTGCGATGTGGGACCGCAGGATTTCTGCGCATTCGCGCGATTGGCGATGAGCTGGCCGTTCGATAATTTTTTCCAAAGCATAATGGGTTCTCCCGGATCGGGGGCAACGCGATTTCTTTGTCACGCGATTTGAGTTTGAGGAGTGCGTGCGCGGGGAGCTGGCGGGGAAGGCTCGAAGGTGTTGATTCCAGAGGGAAGAAAGATGAAAAAAGTTGTCACCGGATTTGGGCGGCGGCATTGATGTTTTTGATTACTTGATATAGAAGGACTGAAGGAGGGAAACACTTCGAATCCAAGAAGATTATTCAGAGGCATTCTGCTGCTCCTCTGCGCATGTTCCCTCGCCCTGATTATCGTGCCGCGTGTTCGGAGTTATTCTCGGGCACAGGCGCTCGAAATGTGGCCTCGAATAATGGGACGGCTTAGGAGCGGAGACAGGGTCATTGAGATCCGCTGATGTCCGAGCTGAAGCGCGGAGACGCGGGCGGTCGACACTCGGCTGACGCCTGGCGGCGACCTGTTCCCGTCAGTCTACGGCGTGTCCGTCAGTGCGGTCTGCAGGCGTGGACGAACTTGGCGTACGCTGCCAAACCAATTCTGCAACCGATCCATATATAGGTAAACAACCGGAGTTGTATACAACGTTAATAACTGGCTGACCATCAGGCCGCCAACGATCGTGATACCCAGTGGCCGACGCATCTCCGACCCTGTTCCCGTTCCCAGCGCCAGCGGCAAACCACCGAGCAGCGCCGCCATCGTTGTCATCAAGATAGGACGGAAGCGCAATAGGCAAGCTTCGTAGATGGCGTATTTTGGCGCTAGTCCCTGGTTGCGTTCGGTTTCAAGCGCAAAGTCGATCATCATGATCGCGTTCTTCTTCACAATCCCGATGAGCAGGATGATTCCGATGAGCGCAATGACGGTCAGGTCCGTCCCGAAGACTAGCAGCGCGAGCAGCGCGCCGACGCCGGCAGATGGCAGGGTGGACAAAATCGTGATGGGGTGGATGTAACTTTCATAAAGAACGCCAAGCACGATGTAAACGGCCACCAAGGCCGCCAGGATGAGTAAGGGTTCAGTCTTCAGGGAGGTCTGAAACACTTGCGCAGTTCCGGCAAACGCGCCATGCACGTTAGCCGGTAAGTTAATGTCGTTTTGCGCTTGCTCGACTGCATTCACCGCATCGCTTAGTGCGCTGCCCGGGGCGAGTGCAAACGAAAGCGTGATAGATGGGAACTGGCCTTGGTGATTAACCGCTAGTGAGCTGAGCGTGGTGCGGAGATGGGTAAACGTGGAGATCGGAACGGAAGTGCCATTCGCGGTGCGAACGTAAATCAACTGCAGCGATTGCGGATTCTGCTGGAATTCCGGTAAGACTTCCATCACGACGTGATACTGGTTGATGCCCGTATACATCGTTGAAACCTGACGCTGTCCGAAGGCGCTGTACAGGACGGTATCGACATCGGCGGGACTAACGCCCAGACGTGACGCGGTACTGCGATCGATGACAACGTCGGATGTCAGGCCGTGAACCTGTTGATCGCTGTTTGTGTCAAGCACGATGGGAATCTTCTTCATCTGATTGAGCAGCTTAGGCGCCCACTCATTCAAGTCCTGAAGATTGTCGGATTGCAGCGTGTATTGGTATTGCGAGTTGCTGCTGCGTCCGCCAACCCGAAAATCCTGGAATGCCTGCATGTATAAAGTCGCGCCGGGAATTCGGGCGAGTTTGCCGCGCAATCGATTAATCACCTGTTCCGCGCCGGCCTTGCGCTCGGATAAAGGCTTGAGCTGAATCTGCACGCCGGCGGCATTCAAAGTGCCGCCGCCCGTATTGCCTTCCACATCCTGCACGGCTGGATCTTCCTGAACGATCTTGACCATCTGGTGCATCTTCTCGCGCATGGCTGCGAACGAGATATCCTGGTCGGCTACGATTGCGCCGCCAATACGCCCGGTATCCTGTTGGGGGAAAAATCCCTTCGGGACGATGATGTAGAGATATACGCTGATGCCGAGTGTGATGATCGTGATAAGAAGCGTCAGAGCGGGATTGCGCAACACGACCGCCAGACTTTTTGCGTAGGCAGCGTGAATGCCGTTGAACCCGTTCTCACTCAGGCGGTAGAGAAAGTTGTGACGGCGGCCACGCTCCGGCTTCAAGAACTTCGAGCACATCATGGGCGTCGTCGTGAGCGAAACCATCAGTGAGATCAAGATCGCAACCGTTAGGGTGACCGCGAACTCACGAAAGAGCCGTCCGATGATTCCGCCCATCAGCAGAATGGGGATGAACACCGCAACCAGCGATGTGCTCATCGAAAGAACGGTAAAGCCGATCTCTTTCGCTCCCTGAAGAGCGGCTTTCATGGGATCCCAACCCTGTTCGAGATAGCGGCTGATATTTTCGATCACCACGATCGCATCGTCGACGACGAATCCTGTCGAAACTGTGAGAGCCATCAGGGACAGATTGTCGAGCGTGTATCCGAACAGATACATGACACCGAAGGTGCCCAGAAGGGACAGCGGAACAGCGATGCCGGGTATGATAGTTGCCCACACATTCCGCAGGAAGGCGAAGACGACCAGGATCACCAGGCAGATTGAAATCAACAGCGTGATCTCGACATCGTTGATGGATGCGCGAATGGTAACCGTGCGATCCTGAGCGACGCTTATTTTGACCGACGGGGGTATGGAAGCCTGCAATTGGGGCAGCAGCGCCTTGATGCGGTCGACGGTCTCGATGATGTTTGCCGCCGGCTGACGATCGACGGCCATGACAACGCTCGGCTTGCCATTATCGACGGCGTCGTTGCGAACGTTTTCAACCGAATCGATCACATCGCCGATGTCCTCTAAACGAACAGGCGCGCCGTTGCGGTAGGCAACAATCAAACGCGCGTATTGAGGGGCTTTAAAGAGTTGGTCGGTCGCGTTTACCTGCCAGCGGACAGCGTCGTTGTTCAGAGAGCCTTTGGCCTGATGCGCATTGGCGTTCTGCAACGTTGTCGCTACATCCGTCAGCCCGATCCCCATGTTGTTGAGGATGTTGGGATTCACTTGCACGCGCACAGCGGGGCGCGAACTGCCCCACGTATTCACCTGCCCGACGCCTTCGATTTGCGCGATCTTTTGCGAAAGAATCGAATCGGCCATGTCGTACATTTGGGCGCGCGTATAGACGTCAGATGTCAAAGCCAGATTCACAATCGGCTGGTCGGCCGGATTCGACTTCCAATAACCGGGATTGCTAGGCAAGTCCGACGGCAACTGGCCGCGTGCTGCGTTGATGGCGGCTTGCACGTCACGTGCAGCCGCGTCGATGTTGCGCGACAGATCAAACTGCAGAACGATGTGCGAGCTGCTTAGCTGGCTTGACGAAGTCATCTCCGTAACGCCCGCGATGCGCCCGAACTGCCGTTCGAGAGGCGTAGCGACAGCCGAGGCCATCGTTTCAGGACTCGCTCCCGGAAGATTCGCGAATATCACGATGGTGGGGAATTCGACTTCAGGCAGCGCCGCCACCGGCAGAAGGCGAAACGCAAGAACACCAGACAGTGCGAGCGCCGCCGTCAGCAAAGAAGTGGCGACTGGCCGTTTGATGAAGGGAGCCGATAGGTTCATTTGGCCGTCAATCTCCGTGAACTGGTTCCAGATGCCGGGGAGCTCCTGTTTCCGTTTGCCTATTGGGGCGGAGGCGCCTGGCGAGGCGATCAAAAAAGAGGTAAACCACCGGTGTCGTGTAGAGGGTCAACACCTGGCTCACTATCAATCCGCCCACAATTGTGATTCCCAAAGGACGCCGCAGCTCCGATCCTACGCCTGTGCCTAGCGCCAGAGGGAGGCCGCCGAACAGGGCTGCCATGGTCGTCATCATGATGGGCCGGAAGCGCAGCAGGCAGGCCTGATAGATGGCCTCCAGCGGCGCTTTGCCGTCCTGACGTTCAGCTTCTAGCGCGAAGTCGATCATCATGATGGCATTCTTTTTCACAATGCCGATCAAAAGAATGATGCCGATGAGGGAGACGACATTGAAATCGTCGTGGCAAACGTAGATGGCGAGAATGGCGCCCACGCCTGCCGACGGCAGCGTCGAAAGAATCGTGATCGGGTGTATGTAGCTTTCATACAGAACGCCAAGAACGATATAGACCACGACCAGCGCGGCCAGAATCAGGTACGGTTCGTTCGCTAGCGAGTTCTGGAATGCCGCCGCGGTGCCCTGAAAACTTGAATGGATACTGATGGGCAAGCCAATCTCCTGCTCGGCTTGATGAATCTGCTTAACGGCATCACCGAGAGATGCGCTCGCAGGCAGATTGAAGGAGATGGTGACCACCGGGAACTGGCCCTGGTGATTCACAGTGATTGGCACGGTAGTCGTCTCTACATGAGTGAACGAGCTGAGCGGCACTTCGGAGCCGTTCGATGAGTGAACGTAGACATCTTTCAACGCGTCCGGGTTGCGGCGAAACTCGGGAGCGACTTCCAGGACGACGTGATACTGGTTTAGCTGCGTGAACATGGTCGAGACAAGCCGCTGACCGAAGGCGTCGTACAGCGTGTCGTCGATCTGCTGCATACCAATGCCGAGCCGTGCAGCGGTGTCGCGGTCAATCACGAGCACTGTCTGTAGCCCGCCGTTCTGCTGGTCTGTTGCCACGTCACGCAAACTCGGGAGAGCCTTCAGCTTCTCGACCAGACGCGGTGTCCAGAGGTTCAGTTCATTCGCGTCGGCATCTTCAAGCGTGTACTGATATTGAGTGCGGCTGACGCGATCCTCGACAGTAAGGTCTTGCACAGGCTGCATGAACAGCGTGATGCCTTCCACCTGATTCAACTTCGGCTGCAGACGGCGAATGATATCGCTCGCGGACATTTGGCGCTGGGCAAGCGGCTTCAAGTCGATCTGAATGCGGCCGCTGTTCATGGTGGTGTTGATGCCATCGACGCCGATAAAGGACGACAGGCTAGCGACCGCCGGGTCCTGCAGAATGACCTTTGCCAAATCCTGCTGCCGTTCCGACATGGCCGTGAACGAAACGTCCTGCGGCGCTTCGGAGATGCCGAGGATGACGCCGGTATCCTGCACCGGAAAGAATCCTTTCGGCACGAGGACGTACATAATAATCGTTGCAACGAGAGTTGCGAGAGTGATGGTCAGCGTGAGCGGCTGATGGCGCAGGACCCATTGCAGCGTGGTCCCGTACTTCGCGATCACCCAGTTGAAGACGTGCTCGGAATTTCGATAGAACCAGGTCTGCTCCGATGCGGGCTTGTGACGCAGAATCTTGGCGCACATCATCGGCGTTAGAGTCAACGACACGATAGCCGAAACAAGGATGGTGACCGCGAGAGTGATGGCGAATTCGCGGAACAGGCGGCCCACAATGTCGCCCATGAACAGCAGCGGGATGAGCACCGCAATGAGGGAAACCGTCAATGAAACGATGGTGAACCCGATCTGCTCCGAGCCTCGCAGCGCGGCCCGAAGCGGCGTGTCTCCCTCTTCGAGATAGCGCGAGATATTTTCAATCATGACGATGGCATCGTCGACCACAAAGCCGGTCGAAATGGTGAGCGCCATCAGTGTCAAATTGTTCAAGCTGTACCCGAGCAGGTACATGACGCCGAATGTTCCGACGATCGACAGCGGGACGGCAACGCTCGGAATGATGGTGGCTGAAAGATTGCGCAGGAACAGAAAGATGACCATGACGACGAGGGCAATGGTCAGTAGCAGCTCAAACTGAACGTCTTTGACGGATGCGCGAATGGTGGTTGTGCGATCGGTGAGGACTTCCACATTCACTGCGGCGGGAATGGATACGCGCAGTTGGGGAAGAAGAGCCTTGATGCGATCTACAACCGCTATAATGTTCGCTCCCGGCTGCCGCTGGATGTTGATGATGACCGCCGGAGTGGTGTTCATCCAGGCAGCTTGATGTGTATTCTCGGGTCCGTCGATCACGTCCGCAACATCCTGAAGCCGCACGGGTGCGCCATTCTTATAGGCGATGATGACGGGCTTGTAACCCGAGCTGGTCAGGATCTGATCGTTGTCGCCGATCGTATAGGCCTGGCGCAGGCCGTCGAAGTTGCCTTTGGCCTGGTTGAGATTGGTTTGATTCAGCGCGGTGCGAACGTCTTCGAGACTCAGGCCGAAGGCAGCGAGCGAAGTGGGATTTACTCGGATGCGCACAGCCGGCTTCTGTCCGCCGCTGATGGTGACGAGGCCTACGCCCGGAAGCTGTGAGATCTTCTGCGACAGAGTGGTGTCGGCCAGATCCTCAACCTTGGTCAGCGGTACAGTTTTCGAGCTCAAAGCGAGCGTGATGATTGGCGCGTCTGCAGGGTTGACCTTGTTGTAGATGGGCGGGTTGGGTAGAGCGGGCGGCAGGTAAGTGCCGGCGGCGTTGATGGATGCCTGCACCTGCTGTTCAGCGATGTCGATGTTTAAGTCGAGATCAAACTGAAGCGTGATGATGGAGCTCCCGAAGGAGCTGGTGGACGTCATCTGCTTCAGGCCCGGAACCTGTCCGAAGGTGCGTTCGAGAGGTGCGGTGACGGACGATGCCATGACGTCCGGGCTCGCGCCCGGATAGAACGTCAGGCATTGAATGGTGGGGTAATCGACTTCCGGGAGTGCCGAGACGGGAAGCTGCTTATACGCGATGGTTCCGGCAATCAAGATGCCGGCCATCAACAGAGACGTCGCGACCGGCCGAAGAATAAACGGCCGTGAAGGACTCATTCCGCAGCGCTCCTGTTCGCTTGTCTACGGTTTCCGCCAGCCTTGCCGGCGTTCGAACCGGCGCCGGGTCCGCGCAGCGTCACCTGCATGCCGTCGACCAGCTTCTCCGCACCATCGACCACCACATTTTCACCAGGGCGCAGGCCATCCGCAATCGTGACATCGTTTCCTTCGGTGAGTCCGATCTTCACGGGACGAGTAGTTACGGTGTTGTCGTCCTGGATCACGTAGACAAACGTGCCCGTTGGGCCACGTTGAATCGCCACCGCGGGAAGGATGATGGCGTCGTGCTTCGTGTCAAGCCACAGCTTGATGTTGACGAATTGATTCGGGAACAGCGCGTCATTCTTATTCGGAAAGACCGCCTTCAGGCGCGACGTTCCGGTGGTGGTATCAATCTCATTGTCCACAGTCAGCAGCGTGCCTTGCGCAAGTTCCTGCCGCTGATCGCGGTCATACGCGTCGGCGCGCAATTTCGTGCCGGCTCTCAGCTTTTGCAGTACTTGCGGCAACTGATCTTCGGGAATGGTGAAGAGAACCGAGATGGGTTCAAGCTGAGCGATGACGGCGATGCCGGTGGTGTCGGAGGCGTGAACCATGTTGCCCTGGTCAACCAGGCGCAGGCCGATGCGGCCACTGAGGGGCGCGGTGATTCTGGTAAATGTGAGGTTCAGCTTCGCGCTCGCGATGGCCGCGTTCGCAGCGGCGATAGCAGCTTTGTCGGCTTCAATGGAGCCCCGAATCTGGTCGGCTGTAGCGAGTTGCGTATCCAACTGCTGCTTGGCAATGATCTGATCTTTGAAGAGCGCCTGATCGCGGCCGTAGTTCACCTGCGCATCGCCCAAGGCAGCTTCGTCTTTGGCCAGGGTGCCTTTGGCCTGATCCAGGTTGCCGTTGGCCTGATCGAGCGCGACCTGAAAGGGACGGGGATCGAGCGTGGCAAGCACATCGCCTTGATGAACAAACTGACCCTCTTTGAAATTGACGCTTGCTAGTTGGCCGTCTTCACGCGGCTTGACGGTAACGGTATTGAACGCAGTCACTGTGCCCAAGCCTTGCAAATAGACAGGCATGTCGCCGGAGCGGGCTTGCGCGGCCGCAACCGGGATGGTGTGGGGCTTCATGGCGCCTTTTTTCGCGGCCATGGTGGCCGCCTTTGCTCCCTCGAAAACATACAGCCGATAGCAGCCATAGCCGATGGCGGCGAAGACCAGCAGCCAAACCCACCAGTAGCGTGAAGAGCCAGAGTGCGCCGACTCCAGATCTGGAAGATGAGCAGGACGGGCATTGACGGCCCGGACCTCTTGGTCACGTGTATCCATGGGTTGTTGATCGAGCGCGCCGGGCGGCTGCATTATTACATTCCCCTCTTGAGCGGTTAGACTGACGGACGGCAAAAATAGGCCCGAACGAATTGCCTATTATGTTGTTGAGCTGAGTGCAACAGCTTGTTCGCATTGCACTTATCGCATTGCACTAATGACGGCAAAGACGACGGCGGAGATTCGGACGTTACCCGACTAGCCGGGCTCGCTTTGTAATTCAGCTTATACATTAACCCTAACGCATGATACGAGTCTTTCCATCTCCAGCCGAGCTGGCCCGTGCCGCTGCTGACCAAGCCACTCAATCACTCCGCGAGCTACTGCGGACACGCGCGACGGTACGGCTGCTAGCCGCTACCGGCACGTCGCAAATCGAATTCCTACAGCTCCTCGCCGCAGAACCGGGCCTCGATTGGTCCAGGGTGGAACTGTTTCACCTGGACGAATACGTCGGCCTCGGCGTGGATCATCCGGCGAGCTTTGCGCGCTATATCAAGGAGCGCGTTGTCGATCTGCTCGGCATCCAGAAATATCACCTGCTCAACGGCTTGGGCGACCCGCACGAGGCAGCGCGGCGCATGGGCGCAGAGTTGGCCGCCGCCCCGGTGCAACTCGCGTTCGCCGGCATTGGCGAAAACGGACATCTGGCCTTCAACGACCCGCCTGCGGATTTTAAAGCCACAGATCCTTACCTGGTGGTCGACTTAGACGAGCTCTGCCGCCAGCAACAGGTCGGCGAAGGCTGGTTCGCATCTTTCGATGAAGTTCCAAGCCGCGCGATTACAATTTCCATCCCCTGGCTGATGAAGTCGGGCGAAATACTCTGTTTGGCCTCGCGCCGGCGAAAAGCCGAAGCGGTGAAGGCGTGCTTCGAGGGCCCGGTTTCGCCGATGGCGCCGGCGTCGATCTTGCGCGTTCATCCAAACGCGCACATTTTTTTAGATGAGGAAGCCGCGAGTTTGCTCGATTCACCTCCCATCCGCGTTTAGCGATTCGTGCGCAGGGCGGCTTAAGTGGTCGAAGTTCAAAATGGCATTGAACACGAGCGCGTAACTGCCGAGGGTTTCGCCCCGATAGATGGGATTGTTCGCAAACAGCAAAACATTCCCTTTGCCGAGGTGGGCATCAACAACAATTGGCCGTTGCGCGATGGCATCGCCGCCTTCGAGCAGTCCCGACATGAGGAGGTCGTGGTCACTCGAATAACGAACGATTACGTTGGGCCGGTATTCTTCCGGGATTAGATAGGGATTGTTGCGCATTTGCTCTTCGTTCAGGGGCGTTGGCTGCCACAGCTTGGGTGAGGGAAGCGGAGCGGGTTGAACAATGGCACGGCCTTCGGGGATGTCCTCGTCGCCGGGACCGCCGCGGCCGGTGGGCCGTTTGTACTGCCGTTCGGTTGGAACACCTCGATTTACGGTGGTGTTAGCCACCGTGAAGGCAAGGCCATCCTTGCTGTAAACGGCGAAGTTTTCCTCATAGCCATAGGCGACGGGATTGTCCTTATCGACCGTGACGGCCTTCAGCACGGTGCCGATGACATTGACACTTCGGCGCGGCGCGACGAAAACGCCTGGTGCGAGACCTTCCTCAATCGCAAGCTGGGCGGTTTCTTCGCACGTGATGAGGAGACCGCCCTGTTCCACGAACCGCTTCAGGTTCGCGACACCTGTT
Source organism: Terriglobia bacterium (assembly GCA_963846045.1). Lineage (GTDB taxonomy): Bacteria > Acidobacteriota > Terriglobia > Bryobacterales > Bryobacteraceae > Bog-105. Next base: position 397,374 of record CAWJUL010000011.1, on the reverse strand, counting down.
AAGCCGAGCCCGGGGCGCATGTCCTCAGTGGAATCCAGTTTGCCAATGTTCGGAGTGAGCGATGTGGTTTGCCACGGGATGGGATTGCCCCACATCGGCATGCCGGTCACAATTTGCGCCGGGGAAGTGCTGCCGACGGGAGCAAAAATGATCACGTCGTACTTGCTGTGCAGGTCCGGTTCGCGCGATGCGGCTTGTGTGCTGATGTAGTCGTACGGAACATGCAGCTTGTCGAACGCTAATCGCCACCAGCCTTCGGTCTGCGTGTAGAGCCAGGTGTGCATAAAGGCGATGCGCGGCGCCGCCGCGGCATGCATTCGAACCGAGGGCGCGGACGACAGCGGATAGGCCTTCAAATCAAGATCGCGCAACGCGGTATTCAGATGCCCGGCATCGGCTTGCTTGACGATTATCGATCCGGGAACGAAATGGCGGCTGTCGCCGTCAAATGCCGCTTCCGCAACCGAGATGTCGGCACCCTTCAGCGCGTATACGAGAGCCGCCAGCCCGATTTGGCCCGTGTTGTTGAGCGCGTAGGTGGAGCCGTTGCGCGACGGCTGAGCATTGACGGCCGAAAGGTCCGGGACGCGCTCCATCTTGTTCTTCAGAATCGCGTTGTCGGTGACGCGCACTACTTTGGCGTTGAAGAGATCGCCGAATGACCAGCCGGTATCGTCGTAGGGATGTTTTTGTGGATCGTCGGGCGACCAGTACTGGCGGTCGAGCAAAGCATCCGCAATTCGCGAGTAAGGCTGATCCATGCGGACTACGAAGCTGCCGGCGGGGAAAGTTTGTGTTTTCGGCGAGTGCGCCGCTTTGTCTTCCTTGTCGTCATCCGATGGATGGGTGCGAGGCGGAGCTGGGATCTCGGCACTCGCGGATTCGGTGAGGCGGCTGATTTCGACGTGCTGCTTGACAAGAATCTTCAACAGCTGCATCTGACGATTGGCTGCGGATTCGTCAGCGACGAGAACGTAGGCGGCGGGCCCGGCATTCTTCGGCTTCTCAATGGACCGCTTACTCTTCAAATAGTAGTTGTAAAGATAATGCGGACCGTTGTGCGCGAAGAAACTAAGGGTGGATAGCAGCGCGGACTGTTCGTAATTATTGTTGTCGCGCTGGGACCATTCAACGACCGGGTAGGGAGGATTTTCGCGAAACCAGGTGCGCGAGTACTGATCGGGGGAGAGAATGCGCTTCTCGGTATCCGCACCACCGTTGCCGAATGTTTCATACAGGCGACTTATTCCGTTGTGCAACCCGGCGAGAAACATGAGATAGCCGGGACTCCAGGTATCGAAGTTGCCATGCGTGAAGACGCCGGGCATGCCGAAGTTCTGCATTTGAGCGACGTTGTCCCAGGCGAGCGATGCCCATTCGTCGGCGAGCAGCGGATCAATCCAGGGATTATAGGGGCCGTCGCCGACGGTGTTGTCGTAGAGGAAGGGAACGGATTCGTGCAGGTCATGCAGAACCTGCGCGTGCCAGTTCACATAGGTGTTCAGAACATTATTGGTGAGATCGAGCGTCATGCCCATGGCGTCGCGATTATTGTCGTGAGCGACGTAATGACCCCAGTAGACGAGCCGCGGCCAGTTTTCATTGAGGTGTGCGCGATGCCATTTATATATGTCGACCATGCGATCCCGGCCGTCCACTTCGATGACGGGAGTGATGAGAACGATCATGTGGCTGCGGATGTATTGGATGTAGGGCGCGTTGTCGACGGCGAGCCGATAGGCGAGTTCCATGAGCGCGGTGGGAGCGCCGGTTTCGGGCGAGTGGATGGTTCCGGTGATGTAGTAGACCGGGAACGATTGCGCGACCAGGCTTTCGGCGGTCGAGTCGTTCATTCCTATAGAGCGCGGGTCCGCCAATTTCGCGAGCCGCTCGTCATTCTGCTTCGCTTTCGCGAGGAGAGATTCGTCGGCTACGGCGGCAGCGATCATCTCGCGGCCTTCCTCCGTGTGGCCGATGGTGAATACCTTCACGCGCGGGCTGGCGGCGGCGAGCATCCGGAAATAGCGGTAGACGTCCTCCGCATAAGGCAGCATATTGGGCGCCCCCGCCACATCGCCGAGGACTTTCTCGGGCGTGGGAACCGAGCGGCCCGCAGGCAAGTAATTCGTCAGCGGCGAATTCAGCGAGGGCTGGGTCGTGTACTTCTGAATGCGCTCCGTGTACGACTGGTCGACGGGTTGGTTGGGATCGCGCGCGAACCTTTCGGGGGCGCTGGTTTGAGCGAACGCGCCGGTAGCGAAAGTTGCTACCAGCAGGGCGTTGAAAGCTATGAGCGGGGCGAGACGAGTCATGTACGTTATCTCGCTACATTCTAGTGAACACGGATTCCGGGTGTTTGCGAGGGCAGCTCCGGCCGGTTAAGCGGCGGGTTTTGCCTCTTCGAAGAGGTTCATTCGCTTTGCAGTGGCTGCAGTTTCGTTGAAGAGGCGCATTTCTTTGAGTTCGAGAGTCTTTTGGGCGCTTGCAAAGGCGACTTTGTGCTGTTCAATAGCGCGATTTTCCTTCGCGTCGCGGCGCTTCTCCTGAGCTTCAGCGCGCTTCTGCGATTCAAAGCCAATTTCCTCTTTTCTTCTTTCGTTTCTGCGTTTTATCAGCTCGGCGGAAGCGCGCGCATAGGCGCGGTCGTGATGAGCTTGGTAGCGTTCGTAGCGTTCGAGCTCGGGGCGAACACGCATTTCGGCTTCGTTGTTGATTAGCTGCTCCGGCGTTTGCGCGATGACGAGAAAACAGGCTTCGAGGAGATTGGAGGCGCGGCGAGCGCACCAGGTATGCTCGGCCATTTTGCGAACGAGTTCGATTTCGACGCTGCCGACGGGATTTTCGTCGAGCGTGAATTGGTTGAAGAGTTCGTCGAAGCGCTCCTGCTTTTCGCTGGGGAGGACTTGGAAGCGGCCCGTTAGACCGTGCAGGGTGCGGTTCTGCGATACCTTTTCTTTACCTGCGGCGCTGGTCGGGCCGGTACTCTTTTTCGCGTTCTCGCGGTTGGCCGCGAGCTGGCCGTCGCTGAGCTTTTTCCAAAGCATAGGTGAATTCTCCTGGACGGGCGTTTGGTTTGCGCGCCCGATTGGAGAGTAGAACGGTGGGGAGCGCGAGGAGTGGTGAGCGAAGGTGGGAGAAGCGAGAAATGGTTTGGCGTGAGCGGGTTAGGGGTGAAAAGAATTGTTGAGGAAATTGTGAACGGAGTTTTTGCTTGCTCTGGGTGGGAAAAAATCCAAGTGAAAATAGTGCAGCTTGATCGAAAGTATGACCGTGCACGTGACGGATGCTGAACTTGCTCGCGACGTTCGCGCTGTATTAGCCAAGGTTCGCCAAGGCGTGGAAGTGGTGATCGAGCAGGACAGCCGTCCGATTGCCGTTCTCAAACCGCCTCAAGTGGGAGGCCGGAGAATCGCTGAGGTGATCGCGGCGCTGGAAGCCAGTGGAGCGAACGCGGTTGTCGATGGGGACTTTGCGCGGGAAAGAGCATCCGGCCCATCACCGGAGACTTACCCGTCATCATCAGCGTTTTGACGGTAGCGGAACTGGGGCCATGTCATTCTATCGGGCCGATACTCCTGAGCGCAGCCAGCAGCGGCGACGTTTCCTGGATGAGATCAAATCTCATATTGCGCAAGGGCCCTTTCTTGGACGGCAAAACCGTTTTAAAAACCAAGTTCGCTGTGGGAACCCAAACGCACCAATTCGAGCGTCGCGGTGTCGGGCTTGCGATAGATCAGGATAAGATCGGGCCGAATATGACAGTCGCGGTGATCGCTCCATACACCGGATAAAGGATGGTCAAAATTTCGGCGGGGAGGGGTGTGTCCTTGGCGAGCAAATTCACCACTTCCATGAGCAGCGCGTCGACTTTCTTGCCGTGCTGAGCCGATTTTCGCGCCGGTAGTCGCGCTTGAGGCGCGCGGTATATTTAATCTCCCGCATTGAGGCTGCGAAGCAAGTCTTTTGGCTTTCCGGCCTTGACGAGCTCGCCGCGGCGGGCGGCTTTCATGGCGGCGATTGTTTCGGCGTTGGGGTTCAACGGCTCGAAGGGAAGGGTCTTTTCTGCGGCCACGCGCACCATGAGCAAGCGGAAAGCATCGGACACGGTAAGCCCATTTTCTTCAAGGCGGCGGCCTGCTTTTTGGTGCGTTCGTCGATACGGGCGCGGACAACGGAACTGTGGCTCATGGGGGTATATCCTTTTGAGCTACATTGTAGCCCAAAAGCAGGCCGCCAGCGTGGCCGGAATTCGATACCCTGATCTCATCCTGAAAATGATGCAGGGCTTCAAGAACACCTTTTGAGCCGATCAGGTGAAGCGTGTTGCAGGCGGAGGCAAAACGCCTGGTTCCCTCCGGGCTTGAGTCCGTTGCCACAATCCCGCTCAAAGACTTTACCAACTCCTTGTAGAGATCGAATTTATAACGTTGCGAGTCGGCTTGCCGTTCCCTGCTCTTGGCCAGGTAAAAACTGATCGCTGGAACGACGATAGCGGCGGCGGCGGAAATGATCGCAACAGTTAGCGGGGTATCCATTAGGAACGAAGTCTACACCAGTTCCAGCCGCTTCAAGTTTTTGAAACTGTCGCGGCGGACTTGCGCAAGATCGTACTGAGCCTGTTGCACAAGCCAGCCGTCTTCGGTGCCACCGAAAACCTTGGAAAGCCTGACTGCCATTTCAGGCGATATCCCGCGCTTCCCGTTTACCAGTTCCGAAAGCGTGTTGCGTGTTACCCCAAGAGCGGCGGCGGCGTCCGTGATCGTCAAGCCTGACGGCTCGATGCACTGGCGCAAAACAACGCCTCCGGGATGTGGTGGGTTTTTCATCGTCATGGGCTGTTCTCCCTGTCTAGTGATAATCGACATAGTCAACGTCCTCCGCGTCATCATCAAAGCGAAAAATTACCCGCCAGTTGGCCCGCACGGTCACGGACCAAAAACTTTTCATCTGACCTTTGAGGCGATGCAATCGGAAGCCCGACAAATCCATATGGGCAACCATGGGAGCCGCATGGAGTGTCGCCAGAATATCCCGCAACTTGTCGGCGTGTTCTGGGTTTACGCCGCTTGGGTCGTCTTGTTCAAACAGCCGTTTTAACCCCTTGTGGCGGATTGTCTTTATCATCCCGGACTGTAAGCCGACACGTGGCGCATGTCAAGTACAATCTTACCAAGATTGTTGTTTTTTTGGTGAGTAGGGGCGGTGCTGGTCGCCCTTGTATGCTGGCCCGTTCTGCGTTCAGCAAGGGTGGTCGCGCACCTCGTTAAGCGAGTGCCAGAAGGACACACCTATACCTTTGCTTTTTGCAGAGCGGCGGCATCCCTGAACTGTTGAGTTCCTTAGCGTCGGCGGTGTTGCTCTCCGCCTGCTGGCTCAATTTCATGATTTCGATGACAGTCCGGATGACCTTTTCCTGTCCGCCAGCGCCCTGCTGTGTGGGTAAAAAATTTTTTCGTACTCTACGTTTTTTCGTACTCTACGTCTAAGTGTCCACTCTGAATACACGAGTCGATCGGAATACTCCACTGGGCGCTAACGTCGTGAGCGACGGCGTTACGTTCCGGGTATTCGCGCCAGCGGCTAAAGAGATGTACGTTCTTACGGGTGCGTCATTAGGCGCAGCACAGTCGAGCGGCTTCGCTCCGACTGTTTCGGACCGATTGTTCAACTTGGGAGACAACACGTGGGGGGCGTTTGTGCCCGGACTAGCAGATAGCGACCGGTACCGATTTTGGGTTGTTGGGAACGCGGGCGCCGGACTCAAGCGCGACCCGCGTGCCCGCGAGCTTAGTAAAGATCCCGCGTATCCCAACTGCGATTGCATTGTGCGTTCCGCCGACAGCTATCCGTGGCACGACGAAGGCTTTCGGCCGCCTGCCTTCAACGACTATATTCTGTATCAGCTTCACGTAGGCGCGTTCTATCGAGTGGATGCGGCGGGCAACGACCAGCGCAGCCAGGTTGGCCGGTTCCTCGACATTCTCGACCGTGTCGATTACCTGCGCACGTTGAACATCAATGCGGTTCAATTGCTACCTATCCAGGAGTTCCCAACGGAAACGAGCTTGGGCTATAACAATCTGGATTTCTACTCGCCGGAGATGGCGTACCAGGTAAACGATGCCGGCGATGTGGCCCGATTTCTCAAGAAAGCGAATGTCTTGCTGGCGGCGCACGGCCAGGGCGCGCTTACGTTTGAGCAATTGGCCCCGGGGCTGAATCAATTGAAGTGTCTCATCGACATACTGCACGTGAACGGCATCTCTGTCTTTTTCGATTTGGTGTACAACCACGCGGGGTCGTATGGCGGCTTCGATCCGCAGTGCATCAATTTTTTCGATTTCCAATCCACGAAGGATGAGAACCTGAGCCTGTATTTCACGGATCAGGGATATGTTGGCGGCCGCGTATTCGCCTACTGGAATCGAGACATCCGGCAGTTTCTGATCGATAATGCCGTTTTTTGCGTGAACGAATATCACATCGACGGGATGCGCTATGACCAGGTGAGCGATATGGAAACTTTCGGAGGCGGGCAGTGCAGCCAAGACATAACCGGAACCGTGAGGTATGTCAAGCCGCAGACGATTCAAATTGCGGAATATTGGAACAGCGATCGGGCGCGGGGAATAACACCGGTTCCGGGCGGTCTTGGATTCGATGCGGAATGGGACGACCAGATCCGCGATCACGTTCGCGCCGTGATTGGCCAGCTTTCGGGAGGTGAGAACGCCAGTGTGGATCTGGAGGGGGTTCGCGCGTCGCTGGAATTGCCGCAGGGTTTTTCCGCCGGATGGCGCCTGGTCACGTGCCTGGAAAATCACGATGTGGTGAAGCTGGGGTGCTCGCAACGAATCCCAACACTTGGGGATTCAGACGATCCAACCTCCTGGTATGCGCGCAGCCGCGCTCGCCTCGCCTTGGGTCTCCTTATGGCGGCTCGCGGTATCCCGATGCTGTTCATGGGGCAAGAATTTCTCGCAGACCAGCAATGGGATGATGCCGTTCAATCTTTCCCAAACCTGTTGATCGACTGGGCCGGGTTGGCTGCAAATAAAATAAAGGGGGATTATCGGCAGTTCACAGCCGATCTGATCGGCTTGCGGCGCGCATCGGCAGCGCTACGCGGCGAGCAACTGCGCGTTTCGACGGCGGACAACTTCACCCGCGTGTTTGCGATTCATCGCTGGACGGAAGGTGTCGGCGCAGATGTCCTTTTCGTGTTTAATATGCAGGAGTTCAATCGCTATGACTATCAGATCGGTTTCCCTGGTTTCGGCGAATGGCGTGAGATCTTCAACAGCGACTACTACGACCAGATGCCGAATCCAAACATAGCCGGAAACGGCGGCAGTATCTTCGCCGAAGGTCAGCCCTGGGACGACATGCCCACTTCGGCGAACATAACAATCCCGGCAAACGGGTTGGTGGTTTTCGAACGCTGAGCTTGTCGGGAAATGTCGATCCTGTGTTCCCGATAGGGCACCATTACTGGTGCCGTATCAGAATGTTGAACTCGCCGTTCTTGCCGTCTAATATCACGCTTGACGCTGGGGCAATCGCGCCTTGCGCAACAAGCGCAGCAACGGGTTGAATGAAGCAGCGCTGCACGGTGCGTTTTAACTCACGAGCGCCGTATTCGATGCTGGTTCCTTGCTCAAGCAGCAGGTTGCGGCCAGCGGGCGTGCAGAGTAGCCGGAACGCGCGTGACCCGAGCCGGTTAGCGATGAGCCGGGTGAAGCTGGCAAATATGTGATCCAGGATCTGCTCGCAAGCGTCCCGATTCAGAGGCTTGTATGTGATGACGGAGTCAATGCGATTAACGAACTCCGGGGAAAACTTCTGGCGCACGGCAGCCATCCCGATGCTCTGAATTTTGGCACTATCGTGCGTGACCAGGTTTGGCATCATGGCTTCAAACCCGAAATCGGGCTTGTTCGCGCGCTGTATGGATTTCGCGCCCAAATTGCTAGTCAGGAAGATCAGGCTGTTCTCGAAGTTGACGGTGGTGTTATCGCCTAAGCGTAGTGTGGCTTTGTCGAGGATTCCAAGCAGCAGACGCGTCATAGACGGGGCCGCTTTCTCGATTTCATCGAAGAGAACGAGCGAGATGTCGCTTCGTTCAGAGGCCACGGAGCTCAGTTTGGCTTGGGAGAGCATGGGCTGGGTTTCACGATGGCCGAGATACCCAGGGGGTGCGCCAATCAGTTTGGCCACCTCATGCTCCATCTGAAACTCTCCGCAATCGACTTTGAGCAGGTTTTTGCCGCTGCCATGGAGGACTTCAGCGAGTGCTTCAACGGTGCGGGTTTTTCCGGTCCCAGTTGGACCCAACAACAAAGCGACGCCAACCGGGCGACCTTCTGGTGCAAGGCCGGCTTGTTGCATCTGAACGTACGGAACGATCGTGTCGATCGCTTCGGGCTGTCCCACCAGCAACTTGTGCAGTTGGGCCGCCAGACCGCCGGGATCCTCCGGCAAGGATGCGCGTTTTGAGCGCACTGACTGGATTTGAGATCGCATTCGCCTCCACGCTTCTCGCCCACAACAGTAGTTGCTGAAAAATGCGAACGGAGCGGATCGGGCGGGCTGGGACAGGGTCCGGGCGGTTTGCAAGGAGGGTTAAGTTGCTTGTTTGGAGCAGATGCGCGCGGCGAGAGTGGTAGGCAAATAAATAATGGAAATCTGTGATCGTGTGTCGGCGATCCGCGCCCAATGCTCTCAAAGGAAAGTCGCGCAACGGTCGCGGCGGTCTCTCCACGCTTGGGCATTCAGAAAGCCGTCTGGGCCGTGGCCCATCGGTTGACCCGCTTGATCTGGAGAATTCTGCACGAAACGTTTCCTACCAGGAGCGGGGCAATACTCCACACCCCCGAACGATTCAGCACCGTAAACAAAGGCTTCTGCGCTAATTGAAAAAGCTCGGCTATTCCGCCGTTCTTACCCCAAACGCTCCGGCCTCTTGAACGAGGGTTTTCGAGAGTGCCAGGCTAGTTCGCAGAGACGGCGGCGGCCGCGGTCAGTGGTTGCGTCCAAGTCGCTATCGAGCGGCGCAAGTTTTGTAGTGAGTTCGACGTCGGAGGCGCGATTTCCTGGTCGAAGTAGGCCAGTATTCCGTCGGCAATTTGAGCGCTGGCGGTTCCGTCTCCGTAGACGTTCTGGATGCGCGCCATGGAGCGGTATGCCCGCGCATCATCGAGCAGCCGGCGTGTCTCAGAAACGATTGTCTCTTTACAACAGCCGACAAGCTTTACCGCACCCGCCGCGACGCCTTCAACGCGCTCCGTTTTATCGCGGAGCAGAAGAATCGGCTTGCCCAGCGCAAGCGCCTCCTCCTGGATGCCGCCGGAATCGGTGAGAATCAGGTGTGCTTTTCGCATGACATCCACGAAATCGACGTACTCAAGAGATTGCACTAACGTGACATTTGGCAGGTTGCGCAGCGCGCGTTGCGCTTCGTTCCACACTTGCGGATTTGGATGGACGGGGAACAGGAGGTGCACGTCCGGCCGCGCGGCGATTTCCGCAGCGGCTGCGCAGATGTTCTCAAGACCCGATCCAAAGTTTTCGCGGCGATGCGCCGTTACGAGAATCAATTTCTTGCCGGGTTCTATCGCTATTTCCGTGCAGCCGCTCAGCTCGCCGCAGGCGAGACGATCCCGAATCTGGAACACCGCATCGATACCGGAATTGCCGGTTACTTTAATGGCGGCATCGGAACACCCTTCGCGCAACAAGTTTGCCTTGGCCGATTCGGTCGGCGCGAAATGCATGTTGGCAAGCCGTGTCGTTAGAACTCGGTTCATCTCTTCCGGGAACGGTTGCGTTGAGTCGCCCGTCCGCAGGCCTGCCTCGACGTGCGCGACTGGAATCTTGCGATAGAAGGCGGCCAGCGCGCCGCATATGGTCGTGGTGGTATCGCCCTGAACCACGACAAGGTCCGGGTTGGCCGACTGGACGACGTTGTCCAGCCCCATGAGGATGCGCGCGCTGCACTCGGAAAGGGTCTGCCCGGGCAACATTACGTTCAAATCATGGTCGGGCGAGATCTTGAACAGCCGCATTACTCGCGCGACCAGATCGCTGTGCTGGCCGGTGACGCACACGCGAACCTCGAACTGGTCGGGACGCGATTTCTGATGCAAGATCACGGGAGCCAACTTTATGGCCTCTGGCCGCGTGCCTAGAATAAAGAGGGCTCGAATCATTGCCGATATATGGGAGTGCGAGTTCACGATGAATTCGCTCAATCGGAAGCTATCCGTGTGATTGCGGTCGCAATATTCGCCGCCAGCGTAGGGTTCGTGGTTTATGTTCTGGCCGGCTACCCCCTCCTTCTGGCAATGTATGCCAAGGCTTTTCCGCGGCCGATCAAGAAAGCCGACTGGTATCCGCGCGTCTCGATTATTGTGCCGGTGCGGAACGGCGCCCGCTGGCTTGTGCCGAAGCTCAAGTCGCTGCTCTCGTCCGATTATCCGGCCGATCTGCTTGATGTGCTCGTCGTTTCGGATGGTTCGACGGACGAAACAAATGAACTCGCCGCGAATTACGAAGATCCCCGCGTTGCGCTGCTTGTTATTCCAGCGGGGGGTAAGGCAGTTGCCGTTACACGCGCGCTGGCCGAAGTTACCGCGGAAATCATCGTACTGACAGACGTTCGGCAGCAGTTCGATCCGCAGGCGATCAAGAAGCTGGTGGCCTGCTTCGCCGACCCAAGCGTTGGGGTGGTTACCGGCGAACTCGTGATCCGCCAAGGCACCAGTCACGAGGAATACCAAACTGGACTTTACTGGCGCTATGAGAAGTGGATTCGCCGCAACTTCAATCGCATCGACACCATGTTGGGCGCGACCGGTTCCATCTACGCCATTCGCCGCGAACTTGCCGTGCCAATACCGCCGGGAACGTTGTTAGACGACGTTTATCTGCCATTCGCCATTGCGTCTCGAGGTTATCGGATCTATTTCGAGGACGCGGCGAAAGCGTATGATCTGCCGACATCCTTGAACTCGGAGTTTTGGCGTAAGGTGCGGACGCAGGCGGGCGTATACCAGACGATGAGGGACTTCCCCGGGCTGCTGTGGCCGGGCAACCGCCGGTTCGCGCACTTCGTGTCTCACAAGCTCGGCCGTCTGTTGTTGCCATTTGCACTGGTGGCTGCGCTTGCAAGCAGCTTTGCCATGCCCGAACCTTACCGCTTGCTCGCGCTGGGCTCTCAATGCGCGTTTTATGGTCTGGCGCTGATCGACCGTGCCGTTCCGGAGCGAACCACGGCTAAGCGTTTGACGGCCGTTGTGCGCGCTTTCGTGGTGCTGGTAGCGGCTGCCGCCTGCGCCATTGTCGTTTTCTGGGTGCCCTCGACAAAGCTATGGAAAACTACACAAGTGGGGCCGGCGCGGTCTGTCCAACCCCGAAATTAAGCTGAAACGACGTCGGTCGGAGTAGATACCGCGACAGACTTCGGATGCTGTGGCTCACGCCGGCGGCGCCTTACCAGAGCTAGTATTCCCCAGAACCCAATCACGACGTATAGGAGCGCCTGGTAGAAAAGAATGTATGCGATAGCGTCGGTGCGGCTGACTCCGAACGGAGTCAGGACATTCACTGCCACAAACTGCCAAACGCCGACATAGCCCGGAGTAGATGGCAAAGCGCTTCCCAAGCCCAACCCTGCAATTAGCAAGAGAGCACTCGCGAAGCTGATATTCAGAGAGAGCGCCCGCGCGCCGACGATGGTCGTCAGCGCATCAAGCAGCCAGATGACGGCTGTCAACGACAGAAAACCGCCCAGGCGCGATGGATGGTGGAAGCTCTTGATTCCTCGCAGGACGTGTTCGATCAGGTGATGCAGGCTTTCTTCGAAGTTTTTGGGAAGCCGAACGGCGCAGGTTATCGATTTGAAGCATTTCTCCAGATAGGGCAGCACGGCCAGCGCAAGCAGTCCGAATGCGCCGGCAATGGCAAACGGCTTCGCCGCTTGCGACAGCCAACCGGGACGCGACGGCAATGTAAGCAGTACGAGCGCGCTGATGGTAACCAGCGCAATGGCGTCCGCCAGCCTTTCAGAAAGCGCAGTGGTCAAAACGAAAGCCTTACTTAGCTTCGAGCTGCCGCTGATCATCATCGTCCGGACAACTTCACCCGCTCGAGCCGGCAAAAAATTGTTTCCGAAGTACCCTGCCGCTGTCGCCCAGAATGCGGTTGAGACGGAGACGTCACCTTCGGCTCGCAAGAGTATGCGCCAACGATAGGCGCGCAGAAACAGCGCGGTGGTACACAGAAGACAGCAGACCGCCACGTAAGGGAGATTCGCTCCCGCGAGTATCTGTCCTACTCGGCGCCAATCGATTCCTCTAAGCGAGAAATAAAGCAGCACAGCCGCTAACACGAGCGCGGCGACGCCGTAAAGAAGTTTTACGCTGGATCGTTGCCGCTTGGCTGGTTGTGCGATTTCTTGCTCCGAATGCAAAACTATAAGTCTCCTTCTATTTGCAATACCGTCACGACTTTACCCGGTATACCAGTATTGTCGCCTTGCCTTCGGGCGATTCTCCGGGGAACGAGCGAACCAACTGGAAATCACTGGTTTTCCGCAGCGCTTCTCGCAAGAGCCGATTGTGTTCAAAGTCCCGGCCGCCCCCGAACGTGTCAACCACAACGATATCGACACGGCGATTGTGAATGGCTTGCGTGATTTGCTCGGGTGTCGAGTATAAGCTTCGATAGTTGTCGCCCGTCCAATCTACATCCGCGAATGTTTTTGTGCCACGCACAATGACGTTGTCCGGAGGATGTTCTCGCATGGCCAATTCCGAGATGAGCAATCCCTCGCCGACGGTGTTGTCGGACACGAGTATGGTCTTTCCCTGAAACTCCGGCTTTGAGACGATGTAGCCGGCCACCTCGGCGTAACCGTAATGCTGCTGGTGCGGGATGGCGAACGCTTCGAAGCTGAAGACCACAATGGCGGCGCCGGCCAGAATTTGCGTCCTCCATCTGGATAGCCGATAACCAAGCGGAAGGCGGTCGGCTAGCCAATACCCGCCGGCGAAAAGAAACAGAATCAACGCGGGGATGGCAATTACCATCTTGCGATCTTCAACTCCCGCCGGAACAATAGCGTGGAAAATCCATGTCGAAATCAAAAGACCGAACATCACGGCGGGCGCACTCTTCACCGCGCCGCGAAGAGCCGGCACAAGGACCGCAACAATCAAGCCGAGCAATGCCATAAGGCCGAACGTCAACCCGGCAAGCTCCAGAAGAATAATGCCAAATTGCCCAATTGCGGCAAGCGTGTAATGAAAGCTTGGCTGGTTGCCGCCGGTCCAGCCGCGCTCCGCCAAGTCCAACGTGAATAACTGCCACGGCACGCAGGTTATTCCCACCAGCAGCGGTCCTACCCAGAACTGCCATGTAGCAACAGCGCGAAACCTGCGCGTCAACAGGATCGCAATTGGAACGATTCCTACCAACAACCACCCATTCCCTTTTGTCAGTACCGCGAGTGCCAAGAAAACGCCAAACTTAAGATTGTCTTGCCACTTGCCTGAGTCCAGGTACTTAGCAAAGTACACGGCGGCCCAGAAGCAGAGCAGCGTCAAAAGAGTCTCCGCCATCTCTTCGTCGGCGTACAGTTGCACAAGCGGCAGACATACCGTCAGCAGACCCGCTAATACCGGGGACGCATATCCGGAAAACCATCGGCGCGCCTGCGAGTAAACGGAGTAAGCGAGCAGTGCGGTGGTAAACGCTATTTCCAGCCGTATGGAAGCCCTTGCCGCGGAGAACAGAAGCATCCAGATTGCTTGTACTACATAGAAGAAGGGGGGCCAATGTCCGAATGCGACTTTCGGGTAATAGTGATAATAGTTGCGGGCGAATTCCATCGGCGAGCGCCAGTCGAAGCCGGCAATGAAATCACGCACCATCAGCGATGTGACATAGTGCGCCGGCTCATCCGGATAGCCTCCGAACTCGGCGCCATAAGCTCCGCTCAATATTTGCAGAGTGACGACAACCAGAAGAAAGAGAAGAAATGCGGCAATGCCGCGGACCGCCGAAGTCGAGAACAGGACGGAATTCGGCCTGCTCACCGCGCTCGCACGGACCAAAGACTCTTTGGGCTCACGGTCCACTAGCATGGGAAAAAAGTTATCAACGCGGAGGCGACGCGGGCTTGCTTAACTCCATCATACTGAGAACTGCAGGCATTTTCCTGTGAATGTTTCTTTACTTTTGCCTGTCATAACTACCACCGCTGCCTCTCCCATCGACCGAAATAGATGAAAACTATAAAGCGCGCCAGTAACCCCCGCGTCCTAGGGTGGTTCCTGTTCTTAGTTGCATTTTTCGTAAGAGCCGCAATCATCGTTCATTTCCGGCCTTACGACGATCTGAAGCGCTACGAGCTGGAAAAGACAGCCATCTCGCTTGCGCAAACAGGTGTTTACGGAAATCCTTATGCAGTTCCTACGGGACCGACTGGGCACGTATCGCCCGGGTACACGCTAATTCTCGCGGGCATATTCCACATGTTCGGCACTGGAATTCACGCCGAGATCATCAAGGAACTTCTTTCTACAGCCGTCACATCTCTTGCCGTCGCGCTGCTGCCGTTTGTCGCGATGAAGCTTTCGCTCAGCTCGGCTGCCGGGATCGCCGCAGGCCTCGTGATGGCCCTCTACCCTGCGCGGCCTCTGGTCGAAATCGACGGAGATTGGGAAACACCGTACATGGTTCTGGCGCTGATGCTTATAGCGCTGATGGCAGTTTACGTTGCAACGGCATGCCGTTTGACGCCACGGGGAGGCGCGCTGCACGGTTTGTGGTGGGGAATAGCGCTCTTGTTCGTGTCGGCCTTGTTGCCTCTCTTCGTGGTCTTTGTAGTTGCCGGTGCGGTGTGGCAGTGCAAGCAGACTTAAGAACTACCTTTTGTTCGCGGCCGTCGAGGTCCTGGTTGCGTTTGCGTGTTTGGCTCCCTGGGCCATCCGCAATTACTTCGCGTTAGGCTCTCCCGTTTTCACCCGCACGAACGCCGGCATCGAACTTCGGATATCGAATAACGACCAGGCGGGTCCCGACCAGCGTGAAAACTCGCTCAATGGTCTGTTTAATCGCTATCACCCGCTGCAAAACCCGGCTGAAGCCGAGAAGGTCAAGCAACTCGGCGAAATCGAATACAACCGTCGAGCGATGGAGGAAGCAAAGAACTGGATACGCAATCATCCGCGCCGCTTCGCCGAGCTCACTCTGGGGCGCATTCGGCGCTTCTGGTTTTATGTCGATCCCACTTCGCGAGTCAAAACCCTGTTCCTGTGGGTTGTTGACGCGCTTGGTTTAGCCGGACTGGCCGTTTCCCTGGTTAACGGCGGATTGCCGGGCTCATCCTGGGTGTCATCGTACTCGTTTATCCGCTGCCCAACTATCTCGTTCACGTGGGATTGCGGCAATCTTACCCAATCGAGTGGGTGATGCTGTTGCTGGGAGCGGCTCTGCTGACAGGCTTGCCGACCCAAAAAACCGAGCCGAAACCGGATCGCGCGCTTGCTCTTAGCTGACCGCGACTTCTTCTTCGGCCTCCTGCTTGACCGTAGGTTGCTCTTCAGCTTTCTCCTCGTGATACTCCTGTTCCGTATTGAGAGCCCAGAGGTTATCGCGGCTGCGAACGTTCGCGATGATGTTGTCGACAGCCGTCATAGCCGTCAACATCGAGTGATCCTGGTTGTTGTATTTGTGCATGCCGTTGCGGCCCACCAGGAAAAGATTGTCGAATTCGTTCGCCCACGAAATGACTTCCGGGAAGCGCGAATAGGAGCCAAAATACGCAGGATACGTCTTTTCCATGCGAATAACCGTCGCGTCGTGGACATCCTGCGGATCGAGAATGTTCATCGAAGCTAATTCACGTTTGGCTAGCTCGATCATGTCCGCGTCGCTCTGCTTCCAAAGGGCGTCGGTGTCGTTGCAGAAATATTCCAGTCCGATCCAAACTTTGCCTTGCTCGGCGACCATGAACGGACTCCAGTTGTTGAAGATCTGGAGACGTCCAACCAAGACGTCCGGTTCCTGGATGTAAATCCAGTTATCCTTGACCAACTCGCCGTTTACTTCGCGCAGCTTGATGCGATCGCAAAGCACACCGACTGTGATGAAGTCGCGATACATCAGTCCATCCGATATCTCGCGCACACTTGCGGGCGCCGGAGGATTCATATCGGCAACCAATTCCTTCACCGGCATGGTTGAGAAGAAGTAGTCACCTTCAAACCGCCGGACTTCGCCCGACTGCGAGTTGCGAGCGATAACGGCACGGACGTGACCGTTTATGTGCTGGATCTCTTCCACTTTCCAGTGCATGTGGATTTCGGCGCCGCGCTCGCGCACCATCCGCGCCACCTCTTCCCACATCTGGCCCGGGCCGTGCTTGGGATACAAGAAGCGCTCAATCAGGGATGTCTCGACATCTTTCTGCGAGATATCGCTCTTGCTCTTGGGCAGCATCTTTTTCAAAATGTGAGTGAGCGTTTTGAGGATTGAGAGACCCTTGATTCGCTGCGCGCCCCATTCGGCGCTGATCTCTTTACACTCGATGCCCCAGACCTTTTCCGTGTACGATTTGAAGAACGTCAGGTACAATTCGCGCCCGAAGCGGTTGATGAAGAATTGTTCAAGGTTCTGTTCGTTCTTGATAGGAAACAGTAGCGACCGCAGATAACTGAAGCCGATTTTCATCGTCTTGAACAACCCGAGTTTGGCTATGGTATCCCCGCTAAGGGTGATGGGGTAAGCAAAAAACTGACGCATGAAGTAGATGCGCGATTTGCGATTCCGCACCAGCATCACGCGATCGTCGCGGTCGGGATCGGCAGGGGTTGGATGCGCGGCGACGTTTGTGGTCTGCCGTTGATAAGTGATCTGCGCCTGCTCGCCCTCGATAGCCTGCATGGGCAGTATGTTGAGCCACCACTGCATCACGCGATCGGACTTAGAGAAGAAACGGTGACCTCCGATGTCGATCCGGTTTCCCTTGTAATTCACCGTCCGTGAAATACCGCCGATGTAATCCGTCTTTTCAAGGACGATAGGTACGATGTCCGTACGCGTGAGCAACTCAAACGCGGCGGTGAGACCAGCAGGCCCAGCGCCAATAATGACAGCACGTTTGTGCCGTGAAGACAGTTCCATATAATCCTGTTATTCAGTCTACGAAAGCTAACGACCCCAGCGCATCTTGTGAGGTAGAGTGCCGATCCCTCCATATCAGTACCGAGTCACAAGGAAACTTATCGACCTTATTCTTTGCAAAGCGAGGAGATTATGGTGGCCCTCCGACAACCATCGCCGCACGCTGGATCCGATATAGAGCGTCGTGTTTATAGACGCGTCACGCGGCGTCTGATTCCGTTTCTATTTCTTTGCTACATCTTTGCGTATGTCGATCGTGTGAATGTGGGCTTCGCAAAACTACAGATGCAGCAGGACTTAGGCATCAGCGACGCGGTTTATGGCGCCGCCGCGGGCATCTTCTTTATCGGTTATTTTTTGTTTGAAGTTCCCTGCAACTTAGCGCTGGAACGTATTGGCGCACGCCGCTGGCTGGGACCCATCATGATCGTCTGGGGGTGCGTCTCAGCCTGCACGATGTTTGTGCGAACCGCCCACGAATTTTACACCGTACGTTTCATTTTGGGCATTGTCGAATCCGGTTTTTTCCCGGGGGTCATCCTTTATCTCACGTTTTGGTACACGCGCAAACGTCGGGCCAAGATGGTAGCGGCGTTTATGACGGCAATTCCGCTGTCGGGCGTCATTGGCGGGCCGATTTCCGGCTGGATACTGGATACTTTCTCGCGCGCCGGCGGACTACGTGGATGGCAGTGGCTGTATGTTGTTGAAGCCGCACCTTCACTTCTGGCCGGAGTAGCCACGTTATTGTTCCTCGAAGACAGTCCCCGCAGAGCAAAGTGGCTCAACGATGAGGAACGCACCTTCCTTCTCAGCGGCTTGGAGGAGGAAGAGAATCTGAAGAGAAACGAAGGTTCACATCACCATAGCCTCGGCGACGCTTTCAGAAGTTGGCGTGTCTGGCTTCTTTGCCTGGTCTATTTCGGATTTACGTCGGGCAGCTACGCGATCCAGTTCTGGCTGCCGCAGATTATTAAGGACACGCTCTCAAAAGATCCCTTTCACATTGGGCTGCTTACGATGATCCCCTGGGGATTGGCGGCTGTCACCATGGTTTGGGTTGGACAGCATTCGGACCAAACCGGCGAACGGCGCTGGCACGTCAGTTTAGCGGCTTTGGGAGGCGCCTTCGGCCTGAGCGTATCCGCAATCCCTGGTGTCCCGGGCGTGGTTGGATTTATAGCGCTTGCGATAGCGGCAGCAAGCATTGTCTCCGCTTCAGCGACGTTCTGGTCCTTGCCCACTGCCTATTTATCCGGAGCGGCCGCGTCGGCCGGTATTGCATGGATCAACTCAGTGGGCAATCTAGGCGGGTTCGTTAGTCCTTTCTTAATCGGGAAAATACATGACCTTACCCATAGCAACAGCTTGGCCCTGTTCGCAGTAGCGTGCTCTTGCCTCAGTTCTTCCATTCTGGTTGCGACAATATTCAAGAAGCGCTTCGCGTCCGCGCGAGTGTAGGAGATTGCCGGTTGCACTTTTCATTTCGAACCCTGGTGACAGGGCTCAGTTATGTGCTGCTTTGCAGCACTACACACGCTCAAACCGACCATCTTGCAGCACCGTCTTCAACTCTCATCAAGCAGGATGTAAATGAAGTCACATTGGACGTGGTCGTTCGCGACAAGCACAGGCACTTCGTTCGCGACCTAACCGCAGGCGACGTTCAAATCACCGATGACGGTAAGCCGATCGTGCTCAAATCCTTCAGGCTGACGTCTCGGGATGCGAAAGCGACGCAACTTCGGACGGTCACGGTCTTGCTTGACCGCAGCGAACCGCAAACCAGTCGAGCGGCTTACGAGGCGATAGCTCTCTTGGTGCGGGATCTTGCCGGTTCGAACACGTATCTCTCAGCGTGGCGGATCGAGAATCGACTGATTCGAATTTCGGACTTTACGGCCGATGTGCCTCAATTTCAGGAGAGCTTACGAACCGCGTTGCTTCCAGTCAAGCAACCAGCTCAGGCCCGGACGCCGGAGACTGTTCCGGCCGCGTTATCGGGCGTGCTATTGGAGGCGCCCGCAAAAGGCGCAAGAGATCGCGGCACAAACACATGTTCGCGCCTGGCTTGCGAGTCTTTCGGCGCTGGTTAGCGCAGAAGCTCCGATACCCGGACGCAAGGTCATTGTGTATGTAACGGCCGGGTTGTCGAACCAGGAAGGCACGACGGACGCATTGCGATCGCTTATCTCCGATGCAAACCGTGGGGGAGTCAGCATTTATGCGGTCGACGTCAGCGGCTTGAGCAATAAGGCCAGTGCTGAAGCGGCGGCTTCGCTTCCCGCGATTGGGTTCGGGCCGGCGAGCGGCGCATCGCAGGCGGGTGCAGGTTACAAAGCGCCAATTCCGACCGGACCGTCCAGGATCGTCAACGCGCCTTTGCGCGGCGGCGCATTCGACAGTGTGGGTGCGCATCCGGACTTTGAACGCAACGCGCCTCTGCGCCAGCTTTCAAAGGATACAGGCGGCGTTTACGTTTCGGAGTCGAGCAATCTTCGTGACGATATGAATCAGATTGCCGAGGATTTGCAGACGTATTACGAAGCCGTTTATGCCCCCGCGCCCGAGCCGTTTGACGGGCACTTTCGTGCTGTTTCGCTGAGCGTCGATCGCCCGCATGTGGTGGCGCAGACCCGTTCGGGGTATTACTGGATGCCCACCGCGGGCGGCCTCAAAGTACAGGCGTTCGAGATTCCCTTGATCAAAGCTCTGGATGGCGAACATCACGACGACTCGCTTCCATTCGCGGCAAGGATTCTTCGTTTCGGCAGCGACGGCGTAAAGACGACGACGGCTCTCGCGCTCCAGCTTCCATTATAGCGCTCTTGAGCCGCAGGAAGAGGCAAGCCGGAAGCTGCTCCGTTTTCACTTCGCCGTGGTCGGCCTTGTGAGAACGTCCGACGGTAAAGTTCTGGAAAACGTTAGCGAAGAAGTTCCATTTGAAACCGGCCAGGAGAGGAAAAAGGCGCTGGCATCGCAGGTATTTTCATTCCAGCGTTATTTTGCGTTACCGTCCGGCGATTACTGGGCCGAACTCGCCGTGCAAGATGACAATGCAGATACGATCGCGACGAAGACGATCCCATTCTCAATCGAAGCCTCCAAATCCAAGCTCCGTATCAGCGACATCTCACTTGTGAGTAACGTGGAGCCCGGCACAGCGAAGGAAGTGGAAGGCGATCCACTGCGCTACGGCGATCAGACAATTACCGTGAACGCTGCCGAGAAGGTGAAAGAAAGCAGCTCGCGCAAGTTGCCCATTTTCCTGACTGTTTATCCGGATCCGGCGCTCAAGTCTTCGCCTAAATTGGAATTGGAGATCGAGCGGGACGGCAAAGCGGTCATACGATTCAAGGCGAACATGGAACAGGCGCCGAGCACGCAGGCGCGATCCTTTCTTGCGTCTTTGCCGGAGGACGCACTCCTTTCAGGTCATTACACTTTGATCGCGCGAGCAACGCAGGACGACATCGCCGCTGAGCGGCGAATGGAGTTCGACTATGAAGGTCGCGCCAAGGCTGCGACGGAAGAACCCGAACCGAGTAATCTCCTGTTGACACCGATGCCGAAGCTCATAGCCGGAGTGCCGCAGCCGGATGAGGGAGAGATCTCGACGATTCTGGCTGCGGCGCGAACGAGAGCACTCGAGTTCCAAACGGGGCTACCGAACTTCGTGTGCGTGCTGTTCACAAAGCGCTTCTATTCAAAGACCGGCCGCGAAGACTGGAAGCAGAACGATACCATGACGGAACTTCTGCGGTACATCACAGGCCGCGAAGAGTATTCGACCGTCGAAGTGAATGGCGAGCACGTGACCAAAGATCGTGCTGAGATAGGCGGCGTCAGGGCGAGCGGCGAGTTCGGCCAGTTGCTGCATGCAGTCTTTTCGAGCGACGCTGCAGCGGAATTCAAGTGGCAAGGCCGTACGGAAGTGGAGGGCACACCCGTTGATGTTTTCGACTACACGGTGAAAAGGCCCAAATCAATGTATTCGTTGCGATCCGAAGACGGAACGAAGCAGGCCGCGGTCGGCTTCCACGGATTGGTGTACGTCGACCCAAACACTTTTGCGGTGCGTCACGTGTCGATCAACGCCGACGACATCCCGAAAGACCTTTCGTGGCGGGAATCGAACCTCGATGTCGATTACGACTATGTGACGGTAGGGGAGCAGAAATATCTGCTCCCGGTATCCGCGAGCCTTCGCATTAGAAAGGGCAAGAAACTGCTATTCAAAAACGACATGCAGTTCCGTGAGTACCGGCGTTATACCGCGTCCTCAAGAATCTTGCCCTCGCATCAGATCCAATAAGCTGCAAATTACTGCTGTTGCTGCCCGGCGGCGGATACGGGCTCTTCGCCTCCATGCTTGTAAGTGGAACTGATGAAGTTCACGACGTCGCGGCGTAGCTTGTCGTCGGCCTTCTGATCGATGTAAACCATGTGCCCGGATTCGTAATACGCGAAGCTAATATTCTTGCGAACGGGCGGCTCAAGACCCATGTGGTTGACGGTGTGCTCGATCCCGTTGAACGGGGTGGCGAGATCGTAATAACCGCAGAGAACGAGCACCTTGAGGTGACTCTCCTGGGTCATCGCGGCGCGTAACACTTCGGCTACGGCGGTGTTTCCCGTCTGGTCCCAGGGCTGCACCCGAGCGGTAACGGTGTAGAACATGTCGCTGTCCCACTTCAATTCGCGGCGAATGTAATCCTGGAAAGCAGCGACATACGCACCTTCGTAGGATGCTTCGCTAGGGTCGTATTCGACACGCTCACCGGCGGCGTCCGCTTCCATACCTTCGAAGCGCGAATCGAGGCGGCCAACGGTACGGCGCTTGTCGCGCTCCAGTTCCTTGAACCAGCGGAAGGGACTCACGCGCAGGTTGGACTCCTCAATGTACTTAGGGGAAAGTGCAGTGAAGCTGGCCATATCGGCGATAACCTTCTGATATTCGTCTTTCGACATCGTGTCGCCTTTATCAAGTGCTTGCGCGTATTCGCCGTGCGCGAACTCGCGAGCTTTTTGGGCGACCTGGTCGATGCTGAGTTTTTGTAAGTCGGGCGGAAGCAGATGGTGATACCACGCGGACGTGACGTAGGTGGGCAAGAAGAAGATGCTGCGGTCGTCGGCACCGAAGTTGGAAAAAGCCACGGACGACAGCAGAAGAATTCCGTTCAAGTAGATCTCGTGCCGATTTTGCAGAACGCCGGAAAGCTCAGCCGAGCGGGTGGTGCCGTAGCTTTCGCCGAACAAGTACTTCGGAGAAGCCCAGCGCTCGTTACGCGTAACGTACTGGTAAATGAAATCGGAAAACCAATTGGCATCTTCGATGATGCCGTGGAATTGAGACGGATTCTCGCCGGGGGCCGGACGGCTATAGCCAGTCGAGATCGCGTCGACAAAGACCATGTCAGTAGCGTCCAGGAACGAATCGCGATTATCCTCGACAACGTACGGCGCCGGCATGCCACGGCCGTCCGCCTCGAGAGCAACGCGGCGCGGCCCCAGGCCCATGTGAGTGAACAGAGAAGCCGAACCCGGGACCGCCGTTGTAGATAAAGGTGACCGGACGGCGAGTAACGTCCTGAACGCCATCGCGCGTATACGCGACGAAGAAGAACGTGGCTTTCGGAGTGCCGTCATCGGCTTTGATGACATAAGTCGCGGCAGTAGCGGTGTACGGAATTTCTTCGCCGCCGATGCGGGCGCGATGGTGAGTTACCGAGGACTTCTCGACCGGTGGCGCTGCGGCATGCGATTGCCCGGTGCGGCCGGTTTCAGAGAGCTGCGGCTGCGATTCCTGCGGCATTTGGGATCGCTGCGCCGCCCCGCCACGCTGCGGCGATTGTCCCGGCGGTGTGGTCATCTGTGAGTTGGGCGTTGGCGTCTGTTCGCCCTGGGGGCGCTGCGCTTGTGCCAGCGAACAGGCAAGAAACATCGTCATTGCTGGGACGGCGATGCGGTCAATTCTCATGAAATCTCCTCTTCTAATAACGGAATGAGTGTAGGCGCTGCCTTAATGCGACAGGTTACGCCCTTTGCAAACGGCCGCCTATGCACTGGCCCAATGCTGGAAAACGCGAGCCATGCCTCGCTGAATGTCAGGCGAGCGATTGAACCAGTGCCAGACATTGCCGGTTCGCAGGTTTTCAACGGACATGAGAGTAATGCCGACATCGATGCCGACCACATCCGGATTCGCCCACCCATTCAGTGGATTGAAGCTGTCGACGAAACCATACCGTCCGTAGATACGGTCCGCAAAGTTCCGATGCATGTAGCAGCAGCGGCGGAAGGCAGATCGAAGGCGCAAACATGAGCGAACCGGCTGTGGCGTATGGAACGATCGTGCCGTCGAGATCACGGCGGGAAGTGGGACCGCCCCAGATAATGTAGCCAATGTCGCTGTCGGAAGGCGAGACGCCCCACATGTCGGGCGAAAAATCCGGATAGATGCTGCGCAAGCTCAGCCAGAGCTCGCGGAACGCATATGTGGCGCTCACTGAATTTTGATAGTAATCGAGCTCGAATGGCGGTCCATCGCGGACGCCGGCCAGCGATAGCCAGCTTTGCGAATACTGGTGGGTGAAGATTGGCCCGCGCCCGACGAATTTGAAGCCTGCAAGTTCCACCGGCGGACGTTCGAACAGATACCATGAGCGAGCCGGAAGCGGATACGTCGGCGAAGCGATCGCCAGCATGTTCAGAATTGCGTTCTCGTTGTAATCGGTCCATTCTGCGCGGATGTAACCTCGTTCCGGGAACCACCCCATACGAATCAGGCCGGTGCGGCTGTCCGTGAGCCAAGGGAAATCGACGCGGCCGTAGATCTCGGACGCGAGATTGTAGATCTCGCCGTCATCTTGGAAATACTGCTGGGCTGTAATGACGCCGGCGACGAGAAGAGCGGTATCGATGGATGAGAGTTCGCAGTTCCAGATGCGCTCGCCGCTCTTGCGATTGACGAAATGGTAATACCAGCCGCGGACATTCTCCTGATCGTTCGCGAGATGGCGCAGGCACGCGCGGACGCGTTGCAGGATATCGTTTGGATTCAAGCCAGCGGCGCTCGGACGCGATACAGAGAGCAGTCAGATAGAACCCGGTTACGGCCGTGCTCGCCGCCTCCAGGTTGCGCCCGGGAATAGGGCTGCCATCGGCGCGAACACGGTCAAGAACCAGCCCGGTGTTTGGGTCCGCTTGTTCCCAGAAGAAGCGAAACGCACGCCGCGACAGATCCTCCAGGAAATCGTCATCGGCGCGGGAGAGAGTGAAATCTTGTTTGGACGTCGGGATCTGATTCGTAGCCGAGCGGGCGGAAAACGGCAGCGCTGCCGCGGCTCCTAGGAAAGCCCGGCGTGAGAAGGACATTGTGTTCATAACGGGCTAAGATATGTTGGGCTCAGGATGTCCTTGATGCGGTCTCTTCTCATTGTGCTCGGTGGCATTTTGTTTACCGATTGGTTCGATTGCTTCGGCGCAGGAATCCGGTTCCTATTCC
Source organism: Terriglobia bacterium (assembly GCA_963846045.1). Taxonomy (GTDB): domain Bacteria; phylum Acidobacteriota; class Terriglobia; order Bryobacterales; family Bryobacteraceae; genus Bog-105. Next base: position 372,680 of record CAWJUL010000011.1, on the reverse strand, counting down.
GGGCCGGCGACAGTTAGAGTACATGGCGAAGCAACTGTCTCCGCTGAGCCGGATCAGGCGCAGTTCGATATTGGCGTCGAAACACAGGGTGCGACCGCCAAAGAAGCCACCGACAAGAACACCACGCAGACCAACGCTGTCGTGCAAGAACTGCAGTCGATTTTGCCCAGCGGCAGCGTCAAGACCATTAACTTTTCAGTGAATCCGAACTTTGTCTATCCACCGGGAGGCGCGGCGGCGAAGATCACGGGCTACAACGCGAACAACACGGTCCGGCTGCAGTTGGACGATATCTCCATGTTGCAGCGTGTGATTGATGTCGCGATGCGATCTGGCGGGAACAGCATCAATCGGCTCACGTTCTCGTTGAAGAACGAGGAAGCAGTGCGCGCACGGGCGTTGGGCGATGCGGCAGCCCAGGCGCAAGCAGGCGCTATTGCTTTATCGGCGGCGCTGAAGCTGCAGTTGGGACGTCTGTTGCGCGTGGAAGAAGGACAGCCGGTTGTGGTTTCACCGGCGCGGCAGATTAGTTTTGGCCGAGCTCAGTCAACCGATGTTGGACCCATCTCGCCCGGACGTATCGACATTCATGCCGATGTGAACATCACCTACGAGATCGTCGAGATCCTCAGGCGGTAACCAGTGCGGCACTGCCGATGCGGCGTGTTGCTTCGTTTATCGCTTCCTGCCATGTGTCGAACAGCGCGTAGCTGGGTTCCGAACCGGTCTCGCGGACGACCCAGTACACGAATCCTAATTCCGAGCGCGTTTGGCTGATCTTGATTCGAGGAGCTGGCGCTTCTCGGCGGCGTCGATGTGGGAACAAACGCGATTTCCCTCTCGATCCCAGATTCGATGCGTGACTCGAAAGAAGCTGTTCCATGCCGGCCAACACGCCAATCGCGCCCGCTACCAAAGCCAGCCCGCGAGGCTTACGGCAAAGATCCTTCACAACTCTACGGAACATCAGTTTGAAACATTTTATACGGAAATTGTGAATCTGCAAAGAAAAATTTGTTCACGCCCGCCAGTTACTTGGGTACCCTAATCTGATGCGGGGTACGCCCTGATCTGATGATCGACATCCGCCAACTCGACGCCGCAGACCGCGAGTTGTGCGTTGCGGGGCTGGCCGAGGTGCTTCTCGACTGTGTGAGAGGCGGAGCTTCGGTGAGCTTTATGGCGGGTATCACGCTGCCCGAAGCGAAATCGTTTTTCGACGGCATTTTCGGCGAGGTCGAGCGCGGGTCGCGTATATTGCTGGCCGCGCTTGCCGGCGACGCAATAGTTGGAACAATCCAGGTGCTACTGTCCATGCCTCCAAACCAGCCCCATCGCGCGGACATAGCGAAGCTCCTTGTCCGGCGATCGGCACGGGGCCAAGGAGTTGGGCAATTGCTGATGGAGCGGGCGGAACAGGCAAGCCGCGCTTTGGGCAAGCGTCTGCTTGTGTTGGATACCGCCAGCGAGGCGGCCGAACGGCTGTACGAAAGAATGGGATGGACCCGAGTGGGACTCATTCCGAAGTATGCTTATCTGCCGGACGGCGAGTTCTGCTCGACGGCTATCTATTGGAAATGGCTGGACTGAAATTCCGTCAGTAGTGGCCTGCTTCGCGTTCGGGAGCTCCGGGCGGGGCCGGGAGCCAACGCAAAAAACTTCACGCCAGAGCCGAAGCTCGCACTGCCATGGTGCGCAACACCGAAGCTGCGGCCGCAGGCGCACGTAGCGCGCGCAGCACTTCGCCGGTCACTTGATCGGGCTCCCGCGTCGCGTCGATTTTGTGATAGTCCCGGCTACGGTAGTAACCAACAACATCGGCGCAGGTCGCATTATAGAGTTCCAGACGGCGTCGTATCGCGGCCGGGTTGTCATCGGCACGTTGAATTAGAAGCGATCCATCACGATCGCAATAGGCATCGCCGGCCGCGGCATCAATGCCGACGATATGGCCGCACTCAAGACATTGACGGCGGTAGCTTAGGCGGCCTATGACATGTTCAGCGGTGAGCTGAAACTCCAGGACAGTCGGCTCTGGAAGTCCGCGGCGGCGCATTAAACGATCGAGAAACCTTGCCTGGGAACCTGTGCGCGGATAGCCGTCGAGAAGGGCGCCCAATTCGCAGTCGACCTCTGCGAGACGCCGCTCGACCACCTGGTTGATGAGCTCGTCGCCGACCAATTGGCCCGAGTCCATGACTTTTTGAATGGTTCGGCCGAGTAGCGATCCGGTGCGCGCCGCTTGCCGTAGCATCTCGCCAGTGGAAATCGCGGGTATTCCGAGCGATGTTGAAATTCGAGCTGCCTGCGTGCCTTTTCCCGCACCGGGCGGCCCGAGGAAGATGATCAGGGTTGGCGAATTGCGCATACGAGGCGTCCGCTCAACAGTGTCGATCAGATTGAAGCCGAAGCTCAACCCAGCGCGTCCGTTCCGGACGAGTTGTCCGCGTCGACAGGATCTACTATGGGAAGCTTAGGGCATCGAGCCAGAGAACTGTGACCCATTTAGCATTGCTTCAGGATTTGCAGCGCTTGCTGCAGGACCGGCAGATCGGCGACGGCATCGCGCTGCTGAATAAGCACCTCGACCGTTTCCGCGAAGTCGATCCGCGCGATTCCCTGGCGGGCTGGACCGTCGGGACGCTGGCACAATGGCTCGACGTGGGTTTCGAAGACCACGGCTTACTCCCCACGCTGCTGGCTCAGTTCTCACCCGAGAGCCGGAACGAGATGCCGTTAGCCGGCTATGTGCACATACGGCTCGCCGAGGCGGTGCTGGCAATGCGGAACGAAGACCTGAACGAAGCTCTGCGGCATCTGGATACGGCTCTCAAGATCAGCGACGACTTGGAGGATACGCGCAGTTCGTCGGTCGCAACGCTGTGGAAGGCGCGTTGCTTGCGGAAGGCCGGCGAGTACGACCAGGCCCTGCAGATTACTCGCCGTGGATATGAGCTGGCACAAGCCAATGGCTTGCCGTATCTGGCCGCGGTGGTGGGCAGCCTGGAAAGCTGGCTGTTGTTCCAGAAGGGCCGCACCAAGGAAGCGATCAAGCTTCTGCAGGATGCCGAAGCTACGCTGCGCAACACCGACGATCTGATTACACTCGGCAACATCCAGTCGACGTACGGACGCATTGCGCTACGCGAAGGGCGATATGACCACGCCATGCGATATTTCGAGGCTTCGATTGAGCTGTTCAAGAGGCGCAGCTCGCTTGAGGGCTATTTGGCGCGGTCACTGACCAACATGGCGCAATCGAAGCGTTTTCTGGCACTGCAACTGCGCCGCAGCCTGGACGCACGGTATGAGCGTTTGCGGGCGGGCAAAGGCAGGTCGGAAGAGAACGACAAGCGCGGGCAGGCGGGGCAATTGGAACGCCTGCATGAACTGCTGCGTCAAGCCCAAGCCGATCTGGCAGAGGCAGACCTTATCTACAAGCGCGCCGGAAATCATCATGGCGCGGGTAATGTGGACATCAGCCTGGCGCAGATTTATCTCGATCTGGGCGACCTCCATGAAGCGGAGAGGCGTGCGTCGGAGGCGTTTGAACTTGGACGGACGAAGGCGGACTATCTGCTGATGTGCCGGGCGCGGATTGTGGAAGCGATGGTGGCGAATGCGCGGTATGAGGAGCAGATTGGCGAATCGACGGAGCTCAGCCAGTTCGCCCAATTAGCCCACGATTGCGCGAAGGAAGCGGTGGATTTCGGTGAACGCACGGAAAGCAGGCGTTTGCAGGCTCAGGCGCACATTTGTCTCGGTTCCACACTCGTCAACGGATTCTTTACTAACACGGATGCGGCGCGCGCATGCTGTGATCGGGCCGAGGTGTTTCTGGAGCATGACCGGCACGACGCGTTGTGGCAGGAAATCGAGCTGCTGCGATCCCGGATTTTGTATGCGGGCATAGAAGATCCAAATCTGCGGGCGTGGTCGCAAGGCGAAGTTGGCAATAAGTCGCTGCAGCAGGTTGTTGCCGATTTCGAGGAGCTCGTCATCCGCCGCGTCTGGGAGCACGAAGCGCGCAAAGTGTCGCGCGTGGCGAATAAGCTCTCGGTGTCGCCGAAGAAGGTGCGGCGGGTGTTGCGGCACCTTGGCCTGCTGAGCGAGCAGCAGCTACGCGACGATGAACTTGCGTAAAGGTCAGTAAAGGCGCACGCCGCGGGGGCCGGGCTTGCGCGTCATGTGGACGGCATCGATAAACTGCACGCTGTTGTTCGAGGAGGTCATCAGAAGCGTATGAGTGCGATAGCCTTCGCTGAAGAAGCGAACTCCGCGCAGGAAAGCGCCGTCGGTAACACCACATGCGGCGAAGATAATGTGCGTGCCCATGGCGAGATCGCCCGCGGTGTAGATGCGCTTTGGGTTCTTGATGCCCATGCGCGCGACGCGCTCTTCGAGTTCCGGGGTATCGATGACGAGCCGGCCGACCATTTCGCCGTGCAAACAGCGCATGGCGGCGGCCGCGAGAACGCCTTCAGGAGCGCCGCCAACGCCCATGACCGCGTGAACGCCGTTGCCACGAACCGCGACCGCGATCGCGGCCGATAAGTCGCCGTCGCCGATGAGGCGAATACGCGCTCCCTCGTGCCGAATGTCCTCGATCAATTGCTGGTGGCGCGGGCGATCGAGAACGATGATGGTCAGATCCTTGACATCGCGATCGAGCCGGCGTGCAATCGATTTCAGGTTCTGCGCTACCGGTGCATCCAGATCCAGAGCCCCTCGGCAAGCCGGGCCGGCAACGATTTTCTCCATGTAGCAATCCGGCGCGTGAAGCAGGCCGCCGGGCTCCGATGCGGCAAGAACCGCGATGGCATTGGCGGCGCCGGTGGCGCACAGATTGGTTCCTTCCAGCGGGTCGACGGCGATATCGACGCCCGGGAGTTCGCGGCCGTTTGCGGGCATTCCGACTCGTTCGCCGATATACAGCATGGGCGCTTCATCGCGCTCGCCTTCGCCGATCACGATGTTGCCCTCGATCGGCACAGTTTCAAACGCCTGACGCATAGCCTGTACAGCGGCCTGGTCGGAGCGCTTGCGATCGCCAACGCCCATGGTTCTTGCGCAGGCGACCGCAGCTTCTTCAACAACGCGCACAAAGTGCGAGGAAAGGTCGCGTTCCAGATTGGTTTCTACTTCAGGTGAGGTGACTGTGGCGTGCGACATGGCAGGCTCGCCTCTCACTGTACAGTAGGTGAAGAATTGCTCTTATGAAGTCGACCGTATCCGTTGTTCACAAAAGCAAAGCGTCACGCAAGCAAACAATACCCAGCTCAAACAAACACCTGATTCGCTGGGTGGAGAAGATGGCCGAGTTGCTGAAACCGGACTGCATCCACTGGGTGGACGGATCGGAAGAAGAGAACGAAGCGCTCTGCGCGGAGATGGTGGCCAACGGAACGCTGATCAAGCTGAACGAGAAGCTTTGGCCCGGTTGCTACTACGCCCGATCGGATGCCAGCGATGTCGCCCGAGTGGAAGATCGCACCTTTATCTGCTCGCTTTCGAAGGAGAGCGCCGGGCCGACCAACAATTGGGTGAACCCCTATGAGATGCGGCGCAAGCTGAAGTCGCTTTTCCGAGGCTGCATGCGCGGACGCACTATGTATGTGCTGCCGTTCAGCATGGGGCCGATTGAATCGCCGATGTCGCAGATAGGCGTGGAACTCACCGATTCACCCTACGTGGTAGTGAACATGCGCATTATGGCGCGCATTGGGCTGCGGGTGTTCGGCGAAATCGACAAAGACATCAAACGTGTCGTGCCCTGCGTACACAGCGTCGGCGTCCCGCTCGCCCCGGGCGAGAAGGATGTGCCCTGGCCTTGCAACCCGGAGAAGTACATCGTGCACTTTCCCGAGACACGTGAGATCTGGTCGTACGGCTCCGGTTATGGCGGTAACGCGCTGTTAGGGAAGAAGTGCTTCGCGTTGCGGATCGCATCCAATATCGCGCGCGACGAGGGTTGGATGGCGGAGCACATGCTCATCGTCGGCGTGGAAAATCCGAGCGGCGAAAAGACGTATGTGGCCGCGGCGTTTCCAAGCGCATGCGGCAAAACCAATTTCGCGATGATGATCACTCCCGAAGGCTTGGACGGCTGGAAAGTTTGGACGGTGGGCGATGATATCGCCTGGATCAAGCCCGATGCGACGGGGCAACTACGCGCGATCAATCCGGAGGCTGGATTTTTTGGCGTTGCGCCGGGAACATCGGCGAAAACAAATCCCAACGCTATCGCAACGCTCTCGAGGAACACCATTTTTACGAACGTCGCGCTAACTCCCGATGGTGGCGTCTGGTGGGAAGGCTTAACGGATGAACCGCCGGCGGAATGCCTGGACTGGCAAGGCACCGTCTGGACACCTGAGATAGGAAGAGAGACAGGCCGGAAAGCGGCGCATCCCAATTCTCGATTTACCGCGCCGGCGGCGCAGTGTCCTTCCATCGATCCGGCTTGGGAAGACCCGGATGGCGTACCAATTACCGCCTTTATTTTTGGAGGACGGCGCGCTACCACGATGCCGCTAGTCTTTCAAGCCTTCAATTGGAGCGCCGGCGTCTACGTCGGCGCGACGATGGGTTCGGAGACGACGGCTGCGGCGGCCGGAGCGGTGGGGAAGGTGCGCCGCGACCCAATGGCCATGCTCCCCTTTTGCGGGTACCACATGGGCGATTATTTCCGGCACTGGCTACTTATGCAGCGAGGTTTGAGCTCGACGCCGCGTATTTTTCATGTGAATTGGTTTCGGAAGGACGAAGACGGCCGGTTCATCTGGCCCGGCTTCGGGCAAAATATGCGGGTGCTGAAGTGGATTGTCGATCGCACTCATAGCCGCACCGGCGCGAAAGAGACGCCGATCGGCTGGGTGCCTCGATACGAGAACATCGATTGGGAAGGGCTTGATTTTCCGAAAGACAAGTTCGAAGATTTGCAAGCCGTCGACCGCACCGCGTGGCGCAACGAGGTTATCGGTCACGAGGAATTATTCATCGTATTGCACGATCATTTGCCGCCCGAGATGATTTACGAGCGCGAGCTTCTGATCTGCCGTTTGTAGGTGGTGCGCGTTAGCGCGGTGCAAGAACAACTTCGTTCACGAAGCCAAACTTTCCGCGTGTCTCCGGACGTTTTGTCGTGTCGGCGGCCCCGTTAATCCGTACGGTTACGTTTTCCGGCGTGATCTGCACGGACATGCGATAGCTATCCCCAGCCGAAATGGAGGCCTCGCTTCGAGCCTCTTTCCGTTCCTTGCCATCGACAAACACCTTTTTGGTGAGCTTGTGTTGATCCAGCGTGTACAGGATTTTATTGTCGTCGTCTTTGTAATCGGCTACAAACTCGTACTTCTTGATCTTCTCTTTCAGGTAGAGTCTGGGATCTTTGAGCAATGTGAAAGTGAGCGTCCCTTCGTTCCGCCGGGTGAAGCTGATGCCCTTTTGGGCATAAGTCCACCAGCTATCAACATTGGTGAAAGTCCAGGCACGGGGATTTTCAAAGATGTCGCCAGGCTGAGTAGGCGACACGACTACGGGCTTGGGCAGCGTGACAGCGAACGGCGCTTCTTTGCCGGACAGGATATCGATTGTTTGCGACTGGGACGTATAACCTTCCTGGGACGCAGTCACCGTGTATGTACCCGGCGGCAGCGGCACATCCTGGTTATTCTGCGCAACGACGTCCTGGTCGGATCCGTTCCGGCGATACACGATGCGTGCCTTATCCGGCGAGACTTTCAGCGTCAACTTGCCGTAGGGTTCCATTTCGGAGCCGCTGATGGTAAGCGTTTGGCCGGCAGCGAACTGCTGATGCTTCGTGTAATCCACGTAATTGGGTTTTTTCAGAACGATGGTGTGATGTGTCGGGGTCACTTCCTTTTTGAAACTTCCGGATGAGATGACGCCCGCGCTTGTCCCATCGATCAAGACTTCGGTATCGGGCGGCGCAGATTCGATAACAACCGTGGCCATGTGGGCGATGGGTTTCAATGTGAACTCGAGCGGCTTGGGAGGCGCCTGGCCGGCCTTGACTTCGACCACCTGATCCTCGGCAGGTTCATAGTCCTCGGCCTTTACCGATACGTGGTACTTACCCTCCGGCAGCCAAATAACGCGCTTGCCGCTAACAAGCGGTTTCAGATCGTGGCCGTTCAAAACCACTATCGCGTCGGGCACATTCGCGGTTAGGGTGACCGGAACTTTTTCGACTGCGGCGCCCAAAGACACTGCAATTGCCGGAAGAGGCGAGTACTCGAGAGCGACCAGGCGAGTCTTGCCATGTCCATCGTCAATGGCAAAATGCACCGCGCCTTGGCTTGGCAGCGTAAGCTTCAGACCCTCGGGCGGAATGACCTGTACCGGCTGCCCCTCAATGCCGCCTTTCAGATTGGCAGTGGCATAAACGACGGCATTCGAACCAAGAGAGCTGACAATCACACCGGGAGCAGTTCCCTTTGGGGGCGCCGTTAATGCCGCGACCTCGCGTGGCTTGACCTCGAAGCCAAAACCAAAGACCTGCCTCTTACCGCTATCCAGGATGGCAACCTGGTGCGCCCCAGGCGGCAGGTCGTCTTTGGTGAGACTCCCGTCCTGAAGATCTATCGGTGCGTTCTGGTCGAGCACAAGCTTGCCCGCCCCGAGGTCGGAGTTGATTCGCAACTCCGGCGCAGCCGGCTGCAGGTTGAACGCGACGTTCATGGGCTTCGATGAAGCGGAAGGAACGGTAAAAGATCGCGCGTCGCTGATGTACCCATCGGCTTCCGCTTCGGCGTGGTGCGAAGACCCGGGGTCCAGCTTGATAGTGCCGCCGCTCACGGCTTTGCCATCCAGAAGGTAACGAACACCGGGAGCGTTGGCTGCAAAGGTAACCGCGACCTGACTCACGCTAGGCGTCGGCAATGGCGTCGGCGTTTTCTTCTTGAAAAACGCGAACAGAATCGCAGCCAGGATCAGGACGGCAGCAACTCCGGCCGCACCGAAGATGAGTGTCGCTCGTTTTTTGTCCGGAGCTTCCACAACCGGGGCGGCAGATGTTTTTTTAACGTTCGGCGGCGGCGTTGGAGGCGTACTTTCGGGCACCTGGATGACCGGAGGAGGCGGCGGAGCGGGTGGCGCCGCTGTCGCGCTGGAGATTGCGCCGAGCTGGGCTATCCGGCTCGGTTTTGGCGCAGGAGCAGGAGCAGGGGCCGCTCGCTCGAGTAGTACAGTGGCGGCAAATTCGGCGTCGTTTACTAGCTCTACCGGTGTAGGCGGCGGGGGAACGGATTCCTTTCTTTTGTCGGGGATGCCGCCGCGCAACGTGTGCTGCAACTGGAGTAGCCGGCTCTCATTTGGGAACGCTTCCAGGCCCCGCTCAACGGTGGCCAATGCCGCTTCCAGGTTTCCGGCCGCTTGCAGATTTCTCGCTTCCAGCAGGAATCGGCTGACGGCTTCCTGGCGCTTGTAGTCCGAAATCAGCGAGTGCAGACTGCGCGCCACTGGATCCGACGGCTCTAGCTTTAGCACTTCGTCGACCAGCGGTTCCGCGGAATGCCAATCCGACGACATTAAATCGCGCGCGCGTTGCAGCAAAGCACCCAGCAGAGCGGCGCGGGCAGCCGGGTTGCGCTCATCCAGCCGTTCCGCCTTCCGCAGGATTTTAATGCCGTCTTCGAAACGATTTGCGGCGATCAGATTCTGGCCCTGCTGCAGCAGAGCAGCCGCTTCCGTATTGCGCTTTAGAGCCTGCTCGGCCAAAGCGTCCAGGCCGCGCAGTTCCTGATCGTTCGGAAACTCAGTCAGGGCCTGTTTGATCGCTTCACGCGCTTTGATGTACTCGGCAGCTTCGATATGCCGATCAATCCGTTCAACCCAGCGCGCTTTCGCGTCTTCCGCGACCTGTTCTTCGCGGCGTCGGGCCAAACGCTGCATTTCAAAATCGAGCCCTGGGTAGCTGGGATAAATATTACGCAAAATATCCCATTGCGCGGCTGCATCGTTGAACTGTGCCCGCTCTTCGTACTGTCGCGCGCGAGAGACGATCGAATTCACCAGGTCACGCCGGTCTTTCACCGACTTCAACTGGGATTTGAATTGCGTTTCCGAAGGGTACCTTTCGACGGCATCGCTGACAATGCTGTATTTCTTGTCAAGATCGTGTTCCGATTCCACTCGGCGGCCGATCTCTGCAAGGGCCGCGGATTGCTCCTGCCGTTGCACTTCTTCGGCTTCGATCTTCAGCGCTTGAAAGAGCGGATCGCCAGTGTGCTTGTCGAGGTACTGCGTGCAGATCTCGAGCGCTTTCGTGAAGTTTCGGTCGGCAAGATATTTGCGGCCTTCCGCGTAGCTGTTGCGGGCAGCTTCGCGCTCGGACCGAATCTGATTGTAGAGACTTTGATATTGCTGTTCGCGGTCGGGCGCCGTCGATTTCGGGCCCGACCGATTGATCTCGAGAAGCCGCTCCAGTTTGCTCAGCGCCGTGCTTATTTCACCGTTGCGGTAGGAATTGAGAGCGGCGTCGTAGAGCTTTTGCTTTTCCTCGCGCGCTTTTGCGTCTTCCTGTTCGGTGCGTTCAAGGCGCGACAGCAACTCCCGGGCGCGCGTATCGGAACTGTCGATCTTGAGAATTTCCTCAAGCGCCTGCCGAGCCTGCCGGTAATCCTGATTGTCCAGGTGCTGAACGGCTAAGCGGAACCACCCCTCGGTCTGTTTCTCACTCCGTTCGCGCTCGATTTGCCGCCTGAGCGTTGTCGCGTCCACATTGCTCGGGTCCAATACGAGAACGTCCTGCAGCTTCTGCAAAGCAAGCGGATATTCGTCTTCCTCCATGCGGGTGCGGGCGCTATCGAGTAACTGACGAATGGTCTTGGTGCGTACGGCCTGATCGAGTTGAAGGCGCAGTATGGACATCTCGGGGTCCATGTGCCCTTCTGACTCCAGTTCGGTGAGAATCTCGCCCGCAAACTGGTAGTCGCCTTCCGCATAGGCCTTCTTAATGCGTTCGATGCGCGGCTGAATCTTGGCGCGGTCAAAGCGCTCGATGGGTTCGTTGCGAAGCGCCTTCTGCAACGTGTCTGCGAATTCTTTTGCGGTTGAGAACCGATGCCATGGCTGCTTGGCCATGGCTTTATGAACTGTCCGGCTCATGGGCAGATTGACCGCCGGGTTAATATCCGAAGCGGGCGGCGGAATGTGGCTGCGGATGGCCTCGAACATTTCACCCTCGTTGCGGCGGCTGAACGGCTTGCGGCCAGTCAGCGCCTCATAGCAGACCACGCCCAGCGCGAAGATGTCGGACAGCGCCGTAGCAGTCTTGCCGTCGATCTGTTCGGGCGACATGTAGAGCGGCGTGCCTTTGAGCCCCGTAACAGTACGTGTATCAGCGAGGTGGACGACCCCGAAATCGATGATCTTCACCGCATCGTCGTCCATTACGAAAATGTTGCTCGGCTTTACGTCGCGGTGAACCAGGCCCTGCTCGTGCGCGGCATGCAACCCGCGGCACGCCTGGCACATGATTTCGACAATACGTTCGACTGTCAGCCGTTGGCTCGAAGTCTTGATCAGGTGCTCGAGCGTGACCCCTGGAAGCAGGGGCATAACAAAATATGGTTTCCTGTGGCCGTTTTCCGGGTAATCGCCCGTATCCAGGATGTCGACGATATTCGGGTGGCTGATGCGCGCAAGCACGTTCCACTCACGTTCAAATAGTTCGAGCGCGCCCGGCTCGACCTCACCCGAGATTGTCTTTAGAGCAACGAACCGCCGCGTCTTGTTGTCGTACGCCTTGTAGACGACGCCCATTCCGCCTCGCCCGATGGGGGCTTCCTTGATTTCATACCGCTCGCTCACCTGCGGCGGTGGGCCGGACGCTCTTTCAGGCATGCAGAAATGAGGTGAATTCTGATTCTACTGGGTTTTTGCTAGCCCCGTATACGAATGTTGCGGTTCTAGGCTATTGAAAACGGGGGAGTAGCCCTACATTAAGAAGAGTTTAATGTCTAATTCAGGACTCCTTCACCCTCGATCTGACAAGATACCTGTGAGAGCACGAAAGTGCTATCGGAAAATAACTAGGAGATACGCAATGAAGAAGATCATGATCGCCGCCCTCGGCCTTTCGATGCTTTCGGGTACTGCTGTTTTCGCGCAGAACACCAGCACGATGTCCAGCACCAACACCATGTCAGGCAGCAGCACGATGTCGAAGAAGCACAAAACCAAGAAGTCGAAGAAGAGCACCAGCGGCACCGATACGATGAGCTCGACCTCGACCAGCAAGTAACTTTATACTGCAAATTTTAAAAAGCGGCCCTGGAGCGCAAACGTGCTCCAGGCCGCTTTGCTTTTCAGGGCTGAATGCTTTATTTCGGAGGACGAGTAGCTCGCCGCAGAACTCCGTCGGCCGCCTGCTCATTGGATTTTTCTGCGCGCCTGAATTCCAGGATGAGGCGCATAACCGCCATCTCGATCTGATCGCGCACAGCCATATATACCTCTTCCGCCTTGCCGATGGGATCCTCTACCTTCCACTCTCGGACTTCGATCGGCATCTTGCGTGGCAGCTTCATGCCGCTCATGTTTACGATGAGATCGAAGCTCGGAAGGTTAACCGCATCAAGGCTCTTGGCGAAGTGATCGTCGAGCCTGATATTCTTCTCCTCCATCACCTTCCTGGTTAAAGTCTGGATGATAGGCGCCGGCGAAAGACCAGCGCTCGCCGCTTCCATTACGTCGGAGCCGTATTTGCGGGCAAACCCTTCCGCCATCTGACTGCGGCAGGAGTTCCCAACGCAGAGAAACAACACCTTTCTCACTTCGTCACCTGCCGCGCGGCAATCCGGGCAGGATTTCACTTTTCTCACAAATAACTCGTGTATCCGGCCACCCGGTTTGCTCAGTTCAGGATGAAATGTGGCAGCCATATGTTTGCCCTGCTCCACCAGTACCGGCGCATCCAGGTAGCTGGCCAAAACCTTCGCTTGGACGCCGATGCGCCGGATGATGGGCGCACGGATGAAGACTGCTTCAGCTTCGCCCATATCGGCGACATCGATCTTTGCAATGCGGCTGTCGATCTGTCGCCCGTAGCCGTTGCGCTCGATTGTCATATCGAGCAGTCCGAGCGATGTTTGCGCTGGATTCAGAACTTCCGTTGCAAGAAGAATGGCTCCGGCACAGGTGCCGAAAATCGGCTTTTCCGAACCGAACTGCCGCAGCGGCTCAAACAGATTCTCGTAGTCGAGCAGCTTCAGCATGGAAGTGCTTTCGCCGCCGGGGATGATGAGCCCGTCAACCGATCGCAGGTCCTCCGCGGTACGCACCTCTTTGCGCGCGCGCACCGGCACGCTCCAGGGCGGCGCGGTGCGCTTCGAAATCGCCTTGGAGCGCGAGCACACCGATAACGGTTTGTTCCGCTCCGTTCACTGAATCTGCTTCCGCCCCTTACCAGCCGCGAACTTGCATCAACTCGGATTCCTGCAACTTCGAGATCTCGAGACCAGGCATCGCTTCGCCCAAGCTCTTCGCTCGCTTCGAGAAGCTTGACCGGGTCCTGATAGAACGTTGCGGCTTTTACGATCGCCTTGGCGCGCGCTTCGGGATCGGACGACTTGAATATTCCGGAGCCGACGAAGACAGCTTCCGCGCCGAGTTGCATAACCAAAGCGGCATCGGCGGGCGTCGCGATGCCGCCCGCCGAGAAATTCGGCACCGGCAGTTTGCCGTTTTGAGCGACATACTGGACGAGTTCAAGGGGGCCTGCAGGTTCTTCGCCTCGTGCACCAGTTCCTCTTTGCCGAGCACGGTCAGCTGTTTCATTTCTTTGACAATCGTACGGATGTGGCGGACAGCTTCGACGATATTGCCCGAACCGGCTTCGCCCTTGGTGCGAATCATGGCCGCACCCTCGGCAATGCGGCGTAACGCCTCACCAAGGTTTCGAGCACCGCAAACGAACGGAACTTTGAAATCGTGCTTATCGACGTGATGTTCTTCGTCCGCAGGCGTGAGCACTTCGCTTTCGTCGATGTAATCGACGCCGAGAACTTCGAGAATGCGCGCTTCAGTGAAATGACCGATGCGGACCTTCGCCATTACGGGTATGGATACCGCTTCCATGATCTCGCCGGATAATGCGGATCTGCGACATGCGCGCGACGCCGCCTTCTTTGCGGATATCCGCCGGAACGCGCTCGAGCGCCATGACCGCGACGGCGCCGGCTTTCTCCGCAATCACAGCCTGCTCGGCGTTGACGACGTCCATGATGACGCCGCCTTTCAACATTTCGGCCAAGCCAACTTTGAGCCGGAAATCTTCAGTTTGAAAGTTCATCTCGATCTCCACTAGCTTCGTTAAACCAATACTGCAGCGGCCTCATCGGCCGCGTGACGCGTGCGTGCCGGCGAGTTCGCGCGCGGCGCACTCGCCGAGAATCTGAATTCCGCGGGTAATCTGGCCGGGCGATAAAGCACCGAAGCTGATGCGCAATCCGCGAGCGTGCGCACCGGTCACAGAGAAAAACCGGCCCGGAAGGAAACCGACGCCGCGCTCTTGAGCGCGCGCGAGCAATACATCGGCGGTTAACGGAGCGGGCAATTCGATCCACAGATTCATCCCGCCTTCCGGCGAAGTAAACTTGGCGCCACGTGGCAGGAATTGCGCGCAGGCGTCGATCGCAGCCCGCAGTCTCAGTTCGCCGCCGATTCGAGTCGCCTCGATATGCTTGTGCAACGCACCGGACTCCGTGAAGCGAAGCAGGATGGCCTGCGAAAGCTGATCCGAATGCAGATCGCTGAGCTGTTTCACATCGGCCAGGCGCGACACCACTTCACGCGGCGCGATCACCCAGCCCACCCGCAGTCCCGGGAACAGCACTTTCGAATAGCTGCGCAGCAGGATCGTGTTGCCGGTTCGATCAAGCTCCTTCAAAGTCGGCAGAGGATGACCGCGATAGCGAAGCTCACTGTATATATCGTTTTCAACCAGAATGGCGCCGAACCGATGCGCGAGTTCGACAACGCGCTTTCGGCGCTCGAGCGTCAGAGTTGCACCGGTCGGGTTCTGAAAGCTGGGAGTGACAATCAGCAGTTTGCGGGCGATGACGCAGCAGTGTTTCTTCGAGGGCGCCGGTGTCCAACCCGCTTTCGTTGCACGCGGAACGGGAACGAGTTCAGCGCCGGTACGAGCGAACACCCGGATGAGGCCGTGATAAACCGGATCTTCCACAGCAACCACCGTCCGCGTCTGCGGCAAACAGCCGAGCAAGTAGATCGAGGGCCTGCTGGCAACCGTTAGTGACGATGACATCGTCGCGCGGGCGCGCGATGCCCGAGTCGGCCGCATCCTTCAACAGGAAACGGCGCAGAGGCTGATATCCCTGGGCTGGGCCAAGCTGCAGGATTTCGCTCGCTTCGGGGCTGTCGACTACTTCCCTCGACACACGCCGAAATTCTTCAATCGGGAACGCCGCAGTCAGAGGCCGCGAGTTCGCGAAGCTGATCTCCACGCCGGATCCCAGCGGGGAAAACGTCGGCTCCGGCGCAGGCGGGATCGATTCCCAAGTGTCGCTGGACCCACATTGCCCGGAACGGGAGTCGGCATAGCAGCCGGACCGGCGACAAAGCTTCCCCGGCCAACATGGCCGCGAATCAAACCCAGCTCTTCCAGCGCAGAATAGGCGGCCGATACTGTGGTACGATTCAAACCCAATTGACCAGCCAATTCACGAGTGGCCGGCAGTTTCTCGCCCGATTGGATGACTCCGCTGGCGATCAGGCGACTAACAGACTCCGCCAACTGCCGATACAGAGGCACGCAGAGTTTGTATCGAGAGAAATGAGGGAGAGGTCAGCCACTTCAGGCCAAGCATACCAAATTGGCTGGTAATCGCGATTGACGGAACGGGAAGAAGGAAGTTCGCCCCGGCCATTAGAGACCGGAGCGGACCATCCGTTGCGGGCTAGTGCTTACTTGCGGTTAACGTCGGTGCCGGCGGCCTTATCAGAGTCCTTGATGGTCTCCTTCAAATCGCCATAGGCTTGCTTGACTTTGCCTTTGGCTTCATCCCACGCACCTTCGCCTTGCAGGCCGGGATCATCGGTTGCATCCCCAACACTCTGTTTGGCTTTGCCTTTCAGTTCGTCTACTTTCCCGGTCACGTGCTCTTTTTCCATATTTATGCCCTACCTGCCCTATGGACCGGAAAGAATCTCGTAAGCGTTACATCCGGCGGCGAGTTGGCACAAGCAGCTTCGTTTGTATCTCTCACTTCAAAGAGGTGATAGAGCAGTGCGCCACCGCGGGCGTTGACGCACCGCCCCGTTGACGCACCGCCCCGTCAGGCTAGTCTAGGTTGGTAGACGCATGCGCTGGTCAGTCTGCCGACGAACACTGTTTCAATCTCTGGCAATTTGCCTGATCGCGGGCGCGGCCGTGCATAGTGCAACGCAACCGCAATAACGACAACAGGCGAAATCGCAAGTCTTGCCGCTTCCGCCGGAGTTGCCGATGGCGCTTGAGGCGGACACGCAAACGCTCGACTTCCATATTTCTCCGCTGCTCCTCACTGGCGGTCTTTCAGCGCAGATCCGGCAGAGTCTGAATGATCTGATTCGCGATACCAAAGGCGAGACGATTGTGAAACTGCGTGCCTTCGTCGCCGGCGCCGGTGATGCACGGCGGGTGCAGGTGCAGGCAGCCTCCATCTTCACCGAGAAGAAACTACCCCTGCCCACATTAACCATCATCCAGGTGGGCGCTCTCGAACAGGAAAGGGCCGCTGTGGTGATTGAAGCTGTCGTCAGTACGCGACGTACGGTGAACCCGAATGGATTGGCCTTTTTCAGCGGCCAAATGGCAACGCGGGTTCGCGCAGGCTGTGGAGCAACTTGCAGGGCAGCGCCAGGGTGGCCGCTGTGCAACCTGCGCATATCCTCCGCTGCACCTGCTTCACCGGCGAGATTGCGAACGCCACAGGGTTGCGAAGCGCACTTCAGGGCGCATTTCCTAATAGCGCCATCAACGTCGTGCAACCCTTGCGCGACCCTGCCAACGGCAACACGCTGTGCGAAGCGGTCGGCCAATTGAGCCAGGCCCGAAGCGAAGGGCCGCTGGTGCTGCTGAAGAACACGCGAACGACGCTCGTCAGCTCGCGGAAGCTGGTGTTCACTGGTCTTCAGCTCACGTTTGGCAACTTCCTGGACGACGCCGGCGAAGCAGTAGCGCGCCTCCACCGGGCCGCTGCCACGTTAGCTCCTGAGAGCGCACCAGTCGAGATCGACGCATTCGTGCTGGACGCCTACGCTGCCTCGGCCATACGCAAAATGACCTCCGTGCCGCTCGGCGCCTTCACGGTAGAGAAGATAGAGGGATTGCCCTCGATCGACGCAACGGCAGGAATCGAGGCTATACTGGCGCCGAACGTGTCGTCGCCGATCAGCGTCGGCCAATAGGTAGTTCCCCATTCATAAATCCAAAATGAGTCATTTGATCGCCAGTTTCGGCGAGGTGATGCTTCGGCTGTCCCCTCCCGGTTTTGAACGGCTGCTGCAGACGCCGCATTTTATCGCCACTTTCGGCGGGGGCGAGGCGAATGTGGCCGTTGCCCTCGCTCAGTTCGGGGCAGCGGCACGTTACATCACCGTCTTGCCTGAAGCCAATCCCATTGCGGACGCGTTTATAGGCGAGCTGCGGCGCTTCGATGTCGATGCCAGCCACATTGTGCGCGGTCCGGGCCGGATGGGCGTGTATTTTGTCGAGACAGGCGCCAACCAAAGGCCCTCGAAGGTGGTTTACGATCGCGCTTACAGCGCCATGGCAGAAGCCAAACCCGGCGTGATCGACTGGCCGACCGCGTTACGCGATGCCACCTGGTTCCATACCACCGGCATCACGCCGGCCCTCAGCGCCTCAGCTGCGGAGCTTGCTATAGAGGGCTTGCGAACCGCGCGCGAACTCGGTATTCGGACATCCTGCGATCTAAATTTCCGAAAGAATCTCTGGAAGTGGGGCAAGGACGCCTGCGAGGTGATGCCGCAGCTTTTGAAGCTCACCGATGTTTGCATTGCTAATGAAGAGGACTGCCAGAAGGCGCTGAACATTCAAGTAGACATCGATGTGGAATCCGGCAGCCTGGAGCGGGAGAAGTATTCGGAACTGGCTGAGCGGGTGCTTGCGACGTATCCAAACCTTCAGATGATCGCGATCACTCTGCGCGAATCGAAAAGCGCATCGCGTAACGGCTGGTCGGCCTGCCTGCACACCGGCAACGAATTTCTGCTCAGCCGCGAATACGACATCACCCATATAGTCGATCGCGTCGGCGGCGGAGACAGCTTCGCAGCCGGGCTGATCTACGGGCTCACGCATCTCGGATCTCCAAACGAAGCGCTCGAGTTTGCTATCGCCGCGAGCGCGCTGAAACACTCCGTCCCGGGCGACTTCAACCGCTTCAGCGCCGAAGAAGTACAGGCTCTGATCAAAGGCGGCGGCAGCGGACGCGTGCAGCGTTAGGTGAAAGTGATTCATCCTCGCTATAATTTGGGCTAGGCATCCCCTCAATGCAGTTATGTAAGCCGACTTTCTTGGCGGCTGGAATCGGTCTGGCTTTGTGCCTTTCACCGCTCCTTGCCGCTCAACAGCCCCCCTCTCCTTCTACATCAGCATCTAGTCCAAATCCCGCAAGCAAAACCAGTGAAGCGAGTGTCTCCGTAGCTCCGCCCGCTGCCAAACAGCAGACTGCCGACACGAAATCAGATCCGAATGCCATCAAAGTCACCGTGAATGAAGTCATCGTTCCCGTGACGGTCACCGATGAGAAGGGCCGGTTTGTATCGGACCTGGAAGAGAAGGATTTTCACGTCTTCGAGGAGAACAAGCCGCAGACGATCCAGTACTTTACGCGCGAACGAAGCCAGCCGGTGGTGGTCGGATTCTTGCTTGACCTGAGCACTGCCAGCCGTATCCATTGGAAGAACTTTCAGGAAGCTTCGGAAGAGCTGGTCCAAAATCTGCTAACGGGCGATCCAAAGTACTCCGGCTACCTGATCGACTACGCGCAGGATGCGGAAGTAGCGGTGAATACGACCAGCGATTCGGAACCGATCGTAGACAAGATCCGCAAGCTGAAGCCGGGCGGCGGATCGGCAATGTACGACGCCATTTATCTGGCCTGCACAAACCGCAAGCTCGTGAAAGGCGAACCGATTGAGCCGCGGCGCATCATTGTGATCATTGGCGACGGGCATGACAATGCCAGCAAGCACTCGCTGCAGCAGGTGATTGAGCTGGCACAGCGGAACCTGGTGACGATCTACTGCATCAGCACGGAGGCGTTCGGCTTCACGAACGAGACCAACGACGTTCTGGTGCAACTTGCCACCGAGACAGGCGGCCGTGTTGTTTACCCGCTGGGCGATGTTTACCGCGACACGGACGGGTATCTTTCGCACCCCTCGGACGATGGCAATTATGCGCTTACGGTAGGAACGGGCGCGTACCGCTCGGTGCTGGACGGGAACATGTATCGCGCCGTGGCGGACATCGCGGGCGAAGTGACGACGCAGTACATCATTCGATACATATCCGACAATCCGTCGGAGAAGAACTATCGCAATCTCAAAGTAGTGGTCGACCTGGGCAATGTGAAGGTTCGCGCACGCAAGGGTTATTACGCGAACGCGGCCCCAGCCACACCCTAGCCCGCTAGGGGTTCTTTACGAACGGGTTGGAGCAGGGTAAGATGTTGCCGGATGCCGGCTCGCGTTGTCAGCTTTAGCGACTACGCTCCCAAATCGGGAGAATACTCGCTTGTAAGCGCCGATTTGCCGGGGCACGGCGTCGAAACTCTAGGGGTCCTGCTCTTAGACAGCAGCCGCGATGCGTTATACGTTCGTTTGCGCCGCGATCTGGACGAGATCGCGACCGAAGAAGACGCGGAAGTGCTGGCCGAACTCGAGGACGATCTGAATGCCAAGGCTCGCGAGATGGGTGCGGCGGAGCTGCTGCGCTATCTGGAAGAAAACGTGTCGACGACGTTGCGGGTCAGCGATCGCGAAGCGATCACGGTGCGGGATTTCGACAAAACACTGAACGAACTCTATCGCGAGCACGTGCCCTCGCAGGTGCTCAAATTCCGGACGCATCTGCCGCGTTTTTCGCTGGCCGTGGCGGCCGGGCCATTCCTTACAAATCCCGAAGATATCCACGCGGAAACATGGGTAGAAACGCCGCCCGATCTGCCGTTGACCGAAGACATGTTCATCGCCCGCATTCAGGGCCATTCCATGGAGCCGCGCATACCGGACGGCAGCCTGTGCGTGTTCCGGCAGAAAGTGGTGGGCTCGCGGAATGGGCGTCTGGTACTGGTCCGGAACTCGGAGTTAGCCGATGACAATCAGTACACGGTAAAGCGATACAAAAGCGAGAAGGCCGTTACCGAAGACGGATTCCTGCAGACGCGCATCCGGCTGGAGAGCTTGAACCCGGAGTATCCATCGTGGGATCTGGACCAGGACGAAGACAAGTACGAGGTTGTCGCGGAATTCGTGCGAGTGCTGGAATAACTATTTCTTCTTTCGGCGCCGATTGCGTCCCGTTTCCTGCGCCAGGGCGAACTGCAGTTTGCGTTCGACAGTATCCGCGCGATCGAGGCGCACACGCACCTCATCGCCAATCGAATAGGTTTTGCGGCTTCTCTCTCCGATGATCTTGCGCCCGTTCTCGTGATAGCGGAAACGGTCACCGGGCAGAGTTTCCATCGGCACTAAGCCTTCCACGAAGAGTTCGGTCAGCTCCACAAAAAACCCGTACTTCGCCGTGCTGATGATGAGCGCATCGAATTCGTCGCCGACGCGATCTTGCATGAAACGAACCTTCTTCCACTCGACGAGTTCGCGTTCGGCCTCAGCGGCTCGGCGTTCGGTGAAAGATGTGTCGTCGCCCAGTTCGCGAAGCCGGGGGTCTTCGAGCAGCCCACGGCCGGTTTCGAGCAGATGCCGCAGCAATCGATGAACGATGAGATCCGGATAGCGTCGAATGGGCGAAGTGAAATGGGTATAGGCCGTTGCCGCCAGCGCGAAATGGCCTTCGTTCACGTTTGAGTAGCGCGCCTGTTTGAGCGACCGCAGCATGAGGTAACTCAGAATGCGTTCCTCCGGTTTGCCCGCAATCTTCGCAATCAGCCGCTGGTAATTCCGCGACGAGAGTTGGATGTCGTTGCGCGCGATAACCACGTCTTTGCGGACTCTGCTCCCATCCCGCCGGCGATCCACCACCGGGAAGCGCTTCACCGGGATAGCGCCAATCCCGAGCGAGTAGCCGAAATGCGCGGCAATCTCTTCGAACTCCATGACGCGCTTCGGGTCGGGCTTTTCGTGGATACGATACAGAGCGGGAATTCCCACCGATTCGAAGTGTCCCGGCGACCGCTTCATTCGCAGCCAGCATGAACTCTTCGATAATGCGATGCGCAATGTTGCGTTCGGCGCGCGTAACGCCGGTCATCTGGCCCGAAATATCCAATTCGATATTGGTCTCGGGCATGTCGAAGTCAATCGACCCGCGCCGCGTTCGTTTCCGATTCAGAATCAAGGCCAGTTCGCGCATCAGTTCGAAGCGGTCCACCAGCGCGGAGTAGCGTTCACGCAAACCAGCGTCCCCTTCGAGAATTCCGAAGACGTTCGTGTACGTCATGCGCTCAGACGCTGCGAATGATGCCGGGCATGAACTCCTGGGAGACGACATCGCCCTGATGATCGATCTCAAGCAGAGCGGAGAGGACCAGCCGGTCTTCCTGCGGCCGCAGCGAACAGATGTCTGTCGAAAGCTCCACCGGCAGCATCGGCACCGCGCGATCGGGAAAATAGACGCTGGTGCCTCTTAGCAGGGCCTCGCTGTCGATCGGCGTGCCTGGAGCAACGTAGTGGCTCACATCGGCAATGTGCACCTGAAGCGCGTAGTTCCCATTCGGAAGCTTGTCCACCCAGACTGCATCGTCGAAATCGCGAGCTGTTTCGCCGTCAATGGTGACGATGTCGAGCTTGCGGAAATCACGCCGGCCTGTCGTACTCGCTGCCGGCAATCTCGTGCGGAATCGCGCGCGCCTGTTCGATCGCCTCGGGCGGAAATTCGTGCGGGAGATGATGCTTGCGGATCATGATCTCGACATCGACGCCGAAATCGTCCTTATCGCCCAGAACTTCAATGACACGTCCGATGCCGTGTTCGCCGTCTTGCGGGAATTCGAGCACCTCGACATCGACGATCATGCCGTCGAGGTCCTCGACCGACTTGATTTCCAGCGCAGCCGCCCCGACACGGTCGCCCACCCGGTCTGCAGAGGGACGCTGCGGCGGCATCTCCATGCCTTCCGGAATCTCAATCCACTGTTGAATGCGATCGTCCGAAGGAACCACAAAGTTGCCGCGTTTTCGAATCCGGAACTCACCCACGACCGTGATATGAGCACGACGCAGAATCCGAACGATCTCACCCTCGGCACGGCCTTCGTTTGCAAGCCGCGTGATGTGTACCAGCGCCCGATCCCCGTGCATGCCTTTCGCGGCTTCGCCGGGCGGAAGAAACACATCGCCCTGCACGTGATCGAGCGGCTGATCGGGAATCAGAAAACCGAACCCGTCGCGATGAATGGAGAGCCGCCCGCTCACATATTCGGGATTCGCACCGACGGCTATGAAGTGACCCGAGCGAAGTTCAACCAATTGGCCTTTGTCGGTGAGCCGGTCGAGCGCGTCCTCCAGGGCATCGCGATTTTCGCCCTGCAACTGCAGCTCGCGCACGAGTTGCTTAAATGTTGCGCGCGCGTGGGGAAGATTGCGAACGTGTTCGAGAATGCTCGCGTCGGTGAGAGTCTGGGCGTGGGCACGCGGGGGCACTACCCGCAATTATAGGGACGGACCACGGCTATGCTGGCGTTTATGGCATTCCCGCGCGAGATCGCTTTGAAGCTGGTCGCATTGAGCATCCCCGAAAACGGCAACATCATCGTCGGCCAGAGTCACTTCATCAAGACGGTGGAAGACATCTACGAAGCGATGGTGAACACGTCGCCGCACCTGGCATTTGGGATCGCTTTCAATGAAGCCTCGGGCGAATGCCTGATCCGCGTTGACGGCAACGATGAGGATCTGAAGCAGAACGCGATCGCAAATGCGCAATCGATCGGCGCGGGCCACGTGTTTGTGGTGGCCATGCGTAACGGATTTCCCATCAACGTGCTGAGCCGGATTCGCGAGGTGCCGGAAGTCGCGGGCATCTACTGCGCGACAGCCAATCCGGTCGAAGTAATTGTCGCGGAAACTGAGCAGGGCCGCGGCGTTTTAGGCGTTGTGGACGGCAGCTCGCCCAAGGGCGTCGAAACAGAATCGCACATAAAGGAGCGCATAGCCCTGCTGCAAAAGTTCGGCTATAAACGCTAACGCGCGGGCGAGCACCTACCAATGTCCGCAGAGTACTAGTACATTTCTGGCAGCGCAAGATTGCGAAATATCACCCCGCAACACAAATAATAGAAGCTGATGTGGGGTGCAGCTCCCACGTTTGGAGGAAAAATAATATGTCTCGGATTTGTTTAGTGGCCGTTGGGACTCTTGCTTTTGCCGCGCTGAACCCAATTTTCGGCGCCACCATCGATTGGGCAACATGGACAGTCTCAGCCTACCTCGACCAGCGTTGTTGGCACGCTTATGGTGGGCTCGCAAACGGTGAGCATTAACTACTCCGGTGAAATCGCCTTCACCCAGTTGAACGGAACCGGAAACAACTATTACCAGCCTCTTTCTACGTTCACGGCGCCACCAACTGTGACCAACGCGCCGCCCTCGGACCTGATTGCGATTGACGGCACCGCCACCACGCACACGATCTCGTTCGGCACCGCAGTGGTTAACCCGATTTTGGAGGTTGTCAGTTTGGGTCAACCCGGGCTGGGCACGGCCTACGATTTTTCGTTGTCTTCGGGACAATCGATGTCGATTCTGGCGCAAGGACCCTCAAATGCCTACGGCGGGTGCAGCACTTGCCTTAGCCTTTCCGGCTCGACCCTGACGGGCCATGAGGGGGACGGAATCATTCAATTCGCCGGCACATTTAACTCTTTGAGCTGGACGGGCGCCAACCCGGAGTACTGGAATGGATTCACATTCGGCGTTACCGGCGTTTCGACGGGTAGCGGCACACCGGAACCTGCGACCTGGGGCACGCTCTTGCTGGCGTTTGCGGTGGCGGTTCCGTTCGTGATCCGTCGACTGAGAGCTCCAAACCGCCAATTAGGCGAGGAAGAGTTCGGGCCTGCCTTAGAGCACAGATAACAGCGCTCGCTCGCGCAGGCCCGATTCCGTTAAGCCACCGATCTCAATATCCAAGCATCTGATTTGGCGCATCGCGCTGCGGTCATCTCTACTTTGAGGAAGTTGCTCGTGAGAGCCATGCCCCGCTGCTCGAGAGTTACGGCGCGTAGCGTTCGCCCGATCGTCTGAGCGCGAAATTCGCGGTTCTTCCGCTCCGATAAGTCGCGCAAAATCCTAGTGCGTTCCCGGCGTACATGCATTGGCACGGCATTTGGAAGCTGTGCCGCGGCGGTGCCCGGACGTTCTGAATACGTGAATACGTGCAGATAGGTAAACGGCTGCTCCTCAATAAACCGCAACGATTCCGTGAATTCGGCGTCGGTCTCGCCGGGGAAGCCGGTCATGACGTCTGCGCCGATCGCCGCCAAGGGCATGAGTTCGCGGACGAGTTCCAGTCGAGTTGCATAATGCCGCGTCCGGTATTTGCGGAACATGCGCTTGAGAACAGCGTCCGAGCCCGATTGCAGCGGCAGATGCACATGCTTCGCAATGCGTGGCTCTCCCGCAACCAGTTCAAGCAGTTCCCGGCTCCAGTCCATCGGCTCGACGGAACTGATGCGAAGTTGCTGAACGCTCGTCTCATCGAGAATGCGCCGCAGCAGATCGGCGAAACGCAGATCGCCCGCTAAGTCCCGGCCCCAGCGGCCGAGATTGATGCCGCTGAGGACGATCTCGCAGTAGCGTTCAGACAGATCGCGAACCTGCGCCAGAACGTCGTTCAGCGCCGCGCTACGGCTGCGGCCGCGAACGGAAGGGATGATGCAAAAGGAACAACGGTTTGAGCAGCCGTCCTGAATTTTCAGGTTCGGCCGCGTGCGATCTTCACGGATATCGCGCACCGTGTTGGCCGCAAAGCCGCTCTGCGTAGCCATATCGCTCACAAGCACCTGGCCGTGATAGTCTTCAGCGCGCGTTCAGAACGATGTCGGCGATCTCGGTCTTGTGCGAATTGCCCACCACCCATGTGACTCCGGGTATTTGGGCGATCTCTTCCGGCGCGCGCTGCGCATAACAACCAGTAACCAGGATCTTCGCTTGGGGACGATCGCGATGCGCGTTGCGGATGGTACGCCGCACATCCAGGTCGGCCGAAGCCGTCACGGTGCACGTGTTCAGCACCACCAGGTCCGCGGCCGCGCTTTCACGCA
The DNA here is from genome assembly GCA_963846045.1 of Terriglobia bacterium. Lineage (GTDB taxonomy): Bacteria > Acidobacteriota > Terriglobia > Bryobacterales > Bryobacteraceae > Bog-105. The sequence continues at coordinate 347,181 of CAWJUL010000011.1, read as the reverse complement.
CCGGCTCGCAGCCGCAGTCCTCCAGAGCCGCTTCGATTCCCGCGCCATCGGCCTGCGACGCACGGCAGCCGAAGCTTTGGACGAAGAACTTCACCTACTTCCATTTTTGCCATACTGGTTTTGCCTGCGCGATCAGGCAGCCGCTGGACGTGCTTTTCGGCGCGCCGAGAGGAAAGTCCGGTCTTCACAGGGCAGCATGCCGGCTAACGGCCGGGGGTTTGCGCTTAATTTGGGCCTTGGCTCATCCAGGCGCGCGCTACGGACAGTGCCACAGAAAATATACCGCTTGCCGGGTAACCGGCGAGTAAGGGTGAAAAGGTGCGGTAAGAGCGCACCGCGGCGCGAGTAATCGCGGCCGGCAGGGAAAACCCCATGCGAAGCAAGACCAAATAGGGGAGGAGGAGTGGCCCGCTCCGTTACCACTTCCGGGTAGGTCGCTTGAGCCTTTCAGTAATGGAAGGGCCTAGACGAATGGTTGCCATCCGCTTCGGCGGGTACAGAAACCGGCTTATCGATCGCGCAGGCATATCGGAAAATAGAGAGCGATGGCTGTGCTGGTTAACTCTTTTTTTGAAGAACGCGTGGACCGCCTTTTCGAACTCGCGGCAACTTTGGAGACAAGCCCTCTCAGCTGCGGGCATCGACTACCGGATCGTGGGTGGCTTGGCCGTCTATCTCTATGTCGAGGAGGCCGACCCCGACGCGGGCAGGCTCACCAGAGATATCGATATAGCCGTCCGGCGCGAAGACTTGGAACGCATAGCGGCGGCTGTTAAGCCGTTTGGCCTGGAGTACCGGCATGCGGGCGGCGTCGACATGCTGCTGGACAAGGAGGCTCCTTCGGCGCGCAGAGCCGTGCATCTTGTTTTCGCCGGAGAAAAAGTTCGGCCCGAATACGAAGTGCCCGCGCCCGAGCTTGCGGGCTCTCGCAGCGTTCGTGGCGTGCGTCTTATTCCGTTGCCCGACCTGATTCGAATGAAACTGACCAGTTTCCGTGCCAAGGATGAAGCCCATCTAAAGACATGGACGAGGCGGGACTGATTACGCCGGCATTGAGGCCGATCTTCCCCCGAAACTTGTCGAACGGCTTGACACAGCGGCCGCGCTCGCCGACTGAAGGTAGCATCTATGACCACTGCCGAACTACTGCTCCAAGATCTCGATTCCGAATTTCAAATACACGCCGGACTCTCGAACGAGTGCCGGAGGACAAACCCGATTACAAGCCGCATGAGAAGTCCATGCCGATGGGCAAGCTCGCCATGCATTGCGCCACTATGCCGCTCTTCGGCTGCTACATCATGGAAGACGACGGGATGGATCTTGCCGCGCCGAAACATCCTCATCGCCGACCTGACGTTCACGTCACGCGAAGATTGCCTGAAGCGATTAGACGAGAGTGCCGCCAAACTGCGGACGGCGTTAGCAGCCGCTACCGATGAGCAACTCGCGGCGCAATGGCCCTTCAGTTTCGGCGAGCACTTAATTTCAAATGCTCTCACGATCGCTCACTTATCGCGCCATGTTCTTCAACCACATGGTCCATCACGTCGCGCAGCTGGGCGTCTATCTGAGGCTGAACAATGTGCCCGTCCCGGCGCTCTACGGCCCTTCTGCAGACGAGCAGTGGTCGCCGAAATAGCGCACCCATAAACGCGCCCTGAAACTCCATTCGCGCTGATAAACTGGTTATTCCCATGCCGATCAGCGAAACTTTGCTGGAGCTCCTTATCTGCCCGGTTTGCAGAGGCAAAGTCATCCTCAAGGAGGATGGAACGCGGCCTGAAGTGCCAGGCTTGCAACCGTGTTTACCCGGTACGCGACGACATCCCAATCATGCTGCCCGACGAAGCCAAAATAGAGCAATAAAGCACGTGACGGTTCTTGAGCAATTGCCGGAAGGCTCGCGCGTGGCGATCATTCGCCTTCGCTCGCTGGGCGATTGCGTATTGACCACTCCGGCAATTCATTTGCTGCGGCAGACCCGCAAAGATCTGCAAATCGGCATGGCTGTCGAGAAACGGTTTGCGTCCGTATTCGAAGCCAATCCCGATGTCTCCCAGGTTCTCGATGCAGCGTGGCGGCCAGTAATGGGATGGAAGCCCGCGTTGTGCCTGAACCTGCACGGCGGCAGCAGAAGTCAGTGGATTACCGCGCTCTCGGGCGCAAAGTGGCGCGCCGGATTCGCGCATCACAACTTTACCTTTGCGTATAACCTCAAAATTCCGCGCGCCCAGCGGATTCTGGGCCTAAACAGAACAGTTCACACGGCGGAGCATCTTGCTTCGGCTGTGTTTTCCTTGGGTGTCCCCCTGCAGCCGATTCCACGAGCTTGCCTGTTCGCGCCCGCATCGCCTGTTCCGGGCGTTACGCCGTTCTTCATGCCTTCGCCTCCGCCTCCGGCAAACAATGGCCCGCTGAACGCTTCTGCGAAGTGGCGCGTTACCTGAAACTCTGGCATATCACGCCGGTTTTCCTGGCCGGACCAGCGGATGATCCATCGCCTTTCCGTGCGCATCGCATCGTGCAGGGCGCTTTGGCCGATGCCAAGTCTGTGTTGTCGAAGGCCGCGGTATTCATAGGCAACGACAGCGGCCCGGCGCACATGGCTGCAGCGTTCGGCGTCCCATCCTTGGTTCTGTTCGGCACTTCAAACCCGGCCATTTGGGGTCCCTGGCAGACCGAATCGGAAGTAGTGATCGCGCCTGATGGCATCGACAAAGTGAGTGTGTCGCGCGTCATTGCCGCACTTGAGCGTTTGCGCATCTTCGAAAAGGCGCACGCTTGAAAGATCTGTCACGCCTTCTTCGCTACGCAAAGCCCTACATTCCAGGTTTACTTGCGGCCGTTTTTTTCATGGCCATCGTGGGCGCGTCGCAAGGGCTGCTGGTGCAGTTGATTCCGCTTGTCTTCCAGCGCGTGCTGAATCCCCACCCGGGCGATAACGCACCCGCCCTCCTGGTATCGGTCCCTCACACGCCGATACATCTCTACCTTTCGCAGATCGTGCCGCCCTTCATTCACAACATCTGGTGGATGGTCGGGTTCGGCATCATGCTGTGCTTCGTCGCCAAAGGCGTCTGCGATTACCTCGGCAACTACCTGGTCAACTGGACCGGTATCAGCGCCATCATGGATCTGCGGCAGGACGTCTATGATCGCGTGCTGCGGCAAGACGCGCAGTTCTTCGAAAACCAGAGCACGGGCCTCATCATGTCGGCCGTCATGAACGACATCGACAAGATACAGGTGGCAGTCTCAACCATGCTCGCCGATTGGCTTCGGCAGATGTTTACCGCCATTTTCCTTGCGCTTGCGATGCTCAGCATCAACTGGCAGTTATCGCTGATTAGCATGCTCGTGTTCCCCGTCGTGGCGTTTCTCACGGTCCGGTTAGGCAAGCGCATCCGCAAGACTACCCGGCATGCGCAGGATATGGCCGCCGGTCTCAACCAGATTCTGCAGGAGACGATCACGGGCCATCATGTCGTGAAAAGCTTTGGCGCGGAAGATTACGAATCCACGCGCTTCCGCATTGCGGCGCAACGGCTGAAAACGGGCAATTTGCGCTATGTCGCACAGCAAGCGGTGGCTTCTCCCATTATCGAAATCTTCGGGGCATTGACGCTGATCATGCTTCTGACGTTCGCGCGCGCAGCAGGTCAAGGAGCACGCGATTACGGCGGATAAGTTCACGGCCTTCGCATTGGCGCTGGTCATGTTGTATGAGCCCATCAAGCGCCTGACCAACATCCATAACATCTTTCAGCAAGGAATCGGAGCCGCGCTGAAAGTATTCAGCTACCTCGATCACCAGCAAGATATCCCGGAAGACCCGGCGGCCGTACGTCTGACGAAGTTCGAACGCGGCATACGTTTCGAAAACGTGAGTTTCCGGTATCCGAACACGCCGGACCGGATTGTCTTGGACGATATCGACCTGGAAGTCCGCGCCTGTGAAATCCTGGCCGTGGTTGGGCCCAGCGGCGCGGGTAAGACGACGCTTGCCAACTTGGTTCCGCGCTTCTACGATGTCACCGGGGGCGCCATTAAGATCGACGGCCGCGACGTCCGAAATTTCCGCCTGAGTAGTTTGCGCGAGAAGATCAGCATCGTTGCGCAAGACACCTTCCTGTTCAACGATACGGTTTTCGACAACATAGCGTATGGGCGGCCTGACGCCAGGGAAGAAGACGTCTTCGACGCGGCCAGAACGGCGTTAGCGCACGATTTCATCATGAACTTGCCGGATGGCTACCGTACCTTAATCGGTGAACGTGGGCTGAAACTGAGTGGCGGTCAACGCCAGCGTCTCGCCATCGCTCGTGCACTCCTCAAGGACGCGCCCATCCTTATCCTCGACGAAGCCACATCCCATCTCGATAGCGAATCGGAGCGGCTAGTCCAGCAGGCTCTGACGGCACTCATGCAGCGTCGAACGGTGTTGGTAATCGCACATCGGCTCTCCACTATCCGGCAGGCGAACAAAATAGTCGTGCTCGAACACGGCCGCATCGCTGAAGTCGGCACCCACGACGAACTCCTGGCCGGCAATGGCATCTATCACCGGCTTCATCAGTTGCAACACTCGGAATCCAATGCCGTCGTCAGCTAACGGCAAGCAAGCGGCAGCAGCCGTTTCGGCTGTTCGTAGCATGACCGGCTATGCCTCCATTCGGGCGCAAACGGACGGCGGAGATTTACATCTGTCGTTGCGCAGCGTCAATCATCGCGGCCTTGATCTGCATTTCCATCTCGCTAACGATATTGCGCCATTCGAGAACGCCATGCGCGATCTCCTGAAACAGAACATCGGACGCGGCCACGTTGAGATTCGGGTGACACTCAATCGCGAGCAGGCCGGCGGAACCGTCCCCTTCAATGCGGAATTGCTTCGAGGATATCTAAGCGCATTCGAGCAGTTCAAGCGGGAATTCGCACTCAATAGCAAGCCGGACCTCAACGCTTTGCTGGCGCTGCCCGGCGTGATTGACGCCAGGCGCGAGCAGGCGGCCTTGGCGGACGAGTTCGGGCGCGAACTCGCTAGAGGCGTTAGGCCGCATGTGTTGCCGGCCTTAATGCCTACCGTGAACGGGAGGGCGGCGAGTTGCTGCAGGCGCTGAAGACTGAAACAGAGTCCGTGGAAGCTGGCGCACGGGAGATTGCCGCGATACGTTCGGACGCGATTTCCCACTTCCAAAGCAGATTGCGCGAACGCGTCCGAAGTTTGCTTGCTGAAACGAACTTACCGGAAGCGCGACTGATAGAAGAAGCCGCCCTGCTGGCCGACAAATCGGATATTCAGGAGGAGCTCACGCGCCTGTCGGTGCATGCCGGTGAACTCCGGCGCATGCTCGAAGAAGGCGGCGAAGTCGGGAAACGCCTCGATTTTCTGCTTCAGGAAATGAACCGGGAAACAAACACTATGCTCTCGAAAACCTCTGGAATCGGCGATGCCGGGTTAACGATTACCAGCCTCGCGCTGGCCATCAAGGCTAATATCGAAAGAATGCGGGAACAGGCTCTCAACCTTGAATAGCGAGCTTCTGGAATCGGGAACGGCCCTGGACAGCTATCGTCTACGCGAACGGATGCCCAACATTTTCATTATCTCGGCGCCGTCCGGATCGGGGAAGTCCACCCTGATTTCGCGCCTTCTCGCCAGCGATCCCCGGCTCCGTTTCTCCGTCTCGCATACTACCCGGACCCCGCGCGGCAACGAAAAGCCCGGCGAAAGTTACATCTACATCTCCCGCCAGGAGTTCCTGGACCGCATTCAGCATAACGAGTTCCTGGAGTACGCCGAAGTGTTCGGAAACTTCTATGGCACAAATCGCAAGAATCTTGAACTAGCAATCGCCGAGGGCAGGGATCTGATACTCGACATCGACGTCAAAGGTGCGAGACAATTGAAGGAGAAGATTCCAGAGGCGGTCAGCATCTTCATACTTGCTCCGTCGCGCGACATTCTGGAGCAGCGTCTGCGGTCCCGTTCCGAGGATTCGCAGGAAGTGATTCAGCGCCGCCTGAGAGATGCGGCCGAAGAGATTCGCAATTATAAGCAGTATGATTACGTGCTGGTGAATCACCAGGTGGAAGAATCGGTCGCAACTCTGGCGGCCATTGTGCGAGCGGAACGGGTGCGGCGTATCCGCATGGAAGAACAGATCCGCCGCATTCTTCGCAGTTTTGACGACGGGTCGGCTCCGTTATTCGAGTAAAGCGCGAGGCGAGATCTCGCTAAGGATACAGAAATGGCAGACATAAACAGAAACTCAATGTATTGCATCCCAGAGGATGCGGATTCGAGTACGTACCGGTTCATCATCGTTGCCGCCAAGCGTGCGCGGCAGTTGCAAAACGGCCAACGCAGCGTGCTGCCGGCGGCGAACAAGAAACCCACCGTTCTCGCAATGGAAGAAGCGCGCCGCGGCTTGGTGCCCTTCACCGATCAGGCGCCGGAGACAGCCGAAGTTCCCGCTGAATAAACGCTGATGCGTGTCGTGCTCGGTGTCGGCGGCGGCATTGCGGCATACAAGGCCGCCGAACTTGTACGCGCCCTGCAACAGCACGGCCATCAAGTGCGCGCGGTGATGACCCGTGCGGCCCAGGAGTTTATTCAGCCGCTCACGTTTGCCGCGCTCACAGGGCAAAAGGTCGTCACCGATCTGTTTTCCGGCGACAGCGCGCAGGATACCCTTTCAAGTGCGGTCGAGCACATCGGCGTTGCACAGGAGAATGACATCCTGGTAGTCGCTCCCGCCACGGCCGATCTCATCGCGAAATTCGCGCACGGAATCGCAGACGATTTCCTCTCCACGTTGTACTCTGGCGTTTACCGGCCCGGTGATTCTTGCCCCGGCCATGAACACTGCCATGTGGGAACATCCTGCAACGGCCGCGAACGTCGAACTATTTCGGCAGCGCGGCGCGCGCATCGTCGAACCGGAAGAGGGTTGGCTCGCTTGCGGCACATTAGGAGCAGGCCGTCTTGCGGACCCGGGGCAGATCGCCGAAGTAGTCCATTCAGCCAGTTCATCCAAGCGCGATCTCGAAGGCGAAACGATTCTAATCACCGCCGGGCCAACGCAGGAGCCTATCGATCCCGTTCGCTACATCGGCAACCGTTCCAGCGGCAAGATGGGCTATGCTTTAGCTTCAGAAGCGGCGAGGCGCGGTGCGCGGATCATCCTGGTTTCCGGCCCTGTGAGTTTGACGGCTCCGCGCGATGTCGAACTGGTCCGGGTACGCACGGCGAAAGAGATGTACGATGCTGTGTTGACTCACCTGCCTGAAGCCAGCATGATCATCAAGAGCGCAGCAGTAGCCGACTACTACGTTTCCGAAGTTCCCCGGCAGAAGATCAAGAAAACCGCCATGCGGCTCTCGCTCGACCTCGAACCAACACCCGACATCCTGGCTGCCGTAGGCGACCGTAAAGGGGACCGTCTGCTCATTGGTTTTGCTGCTGAGACACAGAATCTGCTCGAGGAGGCGCGCCGCAAGATGATCGCGAAAAAGTGCGACATGGTAGTCGCGAATTTGGTGAACCAGGAGGGCATCGGATTCGAATCCGACCGGAATGAAGTGGAGATCCTGACTCGCGCGGGCCGGATTGTGCATGCCGGACCGGCGGATAAGAAGGAAATCGCCGCCCGCATCCTCGACCAGGTTGCCATCTTGCGCCTGTCCTTGCACGCTGTAGACGCTTAGCGGCAGATGACCTCCCAACATCTTCGCGAGTATCTCGAGTTCTATCGCGACCTCGGAATCGACACTCTATACAAACGCATTCCGCCGATGCCGGAAACGCCGGCCCAGCTTGCAGTTGCTGTCGCCGACGCGCCCGTCATCGCCCCAGGCATTATCCTGCCCGATCTGGCGCCCGCCGGCGACACGCTTGCCGCTATTCGCGCCGACATTGGCGATTGCAGGCGCTGCCGGCTATGCGAAGCTCGGCGCACCATTGTCTTTGGATCGGGAAACGAAAGCTCCTCGCTTGTATTTGTCGGCGAAGGCCCGGGCGCGGATGAAGACGAACAAGGTCTGCCGTTCGTAGGGCGCGCCGGCCAGCTACTCACGCAGATGATCGACAACACTGCGGCCAAAGAAGGCATTCCAATTCGTCGCGAGGATGTTTACATCTGCAATGTCGTGAAATGCCGCCCGCCGGAGAATCGCACTCCGCTGCCCGATGAAATGGAGATCTGCGGGCAGTTTTTGTCCCGCCAGTTGATGACCATCAATCCGAAAGCGATTTGCGCATTAGGTTCAACGGCCATGAAAGCCCTGCTGAACGCGAAGGAAGGCATCACGAAGCTGCGCGGCAAGTGGCACAAGTGGCGCGACATCCCGTCATGATTACCTATCATCCGTCCTACCTGCTGCGTCAATATAATCAGACTGCCCGGCGCGAAGCGTGGGAAGATCTGAAAACGTTGCTTCATTTCGTCTATGACTAAGGCGGCACAGAGCCGCAGCCTGTTCATCTCATTGGAAGGTACGGAAGGCAGCGGCAAAACGACGCAGATGCGTCTTCTGCTGGAACGGCTGCGTGGCCTCGGTTTCACGGTCACGGAAAACCAGGAGCCCGGCGCTACTTCCATCGGAACCCAGATCCGCCGCATCCTGCTCGATCCGGTCAATCGGGAGATGGCGTCCAAAACCGAGTTGCTGCTGATGTTCGCCTCTCGAACGCAGGCGGCGGCGGAAATTATTGTTCCGGCCCTGCGCCGTGGCGAGATCGTGGTCAGCGATCGTTTCACCGATTCGACGCTGGCCTATCAGGGCGTCGGCCGCGGTCTGGGGTTCGATGCCGTCATGCAACTTCAGCGGCTCGTGTTGGGCGACCTCCTGCCCGATATCACCATCTGCATTCAGATCGATGTAGAGCTTGGGTCTGCACCGTGCCCACCGGCGAAATCTTGCGCGGCCCGACGAAGCGCGGCTTGATCGACAGCCGCTTGACTTTCACTTGCGCGTCGCCGAAGGCTATCGCAAGATCGCCGAAACTGAACCCCAGCGCTTCCGCGTTGTTGACGGAAACGGCACGGCGGAAGAAGTTGCTGAAAGAGTGTGGGCTCAAATCGAGCCGACCCTAAAACCGGCCCACAAGCTTCACGAGGTCACGCGCTAAGTGTCCTCCTTCCCCAATTTCTACGGCAACGCCGCAACCGCGCAAACGCTGGCGCAAATGATCGAGCAGAATCGGATCGCGCAAACGATTCTGTTAAGTGGCCCCGAGGGCGTAGGCAAAGCCACACTCGCGAGACGTTTCGCCGCCGCTCTCCTCGGCGACTCCGCCAAAATCGAGCAGGATGACCTCAGCCTTCCGGCTAATCTCGAGATCATCGAACAGCGCGAAAAATGGCCCTCGGAGAAAGCGCGCCGACGATCCGCTGTTTTTTTCGTCGCACCCCGATTTCGTAACCTTCGCGCCCGAGGGTCCGCTTCGTCAGATCACCATCCAGCAGATGCGGCTGCTACGTGAGCGCGCGCAATTGAAACCGCTGCGTGGAAAACACCGCGTGTTTCTGATCGATCATCTCGATCGCGCCAATGAGCAATCGGCTAATTCGCTGCTCAAAATTCTGGAAGAACCGCCCGAACACCTGGTCATCGTCTCGACCACTGAAAACTTATACGACCTGCTGCCGACAATTCGGTCGCGCTCGCTGGTTTTGCAGCTGATCGCGCCTGTCCGGACGATCAGATGCAGGCATTCGCAACCGCGAAAGCGCTATCGCAGTCGGAACTCCGCACATGTGTAGCGGAAGGCAGCCCGGGTGTTGCGGCGACAATCGACCTTGACGAGTTCCGCAATCGCCGCGCGCTGATTCTGGGTGCCTTCGAGTGCGCAGCCGGCCTAAAGCCCTTCTCCGATTGGGTTCAGCAATCGGAGTCCTTTTCAAATAGCCGATCGGAGAAGCTGGATGTCTATCTCAAACTCGCCTATACGGTATTGCAAGATATTCTACGCTGCTCGCAGGGACGAAATGCGATCAAGCACCGTGATGTGCAGCAACGCATATCGGCTATTGCGAACGCCGTTTCGTTTCCATGGCTGGAGCGAGCCACCCGTCATATAGATGAACTGGTGATGATGGCGCGCCGCAATATACAAAAAACGGCAGCGCTAGACGCTATGATTATTAATTTGCGTAACCCGTAAGAACAGAGAAGCACCTAATCTATCAACTAAAGCCCACTCACTGGGCCAGCGCAGTAAATTTCCCGAAAAAATAAGAGGCTCAATGATCGAGGAGAGACGCCTGGACACGCTCATTAGAAAACCAACGCGCACCGGCGTGGAAAGCAAAGAACAACAAATCCGCAAACCGCCGAGTGTGAAGAAGGGCACGCCACCGGACCAGACGAACGCCGAGCAGTTTTACTACTCGAAGCAGATGCAAGGCAAGACACAGATGATGGTGGTTCTTACCGACGGCGAGAAGCTGGAAGGCGTTATTGAGTGGTATGACCGTGACTGCTTAAAGCTCAACCGCATCGGCGCCCCGAATCTGCTCTTATACAAGCACTGTATCAAGTACATGCACAAGGTAGAGCCCGAATAAAAGGAATTATGGCTCGCGGGTTGATTGCACTATCCGCCTGCCTTTTTGCGGAAGTTCTGTTTGCGGCGGCCGCTCAGCGCCTTCCGCTAGTATCCCCGCCGTCCACCGATACGAAGCCGCTCTTTCGAGCGGAGAAGCGCGAAGTACTTGTAGACGTAATCGCGACGGACCACCAGGGCTGTTACGTAACCGATTTACGTGCGGAAGACTTTCGCGTCTGGGAAGACGGTAAAGAACAGCACATCGATGCCTTTACTTCAACGAACGACGCCGCTTCTTCGGGCAGCGTCGGCGAGCATTACACCATTCTGTTCTTCGACATGCCCAACCTGGATACCGGGCAGCAGGTGGTCGCACGGGCGGCCGCATCGAAGTTCGTTTCAGATGCAACCCGCCCCGAGCGCTCGATAGCGATATTGAACTTCGGAGCAACGCTGCACGTTGAATAATCCTGTGAACTATTCAACTGGCCCGTTGTCGCGCAATCTCGGGCTGTCTACGCTCGCGCCGGACGCGAATAGAGACGTGCTGGAATCGCTTGCCACGGGCACGGGTGGATTTGTGGTCAGAGACACGAACGATCTTTTTGCAGGCCTCGAAAAGATCAATAGCGAACAAGATCACTACTACCTGATTGGCTACGCGCCGCCCGAATCCGACGTGGGAAGTTGCCACGCGCTCAAGGTGCGGGTCGCCCGCGCGGGCGTGCACATTCGGTCGCGAACCGGATATTGCACCGTGAAGCCGGAGGACGCGCTGGCGGGAAGCGCTACGGAGACGAAGCTTGAGGCTGAAGCGGCCGCGCCAACTTCCGGAAATGTAAAGGCTTACATGTCGCTGCCGTACTTCTTTACGGCTGTGAATACGGCGCGGGTGAACGTCGCGATTGACATCCCCGCGTCCGCAATAGTGCTCGACAAATCGAAGCGTAAGTACAGCGGCGTAATCGATGTGCTCGGTATGGCCTATGCGGACAGCGGCGAACTGGCGGCAAAGTTCGGCGATACAGTGAAGATCAAGCTCGATACCCAGGAGGCAGTCGAGCAGTTCCTTGCCCACCCTTACCATTACGAAACCGAATTTGAAATCGCTAGCGGCAAGTACCGGGTCAAGGTTGCGTTCAGCTTGGGCGCAATCGGTTTCGGGAAGGTTGAGATGCCCCTCAGCGTTGACCGATATGACGGCGAATCGCTTGCCTTAAGCGCGGTGGCCCTGAGCAAGGACTTCCATCCGCTGACCGAAGCGCAGGCAGTCGGCCTAGAGTCTGAATTGCTGAGCGACCAGGCGCCTCTCGTGAGTAGTGGAGTAGAAGTAAAGCCGATTGGGAGTGACGTGTTCCATAGGGGCGATCCCTGCGCCATGTATGTGGAGATCTATGATCCGTCCCTCGCGCACCAATTTGCCGCTGACGCGGGCGGACTGAAACTGAGACCGCTTCAGATCGGATTAAGCGTGCTCATCATCGATCTTCAGACCGGCGAGAAGAAGCTCGATACCGGATTCATGGACATGCGGGATTATGTGAAGCTCGGAAATCCTGTCGTGCCAATCGCATTGAAACTGCCTGTCCAAAACCTTGCGGCGGGCACTTACCGAACGTACGTGGATGCGAAGGATTCAGTTGGAAACATTGCCCCGATGCGTTCAGCCGACTTCAAGATCGAGTAAAGCCCCAAGCTAATGCGCCCTCGACGGCTCCGCGCCTCTGAGCGTGAGATCTTCCTGAAAAGGGAGGCTTCAGACCACTCCGACTGCCCAAGAACGGCTGGGCAGTCCTTAGCGTACGTGAATTTCCCTTTCTTGAGCGGCCGCTTATTGGATACTCGAATCTTTCAAAACGGTGGAGAGAGCGGTTTTCGGTTGATAAGCCGAAAACGCTTGCTCAAACAAACGCCGGGAGGGACTAATTGGCTCGGTCACGAAGGAAGACGGTCGCATAGGCAGTCACGAAAATGACTGCCGCTCCGGTGTGGCGCTGGATCAACAGTCCGACGCATTGCCCGAAAGCACGATGCCAATCGCGCGACTACCCTGAACTCGCGCCAGTGAGCGGAAGAAGATGTCTATGGGCAGATGCAGCCCTGGTTCGCGGGCGGCTAATTGAAGTACTCCATCCGTCAATTCCATGCTCGTGTTGGGCGGTATCGCGTAGACACGATTCGGCGCAACTGCCATGCCGTCCGCCACCTTAAGCACCGGCATCTTCGAAAACTGGGTCAATAACTCCGGAAGTAGGCTTTCGTGCAGGGGATCGAGATGCTGCACAAGTACAAACGCCATCCCCGTGTCGGCCGGAAGAGCCGAAAGCAATTGGCCGAACGCCTCCAGGCCTCCAGCCGACGCGCCAATGCCGACAACTGGGAACGGCTTGCCGCGCGGCGGACTAATGTCCGTGTCGGAGACGATCTTCGCGTGTACTGTGCCCTTATGTGCTTCGATTCCGTTCTGCTGCCCCATTGGGATCGCCCGCACGCGGAACAGCTTCAAATGCGCTGTCCCGCTGCGTTCAGTATAAATTTATTTTCGAATGGCGCAGCCTGGCAGGGGGCCCAGAATAAATACGCGAACGTTGTGTGTCTCACGTACTCTGTCTAGGTTGTCTATAGTTGAGGGAGTGGAGTGAGCTGCCGGAGTCTATGAGCGATGCCTTGGATTTTCTTATTGTCGACGACGATCTCAGCCAGTTATATCTGATGGAATCGTTGCTGCGGGACTTGGGGTTGCAGCACAAGTGTCATTATGCTTCAAACGGCGAACAGGCTCTTGACCTGCTGCACCGGACACACCCGTTTGAAAACGCACCCCGGCCGAGCCTCATCCTATTGGACTTGAACATGCCGGGCATGAGCGGACGCGAGGTTTTGGAGCGGATCAAGAGCGACCCGCAGTTGCGTTCCATTCCCACCATTGTGCTTTCGAGTTCGTTGGCGCCCAAAGACGTGAATGCGTGTTACCAGCAGCACGCGAACGCTTATATTCATAAGCCAATGGATATTGACGAAACGCTCCAGCTACTCAGCGGCATCGACCGGTTTTGGTGTCATGTGTTGACTGCGGCTTAGGCGAATCTGCGTTGACCTGAGTTCGCCGGCGACTTCGGGACTGCACCCCGATACAACGCGAGCACCCGCAACGTCTTGTGTCTCCTGTGACGTTGATCGAACAATCCGTCGTAGCCGAACTCTTCATATCGTTCGCATCCGCCGCATCGTCGAGTCACCGATGATCTCTTCTTCGCAATGGCTTTCAAAATCACGTATTGAGTTTCATCATCCGCTCCAGTTCCGCGGCGGAGATCGCTTCACTTGTTTCGAAAAACAAGCCTCTCCCCAGGTTTTCAAAAACCGACAAACACCGCGCTAATTCGACCATTAGCGACGGAGGTGGGCATAGCATATGAAGCGTCTCAATCGGCGTGAACGGCCGACAACCGCGGCCTGTATGCCCGCGTTGAAAGCGATCGGCAAACGGGAATTGTTGCTCACATTCAGATAGAGTTTGCGTCTGACGTTGTGTAGTGCCTCTTGGTCGCGTTGCTTAAGGAGTAAGTTGCGAATTCATCTGATTAACCCCAGCGACACAGCTTTTGGGACCGCCGTAATCACACCGCGTTGGCTTTTTGTTTTAGCTGCGGCGACTCCTTCGGAGTTCGGAGACCCGGTGTTGTGTGACGAAACAGTGGAAGCGCTCAATCCATCTGAGATCGGCGCGGGCGACATTGTGGGTATTGGAATTCACACCGGAAATGCACTCCGCGGGTATGCAATCGGCCAGCTTGCCAAACAGCGAGGCGCGTTCGTCGTTTTCGGCGGCATTCATCCGAGTCTCTTCCCCGAAGAAGCGTTCGAGCGCGGCGCAGCGGACTGCGTTGTGCGAGGCGATGGCGATCTGGCATGGGGCCAAGCTGTGCGCGATCACGTAAGTGGATCGGTCCAGCGTATATATGAAGGCGGCCGCATCGAAGCCGGGCAATTTAAACCCGCGCGATGGGATCTAGTAGACGAGTCCAAATATATGTGGGCGTCCGTCCAGACGGTACGTGGCTGTGCGAAACATTGCTCGTTCTGCTCCGTTTGGCGAACGGATGGCCAGCGCGCTCGCCAACGGCCTTCGGATCCTGTAATTGCTGAGATAATTGAGCTCCGCCGCCGCGGCTTCCGCTTTATCGCGCTCGCCGACGACAACTTCTATCCTGTCTCCCTTACCGATATCCGGTTGGCGGAGCGGCAGAATAACCTCGCCCGAGTTACGCAACTGAAGGGCATCAGGGCAGAGCGATTCGAACTAATGAACCGCCTCGCTGAACTGCCCAAAGACCTTGTGTTCTTTACGCAGATCACCATGGAATCCGCCGAGGATCCCGAATTCCTCGATGCCATGCGCAAGGCGCACATTAAAGGAGCTCTGGTCGGGGTTGAGGCTGTAACGAAAGAGGGCCTCAAGGCCGTCTTCAAGGACTTCAATCTCTCTGGTGAGAACCTCGTGCTGCGGCTTCGGCAATTTCAGGAACATGGCGTCCACGTGTTAGGCTCTTTCATCTTCGGGTTACCAACGGACCGGGAGGACACGTTTCAAGCGACGGAAGATCTTGCTCAGCGCTCCGGGCTGGCCTTTGCACAATTCGTGATGCTCACTCCGTTCTGTGGCACCGTTGATTTCGAGCGTTGGGAAAAAGGGTTTGGCGGCCATCCGCCCGAAGTCGACGGCATCCCAATTACGCGATACTGGCTCATCCCGCCGGACAAAAGGCCCAAGATGTTCATGCCCCATCCAACGATGAGCTCCGATGAAATGCGTGCCCGGACGCAGGGTGTTTGGGATAAGTTTTACAGTCTGCCTGCCATCTGGAAACGCGCAAGCTGCACGCCGAATCTGCGGTCTCGGCTTGCATTTATATTCATTTCCAAGTTGTATCGGCAGATGTATGCGAGTACCGGTATCGCCACAGACAGCGCTCGGCGTGAACGCGCCAATGTCTGGGCGCGCCGTATTGCCAAAGTAGCCAAGCGGTTGTTTCGAGCCAAACCGATTCCCGACCTGCAGTTACCTCCTCGGCGGCCAAATTTGTCAAACGTGAATCCATTACATTTGCTGAACTAGCGCCTCAAGTATGTACGGGAACCTTTTACAGAGTGCGCGACACGCGCGACGCCGTTTCCCAACTCACAACATTTCCCATTTTTTCCGGAGCTTAATGGGTCTCCACGTTGTTTGCCGTGAAATGAATCGGCACGTGTGACTCCATACTGCTATCGGTCATCATGGTGAACCGGATGGCGTGACTTTCGACAATGCCTTTGTAGAGGTGCTTGTCTTCGTAGGTCTTTTCGTCCGAATTGATCGAGGAGAAGGTCTTGGTCATGAAGCTGATTCGGTTGCCCTCGATTCTTCCGTCCAGTATGCCTCGGCCAACGCCTAAAAAGGAGGCAGTGCCCGATACGTCTTCGCCGTCGACTTCAAATGCGAATATCTCTGTGTAACTGTCTCCCCAATCGTACTTGACCGTTGCACTCCACTTACCTGTAACGTCTGCAAGATTAGCCGTGGGCTTCGACGCGTGCGCCGGCTGGGCGCCATTGGCCCGCTGCTCATGCGCGAGGCTCCGGGTATCTGGTGTGCCCGATGCCTGATTGACAAAGACCGACCTAGCGCGAGCGTTCGAAAACGAATGACGAAACAGGAGAATGCTTAGGACTATCGCGACACCTATGCCAACCACAAGTGCCGCCACAAAATGCTTCCCGTTTAGGTTCGACGGACGAAACCGGACTCCGTGTAGAGCCTTGTGAACAATGCCAATAAGCTGTTCCGCGTCCGAGTGAAAATGTGCGTCCCGGACTTCAACGGCCTGGCGTTCGCATAGAGGCCGGAGGTCGTCGGGCAAGTCTTCTGGATGCGGCATGACTGCGCCGCCTACAAGAACTGGAATCACTCGGATCCCGCGGTCCAAAGCTCTCCCGATCTCTAGGCGAACAAAATCGTGCGAGTTGTCCAGGCGTCGCGTTCCCTTTTCGTCGGCAATCGTTAGCCAATGGACGCCGATCACAGCGACGAGTACGTCGGATACGCTGATCTTCTCCTCGATCACCGCGGTGAAGTCGTCCCCGCCTTGAATCGTGTCGAGATCCATGAATGTATTCCGTCTGCCGAAGTGACCGCTAAGGATGTCGAAGAGTCGCCCAGCGTAGCCGCTGCTATCTTCGCGCCGATAACTGATGAACACTCCCGGCAAAACTGTACTCTCCGACTCCTTACCGTCGATTTCTTACCTTCTGAACAATCGCATGGGCAATCAGAAGGAGCAGCGGCGCGGACATAATGCCAAACGCTGCAACCCACAACCAGACGCTCAACTGACGAGAGAACCGACTGCTGGAAAACGCCAGCAGTCCCCAGCCCGCCGCTAACAGAACTGCGGCCAGCACAGGAATGAGCCGGGACGGTTTCACGCGCTAACGTCCTGGCTCACTCTACCTGCGCGGTGGCTGCGCAATCTGGGGCGCGGCCCGCACGCTCGCCATTATGGCAGTGTCGATCGTATAGATGGCAATCTGGTTCACTGCTGGCCCCGAGCGAGTAAAGACGCCCGTCGCCAGATTGAAGCTTCCCGTTCCCGCCGAGAACACTGTGCCGTTGATCCTTTGCCATGCGGAGAAAGGCCCCATCGGGCTCACTACTAGAAACGACTCGCCTGCCTCGCTCGGAAGCAATATCGCTTCGGTCGCTTGCGAAGGATTTATGCCCGTTCGGGCAACAATGCTCCATCCCCGAGCTTGCGCAAGCGATTCAGGACCAGCGTATACAGTCGAACGGCCTAACCCGAGCGTTTGCGATGCGCGGATTGCCGCGGCTCGCTCTGCACCTGTCAAATGTACAAGCTGCGCTGCACCCGGTCCCACCCGGCTAAGCGCGCCTACGGCAAACGTACCGCCGACGCCGACACCAATATCGGTGACGACACCGATTGTTTGAGCGGCTTGCGGGCTGGCCCCAAAGTCCTGCGCAACGGATGTCGCTCCAACTTGCGTGAACGTTGCCGTGCGATCACACGACACAATCGTGCGGACGGATGCCTGTAACGTGTCGATGCCGTGCGTTAAGACAACAGCGCCGACAACCTTAGTGATGGTCGGTTCGGGTGCGAAGAGCGCGCCGCCTCCGATAATCACCTCTATCCCACCCCCAATCAACTGGACTGCGGCAAATACGCGCGTCACGCCGCAGTTGTCCGGAGAAATCGGTGTGGCATTTGGGGCCGCCGATAAACCTTGTGGAAGAACTGGACCTTCCGGGTGAGCCTTGTTCCATCGGTCCGTGAGAGTCTGCAGTGACCAGGGCGCAGATGCCCCGGCCACGTAATCGTCGAAGCTCACGTAATTTAGAGGATCGTCCCTGTCTTGTGTACTTGCTACGCGGGCCATAAGTCACCTTAACTAACCAGCACCCCTCACGCGGTCGCTGTGATCATCACGTCCCAGAACCAAACTTTCGGTTGCTGGAACAGCGTCGTGCTAATGTCCCGTTGATGCATATGGTCCGTATCCCAAAGCTCCGTATGCTTGCCATAAGCAAGGTCGCTGAAGACGAGTATGCCGGTCCTGTCGTTAAGCAGAGCTTTCATCGCTGGCAGCGCGCGGCGCTTGCCTTTCTCATCTGTGGTGATCTCGTCGCCTACTCCGTAGTTCTGCTCCAGGAACCACTTCATCTCATCTACCGCCAACAAGTAGTTCTTCTTCCCCAGTGAAGTAGTAATCGCTGCCGTCTTTCGTCGATTGCTCATAGGGCCGATAACGCAGCCCGCAGCAGATAGTGCGTGGCTCATCTGCACGCAACACGGCGTATTTCCGGGGCCAAGTGCGTCCATAAACGCCTTCAGTTGCCCTTTCAGAGGACGCATTGGATAGTTCTGTTTCACGGTATCCCAATCGAGCGATATTTGGTTCATTGCATCAAGCTCCCGGTCTCGCGAAGGCAGGTTAAGAACCAAACTCATTCGCTGGGCCCAGTCCGGCTGAACGTGAAGATCCATTCCCCACAAAATCAGCCTCTTACGCTCATAACCCCATCGAGTCCGCACAGGGAAACCCACAATTCAAGGGCGCGCGCTTTATGTGCTCCCCGAAATTGATTAACCAAATGGCTAATTGTAAACAGATTTTCGCGAATCGCAGCAACGCAAGAAAGTACCGTGCCAACTAGCAGCGCAGCCGGGAAAGATGCCCAAAACGCGATCAAGCATGCGGTTTGCGGCCATCTCCGAGTTCTCGAGTCCGTGAGCCACCCGCGGCCCCCAAGGCTTGTGAGGAATTTGAAATGTCGCTGACTTGATCTAAAGGAAAAGGCTCGCGATTCAAGACAACGCTAAGCCCGTTTGTGGCTGAATGTCCGTCTAGCCGACGTTTATTGAGCCAAATCGTCCCTTCCTTTGCCTGCGGCGCGCCCCGCACGAAGCCAGCTCCTATCCACGGCCCCAGTGAGTTCCACCATCGCCGGTCGTCCACGTCTCGCCTGAATCTGTTCTCACAACGATGCTCTCGCTGTGCGCATCGATTCCAACGATGCTTCCGCTGAGATGCCTGTCCCCAGCGGATACGGAAATCAACGTCCAATGAACTCCATCGTCTACCGAATGGAAAAGTTTTCCATCAGTCCCGCCTATCCAGACGTTCCGGCCACTCCCCGACAATGCATAAAATCGCGTCCCCTGGTCGACGGGAATGATCTGCCAGGTCTTGCCACCGTCATCGGATTTCTGCACGGAGCCACCTGCCGCCGATTCTTCGAGACTCCACACGGTCTTTTCGTCAATGCGTGAATCCCGCAGGAACGCCCGGACGGGAGCTGCCTGCCGGGCAGTCGAAAACATCGAGTTCGGTAACAGGAGTTGCTTCGCGGATGGGGGGATCGGCGCGGTTGTACTCGATTGCGCGCCGGCGACGAATTGTGTGGCGGCCGCCGCTGTACTGGATTGTGCGGCTGTGTCAGAACCTTCCACAACGTCTGTCGCGTTCTGCCGGGGAGAAACTTGCTTCTTTCGCCGCGCGAGCAACTGCGGTTTCGCGGTATCTCGTTCGATTGCTTTCGAAACGAGCGGTGCTGGCGGGGGAGAAAGAGGCCCGCTCCCGACAGTTGGCTTTGAAGGGGCTGTGCCCTCCGGTGAGCTCCTAGAGAGAAATGGCCACGAGACGGCGCCCATAACCATACAGGCCAGCGCGGCCGTCGCCGCCAGCCCCCATCCCCATGATGTTGAGCTTCGCCTCGCAAGCACACGTGGAGAATCCTCCGCGCTCACTCCCGAGCTCAGTGCCAGAACTTCGCGGCATTCCCCGCATTCGCCAAGATGAGTCAGGATTGAGGCGTGCTCTCGGCGCGATAGCTTCCGCTCGGCGAAAGCAGCCAACAGATTGGCATCCGGATGATCGCCCGGACGCCTTTGAAGCGATGCGAGCCGCAGCCGTACAAACGGAGACAACTTCTTCATAACGCCGCCCTAAGCTCTGCCACGCTCCTGTTTGAAGAACGATTCATGCTCGTCTTTCTTGCGCGAGGCGATTGCGCACATCAATGTCCAAGTCCCGAACATCCGCTTCCAGCATTTCCTCGGCTGCGCGTTTTGACAGACCTGTGGCGCGGAGGCGCGCGAGAATTCGCTTGCGTAAGTTCACAATAGTCTTCTCCATCCGCCTGCTGATAGTCGATTCGTGCACATTTAGCACGCGGCCAATTTCGGCAAGTGTTCGCTCATCCAAATAATAGGCGGCTAGAAGAAATCGCTCTTCCGGAGATAGCGCTCGCAGTGCAGCATCTGTGAAATCCGCAAGCTGCGTGTTGTTTAGGTTGGGTTCACTGAAAGAGTTTGCTCTCAGGTGGGCGCCGATCGCCTCATCGAACCCGATGAGCTTTCGCTGACTCCGGAACCTATTTACATATTCCTGCGCCAAGATGGTCCTGAGCCACCCCTCCAGCGACCCACGACCCAGATAGGATTCGAATTTTGAGATCCGTTCGCCATCGCCGCGCACGCGCATCCCGAAAAGCTGCGCGTACAGTGAATCGGCCAGTTCGCGCCCAACAGACTCTTCTCGCGCAATGATCGAGGCGGCAGTGTACAGCTTCTCGCGATAGAGGATTAGCAATCGCTCCCACGCGGCTTCGTGCCCGCGTGCGCATGCTCGCGCGAGAACCAGATCCTCCAGCCGCAAGGTTTCCACAAACCGCGCCCGTTCCTGTGCAGTAGAGCCGTCGCCAAGTGCGCGGCTGGCAACCTCGGTTAGAAGCTCGCAGAACTCTGCTGGAGTGAACCCGAACTCTGCAGCTCGACTTTTTTCGTAGAGACTCAAAACGCTTTGCAAGAACTCGCAGGAGAATCGTTCTTTTGACGAAGAGCGGGCAAGAAACGGTTGCAAATGGAAAGCTCTTCGCGAGTTAAAGAGGAAAAGAGAATATGCGCGCGAGTATCGTCGTCGTGTCTGCACTGAGTCTGCTTGCATGTTTTGCAGGCGAATTTAATGGGAAACAGCCCAGCTACAAAGTCTTGCTCCCCATCACCCAAGGCAATCTGACCGTCTTTCCAGTGGTTGCGGACAAGTCGTTCGACACGCGCCAATTCCTCACGCTCGACGAAGGAATTCGCTCCGGGCAAGTGACTGTGTCGGAGGTGGGAGAGACTTCCGGTTTAGTCAGGCCGCGGCCATACAACGATGGCGTATGGCGCGAACGCCCTTTCCCCATACCGCAAAGCGACGCCCGCGTTAATCAGCTTGCGTTAATTAACAGTTCAGATCGGCCCCTGCTTCTGTTGGCGGGCGAAATAGTCACAGGCGGCAAGCAAGACCGCGTCGTCGGAAAGGATCGCATCATTCCGGCTCACAGCGAGCCCGTGGCATTGGATGTTTTCTGCGTTGAGCCGCATCGCTGGATGGGAGCGTCCGCACAGTTCGGCGCAACCGCTTCCGCCATGGCGCAGCCGAGCGTGCGCTCCCAAGCCATGGCCGAGCGGAATCAGCAAGGAGTCTGGGACGAAGTAGCGAAGTCGCGAGCGGCCTTCGCCGCCGGCCTTCCGGCCCCGCAAGCATTCGCCGTCCAGTCAAGCTCATCCTATGCGGCTGCAGTGCAAAATGGCGGAGTCAAAACCCAGTTGGATTCGCTGGCCACGCCGATTGAACGTTCTTATGAGAAGTTGATCCAGCGGCTTCAAGCCGAAAATGCCGTCGGTGCAGTCGTCGCGGTGAATGGAGAAATGATCTGGGCGGATGTGTTCGCGAGTCCCGCTCTGCTCGAAAAATACTGGCCCAAACTCGTTCGCTCCTATGCTGCCGAAGCCTTGGCCCCGCGCCCGGCGCCTATGGTTTCCGGCGGTGCGCCGTCACAAGCAAACGCACAAAAGTTTCTCGATCATTTATATGGGAACCATGAGAACGTGGAGAACGATCCGGGCCTTTACCGCAATACCGAGATTCAGGGCGACGGCTTCGACGTCTTTCTACTGACCTCACTCCTGCCGAATACCGGCTTCCAGGTACATATCGCAAAGATGAAGCGCTAGCCGTGGACTAAGTCACGCTGTAGCTATATCGACACAACTGGAGATTGATGAAGATCGCCTTTTTCTTTACGATGCCGGTCGTGGAGAATTCGATGCTGCTTCGGTCGGCTTTCTCGCCGGTAAATCTTTTTCCATTCGCTCGATAACTTCCTTCGGCTCCGTCTTCGGCGGATTATTCAGATACTTGCCAAAGAACACGAGATATCGTTCCATTCGATCCTCAATATGACGCGGTTCACTAAATCCGTGATTTTCTCGCGGGTAAGTCACAAACTCTACCGGTACATCGCGCTCCTTCAGCGCTTGATAGAACTCTTCCGCTTGCGCAATCGGCACCCGCGTATCCGCCTGTCCGTGCAGAATCATTGTCGGCGTCTTCACGCGATCCACATACTTCATCGGCGAATGGTTCCAGTATTCGTCGAAGTTATCCCAGGGCGCTTTCAATCCAAAGAACAACCCGATGTAATTATGAATGTCAGTCTGCGAGTACATTGAATACAAATCGGGCAGCCCCGCCCCCGGCGAGATAGCTTTGAATCGATCTGTCTGCGTGTCGATCCAGAACGTCATGTAACGGCCGTACAACCATCCGTATGCGCCCAACCTATCCGGATCGGCCCAACCCTTCTGCACCACAGCGTCAACGCCGCTCATATCGTCCTGGTAATCTCCGCCGCCCCAGTCTTTCTCATTGGCGCGTGCATACTTTTCTCCGCGGCCGGTCGAACCCCGGAAATTCGGCTCCAGCAACACGTATCCATTAGCCGCCATCACCTGCTCAGTCGGATTAAACGACAGTAGCGAATCGCCCGTCGGGCCGCCATGCGGATTTAGCAAAAATGGATACTTGCGCGAGGCGTCGAAGTCTACCGGCTTGGTCACAATGCCGTCAACCTCGGTCCCGTCTTTGCTCTTCCAGCGGATCACTTCCGTCTCGCCAAGCGCGTAGTCTCTTAGCCACGCATTCTGGTCGGTGATCGGTTCCACCTTGCGAAATCGCGAGTCGCTGCGAAAGACCTCCGCCGGATGTGTCGGGTCGGTCCAGGTTCCCACGGCCGTATCTCCGTTCCTGCTGAGTTGGGCCAAGTTCAGCGCGCCCTTCTTCGCGGTGATCTGCTCTACTGCCCCGGCCGCGACGTTCACCTGGAAAATTTCCACCGACTCCCGCGTGTTCGTGCTGAAGTAAATCGTCCTGCTATCGGCAGCCCACATTGGCTCCGCCGCATTTAGCTCGAACTTGGCGCTCACATTGCGGCACTCACTCCCGTCCGCGCGCGCCACGTTCAGCGAGGTATGAAATTCCGGATTGCCTTCATTCGTCAGAAACGCGATCGACTTCCCATCCGGCGACCATCGCGCCGTATGCGTGTATCGAGAAGTCCCCTGCAATTTGTGCTGTTCTCCGCTCGCCACATCGACAACCCATGCCTCTTGCTGCCAGTTATCGTTGAGCAACGGCGTGGGATTCTCGGTGAAGGCGAGCTTCGATCCATCTGGAGACCACCTCGCATCGCCCACCGTGAACTTGCCTTTGACAATCTCTTTCGCCTGGGCCGCCGCGATATCCCACGTCCACAACTGCGCCAGCTTGAAATCGTGGTCCATAACCTGGGCATCGTCTTTATCTTTCGTTCGTTGCTCCTGGCCGGAGTTCTCCGGCTGAACCGCAACTAGAGCCAGCGTTTTGCCATCCGGTGAGAAGTCGAACGAGCGCACGCCTGGTTTGTGCTTCGTTACCTGCCACGGCTCGCCGCCGTCGGCATACAGAAACCAGACCTGCGGCTTCTTGTCTTTCTCGTCTCCCGCGTTCATCAGGAACGCGATAATCTTGCCGTCCGGCGACCATTCCACTGCGGACACGGTTTCCTCGCCGCGCGTATACTGCCTTGCGGCTGAAGCCGGACCGGCCGTCGGCGCCACCCAGAGCTGATCTACAAATTTCCAAGGTTTGTCTTTGTCCGTCCTCGTTTCCGAAACGATATACGCCACTCGCGAGCCATCCGGCGAAATGCGCGGTGCGGACACGCGTGCTACCCGCAAAGCAGCCGCGGCCTCGAATAGCTTCTTTCCTTCGCGGCTACGCGCCGCAGTCGTATCTTGGGCGGGCTTTGCATCCTCGGCCCGGGCCATGAGAAGCGGTAGCAGTAACACCAAAGCACTAACGCCCGTGCATTTCTTAATTTGAAATGAATTCATTGAGATCCTCTCGGCTTCTGCGCATTATAGCGTCGATTCTTTGTTTCCGCCGGCAGCCCGATTGCCGCTAACAACTGTATAATTCGAAGTCGTGGCGGAAACGACGATCTTCCTCAGCTATGCGCGGGCAGATGGGACGGAGTACGCGAAGAAACTTACTGAAGACCTCGAAACGCTTAAAGCCGGATACACGATCTGGCGCGATACGCAGGAGATCCACGCCGGCGAGCAGTTTATCGATAAGATTTGTAACGCTATCCGCGACAGCAAGCTCGTGCTTGCGATCCTCACGCCCAGTTCGGTGCGACGCGCAAACGATGCCTCCAATCTGACGGGAACGGATAGTGTTTGCTTGAACGAGATTCAAGAAGCTCGCTTCCAGGCCAAGAAACCGATCATTCCGGTGATGGTTCGCAAATGTGTTCTACCGTTTGCGATCGATACGTTGGATTACGTCGACATAACTCGTTTTCCGGAAGATGGGAACGCCTGGACCAATGGCATCAAACAGATTGTCGAGGCGATCGAGTTGGTATTAGCAGGCAAGCCAGTGCCCACTCGAACGCGGCCGGACGTGCTGAACTCCCTCGACGACATCTTCGAACGCTTTCTTGGCGAGCTTCGAAAAGGTTTCTACGGGCGGCAATGGATCTTCGATGAGATTAACGCGTGGCTGACGAATGAGAGCGAGAAGGTTCTCGTCGTTGCTGGACCCCCGGGATCTGGCAAATCCGCAGTTGCCGCCGAACTGGTTTTCCAAAACCGCGACAACCAGGTGCTCGCTTATCACGTTTGCATAGCAGATCGCCCCGCAACCGTGGATCCGGCGACGTTCGTCCGCAGCATCTCGGATATCGTCGCGACTCGGATTGACGAGTACCGGACTGAAGTGAACGATCCGGCGCTGCAAGACCGACTGCAGCAGGCCAACGAGGATCCCGCAACGGCATTTCAGTCTGCCGTCCTAAAGCCGCTTCTCAAGGACGGCGGCCAGATGCCAACTTGCTACATCCTGGTTGACGGACTGGATGAAGCGCTAGCTTACGACAAAAAAAACAATATCCTGCAATTGCTGAAGTCTTCCATCAATTTCTTTCCGAGCTGGCTGCGAATAGTCGTTACTTGCCAGGGCGAGGCAGAGAGACTTATGGACCAGTTGTTGCCGAGAAAGATTGTGATTCAGGGCGGCAAGAACCGTGACGACGTCGAAGCGTACGTCAATTCCCGGCTTAAAGCTCCCGAGCTTAGCGCCAAGCTCGTGGAGGCTGGCAAGAAGCCCGAAGAGGTCGCGAATTGGGTGCGAAGACTAGACGCGGGCAATGACGACTCCAACATGCTGTTCGTCAAAGTGCTTCTGAACGAGATTGAGGCCCGGCCGAAGGACCAGTTGAGCGAGCAAGCGTTGCCGCGAGAACTCGACGGGCTTTACGAATCTTGGCTAGAACGTTTTTTCCAGCAGTTCGAGCGCGAGGAACAGCGGCAAATTCGGCGGCTGCTCGGCATCATCAACGCGGCAGCCGAGTCCCTCACCAGACAACAGGTTGCGAGGGCGTCGGGCGCGAACGGTTGCGAATTACTGCCGGAGTTATTGCGAAATCTGTCTGCCTATTTGCCGGAGAACGATCGAGGAATTAGGGCGTTTCACAAGAGTTTCTCTGAATGGCTCGCAAAAGACTCAAATGAGTGTGGTGCCGACATGGAGGCTGGCCGCCAGTGTCTTGCAGAACTGTGCCGGCAGGAATACGAGAAGTTCAAGGATGCTCTTCTTGAACTACCTATTCCTAGCGGTGATAACAGCGGAGTTCGGCAATATGTTTTGCGTCACGGCGTCCGGCACTTACTAGATGTAGGCGACTACGCGAAAGCCGTCGATCTATTGGCCGTTTTGTTCAATCATGCGAGCCAACTGGATGAAAGCCTGCGTTTATCTCTGGGCAGGGACGCGAAAGAAGTCTCTCTGAAGTTGGCGTCTTGCGATCCGGATGTCGCAAAATCTATTGATGCATTGAAGCTAGCCTCAATCCTGCGCAGGTTTTACGAGATCGAGCCGCAATACAACGGCATTCGAGTGCTCATGAATTACCACGCCGATAAATGGGAAGAGATCCTGGATGATCTCCTTTCGGATGATGACTTTGTGATTCGATTCACCATTGCGCGGGCTCTCGCCGATCGGGCTATCGCCGATTTGGGCAAGAACAACCGCTCGTCTAAGCTCGATTACATTGTGCAGCTATCGCGCGAGAGCGATGTTGATCGCAGCGAGCTCGGCGCATATGCTCTCAAGTTAGTTTACGCAAAGCTGCCAAATACCATAAACGGGGCGGCGCTCAACACTCTTGCCGCGAGCGAAATCTATTCAAGCCGATCAGTTTTAGGCGACTTGCTTCTGCACCTCGCCTTTACAGGCAGGGACCGCAGCGAGCTCGTAACTGAAGACCGCTTTTGGAACGCCGTCTGGGACTTTAACAAGCTAGATGTCTGGGATTTGAGGGCGATAGGCAGGTTTTGCCGTGATCCGTTGTTGCCGCCTGGCGAAGCAATTAGCGAGCGCGACTCGTATCAGGTGCTGCTCGATGCCGAGTCGCTTCGGCAGAAGTTATTGGAGGACAGTAGCTTGACAGATGGGATCCGCAATCTGATTCAGAAGCCGCAGTATCGCTCGTTGAGCCTTCAGACGTATGCCATCCGCGGTGTGCAGCAGGAATTGGAGAACTCGCCGGCCCTCCCCAAGATCATACGTCTGTTGTTCGCGCATCCACTGTGGGATGTGGCCGAAGACGCTGCCTCTGTGCTGTCAGACATGTCGCCCGAAATCGCTACTCCTGTGATCGAGGAACTCCTCGAGGATAAATGCTGGAGATTGCGCTATGGCGCTATCGAAGCGGCTTTCGGTATTCGTTATGTGGATGATTATGTGCTTTTTACGAAGGCGGTGCGTAGTTGCTATGACCATCCCAATTGCCGCGTACGGGCGCTGTGCGTGGAAAACTTGACCGCACAGATCCTCGCCTGCGAGTCCGAAGAACGCGGACGGTGGTGCGCCAATTTTGCGGCGGAGATCAAGGCGTGGCTGAAGGACGAGGATTGTTGGGTGCTGGAGCATATATATCGCCTTTTCCGGCAGCTCGATGAACGCGGAGACGACTACCAGCCGCTATGGACGGACGGAGTCTCGCGCCTGTTTGAAAACTGCCCCAATTGGTATCGGATGAAGCGCGCGGATTTCCTGCGTTCAATTGAGGCTGCTAAGATTCGCCTGTCGGAAACATCAGGCGTCCACTGACTTTCTCATCACCACGGAACACGGGCGAAAGCCGTGCTGTTCAAAGAAATGGTGCGCCTCGCGATTGCTGATGCCGCTTTCTAGAAAGATCTGTTGGCATCCAGCGGTTCGGACTTCCTGCTCGATCCATATCAGAAGCGCGTTGCCGATTCCGTGGCGCCGAAGAGCTTTGTCCACCACCAGATCTTCGATTACAGCGTACGAGGAATCAAGATCACAGTGGAAGCTGACCAGTGCCATCGCCCTCAATTGTGAACCTTTGGTCGCCATAGCAACACGCAGTCCGGAGCGTGTACCATTTGCTGCGGCCGCCCGAATCTCGTCGGCAACTAACTGAGCCAGATTTGGACTCCAATGTTCAGAATCAATCGCGCGCCCCAACTGAAGCTCGGCGTGTGAGATGTAAGCGGGGCTAACCTGCCGGACAAAGAAGGCGGCTGCGGAATCTGCATCGGCGGGATCTTTGCACCAAGTGATGATTAGTTCTTCGCTCATAGCCGGTAAATCGGTAAGTGGCAATTGTACCGACTGAAGTTAGATCGAAAGCGCGACATCTAGCGTGTTAGCCCCGGCAAACGCGCTCGGCTTCTGTCATCCATGCTTTCCGGACGACACGTCCAGTTCCCAGCGAACCCGTGCAATTTCAGTCGGAGTTGGAACCGCGGTTCAGGTAGCGCACCTGTCATACCACTCGAGGACACGCAGCGCCCTCAATGTGTTCCAGCGGCTCGGTCGCCCGTCACCATCCTCGAGCGCAAAATGGACCTTCCCGGGATGCGTGTTCTCCAGTAGCCAGGTTCCATCCGGCTGCCGTTTCGAGCGGAGTAAAGTGATCGTTTCATCGATACGGGCATCCGGCTTGCCTCCAACTGAGCGGAAGTAATCGAGTGCGCGCAACACGTCGTAGTGCCACTGAGTGGGAAACGAGAACTGCAACCATTTCGGGTTGACAACTTCGCCCGTGGTCTTCCGTCGGAACAGCTTGCGTTCGAGGAGGTACTCCTCACCGCGCCGCCGAGATGCGATGGATTCCGCAGACCCACCGGTTACTTGCTCGTGTGCCCAAAGTCCTTCCAGCACGTTGATCGTCGTGTTGAAAGAGGAACGGACAGACCCCCGTTCTGCTTCACAGTTCCAACCGCCATCCTCGAGTTGCTCGGTAAGAAGGCGAGCGACGATCCCGTTTACATCCTGACGGAAGTAAATGCCCAGCGTCACAGTTCTCCCGTTGATGCAGGGTTCCACCTCGCCACTGAAGAACGGTTGTCCGGCGTGCTCCCAACTGCACCCCTCCCTGACTAGATCGACGGCCCGGCGCACGCGTTCACAGTGGGGGTCAATTCCGAAATCATGCAGCAGTTGCAGCGTGGGGAGGGTAGAGATCCAAGGCTGTCCGGGGTCGCCGGCAGACTCATTTAGGTGTCGCGCCGGAAAACAGGCGCCCTCCGCCCACTGGCCGTCTTCACCCTGTAAAGCCAGCAGCCTCGCGCCCCAGCCCTCAACGGCTACGCGTGCGCGCTCCTTTGCGACGACATCGAGAGGTGCCTGGACCAGATCGCGAAGTACTTGCCACCGAATCGCAGGATCTGAATCCAGCAGCCACTCCATCGCCGTCATGCCGCCCAGTATATCCGGACGAGTGAACGGATTCACGTGCATTCCGTATACCACATCGACTGTATGAAACCTTATCCGCGGTATCTCTATTGGCTGCGTTACATCAGCGCGTTTCTTCTCTTTGGGTACGGATTGAGCAAGCTTGCTCACTTGCAATTTCATTTGAACGAGTCACTCGCCCAACGGCCGATCACATCTCTGACGGGCTATGAACTCACTTGGTACTACTACGGCTATTCGCGCGCGTACGCCTGCATTCTCGGTCTAACGCAGGTGATCGGCGCAACTCTGCTGCTCTTCCGAAAGACCGCTCTTATCGGCGCCCTCACCATGTTGCCCGTCATGGTGAACATCCTGCTGATCGACATCTTCATCTTGCCACCGGATTATGGGCCGGCTGTTCCGGCCTCGATCATTTTCCTTTCGTTAGTGCTGCTTCTTTGGCGCGACTCTCAGAACCTCATTCAGGCCACCTGGAGCACACAACTGCCGGAGCCAATCGAGTCTCGGAAGGTGCATCTCTCTATACGAGCGGTCATCATCACCACCGTCTTGGCAATGACGGCGTTCGGTGTCCTGACAATGCGGAGGTAGCTCCTGCGTATGAAGATAATGTCGCTCCGAAACATAGCTGACGTGCTTGGCCGAGAAGCTGCCGGGACGACAAGAAGCAACGCAGGCCTCAACAGCGTGAATTGCCGTTATTTTGGAATACTGATTTGAGTGTCGACTTCCACTCATGACCGGTTCTCGCGGGCTTTAGACGCCTTGGTCGCCAGAATCAAAGACGACCGCTCGATCCTTGCCGCGGTGCTCTGCGGCAGTCTTTCGCACGATACCGTTTGGCACAAGTCCGATATCGACCTTGTTCTTGTGACGACTGATGATAAGAAACTGTCGGAGCAGGGGCTTGCGCTATATGCGGACGGGATCAACGTGCATGCGTTGCTGATGTCCCGAACCGATTTTCGCAAGCTGGCCGAGGGTTCCCTTCGCAGCAGCTTTTTTCACTCGTTCCTTACGAAGGGACGGCTCCTCTACGCGCACGAACCCGGCATTGCCACGCTTTGCGAGCGTCTGCGCGCGCTTGGCGACCGCGATACCCGAATCCAGCTCCTGAACGCCGCAGGCAGTACGTTGTCCGCCGTCTACAAAGCTCATAAATGGTTTCGCACGCGCGGCGACTTGGATTACGCAGCCCTATGGATTCTGCACGCCGCAAACGGACTTGCCCGAATTGAGGTGCTCAGCGCACGCGAACTGGCAGATCGTGAGGTGCTCCCGCAAGCCGCCAAACTGAATCCAGCTTTCTTCAAACTTGTCTACACAGATCTGCTGAATAACAAAAAGACGGCCGAGACTGTACAACAAGCGCTGACAGCGATCGACACCTATCTTGCCGATCGCACTTCGGAACTCTTCGGACTCGTACTCGATTACCTTCAGCAGATCGGTGAGGCTCGCTCCGCGACCGAGATCGATGATCACTTCCGCCGTAATTTCGGCGTTGCCGGTGTAACCGGCGTTTGCGAGTATCTTTCTGATCGGGGTCTGATCGGGAAGGCCCCACTCCCGGTACGGCTTACCAGGAAGAGCAACGTGACTGTGGATGAACTCGCTTTTTTCCATCGTGGTACACCCATAACGGATGAGGAGGCGGCCAGTGAATGGTAAAGTGCCGATCGCAAAATCGAGGCCAGCGCCACGAGACACGATCGCGGTACAGGGCGCACGCGTTCACAATCTGAAGAACGTCTCGGTTGAACTCCCACGAAACCGGCTGATCGTTGTAACGGGCCTCTCCGGTTCCGGGAAATCGAGCTTGGCATTCGACACGATCTATGCGGAAGGCCAGCGCCGCTATCTCGAATCGCTGTCGAGCTACGCCAAACGCTTTGTCGCGCAGGTCGCAAAACCTGATGTGGACTTCGTCTTCGGCCTCTCGCCCGTCATCTCGATCGAACAGAAGACGATCGGTAGCAATCCCAGATCGACAGTCGGCACCATGACCGACATCGCCGGCTATCTTAACCTGCTCTTTGCAACGATGGCTGAAGCACACTGCCCGCGGACGGGCGAGCGTGTGCCCAATCTGAGCGCAAGCCGTATTCTAGAAATCATCCTCTCCCTCCCCGAAGGCGCGGAAATCGAAATGCGCGCGCCTGTTTTTAAGGTTTACGGCGAGGACCTCAATTTTGTTTTGACCGAAGTACGCAGGAAGGGCTGCCGCCTGATGGTCATCGATGGCAAGCAGGTCGACATTTCAAACGAGATTTCGCTTGATGAGGACGACGTGCGAGACATGGATGCCATCGTCGACCGCTTCATTGTTTCGCGGAAGCACGAGAAAGCGATCAAAGCCGGCATAGCCGCAACCCTGCTGACGGGGGATGGGCTTATGCGGGTGGAAGTTCTCGGAGGCGCATCGAAGCAGGAGATGGAACGCTTCCAAAAAGCGCTCTGCAGCGTTACTCACCATCTCGTCTACGGCGGCATCGAGCCTGAGTACTTCATGTTCAACAACCCCGAGAGTGCTTGCCGGACCTGCGGTGGCCTGGGGATTCACAAGATCACGCATCCCGAACTGCTAGTCCCGGACCCACAGCGTAGCATCCGCGGCGGCTGTTTCGTCAAGGAAGCTTACAAATACAATCCGGATACCTGGGACGGCCGCATACTTTACAGCCTCTCGAAGGTTCTGAATTTCTCCCTCGACACGCCTTGGCACGACCTGCCGGAGTCTGTTCGCCACGCCATTCTTTTTGGCCTGGAGGGGCGAAAAATTATGACGGAGCTTCCTCCGGATGCGAAAGATAAACGAGACAAGTTCCAGGGCAACGAGGTCGGCTTCCATGGGATTGCCCGTCGCATCGAGCGGCATTATCGGCGCTATCGCCAGCGCGGAGAGGCCAGTTCAGGTATGGAAGCGTGGCTCGATCGAGTCATGGTGGAACGAACTTGTCCCGATTGCGAGGGCGCGCGCCTGCGGGTCACACGTCTGCTCTTCACCGTCGCTG
Source organism: Terriglobia bacterium (assembly GCA_963846045.1). GTDB lineage: Bacteria > Acidobacteriota > Terriglobia > Bryobacterales > Bryobacteraceae > Bog-105. The sequence goes on along the minus strand of CAWJUL010000011.1, from coordinate 314,943 downwards.
GCAGAACAATCCACGATGTCGGCAATCTGCATTTCGATGAGCTCCATAGTTTTCTAGGCAGCTTGAAACCCACTGGGAGGGGCAGCGATGCCGGCCGCCAAATCATCAGCGAGATTCGACGACGTCTCGATCTTCTCCTCGGCATCGGCCTGGATTATCTGAATCTCAACCGCCGCTCCGGCACGCTCTCAGGAGGCGAATCACAACGGATTCGCCTCTCGAGCCAGATCGGTTCCGGTCTCATGGGAATGCTCTACGTCCTCGACGAGCCGAGCATCGGCCTGCATCCGAAAGACAACGCGAAAATGATCGCGACACTAGAGAACCTTCGCGATATCGGCAACACCGTCATTGTGGTCGAGCATGACGAAGACACCATTCGGGCTGCCGATTACATCGTCGACATGGGTCCCGGAGCCGGCATCCACGGTGGCGCCATTGTCGCGCGGGGTAGCCTGAAAGACATCCTCGCTTGTAAGGCGTCCCCCACGGGATTATTCTTTTCCGGAACACGGTCAATCGCGATTCCAGCGCGGCGCCGTAAGATTCAAGCGAAGAAACTGTTAATCCTAGGGGCGCGCGAAAACAACCTCAAGGCCATAAACGTTACCATTCCCCTCGGCGTGCTGGTCGCTATCACCGGAGCTTCCGGTTCCGGCAAGAGCACCCTGGTAAACGAGATTCTCTACAAAGCTCTTTGGAAACGCCTGGAAGACACGCGAACGCTTCCTGGAGCACACGACGGCATTAACGGTCTTGAGCACATTCAGAAGGTCGTCAACATCGATCAGTCACCGATTGGCCGAAACAGCCGCTCCAATCCTGCAACCTACATCGGTTTCTATGATGCGATACGCGAATTGTTCGCGCAGACGCCCCTAGCTGTCGAACGCGAATACAAATCGGGGCGATTCAGTTTCAACGTGAAGGGAGGGCGTTGCGAGGAGTGTCAGGGCGAAGGCGTGATCACGACGCAGCTCTATTTCATGCCGGACGTTGAAGTTACGTGCGGTGCCTGCAAAGGAGCACGCTTCGGCCCCGAGACCCTCGAGGTTACTCTGCGTGGCAAGACCATAACGGATGTCCTCAACATGTCCATTGAGGAAGGCGTGAAGTTCTTTACGGGCGAGCCGGCCGTCGGCCGTAAGATACAAATTCTTGCCGATCTCGGTCTTGGATACCTTACGCTAGGTCAGTCGGCCACGACCCTCTCAGGAGGCGAAGCACAGCGCGTCAAGATCGCCGCCGAACTGTCGAAATTGCAGCGCTCGAAGCACACGCTCTACATCCTCGACGAACCGACGACTGGACTTCACTTGGCCGATGTAGAGCACCTGCTGGAGTGTCTAAATCGACTGGTGGATGTAGGTCATACAGTTCTCGTCATCGAGCACCATCTCGACGTGATCAAGGCCGCCGATTACGTCATCGATTTGGGGCCTGAAGGTGGTCATGCCGGCGGCGAAGTCGTCGCCGCGGGGACACCTGAGAGTATTGCGGCGTCGCGAAAGTCGCACACCGGCCGGTTCCTGAAAGACCGGCTCAATCACCGTTAAGCGCGAAGTTTGGCTTACCATTTCAAATCCTAAGCGCAGCGCCGTTAACGACGGAAAGTGATGCTGAATCGCTAAGCACGGAGATCGCGCGAATCGCTATCGGCCAAAATGGATACGAACGGAGACGTGAATGTCAGAGACGGTGACACTTCTTAAACACCTCTACAACCGGTTCAACGCTCGCGATATGGAGAATGTGCTTGCCGCTCTGGCCGAGGACGTAATTTGGGCAAATGGCATGGAAGGTGGTTACGTCCACACCCGCGCCGGGGTACGCAGTTACTGGACGCGCCAGTGGGCCATGGTCGATCCGCATGTCGAGCCCGTCGGGTTCTCCGCTGGCCCCGACGGTGAGGTCGTTGTCCAAGTCCATCAAATCGTGCGCGATCTCAATGGCAACCTCGTTGCAGACAAACAGGTTGATCATGTGTTTCGAATCGAAAACGGTTTGGTCAAGCGCTTTGACATACGGGACGCGGAAAGCCCAACGCAGCGACACTGAGACTCTCAAGTTCTGGGCGTCTTCTAGACGCCCAGCACTTGGGCCCAACAACATGTGGAGATTTCTGGATGCTTGGTCTCCCTCGATTTGATTCCGCGATTAACTCCGCTGGCCGGCGAGCAGGGGGTCGAGAATCTGCCATCCAGTTTGCTTTGTCTGTCGCAATTTGTGGAGCGACGCCAGGTGCAACAGGATTGAAAGCGGCACGAGGAACACCGGAATCATAGCCAATGGGAATGCGCTGATTAGCTGATTCGGAGCGCCTAACGCGAACATCTGTAATCGCGAAGGCGAACTGAGGAAACCGGTGGTCACCGCCACAATCAAATCGGCGATACCCAACAGATTCCAGGCGCGCAGCCATCCGGCTGCATGACGCGATCCTTGCGCATAGGCGGCCACAACCGGGGCCAGCAGCCCGACAAGAACGTCGCCCACGCCGGCAGGCCATGCAAAGACGCCGGGGAGATGGCCAGCCGCATAGAGTACGAGGAAGATCAACCCCTCCACTCGATAAACCTCCACGCTAACAAGCCACCGTTGAGGGATGGCTTCAATGACCCGTCTCAGCGTCACCGATCTCCGGAATAACACCACGCCGGCGACGATCGGGATCAGCAAGCCATACTGAATCGTCGGCGTTCCGTGGAGGGCTGTCCCGTAGAGCCCGAACCAGGATGTGAACAGTGCGGCGACGAACCACCCGCCGAGCAGCACCGCAACTTCCCAAACCGCCAGCTGGCGATCTCCGACTGGCCAATCGGCGAGCTTGAGCGCTTTGTGTACGCCAAACGTCACTGCGGCTAAGGTTGCGAGGGTTCCGGTCAGCACGTACGGGAACAAGTAATCGGGTACCAGATAGTTCATTGTCTTGACTCCTTGTCTTTCTAACAGTCTATGAAACTAGATGTAGGTACATCTATGTCAGATCCGGATTTCTCAACAACTATTTGGGGCGGCATGCACTGATCTGATAAACATGTATATACAGATATCGATGAATTCTCAGCCACACAACGCCAAGAACCTTGGGCTAAAAGGCTTTCCTCTGCCGTGTGCATGCGCGAGCCTTCGGAAGGCAGCCCGCGTGGTCACCCAGTTTTACGACTGTATGCTTCGTCCGAGTGGCATGCGGCCTACTCAATTTACGCTGCTGCAAGCTCTGAACACTGCGCCAGGAATCTCCCAAAAGGAACTCGCCGAACTGTTAGGGATTGACAGCACAACCCTTACGAGGACGCTAAGTCTCATACGCCGGAGCCAATGGCTTCGCTCTGAGCGAGGGGACGACCGGCGCGAGCTTCGGCTCTATCTAACAACGGCCGGGCACCGGGAATACCTTCGTGTGCTTCCATATTGGCGCTCGGCGCAAACAGGCCTGCGGCGGGCATTGGGCGAAAGGAACTGGCGTGAGGTAATGAGCGCCGCCGTCCGCACTGCCGGAATCGCGCCTTAACTGTTGGATCCTGGATCGACGGCAACGGAAATAGATCACGCGGGTAAACGTACCGCAATCGACCGCCTGAAAAGTGCCGGGTATGGCGTTGTCAATCGCGGCGACGATCAAACGGCAGTGGTGCTTGAGAATGTCCCATTCAACAGAGGACAATGGCGCGATTGCAATGCTGCGCCGGGTAAGGTTCTGCTCGCAGGAAAGCGCCTGGTCGTCGCCGGTCAAAAAGACTTCGACGCCCTCGTTTTCGGCGGCGCGCAAAAGCTAGCCGTTCTTAAGTCCGGCCCAGCCTTTATAACTGACGGTCAAAACTTCATGTGCCGAGGTTTTTCCGCAACCGATGCGCCGGATTTTCATCAAGCAAGACCTTCACGGATTGGGCTGCTCACCATGGGCGTGGGCGAACTCAATCAGGCGTTTGATCTGGGCGATGGAAAGCGAAGGCCAATCCTCATGAATATCCTCGATGCTCTCGCCCGTGTCGTGGCTGTTCACAATCCCGTCAGGCATGATGCGGGTACCGCCCACGATGGGCCGTCCCGAAACCTTGCAGCAGCCTCGCGCCCCAGCCCTCAACGGCTACGCGTGCGCGCTCCTCTGCGACGAGGTCAACAGGTGCCCGGACCAGATCGCGAAGTACTTGCCACGGAATCGCAGGGTCTGAATCCAGCAGCCACTCCTTCGTCGTCATGCCGCCCAGTGTATCCGGAGGTTACTTGGGGCAGCATTCACCATTGAGATGATCCGAACGGTCCCGAAGCTGTGAACGGATTCACCTGTTAGCCAATCTTTGGGCCCGGAACATTTTCATCCTACGTTGCGGCACTAGGGACCATGTCTTACTCCTGCCGCAGAGCCGCCACCGGATCAATTCGGGATGCTCGCCTTGCCGGCGCATAGCCGGCGAGAAGCGCTGCGCTCAGGAGGACGACACCGGCCAGCGCGAGGGTTCTCGGATCATTGGGTTGGGTCCGGAATAGAAACGATTTGACAAGCCGGGACACAAGCAACGCGGCAGGCACACTGATCGCGAGTCCCACCCCCGCTAATAGCAGCACGTGGCGCAGAACCATCCAAATCACGGCGCCCCGTTGAGCGCCCAGCGCCATACGCGTTCCAATCTCACCGGCCCGCCGCTCGACGTTGTAGGACATCGTCGCGTAGAGTCCCACGCACGCGATCAGGAGAGCGAGAACCGCAAAACCCGTGCATAGTTTCGCGAACGTGATTTCCTGGCTGATCGTCCGATCGATTTCGGCAGCCTGTGTGACCACGTTTGTGACAGGTATCCGTGAATCTGCCTTCCGGACAATCTCACGCACACTCCTGACATAGCTAAGCGGATCTCCCGCAGTGCGCAACGCGTAGGTCGCTAGATCCAGAGAGAACTGGCTGGCCGCGGTGAACACGGTCATTGAACTCCCCCCTCTTTCAGAAGGCCGTACTGCAGGTTAGTCGACACGCCGACGATTTCTAGATCGCGTTTCTCGTCCACGAGCGTGATGCGCCGGCCCACCGGATTTTCGTTCCCGAAGTAAGTCCGCGCCAGTCGTTCGCTGATCACTGCAACCGGCATGGAGCCCGGCTGGTCGCCGTCGTCAATCTCACGCCCGGTCAGGATCGGTATCTGCATCGTCGTGAGGAAACGCGATCCGGCGACCATGACGCTTGCGCCCTCGATGGTAAAGGCGCCGATCTTCATTGTCCCCCTGTATGCCTTCCCGGCATGGCCTGCGCTGATGATCGAGGATTGCGAAAGCGTTGCGCTGCTCACTCCGGGGATCGATTCGAGGCGCTTGCGCAGGTCCGCGTAAAAAGTGGTCATCTCCGGGTCGCGATGTCCGGCCTGGCGCGCATTCAACGAGAACAGCAGGATGTTCTCGCGGGCGTATCCCAGCTGGACGGAATGCAGCTTGTCCAGTGTCCGGACAAACAGACCCGCAGCGACCAGGATGAGAAAAGAGATCGCAATCTGGCCGACCACAAGAACGTGCTGGGCGCGGCGGCGCGGTCCGCCCCGGCGGCCATTCTTCAGCTCGGGCATGACGTCTGGACGTGTCGACTGAATCGCCGGAACCAGGCCAAATAACAGGCCGCAAACCACTGAGAGCGCCGCCGTCACGGCTAGCACCTTCCAGTTCAATTCCGCGTGCAGCGTAAAATTCTCCTGCCCTTTGGAGAGCAGAAACGTCAGCGATCGCACGCCCCAGATCGCAAACAAGATTCCTACTGCTCCGCCGAGCGACGCCAGCATCACACTCTCCGTCAGCAACTGCCGCACGACGCGGAAGCGTCCCGCTCCCAGGCTGAGCCGGACAGCCATTTCGCGGCGTCTGGCGGCAGCCCTTGCCAGCAGCAGATTGGCGATATTCGCGCACGCGACCGCCAGGATCAGTCCCACCATCGCCAGGAGTACGTACAAAGGCTTGGAATACTGGCGGCGCAGGCTGCCCAGACCTTCGGCGCCGGGATTCAGAATCAGTGCGGGCAGTTTGGCGCGTTCACCGTCGGTGCTCGCCGTAGTGGCAACCCATTGATGGAAACGAGGAGCCAGCGCTGCCTGCGCCTGCGCGATGCTTACACCGGGCTTCAGACGGCCCATCATTTCGATCCAGTAGAAGTTTTCGTTGCTATACATGCGAGCCGCTCTGGCGCGGTCCGTAAGCACATTCGTGTGCAACGGAAGGTAGAGGTCCGGCGCCGCCGCAGGGTCTACTCCGAAGAATTCCGGCGGCGCAACGCCGATCACCGTGAAGGGAATGTTATCGACGAGAATCGAGTGTCCAATCGCATTCGGCGGCCCTCCAAAGCGGTTCTGGCTTGTCGCAAAACTGATCACGGCGACCGGCGCTGCGCCTGGACGATCGTCTTCGGAGTCGATCAGACGTCCCGCGGCCGGCGACACCGCCAGGGCGCGAAAATAGTCGCCGGTGACATATTCCGCGCCGACGCTCGTGGCCTGCCCATGGATGGCCAGGGCTTTGTTTCGTCCGTTGAAGTATCCGAAGAGCGTAGAAAAGACAGGATTGTCCTCGCGAAGCGTCTCGAAGGCCCTGTACGGGAATATTCCGCTGACCAGCGTACCTTTGTCGCCCGGCCAGAAAAGGCCTTGTACCCCATGAACGACGTGGACCCATTGCTTGTTGGCGTTCTGGGGAGGCTGGCTTTGCCAATTCAAGACTACCAACGACTCGGGATCGGCCACCGGCAGCGAGCGCAACAGGATCGACTCCATGAAGCTGTAGATTGCGGTATTGGCCCCGATGCCGAGGGCCAGCGACAAGACCGCCAGGGCGCTGAACGCCTTGTTGGCGATCATCGTGCGACAGCCATAGCGGACATCCTGGCCAAGTTCCGACCAAAACCGTGTCATCCAAATCTCCCTTGATTCTTCGTGCTTCAATCCGACGTTGCCGAATCGCCGCCGCGCTTCAGCCCGGGCGCGCTCCGCCGTCATACCCTCTACTTGCAGTTCCGCGCTCTTTTCCGCAAGGTGGAGTTCCATTTCCTCACGCAGCGCCTCGCTGCGCCGGGCGCTTTCTATCCAATACCTCAGCCGTCGGAACACGTCCGTTACTCCGCTCCCATTACGCGCGCGATCGCCAGCGTGAGTTTGGCGTACTGCCGGGTTTCAACGACCAACTGTTTGCGGCCGGCAGCCGTGATCTTGTAGATCCTCGCGCGCCGATTATTCGACGTCACGCCCCAGACACCGTTGATCCAGTTGTTTAGCTCCAGCCGCTGGAGCGCGGGGTAAAGCGAGCCCTCCTCGACGAGGAGCTCATTGTCGGACGATTGTTGAATCGACTGGACTATGCCGTATCCATGAAGGTCGCGCAGCGACAGCGTCCGCAGAATCAACATGTCCAGTGAACCAGGCAACGAATCGTTCTTTTGCGCCTTGCGGCCCATACCAAGAATTCTTAGCTTACGCCGGCGAGATTACGCGAGTCAAGTTCAGAATGGCTAGCTCTAGCGCCGCAAGATGGTTTGCGGGTGCTGGTGCTGCCCCTCAATGCCGCCGCCCAAAACCGGTGACAACTTTTTCCTCTTTCTTCCGTCTGAAATTAACACCTTCGAGCCTTCCCCGTCGGCGTCTCTCTCTCGCGCTACTCAAACTCAAATCGCGCGACCCAAAAATCGCGCCGCGCCCCGAACTTTGGAAAAAATTATCGGCGCGATCCCTGGATGAATTAGCCGAACGAACTCGGGAAGCCATAGAATTGTGTCTCGAAGTGGACGGAACCCCTGAACAGAAATTGGAATTCGTGGGCATCCAGCGGATCACCATCACAGCGTGAGTAAGGCGCCGTGGTTAACCGGCCCCGACCTGCTAGCCGCAAAGGGCGGCTTCGTCGTCACGCGCATCAGGGGCAGCCATCGTTTCGTCCGCCATGAAGACGGACGCAAAACCGTAGTGCCTGTTCACTCAGGCGAGACGATCGGACCGGGGCTGTTACCTAAGATTCTTCGCGATTTTCGAATCAACGTGGAGGACCTTGAAAATCTGCTGCGGTGTATGATCGTAGCTCCATTGCGTTGATGCTTCCTTATTCGCAGCGGAGCAGTCAGCCCGGGATTTACCCTCACCAAACGCCCCCATCCCGCTACCCATCCCAATCGACCCGCCACTCGCTCGTTCCCACCGCCTTCCGATGCCCCCGCCTAAATCCGGCAACAATTTTTCTCATCTTTCTTCCGCCTGAAATCAACACCTTCGAGCCCCTCCCGCCGGTGCCTCGCGCGCGCTCTTCAAACTCAAATCGCGCGATCCAGAAATCGCGCCATGCCCCGGATTCACAGGAGAACCCATCGTGCTTTGGAAAAAACTATGCTCGACGAGAATCCCGCCGGCAGCGTCGAAACCGAACTCGTCCGCAAAATGGCCGAGCATACCTGTGCGCACGGGCGCGCTGCGGTTTGCCTCAGCCTATGCGCCTCCGGTTGATTGCCGGAGTCAGACTCAATGCCGTAATCGAAGTCTCATGTCAGCACCTCGCCCGCACCCACTCGCGGGCCGCCTCGGTAGGTGGTCGGCTCTATCGACAGCAACTTAGCTCGCTCGCATATCAGCTTGAACCCGCAACCGAACTTGCTGCCAATCAATGCAGCTAGTTTCCCGTCGTCTTGCCGCTTCACGATGAAGTACCAGATCACGTTCTGTTGGTTGAAGTCCCATAACTCAAGCTCTTCGATTTGGAGTTCGTAGAACGTGATTTGAACTTCAAACCAGCAAGACGAGTTGGGATCGTCTTGCACCCGCCGCCGTCTCTCAGCCAAGATCCACACAGTTAGATCGCGCTGCCCTCCGTGCCCTGAGCTATCGAGAAGCACTTTCAGTATTTCGTAATCCGCGAAATCGCCAAACCCAGTGGTTTGGTAGACGGCCCCTATTCCGTCGACCTCCGCGTCCGTTGGTGCTTCATAACCCGTAGTGTCGAATTCCCTATAGTCAAACGGTCTGCCGGCTTGAACCGGCATTCTTGTTGGCGTGGGCATAAGTTTTACTCCTAAAGCGGCGGCCATGTGGTCGGATAACAGGGCGGAATGTCTCCGGGCTGCCTTGGTGGTTCTTGACTCCAATCCCAATCATGAACCTCGACAGGCGAAAAATGCTGGGCCGGTCCCGGGGGCCGTAATCAATATCTTTTACCGCCTTCCCGGCGCTGCCGTAGCTCTTAACTGAGTGGCCATTCTCCTTGGGGAAGGTCTGTGTCGAGTTCGGAGCGCCCTTCGAGGGGCGTCCGGGTCTGCTGATAGACGCCCAGCTTTTTCCAGCCACCAAGCCTGTGCAGACGGAAATCCGCATGCTGCCGGACTTGTCGGTCCGTATCTGCCTTACACTCCCACCGATGTCGATGGAATGATCTTGGTCATCTGTAAACGGTACGCCGTCACACACGACTACGGCCGGTGAGTTCGCCTTCAGCTAAGACAGATCTGGGTGAAAACCCGGGATATGATGCAAGCGCCAGCTATTTCAGCAGCCGTTCCCGAGCGAGAATGGGACTCAATGAGCGCTTGGCCGAATCGCCGTCTGCTGGACTTATTGCGACTTGAAATTCCGATCATCCAGGCACCTATGGCGGGATCGGACTCCGTTGCACTCACCCGCAAAGTATCCTCGACCGGAGCACTTGGATCATTAGCATGCGCGCTGCTGACTGGCGATGAGATCCGACAGGCTGCCCAGGCCATTCGGGACGACATGGCGCGCCCATTCAATCTCAATTTCTTCTGTCACACGATGACGCCGCCCGACACGGCATCTAGGGACAGATGGAAGGCCTTCCTGCGACCGCACTACGACCGTTTGGCGCTCGACATCGACGCCGTGTCCGAAACTCGTCTCCGCTTACCGTTCGACGACGAAATCTGCGACGTCGTGGAGGAGGTGCTCCCCGATGTGGTCAGCTTCCATTTCGGTCTTCCCGCCCCGAGCCTAATGGACCGCTTGAAAAAGCGCGGCATCAGAGTTCTTGCGTCGGCCACAAGTGTAAAGGAAGCGGTGTGGCTTGAAAATCGTGGCTGTGACGCGATCATTGCACAAGGCTTCGAAGCGGGGGGTCACCGCGCCATGTTTCTCGAGGCGAACGTGGCTGCGCAGGTGGGGCTGTTCGCATTGTTGCCTCAGGTCGTTGACGCTGTATCTGTGCCGGTGATTGCAGCCGGAGGCATAGCGGACGCGCGGGGCATTGTTGCCGCTTTCGCTCTGGGGGCCTCTGGCGTGCAAATGGGCACTGCATACTTGTTCTGCAGGGAGGCCACAATCTCTCCTGTCTACCGTCGGGCGCTCGAAGGTGCAGTCGACACAGGGACAGCAATCACCAATCTTTTCAGCGGACGCCCCGCCAGAAGCTTGGTGAATCGCTACCTTGAGGAAACTGGATTCTTCTCCGAGGCCGCCCCGCCATTCCCCTACGCGGCAACGCTTGTGACTCCCTTGCGAGCCGCCTCTGAGAAGAGCGGCTCCCCGGACTACATGCAGCTCTGGGCAGGTCAGGCCGCACGACTTGCAGTTGCATTACCCGCAGACGAGCTTACCCTCAAGCTGGCCTTCGCGGCGCTTGAAATCATTAAACATAACGGTGCTACTGGGACAGGGATGAGTGCGGACTGTTCTGAACGCTAGGCTTTTAGCACGTTCCGTAGCGCTCGGTCCAGATCAGTCCAAAGATCCTCAACAGCCTCGATACCCACACTTAACCGCAGAAGGGTTGGAGGCAGGTGCTCTTGCCCAGGAATGCTGGCCCTCCGTTCAATGGTGGACTCCACTGCGCCCAGGCTAGTGGCGTGTTGGACCAGCTCCAGCCCGGCGCAAACGGCGTCCGCTGCGGCGGCATCGCCCCGTACATCGAACGAAATGATCGTGCCGAATCCCTTCAGTTGGCGTCGCGCGGCCTCGTACGTCGGATGGCTCGCCAAACCGGGATAGCGAGTCTGAGTGACATGCGGATGAGCCGCGAGACGCTCAGCGATCATCATCGCGTTCTGCTGCGCCCGCTCCAGCCTTAATGCCAGGGTCCTTGCACCGCGGACCGCCAGGAACGTTTCCAAAGCACCAGGTGTTGCACCCGCGAGTTCCCGGGCGTGCCGAAGCGTTGCCAACAGATTCGTATCGCGCACCGTGACTATGCCACCAAGCAGGTCCGAGTGTCCGCCGATAAACTTGGTTGCCGATTCCACTACCACATCGGCTCCAAGGGAGAGTGGGCGCTGATTGAGCGGCGTAGCGAAAGTGTTATCGACTCCCAAGATTGCGCCGCGTTTGCGAGGCGCGGCACAGATTATGTCCAGGTCAGCCACCGTCAGCAGCGGATTCGAAGGGGACTCAAGCCAAACCAAATCTGCCAAGCCGCAAATCTCGATCCAGCCTGCGGTGTCTGCCACCGCGATGCGGTGGACGGTCCACCGGCCGCGGTTCCTACCAGCTTCCGCCAGTCCGGCCACGCCCTGATAACAATCATTCGGTAGAGCGATCCCTGAGCCTACCGGAAGCTGGTCGAAGATCGCCGCGATTCCCGCCATTCCAGAGGCAAACGAGACTGAAGAGCCGCCTTCTAGACCGCCTACGATCTCTTCTAGCGCTTCCCACCCAGGAGTGCCGTCGTCGCGCGAGTATGCGCGACGTTCGCCCAGTACGAAATTCGACGCCGGCCAAGGCGGCACATTTAACGGCGAACCCGGGCGCCGATCGCGTCCTGCCGAGATCAACCACGATTCGACGGAACCTGGATCACCTGCTCTGTGCTCCTCGTTGGCTCTTGCTGCCATCGCTCGATAGTAACGAGAAGTCGTTCCTGCCCGCGCCCGGCTGCGTTGAATTGATCGTGTGGACCGCATGCCTGGCACCGGATGCGCGTTGAACATTGCCCCTGGCAGCGCAACATCTGCATGAAAGTTGGTACTGACCGGACCCGAAAGTCCAATGCAAACCGAACCGTGCGAGCCGAATCCAGTTCGTGCGTCTAACGTAGCTGGCATCCGAGTGCTGCTTGCATCGTGGTGCTTCAACCTTCACAACTCCTGATGCAGCCCATGCTTATCCTCTGATCAAGAACGGCTCGCCCTTCTGAACGACGTGGATAGCTCCGGAGTTGTCCGGAAGGGTAGAGCAACATCAATTCGCTCGGCCGTAGAGCAGTAAACCGCGCGAACCATTGACTATGCAAGAGGTTCGGTCTAGTTTTGCTGGATAGGTACTGAAACGCGCCCCTCCATCCGGCTACCCATCCGCATCCCAATCCAACCCGTTACCCGCTCTTCCAACCCCCTCAATGCCGCCGCCCAAATCCAGTGACAAATTTTTTCATCTTTCTTCCATTTGAAATCAACACCTTCGAGCCTTCCCCGCCGGCGCCGCGCGCGCGCACTCCTCAAACTCAAATCGCGCGACCACAAAATCGCGCCATGCCCCCGATCACAAGGAGAACCCATCATGCTTTGGAAAAAATTATCCAACGGCCAGCTCGAGGCCAACCGCGAGAACGCTCAAAAATCGACCGGCCCGACCAGCGCCGCAGGCAAAGAAAAGGTATCGCAGAACCGCACCCTGCATGGCCTGACTGGCCGCTTCCAAGTGCTGCCCAACGAAAAGCAGGAACGCTTCGACGAACTCTTCAACCAGTTCATGCTCGACGAAAATCCCGTCGGCAGCGTCGAAATCGAGCTCGTCCGCAAGATGGCCGAGCATACCTGGTGCGCTCGCCGCGCCTCCAATCTCCTCGAAGCTTGTTTCCTCGTCATCGCGCAAAGCCCGGAGCAACTTGCCAACAACGAAGCTGAAATGCGCGTTCGCCCCGAGCTTGAGCGCTATGAACGCTATCAGGCTCATCACGACCGCGCCTATGCTCGCGCTTCTGCCGAACTGATAAAGCGCAGAAATGAAAGACGAAAAGACGAGATTGGCTTTGAATCGCAGAAGCGCGCCGAAGCTCAGGAGAAGCGCCGCGACGCCAAGGAAAATCGCGATATCGAACAGCATAAAGTGGCCTTCGCCGGTGCGCAGAAAACCCTCGAACTGCGTGAGATGCGCATCTTCAACGAAACTGCTGCCGCCGCAAAGCGGCTAAACGTGTTCGAAACGCCTCAACACGAGAAAAAAGCCGCCTGAACATCGCCGAACTCAGAACGTCTCCAAACCGCCGCACCCGTCCTGTGTCAAACCAAACGGCTTTGCCATCGTCTGACGAAGCGCCTACCGTACCCTGAAACTAGCTGCGAATGAGATCGAAACTCCTTATATTAGTCGGCGCTACTTGCCTGTTTGGCTTTGCCGGGCAGAACCAGTCGTCCTCGGGAACCGCGCCAAACGTCACCCGTGCAACCCTCGACAACGGTATGCGCGTCGTCATTGTTCGTGACCCGCTCGCGCCGGTCGCAACTGTCGAAACGAATTACCTGGTCGGTGGAGATGAAACTCCCGCCGGTTTCCCGGGCATGGCCCATGCGCAGGAGCATATGGCCTTCCGCGGCTGTTCCGGCCTCACTGCCGATCAGATCGCTGCGATATATGCCCAGCTCGGCGGCCTCATGAACGCCGACACTCAGCAGAACATCACGCAGTACTTCGTCACTGTTCCCACCCAGGATCTCGACGTCGCACTCCGTGTCGATGCCGCTTGCATGTCGAACGTGCTTGACACACAGGACCAGTGGGCTGAAGAACGCGGCGCAATTGAACAGGAAGTCTCGCGCGATCTCTCGAATCCTACTTACAAATTCATCACTCGCCTCAACCAGGCCATGTTCGCCGGTACCCCCTACTCGCACGATCCGTTGGGCACAGCCGAGTCGTTTGACAAAACCACTGGCCAGGCGCTGAAAAGCTTCTACGACAAGTGGTACGCGCCGAACGATGCCATCCTCGTCATTGCGGGCGACATCGATCCCGCCGCCACGCTCACACAAGTGAAGCAACTTTACGGCGGCATCCCGCGCAAGACGCTGCCGTCTCGCCCCGAAGTCAATCTCCAGCCGGTGAAACCCGAATCGTTCACTCTCGACAGCAACCTCGGCTACCTTCTTAGCTACATCTGCTTCCGATTCCCTGGAACGGATGATCCCGACTACCCCGCCGCGAGTGTCCTTGCGGACGTCCTTTCAAGTCAGCGCGGCAAACTGTACGATCTTGTGATCCAGGGCAAAGCGTTGTACGCGGGCTTTGGTGGCGCGGAAAGTTATCCGAAGGCAAGCGTTGCGTTTGCAGTCGCCGCTCTGCCCGCCGAAGCCAATCCCGCATCCGTCAATGCGGAAGTAAAGAAGATCGTCGCGGATTATGCCGCGAACGGCGTTCCTGCCGATCTTGTCGAAGCCGCAAAAAAAGGCGAAGTGGCCAACGCCGAGTTCGGCCGCAACTCCATCGAGAACCTCGCGTCCTTGTGGTCGCAGACGCTGGCGGCTGAAGGTCACGAATCTCCTGAGCAGGATGTCGACGCAATCAAAAAGGTCACGATCGACGATGTGAACCGCGTGGCCAAAAAATACCTGGTGCTGGAGAACACCATCCAGGCCATCCTGAAGCCTGTGCCGTCGGGCGAAGCCGCCGCTTCGAAAGGTTTTGGAGGCTCCGAAAAAGCCACCACCACACCCACCAAACCCGTCGCGCTTCCGGAGTGGGCCGAAGCTGCCGTGAAGTCTTTGCGCATACCGGCGGAAACAGTCCATCCCACGGACGTAAAGCTTTCAAATGGTATCCGGCTGATCGTGCAGACCGAAAAAACCAGCCCCACGGTCACCGTGATAGGTTCCGTCAAAACACAAACGGAACTCGAAACGCCTCCGGGACAAGAGGGCGTGTCGGAAATTCTCGAAGGGCTCTTCTCATATGGCACCAAGACTCTTGATCGTGTCGCATTTCAAAAAGCTCTCGACGATATCGCCGCATCCGAATCTGCTGGGCCCAGCTTCAACCTTCGTGTCCTGAAGCAGGACTTCGCCCGTGGTGTCGAGTTGCTTGCCGATAATGAGCTTCATCCGGCTCTGCCGCAAGATGCATTCAAAATTGTTCAACAGCAAACCGGCGAACTCACCGCCGGTGAAATGCAAAGCCCTGGCTACCGCATGGAACGCGCCATTGTAAATGCCCTTGTGCCTCCCAACGACCCGCTCCTTCGCGAAGCGACGCCGAAAACTGTGGCGGCAGTGTCTTATCCGGATGTCAACGCCTTCTACACGAACGCGTTCCGCCCCGACTTGACCACCATCGTCGTCATCGGCGATATCACCGCCGAAGAAGCGCGCCCGGTAATCGAAAAGTACTTCGGCAGTTGGCAGGCATCCGGCCCCAAGCCCAACGTCGTTCTCTCGCCCATCCCCGCGAACAAAACGAATGCGCTCAATGTCCCCGATCCCAGCCAGGTCCAGGACACCGTTGAACTGGCGCAGGAACTCGAAATGAATCGTTTTAGTCCCGATTACTACGCACTGCAGGTCGGCAATCACGTACTCGGCGGAGGCTTCTACGCCACCCGCCTGTGGCGTGATCTTCGCGAAAAGGCCGGTTACGTCTACAACATTGACGACTCTCTTACCGCGGGCGAAACGCGCTCCACGTACAGCATCGATTACGGCTGCGATCCGAAGAATGTCTCGAAGGCGCGCGTGCTGGTCCAGCAGGAACTCGATGACATGCGGAAGACCAACGTCACTCCCGCTGAGCTTCAGCAGGCGAAGGCGCTTCTGCTTCGTCAGATCCCTCTTGCGGAATCGAGCGAAGATGCAGTCGGGGCTGGATTCATTTCGCGTGCGCGCATCGGCCTGCCGCTTGATGAACCCACTCGGGCTGCAAACCGATACTTCAATATGACGGCTGACCAGGTTCGCGCCGCTTTCGCGAAATACGTCAATCCTGCAAACTTCGTTCAGGTGGTTCGCGGACCTGCTCCGCAATAGGCATCCCATGAATATCGCCGATACTGGCCGCCTGTTGCGGACCGGAGAGTTAAGCTGTGTCGAACTGCTCACGCAGACTCTGCGCGATATCGAGGCGCTCGACATCTACCGCAGCTTCATCACAAAGACACCGGAGCTCGCGCTCGAAGAAGCTGCGCAACGCGACAAGGAACTCGCCGGCGGCTTCGATCGCGGTCCTTTGCACGGCATTCCGATTGCCCACAAGGATCTGTTCTACACGCGAGGCATTCGCACTACCGGGGGATCGCTCGTCTATCGTAACTTCATTCCTGAATACGATGCCGACGTGGTCGTCAGGCTTAGAGAAGCCGGAGCAATCAGTGTTGGCAAGGCAAACCTGCACGAGTTGGCGTACGGGATTACCTCTAAGAACCCACACTTTGGCTCCGTCCTGAACCCCCGCGATCCCAACCGCATCGCTGGCGGCTCAAGCGGCGGGTCCGCAACCGCTGTAGCCGCGGGTTTTATTTCCTTTGCAACCGGTACCGACACCGGAGGTTCCATTCGCGTTCCTGCCTCGTTCTGCGGCATAACGGGGCTGAAGCCGACTTATGATCTCGTAAGCCGCCGTGGCGTTTTGGTCCTCTCGTTTAGCCTCGACCACGTCGGTCCGCTCGCGTCGTGCGTGGAAGATTGTGCGCTCGCCATGAACGGGATGGCGGATGGCGAATTCAATCTTCCCGTTCTCAAAGGGCTGCATGGTATTCGCGTTGGTGTCCCGAAGAATTTCTACTTCGACAATGTCGATCACGAAGTAGCGTTATCGGTCAATCAGGCGATATCTCTCATGCAGAGATCGGGCGCCACCGCGGTCGAGATCACCGTTCCGGACCCTGCCGAAATGAACGGTGCTGCACGCATCGTGCAGTTGTGCGAGACCGCGGCGCTCTACGCCGACAACACAGATCCGTCTCTCTTCAGCCTTCCGGTTTGGGATCTCCTGCAGCAAGGCCGGCTCATCCCGGCTCACGATTATGTGAATGCCCAGCGCATGCGTGCCGTCTTCGGGCGTCAGTGGGATGAGCTTTGGAAGAGCGTTGATGTCGTTGCGGTACCCACCACTCCGACAGCCGCGCCCTTGTTAGACCAAACAAGAATCGACATCAACGGCAAGGACGAAGATGTACGCATGGCATCCACGCGCCTTGTGCGTGCCATGAATTATCTTGGCGAACCCGCGCTGTCCATGCCATGCGGTAAGACCTCGCTCGGTCTGCCCATAGGTCTGCAACTGATCGGTGCCCCGAACACCGACGCTCGGTTGTTACAGATCGCCGGAACGCTTGAACGTGACTTAGGCTTTTTGTTCCAGCGGCAGTCCTGACGCTTCGATGGCTCGCCAACCGCCGTCCAGCGATATTACTTTGGTGTAGCCCATCTTCTGCAAATTGTCGCTGGCCAGTGCAGACCGGAATCCGCCGCCGCAGTAGAGCACCAGTTTGGTGTGTTTATCCGGGAATGTCTTTTCGATATCCCGCTCAATGATGCCCTTGCTTAGGTGAACGGCCCCAGCGGCGTGCGCTGCTTCCCATTCCTTGTCTTCGCGGACATCCACTAGCTGCCCGGCCTGGCCGGCTGCCAGCAAGCGCTTGTATTCGTCGATATCGATCTCGCGAATGCGCGTTTTCGCGTCTTGAACAATGGCGAGAAAGGCAGGATCGTGATGTTTAACCGGAGTGCTCATCGCATGTCTACTGTACTCGTTCGATTTTGGCGCCCACGCCTGCAAGCTTTTCTTCTATCCGCTCGTACCCTCGGTCCATGTGATAGACGCGATCGATAGTCGTCTCGCCTTGAGCAATCATCGCCGCCAGCACCAGCGAGGCGCTCGCCCGTAGATCGGAGGCAATCACCTGCGCTCCCGTAAGCCGCTCTTCACCGGCCACGATCGCCTGCCGCCCTTCGATGCGAATATTCGCGCCCATTCTCGCGAGCTCTTGCGTATGCATGAACCGGTTCTCGAAAATGGTCTCGGTCACAAAACTGATTCCTTGCGCGACAGTCATCCACGCCATGTATTGTGCCTGTAGGTCGGTCGCAAACCCCGGGTACTCCTCGGTCGTTACATCCACTGCCTTCGGCCTGCCGTAGAATCGAACGCGCAGCGCGTTGCCCCCGGACTCATCCACTTCCGCGCCGGCCTTCTGCATCTTTACCGTAAGCGCTGCGATGTGCTCGGGGTTGCAGTTCGTCACCAGTACATCGCCTTGTGTGATCGCGCCCGCAATCAGAAATGTTCCGGCCTCGATACGATCCGGAATGATCGTGTGCTCGGCCCCATGCAATCGTTCGACGCCATGGATACGAATGATCGATGATCCGGCGCCCTCGATCTTCGCGCCCATAGCAATCAGCAGCTCGGCCAGGTCTTTTACCTCGGGCTCGCGAGCAGCGTTGCGAATGACCGTTTCTCCGCGTGCCAGAACAGCCGCCATCAGAACGTCTTCCGTTCCAGTCACTGTGATGCGGTCGAAATGTACCATGCCGCCGCGCAATCCGTCAGGTGCTTGCGCCTCCACGTATCCATGCGTTTGCTCAATCGTCGCGCCCAGGTGTTCGAGCGCGGCGACGTGCAGGTTGATCGGGCGCGCGCCAATCGCGCATCCGCCCGGCATCGAGACGCGCGCGCGTCCCGTGCGTGCGACAAGCGGCCCCAAGACAAGGCTCGAAGCTCGCATTGTTTTGACCACCTCGTAAGGCGCTTCGGGTCTGTCGAGCGATTTTGCGGTGATCTTCACCGTGCCATCATCATCCGCGATCTCGGCTCCGGTATACGAGAGCAACTGCTCCATCGTATGTATGTCCTTCACTTGCGGAATGCGCCGTAGGGTGACCGGTTCTTCAGTCAGCAGACAAGCAGCTAAGGCGGGCAGAGCGGAATTCTTTGACCCGCTGACGGGCATCTCCCCAGACAGAGGCGTACCGCCGGTGATCCTGAATTTGTCCATCGATCTAGAGTTGGAGTGCCGTTCGCAGCCGGCCTTTCGCTGCGCTTAGCTTCGCTTCCGCATCGGTGCGCGACAGCTTTCGCTTCGACATCAGGATGGCTGTTCGAACCGAACCAGCCTCCGCCAGCAGCCGGGAAGCTTCATCATAAGATACGTCGGCAATCGACGCGATGATCCGCCGCGCGCGGTCGACCAGCTTATCGTTCGTCGGCTGCACGTTCACCATCAGGTTGCCGTACACGTAACCCAGCCGGATCATCGTGCCGGTTGTCAGCATATTCAAGACCAGCTTCGTCGCTGTCCCGGCGCGCATGCGCGTCGAGCCTGTAATCACCTCGGGCCCGGGCACCGGCGTGATGGCTATCTCCGCTGCGCGAGCCAATTCCGAATCCGGCGTGCAGCTTAATCCAATAGTCAACGCGCCCAGCGAGCGCGCATACGCAATGCCACCCAGCACGTAAGGTGTCCGTCCGCTGGCCGCAATTCCGACGAGTACGTCAGCCGAACTGAATTGACGATCGCGCAGATCTCGCTCACCCTGCGGTGGATCGTCCTCGGCTTTCTCGATCGATGTCCTCAGTGCTCGATCACCACCGGCAATCAGCCCGACAACCATATCGGGCGGTGTATTGAAGGTCGGTGGACACTCCGACGCATCTAAGACCCCCAAGCGGCCCGACGTGCCGGCACCGAGGTAGAAGAGCCGCCCGCCCGCTTCCAACCGTTCGACAATCGCGTCCACTGCCCGTGCGATCTGCGGAGTCTCCTTCGCCACAGCTGTGGCGACCTGCTGGTCGGCTTCGCTGATGACGCCCAGCATCTCCGTTGTGGGCAGCGAATCGATCTCGGCAGATCTCGGGTTGCGGCTTTCTGTGACGAGCTGTTCCATACGCAAAAGGCCGAAGGAGCCGTGCTCCTTCGGCCGTCAATCGTGAACTTGATCTTCTCTTACGCGCTGAACGAACTGCCGCAGCCGCAAGTGGACTTGACCTGCGGATTGTTGAACTTGAATCCTGAACCTTCCAGCGTCTCGACATAATCGACCTCGGCGCCGTCCAGGTACAGCATGCTTGCCTGGTCGATGAACACTGTCAGGTCGCCAAAGCTGTAGGTCTTATCCAGCATGTTGGGCTGTGTCTCGAATGCCATCGAATAGCTGAACCCTGAGCATCCGCCTCCAACCACTGCAATCCGCAAGCCAGCCGGCTTCGGTTCCTGCATCTTCAAGATTTCACTGACCTTGTTGACGGCCGTTTCGGTAAGCTGAATCATCTAAATCTCCTGTAGGACCCTTCCTTCACCATTTTATAGCTAAACGCCATCGTTTGATGCGCCTGGCGCAGATTACGGTTCGGGCCGCCCCAAGTTGTTGTAACCTGCATGCAGGAGCACGCGTCGCTGCCAATATAAGTATGAGTGGGCTCAGTGCTACCCTTCCGTTCCCGGCTACAAGCACGGGAGAAGAGACCCGGGCGAAAACCAGATTGGACCACCAAACCACCGATGAGGCGGCGCTAGTCCGTAGGGTACAGGCTCACGACGAGATCGCTTTCCGCGAGATAGTGGAGCGCTACCAGGCCAAGGTTTTCTCTATCATCTACGGCATACTGCGCAACCGCAACGATGCCGAAGATATCGCCCAGCAGGTCTTTGCCAAGATCTACTTCTCGATCAAGAACTTTGACTTCCGCAGTTCGCTGCTGACCTGGATCTACAAGATCACGGTCAACGAATGCTACGACTATCTGCGGAAGAAGAGAGTTCGCAAGCTGGTATACGAGAGCGACTTCTCGGCCGAGGATTCGCTGCGCATGGACAATTCCGAACCGGCTACCGACCAAGCGCCACCGGTTGACCGGCGGCTCGCGCAGCACGATCTGATATGGAAGCTGTTGTCCAAGATCTCGGAAGAAGACCGGTCACTCCTTCTGCTGAAGGAAGTGGAAGGGCACTCGGTGGAAGAGTTGTCGGCGATGACCGGCATGAACGAGAACACGATAAAGGTGAAACTCTTCCGTGCTCGGCAGAAGTTAGTCAAAGCTGCGCACCGGCTTGAACGTGGGCCGATTGCCCCGCCGATGACACAGCAGTAGTTGTTTTAGCAGTAGAGTGAATAAGCGAACGTAAGATTCGCAAACGTGTTGGGCTTTGAGGGAAACATGCACAGGTCCATTAGGGATCGTTTAGAGGATCTGCTCGCGAAGAGGGGAATCGCGAGTAAAGACACGGCGGTGAGTGCTCATCTGGAGTCCTGCGCTCGGTGCTCGTCCGAACTATCGCTCATGCAATCGCAGGCCGAACTCTTCACGGCATTACGGGTTCCCGATGAAGCGGAGCCTGCGCCGGGCTTCTATGCTCGTGTGCTGCAACGCATTGAGGAACGTGCTAAGGATTCCATGTGGGGTGCATTCCTTTACTCGCCGTTCTCAAAGCGCCTGATGTATGTATCTCTTACGATCGCGGTCATGCTTGGGAGCTATGTAGTCATGCAGGAAACGCGGGATGGCCACTTGCTGGGCAACCGTCCGGTGATAGCTGAGAATTCTCACTACGACGCCCCTGTGGTCGGTGATGAGTCTCAACAGCGAGATGCAGTCCTCGCAAATTTCGCCGTGCATGAAGGGTTGGCACGATAGCCACGTCGTTCCAGGTAAGGCGCCGGTCGATGCTGCGAGATAGTGATGCCGGATGGCGCAACCCGAAAGTACTCGGCATCCTTACTATCGTCTTTGTGTGCGGAGTCGCTTGTGGCGCTGCGGCGACGCGAACCTTCCTGCATCACCACATGCAACCTGCGTCCAATCTGCATAACATAGAGCGCGCCCGCGAACTCGGGTGGCAGAAGCTCAAAGACGAACTTCAGTTAACGCCCGTTCAGGTTCAAATCGTCACCAAGGAGCTTGACGATTACGCCAAGTACTACCAAAACATTGAGGACCAGCGGGAAGACGTCGCACAAATGGGCACGCAGCACATCCTCAACATATTGACACCGGATCAGAAACAGCGCTTTTATAAGCTTCTTGGCATGCCACCCAGCCGTGTCAGTGCCGCTCCCGTTTCCTCAATCCGCTGAAAATGACTGCAATCGAATCCAAGCGCCCCGAACTGGTGCATGCTGAAGCCGCGTCTCCGGGTCTGTTTTCTCCCATCGAAATTAGAAAGTTGAATCTTCGCAATCGGATTGTGGTTTCGCCGATGTGCCAGTATTCCTGCCAAGACGGATTCGCGAACGACTGGCATTTAGTTCATCTTGGAAGCAGAGCAATCGGCGGTGCGCCGCTCATTTTCTGCGAAGCAACGGCGGTTGAAGCGCGCGGCCGCATCTCTCCATGGGATCTCGGCCTTTGGAAAGACGAGCACATCGAACCGCTCGCACGAATCACTCGTTTCCTGCAGCAGCACGGGGCGGCGGCCGGCATCCAACTCGCGCATGCTGGACGTAAAGCGAGCACGGAAGCCCCTTGGCACGGAAGGCGTGCTATTGCGCCATCCGATGGCGGATGGGAGCCGGTAGCACCGAGTGCGCTGGCTTTCGATAGCGCAACCTTGCTGCCGGCGCAGCTTAGCGTGCCGGACATTCAGGGCATCGTCGATGCGTTTGTGCAAGCAACCAAGCGCGCGCTAACAGCCGGTTTCGATGTGATCGAGCTGCATGGGGCGCACGGGTATCTCATGCATGAGTTCCTGTCTCCGCTTTCCAACAAGCGTACAGACCAGTATGGCGGGCCGCTGAAGAATCGCATGCGCTTCGCACTCGACCTTGTCGAAGCTGTGCGAGCAGCGATGCCGGACGATATGCCGCTATTCCTGCGAATCTCGGCCACCGATTGGGTGGACGGCGGTTGGTCGCCGGAAGAGTCTGTTGAACTCGCGCGCGCCGTAAAGCCGTTGGGGGTTGACTTGATCGATTGCTCATCGGGCGGGTCGTCGCCCGACGCAAAAATCCCTGTCGGGCCTGGTTACCAGGTTCCGTTCTCTCAGCAAATTCGCGAGCGCACAGGCATTCTTACCGGCGCTGTTGGTCTGATTACCGATCCGCGGCAAGCGGACAGCATCATCCGCGATGGTTCTGCGGATCTTATCTTTCTTGCCCGAGAGTTTTTGAGAGAGCCTTATTGGCCAATGAAAGCGGCGCAGGCGCTCGGAACCAGAATTGCGCCGCCGATTCAATACGAGCGCGCTTTCCCGCACCAACCAAACAAGTAGAATGGCGGCATGAGAATGCCGTTTTTAACAACGGGTGTAGTGTGCCTGATGGCTGCTGGATTGGGGGCTCTATGGATGCGCGCAGGCGCACAGACGGCCACGGCCGAATCCGATAAGTATCAGTGGCTAGAGAACGTAAATGGCGACCGTTCGCTGGCTTGGGTCAAAGCGCACGACGAGCGTGCTGACAAAGTTCTCAAAGGCGATCCACGGTTTGCGCAGTTTCAGGCGGCAGCTTTGAAAGTGCTGGAATCCCCGCAACGATTGCCGACACCCGATCTGAATGGAGTTCAGGTGTACAACATGTGGCGCGATGCAGCCAATCCCGAAGGGTTGCTGCGACGCACGTCCATGCAAGATTATCTGCAGCCGAACCCACATTGGCAAACAGTACTGGACTACGACGCACTGTCCAAGCAGGATCGAGAGAAGTGGGTCGCGCATGGGCGTGTGTGCCTGTATCCGGGCAACGAACTCTGCACGATCGATCTTTCAGCGGGCGGGGAAGATGCCGCGACCCTGCGAGAGTTCAACCTCAAGACAGGCCGTTTTGTCGATGGCGGTTTTGTGCTGCCTCGTTCGAAGCAATCGGTTGCCTGGGTAGACAAAGATACGTTGCTGGTGGCTCGCGATTGGGGCCCGGGAACGATGACGAAATCCGGATATGCGTTTGTCGTGAAGCGTTGGAAACGCGGGGAACCGCTTCAAAGCGCAACGGAGGTATATCGCGGGTCCCAAACGGACATGGACGCCGGACCTTTGGTGCTGCACGACGCCGATGGCCATCAATTCACGGCGGTCGTGAAGCGCGCCGATTTCTTCCACGCAGAGGTGTTCCTGCTGGCCCCGGACGGCGCCAAACGGCTCGCTTTACCCGCTAAGGCAGACATTCAAGGGCTGCTGAGGGGTCAGCTCATCGTGACGCTCAACGAAGACTGGACACCGGCGAACTCAGCGAAGAAGATTGTCCAAGGCACGATTGTGTCTTTAGACTTGGCGGCGCTAAGGCGAGACCCGCTGAATTTGAAACCGACCGTTATTTTTGCGCCAACTGCGATTGAGTTCGCTCAACAAGCGGACGTGACACGGAATCACCTGATGGTGACGACGCTCGAAAACGTTCAAGCAAGAGTTTATAGCTATAGCTGCGGTGCGGACGGCAACTGGACCCGGCGAAAACTTGCCGTTCCCGATAACCAAACTGTCGATATCGCCAGCACGAATTGGGCGGACGACCAATTTTTTCTCTCTGTCTCCGGGTTCTTGACCCCCACGTCGTTGTGGCTGGGCGATGCAGCTTCGGGCGAGCTGCGATCCGTCAAGACGACGCCTACTCAGTTCGACGCTTCGAACGACACGGTGGAGCAGCTACAGGCGATTTCGAAAGACGGAACGAAGGTGCCGTACTTCGTTGTGCAGCCCAAGAACATGAAGCATGACGGCCAGAATCCGACAGTACTGACGGCATACGGGGGCTTTCAGGTGCCGATGACCCCGAGCTACTCGCCGGAAGTGGGCAAGCTTTGGCTGGAGAAGGGCGGCGTGTACGTCCTGGCGAACATCCGCGGGGGCGGCGAATTCGGCCCGGCCTGGCATGAAGCGGGATTGAAAACTCACCGGCAGCGCATTTACGACGACTTCGCGGCGGTAGGGCAGGATCTTGTCAGGCGGGGAATCACATCACCCAAGCATCTTGGAATTGAGGGTGGATCGAATGGGGGACTGCTGATGGGCGTGGAGATGACGCAGCATCCCGATATGTGGAATGCAGTGGCAATCATGGTCCCGCTATTGGACATGCTCGGTTACGAACACATCGCTGCCGGTGCTTCATGGGTTGCGGAATACGGATCGACGTCGGTGCCCGAAGAACGCGCCTTCCTGTCATCCATCTCGCCATATAACCAGCTCAAACCGGGCGCTCATTATCCCGAACCGTTGATCTTTACGACAACAAAGGATGATCGAGTGGGTCCGCAGCACGCGAGGAAATTTGCCGCGAAAATGGAAGAGTTCAAAGAGCCGTTCTTATATGAAGAAATCATCGAAGGCGGCCACGGTGCGGGTGCGGATTTGAAGGAACGCGCTCAAACCGAAGCTCTGGTGTTTACTTACTTCAGCCGGAAGCTGATGCAGTAGCACAAAAAAAACGGGACTCCGGATCGGAGTCCCGTTTGAGTGTCGAGCCAATTGAGTTAGCGTCGTCCGCCGCCGCCGCGAATTGCGCCGCCACTGCGAATGGCAACGCCGCCGCGGAATCCGCCGTAATAGCCGCGCCCATAATAGCCGCCGCGATAGAAACCGCGTCCATAGAATAATCCAAAGGAGGGTCCCCAATAGTAGGGATAACCGTAAGCGTAGTACGGATACGGACTTCCGTAGTAGCCGTACCCGGCATACGGGGCGGGTCCCGAAGCTACGTATGGACCAACTCCCTGTCCTCCATAGGGCGGCTGCGGCTGCGAATATTCGCCCGGTTCGACGTACCGGAAAGCCGCTTGCGAGTTGGCAGTTGAGAACGTGGCGGGTGCCTGAATTTGGAATGTCAGGATCTGTTCCGGAGTGATCACGCTCGCGTGGTTATGAGTAACAACTACGCCGATGAGACCAACGAGTGCGCCCGCACCCGCGCCAATTGCCGCTCCGGTTCCCCAGCCTGCGGCAGCGCCGATGGCGGCTCCGAGGCCGGTGGTCGCAATCACACCACCCGCTTCCACTCCGCCCGGGGTTGTTCCGCCACGGCGGCTTGTCAACTGGGTCTGGATGGATAGCTGCTGGCCATCGACCAGCGTCAGATTCGTGAGCTGAATGCCGAGCTTTGCGGGCTGGCCCATGCCATGCTTCTGAACCATGGCCACGCGCCCACCGACTGTTTCACCCGGCTCGGAAACGACAATTCCGTTAACGACTACCGGGTCCACAAGAGTCGCTGAGAAGGCGTCGCCTGGCTGGTTCCTATCGGACGAGAGAAGCTGATTGATGCGCGCGGTCACGTAGGTTCCCTGCGGTACTGTCAACGACGCTGGAACCGGCGGCGGCGCCTGGTAATTCTGTTGCTGCGATCCGTACTGACCGTTCATGCCTTGTGACGGATAAGGCTGCTGGCCGTATGCTCCCGGTTGTTGACCGTAACCAGCTTGCGGATAGGATTGCTGCCCGTAAGCTCCCGGTTGCTGTCCGTAGCCAGCTTGCGGATAGGGTTGCTGTCCATAAGCTCCCTGCGGGTATTGACCTTGGTACGGCTGCTGAGGTGGTGGTGGCGCGTTTTGCGGCTGACCGCCCTGATCCGCGTTGTAAGCAGGCGCCTGATCTGGGGCGTACGCCGGGTACGCTGGACCGTTGCCCGGATCCGCCGGCTGAGAATCGCCGACGCGCTTCCAGCCACCGTTGGGATTGGCAGCTTGTTGTTGATTGGTTGTGTTCGACTGAGCCGGCGCAGGATCCTGGCCGAAGGCGAAACCGGATGCGGCCAAAAGGCCGACAGAAAGATACGACACCGCACTTCGTAATGGGTGATTGAACATAGTTCGCATGCCTCGTAATACTCGACGGGTTGTCTACTGCACGCGTTTCGCCATCCCGTATCCGATCCAAACCATTGAGTGGTAAAGGGTTACGCCGAGTAGATTGCGGTTACTTTGCACCGGGATGGTGCATTTCGGCCAATGCCCTTAAAGCGCTATTCCAGCCGGCTGCGCAGGAAATGCAGGTAGCTCTTGATTGCCAACGCTCCAACTACGATCAGAGCAAAAGCAAGAGCGATGCCCTTCAGCGTCGCCAGCGACCAAGCCGCCAAAACGACGTAAAGCGCGATGGCGGTGCCTATACCGATGACGCCTTTCTGTCGTTCCGGTTGACTCATTGGGACGGCAGGTTGTAGCTGAATGTGAACGCCAGACGAACCTGGAAACCCTTGTAATCGGCTGGGAGGGCCGGCAGGGGGTTGGACATGCTCAATCCTGCAACTGCGGCGCGATCAAGCGGTTCCGATCCGGAGGATTGTGCCGTGACGAGCTTGGGAATGCTTCCGTCGCGATTGATGATGAACTCCATGACGGTACGGCCACGGAGTGTTCCCATGCGCGCGCTCTCTGGGATCACGCGCTTCCAGTTTGAGCGCACAATGGTCAAGATTCGCGTTAGATAGGCTCTGAAGTCAGCGCCCTCGGGGTCGCTTTGCAACTCAACGGCGGTATGGTCAGCTCCCGATCGACCAATGGAACCGGGTGTTGGGGGCGCCGGCTCAGAAATACTCGCATCGCTGATCACCATCCGACTGCTGTTTCCGCTCCGCGCAGATCCCTTGATGGCTTCCTGAACGGTGGGTTTCGGCGGTGTGAGCGTCGGGTGCGGGTTGGGGGGCGCTTCCGTGCCGATGTTCTGAAACGGTGTCTGGGCGGGAGCAGGCGGTGGCGGGGCAGGTGCTCCCACGCCGCTGACGGTACCGACTGGAAGCGGGCCGGGCGCCTGGTTCAGAGCCACTTTCGGGGGTTCGGGGAGAATCTGCGGTGTGCTGCGAGAATTTGGTTTAGGAACGGGCTGCTTTGGCAACTCGAAGCGCTTTATGCTCGCGTCTGGCGAAGCTCTGTGGGATTGCGCCTCCTGCGACGACAGCAGGCTGGCCAGATCGATGCTGTCCGAAACCTTCTTGCGATTCGGCGCTTTCTGCGTGAGGATGTCCGGCGGAAGATACAGCGGGGTTCGTCTGACAACGACTCGCTGTTCCGGCTCGACTCTGGCTACGAAGCTTGGCAGCTGTATCGCGATTAGAAAGATAAGAAAATGAAACAGCAACGAGCCGCCGACAATGAGAATCCACTGAGGACGAGAACGCTGCTTTGGCGTTCCGAGGAGCAGATTCAACTCAACCGGCGAAGGCGGCAGGATGATTTGATTCGTGCCGGCAACGCGCTCTGCGGCCGGATCAGCTATCGTGAGCGGAGATATGGCCATGCTACGAGTCGGTGAAAGGACGTGACTAGGACGTAAATGGTTGCTCGTCGGCGCGAAAAGGGTCAGCGCCGACGGCGAAGCGTCCGGGCGACCAAGTCTGCGTGTGCTTGTATTTTAACAAGAATGGCCTCTGCCAAAGCGAGCGCCGCCGAGGCTTGATGGCCATCGACAACCGGTGTATTCCGGTTCGTTACGGCATTGAAAAACGACTGTAGTTCGATCTGTAATGGTTCGCCAT
Organism: Terriglobia bacterium; assembly: GCA_963846045.1. Classification (GTDB taxonomy): domain Bacteria; phylum Acidobacteriota; class Terriglobia; order Bryobacterales; family Bryobacteraceae; genus Bog-105. The sequence continues at coordinate 286,670 of CAWJUL010000011.1, read as the reverse complement.
GCAGGACCGGCAACGGCTCGAACGCGATGTCCGGCATAGCCGCCGTTTCGTTCTTACGAACCGACAGGCGAGCGGCATCCTGACGAGCGTAATCGAGCGAAATATACTCTCCAGGCTGGAATACACGCAGCTTGCGCACTTTCTCAGTGGATACCCGGCTGGCAGTCAGGTTGGCAACGCATCCGCTCTCAAACGAGAGACGAACATTCGCTATATCGACCTTGCCGGACAAAACCGAAATACCGGCGGCGCGTATCTCCTGCGGCGATTCGACGGGTGAGGTTGAGAACGATGTCCAGGTCATGAATCATCAAATCGAGCACAACATCAACGTCAAGGCTACGCGGTGTGAAAACGCTTAAGCGATGAACTTCGAAGAAGAGCGGGATGGTAATGGCTTTCTGAAGAGCAGTGACGGCAGGATTGAAGCGTTCGAGATGACCGACCTGAAGTATGCGCCCGCGTTCTTCGGCCAGCCGGGCGAGACGCATGCCGGCCTCAGAGGTTGCGGCGATTGGCTTTTCGATGAGAACATCGATACCGGCGTCAAGCAGGCGCGTGGCGACATACTCATGAGTGGTGGTGGGAGTGGCGACGATTGCCGCGTCGATGTTGTTTATGACTTCGTTCAGATCGGCGTACGCAGTGGTGCTGTGTTGCGCAGCGACAGCTTGCGCGCGCGACATCGCGGTGTCGACGACAGCGCACAGCTCCACATCGGGTATTTGGCCGATCACGCGAACGTGATTTCCGCCAAAAGCGCCGGCGCCGATAACTGCCGCCTTGATCTTGTTCACTCGTCCGAATCCATTTGCGGGGAGCCGACGATGACTATACCTGCTTCGTTCGCAAGACGGATCATCTCGTCTTTGTCGAGCAGCAACGTTCGACCGGCATCGACGGCCAGAGCGGTGGTGTTCGTCTCGATCATGGTCTCGATGGTGGTGATGCCAGCAACAGGGACATCGAAAAGCAGGTGAGCCCGGCCATTCGAGCCTTAACGAGCCGCAGAGGCCGTCCGTTGACGAGCGTTGCGGCCCGACGCAGCATGCCGTCGGTACCTTCCATTGCTTCCGCGGCCACACAGGCTTTCTCGCTTATTGCGACGCTTTGGCCGATGTCGGCGGACGCGAGCTGGCGGGCCAGGCGCCGGCCATAACGGATGTCCGCCTCTTCTTCTTTATCCGGCTTGCGGCGGGTCAGCACTCCTTCCGGAGCAAGCAACGACTTTCAGAAGGCGCGTGGAATCGACCAGTTCGATGCCTTCTTCGTGCAGCACCCGTTGAATTCCGCCGATCAGGGCCGCCGTATTCTCGCTCCTTCAGCGAAGCGAGCAGCTTCACCAAACGCCAATCCGGCTTCACGACGGAAAACAGGCTGACGTGCTTCACCTGCCCGGTCATCATTACTTCGGACACGTTCTCGCGCTTCAGAATGTCGATCAACTTAGCGAGTTGCCCGATATTGATCCAGTGCAGTGAAGAGGCGAGCCGTGCCAAGTTCCGGTGTGGCTTCGTTCTCGATCGCGACGACGACCACTTCGTGGCCTTCGCGGTGAGCCGTCTCGAGCGCAAGCAGGGGGAATCGTCCGTTGCCTGCGATCATGCCGTAACGACGTTGGGACACGGGCAGAATCGACCTACTTACAGAACGCCGCGCGGGGACTGCCGAATGAAATCGAAGCAGCTCGTCTGATTTCGGGCGTTGCGGGAATCTCTTCTTCAATGCGCGCAAGCGCCTGCGAGGTGTTCAAGCCGGCCCGCGTCAAAGTGCGGAACGCGTTTTGCAGCGGCTCAATGGCTTCAGCAGCAAAACCGCCGCGTTCCATGCCGACTCTGTTCGCGCCGTAAACTTCAACTTCATGATCCGAAGCGGTGATCGAATAAGGCAGCACGTTCTGCTTGATGACGCTATAGCTGCCGACCATTGCGTGCCGCCCGATACGGCAGAACTGATGGATGGCGCTGAGTCCACCGATGTTGGCGTAATCCTCCACGGTCACATGGCCGGCGAAAGTTACTCCGTTGGCGATGATCGTGTGGTCGTGAATGATCACGTCGTGCGCGATGTGGACGTACGCCATCAGGAGATTGTCGTCGCCGATGGACGTGACCATGCCGCCGCCTTCGGTGCCACGATGTATGGTGACAAACTCGCGAATCGAGTTACGGTCGCCGATGCGCGTCTCCGATGGTTCGCCTTTATACTTCTTGTCCTGGGGAGCTACGCCGCAGGAGCATAAGGATAGAAAAGATTGTCTTTGCCGATGGTGAGCTTGCCTTCGAGATACACATGCGCCATCAGGCGAGTGCGCGCGCCGACCGTGACTCCGCTGCCGATGATGCAGTACGGCCCGATTTCGGCTTCTCGCGAGATTTCGGCGTCGGGATCGACGATGGCGGTGGGGTGAATGGCCATCCGTACGCGAACTAAGCTAATTGCGTGCTCCGAAACCTCAGCTGCGGGCGGTAACCGCGGTTGCAGTGTCCACGTCGGTCAGCTTGCACATGAGGGTCGCTTCCGCAACCACCTGACCGTCGACAGTCGCGATGCCCTGCATCTTGGCGACGGTGTGCTTCAGCCGACTTTGCTCATCTCGATTCGCAACTGTCGCCGGGAACTACGGGCTTGCGGAACTTGGCTTCTTCCACCGAAGCAAGAAACATCAGTTTGCCGCGTGTGTGCGGGGCCAGTTTGCCGACGAGAATGCCGCCGACCTGCGCCATGGCTTCGATGATGAGAACGCCCGGCATCACCGGGATAACCGGGAAATGACCCGTGAATTGCGGCTCATTCACAGTGACGTTTTTCATCCCGACAATGGATTCGTCGGTTATCTCGACGATGCGGTCCACCATCAGCATCGGATAGCGATGCGGCAGTAGCTGCGAGATTTCGTGCACTTCCATCACTGTCATGGGAACGACCAGTATAACGTTCGAGTGGTGTGCTGGAATAACACCGATGCACCCGTATCTGCGATGGGCGAACGCGAAACAGCCGGAAGTTGTTTCTCTCATTCAGGAACTTGTGGAGTGCGAGTCGCCGAGCGATTCGCCGGACAATGTAAATCGTTTCGTGGAGCTGCTGATTGAGCGCACACGAGACATCGCATCCGCTGAAACGTTTGAGGCGAATGGTTACGGGAGGCACCTGCGCCTGGAGTTCGGTGGCGGAGCAGGGCAGCAGATTCTGGGGGTGGGTCACTCAGACACGGTGTGGCCGCTCGGCACTTTGAAAACGATGCCGTTCCGGCAGGCGAGCAGCAGGCTATGCCGGCCCGGGTGTGCTGGATATGAAGTCGGGACTGGCATTCTTCATCTACGCCGTCGCGCGCACTGCGCGAGTTGAATGTTCGTGCAGGCAAGAAGATCGTGCTGCTGGTTGTGTCCGATGAAGAAGTGGGCAGCCGCACCTCGAGAGCTCTGACCGAAGCGGAAGCCAAACGAAGCGACTGCGTGCTGGTGTCTGGAACCGGGGACGGGTCTCACAGGCAAGTTGAAGACTTCGCGCAAAGGCGTGGGGACGGTACAGCGTTCGCAGTGACCGGCAAAGCCGTGCACGCGGGCGTCGATTTCGCGGCGGGTGCAAGCGCGATTGTCGAGGCTGCCCGACAGGTGCAAAGGATTGCTTCATTCACGGATCTAAGACGGGGTACGACCGTCAATCCAGGTCTGATCAGCGGCGGTACACGAACAAACGTCGTAGCCGCCGAAGCGCGCATCGGCGTGGACATGCGCGTGGTTCGTATGCGCGATGCCGAGCCGCTGGACCGGAAATTTCATTCCCTGCGGCCTGTTGACAATCGCTGTGGCGATTGAAGTAGAGGGTGGCCTGAACCGGCCGCCTATGGAGCGGAGCAAAGCGATTCAGAAACTGTTCGGCAAAGCGAAGAAAGTGGGGCGCGGCCTGGGCCTGAAAGCTGGAGGAATCGGCGACGGGCGGAGGCTCGGATGGGAATTTCACCGCCGCGCTTGGCGTTCCAACGCTGGATGGTTTGGGCGGAGTAGGCGAAGGCGCGCACGCCAACAACGAAAGTATTCTGATTGATCGCATAGCGGATCGGACTGCGTTGCTTGCGGCTCTGTTAGCGAATCTTTGACGGACGCTGGCGGGAAGCCCGGGCGCAACAGCGGCGAGATGACAAAATGGTGGTTTGCGGATTGTTGCTGATGGCATCTACTATGCGTGCGGGCTGACGCTGGCTGGGATCGTCCTTTCTTATTTCCTGACGCCGTGGGCCGGCGTGCCGCTATATATTCTCGCGGCGTTTTGCCTGTACTTCTTTCGCGATCCTGAACGCGTGCCGCCGGCCGGCGATGTGATGGTCTGCGCCGGCTGACGGCAAGGTAGTAGCCGTTCGCGACCTGGGCAACGGGCGAGACGCGCGTCAGCATTTTCCTGAACATCTTCGATGTGCATGTGAACCGGACGCCAATTCCCGGCAAAGTGACGCAGGTTGTCTATACCAAGGGCAAATTTATGGTGGCCAGCCACGAACTTGCCTCCTCCGACAACGAGCAGAACACGCTAGTGATCGAAGGAGACGGCACCCGCGTGACCTGCCGGCAAATTGCCGGTCTGATCGCGCGGCCGCATTGTTTGCTACAAGCAGGCGGGCGATGTGCTTGCGCCGGCCGAACGCATCGGCTATATCAAATTCGGCTCGCGAGTGGATGTGATTTATGGCCCGGAGTGGCAGACGTCGATCAAGGTGGGCGACCGGGTGAGCGCGGGGACGAGCATATTGGCCAAGCGCGCCGCTAGCAGGAGGCGGTCTGAACTTCAAGGATCAAATTCTGGGGCCGCGAACGCCGGCGAAACGTCCACGCCGAGCGGCTTACGTTTTGCCGACGCTGTTCACCAGCGGCAATATCTTCCTGGGATTTGTTGCGCATGCTGCAGACGTTTCGATGGCGCAATGCAGGTGAGCGCCGGCGACTACGGCCCGAATCAGCATTTCACAACCGCCGCGAAGGCGCTCGGGTTTCGCCGTGTTTTTCGATGGGCTGGATGGGCGCATTGCGCGCATGACGAACACGACCAGCGATTTCGGCCGAGAGCTGGATTCGCTTGGCGGACGTGATTACGTTCGGCATAGCGCCCGCCGTGCTGGCATTCGTTTGGGGCGTGCTGTTCGTCATCAATCCGGCAGACGGTCAACTTGTCAGCCATCTGCATCGCGCGGGTTACCTGGTCGCGTTCTTTTATCTTTTGTGCGGCGCGGTCAGGCTGGCGCGGTTCAATGTGCAAACGAATCCGATGCCGAAAAACCCGGGCCGGCCCGATCGCAAGTATTTCGTGGGCATGGCGATTCCCGCGGGCGCCGGATTCATTGCCGCGGTTGTGTACATGTTTCCATCGCCCGTGCAGTCGGTTTCGCTTTCGGCGGTGGCTGGCTTGTGATGGTGGGGATCGTTTCGCTGCTGATGGTCAGCACATGGCGTTATCCCAGTTTCAAGCAGATCAGTGTTTCGAAGCCTCGCACGCCGCTGATTGTGCTGATATTGGGCGTCTTGTCGCTCGTCATCTGGCTACTGGTCGCAACCGGTGCTGCTGGCCGATTGCGTCTGCCTATGTGCTGAGTGGAATTGTGATTCGAATCGGAGGCATCATTCGCCGGTATGAGAAAACCGCGGCCGCGCACGCCAGCTGCCGGAGCATCAAGTTGGCTAAAATACAAACAAAGAAAGAAGACTCCGGCGATCGCGCTGGTTGGCGCCGAGACGCTGCTAGGACGCGAGCTGGAAGAAGTGTCTGAAAGACCGAGTTCCGGACGCGGCCGTAAAGCCTTTCGCGGCCACCGGCGAAGGCACGTTCGGCGAAGAGGAGGGCGAAGCAGTTTACGTTGAGCCGCTGACGGCCGAGGCGTTGGAGGAGCCGCGTTGCCGTGATCATTGCCGGGTCCGCGGAAGGCGCGAACAAAGCTTACGATCTGGCGAAAGCGTGCGGGCACACTCCGGTGCTGATCGATTGCACTGGGTTATCTGGAAGATCAACCGGAGGCCCGTATCTGCTCGCCGCTTACGGAACACTGCACGCCCACGACAGGACGGCACATTTACGAGATGGCGCATCCGGCGGCAAGCGCGTTAGCACTGGTGCTGGCCAGACTGGCGCGGCCATGCCAAGATTCGGCAAATTGTGGCGCATGTTTTTGAACCGGCGAGCGAGCGGGGAAGGCGGGGCATATCCGAACTGCAGAAGCAGACGGCGAACCTGCTTTCTTTCAAGCCGCTGGATAAGACTGTTTTCGATGCGCAGGTGAGCTTCAACATGCTGCCGCAATACGGAGAAGAATCGTCGTGAAGTTATCCAGCGTGGAGCAACGGATTGCGCGACACCTGAGCGACTCTTCTGAGCCGGCAATCGCCGAAGGCCGATCCCGACTCCTTCTCTGCGGGTGGTGCATGCGCCCGTGTTTCATGGCTATAGCATTTCGCTGTGGGTGGAGTTCGAAAGCTACCGTGAACTCGACCGAAGCTGGGCGAGGCTTTGGCGTCCGCGCAAATTGAAGTGCGCAGGCAGCAGGACACAGCGCCCGACAATGTCGGATCTGCGAGCCAGAGCGGACTGATTGCGGGCGATATCCGAGTGGATGACAACAATCCGCGCGCGGTGTGGTTTTGGATTGTGGGCGACAACTTGCGGTTGACTGCCGACGCCGTGAGCGAATTGATTTCCGGCCTGGCACTGAGGACGGCAGTGAAACAAGAAGTGGATGGGCGGTTGTGCCGCAGCGGCGCTTTCGCTGCAGTAGTGACGAGTTCCTGCGGCTACCACGTGGGCGGAAAAGCCGATCTGATGCCGAAGAGCATTCAGACGATTGCGATTCCGGCATTCACAACATTCACTACGCGATATCAGCCTGGTTGACATTCTGCCGCAGCAGATTGGCAGAGAATTCACAGCCCGGACGCGATTTCGGATTGTTGAAAACCCGTCCGATGCCGACGCCGTTCTGACGGGCAGCATCAATTCGGCGCAGGTCTATCCAGTTATTTTCGATCCGACCAGCGGCAAAGCGACGACCATTCAAGTTATCGTGAACCTGACTATCAACTTGCGGGAGCAATCGACCGGCAAGACGTTGTACTCGCGCGCGAACTACTCGTTTAAGCAGAATTACGATGTGGCCGTGGACCCGCATCAATTTTTCGATGAGAGCGGCCCTGCGTTCGACCGGATGAGCCGCGACATTGCGCGCGATGTGGTGAGCGGATTGTCGAAAACTTCTGATGGCGGATGTCTCGAACGTGACGCCTGAACAGTTCCTGGCAAGGATCGCGAAGACGCCGCCCGCGTGCGCGTACCTTTTTCTGGGCCAGGAAGGATACCAAAGGCGGCTCTGCAAGGACGCGCTGCTGGAACGAGTTCTGCCGGGGACGCGCGAACGGATGGGTTCAATCACGCCGACCTTGAGAACTGCTCCATCTCTGAAATTTTGGACGATGCGCGTTCTCTCTCGCTGTTCGCATCAGACCGAGTGATCTGGGTTTCGAGCGCGGAGCTTGCTATGCCGCGACGAATGACGAACGCGGCGGATGAAGGCGAGGACGGCGATAAATCGGGCGGCGCGCAGATCGCCGAGTATCTGAAACAGCCAACGCCCGGTACGGTGATGGTTTTCGAGTGCAGCCGCTACGATTTCACCGGAGACGACAGAGCCAAAGTTGGAGCGAGTGGAGAAATTCTATTCGGTGATTCCGAACGTGGTGGAATTCCGGCAGTTCACGCCGGAGGCGAGCCGAGCTCTGGCGCAGGAGCTAGCGCGGAAGCACAAGCTGAAGATCGGAGGCGCGGAACTGGCGACATTGCTGGACGCGGTTGGCGGGGATGCAAGTCGCTTATCGACAGAGATGGAGAAACTGTCGCTGTACGTGGAGAGCGGGCGCGCTGTGACCATGGACGACCTGCGAGTTATGGTTCCGAACGCGGCACAGAGTACGATTTTCTCGCTGGTGAACGCTTTGGGCAAGCGCGACCGCGCAGGCGCGTTGCGGTCGCTCGACATTTTGATGCGCGAGGGCGAATATCTTCCGCTCGCGTTGACGTTTCTGAGTACTCAATTTCGGCTGGCGCTAGCGGCGAAAGAATCGCGGATTACGTCGGCGCAGCAGGCCGTGAGCTACTTTTCGAAGTTGGGTGTTCGGATCTGGCGCGATCGCGCCGAGCAGGTGATGGCAACAGCCGGACGCTTTTACGAAAGAGCATCTGGCGAAGGCCACTGCGGCAATCTATGAGACGGATAAGAAATTGCGTGAAGGCTACAAGGACGATCGCGTGATTATGGAATTGCTCGTGTTCGCCTTAACGGGGGCAGAGAAGTAACCGCTTGCTGACGCGCGCGGTTCTGCCGGAAACAAGGCGTATTGACTTCGCTTGCTGCCCGCGCGGCTCTGTTGGTTTATCCGCCATGACGCCTGCGCCATTCGAATAAGACGATTCCCGCAGCAACCGAAACATTGAGGGACGATACGGCTCCGGCCATGGGAATGCGCACCAGAACGTCGCAATGCTTCTGCACGTTCTGATGCAGGCCTTTGCCTTCGCCGCCGAGGACTATCGCCGTTGGAGTGCTGAACTCAACTTGATGAAAAGCTGGGTGCCGCGTTCGTCGAGTCCGTAGATCCAGAATTGCTTTTGCTTCAGCCGTTCAATGGCCTGGGCGATGTTTGTGACTCGTGCAACAGGCAGATACTCGAGTGCGCCGGACGCGGCTTTATCGACTGTCTCGGTAAGCGGCGCAGCACGGCGCTCGGGGACGATTACGGCATCTGCTCCAGCGGCGTGCGCGGTTCGAATGATCGCACCTAAATTGTGCGGATCTTCGATGCCATCAAGGAGAACGAGCAACCGCGCGCCTTCGAGCACCTGGTCGAGTTCCAAATAGTCGTGGGCCGCGCCGAATGCGACCACGCCCTGGTGTGGAACTCCTTTGCCGATGCGATCGAGGCATCACGGGATTCAAAGCGAACCGGAATGCCGCGCTCGCGGCAGAGCTCGATGATTTCCTGAATGCGCGGGCCCGACGACCCTTTCGCAATCAGGACTTTATCGAGCGGCCGCTGTGCGCGCAGGATTCGCGGACCGGATGGATGCCGATGGAGAACCGCGTCACAAGCTAAATGCAACAACGTAGTCGGCCGCCGGCGAGAAATCGGCAATGCCGAAACCACCGGCGGAGACCACCACGTATTGCTTACCGTCGGGACCCCGATAAGTCATGGGAGTCGCTTTGGGGCTGGCCGGGAGATCGCCCGTCCATAACAGCCGGCCGGTTTCTATATCGAACGCGTAGAGTGCGGGAGCGAGCGTGCTGCCGATGAAGACGACGCCTCCGGCCGTCACGATTGGACCGCCAAGCGAAACGGAACCTAATCCCGGTGGAAGCTTCGGACTGAGGCTTCCTAAAGGCACTTGCCATTTCTGGTCGCCCGTTGCCATCGAGATGGCGGTGAGAGTGCTCCAGGGCGGTGCATTGCAGGGCAGACGCTTGGGGCTGAATAGAAGGCGGCGCATCATGCCATAAGGGGTGCCTCGCTGGGGCGCAAACTCCCAATCGCCATTAAGCTTACGATCGCGCGAGTTGCGCATGCTCTCAAAATCGGCGCGTGGGATCAGGCGCACTTCCGCTGCGAGATTGTTCGCGGGCAGCACGAGAAGTTCGTGCTGGGGATCGTAGGCCATACCGCCCCAATTCATTCCGCCAACGTTGCCGGGCATTGAGACAGTGCCGCGAACCGAAGGCGGCGTGAAGATGGAGCCGGTACGTAAACTCTTTAACTCATCACGGCACCACTGGCGGTCCGCGTCATCGATGCCCCAGGCGTCGTCGGGAGTGAGCTTCTGAACTGCGACCGGCGCAGGCTTGAGTGGGAACGGCTGGGTGGGTGATGCAACCTCTCCGGGAACGTCGCTGGCCGGAACCGGCCTTTCTTCCACACCGAAAATGGGCTTGCCGGTCTCGCGGTTCAGGATGAAGAGATTCGCCGTCTTCGATCCGATGGCAATGGCGGGAATAGTTGCGCCATCGCGATGCATGTCGAACAGCAGCGGAGGAGTAGCGACATCAAAGTCCCACAGATTATGGTGGACCGTCTGAAAATGCCAGACAACTTCGCCGGTGGAAGCACGCAGAGCGATGACCGAATCGGCGTACTCGTTATTTCCGAGGCGTTCGCCGCCATAGTAGTCGGGGCTGGCGCTGCCGGTTGGAATGAAAACAAGATCGCGTTGAGGGTCGGCTGCAATCACGGACCAGGCATTCGCGGCTCCTGTGTGGGACGCGCTGCCGTTTTTCCACGTCGAGTAGGCGGGATCTTTCGGGTTTTGAGGGATGGGGTCCCAGGTCCACTTCAGCTTGCCGGTTGCGGCATTGAACGCGCGTACTTCACCACTTGCCTGCGTGGTCGATCCGTTATCCGCCACGGCGGAGCCGACGATGATGGTGTTCCCGATGACTGCCGGCGGAGAGGTCTCTTCGTAGTCGGAGAAGTAATGCGGTGCAATTCGCAGGCCCGCGCGAAGATCGATGACGCCATTGTCGCCGAAGTCGGAAACTGGCGCGCCTGTGGCGGCATTGAGGGCGATAAGGCGAGCATCAATGGTGGCGTCGTAGATAAGGCGGCGGCCGTCCGGAGACTTCCAACTGGACACGCCGCGGTTCGAGTAGTCGCCGTATCCTTTGTCCCTGTCGACGTGCGGGTCGTACGTCCAGCGCGCTTTTCCGGTTACCGGATCAAGCGCGATGACGCGGCCGAGTGGGGTGGACAGGTACAAAGTGCCATCGATATAAAGAGGTGTGGCTTCGAATTGCGTCGGCTTGGAACCGCTGGGTGGAGTGTATGCATCGCCGGTGCGATAGGTCCAAGCAATCTTCAGCGACTGCACGTTCGACTTGTCGATAGCGGTGAGCGGAGAGAAGCGTTGACCGCCGGGGTCGTGGCCATAATAAGGCCAATCGCCGGCGCTTTGCGCGAACAGCGAGACTGAGCAAACAAGGGCAACAGGCCAGCGCACGTCAGGCTACCGGTATCCCGTTTTGATTCATCGTGCCTTCCACTTCCGGAGGCGTGAGCCGGGTGGCATCGTATTCGACGAACAACTCCTTCAGAGGCAATACGCGAACCGCACTTACAGACTCTGGTTGAAGGCAAATTCTATTTTCAGGCGGCTTCCTGGAATCCCGTTGAGGAGATTCCGGCATTCAGCGATTGCTTGCGCTGAGCCAGGCGATTCTCCATTTCAGCTCTTGAAAATTCGAACCCATTTTCGAAAAACGGAATGCTTTCAGCAGCTTTCTCGATTGCGGCTTGCAGTCCGGCCTGTTCCTGAGATTTGCGAGCTTCCTGAAGCTGTCGCAACTCGGCGAGTTCCTTCGCGGCGTCGAGCGAGGCTCGACTCCTGTAGCTGTAGATTGCAGATCTGACGCTCGTACTTGAGGTAGACATCGACATAGATGAGTCTGCCTCTCAGATTCTATCTTGATCCTCTAACCTATCAGCTAGTTCTAGTTCGCCATCGTCGTAGATGCCCTCTTCTACTTATGCTCTCTAGACGCCAAGCGTTTCTTCGATGTAGCTTACCAGATCTCACTCAAGCTAGCCAACGTCGCCAGCTCTGTTTCGTAGTCAAGCACGTGCTGCTCGTAGGCGGCGTCGTCGTCGGTGGTAGCAGGACGGTACGGCCGGTCAAACCCGTTTTCACCGCGTTGAGAGCGGAGGCGGTCAGTCCGGTTTGGCTGCGCGGACCCGTTGACAACTGGGCGTTGGCTCGATTCGCGGCGAGTTGCGCGTCCGAAACGGTTTGAGTTGGCTGTGCGGCTTGCGGCGCGGCGGCCCAGCGGTGTTGCCGGTTCTTCTTCGACATATTTTCCTGGCTCCTAAATGAGAAAGGCCCGCGGAAAGGATCGATATCCTCTCTTGCAGGCCTGACAAAAAGTAGCACACGTAGGTCAAAAACGAACTTTCGAAAACGTTTTTTGGCGATCAGCGACTGATTTTGGGGGAAGAGAAAAACTTTTTCATTTTTGTGACCGCCGGGGATGTTCCGACATTTAGTTGTTAAACTGAGCGACCTTTTACACTTTATAGCGTAGTGGTGCTTATTTTGTGTTATTGTTGTTCATTAGTGGTGCTGGATTCGCGCAATTCTTGGGATCGCCATCGCACAGATAGCGCTACTTTGTGAATCCTCGGCCCTATCCGCTTTACGCACCTATCGAGTGGAGTGAAGCTTCTGCACGAGAAACGATCAGGACGTGCGGTGACATCTTCGGGCATGGTAAGCGAGATGCTCTGGCATCGGGAGCGCGGCTATTTCGAGAAGGCGCCGTTCCAAGCGAGTTGTTCCTGCTGGTGGAGGGATTGATTCTCCTGACCTGCAGCGCTCCTGAAAATAACGAGGAATGCATAATGGGGCTGCGATTTCCCGTCAGATAGTCGAGCCGTGTGCCCACAATCTCGGCCTGCCATATGCTGTCTCCGCAGGTGCGATCATCAAATCGCAGATAATTCGAACTTCAATACCCGAGCTACCGTTTCGAGGAGCAGTATTACACTCCCGTTCGAGGTAAGCATAAATCGATGAACAAAACAGTTTGTTCGTCGAATGCTCGTGGGGAGCAAACCTGATCCGCTGAAGCCGACGCAATACAGAGTTGGCCAGCGCGTAAGTCGCATATCAGAGGTGTGTAGTGAAGGTAAGCCTCGTCCAAGCTGTAGCCGCCGTTTTTGCATCACTGGTTGGCTTTATTTCTATCGCACAGCCGGAAAATCGAACGAATCGGGCGCGAAGTCGCCATCCCGCGTCATCTGCAGGACGGCGAAGAGTTTGATACGCCGATGCCGGAACTGATCCGTTACGGCAGGAAGCTCTTCGAGGCGCACTTCACTTCCCAGGAAGGCGCGGGACGGCCGCTGACTAAAGGGACCGGCGCGCCGCTTTCGGATCCGAACAGCCCGCTCGCTTTTCCCCGCAACAACAATCGCGTCTCCGGTCCCGAATCCAATTCCTGCGCCGGCTGCCACAATCAGCCCATGTCAGGCGGAGCGGGCGATCTGTCGAGCAATGTCTTCGTCCTGGGGCAGCGCTTCGATTTCGCCACCTTCAATGCGAACGATGTCATGCCCACCGCGCGGAGCCGTGGACGAGCGCGGCACCGCCGTCACGTTGCAGTCCATCGCCAACAGCCGCTCCACGACGGACATGTTCGGCGCCGGCTATTACGAAATGCTGGCGCGCCAGATCACCGCCGATCTGCAAGCGATTCGCAACAGCCTGCAGCCGGGCGAGCGCGCGCGACTGCATGTCGAAAGGCATTTCCTTCGGTGTCCTGGCGCGCAATCCGGACGGTTCCTGGAATACCTCCGCCGTCGAAGGGCTTGCCGCCGCAATCCGCTCGCCTCATCCGGACGCGCAGCACCCGCCCAGCTTGCTCATTCTGCCGTTTCATCAAGCCGGCGCGTTCGTCTCCCTGCGGGTGTTCACCGATCAACGCTTTCAACCAGCATCACGGGATGCAATCCACCGAGCGCTTCGGCATCGGCACCGATCCGGACGGCGACGGCGTTGTGAACGAACTGACTCGCGCCGACATCACGGCCTGCACGCTCTTCCAGGCGACGCTTCCAGTTCCCACGCAGATCGATCCCGCAGCGACCCCGCGTTCCAGAGAGGCAGCGCCGGAAGGCGAAAAACTGTTTCGGCAGATCGGCTGTGCATCGTGCCACATTCCCGCGCTTCCGCTTGGATAAGCGAAGGCTGGATCTATACCGAACCCAATCCCGTACAATCCGTCGGGAAATCTGCAGCTCGGCCAAGCGCCGATGCTTTCCGTTGATCTGACCAGCGACGATCTGCCGCAGCCGCGGCTGAAGGCCGTGAACGGCGTCGTCATGGTGCCGCTGTACACCGATTTCAAGCTGCACGACATCTGCAGCGGGCCGAACGATCCGAATCGCGAGCTGCTCAACCAAAATCGAGCCAGCAGGTTCGGCGGAGTTCTTCGCCGGCAACACGCAATTCCTGACCCGCCGCCTATGGGCGGTCGGCAGCAAACCGAACTATTTTCATCACGGACAATTCACCACCATTCGTGAAGCGATTCTCAACCATTTTGGCGAAGCGCTGCGAAACACAGCAAGCGTTTTCCGCGCTCAGCCCCTATCAACAGGGGTCTATTATCGAGTTTTTGAAAACTCTGCGCCTACCGGTCGTGCAATAGGCAGCCGGGAGGCGGGAAAAGATTGATCACGCGACGTTTTGAACATGAAGGAGTAAAACAATGTCACGCTTAGCTAACAATGTCATCTGCGCCGTTATTGCTATATGCCTATGCGGCATGGCCCAAGCGCAGACCAGCACCCGCTGATAACAGCAATGCGGCAAGTTCACCGGCCAGCACCACCCACGTCTAAGAGCTTCGCGGTGGCCACGCCGCGTAACCCAAATCAGGCGAGCACAGAGATGAAAATGTCGATGCCACTTATCGCTCCCTTGTTTGTTCAATATGATGGTTATGAAAGCTCGATAACGATGGTCAACGAGCTAACTGCTCTCGTGCACGGAACTGTTATCGCCACGGCCCCGGACGGGTCCTCACTTAGGCCGAAAAGTACTTACGTTTCCGGCACACAGTCAGGTTTCGTTGAAAGTTTCCGAGCTACTCAGCAGCCCGAGCGCGGGCCGCATCCTCGTTCACTTGAGCTCGATCCGAATCCGTCGGAAGTCACGAGTATGGCACTCGCCGCACAGTTGTCGATTGTTGATAACCGCACTGTCCCTGCTACTTACTTAGAGGAGGAATTTATAACTGTGGACCCGATGCTGACATCGCAATACCGGCCGTTGTTCCTCCAGCGCTTGCCTCGCCCGAAATAGCACTGCTCAGCACGAGCGCGTCTTCGCAGCATGTGGATGTGGGGTGTATGAGGGAGGAGCTACCGACGATTCACAGATCCATCGCGTTCAGGAGCGAAGCAGATGCTTCTTGTTGCGGCCTGCGATACGGACGCTGCTTCGGCGTCACCGACGAGATGCTTGATGCCGCCTCCAAGCCGGTCAAGACTACACCGACTGCGTCGGCCCTCTCGGTCCAGACGGACGCCGTTCCGGTCGCTGGCTATTTGGGGCCTTGCGGCTATCGCGAATGGAGCGGAGATCGCCTTGAACTTTACCGATGCGTCATCGCTTTTAACTAAGGAGACGGTTTTTGCCGGCGTGCCGGTCGGAACAGCCGACCTCCTCCCCGGAGACACTTTTATCCCTGATTTGGTAGTAGCAAATTATGGAACGAGCGCGACAAGCGTCTCGGTCTCTTACAATTCCACGGCTCGGCGGCTCGCCGGAAAGCGAGACTGTCGCGACCATCTCATTGCTGGCTAATTCCGTGAAACATGTTCGACTGCCGGATCTTAGCGGCGATCCCATGTTGCGTAACTCGTTTGTCGTCAGCTCGGATGCTTCTCCGGCACAGTCATCAGCAACTTGGTTTTGGAGAGCCAGAATCAGTACCGTGCCGTTCAGCTGATAGGCAAGGACCCCGCAGTCAATAATAGCGGGGGACACCCATGGTCATTGACGCCAACACACAGTCGACGGTGCTGTTGTTCAACCGTTCCAACGAAGACCAACTCTTCAATGTCAATATCGTAGCTGACAGCAAGAAATGGCACCAGGAATATAAATTGAAAGCCGCCGAAACGAAGGCAATCAAGATCGGAGATCTCATTCGGAATCGGTGAAGGATTTACGAGGCGCAACACTGCCCTCAGATGCTGTCAGCGGCGAAATTAGTTGGTTTACAGTTGACCCGAGCGATGGGGCCGGCCGGTTCTTGTGTCGAATTCGGTGACGGTCTAGCGCGCAATTTCAGTTGCGTTACAACATCGTGCTCTGCGGTCGGCATGTACAACAGCACAGCTACATTTGGCATCTATACGCTGGTTATCTTAGCGACGTTTATGCAATACATGCACCGCCTGGAGTCCGACATCGTGCTCCGGACAGTCATACAGCAATAACGATGGCGGTATTCGAACAACCCTGGTGGTCCACCGATACTTCGTTTCATTGCAACGTATCGGTTCAAGCGCGCCAGTCCCTCAGCCGGATTTTATGGACAAAGCTTGGGAACGGGAGGCGCGGAAGGCGAGGTGTATAGCACGGATTGTCAGTCACAGAGCCCGAGTGTCACCGTGCTAGCTCCTTATCAGGTCGGCGTCATAGCGACCAACAGTAACCAGCCAAACGTTTGCAGCTCAGGGGCGGGTGGTACAGGAATGTGACATTCCAAATCGAGGATCAAAATGTAAACCCATTCGCCATTCAAGTACTGTTTCAGACACCATTTCAATTAGAAGTCCCAACCACTTAGTATAGGTCCGCTACACTGTACGCATGCCGAATGCCCAGGCAATGTACAGATCTCTATCGGTCTGTTCGAACGCGTGTCCGCCAGTACCGTACAAACTGACGCAATTCAACAGTGGTCATTAAACGTGTGGTCTTCCGAAACAAACATTTTGTATACAAATGCAATTCCATAACTGTAAATGCACAGTAATGTTGACCTTAGCAGCGCGCACAGCCAAATGGGAGCCGCCCAAGCGCTCACGCGTGAGGCAGAGCTGCGTTGAAAACCCCTTGTCGTGGTCATCCCGTCCCTTCATGTTCAGTATTCAGATAGCTTGAAACGCCATCTCGTTAGCCGCTAAATACAATATTTGTTTGGTGTACGCGCTGATACAACCAAGCACCTTGTGTCTTTCTATTCGCAATCGTGCCCTTCAGCGATGTCATTCGCAATTTTTTCCCTACTATGAGATCAGCACGCAGAGCCAGTTGCAGACGTGAGCGAAAGTCTAGGCAGATTAGCTGAATTATCTACTAAAGAAGTTTTCTATCAACCTTGCGCCGCTTGAATACAACAGCATGCAAATCTTCTTTTTCTTGTAATATCAGTTGAACCCTAATTTGACCGTATCGTCTGGAACAGTATTCCTAGTGCCGTCAATGTAACACGTTAGCCGCTCACCCTAGCAATCTATCAGTAGCCGAACTCTTGAACGAGTTAGTTAGCAAATCATTAAAAGCGGAGCGTGTATCGTCATAACAAAGCACTGAAATAGGAACTACGCCCCTGAATCTGCCGTTTTGTAAGTCATTCCGTACTGTCACCGATAGTGAATTACTGCTATATTGTACAATAACTAGTCCTATTTCCGTTGTATTCGTAACCAAAACCCTGAAAGTGATCACTATATCTTCAACAACCTTCTACTACAACGTAAGGAATAGAGTTATATCTCCTTCCAGGAGATCCAACTCTCACATCACGTGTACAAATCCACCAGCGCTGTTTTCTACATCACTTGAGCACCGTGCTCCACATATCTACAACAACAAACCGTTTGCAAAACGCGATATCTTTCTACTTTTCCTTAAGCAAACTGCTAGCACTCTTGAACCTGTTAACTATTACTCCCTGCTGCTAACAAATTCTTCCTTCATTACCATCCCTGCATACTCCACAATCTTCACACTCACTTCACTTTTATGCTTAAGAGAAACTTCACGCAGTATTCCGTACACAGCGTGTATGTGGGCGATTCTCTTCAGGTCGTCGTCGTTCAGTTCGCGCGTGAGTTTAAACGTGCGTTGCACCTTCGTCATCGCGAATCAGAATAGCACCTATTCCGGACCGCTCTGCTTCGATTTCCAGAGGATCTGGCGAAAGATGCCGAGCCACGTTTCTGTATCGGCGGCGGGAATACGGAGACGCCGGACGAGACGCCTGATCTTCAGTTCCGCCGAAACGGCGGTGAGCTCATTCACGTACCCGGAGCGAGCAAGCACATCGAGCAAGAGAGCCGTCAGGCGTTCGTATTCGCTGGCCGAAGCTTCAGGAGCAGGCTCGAAGCGCGTGTTTTCTTCCTTGGCCGATCGGCGCAGCTCATACAGGCAGATGGCGACGGCCTGGCCCAGGTTCATGGAACCGTGCTCTTCGCGAGTTGGAATGCGGGTGACCCAGTGGCAGTGGCTCATGTCTTCGTTGGACAGGCCGAATTTCTCCGAGCCGAATAAGAGTGCCGTTGTGCCGGCTGCTGCGTGTTCATGAATAAGCTGTGCAGCGGCTTCGAGCCGGTAAAGAGGAACGTGGAGATCACGGTGGCCCACGGCTGTCGTGCCGGCAACCAGCGTGCAATCGGAGATGGCGCCACTTAAATCGTGGAAGACCTCGGCGGCTTGAAGTATGTAGCCGGCGCGGACGGCGGAACGCGCTTCTTTGAATGCGACTTCGTATGGATTCACCAATCGAAGATCGGTGAATCCGAAGTTGCTCATCGCGCGCGCGGCTGCGCCGATGTTGAGCGGATTACGAGGCGCGACAAGGACTACTTTGATCGGCGTCAACGTCTACGATGTGGGCGAGCTACTGCTCAAGATATGTGTATCCCTGCAGGCCCTCTTCGTAGAACTTCAGCAGGCGGCCGGCTTCCTCGTATCCGATGCGCTGCTCGCGCACTGCGGTCTCAACGTCTTTGCGGAAGAGATCGATCAAAGTCTGCGCGTTGTACTGCACGTAGTTGAGCACTTCACGCACTGTATCGCCTTGAACGACGGTCTCGAGAACCACTTCGCCGAATTCATCCAGGCTGACATGCACGGCGTTGGTGTCGCCGAAGAGATTGTGCAAGTCGCCTAGAATTTCCTGATACGCGCCCAGCAGGAAGGCGCCCAGTATGTACGGCGAACCATTGAACGGGTGCAGAGGAAGCGTCTTCTTGACATCGCGGCGATCGATGAATTGATCTACTTTGCCGTCCGAATCGCACGAGATGTCGCCGAGCACGGCGTGGCGCGTGGGAAGCTCGCCGAGACGATGAATCGGCATGATGGGGAAGAGCTGCTTCACCGCCCAGCTATCCGGCATGCTTTGGAAGAGAGAGAAGTTGCAGAAGTAAGTGTCCGAAAGGAGTTGGTCGAGTCCTTCCAACTCTTCCGGGAAGAAATCGAGTTCTCCGGCAAGCTTTAAAATTTTGCGGCAGATCGCCCAGTAGTAGTTTTCAGCCAGGCTACGCTGCTCAAGCGACAAGTAACCAAGACTGAACAGGTTTAGCGCCGAGTCGAGCGCCTGCTGCGCGTCGTGATACGTCTCGAGCAGGTTCTTCTTGTTAATGGAGCGATGCGTCTCAAACAGGTCGATGAGTGGCTGCTCTGATTCCTCCGGAATGCCGGCGGGCAAATCTTCCTGCCCAAAATCGCTCACGCCCAGCACGTTGAAGACGAGCACGCTGTGATAGGCAGCGATGGCGCGGCCGCTCTCACTAATGATGGTGGGGTGCGGCACTTCCGCTTCATCGCAGATGCTCTGGATGTGATAGACGACGTCGCGAGCGTATTCCTCAAGCGTGTAGTTGACGCTCGATTCGAAATCGGTCTGTGAGCCGTCGTAGTCGATGCCCAAGCCGCCGCCGACATCGAGAAACTTCAAACCCGAACCGAGCCTTTTCAAATCGACGTAAATGCGCGCCGCTTCAATCACCGCAGCCTTGATCTGGCGGATGTTGGTGATCTGACTGCCCAAGTGGAAATGCAGAAGCTGGAAAGAATGCTCCATCCCGCGTTGCTTCAGAAACTCGACCGCCTTCAAAGCTTCACTGACAGTCAGGCCGAACTTGGAGCGATAGCCGCCCGAAGATTTCCAGCGCCCCGAGCCGCGGCTCGCAAGCTTGACGCGCATACCGATGGTCGGTTTGACGCCGACCTGTTCGGCGTGTTTTGCGATCAATTCGAGTTCGGTGAACTTCTCGACCACGGGCGTGATATTGCGGCCGATTTTCTTGGCCAGCATGACCATTTCGATGTACTCGGCGTCCTTGAAGCCATTGCAGATGATGGGCGTTGCATTGTCCGCGATGGCTAGGACCGCTAGCAGTTCCGGTTTGGAGCCTGCCTCAAGACCGAAATTGTACGCGCGACCGAAATTAAAAACTTCCTCGACAACCTGGCGCTGTTGATTGACCTTGATGGGGTAAACACAGCAATAACCGCCCTGGTAGCCGTGTTCGCGAATAGACGATTCGAATGCCTGATGCATCTCTCCAAGGCGATGCTTCAGGATGTCGGCGAAACGAATCAGGATGGGAAGCGAGATGCCGCGCCACTCGAGCGTATCAACGAGTTGCTTGAGGTCGATGCTGCGATGAGCTTCCTTTGTAGGATGGACGAATAAATTGCCGTTCGGACCGACGGAGAAATATCCTTTGCCCCATCTGGCGACGTCGTAAAGTTCGGCTGAGTCGGTAACCGTCCAGCGGTCCGCAGGTTCACGCACTTGCGCGATGGCGGGGGCAACTTTAGTACTCAGTGCAGGTTACTCCTTTAGACACAAAAGGCTTCCACGATCGGGAAGCCTACACAATCAATTTAAGCACGAAAAGCGTTCTCAGCCGGGTAAAGTAGCAGTTTCCATCCAAAAGTTTTTCACGTCGCGGGCGGTGTTCAGAAGGCCCTCTAAGGTAGATGGCTTTCGGAGGTAAGCATTGGCGTATGCCTGATATGCGCGACGGACATCGGCCTCGGCGCGCGAAGAGGTCAGAACGATGACGGGGATGTGGCGTGTCTGCGGGTTCGATTTGATGCGCGCGAGCACTTCGTGCCCACTGACTTTCGGTAGATTCAAGTCAAGAAGAACCAGATCCGGCCGCCAGTTTTCCTTGGGGTGGGCGTTCCCGGAAAGGAATTCTATTCCCTCCGCGCCATCCTTGGCGACTTGAATGGATACGTTCGCCTTCAGCTCTTCAAACGCCTCCTCCAGGAGGCGGACATCACCGGGATTGTCCTCAATGATGAGCAGTTGCAAGGGCCGTGCGCGGCTAAAGTGAGACATCGTTGGAGCCATGACAGAGTGAGACCCGAACCTCGTGCGGCTACTGAGCTAGAGACTAGCGCGCCTTCAATAACGTTGCATCCGAAGTGAAGGTGATACGTGAGGGTTTGCAAACAGCCCATGGTCGGACTACGGATTAGGTCGCGAGTATTAGTACCATTAGCGGCTTTTGGAGAAAGGCGGAAGACAGAATTCTTAAAGCGTAATCCCACTGAAGTCGATAGAGAGACGTAGCGATCAACTCTCGGGAAAACGAATGGAACGTTCGAGTGCGTGCGAAAAAGTTGTACCGATTCAAAGCTGGGCTAGGGAACAAACCGGCGCCCATGAGGGTCGAATACTCGGCAATCGCAGCAAGATCCTGATCGTCGGCTGTTCCCGGGCAGATAGCAGCGGCATTTGGGATGCTTTGGCCCAGTTAGGCCACGAGATCCTTGAGGCTAATACAACCTCAGAGGCGGTCGCAGCAATCTCGGTACACGGTGTCGACCTTGTGCTGATAGACTTAGCAGTCTCAGAGTTAGGAGCGCCGGAATTCTGCCGCATGCTGAAAAAAGCGGCCGCAACACAATTTCTACCGCTGTTCGTCATGGCTGATTCGGACGACCTCGATAGCGAAGTCCATGCGATCGACGCGGGGGCTGATGAGTTTCTTGTCAGACCATTCCGTGCAGCGGTGCTCCGCGCGCGAGTGCAAGCTAGATTACGTCATAAGGCAATGATCGATTCGCTCGACGATTCCGAGACAGTGCTTTTCTCGTTAGCGCAATCTGTCGAAGAACGCGACCCCGGACTAGGACAGCACTGTCAACGGCTGGCTTTGATCGGCGCGGCCACGGGTGTGGCACTTGGCTTACCCGCGGCTGACATTCTTGCGCTTCAGCGTGGCGGCTATCTGCACGACGTCGGCAAGGTGGCAATTCCAGACCATATCCTGTTTAAGGCTGGTCCGTTGACCGCTGATGAGTGGAGCGTCATGAAGACCCACGCTGAAAAAGGTGAAAAGATTTGCAGCAGCATGCGGTCTCTGGCTCCGGTGCTTCCAATCATCCGGCACCACCACGAACGTTGGGACGGAACCGGCTACCCTGACGGGCTGAAAGGTGAGGAGATTCCACTGCTTGCCCGAATCCTTCAGTTGGCCGATATCTATGACGCTTTGACAACCTCCCGGCCCTATAAGCGGACGTTGACCGCGGAAGAAGCTTTGCAGACAATTCGCGAAGAAGCGGCTATGGGCTGGCGCGACCCGATCCTGGTCAATCGTTTTGCCGAGATTCTGCCGATGTTCCGTACGCCGACTTTGCCCGACTTTTCCCGGCTGTCGCTACACGCGCTGGCTGCATCCGTTGAGCGGTTTCGGAAGAACGCGGAACATAACGCGGCCAAATTGATAGGCGCTTAGGCGCCGGTTGACTCTGTGACGAGATTACTCCCGCGTCAAATCGGGCTCTGCCACCAATTCATCGAACCTGCGGCCGGCAACGGGATCGTGATTCGCGTCGATAACAGCCGCACTTTCGACATAATTGACTGCTGAGATTCGCCGGTGAGCAACTCTTTCGATCGCCGCAGCAAACGAGGGCGCTTCGGGCTCGGCTCGCAGCAACGCGATTACGGCGGAGGTATCCAGGATCATTTCGGGAGACCTTTGTCGTCGTACAAGAATTCGCTGTGATCGATCCACTTGATCGGTTCATTCAGGCGCTTGGCGCAGTTTTTGCCGATCTCGAACAAGCGCTCCGATAAGTTACCTTCGCGTTCACGGCGGAGCCGGTCCAGCGGCGGCAATTCCACTCAGCGCAGTGTCAGCGTCACCGTTCCCGCCGGTCCCGCATATTGAACTTCCGCGTGTTTTATTTGCTTTAGTTTGCCCCGGTAGAGGTAGTAAAGATATCCGCTGATCGGTGTAGCATGCACACCCTCGGGCAGCGCTGCATCACGCACCGCCTTGGGCAGATCGACTGGCGGTGTTTGCAGTTGGCCGTCATCGCCTTCTGAGCGAGGCGGAAGCGGAGTGTTGGCGGGATTTGTGTCACCCGGAAATCTCGGCTGGACCGGGTCTCTGCCGGTTGAGATGAGAACGGGTCCAATGCCTGTATCCGTTGTAAGACGCGGCTTACGTTCTCGCATCTCCGGAACCACGGAGCCGATAGTGATCAGTCCTGGAGATTGCGGCAGCAAACGTTCGCCGTTCACTTTCAACACAAACTGGCCAGAGTTGATTTCCACCTTCTCGCTGGGAGGGGCAAGGAGTGCTACTTCGACAACCAAGTAGCTATCGGCTTGCAGCGTTCCGCCTTCCACTGGAATATAGTGACCCCAGAAATCGGCTCCTATCGACACAGAGGAAAGCTGTACTTGCGCCGCGTATTGGGCCAAGTCGCGGGTCTTGGTCCCTTGCGCCGAGAGCAGACTCCCCGAAGTGAGCATCAGAAGAACGGCAAGCGCACGCGGCCTTCTCATGAGGTCAATTGTATGTTGTTTTGGAGGTCGTTAGAGGCGACCCAGACGCCCGGCCTGGTAGTCCTCGACCGCCTGGCGCAGTTCGGCTTGTGTGTTCATCACAAACGGTCCGTAGCTGGCTACCGGCTCGTGAATCGGCTCGCCGCTCAGAACCAGAACCAGAGATTCGGCCTTCGCCTCCAGGGCGACGATTTCGCCAGAAGGACTGAGCGGTGCAATGTGCGCTGCTCCCTTGAGAGTCGCGGATCCGTTGACCACAATCTCCCCACGCAGCAGCACGATGGCGGAATTCTGTCCGGCCGGTAGCTGCAAATCTGCTTTCCCGTTGGCTTCCAGGCGAACATCGAAGACATTCACCGGCGTGGAGGTCTTGGCAGGACCGTGAACGCCGTTCAACTCGCCGGCGATAATGCGGGCATAGGCTCCGGGACCCAGCTCCACGCGCGGAATCTCGGCGCTCAATATGCCTCGATACCGGGGCTTGGACATCTTTTGAGCTGCCGGCAGGTTCACCCAGAGCTGCACCATTTCAAAATCTCCACCTTTGGCGGTGAAGTCTTTCCCGTGCTTCTCCTCATGAACGACGCCGGAGGCGGCCGTCATCCACTGCACGTCGCCGGGATTGATAGTGCCCGAATTACCTCCCGAATCGCGGTGATCGACGCTGCCCTGGTAGGAAATCGTGACCGTCTCAAAACCCCGATGCGGGTGCTGCTCCACGCCGCGAGGCCGATTGGACGGTTCGAATCGAACCGGGCCGGCATAGTCGAGCATCAAAAACGGGCTCAGTTCGCCAACACCTGGTGTTGGGAACACGGTTCGTACCGGAAAACCGTCTCCCACCCAATGCGGCGATGCCGCTCCGTAAACACCTAAAACTTTCTTTTGTTCCAACATTGCTAGCTCCTTTTTTTCTTTTCCTCAATAAGCCCCTCCGCATGCAGCGCATCGGCTTCGCGGCCGAGCTTCCGCAGCAGGGCTCCCAACGTATTCCGCTCCTGTTTGCCCAGCCGCGAGAAAACGCGTTCCATGTCGCACTCGTGCTTTGCAAATAGCTTGCGAATCAAGCTTCTTCCTTCTCGGGTCAGGTGCACGATGCGCGCGCGGCGATCTTTGGCATCGGAGCCGCGTTCTACGAGCCCGCTCCTTTCCAGGCGATCGACGGCCGCGGTCATTGAACCGCTGCTGAGCAAAACCTTTTTTCCGAGAGTGTTAACCGGTAGAGGGCCTTTGTGAAAAAGCGCTTCCAGAACCCCGAAATCGCTTAAACCCAGCCCTGTGGATTCCACGCTCTGCCGGGCGTGCGCTCCTACCGCTTTGCCGGCTTTCCAGAGCAGGAGCCACAGGTGAACACCGCTAGTCTGCGAGTCATTTTCACTTTGTACTGGCATCCTCTTGATATAGAGATGCTTGATGTCGTGGAAAGCTTCAAAGGCGAAGAACTTCGAAAACAGAAATACCGCTCTTTCGTCCTTTCTCGGTCGGTACGCTTGAGATAGAGGGCGGAATGCAGAAGCGCAAATTAGGAGAAAGCGGCGTTGAGTTGTCGGCCCTTGGCTTCGGGTGCATGGGTCTGAGCGCCAACTACGGGCCACCGGCGGAGCGACAGGAAGGCATCAAGATCATTCGTGCCGCCGTCGAACGCGGCGTCACATTCTTCGACACTGCCGAGGCGTATGGTCCTTTCACCAACGAAGAGCTGGTGGGAGAAGCGCTTGCGCCTTTCCGCGATGACGTAGTTATTGCCACCAAATTTGGATTTGGCATCAATCCGGACGGCAGCCGCTACGGTCTCGACAGCCGGCCCGACCACATCCGGCAGGTCACGGACGCAGCGCTAAAGCGATTGGAGGTCGAAGCAATCGATCTTCTCTATCAGCACCGCGTGGATCCCAGCGTACCGATTGAAGATGTCGCTGGAAGCGCCACACTATTGATCGAGCAGGGCAAAGTGAAGCACTTCGGCCTCTCGGAGGCCGGCGCTGAAACGATCCGGCGTGCACACGCGGTTCAGCCGGTCACGGCCGTCCAGAGCGAGTATTCGCTCTGGACCCGCGATCCCGAACAAAACGGCGTGCTTGCCGTGTGCGAGGAGTTGGGAATCGGTTTTGTGCCATTCAGTCCTCTCGGTGCCGGATTTCTAACGGGGAAGATTGGGACGAGCACGGAGTTCCACAGCACCGATTTCCGCAATATGTCTCCGCGCTTCACACCTGAGGCCCGCGAGGCCAATTTAGCTCTTGTCGATCTGCTAAAGCGCATCGCCGAAAGAAAGCACGGGACGCCGGCGCAGATTGCGCTCGCCTGGCTGTTGGCGCAGAAGCCCTGGATCGTGCCCATTCCGGGGACAACAAAACTTCACCGGCTCGAGGAGAACCTAGGCGCAGCCGCAATCGAACTGACGCGGGACAGCCTACAGGAAATTGAAGATGCCGCCTCGAAGATCACCATCCAAGGGGCTCGGCTGCCTGAAGCAGTTCTAAGAATGTCGGAGCACTGACATGTAGTAACTGCTTGAACGCTATGGCGGAGAGGGGGAGATTCGAACTCCCGGTAGAGCTTTTGACCCTACGACGGTTTAGCAAACCGCTGCTTTCGACCACTCAGCCACCTCTCCTGGTAATGGCGGATCTTTTGCAATGCTAACACAGCAAAGCGCCTGAAACGGCCCAAATTCCGCCTAGAAACCGCGCTCCATCGGCATCGTGAAGGGCGGCTCAACCAGGAAGTCAGCGCCGCGAATTTCGAGTACGGCGTCGCGGATCGATTGCTCGCGGGCAGGCTCCGTCGTGACGACAAACGGCAGGTCGCGCCAGTCTTCGCGCGGCAATTGCAACACCGCATCGATGCCGATATTGTGCTTCGCCAATATGGTCGCCAGGCAGGCAATGATGCCGGCCTTATCTTCGACGCGAAAACGAAGATAGTAAGGCGCCTTTTGGGTAGGCACCTTGATGGGCTTGAAGTCGCCCAAGCGCTCATGCGCGAACGGGCTCACTCGCTCGGGGCTGCCGAAACGAATCTCTCGCGCCACGCGCATCAGGTCGCTCACAATCGCGACACCCGTTGGCTTAGACCCTGCGCCGCGTCCATAGTAGAAGGTGTCTTCGCCGTACTTCCCGCGAATCCAGATGGCGTTGTATGCGCCTTTGACGTGGGCAAGAATGGCTGACTGCGGGATCAGGCTTGGGCGCACCGAGAGCAAAAGACCTTCCTCACTTTGACGCGCAAGACAGAGGAGGCGAATCGTGTGCTGCAATTGGTGCGCATACTGAAAATCCACCGGCATAACGCGGCGGATGCCTTCGGTGTAGATGTCGCCGGGCGTGAGCTTTTCGCCGAATGCAAGGGCCGCGAGTATTGCCAGTTTTGAGCGCGCATCCAGTCCGTCGATGTCAGCGGAGGGATCGGCTTCCGCGTAGCCAAGCTGCTGCGCTTCGCTCAAAACGGAATCGAACGCGGCATTGCTTTTTTCGATCTCGGTCAGGATGAAATTGCTGGTGCCGTTCAGAATGCCGTATAGTTCAACGACGCGGTCGCCGGCAATCCCTTCGCGCAAAACGGTATGAATTGGAATGCCGCCGGCTACGCTCGCCTCCATTGTGAGGTTGACACCGTTCTGGTTGGCGAGCGCCCATAGTTCGGCGCCCCGGAGCGCCATCAGTTCCTTATTCGCGGTTACGACGGATTTGTGTTCGCGTAGGGCGGCCTCAATAGCCTGACTCGCGGTGGCGACGCCGCCAATCGCCTCAACCACCACGTCGACCTCGGGATTGCGCACTACCTCGCGCCAGTCTGTGGTCCGAACAATTTCGCTACAGCCGCCAGGCAGTTGCTTATGCGCAACGTTGCGGCTGCAGATGGTTTTGACGCGCAGCGGGAAACCGAGCTTCTCAGTGATGGACTTTGCGTTCTCGGTCAGGATCTCCAGCGCACCGAGGCCGACGTTACCGACGCCGATAATGCCGACGCCTACCTCCATCGGGCGCACCTCGGTTGCGCATTCCTGCCAATCATAAGTGGCTTATGATAGCAACCGTATGGGTCGTACGCGCCGTGTGGCTCTGTTGAATCTCCTTGCTTCGGCGGCTGTTTTAGCGCAAGTGCAAGATCCGCAGCAGCAGAACAATAATCCCAGAGTGCCGTTTCCGACGGATACAGATTCCGATGTGAAGCTGCCGAATGGGAAGTCTCAAAAAGACGCCATTGCGAAAGAGCAACATGAGCAGGCCCTGAGAGATGCAAACGACCTCATCGCCGTGGCCGAGCAGTTGCGCGACGAGCTAAAGAAGTCCGGCGATTACGTGGTGTCCCTCTCGTCCGTCAAGAAGACGGAAGAGATCGAGCGGCTGGCAAAGAAGATTCGGGGCCGCCTGAAGCAGTAGCCGCCGAGTTCGCGTGGTACTCTGGCGCAAGCAGCCCGCCACATTCATGCCGACTGTCCGCGAAAAAAAGCAGTTGATGAGTGCTTCCGAGATCGACCGCACGCTGGTGCGTCTGGCACATGAAATTCTCGAAAAGACAACAGATCTAGACCGGCTCGCATTCGTGGGGATCAAGCGCCGCGGAGTTCCGCTTGCGGAGCGCCTGGCTGCAAAGATCGACAGTTTGGAGAAGTTGAAGGTCCCGGTTGGGATGCTCGATATCAATCTTTATCGTGATGATTTGTCCACCGTCTCCGACCGCCCTATCCTGAATGCCCGGCAGATTGACTTTCCGGTGGTCGGCAAGGACGTTGTGTTGATGGACGACGTCCTGTACACCGGCCGCACAATTCGATCGGCACTCGATGCGCTGTTCGATCACGGACGCCCTGCGCGCGTTCAACTTCTGGTGCTTATCGATCGGGGGCACCGGGAGTTGCCGATTGAGGCGCGCTATATCGGGCGCATGGTGCAGACCAGCGATAACGAGATCATCGAAGTGAAATTCAATGAGATCGATGGGCAAGAGAAGGTAATGCTTGTGGAGCGCGTTGAGGACGCGGCGCAAGCACCCGCGAGCTGAAAATGTCCGCCGGCCTGCTGGATATTGAATCGCTTTCGCGCGGTGAGATCGAAAGCATACTGACAAGATCGAAGTTCTTTCAGCCAGCTCCGGGAGAAACCTTCAAACGATTCGATTTCCTGCGCGGCCGCAGTATCGTAAACCTGTTTTTCGAATCTTCGACTCGGACGCGTATGAGCTTCGAGATAGCCGCTAAGCGGCTCGGGGCCGACATTTTTTCGATTACGGCCGCCGGATCGAGTGTGTCAAAAGGCGAGTCGCTGGTCGATACTTTAAATACGCTTGCGGCCATGCGTCCGGACGCGATCGTGATGCGTCACTCGGCATCCGGCGCGCCGCACTTCCTTTCGCGATATCTGCCGGTGCCGATTGTGAATGCGGGTGACGGAACGCATGAGCATCCAACGCAGGCGCTGCTCGATGCGCTTACGATTATTGATCGGCGCAGGAGCCTGGATGGCCTGCGGGTCGCCATCATCGGCGACATTGCCCACAGTCGTGT
Source organism: Terriglobia bacterium (assembly GCA_963846045.1). Lineage (GTDB taxonomy): Bacteria > Acidobacteriota > Terriglobia > Bryobacterales > Bryobacteraceae > Bog-105. The sequence continues at coordinate 257,799 of CAWJUL010000011.1, read as the reverse complement.
CGCGCGATCGAATGTGTTCTTGCTGTCGAAATTCGGCGTAAAGGTTGTGCTCTGCGGTCCCGCGTCGTTGGTGCCGCGCGAAATGGGAATGATCGCGCCGGGTGTCGAACTGACTACACAGATCTTTCGAGGCTATCGACAACGCGGACGTCATCATGATGCTCCGTGTTCAATTGGAGCGCCAGCATGAAGCGGCTTTCCCTGCAAACGAATATTTCCAATTCTTCGGACTGCGCCCTGAACACATGGAACGGGCGAAGCCGGACGCGATCGTGATGCATCCCGGACCGATTAATCGCGGGCGTGAAATCTCCTCCGAGGTGGCGGATTCACAGCGATCGGCCATCCTGAACCAGGTGGAAAACGGGATCGCCGTGCGTATGGCTGTTCTGGAACGAGTGCTTTCGCGATGAGCCGTCTGATTATCAAGAACGGCCGTGTAGTCGATCCCGGATCGGAGGTCGATCGGGTATGCGATGTTGCGATTGAGGATGGCGTCATTCGGGAACTCGACGCGAATCTCTCTGCGCCTGGGGCGGACGAGTTTGACGCAAGCGGGTTAATCGTCGCACCCGGATTCATCGACATGCATGTCCATTTGCGCGAACCGGGTTTTGAGCATGCGGAGACGATCGAATCCGGTTCGCGAGCGGCAGCCGCCGGAGGGTTTACATCCATTTGCTGCATGCCGAACACTCTACCGGTGAATGACAGCGCCACGGTTACGAACTATATCCGCGACCGGGCGCAGCGCTTTGCGGCCGTGAACGTTTTCCCCATCGGCGCCATCACGAAGAACAGTGCCGGCGAGGAACTCGCCGCCATCGCGTCGATGAAGCAGGCGGGTATCGTTGCCATCTCCGATGACGGCAAGCCCGTCATGAATGCGCGGCTGGCGCGGCGGGCCATGGAATTCGCGCGCTCTTTAGATCTGCCCTACATTGAACACTGCGAGGACTTGAATCTCAGTGCGGGCGGCGATATGCACGAAGGCGTCGAATCCACTCGGCTTGGACTGCGCGGCATTCCGCGAAGTTCGGAAGACGTGATGGTGGCGCGCGACTTGATTCTCGCTGAAGTAACCGGCTGCCGATATCACGTAGCGCACTTGTCGTCGAAATATTCTGTGGAGATGGTCCAGTTTGCGAAGGCGCGCGGTCTGCGCGTGTCGGCGGAAGCGACGCCGCATCATTTCGTGCTAGCCGATACACAGATGCCGCCGTATGACAGCAACTATAAGATGAAGCCGCCCTTGCGCGAACTGAGCGATGTTGACGCCGTTATCAAAGGGCTGCAGAGCGGAGCGATAGATTCAATTGCAACCGATCACGCGCCGCACGCGGGAGCCGAAAAGATGCAGGAGTTCGAGCGTTGCCCGTTCGGCATCATCGGGCTGGAAACTGCGATTGGACTCGCTCTCGAGCGGCTATATCATCCCGGTTTCGTATCGTTATCGAGGTTCGTTAGTCTCTTTACGAAGGGACCGGCCGGCGTTCTATCGTTAGGGCAGGGAACTCTGCGGCCCGGCAGCACGGCGGATGTGACCATATTCGGCCTGGATCACGAATGGACGTACGATGTGAACCGGTCGCCGTCCAAAAGCCGCAACACGCCCTTTCATGGGCGTAAGTTCAAGGGCGGTCCCGTGGCGACCATAGTTGCGGGAAAAGTAATCTGGCGATTGAACGACTAGCCGATTGCAGCGTTGTGGGCGGCTAACACCAGCGCTGCTTCTTCCGAATCCGCAATCGTCCGCATGTCGAGGATAATCTTGTCGCGTTCAATCCTCGCGATAACCGGAATCGTTCCGCGCCGCAATCTTGCCTCGAAAGCGGACGGCTTCGGTACAGCCAATTCGACAACCCAAGTCGGCAACATTTGATCGGGTGTTGAACCGCCTCCGATCGGCGATGCGCTTTCAGCGATGCTTGCCTCCGGGTGATTTAGTTGGGCCGTGACTCGTTCAGCGCGTCTACGCAGCTCGTCGGGTTTGGCAAAGATCATTCGCAGCGTTGGAATCGCATTCCAATCCTGCAACAGCAGCTTTCGCAGTGTTGTTTCCAAAGCTTCGATGACTAGCTTATCGGTGCGAAACGCACGATACATCGGGTTGCGCCGCACGCGTTGCACCAAGTCCGGCTCACCCGCGATGATGCCGCTTTGCGGACCGCCCAGCAACTTGTCGCAACTGAAAGAGATGATGCTAACGCCCGCATTCAGGCTGGCGCTCGCAAGCGGCTCCTTTATACCTTGGGCGCTCAGGTCGATAAGGCAGCCGCTGCCGAGGTCTTCATAAACAGGAATATTGCGCTCACGCCCAAGTTTTGTGAGTTCTTCCAACTCCGGCCGCGCAGTAAAGCCGCTCAACCGGAAATTCGAAGGATGAACTCGCAAAATCAACTTCGTTTGGCTGTTGATGGCCTGTTCATAATCTTCAATGCGCGTGCGATTCGTGGTCCCGACTTCTTTGAGGAGTGCGCCGGATTCGGCCATGATCTCCGGAACGCGGAATCCATCTCCGATCTCAATCAGCTCGCCTCGTGACACGATGACTTCTGTACCCAGAAGCGAGTTCGTTGAGGACGAGATAGACGGCTGCGGCGTTGTTGTTGACGAGAACGGCAGGCTTTCCCAACAAGGCGTGCAGCAAGGCCGCCGTGTGAACATCGCGCTTGCCGCGACGGCCTGCCTCGAGATCGTATTCGAGATTTGAATACCCGTTGATAGGGTCGAATTTCGGCCAATGGTGCGCGCCCCAGATTCGTGTGCAGAATCACGCCTGTGGCGTTGATGACCGGCCGGAGAGATCGTCCACGAAGCTGCAGAACCCGCTGTTCGACGGCGTTTTCTATTGGAATTTCAGCCACCGATTCACCGGCCATCGAAAGCCTCGCGACGTTCTGCGATGACCGCGCGAATTTCCCGGGTGAGAACAGCCTGCGGAACATCGTCAAGATGTCCTAGCTTGCGCAACACCTGATCGACAGAAGGCAAACTGCGCAGGTCCGGCATCAAGCAATCGCGCGTTGACGCAACACTTGCTTCAAGTACTTGCCGGTGTAAGACTCCGGCACGGTCGCGATCGCTTCCGGGGTGCCTTGCGCCACAATATGGCCGCCCTCGTCGCCGCCTTCAGGACCCATATCGATGATCCAGTCCGCCGCTTGAATCAGGTCGAGATTGTGCTCGATGACGAGAACGCTGCCGCCGTTCTGAATCAGTTTCTCGAAGGATTGCAGCAGCTTCGAAATATCGTCGAAGTGCAGGCCGGTTGTCGGTTCATCAAAAAGGAACAGAGTGCCTTCGCAGGTTGCTTGTGCCAGATGCGCGGCCAGCTTCACGCGCTGTGCTTCGCCGCCGCTCAGAGTAGTTGCTGATTGCCCCAGGCGAAGATAACCCAGGCCGACATCCTGCAAGACTTTCAAGCGAGCCGCCAAACGCGGCGAGTCGGCAAAAAACGAGAGCGCTTCACGCACCGTAAGCTGCAGAACCTCGTGAATATTGAGACCCTTATACCGAATATCGAGCACGGTTTGCTTGTAGCGGGTACCCTTGCACTCTTCGCAAACAAGTTCGACATCCGCCAAGAACTGCATCTCAACCGTCACGGTGCCATCGCCCTGACAAGTTTCGCAGCGACCCCCCGGAATGTTGAATGAGAAACTGCCTGCCGTGTACCCACGACGCTGCGCTTCGGGCGTACAGGAGAACAGGTCGCGGATAAGATCGAACGCCTTCACGTAAGTCACCGGATTTGATCGAGGCGTGCGTCCAATCGGTGATTGATCCACCATGACGACGGAGGTCAGCAGATCGGAGCGGTCGACCCGCTTGAGCGCCAATTTCGGCGCACTACCTTCTGCTTCAACCGCCTGCTTGTCCTTCTGGCGCTCCTTATTGACGTGCAAATCAAGGGCTCGGTACATCACTTCATGCACCAGGCTGGACTTCCCCGAACCAGAAACACCGGTAACCGCCACCATCATGCCAAGCGGTATCTCCACGTCGATACCCTTGAGATTATTTGCGCGCGCTCCGAAGAAACGCACGGTCCGTTTGGGGTTGACCTTGCGGCGCTCGCGGGGTCTTGAAACTGCGAGCTCTCCGCGTAAGATATCGTCCCGGTCAGAGAAACCATTCCTTCTCGATCTTTGCCGGAGCCGGGTGTCAGCAATTCTGAAAAACTGCCCGCGAAGATGATACGTCCACCGTTTTCGCCGGCTCCGGGACCCAGATCCAGGATGTGATCGGCTTCGGCCATGATCTCCGGGTCATGTTCGACGACGATGATCGTATTTCCCAGTTCACGAAGATCTTTGAGTATGTGAATCAGGCGGGCTGTATCTCTGCTGTGCAATCCGATAGATGGCTCGTCCAATACGTACACGGCCCCGACCAGGCGGGAGCCCAAGCAAGTGGCCAGCGTAATGCGCTGCGCTTCGCCTCCCGACAAAGTGGAAGAGAGACGATCCAACGTGAGATATTCAAGCCCGACATCATGAGAGAAATTTGCAGCGTTGCCGGATTTCGGCTAATACTTTATCAGCGATTTCGTGCTCTTCCGGACTGAGTTTCAGGGTGTCGAAAAACTCGCGTGCTCGAGTGATGTTCATGGCCGACACCTGCGCGATATTGTTTTCGCCAAGCCGCACCCAAAGCGCTTCGGGCCGCAAGCGGCTTCCCCGGCAGGCATGGCATTCGGTATATGCGCGATAGCGGCTCATGAAAACGCGTACGTGCACCTTATATTTTTTCCGCTCGACATCCGCGAAGAAGCGCAGAACATGTTTGCGCACGAACTCTTTTTCGTCGGTTTTCAGGTCGCCAGTAAGGGATGTTCAAGCGAACCTTGCCGCGCGATTTCGGCTTGAACTCTTCCTCGTAATACCAATCGTATTGCGGCTTCGTCCATGGATCCACCGCGCCGTTTTCGATCGAGATCGTCGGATCGGGGACGATCAAAGCGAAATCGTAGTCCATCGTATTGCCAAAACCCTGGCAGACTGGACAGGCTCCGATCGGATTATTGAAGCTGAATAGGGTCGGTTCGGGAACGGCCGCCTCTTGGCCGCAAATCTTGCATGCGAACTTCTCGCTGAAGTGCAGCACCTGCGGATCGGCAACACTCGCCTGCTCGAGGAAGACCTCGCCCGCTTCGCGATAGCAGATCTCAACGGTATCGACAACCCGCTGATGGGAGTCGGGCCGAATCACGATGCGGTCGGAGAGGATGAAAACGCGGCTTGCCGAAATCGACTTCGAGCAGCGATTCCGGGGTCGAGAACTCGAAAGTCTTCCCTTCCTGGAACAGACGATTGAATCCCTTCTTGCGCAGATCGAACAGCCGATCGCGCAAGCCAGAGGCCGCCGTGTTCTTGTCGTCCGGTTTCGCCTGTACCTTCACCGGAAACAACGCGTACCAGCGCGAGCCGTCTGGCTGCGCAAGCATTGTGTCGGCGACTTGATCGACCGTGTCGCGCTGGATACGCGTGCCGTCATTCGGACAATAAGTCCTGCCCGCCCGCGCCCAAAGCAAACGCATGAAATCGTAAAGTTCGGTCGCTGTCGCGACAGTAGAACGTGGATTGCGCGTCTGATTCTTTTGCTTGATCGCTATAGGCGGAGCGATGCCGAGAATCTCATCGACGTCAGGCTTTTCCATGCGTTCCAGAAACTGCCGCGCATAGGCGGACAGAGACTCTACGTACCGGCGCTGGCCTTCCGCGTAAATCGTGTCGAATGCCAACGAAGACTTTCCGGAACCCGAGACCCCCGTAACACACTGTCAATTGGTTGTGCGGCAGATCGACAGAGATGTTCTTAAGGTTGTGAACTCGCGCGCCCCGGATAGCTAAAACAGGCCGTCCGGCTTCAGCGATTTGCTGGGACGTGACCGATTCGCACGCTAAGCTGGAGTTTTTCCGGCATCCTGGGAGGTTCGATCCAAACATCTGGCGTGACGGCGCTCGAACGAGCGTTGCATCAGCCTGGAGGGGGTTCCTCACCAGTATAGGATGCCGCTGTCACTTCCTCAGATTGCCCTTTGCTTTCGACCGACGAAATCAAGCGCCTTCGCCAGGCACTGATCGAATGGTTTTCAGGCCAGCGGCGTGATTTGCCGTGGCGCCGCACACGTGACCCTTACGCAATCTGGATTTCCGAGATTATGCTGCAGCAGACGCGTGTAGCCGCGGTAATTCCGTATTACGAGCGCTTTCTGGCGCGCTTCCCGAACTTTGAGACGCTTGCCCAGGCGCCTGAATCTGAGTTGCTCGCGCATTGGGCCGGGTTGGGTTACTACTACCGCGCTCGCAACCTTCAGAAAGCAGCGCGGAGAATGCAAGAATCTCAGGGCTTTCCGACAACGTTCGATGCCATCCGAGAACTACCCGGCGTGGGGGACTACACTGCGGCGGCGGTCGGCAGCATCGGCTTCGATCTGCCACATGCCGTTCTGGACGGCAATGTATTCCGCGTTTTGAGTCGTCTAGTGTGCCGATTCCACCAACATCGCTTCGAGCGCCGGGAAGAAACACTTCACTCGAATTGCGAATGAGGTGCTCGACGGCACGCAACCCGGCACGTTCAATCAAGCCATGATGGAACTCGGCGCAACCGTCTGTTTGCCCAAGAAGCCGCAATGCCTGGTGTGTCCCGTGGCGGATGTTTGCAGAGCGCGGGAACTCGGTATCGCAAGCCGATCTTCCGGTCAAGATTGTGCCGCGGAAATCGGCTCAGGAGCAACGAACCCTGTTCTGGATTGAGCAGGACGGCCAAATCCTCGCATGGCAGCGTCCGGCCGAGTCTCGTTTGATGCCAGGTTTTTGGGAATTGCCGGAAGCTGAGCAGATACCAAGTGCCACGCTATTGCGAAAGCTTGGATCGTTCAGGCATGGGATCACGTTTCACAACTATGTCTTCGATGTTTGGGAGACGGAGATGCCGGCGAGTGCTGCAAGCTTCAAGTGGCTTGCCTTGGTGATTTGCAATGCCTCCCGGTCAGCACAGTGCTCAAGAAGGCAGCCCGCCTGGTACTTGACGGAGTTCGGCGGCAAGCGGCCGTTCAGAGCGCGGCAACTGGGCGGTAGCGGTGCGCGTCTGTAATGGCTAGACTGTATGTGGGACATACAAATGCGCTGTTACGCCTGTCGTTGGCTAGTACTAGCAGTCGTTGCGTCCGTCTGTGCCGCTCAGACTCCGCCGTCGTCGCCATCCGATGAATCCACCGTTCGGCCGGTAGCGCCCGCCACGCCGGCAACCAACCAGGCCGCGCCCGTTCAGGCGTCACCACAGCAATCTCCAGCTTTCAAGCCGCGGCCCGACGCCACCCCCACCGCCGGTTCCTTTACAGTTCCGCCCGGGACTCATATCCTGCTGAGCATGATCAATAGCGTGAGTACCAAGGAAGCACAACCCGGGGACCGAATTTATCTTGCAGACTGCTTTCCCCGTCTTGGAGGAAGGCAAAATCGTTGTTCCGCAAGGCAGTTGGGTGACGGGCACCGTCACCGAAGTAAAGCGTACGAGGCGCGGCTGGGGTCGAGGGGAATTGCAGGTTCGGTTCGACTCGCTCACGCTGCCGAACGGCGTGAATCGGGATTTTCGCGCGGACCTTGGATCGATTGACGCACGCGACGGCGAGAAGCTGAAGAAAAGTGAGGGCACCGTTCAAAGCCCAGGCGACGCCGAACGAAAGGTTGCCGTTATCGGCGGCGGTGGTGCAATGGGCGCAGGTATCGGCGCTGCCGCCGGTGGACTGAAAGGAGCCGGTGTAGGTGCGGGCATCGGGGCAGCCGCCGGACTCACGGGTGTGTTGCTGACGCGCGGACCGGAAGCCACATTAAGCAAAGGTTCAAGCGTGGAGATGGTTCTTGATCGGCCGCTGATCTATCAAACCGCGGAACTCGATTTCAGCGGAGCGCCTGCGCCCGCAGCAATCAGCGAAGGCGGCAACCGAAACGCTCAACCGCACCGAGTTTGGCCGTCGCCGATTCCAATTCGCTAATCGAGCCAAGTGGACGAGGACGAGCCAGTAGAGATCACAATCGGCGATGTCTTCGATCTGCATAGCTTTGCTCCGCGCGACATGCAAGTCGCTGTCGAGGCATACCTGGAAGAGGCACAGCGGCTAGGTCTTCACGCTCTGCGAATTATTCACGGGCGCGGAATCGGCGTGCAGCGCGAAATGGTGCGATCGGTGTTGAGCCGAAGCCCCTACGTTGTAAACTTCCGCGATGCGCCTGGTGAGGCTGGCGGTTGGGGAGCTACAGTTGTGAGGCTCGCCCCGAAGTCGGAGCGTTAGTCGTGGTAGCTAGCTGCTGACGCAGACAAAAAAGGATCTTCTGTCGCCATTCACCCCAAGCAGCTAAACGCTCAAAGATATTTAGTGTCCATTACCACTTTGTAACTGAACTGGCCCGCCGTTGTCCACATTGCTTCTACCACGATCGCCCACAGTTCAGCCTTCTGCGTCGCCGGATTGTGTGCGCACTTGTAGTAAGACGTGGGCCTCTTGTTGTACTGAAAGTAAAACGGATTTCCTTTGCCGTCTAACAGCTCCGTCAAACCCACATCTTTCATAAGCTTGATCGCTGCTTGGTAGTTTTGACGCTGCATTGTAACTAAGTTGTCGTAGATCCAACCTAGTGACATCTGCTGTCGGATATCGGGTGGAATATCCTGGTCATTTTTGTAACTCAATTGCGCCCCAACACCTTTCGCTTCAACCACAATGTATTTGCCCTTCGAGTATTGGGGGTTCGTGCTCACCGTGTGCCAGATTTGATCGATGCCGGGACCGCTATGGACGTGCGCGCCCCAAAGCATCTTTGCACCGCCATATTTCTTACATATGTACATTGCCGCTGCTGCCTCACCGGTCGCCTCGGTTGCGGATGTATTCTTTATGTTCGCCTCCATGTCGGCCTGCAGTTTGGCGAGGTGTAACGGAAGCTGCGTGCACGTACTCCCCGTTATGGCAGGGTCGCTGACGAAAATCCCCTGCATCTGCCCTATTGCCGATGGATTCAACGAGTAGTAAGGCAGCCGAATCGCCTTTCGGCTGTTGTCATTCCAACGCTTTGACTTAGAAACATCGGGCAAATAGCTGTGAAATGCAGGCATCGCTGTCGTCGAGTTATAACAAAGCACCATCGAGCCGTTGCTCTGCGCTACAAGGGGCGGAGCCGACCCGCTTCGACCCTTGATAGTTGTCCGCGGTTGCTTAGGAGCACTAGGTTGAACGTAATCGTCGGGGCTAATTTGCGGTTCGTCTTCCTCTTCATAGGTCGCACGCTTTCTCTTTTTTAAGCGGTCGGAAGTCCGAGATGCGAGCGCCGCCCCGGTACCTTGGGAGGACATATAGGAGCCAGTATATCGGTTTTGAGCGCATCGTTAATTCCGATGATGATTCCGCCGTGCTTCATTGCACTCTGCCGGCCGCGTTCTCGATCATAACGTTTGAAAATACTGCTGTATCCAACTTGTCCGGCAAGTGCGAGCAAAAGCCAATCCCGACATAGAACGAATCGTCGAAGTGCAAAGTAATCGGGGGACCGAACTGGTGCATCGGTTCACCTTCCAGACTGATGAAGATGGAAATGGCGTCGCCTCGTTTGTCGATTCCGATGCGTTTCGCCATGACCTTAGCCAGCGTGCCGCCGAAACGAAACTGCTCGTCCGTCATCATCGTGTTCCGCTCGGGCCGCTGCGCCAGATGAATCATTCCGGTTCCATGCTCACCGACCACTGCTTCCTTCGAATCGTCGTCGAGACTCTGCCGGATCACCAGCATGGCCTTGCGATCGTTGTAGCCCTCCGGATTCGGAAAGCTGGCGTCTGCGGCAAGTGACACATCGCCGGACATTTTCTTCCAGAGATAACGAAACTCATCGCGCGTGTACCAGACGTTGTAACCGGCGGATGTGACCGTATATTGCTTTGTGCTCGGGTCGTAGCTGCCGCTACCGGCTACCACGGCCGCACCGATATCCGATTGGCCATCGAACAAGCCAATTGGCGAGCCGAAATTTCTGCTCGGACGATGAAAATCTGCCGGCGGTGGAACCTGCTTATGGTTAGCCGAGCCGGGCTGCGCCCACTCCGGCACCGGCTGCGACTGCGCGTGCAACAGGTGCCGGCCGCCACACAGCCCAACCGCCATCAACGAAAACAGGCAGAAGCTTCTCACCCCAACAAGCTACCAGTCGGCCCGCACACCTAGCTGCAGAATGCGGCCCTCCAGCAACGTTGAAACCGGAGCGTACGTCGGTTGCGTCAAGATGGTTCCCGCCGTGTTCACAACCGCCGTCGTATTGATTGTCGTGATGTTCGGATGATTTAACACGTTATTCGCTTCCGCAAAGAACCTTGGTTGGAAGCGCTCCCAAATCTTGAAGAACGTCCGAGTGTATCGCGCATCCAGTTGATACACATTCGGCGTTCTCACCGTGTCACGTCCGATAAACAAAGGCCGTGTCGAACTGGCCGCTCCGCTTCCGGCTAACGCGTCGCCATTCAATAGCTGATTAGCCGTCAGATTCTGTTCGTCTCCGGATTGTGCAACAAAGAACAACGTCAACTGGTTATTGTTAGCGAGATAGCGCAGAATTCTGTTCCCGATGTTGTTGGCGGTGGGGCTCCAAACCGTGCTCAATGAGAAAGCGTCCGGACGATTGATCGAAGAATTCCCGCGATCCCGATTGCGGTTGGTTGGATCTTCAATCACCAGCGATCCCTGGTCGTACGCATTCGCCTCCGGCGCATCGTCAATCGAGTGAGACCAAGTATAGAAAGCCGTCAGCTCCAGCCCTTCCGCGAACCTGCGCTGATAAGAAACCGTTGCGGCGTTATAGGAGCTGTTCGCGCCGATATCTTCCAGCGTGATGTTGTTGAATGCGGGGTAAAGCCGCGTCGCTACACTGCGCGTCGTAGAGTAAACGGGCCGTCCATCGCCAAGATACGCAATCGGATTGATCAAATTGATATTGCGTAAGTACTCCAAGTTCCGCCCGCCGGTATTCGCGTAAGTCACTGAGATCGAATCGTTCTTAAAGAGCTGCCGCGTTAGTTGAATGCTCGAATTGATCGCGTACCCGTTCTTGAACTGCGGCGTTATGGCAGTGATGTTTTGCGAAGATCTGGGCAGCGTTCCGTTCGCCACCATCGAAGGAAATGGAGGAGCGCCAGCGGCGCTCGCCGCAATTGCGGCTACATAGGAGCTACTGCCGCCATCGTTATAAAGCGCGTTGTACCAGAGATTCGTAGGCGGCGCTTCGTAGAAAATCCCGGAGCTGAAGCGAACCACCGTCTTGGGCGTCACAGACCAGGCAAAGCCCAGGCGCGGAGCAAAGTCGCCCTCGGGAATGCGAAAGTGCTGCGAGTACGCGAACTGCGCATTAGGGTCGCTTTGCGGCCCGCGGAACTGATCGTACCGGACTCCAAACACCGCAAGCAGGTTGGGGCGTACCTGCCAGCTATCTTGCGCGAAAAGGTCGTAGAAGAACGAGTGATACCAGGCTCCCGGCTGCCCAACACTCGCATTGAACGTGTTGTATGCGTACGGATTCGCACCCGATGCCGCAGCTAAGTAAGCTGGAATGTTCGCGAACACATATTGCGTGTAGATGTCGTTTACTTGCGTGTCCAGGTTCTGCTGAAATCCGAAGCCGGCCTTCAACGTGTGAGCGCCCTTCACCACCGTGAAGTTATCGTTCAGGTTCGGAATCTTCTCTTGAAATCGATCTCCCACCGCGGTACTGCCGCCGAAGTTCGCGATCCCGCTGATAGTGATCTCGGGTCCGGTTCCAGTCAAAGCATTGGCGATATGCGCTTCATTCCGGTAAGGCCATCCGAATCGGAGTTCATTCAGCACGTTGGGGGAGAACGTTGATAACAACTGTGCGCCGGCCACGTGTGCGCGATCTCGAAAATCCGAAGCGGAGCTGAGCGCGTACAGGCCGCCGTTATTCGTGTTGAATGGATACTGATTGCGGAAATAGTTATAGCGGACGAAAAACTGATGCTTCTGCGTGATTAGCCAATCTAAGCGCGCATCCACCCACTGCGCATGTTGGACGGTCGTCGCAGTGGCCAGCAAATTACTCGGGATGCCAATGGCCGCCGCGTTCGTCGCGGTAATGGTTACGGGTGTCGGGGTAGCGCGCTTGATGTGCTCATAGGATGCGAAAAAGAACAATTTGTCCTTGATGATCTTTCCGCCCGAATTCGCCGAAAAATCGTTCGCAGCAGGTATAGGCGTGGTCCGCGTCGCAAGGATAGGTCGTGCAACTAAATCCAGGGGACGCCCCACGAATTGCACTTCTCCGTGGAAGTCATTGCTGCCCGAGGGCGTGATCACGTTATAGACATCGCCCGCAATCCTCCCGAATTCCGGAGCAAAGACGCCCGGCACAGCTTGCACTTCGTTCACATAACTGTCGGCGATTGCAAATAGACGCAGCCCATAGCGGTCGCTCTCCGTATCCACCGTGCCATCCAGTTGGTAGTTCACGTGATCTACCAACCCATTCGTGTTCAACAGCCGCGGTATGCCTAACTCGGCATTCGGATGTCCGCTCACCCCCGGCTGCAGCAGTACAAAGTTATAAGGATTCCGTGATGTCAGCGGCAGATTCTCCGTCTCTTGATGGCTGATGATTACGCTGATGTTGACGCGTGACGGATCCACCACGGGCGCCCCGCCGGTAACCTCAATGCGTGTTTGCGTGTTCCCTACCTTCAGCTGCGCATCGATGGTCGCCTGTACGCCCGCATCCAGGACAACTCCCGGATGTGCCTCGGTATTGAAGCCGCTCTTTTCTACCGTGACTGTGTAGGAACCCAACGGCAGATTGGGAAAGACATAGTATCCATCCTCATTGCTCTGATCGGAACGCGCGAAGTCCGTCTGTGTGTTTGTGACGGTGATCTTCGCATCGGCGACAGGAGCATCAGCCTGATCCGTAACGCGGCCACGAATGCTTCCGTTAATCGCCTGCGTCTGCGCAATAGCAGGAACGACACTAAAGACAGCAAGAGCAAGCACAACAACGTTCCGCCGTAAATCGGTAAGGCAAGGCATTCTGAGGCACCCCTGTTTGAAGATCCAAGCAGTACCGGCGAAGGCCTGCAGATCACCCTTTATACCATCTTCTTTAGGGTAATAACTGCGCCGTGCCACGGCCTACTCGTATCGAAGAGCGATAATCGGATCCACCAGCGCCGCCCTGAATGCGGGCCCCCAGCACGCCAGCAAAGCAATCGCCAAGAGCGTCGCGGCTACCGTCAGGAATGTCGGCGCGTCATCGGGCTTAACGCCATAAAGCAGGCTGACGATCAGTCGTCCGAGTGCCAAAGCTGCCATAATTCCGGCCATAACTCCCGCCACGACGATCGCCATTCCTTGGCGGATCACCATCCCAACCACTTCCAGGCGCTGAGCGCCCAGTGCCATCCGTATCCCGATCTCATGTGACCGCTGCGCCACCGAGTACGCCATCACGCCATAGATTCCGATAGAGGCAAGCAGCAGCGCCGCGGCAGCAAACGAGCTAAGCAGAAACATATTGAAGCGTCGTGGAGCAATAGAATCTGCAAGCTCTTGCTCCAGAGTCTCAATCTGATTCACCGGCACGTTCGGATCAATACCCGAGATCATCTTTCGGATCGCTGGTATCAGCGGCTTCGGATCGCCATTCATACGAATCAGCGCCGTCACAAGGGATAAACGCGGCGACATCTCATACGCGGCGTAGACTTCCGGGCCCGCTTCAGCGTCAAGCTGAGAGGCCTTGAAATCAGGAACAATTCCAGCAATCGTGGCGCTCAGAAGAGACGCGTGAATATGCTTGCCAATCACGGTTCCGCTTGCGGCCACTCTCCGCGCGAAGCTCCGATTCACCACCACCACGTCCAGTCTTTCGCGCTCGGTTGGCCAATGTCCTTCGACAAGCGGAATGCCCAAGGCACGAAGATATCCGACAGAAACATATCTTATGGCGGCCAATGGCTGGTTATCGGCATTCAGCCCTGGCACTTGAATCGCAGTATTAAAATTTGAACCATGAATGCCCGCGGCCTCTAACCCCGGTATTATCTGCATCCGGCGGAATAACTCATCAAGATAGGCGCGCTGTTGCGGCCAACCTGTAAACTGAGGCCCGAAAAGCGGAATTATTACGGCCACTATCCTGTCTGGTGCAAACCCAGGTGGAAACGCGTTCATTCGCCAAAAACTCTTCAGCATCAGGCCGGCTCCGCTGAGTAACACCACAGCTAACGCCACTTCCACCGCAACCAGCACTGCGCGTAAGCGTAGACGTCCAGCTCCCGCGCTGGATGTTCTCGTTTCGTCCTTTAGCCGATCATGCACGTTGGCTCTCAGCAACGAAGTCGCCGGACCCCACCCGAACAGGACTGCTACCAACAGTGAAACTGCCAGAGTAAACAGAAGAACCCAACCGTTGATCCTCGATTCATTGAGGCGTGGAAGTGCGCCCGATCCGAGCCGGACAATAAGGCCGATCATGCACCGTGCCAACGTCAATCCAAGCGCGCCTCCAGCGAGAGCGAACAAAACGCTCTCTGTCAGAAACTGTCGCATAAGCCGCGATTGTCCAGCGCCCAGCGCTCTGCGGATGGCAATCTCTCCCTGCCGCGCAAATACCCGGGATAAAAGCAGATTCGCAACATTGGCGCAAACAATCAGGAGCACAAAGCCCACGGCTCCGGCCAGCACCAGCAAGGCCGGCCGCATAGTACCCACAAGCTTTGTTTCAAGCGTCTCCACCCGCAGCGCGCTGTGTGTGTGATAAATGTGTGGCTTCTCCCGCATCAGACGTTCGTAGATCGCCAGCAGTTCTGCCCGCCCGCGTGAAAAAGGGACGTTAGGCTTAAGCTTGGCCACCATACAGAAAAAGTCCGGCGTTGGGCCGAGCCCTGCTACCACCTTCTCCCAATTGCCGGCCCGGTAAACCGAAATAGGCAAGTGCAGCACCGCATTAGGAACTGCAATGTAGGCGCCGATGTCCCTTTGTTCATCATCGGAGTAAAGCTGTTGCGGAAACAAGAAGCGAAAATTCTTCGGCAGCACTCCCGTAATTTGAAACGGATAACCGTCCACTACTACCGTTTTGTTGATCACCCTCTGATCGCTTCCAAACCTTCTCTCAAAAAGCTCCCAGGAGAGGACCATAGCGTGCGGCTCACCCAGGCGAAATAGGCGGCCGAAAGCGGGTTTCGCTCCCGTCATGCCCCAGAAATCGCCAGCGATGGAGGCAATTCTTTCAGCAGCGGAATCCCCTCTATAGGCAAGCGCCAAGTCCTGATTCCCATAGGCAGCCATGCTTTGGAAAGAGGGTGCTCGCTGTTTGAAAACGGCATAGTCGCTCGGGACCACTCGACTGTCCCGTTCGCTTTGATAACCCGTGTCATAAGGAGCTATCCAAGTCAGACGGCTGGCATCTGGATACGCGACATGATGCAACAACGCAGCATCCATCACGCTGAACATGGGCGTGTTCATTCCGATTCCGAGAGCTAGCGTCAGAATCACCGCGACGCTGAAGCCCGCATTCTGCCTCAATATCCGGAAACTGTACCGGACATCTTGCACTGACTGCTCGAACCAGACCGTCTTCCAGACCGCGGGCATATCTTCTCTCACATGGGTCATATTGCCAAAGCGTCCGCCAACGTTGACGAGCCCCTTCGGCCAGTGTAAGTGAACGGCGAGAGAATGAATTGTGCAGAACCGTAGCGCGAACGACTGCGGCACCCGAATCGAGCAACGGTAGTGCGCGGTTCTCGAATCATTCGCTGCCTCGCGGCTCTCGCCTATTCCGCCTTGGCCGCTCAAGACGGCTCAAACTTTCGCTCGAATACCCGGCTGGTAACCATCAACGTCATCGTTCGAGATAAGCACGGTCCCGTCTCGAATCTGACGAAAGACAATTTCACAATCGCCGAGAACGGCAAGTCTCAACCCATCAAAGTTTTCTCGTTGAACTCAGTTACTAACGCGAGCCAACCTACGCCTGCGAGTCACCGCGACACGTTTTCGAATGCCCAGGACGGGGCATTAGCGCAAACCGGCGTAACCATCGTCCTGCTTGATCGCTTAAACACGCTCTTCGGCGTAGGCTCGGTACCGTATGAGGAAACTCCAACCTGGGTAGACGGCCAGGCGCTTGCAAACGCGCAACAACATCTCGTCAAGTTTGTCGCGCAGATGGGCCCAGAGGATATCGTCGCCATTTACAGTCTCGGCCGATCGCTTGAAGTCTTATGTGACTTCACGAATAATCGCGAAAGGATCCTCGCCGCTTTGAAGGATTACCATGCTAGCTCGCTTACATCACGCGAGCAGGCCGAACCGCTCAGCGTCCATATCCCCAGTCAACCTGAATTCAGCAAGGCAATTGATCAAGAGAGGAGAAGTTCCGCCGCCGTTCTGAACCGCGATCGGGCCCAGCAGACCACTGCGGCACTGCTATCCATCGCCGCTCACGTCTCTGGCATACAGGGGCGCAAGAATCTTGTCTGGCTCACCGCCAATCTTCCCTTCTCCGAATCGGCGGCCGCCTTGGCTTTGAGCCGCGCGGGCGTTGCTGTATACCCGGTGGATGCCAGGGGATTGCTGCCCGCAATGCCCGCTGTGACCGAGGATGATCTGTTTTCGCAGATTGTTCGGCGTCGCGTGGTTGCCGCCGGTCAAGGGCCTGAACCAACAGGCATCAGTGAAATGCGGGAAGTGGCTGAAGAAACCGGGGGACGCGCGTTTACCAATACAAACGACTTAACTGGCGCACTCCGCCAGGCAGCCGATGACGCGGCACTCACATACACGCTCGGGTTCTATCCCGCCCCCGATTCTCTCGATGGCAAATTTCACAAGCTGAAAGTGCGCGTGGTACGCCACCAGGGCACTCTGGACGTGCACTGCCCCAGCGGATATTTCGCGCTGAAGGACGATACGAGGCCGCCAACACAAACGCCGGATGCACTGGCCCTTGCGCTGCGAAGCCCGCTCGAGTCTTCGTCGATTCACATCGAGGCTCATCAGGAGAGAACGGATCGGCAAAAATCCGAGGATCTCAGATTCGCCGGCTCAATCCGCCTGGCGGACCTGAAGCTTGCTCCTGAAGGGGATTGGTGGAAAGACACCATCGTGTTGTATGTCGTTCAGCAGAACGCAGCCGGCCAGATGCTTGCTCAATCCGAAAGTAACTACGCTCTTCAGCTCACAAACGAAATGTATCGCGCCTACTTCCAATCCGGCCTGCCGTTTGGCTGCTCAGTGGATCGCAAACCCGGTCTTGCAACCATCAGAATCTTAGTCATGGATCGCAGCAACAATCAGTTGGGAAGCCTCATTATTCCCGCGTCGCGTGCGCCTTAACTTCACATGCTTAGCCAGCTTGCGAACTACGATAGTTGTGCCCCACAAGAATAACGCGCCGATGATTAACCCCAGCGGAATGTACCACCATCCCAGCAACTCATGGACAGGCGAACCCGTCCCCTCACCCCAACCCACCCCGCGCGATAGCGAGCCGGCTCGTAGAACCCAAAATCGAAAACGCCGGCACCGACCCAAAGGCCGACTTGCTGAGGAAAGATGGGCTTTAAAACAGCCGTGCAGATAAGCCCGGCCCGCGGCGCCTTCGCTCAGCGCATCGCGGAAATGAACGCTTATTTCAGACACAAAGTCGTCACGTTCGGCGGCCGGCAAGCCCTTCAACGCGCGTCGTAGCGCAGTCAGATACTCTTCCACTTGTTTGTCCGTCGAATTCACTGCGCTGCCTCCTGTTTTGTTAATACCGGCTTGATAAGCCGTCCTAGCCCCGCCGAAAATTCCACCCATGTGGCGGCCATTTGCCGAGTACGTTCCCGGCCCACCCGAGTAAGCGAATAATATTTGCGCGGGTGTCCCGCTTCCGCTTCCACCCATTCGGAATCGAGGAAGCCATCCGCCTTCAGGCGATTCAGAATCGGATAAATCGTTCCTTCCGACAACACCAATTGCGAGTGCTGCTCAAGAAAACGGATCAGGTCGAGTCCGTATAAACGTCGATCCCATAAAGCCGCCAACGCTGCCATCTCTAAAGCTCCTTTACGCAACTGAGCCTCCCATCGGTCGTTCGAAGTATCCGCTTCCGGTGTCGTGGTTTGTTTCTGCAAAGCCCAATACCTTGTAATGCAATGTATCATGCGATGGGTAGCGTCAACGGGAATCTCCGCGCTAACCGGTTTAAGACGTACGTGTGCGCGCGATTTCGGGTGCTTCTTCGATCGGATGCGGAAGCGCGGCTTCGGGCTCCAGGTAGTAGCGCGTCAGGCCGTCACTGAGAATCTTCAGCGCCGCTTCGGGACTATCGGCGAATTTGAAAAGATTCAAATCGGCCTGCGAGACGACCCCGTGCTTCACCAGGGCAGGGAAGTTGATCACCTCGTTCCAGAATTCCGAACCGTAGAGCACGATCAGGATTTTGCTTTCTAGTT
Organism: Terriglobia bacterium; assembly: GCA_963846045.1. Lineage (GTDB taxonomy): Bacteria > Acidobacteriota > Terriglobia > Bryobacterales > Bryobacteraceae > Bog-105. The sequence continues at coordinate 239,298 of CAWJUL010000011.1, read as the reverse complement.
TCTTCGTCTGAGCAAGCGTCAGAATCTCCGACAGCTCATCGAGAGTGCCGAAGCCGCCGGGAAAGACAACCAGTGCTTTCGCCAGATACGCAAACCAGAACTTGCGCATGAAGAAATAGTGGAACTCGAAACTGAGTTCGGGCGTGATGTACGGGTTTGGCCTCTGCTCAAAAGGGAGGCCGATATTAAGACCGATCGTCTTGCCCCCGGCCTCGCTCGCGCCTCGATTTGCCGCTTCCATGATGCCCGGGCCGCCACCTGTGCACACCACAAACCTGTGATAGGGCTCCGCCCCATCGGGTCCGTGAGATACTGACGCGCTCCATTCCGTGACTAAACGGGCGAGTTCACGCGCTTCTTTGTAGTATCGGGCGAGTTGTCCTTGTTCTTCAATGCGCGCGGAGCCAAAGAAAACGATTGTGTCGTGAATCTTCTCTTCTTGGAAGTGGGATAGCGGCCAGAGATACTCCGAAAGGATCCGCAGAGGCCGGGAATCCGGGCTGCGTAGGAATGCCTCCTCCCGATAGGCGAGGGGACGCCGAAGCACGCTTGCATCGGAATTTGTCGGCATACGCTTTAGCTGAATAGTGGCAGCGAACCTCGATTGTCGCATCGCAGGTGTCGAACGGTGTCGCGCCCCGTGATTGGTAAAATTCGGGCGTGGCAGGGCGTACCGTGTTTACGGTCCTCGAAGAAACTGCAAAGCGGCAAGGCGATGCGCTAGCTCTTCATCAGCCGGTTGGCGGCAAGAGCGCCAAAGGCTACCGCACGTTCACGTGGCATCAGTGGGTGCAGACATCGCGCGAAATCGCGCTTGGCCTCATCTCGCTCGGCCTCCACAAAAGCGAGATCGTCTGCATCCTTTCAGAGACACGCGCCGAATTCTATCTCGTGGATCTCGGGATCATGGGAGCGGGAGGAGTTGCGGCAGCGCTCTATACCGCCTATCCAATGCCGGATCTTGCGAAAAGCTTGCACGAATCTGAACCGCGCTTTCTGTTCGTTGAAGATCCAAAGACGCTTACGGCGTTGACAAAGGCTGTCGAAGCGCGCGGCGAAAGCCTCCCGTCGCACGTGATCCTCATGACAGGCGAGCAGGCCGGGACCATGCCGCTGGCCCATCTGCAGGAATTAGGACGCGGCGTGTTGAAGCGCGACCCCAACGCGTTTTCAGAGTTGCTGGAAGGCATTGCGCCGGACGATCCGGCCATTCTGTACCTTACTTCGGGCGCAACGGGCGAGCCGAAAATGGGCCTGACCAGCCACTCGGCTATCGTTGCCAATCTGGATCACGGGCCGGTTGTCCTGCCCATCGCACCGGAAGACTCAACGCTTGTTTTTCTGCCTTCTGCGCATATCGCACAGCGCATTGTGTTGGAACTCGTACCAATGCGCATGGGAACGCCGGTCTGGTTTTCCGAAAGTCTGGCGAGGTTGCCGGGCGAGTTGAAATCCATCAAGCCGACCATCTTCTTGGCGCCCCCGCGTGTTTGGGAAAAGATGTACACGACCATTCAGAACGAGGTCCGCAAACGGCCGGCGATAGCACGGAAAATCTTCCACGGCGCGTTGGGATTGGGAGCTGAGGCTGCGAAATATCGGGCCGCCGGCAAGCCGCTTCCCCTATGGATGTCTCGCGCCTTGAAGGTGGCGGACAAGATGGTTTTCTCAAAAGTGCGCGAACGACTCGGTGGGCGGTTGCGCATCGCCGCCTCCGGTGCAGCCCCGCTCGGCAGAGATCTCGCTGAATTCTTCACCGCCATCGGCATGCCGTTGATTGAGGGCTACGGACTGACCGAAGCGGGCGTCATCTGCTTCAACCCGCTGGACCGGCCAAAGCCCGGAAGCATCGGAAAGCTTTTGCCGGGCGTCGAGGCGCGCCTCACCGGCGACAACGAGTTGCAGGTGAAAACGCCCTGCCTGTTCCTCGGTTATTACAAAGACGATGAGGCCACCAGATCGGTCGTTACGGACGACGGTTGGTTCTCAACCGGCGACATCGCGGAAGTCGACGACGAGGGCTATTGGTACATCACTGGCCGGAAAAAGGAGCTGATCGTCTCATCCAACGGCAAAAAAATCTACCCCGCGCGCATTGAAAACCTGTTCAAGCTGGAACCGGTAGTGAACCAAGTGTTGCTGATTGGCGACAAGAAGCCCTACGTGACCGCTCTGCTGACCATCAATATGGCCCAAATCGCAAATGTGAAAGGCGCTGAAGAACTGGGGAACAGAGAGATGGCGGAGATTGTGCAAGCCGAGCCCGTGACTAAGGCCGTCGGCGAGGCAGTCTCGCGTGTCAACAAGCAACTGGCGGACTTTGAGCGGATTCGCCGGTTCAAGCTGCTCGATCGGGAGTTCTCGATTGAGCACGGTGAGCTAACACCAACGATGAAGATTCGGCGTGCTCGAGTTCTTGAGAATCATCGTGCCTTGGTGAGCGAACTCTACTTAGGGCGAGAAGAGACTCAGTGAAGCGCATCTCATCCAGGCACTCGGGTACCGGTGCGGCGCCGATGTCGCCCATCTCCGCCATCCGGCGCTCATTAACTAAGTCCATAAAACGCTTGAAAGCGACGCGTGATTTGAGTACACCGACGATTCCGCACATCGTTACCGGAATCGCGATCAGGGCTGCTGCGAAATAGGTCATTGTATTTTAATTTATTTTTCGAATTCGCCCAACAAAATGGCTGAGCTTCTCCCGAACTTGACGCGGCCCTTTGAACTCAGACCGATTTTTCGAGAACGCGTTTGGGGACGGAAGCGCCTCCTGCCTTTCTTTCCTGAGTTGTCGTTCAGGTCAACTGAACAACCTATCGGCGAAGCTTGGTTCACATTTGAGGAGAATCTGACATCTTCGGGTATTTCCTTTGGTGCTGTTCTTAAGCAGCATCCGCAGTTGCTCGGTTCCGCGGCCGACCCGAACCATCCTGGTGTGTGCCCCCTGCTTGTCAAGCTGATTTTTACGTCGGAACGCTTGTCGGTGCAGGTCCATCCGGATGACGCGTATGCCCAGCGTCATCACCAGAGCTTAGGCAAAACCGAAGCTTGGTATGTCATCGATGCGCAACCGGGTGCGAACATCGCCGCGGGCTTTCTGGATTCGCTTACACCTGAGCGCCTCAAGGAGGCGGCGCAATCGGGCGAGATCGAACATCTGCTTGCGTGGCATCAGGTTAACGCCGGTGACGTCGTGTTCGTGCCGGCCGGTACGGTTCACGCGATCGGAGCCGGGCTGACCATCTGCGAAGTGCAGGAGAACTCGGACATTACTTATCGCCTCTATGACTACGGCCGCCCGCGTGAACTGCACCTGGAACATGGAGTCGCAGTTGCGAAAACAGAACCGTATTCACTTGAGGTCAAACCGCAGCCGCTTGCCAAGGGAAGAGATGCGCTCACCGCCTGCCGGTACTTTCGAATCGAGCGGCTCCGGCCGGCTGCCTCCATCACCGTAAATGCGTCGCTGCCGTACTATTTGGTACTGATCTGCTTGCGCGGCAAGGGGACGATTGCCGGCGAACATTTTGCCCCAGGGCAAGCGTGGTTCGCGCCTGCGGGCGGCTGGGAATTTTCCGTTGATGGTCCCAATTCAGAGTGGATCTTGACCTATGCGGCAGAGGCTCCAACGGACCATCTTGCCGTCGCGTAAGTTATGCGCGGCGCAGGAACGCACTCAGCAGGAGCGCCAGTTTCGCGGGCTTCGAAACGGCAATGCGCTGCCGCAGAACGTTATAGCCGGAACACTCGATTTTCTTCAGCAAGCGGAGATAGATGCCGCGCAGCGCCCACAGCGACCGGCGGCTTTTCGGGTCGATCAGATCGAGCAGCGGCTCAGATTTGGCGTAGAGTTCTTGTGCTCGCGCGACTTCGAAGCGCATCAGATCGCGAAAGCGATCGTCCTCCTCGCCGGAGCGAAGTTGCTCCGCCGTCACGCCGAACTTTTCAAGATCCTCGGCTGGAAGATAAACGCGTCCCGTTTCAGCGTCCTCGCGAACATCGCGCAAGATGTTGGTGAGCTGAAACGCAACGCCGCACTTTTCAGCCAGTAAAAGCGCTCGTATCGAGTGGAAGCCGAAGATGTAAATAATAGTGAGGCCGACGACGGAAGCGACGTGATAGCAGTATCGGTACAACTGCGCGTATGTTTCCATCTTTTGCGGCTCTATGTCCGATGCGATGCCGTCGATCATTTCGTGAAAGAAACGATGAGGAATGCCATACCGTTGAACCGTGTCGTGGAAAGCAGGCCATATAACGCCGTCGCTTGTATCGCCGCGCAGCGCGCGATCTAGTTCCAGACGCCACAATCTAATAGTCTGCTCTAGCTCGCCTTTATCGCTTGTGGCCGGATCGTCGCTCAGGTCGTCGCACTGCCGCATGAACGCGTAGATCGCGCACATGGCATCGCGCTGCCCCGCTTCGAGTAGCAGGAAGGAATAATAGAAATTTTTCGCCCGGCTGCGCGCCACCCCGCGGCAGTAACGATACGATTCACTAACCGAAACTGGGCTCAGAACGGTAGCAATCGTGGAAGACATCTCAGAAGAATTCCCACGCGCTCCGGTTTCGAGATGTATGGCCGGCGCCTGAGAACGTCGTAACCTTGAGCCCTGATTTTGTCGAGTACTTTCATCCCACCGCGACTGAACAGCTCAATATCCAACGCCAGGCGGCGGTCTAATGTTTGGATGAGCGGCAGGCCCTTCAGAAAGAGTTCCTGCGCAGCGTCCACCGCATCGGCCATAACGGACCGGAACGCCGGCGTGAACTTGTGTGCGCGCAACTCAAATTCGCTGTATGCGTACTTTTCGAAAAGACAGAGTGGCAGATAAATACGGTCCTTCATCAGATCCACCGTGACGTCCTGCCAAAAATTAGCCAACTGTAGCGCCGTGCACGTGTAGTCGGATAGCAACTGCCGTTCCGCATCGCGATACCCGCACAGGTAAAGAACCAGCCGGCCCACCGGGTTTGCGGAATTGACGCAATATGCAAACACATCGTCAAAGGTCTGATAACGCGTGGTTGTCTGATCCTGTTCGAACGCGCGGATGAGCCGGTCGAATGGCTCGATAGGAATTTCGTAACGCGCGACTGTATCTTTGAGCGCAACGAACACAGGATGGCTCGCTTGGCCCAAGTACATGGCGTTCAACTCTTGCCGCCACCAGGCGAGAAGGCGCAAGCTCTCAGCGGGATCGCCTATTTCATCCCCGAGATCGTCGGCCCACCGGCAATACGAATAAACGTTGTAGAAATCCTGGTGCAGTTCCTTCGGCAAAAGAAAACTGGCAACATGGAAGTTTTCGTAATGGTGAGTCGCCAGCCAGCGTGTATATGCAAGCGCCTCTTTGCGCGAGTAAGCGGTCGTGTCCAGCGCAACGCTGCGGATATACTCTTTTGGCTGTAGAAGCGCGACGGGCACTGAACCCTATTGTCCCGGAATGATGGCCGTCTTGATCTGCCCGTTACGATGGTGGGCAAGATCTGTCAGCACCTCAGGTAGCCGGCTAAGCGGTTCCTCGTCGTTGACGAGATGTGCCGCCCTGACACTTCCGTCCACGATGAAATCGAGAGCTCTGCGGAAGTGCTCCGGTGTGTGATGGAAGCTGGCTTTGCAAGTGATTTCGGAGTAGTGCAGAAGCGACGTATCGAGTTCAACGGTGGTTCCCGCCGGACATCCCCCGAAGAAGTTGATGACGCCGCCCTTGCGAACCAGGTGAGTGGCTAGTTGCCACATCTCCGGATGCCCGGTAGCCTCGAGAACAACGTCCGGACCGCGGCGTTCCGTGCAATTCTTCACCTCGTTCACAACCGCGTCCCGTTCGCCCATCAAAATTCCTTCATCCGCGCCCATCATCATGGCCCGGTCGATTTGTTCCACGCGCCGTGCCAGCACCACCACGCGAGCGCCGTAGGCGTGCTTTGCGAGCCGCACAAACGTAAGGCCGATCGGTCCCAGGCCGACAACCGCGACCGTATCGCCCGGCTTCACGCCGCTCTCATCCAGGCCGCGAACGGCGCATGCCAGCGGCTCAGTGAGCGCCGCATCGGAGTAACTTAAGTCGTCCGGAATGATGTACGTGTTTTTCTCCACTATGCGCGCCGGAATGCGAATGAATTCGGCGTATGCGCCGTTGTTGAAGAGCAGGTCGTCGCACAGGTTCGCCTGGCCATGCACACAGAAAAAGCATCGGCCGCAAGGCGCCGAGTTAGCGGCGACAATTCGTTGCCCTAAACGGAAGCTGTTCACGCTTTGGCCCAGCGCGACCACATCGCCCGCCAGCTCATGCCCGAACAGCGCTGGCGGCTGAATCATGCGTGCGTGATAGCCGAGGCGGAAGACTTTAACGTCTGTACCGCACGTTAACGCTGCACGTACACGTACCAGGAGTTCACCGGGCTGAAGCTCCGGCACCGGCACAGATTCCACGCGTACGTCTTCCTTGCCGTACAGCACCGCGGCTTGCATGCTGGCGCTCATCAGGTCGACTCCTGCGGATGAATGACGACCTTGAGCGACTCGGGTCCGGGGTGTCTGGCTATTTCAATGCCGCGCGTGATGTCCGCGAGTGGAAGCCGATGTGAGATCAAACGCTCCAGCGGCAGTTCGCCGCCGAACACAAGTTCGGCCGCCTCGCCTTGCAGATCGACATCGGCACTATAAGATCCAAACAACATCCGCTCACCTACGCAGATGTCTGCGCCGGCGATTTCGATGCGTTCCTTCGCAGAGGTCTGCGCAAATAGCAGGATCTTCGCTCCGGGCCGCGATATTTGGATGGCCTGTTCCACCAATCCGGGTACGCTGGTCGCGAGAATGACTGCATCTGCCCCGCGGGAGTTGGTTGCCTTACGAATCGCGTCGACGAAATTCTGTGCGCGCGGATCGAACGCATTTGCGCCGAACTGGGTCGACAACCAGCGGCGCAGTTCGATGGTATCGGTCGCGAAGACGTGCGCGCCGGTGCGCCCAACCAGCATGTTGAAGATCAACCCGATCGGACCCTGGCCCAACACCGCCACCACGTCGCCGGCGTGAAGATCCAGCATCTTCACGCCTTTTAGAATCGTGTTGACCGGCTCCACCCAACAGGCCTGGTCGAACGAAACACCATCCGGGATACGCTCGATGCCACGCTCCACAATCCAGTCCATCACACGCACGTACTGCGCGAAACCGCCACCGGCCGGCTCGTAACCCGCAGTTATGCCCACCTTCTTGTAAATGGGACATTGCGCATATAGGCGTCGCCTGCAGTAGAAGCACTCGCCGCACGGTATGTGATGAAAGGCAACTACCCGATCGCCGGTCCGATACTTGGTGACTCCATCACCCACTCGCGCGACTACCCCGGCCGTTTCGTGTCCGTAGATACGAGGCGCGGCAAGCAGGTCGTACTCAATCTTTTTCAGGTCCGTATGACAGATGCCGCAACTCTCAACGCGAACCAGCATCTCCCCGGCGCCGATAGCAGGCGTATCGATCGTTTCCACTGACACGCGTCCGCTGCCGATATAGACCCCCGCCCGCATTGTCGCGGGCATCGGGTTACTCGGCTGGTCCAGTTGTATGTGGGGCTGGACTGATTCTGCAACTGACAAGAAAATCTCCCAAAAGCTGAGCCGCACCCTCCGCCCGGCGCTTGAATTTGAAAAGGCCAGGAATCGTGTTCGGGTGCGTCAAAGCGTAAAATCCAATTTTCCCACGTGCGATCCGCCCTTCTGCTGTGCGCATTTGGTTGAAGTCGATGCCAAAGGACTCGTCTGCCCGGTCGGAAACGATCTTGACGCATGCAAAGGGCAGCCCCACGCGCTGAACATGGGCGGCAATTGCCGCAGATTCCATGTCCACGGCGGCTGCGCCTGACCCCGCCAGCTCGGATTTTTCAGCCGCTGTGACGGCGATGCGGTTTTGTGTGACGACGACACCCGATTTGAAGCTCCCGTCCGCTCTGGCTGAAGCGCACGCATAGCGTTGCTGTGTCGCTGCATCAAGCACCTCGGTCGCCACGATGATGTCGTTTTCTTTGAAACTTGGATCAAGCGCGCCGCACAGCCCGGTCGCGACAACCGCTTCTAATTTGGAAGAAGATAGCTCCGCCCCCGAAACCGCGCGGATGGCCGTTTCGACCGCCCGCACGGCGAGTTTCGGCCCCGCGCCATTCGCCGCTAACAGTACTCGGCGACCCTCCCAAATTCCCTCGAAGGCATAATCGATCGGCCATTTCAATTTGCGCAGGCCGGTTAAAGCGCCCGCCAGCGGCTCCAGTTCCAGTGCTTCGGATGCGATATAGAGGATGGACATTTCAGCAGTAGCCGTTTGCGCGGAACCAGGCGATCGCTCGCCGTAGCGCTGCGTCCACCGGCGCCGGTGTGAAGCCGAGTTCCCGTTGGGCTTTGTCCGCCGACACGAACATCTTCTTACGCGCCATCTTGACTCCTTCTAAGGGTGCAATCGGCGGCTTGCCGGTGACATTCGCCCAAGCCGTCGTGATAAGGCCCGCTGCATAGGCTAACGCATAGGGTACCTGCGTCTTCGGCGCAGGTTTGCCGGCCATTGCCCCAAGACGGCCCAGGATATCTTTAAGCGTCACGTTTTCGCAGCCCAGAATGTATCGTTCTCCCACCCGGCCGCGCTCGGCGGCAAGCAGATGTCCGGCTGCAATGTCGCGCACATCCACTAAGTTCAATCCGGTGTCGACGTAGGCTGGAAGACGATTGCTCAAGAAATCCACGATGATCTTCCCGGTCGGAGTCGGTTTCCAATCGTGATCGCCGATGGGCGCTGTCGGGTTGACAATCACCACCGGCAATCCGGCCCGTGCTTTCTCAACTGTGACCTGCTCGGCTAGCCACTTGGAGCGTTTGTAATGGCCGGCCATGTCGGAGATCGAGACGGGCGTGGTTTCAACGCCATTGGCGTCTTTCGGCATCCCGATGCACCCGACGGTGCTGGTATAGACGATACGCTCCGTGCCGGCTCGCGCCGCCGCTTCGAGCACGTTTCGCGTGCCCGTCACATTCGAATCGTACAGGTCCTGCGGATGACGCGACCAGAGCCGGTAATCGGCCGCCACATGAAACACGAGCTGGCAGCCCGTAACGGCATTTTCGAGCGAGTTGCGGTCCCGCAAATCGCCCGTCACGCGCTCAACGTCGAGTTCTTGAATCTGGCTGGTGGGCCGGCACAACGCTCGAACGTGATATCCCTTTTCGGTTAGCAAGCGAGCCACATGCCAGCCGAGAAATCCGCTGGCCCCTGTGACCAGAGCAGTGGTCAACTCTCAGCTTAGCTGGCCAACCCGCGCGGGGATTCCAGCGCTACAATTCTTTCAAAAGTGCACGTAAAATAAGGAGCCAAGTGACCAGAATCAGATCCACGTTGTGGTCGATATTCCTACTCCTCGGCGTCGGCCTCGCCATAACTCCTCGCGGCGCTGGAGCAGTTCGTGAGCGAATACAGCCCGATGATCCACTGGCGCCTCTCGCACGAGGGTCACTGGAGGTATGGGTGCCGAATACGTTCTTCACAGGCGCTTCGGCGAACTTCGTGCATCGCTATGAGTGGTCGCTTCTGCTGAGCGAGTTCAAAGGCGATTTCCCTGAGTTCGACCTCCGCTTCAAAATAATGGATCGGGCGGCCTTCGTGCAGGCGATCCATTTGGCAGGCGGAAGCCCGTCACCGGACATCGTGTTTACAGATAACCAGAGCGAAAGGGGTCCATTGGAGGCGAGCAACGCGGTGATTGAGATGCTCGGCTTACCGCGATTCAATCCGAATGGCTGGTGGCTGATCTTTCGCCAGTCCAAGAATTTTGAAGCTGCCGAAGCTTTCTTGCTCTGGCTCTCACAATCCCCACATTGGCAGCCGCGCCAAATAGCCACAACTCCCATGCAACCGTCGGACAATGCCGCTGTGCAGGCCGTTGCCATTGAGGCGGTGAAGGATTATTGGCAGGCAGATGCCCGGTCGCTCTCATCGGTTATGGACGCGCAGGCTAGCCATTTCTACCGCTTGGCCCCTTGTGAGAGTGTGGAGCGGGTCGAAACTCTATTGACGTTCGGAAACTCACAATTGGCGTTTGTCTTGACGTCTGCGGTCTGCCGGCAAGAAGAAGCTTTCGGAATGTCGCACTCGGCGTTAGTCCTCAGGAAAGTCGATGATCAGTGGAAGATTCTCCTTTTCCTCGAAGGAAGTCTTCCAGGACTCGAAGGCGTGCTTAGATCGTTCGATCGCCTCAACCTGCAAGACGGGGAACAGGAGACTGTACCGGTCGTCCAGCTTCAGGAACCGGCCGATCATGCGAGCATTACCCGCTTTCCGCCAGGCGAACTGGCATGGAAGCCTTTGGACTTACATTTGTCGGCTTACGTGGTGGAATCCCAGTTCTCTAATCCGGAACGGACCCATCCCAACTGGTCGCTAAGCCGGATTGAGGTCATGCCGGCCGGGAGTAGGACAAGAGTTAGTTAAGCGACAGATCCCATTCGGTGTCGGACGACAACCTCATCGCTGGAGAGTATGGGCCATCTCGGCGACTGGAGACGTATCGATCAGCAACTGGCGAACGATTGACTTCACCAATTGATCGGCCCCGCTCGGCTTAAGCCATCGGCCGCTTCCGGTTAGCATGCCGCTTCCGGTTAAGCACGGCGAATACCCATCCCCTTTCTTCGCAACGGAGTCGGACGAGTATTGCCATATCGACATCAAGTGGGACGGTTCCAGCGCAGCATGGAAAGCGCTAGACCTGGATTGGCGAATCTTGGATGACCGCGGCGTTTTACTCCAACAAGGAACCTATAACCATCGATTACGCGGCAACATCGCGAGGCTGGGCCAGTACCATTGGCATCAACGGTGCGCGCATCCGGGCCAACAACAGGGGCGTCGTTTTCCATCCTTAAGGCTTGAACAGCCCCACTCGATGCGGCGGCTTCTAGTTTCTGCTTTTTTGGCTGACTCAATCCAACATATCCATTCGTTGCGTGCGAGCGGTGTAATATCCTCCCATGCTGCTAGCGCTTGCGGGTCGAATGTAAGTGCTTTTTTTAAATCTGCGGGCACTTCGTGTACCACGCCGCTGGAAATCGCCTTTCTCGACATAATAAGCTCTCCTTTCGTAGGCTCCAGCGCTGCGAGGATCTCTGTTGAGCAAAGGATGTGGGTCGTTCGGCCACTTAGCGAGCCCTGACGCTCAGGTTAACTCGGCGCTTGACTATCCCATTGCGGTCGTATAACCGGCGATCTGGAGACAGTATAAGTGGCAACAATAGGGTTGCACAATCGGATGGCGAAAGTTCCCTGGCGACGAACTTCCGAGTCGGCGAGTGGACGTTGCCAACATGCTGATTCATATCAGTCCCCGGCAACAACCCCCGGTCAACTTCGACCATCGTTTTGCGCTCTTACTCTTCGCGCAAGGCTTGCATGGGCTGTAGGTTTGCCGCGCGCAGGGCGGGAAGCAAACTCGCTGCAATCGCGACAACGCCCATACCTAGGATTGCGAACGTGAGCGTAATTGGATCCGACGCCTTTAGTCCGAACAGCATGGACTGCACTGCGCGGCCAGCGACGAAAACGAGAACGATTCCAAACGCGAGCCCGATTGCAAGAAGCGTAAATGCTTCGCGGACGATCATCGACAGTATTGTGTATCTTGCGGCGCCGAGTGCCATACGGATACCGATCTCGCTGGTTCGCCGAACTACTGTGTACGACATGATTCCGTAAAGGCCAATGATCGACAGAATGGCCGCCAGCACGCCGTAAAAACCGGATAGGGCGGCCATCAGCCGTTCGCGGCCTAAACCCTCACGGATGGAAGTACGCAACACGCTGAAGTTCAGAACGACGTCCAGGTCTTCACGAGTGGCCATGGTCTTCAATGAGGAGATGACGGACGCGGCCGGCTCATTCGAACGGACCAAAATCGTCGCATCGAGATCAGGCTCCTGGTCTTGACTATCCGCGAAGAATGCGATTGGGCCAAATTGTTCGCGCAGGTCTTCGTATTTCGTGTCACCCACGATGCCGATCACGCGATACATTCTGTCGGGCTTGCCGCCGTCTGGCTCAAGTCCGAAAATCGCGCCGACTTTGGAACCCGCGGTGAGAAACTTCTTCGCAAATGCCTCGTTTACAATCGCGACGGGCGGCGAATTCAGGTGTCGGAGTCATTGAAATCTCTGCCTGCGAGTATCGGGATGTGGAGAGTTCGAAAATAATCGTTGCTAACGCGCGTTAAGTTGGCAGGTTTTCTTTTGACATTGGTCGCAGGAAAATCGAAAAAATCATTCCACCGGTTACCGCTGAGCGGCACAATGGCGGTATCGGCCGCTGCAATAACGCCCGGGGTTGTTCTTACTTGCTCCAATACATTGCGCTTGAATGCAATACGGCGTTCCAGCGGCAGCTTCAAAGGAGACGCATCGAAATCCGCCACGACGATGTGTTCCTGGTCAAATCCGGCGTTAGTGTCGACAAGATTTTTAAACGTTCGGACGAACAGCAGAGCCAGAACCACCAGAACGAGCGAAAACGCCATTTGTGAAACGATGAAGCCGCGCTGCGCAATGAAGCGTTCCCGCCCGGCAGTGAGGCCGCGGCCCCCGGTTTTGATCACAACGCCGGGCTCCGTATGCGCGGCGGAAAGCGCGGGCGCGAGGCCGAAAACAATGCACGTCAGAATCGCGATACCGGTGGTGAACGCCAACACGCGCCAGTCGAGTGACACGTCGAGGAACACACGATCCTGATCTGTACTGATTCCGCCAATGAGCACCCTGCTCAGAAGGCAGGCAAGCGATATGCCGGCGGCGGCGCCGATCCACGGCGAGAAGGAGATTTTCGGTTAGCAGTTGACGAACAAGCCGGCTCCGGGAGGCCCCGAGATTGAGCCGCAACGCCATCTCGCGTTGCCGCGCGCTGGCTCTCGCGAGCATGAGGTTCGCGATATTGGCGCAACCAATGAGCAGGACAAACCCCGATATTGCCAGAAGCAGATACAGCGGGTACTGGTAATCCTTGCGCAGCGGCGAAACGCCGGTTGCGGCGGGTACGGGACGGAAACCGAAATGCAAATAGCTCTTCCTTGCGATTGCGTCGTATTCCGGGGGCAGCTGTGGCGGCGAACGCCGCTGGCGCTATGGAAGCGAACTGGGCGGAAGCAGTCTGCAATGTCCAGCCGGGCTTAAGGCGGCCGATAATGGCCAGCCACCATGTTGTCGCGCTATTCGTCCAAGGTCCATCTGTGTGCAACAAAGGCTCAGCGCATAAAGGCAGCGCGACATCGAATTTGCGGCCCACTTCAAGACCGGAAAACGAAAGCGGAGTAACGCCGATGATCGGGAAAGGCTGCCGATTGACAGATACGGAGCGGCCGATCACGTTGCTGCGACCGGCGAACTCGCTCTGCCAAAACGAGTAACTAATCACTGCGCCTTCGTTGCCGCAGTTCTTGCGGTCATCGGCGGAAGAGAAGAGGCGGCCTAAAACAGGCTGCAGGCCGAGAGTTTGGAAAAAATCGCCGCTGACCCACATGCCATCGGCGTAACGCGCCTCGCCTCCGTGTCCAAGATCGAAGCGTTCAGTGCTCCAGGCGGCTACGTTAGAGAACGCCTGCTGCTGCCTGGCGAAATTGCTCCCACATGGCAGTTGAAAATTCGTGCTGGCGCGAAACGCTGCTGCCGATTCGCGAACCATGAATGAGGCGAACATCCGTAAGCGTTTGTGGAGTGGGTACGGGGAGCGTGCGTAGTACGACTGCATCGATTAGCTGAAATATCGCCGTGTTTGCGCCGATTCCCAGCGCCAGCGAGAGGATGGCGACGGCCGCGAAACCCGGATTTTGGCGAAGCAGCCGCAGTGCGACGCGCGGCATCCTTGCCGATATCGCTAAGAAGCCCGGCCGCTTCGTCAAGCCCCGGCGCGATGGCTGGCTGTTCCTTTGTGAATACCGGATCGAGTTCGGCCTTGAGCTTTTGCTGGTTCATATCTTCTAATACGCGAGCGGTACGCTTCCTGCTCTGAAACACCGCTGCTAAGGAGCTCTTTGTATTTCTCGCTCAGGTGATCGCTGAGTTCTTCCACAATGGACGCCTCGCGTGCGGGCTCGAGGTTGAGATGAGCGATCGCGGCGCGAACGGCAGCTTTCCAATCAGGCATGCTCGGCCTCGGTGATGCGTTTGATTGCCTCCACGAATTCGGCCCACGTGCTTCGCTGCTGTTTCAGAACCTTCTTGCCTTCGGCGGTGAGACGGTAATACCGGCGGCGGCGTTGTCCCGGCTTTTCTACCCAGCGTCCCTCAATGAGGCTGCGCTTTTCCAGGCGATACAGCAACGGATAGAAGGAGGCTACGTTGAACTTCAGTGTTCCATCCGAGCGATCTTCAATGAGCTTACTGATTTCGTAGCCATGGCGGGGCCGGTATTCGAGCAATGAGAGGATCAGCAGTTCGGTGCTGCCTTTTTTAAGTTCCCGATCGAAGACAGCCTTTGACATATATGCCATTGCAATATATGTTAAAGGCAATGTTAATGGTTGTCAATGCAGCGTGATCTATCGATGATCGGGCGCAAGTGTTGCGGAACGGCCTGTTGCCAAACGACGGATCCGGTTCCGGCTTTCCTGTTTGCGCCCAGCGCCAAGCAGCGGGAGCTTGCGGCTGCAAGCAATCCCAGTATAGAATTGATTCGCTCCCACCCAAGGGATTTATCCGTTTAACCAAATCCTTACGCTTGGCCGGCCATCTGCCCGGCCTAACCCCAATCAGTGCCGACATAAGCCACGCCAGCTTAGAAGTCATCGGCCTACCCGGTGTGGAGTCGTTGATCGAAGTGCATTCTAAAGCCGACGCTCCCGACCAGTGGTAGCCGCCGCCTGCTGGAGCAAGTCAAAATTGAGTGGAAGGACAACCATGTTCGGCTTAAACGCTCCTCAGGGAAACGACCAACACTGCCTTAGCTCTTTCACGATTATGTGTCCAAAGGGCGGCCGGTAACCGTACGAGGTGTCTACGCGGCGGTGCGCCTATCGGACTTGACCGCCGGAGCCAATGTCGAAACAATGAGCGCACAGTGAATCCAACGTCGGCCCGCGGGTGAACGTTCGAGTGAAAATGAATCATCGACTATTCGGGTCACCAGGCTCTGACGCCTTTTGCCGGCTGGAAAATCAACCTAAACTTCGCCTCTCAGACATACACAGGTGGGCTGGACGCCACCGCCGAAGGCCCGATCCGAGTTTTGATTCCTCAAGGATTTACGACTCCGTTCCAGGCGAGCGTCACCAAAGGGGCCGCATTCGTTTGCCGCGCTGAATCGAATCGCAGGTCCCCCATCGTGAGCACGGCGGACGTATTATTTACAAATTTGGTCGGGAGGCGCCGGCAATCCGGCTCACCTCCAGGAATGGTCCTATCGTCATCGATAACGCGCCTGCCTAGCCAATGGCTCAGTCTTCCACCAACTTTCAACGGAGTAACCATGGCCCTGCGGGATGCGGAAAGGCATGAAAACGCCAGCCCCGAAACGGAACCCCGACCGTAAGGGAGGGTCGTCTTGAACGGCGCAAACCCAAATATTTGGCCCCTCTGGTTCCACTGCGGTGGCCGGGTCTGCCCCGATAGGGCGAGCGGTAAATACACATTGACGATTCTGAGCCGCGCGCGTGAGCAAGCGGTTTCCGGAGTTTTTCAACAAGCTCTCTTAATCGTCATCGGCGGGAACGGTCCAGCGAACGCGCCCTAGACCTTGAACATGGCTTCAACACGGGCCTCCATTTCTTCTTCGATAAATTCACCGCGCTCGGCTGCCGCAATCCTTTCTCCACGGCGGCAAGAAAACTGGCTGTTTCATCCAGATAGCGGGCGACAACATTAGTAACCAGAGCATTCGGGGGCGGTGCCCCATGACAGCGGAAACTACGGCCGCCTACATTGCGACAATAAATATTTAGGACGTTCACGATGACGATGAAGCTGGAGCTCAGTCCTGAAGTGCAGGCGGGCCTCCTGACACAAGCACAGGAGAGTGGCCTATCGCTGGAAGTGTTCGCCGAAGAGGTGTTGCGCCGTGAGGCGCTTCGCAGTTCCCAGGAAAGTAGCACGTTGCTAGAGTCGAACGAACAGCCTATCTGGGAAGTCATCACCGACATTGTGAAAGCTGTTCCCGATGAGGTCTTCGAGCGGCTTCCGAAAGATGGCGCCAGCCAAGTTGACCATTACGTTTACGGCCTTCCCAAGAGAGATTAGTGCATCGCGTTTTCGCGGATACCTTCTATTGGGTTGCGCTCATTCATCGCAAGGATGCGAGCAATAAAGCTGCCTTGGAATGGAGCCGCGAGACGGCGTCCGTGCTCATCTGCGCGACGGAGGAATGTTAATCGAAGTGCTGGCGTTCTGCTCGTCGGACGAAGGATTACGTGCCGATGCGGGCAAAATCGTGCGGAGCATCCTATCT
The DNA here is from genome assembly GCA_963846045.1 of Terriglobia bacterium. Lineage (GTDB taxonomy): Bacteria > Acidobacteriota > Terriglobia > Bryobacterales > Bryobacteraceae > Bog-105. The sequence continues at coordinate 222,827 of CAWJUL010000011.1, read as the reverse complement.
GCGCGTACGGTGCATGTTATGCAGCAGAGTCATGAGAGCTTTCTTGACGGGCTGGCGCTTTATGAAGCGCGCCCGGATAAAGGCTACAGCCTGACGGATTGCATCTCCATGTAGACGATGCGCCACGAAGGGTTGTCGGAAGTGCTCACCAATGACCGCCACTTTGAGCAGGAAGGGTTCCGAGCGTTGTTCCGAGGATGATGTTGCGCCGACTCCCAGCCCTGGCCCAGAGCGGTAAATCCAGGCGGCCGTAAGCCCTCGATGGGCTGAGGTCGTCGTTTAACGAATGCGCATGTAGACCTTGAACATGGCCTCAAGGCGGGCGTCCATTTCTTCTTCTTCGATATATTCGCCCCGCTCGGCTGCCGCCAGTCCCTTTTCCACGGCCGCAAGGAAACGGGCTTCTTCATTGAGATAGCGGGCAACGACATTTGTAACCAAAGCATTCGGGGACGATTTCGGCTTTGGTGGCGACTGCAGCAAGCTGCGCCGCTGTTCGGGGTGAAATGTACTTCCATCGCTTCAGGTTAAGCCAAATGACTGTTGGCTATATCGGTAAGGATAGATCATAGTAGAGACATGGGTGACAGTACGACGGCTTTGATAGGCATTGTCTCTGGATAGTTTGCCGTTTTTCAACAGAACCGGTTAAAATCTGAGCTCACTTGAGCGGAAGATAAGGCTCTGCGGAAACGCAACCTGAGCGCCGTCCTTAAGCGCCCCAATGACTTGGGGAAGCCCGCTGCCCAAGCTTTACAGATACATTCTGGGCCAAAACGCGTTAAATCCCGAGGTCTGGGGCAGAGCCCATAAAGCTTTAACTTAAGGGATCAAGCAGTAATTTTCGCACTTTCAACACGTTTATTCCTCGGTGCCGAGACAGAGTCACTTTTGCGATGGCGCATCGTTCGGCAATTCAGGGGGCGTCGCTCGGTAGGGCCGGAAAAGATACAATCTGCATAACGCCATTTTTCGATCCCAGCGTGAGCGACACTGACACTAGTGGCGACCGGACGGCCCCGGATGAATTACGGCTGCTGTACATGAAGCGTTATCGATTCGGACTGTGTAAGGCCCGGGGGAACTTGTGTCGATCCCGATAATGGTGAGCGTGTAGGTTCCCGGTTGCACACTGGAGCCGACGGTCAGCGTAAGAATAGTCTGTCCAGTTCCTGTGAGGGTATGCGGAGCAAAGCTGCTGTTTACCCCAGCGGGAAGTCCGGCGATCGTGAATGCGACAGAATGCGAGAACTGGGCTGTTGCGAGCTCGGTTACAGATATCGTTGCAGACGAGCCAGTCTTAACGGTGAGTTCTCGTTTGGGCAGGAACAGCCGGTAAGGTTGCCCGGACAGCCAAACGGTGATCGTTTCGGATACTGCTGGCTTCTCGCGGGCTGTCGCGGTGAGCGCGAGCTTTTGCAAACCGGTGACGGATGCAGGCGCGGTAATCGACCCGTTCTGGTTAACTTGCGCAGGCCATGGCGGTTCAAGAGACCACACGACGCCGCCACGTCCGACGTTTGACATTGTCTGCGGTGAACTGACGAGTTTGTCCGGCATAGATAACCGCCCAATCCGGGCTGATTCGGACCCACGCCTCGGGCGAGAGCGTGATGGTGACGGTCGCGAATTGCGTGGGGTCGGCGGAGTTTGTTGCCATGAGCCTCACCGTCTCCTGCGAGGATATGGATTCGGGTGCGGTGTAGAGGCCACTGGGGGCGATGGAACCTACGCCGGGCGGATCGAGGGTCCAGATAACGGGCGGGTTTTTCGGATCTGACAGATCGGCGCCACAAACTCGCGAGTCTCGGATGCCGTCATCGTCGTTTCAGTTAGTGGGGAAGATGCGAACGAAGGGCTCAACAGTAACGGGAATTTTGATGAGTCCGTTGACAACGATGACGGTCGAGCCTGGGCTGACTGCCCTAACGATGCCGCTATCCGTTACGGTGACGATGTTCGGCGACTCGGAGACGATTGTTGTTTTTGTGGATTGGTTCAGATCTGCTGTCGGAGCCGTCGGCATAGTGTCCGGTCACTTGCAGCCTGCCTTTGATCACCCACATTTATGTCTAAGCTTCGTTGGGGAATGTCGTCAGGTCGACAGAGGGTCTTCGGGCCGCTCGATGTCGATCAGAATTGTTTCCGAATCGACACTATCGCCACCGGCAACTGCAGCGGACGCCGTGAGCATGTATTTTCCTGGCGTAATGTCACGCGCGATGTGAACGGAAAAGCGATAAGGGGGAAAGTTGACCGGCTCGGGCACGTCAATCGGGTCTTCCGGAAAGACGACGACGCCCTCAAACATCGCGCCTGAAGTGGATACCGTGACATGCACGATATCACCAGGCCGAAATACTGCGCCATCTTGCGGCGACGTGATCTGGACTTTCGCTTCGGCCAATGCCGGCTGGGCGGACACGCCTACCAAGTAGACGCAAGCGAGCCAGGTCGGGACGAGGTGCAAGATTGCGCACGGCCGCATACCCTCTTTTCGTCCCGTAAACGACGAGTTTATAGGCGCCGTGTGCGCTGATGATCGGGCGCACGCTTTGCAAACGTGCGATTATCAGTTCCGAATGCCAGCCATATTGAAACAATCTTGCCTTAAAGTTAGCGCTTATGGGGCAGAGCCCCAATCGAAACTAGCGGCGCGAAGCGGCGACGGATCTCTTTTGCATCAGTGACGCGCCGTTAAAATTTACCTGATGATTGTCTTGCTCTTGCTAATAGGGCTGAGCGTCGGTGGCGTTGCCCTTTTCTCAATTGCGTTTGTTCCCGGCTTCTTCAGTCCGGACTCTCGTGCCCGGCGAATCGCTCGCGTTGCAGGGTCGATTTCGGCGTTTCCCGGATTACTAATAGGCTGCCTTGTCATCGTCCTTAGCTTCACGATTCAAAGAACCTCCGACGTTGATTCAGTTACAGCGCGAGTTCCCTTCAAAACAAGCTGACCTACAGACGATCATTCATATGTCGGACGAAGATGCAAGGTTTCTCGAATAGCGCCGACGTTCGTTGATCGGGTATCAGATGGTCCGACTGAACCCGGGCGATTCATGGACAGCGATCCTAAGGCTGGTCTGCCTAAGCCACGTTGGAATGCCTATCGATCCTTGTACTCCCGAAATGGAATCAAACTGGGAGTCCAGAGAGACAACTGGGGCGATGCCTTCATCATGGTCGACTCAGTCGGGTTACTGGACAGGGGGCACACGAGTGGATATCTATTTTGCCGCCCAGCGGAATCCGTAGATGATCGGCGCTTCGAGCCGTGCGTTCTCCGGACGGAAGGCGGTCAACGGAGTTTCGATCCTAAAACACATCACGAAGCCTACTCATTCAAGAAGATCGCCGGTAGCTGGTATGCCTACGACGAAGGTCCGGGCTAAACTGCACCTGACAGCAGCTTTACTTAACAGCAAATCGGTTATCGGAAGTTGCCTCGCGCTGCCGAGCATTTACGCAGGTCGGCAGGAACAGGTTTGCCAAGCTGTCCCTCCGTCGTTCATTCGCTAGCGCACTCGCGTGAAGGTCTTCCATTACGTATCAACCTCTCCCAGCGGCAAGTCGCAAAAGTAGACTTCATACAGGTCCTCCTCGATTTGCAGAAGACCAATTAGTTCGCGGCTCAAGGCTTCGCTTAGGTAAACAGACGCCCCCGCCAATCTTGATGTCGCCGTTGTGTTTTATTCTGCGCACTGCGAATTCCTGACCCTATTGAGGATCAGGCACACTGTTCGGAAACGCTCGGGCGCTTGCGACGCAGATTGATGCTGGGTGTGCCAACCGACAGTGCCTCGTGAGGCCGGCGCTCATTAAAGCATCGACGAAAGTCGTCGAAGCGATCTTGCTGCTCCGAAGCGTGGACGTCGGTGGCTTTGCGGTGTCCTATTTAAGTGTCCGATGCATTCGTTCGTGGCGGCCGTTTTTGCTGCGGCTCGCCAGGTTCGATTCTTTCGTGCACAATACTCAACCGCCTCCATTTCGCGGAAAGGCAGCTAAGTCCAAGGACGGTTGTTGTCGCGAAGGGCGGCCCACTGTCGGTTCGGATCCGTTCAGGGACGCCGTACTCCCGCATCGCGGCATCACAAACGGCATCGACATGCCGCGGTTCGGCCTTGGCAGCGGTTATGTACTGACTATAGGCATCTGTGATTGTGAATGGATCACAGCGCTCTTGTTCCCGCATCGGAAGAAACCCTTAAAGTCCATACACCAAAGTGGTTCGCACCTGCAAGGTCTCCGAGCGGTGATGTTGAAGGTGGTTACCCGTCGCTTGCACCTTTGTGGCATGGACCAAGCCAGCTCGGCGCAGGATTGCGTTAATTGTACTTGCACAGCGCCACTCCGTGTCACCTCTCGTTTGCTCCAGTCGAGCCCGCAACTTTCGGGAGCCCCAAGTTGGGTGTTCGTATTTCAACTCGAGAATCTGCTTAACGATCGTCTCCGGCGTGGCGTGTACGCAGGTAGTAGCCTAGCGCTTCTCTAACCCGTTTTCATCCCCCGTTGTCGCGGCCCGCCGTGGCGCGTTCACAAAAATCGCATCCCTCAATCTCGTCTCCTTTCAACTACTTCCTACCCAAATTTTTCAAAACCGCTCGGCCCACGCGCGAAATTTGTCACGAGAGGTACCCTCCATGACCACCCGTTCCATACGCCGCGCCGCCGAGCGCAAAGCGAAGAAACTCGCCCGTAAGGCCGCTGCCCATGTGCCCACCAATACTCTGAATCTCGCCGCTGCTGCGAGCCAGACCTCACCGTTACATCCGAAGCCTTCGAGAGCGGCTTCGAGACGCCAAACCTCGAAGTTCCCGAATCCAGTGCTCCTGCCCCGCAGGAACAAATCGGTCATCCCACACACGAGTTCTCCGCCATCACGCCCGCCCAACTCGCTGCGAATCGCGCGAATGCCCAGCTCTCCACGGGTCCGCGCACCAGTGTGGGCCGCGCCCGATCCTCCAGGAACGCCGTGAAATCCGGCCTCACCGGCAACACTGTTCTTTTGCCCAGCGACGACGTCGATGAATACGCCGCCTTCGTGGCCGGCTACCAGCAAGACCTCGCTCCCGCCGGCCAAGCCGAATGTGAACTCGTCCAGGCCATCGCCGATGCGGACTGGCGTCTGCGCCGTATTCGCTGTCTTGAGTTCGCGCTCTACTCGCATGGTCACGACCAGTTCGCAAACGCCTTTGACGACAAACCGGCCGAGTCGCGCTACTGTCTGATCCAACTCCAGACCCACATGACGTATCAAAAGGAATTCCGGAACCTCAACATACAGGAAGCGCGCATCGAGCGTAGCCGCGCAAAAAAGATGGAAGAATTGCTTCGACTACAGGCCGAACGCCGCGAGAACCAGGCTGAAACCGCCGCCGAACCCGGCTTCTCCGATCTCGACGAACTCTTTATGCCGAAGCGCGCGAACTCGCCGTCAGTGCCGTCGTTGCAGGCTCCCGAAAATGGGTTCGATTTTTCAACTGGTCCATTGCATGCTTCCGAACCCGGCTGCAACGGCCTTGCGGCCCGCAGATACGCATGACGACGCCAGCCCCGAAACGGAACCCCGACCGTGAGGGAGGGGTCTTCAACAGAGCGATTATCGAACTGAGGCCTTGCGGCCCAACCCTAAGAAGCTCGCGCGGCCTTTGCGAGAACAACAGGAGCCGTGGCGAACTCTTCGCTGTCGTGTGCGGCCATGGTGTTGAGAAAAGTCGCTAAGGCAAGCAGTGGGAAGCTGTTCCGGTATTCGGTGTAGGACAAATAGAACACGCGCGGGAAGCCCGTCCCGGTGCAGTAATCTTCGCCCCAGGTGCCATCCGGGCGTTGAGTGCGAAGTAGATAGTCGATTCCGTTGTAGAGGCTCTCGCTACGCAAATCGCCGCCGGCGATTAGAGCGAGAATGGCCCACGCGGTTTGCGAAGGCGTACTCGGATTGGGCATGTAGCGGCCCTCGTCGTAGCTGGAACAGCTTTCGCCCCATCCGCCATCGCGATCCTGGTACGCGCGGATAAACTCGATTCCGCGCTGGATGCTCGGTTCATTTTCGTCTACGCCGCATGCTCGCAATCCGCGCACGGCAAGAAAGGTGCCATAGATATGATTTACGCCCCAACGGCCATACCAACTGCCATCTTGTTCCTGGTGGCGCAACAGGTATTGCACCCCGCGCCGAACGGCCGGGTGGTCGTGCTTCAGGCCGCACGCGACCAACGCTTCCAGCACGCGGCCCGTAATGTCGGGGCACGAGGGGTCGAGCATCGCGTTGTGGTCGGCAAACGGCACATGGCTCAGAATGTTCCAGTCGTTGTCCACGTCGAAAGCGGCCCAGCCGCCGTCTTTGCCTTGCATCGCCAGCATCCAATCGACAGCACGCCGTTCGCAGGCCCGCTGCTTTTGCTCGTCCGACGCGCGCGCGCGCCGCATCGCAAGCAGGACCATGGCTGTATCGTCCACGTCCGGGTAAGACTCGTTGTTGAACTCGAAAGCCCAGCCCGACGGCTCGGTGTGCGGCCGCTTGATGGACCAGTCGCCCTTGCGGCGTACCTCCTTGGACAGCATCCAGTCCATTGTTCGGCGCAGGGCGGAAACGGGCGCGCTGCCCGCCTCTTCAAGAGCGAAAGCGGCAATGGCCGTGTCCCAGATGGGTGAGAAACAAGGCTGATAGAAGAAGCCTCGTTCGTCGTCCACCATCAGGTGATCAAACTGCTTCTGCGCCTCGACGCGCAATGGGTGATCGGCGGGATACCCGAGTACATCCAGCGCCATTACGGCGTACTGCATGGAAGGATAGATGGCGCCTAGACCGTCGGATCGGTCGAAGCGCGCGATCATCCACTCTTTGCACTTATTAACTGCGTGGTTCCGGATGACGTGCAAGCCTGTCTTTTCCCACAGCTTCAGCACGCGATCTAACAACAGGAAGCAGTTTCGCAAACTGAGATTTTTTAGGCTGCGTTCGGGCAGTACCGGCTTGCCGGGCAGGAAAAGCTCGTCCAGGTTGAAACCTGCCGGAACCGGACGATGCGGATTGGCGGCATGCAGTATCGCCAGCGGTATGACGATGGCGCGAGTCCAGGAGGACATTCGATAGATGAACTTGAACGGAAGGAGGATGATCTCCGGCGGAATAGACGGACAGGCATCGCGCGGAAAAAGGTCGAACAGGCTCAAGTTCGTTCGAACATAGCTGTTCGCTGCTTGCATTCCGCCCAAATGAAGAATCCGGGCGCGCAATTTCGCCATGCGCGAATCCGCAGCGTCTACACCGGCAACTTTCAAGGCGAAGTACGCTTTGATGGATGCGTTGATTTCGGACGGCCCATGCAGGTAGATGTTGAAGCCGCCGTCCTTTAGTTGACGTGCAAGGATCGCATCGACCGCCTTATCGATCCGCCGCCGTGTGGGCGGATTCCAGATGCCGTCGGCTGGCGGATGCAGCCAGAGCTGCATAAGTATGTAGTCTGATTCCAGGGTCGTGTCGGCGCGCAGGTCGGCCCACCAGTACCCCTCAGGAGATTGTTTTTGCAGAACCGCCGCCGATGCTCTTTCCACCGCCGCGGCGGCAGCACTGGTCAAAGGATCGGAGGTTTGCAGGCCGTGCTTCATCGTTTGAATTTTGGTTCCTAGCTGCGCAACGTATGCAGGCGAGGCGTGAAACTTTCCAGGTCCGAAGGCAGCGTGAATCGCACGTCTTCCTCCTTGATTTCCGCCTCTTCCAGATCTGTATAGCCTTGAGCTCGAAGATGATCGATCAATTCCTCAACCAGGTGTTCCGGAGCGGATGCGCCGGCAGTGACGGCGACAGTGCTTACTTTCGTCAGCATTTCCGGTCGAACTTCGCTGCAGTCGTCGAGCAGATAAGCAGGCACCCCGGCCTTTTCGCAGACTTCTACCAGGCGGCGCGAATTAGAACTGTTCTGAGAACCGACCACTAAAAGCGCCTCACAAAGGGGGGCAACGGCTTTCACAGCCAATTGCCGGTTCTCGGTAGCGTAACAGATGTCCTGCGTCTTCGGACCCATGATCTTGGGAAACCGCTCGCGCAGCCGCTTCACGATGTCGCTGGTTTCGTCGAGCGAAAGAGTTGTCTGGGTCAAGTAAACCACCTTCTCGGGATCGGATATGTCGAGACGGTTCACGTCGTCCACGTCGGAGACCAGAATAGTGCTGCTGGGAGCTTCGCCCAGAGTGCCGATCACCTCATCGTGGTCGCGGTGGCCGATGAGGACGATCGTGAAGCCTTGCTTGGCGAATCTCACCGCCTCAAGATGGACTTTTGTGACCAGTGGGCAGGTGGCGTCGATCACCTGCAGGTGACGTTCTTTGGCCTCGGAGCGAACGGCTGGCGAAACGCCGTGTGCACTGAAAATAACTCGGGCGCCTTCCGGCACTTCGCTGAGTTCTTCCACGAAGATGGCCCCGGCAGTTTTCAACTCGTCGACTACGTGGCGATTGTGGACGATCTCCTTGCGGACATAGATGGGCGCGCCGTATAGGTCAAGCGCAATTTTGACGACGTCGATGGCCCGGACTACTCCGGCGCAGAAGCCGCGCGGCTTCAGAAGAATGATCTTTTTTTCAGTTCCAATGGCCGGATTCGGCCCGGTGGGTGTTTCGGTCTCGTAGACTAGGCCGGAAGTAGGCATATGGAAGAACCTTAAGTATAACAATCCAATGACTTATATTGGTTTACATCTGCCGGGATGACGAGATAGGCGGTAATCTATAGATGAATAATGAGTGTTCCCTCTTCTCAGATGTGGACCGTCGCAACCTACGTGTTGCGGCAAAAGCTCGCCGGGCGTAAACGGTATCCGCTTGTGCTCATGCTGGAGCCGCTCTTCCGCTGTAACCTGGCCTGCGCCGGATGCGGCAAGATTCAGTATCCCGCGCATGTCCTGAAGCGGCAGTTAACGCCAGAAGAGTGCTTCCGCGCCGTCGATGAGTGCGGCGCGCCGGCTGTATCCATTCCGGGCGGCGAACCGTTAATGCATCCGCAAATCGCGGAAATTGTCGCCGGGCTTGTGGCTCGCAAGAAGTACATCTATCTGTGCACGAATGCCTTGCTGCTTGAAGAGAAGCTGCATTTGTTCAAGCCGAGTAAGTATCTGAGCTTCTCCGTCCACGTGGACGGTCAGCGTGAGCATCACGATTTCTCGGTATGCAGAGAAGGCGGATATGATTTGGCAGTCCGTGGCATCAAGGCCGCGCTGGTGGGTGGTTTCCGGGTAACCACAAACACGACGCTCTTTGATGGCGCTGATCCCAAGAGCGTGCGCGCGTTTTTCGACGAAATGATGGAACTGGGTGTCGAAGGCATGATGCTCTCGCCCGGCTATTCCTATGACAAAGCCCCGGATCAGCAACATTTCCTTGGCCGTGCGCGTACGCGTCGCTTGTTCCGAGCGATTCTTTCGAACCGCAAGCCGAACTGGAAGTTCAACATGTCCCCGCTCTTCGGCGAGTTTCTGATGGGCCGCCGGAATTTCTCGTGTACGCCTTGGGGCATGCCGACATACAACGTCTTCGGTTGGCAGAAGCCGTGTTACTTGTTGCAGGATGGGTACGCCGATACCTACTCTGAGCTGATTGCCGAGACAGAATGGGCGCACTACGGAACTGAATCGGGGAATCCGAAGTGCGCTAACTGCATGGTTCATAGCGGGTATGAGGCATCCTCCGTCGACTACGGATTTGGATCGCTAAAAGGCTTGTGGGGAATGGCCAAAGCAACGTTGTTCAGCCGCTACCCGGACGAGTACGGCAAGGCGCTGCTCAATGAACATCATGAGCCAGTCCATGCTCACAATCCGCTGGTCCGGATTAAGACCGCGGAAGAGACACAAGCTTGACGGAACAGACGGCCAATCCCGACCAACTGGAGGTTGCTCCGGGTTTCACGCATGAGCGCCTGCAAGGCTGGGTGCCGCAGCTAGCCTCCCAAGACGAGCTTCGCGAGGCGCTCGAAAAGGCGTTCGATTACCGCGGTGATGTGAAAATCACGCGCAAGGACGGCACTGTGGTGGAAGGCTATGTTTACGACCGGAAAGCCGGGGGGACGGTCGCGGCTTCGCTTGTGCGAATCCTTCCGTCGAATGGGTCCGCGCGCGTGAGCATCCCGTATTCGGACATCGCGGCACTGGTATTCAGCGATCGCGACCCGGCAGCCGGAAAGAGCTGGGAAGCGTGGGTTCGGAAGTACTGGGAAAAGAAAGCGGCTGGCGAAGAAGCGGCCATCGAGCCCGAGAATTTAGATGACGCTTACTAGGCGGATGTCGGAATCAGTTCGCCGATATTGAGCGAGCGCAGAGAGTCTTCTAACTCTGCGCGATCCCCGACAACCAACCAAATCATCTCCTGCGGATTCAGCAAAGTTCGCGCGCACGCTTCCAATTCGGAAGTCGTCAGTTGCGAAACCCGAGTCACGTAGTCGTCGTAGAAATTCAGCGGCAGTCCAAGCTGCAGTAAGTCGCCGAAGAGACCGCCGATAGCGTTCATCGTTTCGTGGGCTCCGGGCAACTCGAAGATTTGTTGCTGCTTCACCTTCGAAAGCTCTTCTTCAGTGATGGGCCTCGCTCCGGTTATGCCCGTCAGTTCGGACAGCATTTCGTTGATGGAATCGGCGGTCTTATCGCCCTGCACGGATGCATAAGCCAGGAATGGCCGCTGAGCGCGGGCCGCGTACAAGACCGATGCCGCGCCGTAGGACCAGTGCTTCTCTTCGCGCAGATTCATGTTGAGGCGGGCTCCGAAAGTCCCGCCGAAAACATTGTTCATGGTCTCGAGCGCGACCTCATTTCTGAGTTCAGGCGGAGGCGCGATGGTTCCGGCGATCACGACCGAGTGCTGTGCCCCGGGCTTATCGATGAGATAGATCTTGGGCTTGTTGGGCCGGGCGACATGGTGGACGTTTTTGACTGGAACGTCGACGGCAGCCCACTTTCCAAACTGCTTTTCAAGCTTCGGCTTAATCTCGGAAACGGTCGTGTCGCCGACCACGATCAGAGTCGAGTTGTTCGGCTTGAACCAGGTCCGGTGGAAACGAACGGCATCTTCCCGTTGCAGAGCGGCGAGCGATTGTTCCGTTCCAGACCCGGTTAGCGGCGTGCTGTAAGCGTGGTTCTGCCCAAACAGGATTGGCGGAAGTGCGCGCAATGCCATCTGCAGGGGCGTGACCTTCTCATTCGCGATAGCTGCGAGCTGGAGTTTTCTTTGCCGCTCGAAATCTTCCGCCGGAAATTCGGGATTCAGAATGAGATCTGCGAACAGGTCAAGGGATTCCTCCAGGTTCGTGCGCAGAGCTGAAAGGTAGACAGTCGAGAGATCCAGGTTGCAGCCGCTGCTGATCTGCGCGGCCAGCATCTGCACCTCGTCGCTAATCTCGAGGGCGGTACGGCGCTTCGTGCCGCCCGTCAGAAGGCTGGATGTAAGGCGTGCCGTTCCCGCTGTCGCGAACTGATCGGCCGCGAAACCGGCGTCCACGTCCAGCCAGAAATTCACGGCTGGCACGTCATGTCTTTCGGCGACCAGCAGTTTGAGGCCGTTCGACAAAGTCGTTTCATGCACGGCAGGTAGGCGCAGATCGTGTGGTTGCCCCACGTCGGGAACCGTATCGCGTTCAGCCGCCGTTGCGACGCTGCTGGTTTCAATGAAGGGCAGCACCTCGAGGGCGTACACGCCCTTCGCCAGCCACTCGAGGGCGGTCTCGCGCAACGCACCCGCAGTGGCTTCTTCCAAGTGGCGGAGGCGCTGCTTGTATCCGTGCGCGTCGTTCAAATAAGTTTGATTGGAAGCCAGAATGTCGGACTTCCCGCCAAAACCACCGATGCGTTCGATACCTCGGACAAATCCGCCGTAAGACTGCGTTCTGATGCGGTCGAGTTCGCGTGTGGTCGGGCCGTCATTCAAGAAGCGGTTGAGTTCCTCGTCCACGGCTCTTTCGATACGGCGAAGGTCCTCGCCTTGCCGGGCGGTCGCTACTACGACGAATTGACTGCCGATCTCGCGCTCATCGAGGTAAGCGCCGACTTGGGTCGCGATTTGGTCGTCGTACACCAGGCGTTTGTATAGGCGCGAATTCTTGCCCGAAGACAGCACGGCGGCCGTGATGCGAAGGTAGTCCGCAGCCTTCGTTCCATAGCCGGGCACGTTCCAGATCTTGTACAACCTGGCCTGAGGTACGCGATCCTGTACTTGCTCGCGATGCTCGTCTTCCATCTTGGCGACCCAGGCTCTCTGGTGAGCGACGGGTGGGCCTGGTGGGATGGCGCTGAAGTAGCGCTCTGCCTTCTCGCGCGCCTGCTGGGCCGTCACATCGCCGGCTAATACCAGCACGGCGTTTGAGGGCGTGTAATAGGTCTTGAACCATTGGCGCACATCTTCGAGAGAGGCCGAATCCAGGTCTTCCATCGAACCAATCACGCTGTGGGCGTACGGATGTCCAGCCGGGTAAGTGGACTTGACGACTAGGTCTTCGACGACTGCGTAAGGCTGATTGTCGCCTTGCCGTTTTTCGTTCTGCACCACGCCGCGCTGGAGATCGAGGATGTCCTGACTGATCGTGTTCGAGAAATAGCCCATTCTGTCGGACTCGGCAAACAGGGCATAATCGAGCGCCGAGGTGGGAACGTTTTCGAAATAGTTGGTACGGTCCTCGCTGGTAGTGCCGTTCAGATCGGTAGCCCCGATCCGCTCCATGGATTCGATGTAGCTGCCCGGCAGATGCTCACTGCCGCCGAACATAAGGTGCTCGAACAGGTGGGCGAAGCCGGTCTTGCCGGGTTTCTCGTTTTTGGATCCGACGTGATACCAGATGTTGACCGCCACGATAGGCGCTTTGTGATCTTCATGCACGACAACAGTCAACCCGTTGTCAAGATGGAAGGTTTCACAGGGATTTCGAGGTTCGAGAATTGCATTTCCAGCTTGCACCGACACGATAGCAGACGGTGGCGCGCAGGCTAGGCTGCGGACCTACGCCGCAATGCCATTTCGAGGAACGAGAAAAAACCGGCGCTGTCCTGCAACTCCAATTCAATCTCGAGCCACGCCAGTGTGAGCGGCGCGATGGCAGTTTGCAATCCGGCCGGCAGGTTCATCCTGTCCTTCTCAGTTGTGACCAGCAGTTCCGCTCCATGCAGCGCCGCCTGCCGCGAGAAATAATGTAACTCCGTTGGACGATAGTCGTGATGGTCGTCAAAAGCCCAGCGGAACACAACTTCGAGCCCAAGCGAATGGAGCGTGTCCCAAAAGTTCTGGGGATTTCCCAACCCGCAGAACGCAGCCACTCGCTTCCTCTCCACATCCATCTGCTCACCGGTCTGGTAATCGCGCCACTTCCGAGCTAACAGACGGGTACGAAAGATGGGTGCTGTGGGATTGTGGCGCCGAAGGCGCTCGCTGATGGAGTGAAAGCGACTATCCGACTCGGCGCGTGTGACTACAAATACGCCAGCGCGTTTCAGTGACGGAAGAGGCTCGCGCAAGCGGCCAAGCGGGACGAGTTCGCCACCACCGAAGGGATCTAAGCCATCGACGACCACAACATCGACGTCCCGTCTCAGGGGAGCGTGCTGGAAGCCGTCATCGAGCAGGAACACGTCTGTAGATGGATACGCGTCGAGGAGAACGCGCGCGGTCTGGTATCGATTGGCGCCAATGCCGATGGGCGCCGCGCCGGCGCGCAAGAATATCTGCGCCTCATCGCCGGTCAGCGAAGTCGGTACCCTTGCCGACCGGGCTAGAACAAGATTTTTCGCGGGTGACCGGCGACGATAGCCGCGCGTGAGAATAGCCGGATTGTAGCCGCGCCGCTCCAATTGGGCCGCGAGATAGGCCGCCAGCGGTGTCTTTCCCGAGCCGCCGATTGTAATGCCACCAATGCTAATTACGGGCACACCGAGTGGCGGCGTTGAGGATGCATACAGTTCTCCGGCTTTTCGCCTGCGGTCGCCGCCCTTTTCCCAGAGCCAAGCCAAGAGGCTCAGAAACATGTAGGCACAGCGGTTTCGTGGGTGCTTGTGATGACCTTTGAGATACAGATCAAGTAATACGGGGGTTAGTCGCTGAGCGACGCCGCGACGCGTCTCGACCAGCCGTCTGGCGTTGTTTCCCAACTGCTGGGCGCGTGCTCTGTCTAAGAGCAGAGAACGAACGGCACCGGCCAACTCCGATGCAGAAGAGATCTGAAGGATGGCATCCGCATTCTGGAAGTCCTCCGTTATCGCTCTGAAATTCTCCATATGAGGGCCGACGATGATCGGCGTGCCATTTGCCGCAGGCTCGACGATATTGTGTCCACCGCGCGGCGCTATGGAACCGCCGACGAACACCACATCTGCGCACGCGTAGGCGCTCGATAATTCTCCCAGAGTGTCCAGCAGAAGAATGCCTGGCAAAGACAAAGACTGTTCGGTCGCTCCGTGTGCGTGAGTACGGCGAACGAAGCGGATCGAGAGCCGCTGCAATTTTTCTGCGACCGTACTGAAGCGAGCGGGCTGACGGGGCGCCAGGATGAGCAGCAGAGTTGGGAAGCCACTGGCCAATTCGCGGAACACATCGACCACAAGGTCGTCTTCATCGACGTTGTGCTTCTCCAAGCTGCCGCGTTCGTTTGGTCCCACAGTACTTGCGGCGATCCACACTTGTTCTGCGCCGAACGTATCGATTTCGCACTTCGTATCCGGGATGGCCGCGTCATACTTCAGGTTCGCTTCGATTAGCAGACTAGCTTCCATCACCCCCAGTTCCCGGTAGCGCTCGTAATCCACTCGACTCTGCACGAAGACGATGTCTGCGAGTTGCAGGATTGGGCCAAAGAAGAATTTCAAGCTGCGATATCGTTTCCATGTGTGATCGGAGATGCGGCCATTCACGATCGCTAACGACGAGCCTGCACGCTTTATCTCAACGTACAGATTCGGCCAGATCTCGGTCTCGAGAACGATGAACAGTGCCGGGCGCACGGTGCGAATCGCGCGGCGGAGGCAGGAAGCAAAATCCATCGGCAGATAGAAGAGACCGTTTACGAGAGAGTCCGCATCTCGCTCGGCAACCCGGCGGCCGGCAACTGTCGAGACAGAAAGATAGACGGGCGTGTCGGGTTGATCTCGGCGAAGTTGCTTGATGAGCGGAATCGCAGACAATACTTCGCCCACCGATACCGCGTGCAACCAGACGGTATTCGGCTTCGTCGGAGACAAGGAACGCGGTAGAAAGCCAAGCCGTTCCGCGAAGCGCCTCGCATAACCACGCTGTACGACTAATCTGTATCCAAAGTAGACAATTAGAAACGGGAGTGATAGAAACTGAAGAGTTCGATAAATGAGTAAAGTGCGAGTGATTCCAGTTGCCCGAGCCGTGACATTGAGTATAACCGTGGCGCTTGCGCTAGAGTTGGCGGCTTGGGCGGCGGAAAAGCCGTTTCAACCGGGCCACGCAGCGGATTACGCCCATCAACTGTCAGACAACGTCGTGCTTGGCGCGAAGCCATTCGATACCGAGGAACAGACTGCTGAGGTATTCGGGAAACGGGCTGACTTGTTGAAGCACGGAGTGGTCCCGGTGCTGATCGTCATTGAGAATCAGCGTGACAAGTCCCTGGATTTGCAGGACATCAAGGTTAGCTTGGTGGCTGCGGACGGACGCCATGTGGACGCAATGAACCCGGACGACATTCAGTACCTGGGTAGCAATAAACGGCGACGTCCGGCGGTGAATCCGCTTCCGGTGCCGCTGCCAAAAAGGGGGAATCCTTTCGCCTCGCCGGAAGTGGCGAACCGCGTGTTCGCGGCGAAGATGCTGCCGCCGAAAGATTCAGCCAACGGATTCTTCTTCTTTGAAGCGCGGCCAGAACCAGGCGACAAGCTTTATGTAAGTGGAATTAAGGATGCGCGCTCCGGCGACGAGATCATGTATTTCGAGTTTCCGCTGGACGGCAAGACACAGCCTTAGGCACCGCTGTTCAGTTCGGAGCGGCGCTGCGAGGCTGTGCTATTCTTCGGCGCATGCGGCGGCTCAGTTCACTCGCTCTTTCTTTCGCATTAACACTGTCGTTCCTTGCATTTGCACAAACCAAACGATCGATCAATCTTGACGATCTAGCCCGGCTGAAAGACGTAGCGGACCCGCAGGTATCGCCGGACGGCAATTGGGTCGTCTACACCGTTTCGACGATTGACAAGGACGCGGACAAGCGCATCACGCATCTTTGGATGGCCAGTTGGGACGGAAAAGAGCAGGTTGAACTGACGCACGACGCCGAATCGGCCAGTTCACCGCGCTGGAGTCCGGACAACCGTTACATCTCGTTCGTGTCGTCGCGTGCGGGTAAGGCCAAGGGATCGCAGGTTTGGGTGCTTGACCGGCGCGGCGGGGAGGCATATCAGTTAACCCACCTGAAGAATTTCGGCATCACCTCCCAAAACTGGGCGCCCGACGGCAAACATCTGCTGTTGGTGCTGAAAGAAAAGGAAGAGCCGGACGCCGATGAAGCGAAGCCCGCAGGGGCGCCTGCAAAACCACCCAAGCCGATTGTTGTCGATCGATATCACTTCAAGCAGGACACGGAAGGCTATCTTTCCGGCACAAAACGGAACCACATCTACCTGTTCGATACTGCTACCGAAGGGCTGCAGAAAATTACGAATGGAACGTGGGACGAGAACGAAGCGCTCCTGTCCCCAGATGGGACAAAGATTGCTTATGTCAGCAGCGCCGACAAAGATCCGGATCGAACGCTGAACACGGATGTGTTCGTTGTAGATGCCAAACCAAACGCCACCCCGCGCAAGCTGACTGATTTCCCCGGGCCAGACCGCGGGCGACTGGCATGGAGTCCAGACAGTAAGAAGGTTGCGTATCTAGAATCGAGCGAAGCAAAATACACGGCCTACTCGATGAGCCGGCTTGCGTTGGCATCTGTCGATGGCGGGTCGGGCAAGGTTGTGGCGCCATCGTTCGACCGCTCGACGTCGCAACCGACGTTCCTGCCGGATGGAAACGGCGTCATGGTGTTGGTTGCGGATGACCGGTTGGAGTTTCCGGCCATTGTGTCCTTGTCGAGCGGGGAAGTGAGTTGCCCGTTTCACGAGCAGGCCACAGTGAGCGCGATCTCTTCACGAAACGGCCATGTTGCGGTGCTGGCTTCTAGCGACGCGGACCCCGGTGAAATCTATGCGCTCGAAAACAACGGATTGCGGAAGCTGAGCATGCACAACGATTCTCTTATGGCCGAACTAAACCTGGCGCCGACTCAGGATCTCAGCTTCAAGAGCAAGGACGGAACCGACGTGCATGGTCTTTTGACTACGCCCGCCAATTATCAGCCGGGCAGTAAGGTTCCCATGTTGCTGCGCGTTCACGGCGGCCCGAACGGACAGGATTCACACAGCTTCAATTTCGAGCGTCAGATATTCGCCGCGAATGGTTATGCAGTGCTGAACGTGAACTATCGTGGCAGCTCCGGACGGGGTCACAAATACGGCGAGAGCATCTTCGGCGATTGGGGAAACAAAGAAGTCGCGGATCTGCTGGCGGGCGTGGATAAGGCGGTGAATATGGGTGTAGCCGATCCGCAGCACTTAGGTATTGGCGGCTGGAGCTATGGCGGCATCCTGACGGACTACACGATTGCGACCGATGGGCGATTCAAGGCGGCAATCAGCGGAGCCGGTAGCGCAAACCAGATCTCGATGTACGGCATCGACCAGTACACGTTTCAATACGACAACGAGATTGGTCCTCCCTGGCGTAACCCGCAAGGCTGGATGAAGATCTCCTATGCGTTCTTCCACGCCGACCGCATCCACACGCCTACGCTGTTCATGGGCGGAGACAAGGACTTCAACGTTCCAGTAGCCGGCGGCGAGCAGATGTATCAGGCTTTGACCAGCCTTGGAGTGCCGGCTGAATTGGTCATCTATCCCGGTGAGTTTCACGGCTTCCGCCGGCCCAGTTACATCCGTGACCGGTATGAGCGATATCTTGCCTGGTACGCAAAGTATGTGAAATGACCCCGCGGCCCGTGCGGTGTGATGTGCGCATGGGTCTACGGTTCAGTACCTCGGCACGGAAATACGCAACTGCCGGTACTGGTTCTTTGTTAGAACACCGGAAATTATTCCGGCGGTAAGATCTAAGAGCAGGAAATTGTAACGGAGGGACTTCTCAAATGCTTATTATTCTGTTGATTATCGTTTTGCTGCTGGTTGGTGGCGGTGGCGGATACTACGGCTACGGCCGGTGGGGATATGGTGGGGGCGCCGGAATCGGGCTTGGCACTATTCTGATAATCCTCATCATTGCCTACTTCCTAGGCCTGTTTCGTTAGACGGACTGTTTCGCTAGACGCCGCGATGCTGCTCCGGCATCTGGCGCCATTCACGCTGATCCCATCGAGGTGTCTGTTGCGTTGCCAGTTCCCGGTTCTCGTTTGTGCTGTACTCATCGTGAAAGTTTCGGCGCAAGACGCTGCTAGCCCGCTCCTCAGCAACTATCGGGGTCTGTACGAATACGAAGGGAAAACCAAGATCGACATGATCTCCGGCAAGGATCTCTTCGCCGTAGTGGACGAGTCGAAATACAAACTACCGCGCGCGTCAGGCGACGTCTTTCTGAACGGTGCGGGAGAAAAAGTCACGTTCCATCGCGATGCCAGCGGCACCGTTACAGGATTTGAGGAGCACGGGCACTTCTATCGACGCCTCTCGCCAACACCATCCGTTGAGGCGCTTTCTCTCGCCAACCCACGCCTAAACGGCGACACCACCTACGCCTACAAAGTGCCCGTGGACCGTCACGACGGGCTCGCGGTAGGACATATCGCAGAGTCGGACCTTGGTGCGGATGCGGCGGGCAAAATCGCCACAGGCATCCTCGAGCAAACTTGGAATGATGTGCATAGCGTCCTGCTCTATCAGCGCGGCAAGCTGATCTACGAGGAGTATTTCTATGGTTACGATTGGCAGCGTCCGCACCAGCTTCGTTCGGCCACGAAGTCCGTAGTCGCGACGCTAACAGGCATCGCCATCGACCACCATGCTATCCATAGCGTCAATGAACCCGTGTTGCCGCACATGGGATACGTGAGCTATGACAACCCCGATCCGCGAAAGGCGCAGATCACCCTGCGCGATATGCTCACCATGCAGTCTGGCTTGGCCTGTAACGATCACGACAGCAAGTCGCCCGGGAATGAGATCGTAATCGACCAGAAGCCCGATTGGGTGAAGGCGACGCTCGATCTCCCGCTGATCAACCAGCCCGGCACGAAAGGTTTCTATTGCTCCGGCGGAGTTGCCGTGGTCGGGCGCATGATTGAAAACGCAACGCACACCTACTTACCTGACTTTGCACAGAAAAATCTCTTTGGCCCGCTGGGTATCTCGCCCGCGCAGTACAGGTGGAACTATGACCTCACTAACGCCGACAAAGAGTACTCACAAATCCACCTTCGCCCGCGCGACATGATGAAGCTGGGCGTGCTGTTTAAAGACGGAGGAAAGTGGCACGGCACGCAGGTTCTCTCCGGAGGCTATGCGCACGACGCACTCTCTGCTATCAGCCGGGTCGATGATTCCGGCTACGGGTACTTCTGGTGGCACCCCTGGCTTTATGTGGAGATGCCGACGGGACCTGAACACGTCTACATGGGCGCGGCACAGGGCAATGGTGGACAGAAGATATTTGTTTTGCCCGAATACGACTTTGTCGCGGTCTTCACCGCAGGTTCTTATAATGCGGGCGGCTCAGCTCCGAACAAGATCATGAGCAGTATCATCTTGCCGAAGCTGCTGGCTGCAAGTGGCGGCAAATCGCTTGCGGCGAAGTAGCTGCGACTAAGGCAGTTGTCATTAGGCTTGGCGCCACAGATTCCGTCACCCGTGCTTCGCCAGAGTCAGAACGTCAGCCCCAGCAGGAAATCGACTTGGTTTGAGTTTGATCGTGCATCGCCAATGTAGTCGGGTGAGCTCCAGTGGGTGTATCGAATTTCCGGCGAGACACGGACGAGAAGCAGCTTGAAGGTAAGTCCGGCGCCAAAGGTGTCGCCTCCCATGTTTGCGGCACTTGAAAAGGATTGGAACAACGGAGTTGACGAAGAACTGAAAGACTGCTCTGTAGTTTGGTCCGAGATATGGCGGTAACTCACGCCGCCGTCGAGAAATGGCCGGATGCGACCAGCGCCCGGCGTCCATTTGGCGAGGAAGGGAATCTGCCAATCGTTGACGCGGTCACGAGCGATGGCTTCGAAAGTCGGATAGAATGGCCCAATTGCAGTCATGTAGGCGTAGGAAAGTCCGCTGCGGCGGTAGAGTGCATCGACCTCGAATGAGAAGTGAAGCGGAAGATGAATCTCCGCTGTTGGGCCCACGATGTAGCGACGCTGGTAGGAGGCTGTGTAGGGATTGTAGCGTTCTGATATGCATCTGCGGCAGGGATACCGCCCTTTATGCCAACGGAAAATAGTTGAGAATAGGCCGGTATTGCACAGGTCAGGACGAGAAATGCAAGGTATTTAACTGAACCGCGACGCATTGCTAGATAGTACTAGATAGTAAGTGGTACCTTCCGGTTAAGCGACGGGCGCCATCGGCTCTCATGCGGCTACCGCGCAGCGCTGCTGGGTGCCGAGAAACTCTATGAGGCCGCGGCCACGTCACGCCAGGGTGGCGAAGAGGATCACTCTCACGCTTCTTATGCTCGCTTGTGCGGTTGGGTGCGTCCGACGCAGTGGCCGCAATTCCAACTGCAACTGGCCCGGCGAGCTCGATGCCAAGAAGCTCGATCTCAGGCAATGGAGGGACAGATGGCATCTCCGCCGTGATGCAGAATTCGCTGAGGATCTGGCGATCAGGTATGGCGATGCTCATTACGGTCTGAGATCAGGGCATTTCGAATCGCAACAGGCATATACCCAGGCCATTCACAGCTGTGGAAAATCGATGTTCGGCGATATCGCGAATGCGCACGGCGTGACGGTCAAGCAGGTATCCGACACTCTCAGGTCCAGCCGAATCGGTATGGATTTCGTTCTGAATCTGCCGTTCATTTTGGCTTATCTTTTGGCTTCGGGTCTGGCGATCGGGTACATTTCGCGCCGTTATCCCTTCAACGACGGCTGGATTGTTCATCTTGCCGTCCTTGCTCTCGGCTCAGCTATTTTTGGTTTTGGCGCGATATTTACGGGCGACGATTTGGTCGGGCATCATGGAGAGCCTGCGCATTGGAACCGGGCACCTCAGCTATCGAGCTTTACGATTGCCATGGACGCGGCACGGTGGCGCACTATTCCTGGTCGCTGTGGCTTTGTTCTGGTTGGTGGCGGGAGTTCGTTATGCGAGACCGATCAGTTCTCGTAGAGTAACGCGGAGATGTCGCTTCGGCGATTCAGTGTTCCTGTCGTATTGCGGCTCGGCGGCGAAAGGAGTCGTACCCATCGCTTATGGCGGCCATTTTCAATTATCCTGGAGATGGATGACGACCGACGAGCGCCTGCAATTCTTATTGCAATCAACAGAATCGCTGCACTCTAGTTTGCAGCATCTCACTGCTACGGTGGCGGATCTCACGCGTGTGGTCGAAATCGATGCGGAAAATATTCGACGGCTCGCGAACATCGCCGCTGCCCACCAATTGCGACTCGGCGATCTGGACAATAGGCTATCGGGATAGGCAGCTTCGACCGCATCCGAAGTGCCAGCCATCTGCACGGTCTACTGCTCCAGTCCCATGCGCTTCTTCAAGGCACGGAATCCCGGCGTATTCTCCATCGAGGCATAAGCCGGTTGAACTGCAATATTAAGCACCTGCCATTCGTGCCGGTCCGCCGACCGTTCCAACCATTTCACGGTGTTTGGTTCGTCGCCCATGAACGCGTAAACCAGCGCGAACCACTGCAGGGAGACGCCGGAACTTTGGTACTTTTCCAGGAACGGACCAATGAGACGCAGAGCTTCCTCACGCTGGCCGGCTTCGGCGCAAGCCATTGCCTCAAAAAGCTGCGCTTGAGGAAAACGCGGTCTGAGTTGCCGGAATAAAGACACCGCCAATTGCGGTCGGTGTTCCCCGAGATAACTACCGCCGATTATCTGCTGAGCTGCAATCATGTTTGGATATCCGGCCAGCAGCCTTTGTCCTATCTCGCGAGCTTCCGCGAAGCGGCGCTCCAGAATGCGAGCCACCGCGAGATTGTTCATCGTCGCCGTCGAAAATGGGTCAAGATCCAGCATGCGCCGCAGATGCTGGTCGGCCTCGGGAAAACGTCTCCGAAAGATCAATAGAAACGCGTAATGGCTCTCGGCAGTGGCATTCGGTGGACCAGTAAGCGCGAGCTGGAACTCCCTCTCCGCCCGGCCCCAATCCCAATCGTATTGCATTGCCAGGACTGCCAACATGGCGTGCGCCGACGGCGACTCGGGATCCAACTCGAGCGCCTTGTGAAACAGCCGTTCCGCGTTTCTGCGCTCCGCCTCCGTCTGATACGCGGAACCACGGGCTATGTACTCGTCGTATTGCGCGCTGCCCAAGCCCGCGTAAGCTGCGGCGTACTGCGGGTCCAGATCGATGGCGCGCCGATATTCCGTCTCGGCGCGGCTTAGAGATTCGGGGGTCATCTGTTGCAGGTCGTAGCGGGCCTTCACCACGTAATCGTCGGCTTCCCCATTCGGGACATGCTCCGGGGGCGGAACGCGGACGCTTGCTTTCAAGCTTCGCGCAATACCCGACGCCACGTCCGACTGCACGGCGAACATGTCGGAAGCGCGCCGCTCATAGGTGTTTGACCACACCTGGGAACCATCGGAGACTCGCTCCAGCCGCGCTATGATCCGGATGCGGTCTCCCCACCGCTCGAAACTGCCTTCCACGACGTTAGAGACATGGAGCAATCGCCCTACTTCGCGAATGTCAACTTTCTTTCCTTTGAACTGAAACGCGGAGGATCGGGCGATCACCCGGAACGTCTTGAAATGGCCGAGTGAATCGGTGATTTCGTCGGTCAGCCCATCCGAGAAGTACTGGTTGGCTGGGTCGGCAGTCAGGTTTGTGAACGGCAGGACTGCAATTGAAACCGCCTCGGGCGGAGAAAAAGCGCGCCAGGCGACTATTGCACCGGCCACACACAGCATTCCGGCCACGGCATAGAACCAAATTCGCGGCCCCCTGACTGGAACTTGCGCGGCCGGCGCGGTTTCGATTTCGCTCGCGCCGGCTAAGTCGGCTGTTTCGTAAGCGGCAGACGCTGAGGCCTCAGCCGTTGTCACCACCCGCGGTTCGAAGCGCGCCGCGTATCCGCCCTTCGGCAGACTGATGAGGATTGCATCCGCAACGCCGGCTTTCGCGTAGTATTCCGCCAACTTGAAGCGAAGTTGCCGCGCTTCCACACGCACCACCGGATCGGTGCGCGTGTCGTAGCGCTCGTCCCGGTCGAACACCTCGACCCCGACTCGGCGTTCGTTCAGGGCGGTGCATCCCTGGAGAGTCTGCCCGACCACATAGCGCAAAAACAGGCTGAGCCGGCTGGAGTTCTTGAACGTCTCGCTCACTAGAATCGTCTCCAGTTGCCGCATCACCTGTTCGGGAGGGACTTGTGAGACAGGCGAGCCGGAGAGATCCAAACTATCCATGGTGCTTTGTGAAGTGGTGCGCTAGACGGTTACCTACGTAATCATACCCACACCCGCGGGCGGGATCTCGCCGTGATCGGGCAGTGATTCGCCGGCTAGGCACCGAATGTTTGCGTTACCTACCCCATCTTTGGGCCGTAACCCACCTTTATCAACAAACTTTCCTGATCCATGCTGCAAAGAGCGCATTAGAAGCGCGATTCATTTGCATGGAGGAAGACAAATACATGAGGAAGTTTTGTGAAGTTCGCTATATTTCGGCTTTTTCGAAAGCCTCGACGATTATCAATCCAGGAAGCGCCAAGCTAGTCGCTGCCTGCCTATCTCTCTGCGTCTGTTTAGCCTTGTCCTTTACGGGCCAGGCAGCCGCTTCCACTATCTTCCAGGAAAATTTTTCTGGAGCAACACCGGGTGGCGGCTCGCAAGCTGGCGGCGCTTACGGCGTCGGCGCGATCCCGGGCACTCACATCACAGTGACCGGCGGAAATGTCGATGTTGTTGGAGTTGTGAACGGCACCAATTTCAGTTGCGTGGACAACCCAACCGGCAATTGTCTGGATCTGATCGGCAACACCGGCTCTGGATCCATCAGCAGCCTCTCGGGCCTGAATCTGACCGCCGGCGATACCTATACCATTAGCTTCGGAATGGATGCACAGGGTAGCGTGGGCAATCTCCAGTTTTCGGTCGGTTTAGGTACATTTTCCCAAACCGTCACTGCCATGCCCGCTCCGGACCCGAATGAGACTCTGACCTACACGCCAAGTTCCAATCAATCGAACGCGTTCCTGACGTTCACTTCTATCACTAATGTGGATAATGTGCACGGCCCGGTTCTGGATAACATCGTGGTAACGGAGACGCCCGGGTCCGGTCCCGGTCCCAGCAGCACGCCGGAGCCTGGCTCCCTGTTGTTGCTCGGGGTGGGCCTTGCGACTCTCGCCGGTTTCGTCCGGCAGCGCAGGAAGGCGTAACAGCAGCTTCGTCTCAGTTCCAGTAGTTGCGGTCCAGATTCCGGGACTGGACCGCTTCGTCCCGCTCAGTTCCAATAATTCCGGTCTAGATTACGGCACTGCACCGCTTCGGCCAGATGCTTGGCGGAGACGCTGGGGGCATGATCTAAGTCGGCGATGGTGCGGGAGACGCGCAGCATGCGGTCGTGCGCGCGGGCGGACAAATTCATGCGGCGGACGGCCATTTCAAGTGTTCGTTCGCCGGTGTCGTCCAATGCGCAAAGCGTACGCAACTGAGACGGTGGAATCTGCGCATTGTAGAAGCCTCGTTTTCGTTGCGTCTCGCGAGCTTCTTCGACGCGTTCGCGGATGGTAGCCGAACTTTGACCATCGCCCTTGCTGCGCAGTTCCTTGTAGGGAACCGCTGGGACTTCAATATGCAGGTCGATACGGTCGAGCAATGGACCGCTGACCTTCGCCAAATAGCGCTGGATGATGCCCGGAGTGCAGCGGCATTCGCGCATGGTATCGCCGTAGAATCCGCACGGGCAGGGATTCATCGCGGCCACGAGCATGAAACGAGCCGGAAACGTAAGCGTTCCCGCCGTTCGCGCCAAGGTTACGGAGCCCTCTTCCAAGGGCTGCCGGAGCTGCTCCAGTACGCCGCGCGGAAACTCGGGAAGTTCGTCCAGAAAGAGCACGCCCTGATGCGCCAAGCTTACTTCTCCGGGCCGCGCGCTGCCGCTGCCGCCGCCGATCAAACCGGCGTCGGAGATGGTGTGGTGAGGAGCGCGGAAAGGCCGGGTACGCAAGACGCCAATGCCCGAGACCAGCACACCGGCCACACCGTGGATCTGGGTGGCTTCGAGTGCCTCCCGGAAGGTCAGTTTGGGCAGTATGCCGGCGACGCGCTTCGCGAGCATTGTTTTCCCCGATCCCGGAGGGCCAATCATCAACACGTTGTGATTGCCGGCGGCGGCTACTTCCAGGGCTCGTTTCGCCATGAGCTGGCCGCGAACGTCACAAAAGTCGGGCGTATCGGCATTGCGCGGCGTCGAAATCCGGCATGCTTGCGGCAGCGGGGCTGAAGCCAGCGGGCTCGTTCAGGAATTGGACGACTTCCGACAGATGGCGCAATCCAAATACGGATATGCCTTCGGCAACCGCGGCCTCGGCGGCGTTATCGGCCGGCAGTAACAGATTGCGGATGCCCTTGCGGGCGGCACAGACCGCGATGGAAAGCGCGCCCCGAATCGGCCGCAGGCTGCCATCCAGCGAAAGTTCGCCGACGAGCAGATGATTGTCGACCTGACCGACGGCGCCCATGGCTCCGAGGATGGCTGTCGCCATCGGCAAATCAAAGCCGGCGCCCTCTTTGCGCACGTTGGCCGGAGCCAGATTGATGGTGACGGATTTGCTGGGATAGCCAAAGCCAGAATTGAGCAGCGCCGATTTGATTCGTTCGCGGCTTTCTTTAACGGCTGCGTCAGGCATTCCCACCGTGACGAAGTCGCGGTTGCTGCCCGACGGATACATGTCGACTTCCACATCGATGAGATGAGCATCGATGCCTTGTATGGCCGCACTGAGGGTACGGAAGAGTGCCACAGAGAGCTAGTAGCGATCTCGCGGCGCGATTCTCAGAATGAAGCGCTACAGGCCGAATGTCCGGCTAAATCCTTTGCCTTTGGCGACGCCAGGCACCCCCGCCGAGGATCCCGAGATCGATTATTACTGCTATAAACAGGAGGATCAATCCTTGAGCGCTGAGCGAGCCAGGATGGCCTTTCTGCAGGTACGTGTAGACGATGAGCGTGAGCGGAAGGAATACGAAGCCGAGCACCGGGATGATGACGCCTTGATAAACACCGCTGAAGAAGTTTGTGAAGAGCCAGAGCAGAATAATCGCAATGCGCGGAAATGCGACAGCCAGCAGAGCAAATAAGCAAGGCATAGTTCGGTCGAGCGGTCTCCTGACTGTTGACTCAAACGATCTTGCGCGGTTTCAAACTGGCTTTGCCGTTATTGCCAGTATTGCCATTGTGCCGTGGCGATCACATATCCACTAAGGATGCCATTTGTGACGGCATGCATCAATATGCAATCCGCCAGGGACTTGGTGCGAATCATCCAGAGGTTATAAATTACTCCCGTGAGCAACCCGACATCCCAATAGGGACCGTGCTCGGAGGCAAACAGTATCGCGGTGATCCAGAACGCTAATGCGCCGTATTGCCCGAGTGGTATTTTCTCGAAATCGGTGTTGATGATCCAGCGCATAACCCAGGCTCGCCAAAACAGTTCTTCGACGATGGGAACGATGACCACAGCGCGGATTGTGCGCCAGACGAGTACCCACGAACTCTGGACGTCCGCAGGTTGGAACGATGAGTGCAGATGGCCGAATATAGCGTTCGAGAAGAAGACATTCTGCCGATACCCAGGGATGAGCAGGTCGGGTGCGATCCATAAGAAGAAGACCAACGTGCCCACAAGGACGCTTGCCATCGGCTTTATGGGCCGGCTAGACAGCTCCCGTGGCCAGCAAACGTAACACACGGCGGCGAGTACGAGAACGCGCAATGGCGATTCCCAGCGCACGTCGAGGCCGAGCTTCGGGCCTAGAGTCAAAAACGCTATAAAGACCAGAAACGGAGCGATGTAACGCGCACTCGGGTTTTGGTCGAGCCAAGACTGCGGCAAAGCGAGAGCGCGCAATCGTTTATCCGAGTTGGTTCAGGAACGACTTAATCCGATTCTGCTGGTCCGGTTCAGTGGAAAGCTGAAGCGCTTTTCGCGCCTCATCCCGGGCGGCGCCCTTGTCGCCATTTTTCTCGAGCGCAAGCGCCAAGTGGAACAAGAATGTGGGATTGTCCCGATGGGATGCAACGAGATCCCGGAAAATCTGCAGTGCCTCGGTATTGAGGTGCTTCTGGTAATAGACGTATCCCAGTGTGTCCGAGATGGCGGGGCTATTGGGCAGTTTCTGTTTTGCGCGTTCGGCGTAAGTCATTGCCTGATCGAGATTGACGCCCTCCTGGGCGTTCAGGAAGGCGACGTTATTCATGGCGAGGGGATTTTCGGGGTCGATACCGAGAACTTTGTTGTACGTTGCCATCGCTTCCTTCGTTTTGCCTGTCGCCTCGAGCAGCATGGCTTGATTTAGCAGTGCGGCTGAATTATGCGGATCGGCGTTCGTTGCCTGCTCGAATGAAGCCAACGCGGCATCATATTGCCCGAGCGCACGTTGCAAGACGCCAATCCGAAGCGAAACGTCAACGGAGTTTGTCCCGGTCTTCGTGAGTTCTTTGTAGTTGGCGATGGCGTCTTGATAGAGCTGCTTAGCGCGAGCGGGGTCTTTGGCAGCGACCTGCACGCCAGCTTCGGCCTGTAAGGTCGCAAACTGATATCGAAGCTGCGCGTTTTTCGGCTGCTGATTCACCAAAGCCTGCATGCCGGTTATCGCCTGATCGGGCTTGCCTTCAGCGAGCTGAACGTTCATTAGCCCTACCTGACTCCGCAGATCGTTGGGATATTGTTTCGCCAACTGCTGGTACTCCGCGGCCGCTTTATCTGGAGTGCGGTGAGCTAAATACGCGTCAGCCAACTCGAAGCGCGCTGCCGCCATATTCGGGAACTGATGGGCAAGAGCTTCCAGCTCCGGTATCGCACCATCAATCTGCCCGATGCCGACCATGGCTCTTGCTTTTATGAGTCTCGCGTCCGGATTATTAGGCTGCGTCTGCAGGATGGCATTTGCTTGCTCCATGGCCTTCGCGTGCTGGCCCTTGTCTTCGTAAATACGACCCTGGATGATCCTTGTCTGTTCGAGCAGTTGGGCACGCGTGGCGCGCTTCTCAGCTTGCGCCTGCTTGATTTCGCCCTGCTGGGCCTCTTCGGCTTCGCTCAGGGACTTGTCTCTATCGTTGGTGTCGAAATACGCCTTGGCCAAGTCCAGGTGCAGCAACGGATCGGTCGGATTCGCCTTGACGAGTTCTTTTAGGTCGCCTAATGACTTTGTGATGGTGTCAACTGAGCCGTTTTGAAGCAGGATGGCCGCATAAACCTCATTGGCGCTTAGGTCTTTCGGATTGTCTTTGGCTATTGTCCGGGCCAGGTTCAAGGCGTCGTCTCGGCGATTCGTCGCCTCATACACGTTCACGATTCGTTCTTTGTAAAGGAGGGCCTTTTTCGGGTCCTCACTTTGGCCCGCTTGATACTGCTGCATCGCCTGATCGAATTTACGCGTCCGGAAATAAAAATCCCCGAGGATCTCACGGCGGTTCGGAAATGCGTTCGGATCGGACAAAACCCGTTTGATTACAGCTTCACCGGTGTCGTAATTGCCCGAGAGGGCGTCGAAGTTGGCCAAGTTTGTCAGAGCGACGGCACTATGAGGATCGTTTTGGACGCGCTGCTCCAGCACAGACTTCGCCTGGGCCTGCTCGGCTGCGGCCTTTGCGCCGTCTCCCGCGGCCTTGTCCTTGGCGGCGGCTCGTGAGTACATGAGGAACAGGAAATCGTAACCGGGACCCCATTTCTTGTCGTGAGCAAGCATATTTCGTTCCAACGCAACGGCCTCATCCACGCGTTGCTGGTTGTACAGAGTCTCTGCGTACCAAGTCACGACGTCGGGCGAATACGGCTTGAGGCTATTCGCCTTAGAGAATGCCTCTAGCGCGCGTTCCGGATCGCTTTCAACGAGGGCCACAAGGCCCTGCAAGCGTAGACCGTTGAAGGAATCCGGCTGGTATTTCGATACCTTCGCGACCAATTCCTTGATTTCTGGCAGCAGGGTTGTTTTGAACTGCTGCGGACGTGACGAGTATGCAAGAAGGTAGATTTCCGCGAGTTTGGTGGTCGCGTCCATGTTTGTCGGCTGCAGATCCACGGCACGGCGCAGGAACCTGCTTGCTTCAACCGGCTCGCCGGAATCGAGAAGGTTCAGACCCTCCCGATAATAGGCTTCCGCGTTGGTCTTATCCTTTGTCAGAGCTTTCTGATACAGGATGGAAGCTTCTTTGTATTTCTTCTTGTCGTGGTAGCGATTACCGGCCTCCACTAACTTCTGCGAGCTCTGGGTACAGGCAGACGACAACAACAGGGCGCACGCGAGCGCCAACGCGGCGAGATACTTCATATTTGTTTGCTTATACAAATTGTAGGGGAAAGCGCCCCTACTGACAATTCGGCGGTTCGAGGGATAAAGTATAGCTCTTAACGTAAGCGCGCCCGATATTCAATCTCCCTTGCTGGAGGGTGGGTGAGACAGGCTGAATTTAATTGTGATGAACGGGCAAGTACAGCAGTGGCGATCGGATGTTATAGTTCTCGGGGCAAAGCTATTGCAGGAAGTGCAGGATAACGCGACGCGCTTAGCCAGCACGAAGTCTGAGTCGTAACCCGCGAGCATTCATTGTCGGGCTGATGAGCTTGGACATGATCGGCAAGCCTACGACCAAGCCCGAACCAAGTTCTACAGATGAATAAGGTATTTGCGCATCTTGACCGCGTATGGATGGTCGCACTCATGGGTAACAGACCGGACCAGGGACATGGGTGACAGCCCAGCGAACTCCTCGTCCATCGACGGAGTGAAGAAACGAACCGCTCTTGTGGCGTATCACGGCACCGACAGCAACCTGAAAGTTGATTTGCTCGCGGTTTATTCAAATCCCAGTCGGAGGCAACGCCATCCGCATCGCCGTGGGATCATCTTCGGCAGCGCAAAAGATCAGCAATACACCAGCATGTTCGCCGCCAGCCACCTCTTTTCGGCTACGCCACAGTGGTCCAATCCGTGGTAGTATGCCTCCGTGAAACGCATGGTCGTCCTGTTGGTCTTGGGTATCAGTGGATTTGGCCAGGATGCTGCAGTGATATCGGGCCAATCCACTCGGTCACATCCAGCTAATACACCAAGGCGCGGTGATCGCGTTTTTTATTTTAAGAACAGCGCTGGTAGCGTCACCGGAGAGACGGTAATCCCTTTCCAGTTGAGTCCTTATCAGCTAAGGCGCGGTGATCGCGTTTTTTACTTCAAGGACGGCACTGGTAACGTCACGGGAGAGGCGGGAGTGCCTTTCCAGTTGAGTCCCTATCAGCTAAGTCACCGTGATCGCGTTTTTTATTTCAAGAACAGCGCTGGTAGCGTCCCTGAAAAGGACTCCCAGGGAGCAGCAGATAAAAAGTAGCTTTCAACGGTTCGCCCAACGATTTACATCAATCTACAGCTCGGTGTGAGTGTGGGTCGTGACAACTTCCGAGTGGCCCGTGACTCTGCGCGCGATCAAAACCTATCACTGCGGTGCGAATACTTTCGCGGCCACGTGGCCATCTATAATCGCCTAAGTGCGATTTATTCTTGGCCTCAGCCTGCTCGCGACAGTTGCGGCTTCGACAGTGGCGGCAACTTCTTTTATTCAGACCAGCCGTGCCCGACCGGCGGCTAAGGGCGCTGCGTCGAAAACAGCGGCTCCTACTTTGCCGGAGGTTCCTCTGCCAAGCGAGCCGGGATTGTACGCAGTGATCTACACTTCCATGGGCGACATCGTCTGCCGGCTATTTGAAAAGGAAGCGCCGAAGGCGGTGGCGAACTTCACCGGCTTAGCCACTGGTTCCAAGACCTGGACCGACCCGACCACAGGCAAACTCATGCACAAGCCGTTGTATTCGGGCACGACTTTCCACCGCGTCATACCCGATTTCATGATTCAAGGCGGCGATCCGACGGGGAACGGTACGGGATCGCCGGGATATGAGTTTGCAGATGAGATCGACCCGAATAGAACATTCGACAAGCCGGGCTTGCTGGCGATGGCAAATCATGGTCCGAACACAAACGGCTCACAATTTTTCATCACTGTTGCACCGGCGGAACATTTGAACGGCAGCTTTACGGTTGTAGGCGAAGTCGTGTCGGGTCAGGAAGTCGCCGATGCGATTTCTAAAGTGCCGCGCGATTCTAACGATAAGCCGCTCAGCCCAGTAACGATCAAAGCGATAGCAATTCACCGGGTGGGACCGAGTCCGGCGAAGTCCCCTAACGGCAAGCCTTGAGTTCTAATTCGCTAAACCGCCGGCGCGCAATCCGCTCCGCCGCCTGAAGTTGCGCGTTTGGTCCTCTTCTCCCGACAGATGCCTCTGGCGCTGGCGCGCACGAACTCGACGAGATGAGTTGTTTCGGCGGAAGGAAATTCGCGTTCGATCTTGAGCAGTGCCTGAGGTTGCGGCAAGTCAGAACGATATAAGAGGCGGTAGGCAGCCTTGAGCGTCTGAATCTGCTCGCGGCTGAAGCCCGACCGTTTGAGGCCCACCAGATTGAGGCCTTCCGGTTCCACGTTGAATCCGGAATAGAGGAAAAAGGGCGGCGTGTCGAGGTTCACGCGCGAGTTCCCGCCTATCATGGCGAGTCGTCCAATTTTCGAAAATTGATGAACGACGACACCGCCGGAGACAAACGCCTGGTTTTCGATGTCCACGTAACCTGCGATGAGCGCGCAGCTTGCAATAACAATGTTGTCGCCGAGCACGCAATTGTGAGCGATGTGGCCGGAGGTCATGATGTAGTTGCCGTCTCCGATGCGTGTCTCCGATTCGGGCTTCGTGCCGCGAGAGATCGTGTAGTGTTCCCGAACCTTATTGCGGTTTCCCAGCCGCAGATAGCTGCGTTCCCCCGTAAATGTTTTATCCAATGGGTCGGTTCCGAGGACGGTACCGGCTGAGATCTCGTTTTCATCGCCCATCGTAGTCCAGCGTTTCACGTACACGTAGGGTTCAAGAAGACAGCGAGCGCCTATTGAGACATCTGCTTCGACAACGCAATATTCACCGATGCGGGCGCCGGGACCGATCGTTGCGGCAGGATCTATACGGGCGGTCGGCGCAACATAGGCCGAAGGGTCGACAGCCATCAATGATAAGTATGGGGGATGTCCGCAATAACTACGGCCGACATTGCCGCGCTTTGCGGGGGCGAACTAAGAGGCGATGCGCAGCGGGTAATCACCGGAGCGAATACACTCACTGAAGCGACTCCATCAGACGTAGCCTTCGTATCAAATCGCAAAGCAGCGGGCGAGGCGGAACAGTCTAGAGCCGGTTGCCTGATTGTTCCAAAAGAATTCGAAGCCGCGGGCCCGTGGTCTCTGGTGAGAGTGAGTGACACGCGATCCGCATTTGCGAAGGTTCTGAGCCGCCTTTATGAAAAGAGCCTTCCGCGGCCGTCCGTGCACGAAACTGCGATTATCGCGGAAAGCGCGCAACTGGGCGGTGGTTGTGAGGTTGGCGCATACGTCACCGTCGGTGAGAACACAATCATCGATTCGAATTGCCGAATGGGAAATGGATGTGTCATCGGCGAGAGTGTGCACGTTGGCGAAGGCACAATTCTGCATCCGAACGTGACGATCTATGACAACGTTCGCATTGGAGCGCGTGTCATCGTTCACGCCGGTTCGGTAATCGGAGCCGATGGGTTCGGTTACGTCTTCGAACGCGATCATTACGAAAAATTTCCGCAGGTGGGTGGTGTGGTGATTGAAGACGATGTCGAGGTCGGCGCGAATTGCTGCGTTGACCGGGCGGCACTGGGGGTCACGCGGATCGGGCGCGGCACAAAGCTCGATAACCTGGTGCATGTCGCACACAACTGCGATATCGGCTCTCATGTCGCGATCGCCGCGCAAACGGGATTCTCAGGCAGTGTTGCCGTTGGCGATTATGCGGTTATCGGCGGGCAGGCCGGCATCGGGGAAAAGGCAAGAATTGAGTCGAAGGCGGTGGTTGGAGGGAAAGCCGGAGTACTCACCGGGCAGACTGTTCGGGCGGGCGAGCCGGTATGGGGAATACCAGCCCGCCCACTTCGACAGCATCTCAAAGGTCTCGCCAACATCGGAAAAATCGCGCAGCTACGCGATGATGTAAATCAAATGAAGAAAAAGCTTGGAAGTTGACGATTCAGGATCGTTGCCGACCAA
Source organism: Terriglobia bacterium (assembly GCA_963846045.1). GTDB lineage: Bacteria > Acidobacteriota > Terriglobia > Bryobacterales > Bryobacteraceae > Bog-105. The sequence continues at coordinate 189,272 of CAWJUL010000011.1, read as the reverse complement.
GCTCAATCGATCACGAAAAGCAGAGATGCGATTCGTCGAGAATGCTATGTGCCTTTGAGACCATCAGCTGGATTGAATGGACGTGCTCGCGAACTTGGTCATCCGAAGAGGTGAGTTCAAGCAGGTAAGCGAGACAATCGATGGTACTCAATGGCTGACGCAGCTCGTGCAGCATGTGATCCAGGGCTGCAGGATTAACACCTGCCGCTAAATTGCCCTCGTTATTGGTCAGGACAAGAGTGGCATCTTGCCGTGGCGTCGAAATTTCTGCAAGTACTTCGTTCATTTGCGCACAATCACGATCGGGCTACTCGGCCCCAGATCGATCTGATTTGTTCGACCGTTCGATTGTGCGCTTCTTTGTGACATGAGTCAATAGAATGTTATGCGAAAACCGCAGGTACTTTAGAACGAGTCGGTGGGTACGCGTCCTAGTACAGCCGCTGTGATATTCTCAGGACGTAACTCACCTTGGCGTGGGCCTGTGGCGCAGTTGGGAGCGCGCTTCCATGGCATGGAAGAGGTCGACGGTTCGAACCCGTCCAGGTCCACCAAATTACTTCCTTCAGTCGACCCACGGTCTATTTCGGCGCGCGAGACTGATCTATCGCGTCCCTTTGTAATCGCGCCTGCTGTTCAAGATCGTCGCGATAAAGCCGCTCGCAGGTGGACAGTTGCATGCCGAGGTTCCGTTCGAACGGTACGCTTTGATCGCGCCAGTCCCACGTCTTACACAACGATCCGGTTTTCGCATCGAAGGCAATGTCGGGCGAGTTCGTTTGCAGGAATCGTTCGGCCGATGCTACCGGCTTACTGATGGCAAGGTCGGCGGGAATGTTCACACTGCGGCCCTGTGGTGATTTATCGCAGCCGACGAGGATGAGGGCGAAAAGAACGGCGACGAACCTCATAGCCAGATTGTAGCCGTCAATGTCGTCCTGTAGAATCGCTGAGACTGCCCTCAAAGAAACAGATGCCTACCAACAGGACGCAGACGAGACAAAACCACGTCCGCTTTGACCCTTCCTTTCATTACTTTCTAGCGCCGGCTTCAATCCTATTGCTGGTTTGGGCGATTGTCCATGCTGTCCGTCATCCTGAGACGAACAGTGTTCTGCTGGCGGTGCTCGCTGCATTGATGGTGGTGGTTACGACCAAGGCCCGACTCTATGCGCTGAAGGTTCAAGACCGCGTTATCCGTCTCGAAGAGCGTTTGCGATTGAGCATGTTACTTCCGGAATCGTTGCGGCCGCGGATTGCCGAGTTGAGTGAACGGCAGTTGATCGCTCTGCGTTTTGCCTCGGATGCGGAACTCGAGCCGCTGGTCAACCGTGCGCTGCGTGAAAATCTGGATGGGAAACAAATTAAAGCTGCCATCCAGACTTGGCGTCCGGATTACTGGAGAGTGTAAGTCGGTCTAGAGCAATTCTGCCATCGCGAAGAAGAACGGAATCTCCTGGGCGGCCGTTTCCGGCGCATCGGAACCGTGCACGGAATTCCGTTCGATGTTTTCGGCGAAGCGCTTGCGGATAGTTCCCTCAGCCGCGTTGGCGGGATTGGTGGCGCCCATCAGTTCACGCCATTTCGCAATGGCATCCTCTCGCTCAAGCACCATCACCACGACAGGCCCTTCGGTCATGAATGTCACCAGGCCGCCGAAGAACGGCCGTGATTTGTGAACCGCGTAAAAAGCCTCGGCTTCCTGTTTCGCAATGCGCCGCGTCTTCAAACCGGCGATGCGAAACCCATTCTGCTCGATCATGCTGAGAATGCCGCCTGTGTGGCCGTTCGCAACCGCGTCGGGCTTGATGATGGCGAAAGTGCGTTCTAGTGCCATGTGTGTGTAGTTGTTCTAGATATTTTCTTACGGCGTTCGCGCGGACGCGCTTCAATGCGCAACGGCGGTTAGTGCTTCCTGCATCTTGACGCCCATCAGCGCAGGCGACGCGCACACGATAATGCCGGCATCGGCCATGGCGGCCAACTTATCTTCGGCTTTGCCGGATCCGCCGGAGATGATGGCGCCCGCATGACCCATGCGCCGTCCGGCAGGCGCGGTTTGTCCGGCGATGAAGCCGACGACCGGCTTGCGGACATGCGCTTTCACGTAAGCCGCCGCGGTTTCTTCGGCTGTGCCGCCGATCTCACCGATCATGATGATGGCGTGCGTGTCGGGATCGTTGTTAAACAGTGTGATCGCATCGGTGAAGCTGGTCCCGATAATGGGGTCGCCGCCGATTCCGATACAGGTGGATTGCCCGATATCGAGTCTGGTTAGCTGGCCCACGGCTTCATAGGTCAAAGTTCCCGAGCGCGACACGATTCCAACATTACCCGGTTTGTGAATGTGGCCCGGCATGATGCCGATTTTGCATTTACCGGGCGTGATGACACCCGGGCAATTCGGCCCAACCAGCCGGGTGTTGGGCTTCCTTTTGAGATACGCCCAGACGCGGACCATGTCGTTCACTGGAATGCCTTCGGTTATGCAGACGACCAGCGGCAAGTCAGCCTCAGCGGCTTCCATGATGGCGTCGGCCGCGAACGGAGGTGGAACGAAAATGACCGAAGCGTTTGCGCCCGTGGCGTCCACGCACTCCTGCACCGTGTTAAACACGGGCCGATCCAGATGCTTCTGGCCGCCTTTGCCGGGCGTCGTGCCGCCAACCACTTTTGTGCCGTAGTTGATGGCCTGCTCAGCATGAAAAGTGCCTTCACGGCCAGTGAAACCTTGAAAGAGAACCTTTGTGTTTTCGTTTATGAGTACGCTCATTGTGCCAGCCGCACCACTTTCTCAGCGGCGTCAGCCATGCCGTCCGCGACTGTAAAATTGAATCCGGATTCAGTCAAGATCTGGCGGCCTAGCTCGACATTCGTGCCCTCCATCCGGATCACGACGGGTATACGAATTCCGAGTTCGCCAGCGGCTGAGACCACGCCATTAGCCAACGTGTCGCAACGCAGAATGCCACCGAAGATGTTGATCAAAACGGCCTTCACACTGGCATCCGACAGCAGAATGCGGAAAGCATTCTTAATCTGTTCTTTATTAGCGCCGCCGCCGACATCCAGAAAGTTGGCGGGCCGGCCGCCCGCATATTTGATGATGTCCATAGTGGCCATTGCTAAGCCGGCGCCGTTGACCATACACGCGATGTTGCCATCCAGCTTGATGTAGTTCAAGCCGAAGCGGGACGCTTCTACTTCGAGCGGATCTTCTTCGTTGAGATCGCGCGATTCCATCAGATCTTTGTGCCGATAGAGCGCGTTGTCGTCGAGCGTGATCTTGGCATCAAGCGCATAGATTTTCCCGTCTTTCGTGAGGATGAACGGATTAATCTCGGCGAGCGATGCATCGATTGCGAGATACGCCTTCGACAATGCAATCATGGCTGTCGCCGCCGTGTTTACGGTGGCAGCCGGTATACCCATGCCGAACGCGAGCTTGCGCGCCTGAAAGGGTTGCAGCGGAGAGCCGTCAAATAACGGTTCGCGCAGAATCAGCTCGGGCGTTTGCGCGGCGACTTCTTCGATTTCCATGCCGCCCGCCTTCGACGCCATGAACATCGACTCGCCGACGGCGCGATCTAAAACGATTCCCAGGTAAAGTTCACGTTCGATCGGGAGTGTCTCTTCTATAAGCAATCTCTGAACAACTCGCCCTTCCGGTCCGGTCTGATGCGTGACGAGGGTCATGCCAAGCATCTTCTTGGCAATCTCGGCGGCTTCCGATGCGTTTTGGGCGATTTTTACACCGCCGCCTTTTCCGCGCCCGCCGGCGTGAATCTGTGCCTTAACGACAACGCTACCCCCGAGCTTTTTTGCCGCGGCTTCCGCCTCTTCGACGGTGTAGGCGACTTCTCCTCGGGGCACAGGAACGTCGTACTTGGCGAGGATGGCCTTCGCCTGATACTCGTGGATCTTCATGATGAGTGAGGCTGACGACCGAGGATGGGGTCAGCCAACCGCTAGTGTATCTCGCGTGCAACGTCAAGACGTCCTGAACAGCTTCAATTTACGCCTATCGGCGCCCGCCTTCGCGAGGAGAGCAAGTCTGCCAGCGCGTAGCACTCGTCCGCGAGTTCGGCAAATTGTTGCGGGTCGAGTGACTGATATCCGTCGGACAAGGCGCGATCGGGTGTGGGGTGCACCTCAACGATCAGGCCTGACGCTCCGGCGGCAATTGATGCCAGCCCCATGGGAATCACTTTGTCCCGTTTCCCGGTTCCATGGCTGGGATCAACGATGATTGGCAAGTGACTGACATCTTGGACGGAAGGGACGACGCTCAGGTCCAGCGTATTTCGAGTGTGATCCGCGAATGTGCGCACGCCCCGCTCACACAGGATTACGTTGTAGTTTCCCTCGGCAAGAATATACTCGGCGGCCATCAGAAATTCGTCGAGAGTAGATGACATGCCGCGCTTTAACAGAACAGGCTTCGAAGACCGTCCAGCCCGCCGCAAAAGCGCGAAGTTTTGCATGTTGCGCGCCCCAATCTGTATGCAATCCGCGTAGCTTTCCACCAGATCGAAGCTCTCCACGTCAACGGCTTCGGTCACAATGCCCAATCCAGTTTGCTCGCGCGCCTCAGCCAGGTAGCGCAAACCCTCTTCTCCGAGTCCTTGGAAACTATAGGGTGAGGTGCGCGGCTTGTAAGCGCCTCCTCTGAGCAACTGTCCTCCGCCTGATTTCACCGCACGAGCTGACTCAAGAATCTGGTTGCGACTTTCCACTGCGCAAGGACCACCGCACAAAACGATGCGTGCACCGCCAACCGGAACGCCATTCACGTTCACGACAGTGTTCTCGCGTTTTGTTTCGCGGCTGACCAGCTTGTAAGGCTTCGAAACACGAATCGCGTCCGCAACGCCGGGAAGATCTTCGAACTCTGCGGCGTCGATGGGGCCGTTGTTTCCGGTGATGCCGATTGCCGTGCGCTGCTCGCCTGGAATGATGTGCGGTTTGAGCCCGAGAGCGCTGATCTTGGCGCAGACACGGTCGATATCCTCACGGCTCGCCTGCGACTTCATCACTACTAACAAAGTTTGGTGACCCTCTTCGATAACAGGTTAGCGAAGACCGCAACTGTGCATTCATATCAAATTTGCGTTTTGAGTAGTTCACAATGGATGATGATTTGGGTCTGGAGGCAGTAATACCTATGTTGGTGACGAAGGATTGATGAGTTCTGGAGCGAAGCCCGCCAAGGCAAGTACTGCAATGACCGCTCGCAGCGAATCGCACCTTCCGTACCGAAATTTCGTACACCTGACGCAGCAGGAAGCGCATGACTTAATGCATCGGATGCTCTCAGGCGACATGAGCACCGAAGAGATTGCAGGCGTGCTCACGTTCCTGCGCCGCAAGGGAGAGACTCTGGCGGAGTTAGTCGGTTTCGCGATGGCGCTTCGCGAGATGAGCCAGCCCATTGAGATCGACCAATCGGAAGATCCGCTGATCGATACCTGTGGTACTGGAGGCGACCACGCCGGCACGTTTAATGTCTCTACCGTAACGGCCTTCATTGCGGCTGCGAGTGGACTGCGCGTAGCTAAGCATGGAAACCGGCGCATATCGAGCCAATGTGGCAGCGCGGACGTGCTGGAAGCGCTCGGGGTTCGTGTGGATCTTTCGGCGGACCAGGTTGCGACGTGTATCCGCAGTGTCGGTATCGGGTTTCTGTACGCACCGTTGCTGCATCCTGCCGTGAAACACGCGCAAGAAGCCCGGCTGCTGCTAAAAGGCCGCACGGTTTTCAATTTGCTCGGTCCGTTGACCAATCCCGTGCATGCGCGAATCCAGCTGATTGGAGCTTTTTCCATTCGCGCCGCTGAAATGATGGCGCAGGCCTCGGCGCGATTAGGGGTTGAGCGCGCTTTTATTGTTCACGGGGCAGACGGAATTGATGAGATTACGACAACCGGTCAAACGATCGTCTATCAACTGGAAGACGGGCGCGTTCAGAAAGGCCGATGGTCTCCTGGAGACTTCGGGATCGAACCGGCGAATATTGAGGATCTGAAGGGCGGTGACGTTGAAACGAACGCGCAAATTGTGCGATCGATTCTCGACGGCAATCCCGGACCTTGCCGAAATCTCGTCTTGGCGAATGCCGCCGCCGTGTTGCTCGTCGGTCGAAGAGCTTCCGATTTGAAAACGGCTGTCAAGATTGCCGCTGAGGCGATCGATTCTGGAGCGGCAAGCCAAAAGCTCGATGAACTGAAAGACTTCACCAACGGGACAAGCCGTGAGACAGTTTGAAATTCGCGAGTTTGGGATTGACCAGCTTGAACTGGTGGACGGTGACAAGCCGCGCCCTGGTTTCGGGCAAGTGCTGGTGCGGATGACAGCCGCATCGTTGAACTTCCGCGATTTGCTGGTTATAACAGGCAAATACAATCCGAAACTCAGGCGCCCCATGATTCCACTGTCAGACGGCGCGGGCGTGGTCGAACAGGTGGGTGAGGGTGTGACTCGCTTTCGGCCCGGAGATCGTGTAGCGACGTGCTTCTTCGAAAACTGGGTTGACGGGCCGCCCACGCCTGCAAAGGGAGCCACGGCTCTTGGGGGAGCCGTCGACGGAATTTTGCGTGAGTACGCAACCCTTTCAGAGGACGGACTGGTGCCTACGCCGCCATCTTTGTCTGATGAAGAAGCAGCCACGCTTCCCTGTGCAGCGGTTACTGCGTGGCACGCTCTGTTCGAAGAGCAGCAGCAAGTGCCAGGTGAAACAGTGCTCCTGCAGGGGACCGGCGGCGTCTCCGTATTTGCACTGCAATTTGCACACGCAGCGGGCTTGCGGGCGATCATCACGTCCAGCAGCAATCGGAAGCTGGAGCGCGCCGAGTCGCTAGGTGCGTCAGCGACGATCAACTACAAGGACAAGCCGAAGTGGGACGAAGAAGCCCGGCAGCTGACGGGTGGCTCGGGTGTCGACCAAGTGATCGAAGTAGGTGGCAGCGACACGCTGCCGAAGTCATTGCGCGCGGTACGCACCGGGGGGACAGTCAGCTTGATTGGCGTACTAAGCGGCGCTGACCCGGTGGTCTCTCCCGTTTCCATCCTGATGAATTCGTTGCGAGTGCAAGGCATTTACGTGGGATCGCGTGCGATGTTTGAGCGCATGAACCGCGCAGTCGAGTTCCACAAAATCAAACCTGTGGTCGATCGCGTCTTCCCGTGGACCGAATACAAGGACGCATTGCGCTACATGCAGAGCCAGCAACATTTCGGCAAGATCTGCTTGAAGTTCTGAGGGTTGCCGGCTACTCGAATTCGCGCGCATCGTCGCCGGTATCGGCAGCCATATTCTCGAACTTCGTGTAACGGTTCAAGAACGCTAGTTTGACCCGTCCGGTGGGGCCGTTGCGCTGCTTTGCAAGAATCAGCTCGGCTATCCCTTTCAGGCTCTCCTTGTCGGGCCGGTAAACCTCTTCACGAAAGATGAATGCCACCAGGTCCGCATCCTGCTCGATGCTCCCCGATTCGCGGAGATCACTTAGCATAGGCCGATGATCTCCGGTACGCGCTTCCGGGGCGCGGCTAAGCTGAGACAGCACGAGAAAGGGAACGCGCAGTTCCTTGGACATTAACTTCAGGCCTCGGGACAAAGAGCTTATTTCCTGCACGCGATTTTCAAAGCGGCCACGGCCTTGCATCAATTGCAGGTAGTCGATTACCACCAGGCCCAAGTCATTCTCGGCCTGTAAGCGGCGCAGCTTCGAATGGATATCCATCAGGTTGGTGCCCGCAGTGTCATCGATGAACAGAGGAGCTTCGACTAGCTCGACCATAGCTTCGCGAAGCAGGCGGCGCTCTTCACCGCTCAGATATCCAGCACGGAAGCGTTGCTGATCTACTCGCGCCGAAGCACAAAGCATACGTGTCAGCAGCGACTCCTTCGACATTTCGAGAGAGAACACAGCAACGGCCTTGGGATTCTTTTGATTGGTAGCCACGTGCTGGGCCATATTGAGGGCCAGCGCGGTTTTTCCCATTGCCGGCCGTGCCGCCAGAATGATCAGCTCACCTTCGCGCAAGCCACCGGTCATCTCATCGAACTTAAGGTAGCCGGTACTGATACCCTTTATTCGCTTGCTGGTGTCAAGGAAGGCATTAATGCCGCCTTCGTACTCCGTGATGATCTGCGCCGGCGTCGCCAGAGAGCTTTTCGTCTGGAGATCGCTTAGCTTGATGAACGCTTCTTCTATGGCGCCCAGGATCTGATTGGGATCGTCGTCGCAGGCGATGCATCGATTGATGCTGTCTTGTGAAACTGCGATGATACGGCGAAGCAGCGACTTTTCTTTGACGATAGCGACGTAGCTGTCCAGGTTGTAAAGAGCCGGAAGTCCATCGTCCAGCGAAACAAGATAACTCAGGCCGTCAACGGACTGTAGCTGGCCCAGCTTCATGAGCTCGTTTGCAACAGTCACGCGATCGATCTTTGCGCCGCGCTCGTGCAGCTCGGACATGCGCTGGAAGATGCGCTTGTGTTTCTCGAGGCTGAAATCGTCTGCGGTTAGAGCGCCGGCCACCTGCAAAAAAGCAGTGTCGTTGCTCATAATGGCGCCCAGCACGAAGCGCTCCGCATCCAGATTGTCGGGCAGTGCAAGACCAGCCGGGGCGGCCTGGTTGTGGAAGCGGGAAGGGTCGGCGCTAAGATCGCGAACAGCCATGGGGGACGTGGTCAATGTAAATCGGCGGCTTACTTCTCTCAAGGCGAAATCTTAAATACATTGGAGGAAAATCGAACGCATCAAACTGACGGCGTTGAAGTGCCTTATTCGAACACTCGATCCACAGCCAATCCACAGGTTCTCCCTAACCATTTTCGCCCAGAAATGTTTTCGCAGCAATGCGTAAGAGCGCACGCGCGCTATACTGCGGGTTGATGATCTGCAACGCTCATCGCCATCATCCTCACGCTTCGTGCGTTTAGAAGGCGACGCTCGCCTTCGATAGCAGATTCAGAAATTGCGACGAGCCCGCCTTTAAAGGCGGGTTTTTCATTTCCAGGGAAAGCATGAGCAATGTTCTCGATTTCGATAAACAAGGCGGCCTCATCACGGCTGTTGTGCAGGACGCTGGCACGCGCCGCGTGCTGATGGTTGGCTACATGAACCGGGAGGCTTTCGAAAAGACAGTCGAGAGCGGACATGTTACCTTTTTCAGCCGGTCACGCCAAAAGCTCTGGACAAAGGGTGAGAGTTCCGGACACTATCTCAACCTGAAGGCCATTTTGACCGACTGCGACGGCGATGCGCTGTTGGTTGAAGCTGAGCCGGTGAGTCCCGGTGTTTGCCACAACGGCTACGAAAGCTGCTTCTACAGGACACTTGCGGACGGTCGTTGGGTCGAGACGGAGCAGCCCATCTACGATCCGAATTCTGTTTATGGAGTGAAAGCTTGAAACTGAAACTCGGGATCCCCAAGGGAAGCCTCGAGAACGCCACCATCGACCTGTTTCGGCGAGCGGGTTTCAATATCACGACAAGCAGTCGCAGCTATTTTCCCGCTGTCGACGATCCAGACTTAGAGTGTATGCTCATCCGTGCGCAAGAGATGGCGCGGTATGTCGAAGACGGTGTCCTCGATGCAGGTCTGACAGGTCGAGACTGGGTAGAAGAGAATGAGGCGCGTGTTGAGACGGTGGCGGACCTTATCTATGCCAAACAGAGCTTCGGCAAAGTTCGCTGGGTGCTCGCGGCGCCCGAAGCTTCGCCGTTCAGCAAAGTCGAAGATCTGCAAGGTAAGGTGATTGCAACGGAACTTGTAGGCGCCACGAAGCGATATCTCAGCGCGAAAGGCGTGCAGGCAAAAGTTGAGTTCAGCTGGGGCGCCACGGAGGTGAAGCCGCCCGAGCTGGCAGATGCGATTGTCGAGGTGACCGAAACTGGTTCCTCTCTGCGTGCCAACAAATTGCGCATTCTGGAAACTGTACTTGAATCGAACACACAGCTCATCGCAAATATAGACTCGTGGGCTGACCAGTGGAAGCGTCGCAAGCTGGAAGACATCAAGATGCTGTTAGAGGGCGCAATGAATGCGCTTGGAAAAGTTGGCTTGATGTTGAATGTGCGGCGGAACGACTTGCCGGCCGTGATTTCGGTTCTTCCCGCGTTGAAGAATCCCACCATCTCTCAATTGAGTGACGAAGACTGGGTGGCCGTGAACACGATTCTGGAAGAAACGACGGTACGGAACATCATCCCGCGTTTGAAAGAAGCGGGCGCGCAGGGCATTGTCGAATATCCGCTGAACAAGATCGTAATGTGAAGACGCTGCGTGATTCGAATTCTTGATCAGAGGACGGCCGCTTTCTTCCATACCCCGCGCTCTTTCACCGGCGGAAAAGACGATGTGGTTCGTTCGATTATCACGGCGGTGCGCACACGACAGGACGAAGCGCTGTTGCAGTATGCGCGGGAGCTGGATGGACTTGGCGATTTGCCGCTGAGGGTTGGGAAAGAGGAGATCGCCGCCGCCACGGATAAGGTCAGCCCGGAGTTCGTTGGCGCGGCACAGACCGCGATCAGGAACATACGCGAATTTGCCGAAGCACAGATGCCACGAGAGTGTTGCCGCGAATTTTCACCTGGAAGAAAACTCGGCTGGATCGTGAGACCCCTTGAGGCGGTTGGTTGCTATGTACCGTCAGGCCGATACCCGCTGCCCTCTACGCTTTTGATGACCGCTACGCTGGCTCAGGTAGCTGGTGTTAAGCGCATCTGTGTCACGTCGCCGAAGCCATCGCCCGAGATCCTGGCTTGCGCCGGTCTGCTTGGCGTTTCAGAGTTCTACCGTGTCGGCGGCGCTCATGCGATAGCCGCCTTGGCTCTAGGCACCGAGACTATCCGGCGCGTAGACCGCGTTGTTGGACCAGGAAACACATACGTCACGACAGCAAAACGGCTGCTTGCGCACGAAGAAGGCGTCGGTATTGACTTTCTGGCCGGCCCGACGGAGATTTTGATTATTGCGGCGGACGGCGACGCGAAAATTATCGCGGCCGACATGCTTGCCCAGGCAGAGCATGACACAGAGGCGAGTGCAATGCTTTTTACAACATCAGTGGAGCTTGCGGAAGCCGTCAGGAAAGAGATTGAGCGCCAGCTCGAGACATTGCCGACGGCGGCGATAGCGCGCCAATCAATCGACAAAGAGAGCTTCATTCTCGTCCTGCCGAATTTAAATTCGGCGGTGGAACAAGCTAACGCGATTGCTCCTGAACACTTGAGCCTGCATCATCCGGAATTGCTGACGCAAATCAAGAATGCTGGAACAGTATTTCTGGGGCCAAGCACTCCCGAATCGGCCGGAGATTATGCGTCCGGGCCGAGTCATGTTTTGCCGACCTCCGCCGTTGCCAGGCTACGTGGTGGCTTGACTCCCTACGATTTCGTCAAGTTGATCACCGTTCAGCAATTGTCGCCAGATGCGCTTGAACAACTTGCGCCAACGATTACAATGCTTGCGCGAGCGGAAGGGCTTGAGGCACACGCGCGTGCAGTGGAGGTGCGTTCTGTCCAGTAAATCGATTATAGAGAGCAAGCCTGAGGCGCAAGTGAAGCCGCTCACGCCGCGCGAGGCTGTGCTGCGGATGGATGCGTATCATCCGCCGACGGGAGGGCGCCGCAACAAACTGCGTTTGGATTTTAACGAGAATACCGTTGGCGCGCCTCCACATGTGATCGATTTCATCAAGCGATATCTCACCGCTGCGGACCTCAGCATCTATCCCGAGTATGATCACGCTCTGGAGGATTTGGCGCGCCATTTTGACGTCGAGCACACAGAGCTAACGCTGACGAATGGCACCGACGAGGCAATTCAATTGCTTGTGAACACGTACGTTGATCGTGATGCGGAGGTGGTTATTTTGAAGCCTTCGTACGCGATGTACAAGTTCTACAGCCAACTTGCGGGAGCAGATATTCGCGGGATCGATTACAAACCAGCCACGCTCGCTTTTCCTTTGCAGGAAGTTCTGGATCAAACCACCGCTGACACGCGAGCAATCTTCCTAAGCAATCCGAATAACCCGACGGGTACTGGGACCACAGTTTCGGGTCTCGAAAAGATCCTACAGAAAGCCCCAAATGCCGCGGTTCTAGTTGATGAGGCGTATTACGAATTCAGCGGCGTAACCGCGATGCCGCTGATACCGGCATACCCCAATCTATTTGTCAGCAGAACTTTCTCTAAGACTTACGGCATGGCCGGCATGCGATGCGGATGCCTGTTTTCTCAGCAGGCGAATATGGCGAACGTGAGAAAAGCACAGTCGCCCTACAGCGTGAATTCAATCGCTGCGATGGCGGCGCGCATCGCCGTTCAGGACACGAAGTTCGTGGAAGATTACGTTTTAGAGGTCTTAGCTGCCCGCGAGCTTTTGTATGTTGGCCTGGAACGCCTGAAAATCTCTTACATCAAGAGTCAAGCTAATTTTGTGCTTTTCCAGGCGGATGACCGGGCGATAGAAATCCGCGATCGGCTCCGCGCTCGCAGTGTATTGGTGCGCGACCGAAGTTACGAGCTGCCCGGCGCCGTCCGGGTGACTGTGGGCACTCGCGATCAGATTCAGCGCTTCCTGGACGAACTGGAGCAGGTTTGGTAGTAGCGCAGAGTACTCCGAACGTCCTTGTATTCGACATGGATGGAGTGCTTGTCGAAGTCTCGGAGTCGTACCGTGAAGCGATATGCCAGACGGTGAAACACTTCACTGGGGCCGAAGTCTCGCACGATGAAATTCAGGACTTCAAGAATGCAGGCGGGTGGAACAATGACTGGCTGTTGTCACATCGGCTGATTTCAGACCGCGGCGTCTCGGTTGAATATGCGGAGGTCGTTGCATATTTCAACCGAATCTTTATCGGTGACAACAATGACGGTCTCATTCGACGAGAGAAATGGTTGGCAAAGGACGGCCTGTTGGAATCTTTGTCGAAGGAAACTGCGCTTGCCATCTTTACCGGCCGGGCAAAATATGAAGCCGATGCGACGCTCAGCCGCTACGCACCCCACGTCGTCTTTCATCCGCTGATTACCGACGAGTCGGTCGCGAAGCCAAAGCCCGCACCCGACGGTCTCTATGCCATCCAACGCGAGTATCCCGGCCAGACAATCTGGTACTTCGGCGATACCGTGGATGATGCACGAAGCGCTCAGGCGGCGGGCGTACCGTTCATCGGAGTGTCAACGCCTCACAATCATAGACACAAAGAGATTGCCGACCTTCTAAGAGCCTGTGGTGCCTTTACCGTCATCTCCGATATCAACCAGGTCGCCAATCTCATCGAACTGGCGTCCTCACAAGCGCGATGAGAGAAGCGAGCATAGAACGAAATACAAAAGAGACCCAGATCTCCGGCCATCTCAGTGTTGAAGGCAGCGGGACGTATGAAGTTTCGACGGGCATCCACTTCCTGAATCACATGCTCGAGTTGTTCGCGAAGCACGGCGCGTTCGACCTGACTCTGAATGCGCGCGGCGATCTCAATGTAGACCAGCACCATACGGTTGAGGACACCGGCATTGTGCTGGGAGACCTTTTCGCAAGAGCGTTGGGGGACCGGCGGGGAATCAATCGTGCGGGGTACTTCGTTCAATCGATGGATGAGTCGCTTGCGGTTGTAGCTGTGGATCTTGGAGGGCGGCCAACGCTGGTATATGACCAACAAGTGAACGTGGTTCATGTCGGCGATCTTCAGACCGAGTTGCTGCACGACTTCTTCGAAGGCTTCACGAATCACGCGGGCGCAAATCTGCACGTCAAAGTTCTGTACGGCCGCTCGAACCACCACAAGATTGAAGCGATTTTCAAGTGCTTCGCCCGGGCGATGCGTTACGCCTGCTCAACTGACGAGCGCTTAAAGGATCAATTGCCGTCTACCAAGGGATTGCTGTGACGACAATTGTGGATTACGGCGCAGGAAACATACGCTCCGTCCAAAATGCGCTCGACAAGTTGAATGCGCAGTATGAAGTCACGAACGATCCGAAGGATGTCGCAAGGGCCGGCAAGATCATCCTGCCGGGAGTCGGCCATTTTGGGCAGATGATGCAGGCCATTGATCAACTTGGGTTACGCGAGCCGCTGATCGAGAAAATTCGTGCGGGAGTGCCGTTCTTGGGCATCTGTGTGGGTCTGCAGTGTCTCTTTGAGAACAGCGAAGAGTCACCCGGCAGCCGTGGATTGAGTGTGTTTCGCGGGTCGGTAAAACGGTTCATCGGTCCCGGACGCGTCCCTCACATGGGATGGGATTCACTTACCAGAATCTGCGATTCCCGCCTTCTCAATGGGCTGCCTAATGGAGCGTTCACTTATTTCGCACACAGTTACTATGCGCCTGTGAATCACGCTACCGCCGCGAGTTGCACTTACATGGTCGCCTACAGCGCCGTACTAGAACATGAGAACGTGCATGCAGTGCAATTTCATCCGGAGAAGTCCGGATCCATCGGAATCCAAGTGATGGAGAACTTCCTTACTGTTTGAATGCTGGCGAAGCGAATCATTCCGTGTCTCGACGTTACAAACGGGCGCGTAGTAAAGGGCGTCAACTTCGTCGGACTTCGCGACGCGGGTGATCCGGTTGAACTCGCGGAGCGCTATAACGCCCAAGGGGCGGATGAACTCGTCTTTCTCGATATCACCGCCTCGAGTGACGCGCGGGAAATCATGGCAGATCTGGTAGCCCGCACTGCGCGGCAGGTATTCATTCCGTTGACGGTGGGTGGCGGACTGCGGAGCGTGGTTGATGCCCGCAAAATTATCCTGGCCGGTGCGGACAAAGTAAGCGTGAACACGGCAGCCGTACGGCGGCCTGAGCTCATTCGTGAGTTGAGCCTTGAATTTGGGGCGCAAGCTGTCGTGCTTGCGATCGATGCGCGGCGTGCGGGCCCGGGTAAATGGAGTGTTTACACGAAGGGCGGCCGCCAGGATGAGGGAATTGACGCGGTTGAGTGGGCTCAAAGGGGACAGTCGCTTGGCGCTGGAGAGATCCTGTTGACTTCGATGGACACCGACGGAGTGCAAGCCGGCTTCGACTGTGAACTCACTCTGGCTGTCGTGAACGCTACCACGGTGCCGGTGATCGCCTCGGGCGGGGCGGGGAAGCCATCAGACTTCATTGAGGTTCTCACACGAGGGCAGGCCGACGCAGCGTTGGCTGCATCCGTCTTTCACTATGGAACCTACACTGTGGGCGATCTCAAGCGCGCCCTCGAAGAAGCAAACGTGCCTGTGAGGCCGGCGCCATGATCATACCCTGCATAGATCTGATGGACGGCAAGGTCGTGCAACTGAAGCAGGGTCGCGAGAAAGTTCTCGAAGGGAAATCACCTCAGGAGATGCTCGATCTATTCTCTGGATTTCCGGAGATTCAAGTAATCGATCTCGATGCCGCGATGGGCCGAGGCTCAAACCGGGAGATCATGAAGTACTTGGCCGGGCGGGCGCTGATTCGTGCTGGTGGCGGAGTCCGCGATGTCAGCCGCGCGGAAGAATTGCTTCAGCAGGGCGCTCATCGCGTCATCATCGGTACCGCGGCGTTCGCGTCCGCAGGAATCAACCAGCCGTTTCTCGCGGATCTGAACGCCCAACTTGGCTCAGACCGGATTACCGTGGCGCTCGATAGCAAGGACGGCCACATCGTTGTGAAGGGTTGGCGTGAGGCAACGGATAGAACAGCCCTGGACGTGCTGAGTGAATTGGAGCCTTACTGCTCGGGCTTTCTCTGCACCTATGTGGACAAAGAGGGCATGATGCAGGGCACCGATCTCAATTGGTTTCGCGAGTTGCGCGAAGGGACCGACCATGAACTCGTCGCAGCCGGCGGCATAACCACCATGGCGGACATCAGAGCATTGACGGCAATGAATGTCCATTGCGCGGTGGGGATGTCCATATACACCGGACGCTTGAGTCTGGACGAGCTTCGCGCCTTCAACAATATCTCCGTTTAGGACAATAAAGAGGGAGAACATTATGAAGCTGATTCGTTGGGCTGCACTGTTGGTGAGCCTGACTGCGGGCGCTGGAATGGCCATACACGCGGCCGGGTACGACATGTCGGATATTAAGAGCGTCATCACTGGTACAGCCGCGTTCACCAACTACAAAGAGGAGGCGCCCGGAAAAGCGCGAAAGATAACTGTGGCCGACCTGCCGCAGCCGTTCGCAACGGCGTCGGCCGGCAACCCTCCGAAGACGGTCTCGAGACCGGATGACATGTGGCCGAAAGCACCTGCCGGTTTCAAAGTAGAGCAATACGTAACTGAAGGACTCGTCTTGCCACGCGAGCTTCGCGCCGCGCCTAACGGAGACATTTTCCTTGCTGATAGCCAGGCCAAGAAAATTATCGTCTTCCGCGGTGTTACCGCCGATGGCAAGCCTCAGCAAACTTCCGTTTTCGCCGACTCCGACATGAACATGCCGTTCGGCATTGCCTTCTACCCGCTTGGTAAGAATCCCAAATGGGTATATGTCGGCAACACTAACTCCGTAGTGCGCTTTCCGTATAACAGTGGCGATCTCAAAGCGGGCGGTCCTGCAGAAACTGTTGTCGATAAACTCCCGGCGGGCGGGGGACACTGGACGCGTGATTTGGCTTTTTCACCCGACGGAACCAAGCTGTTCGTGGCTGTAGGTTCGGCTTCGAACATCGATGATCCGGATACGCACCCCACCGAGTTTCACCGGGCCAATATTTTGGAGTTCACACCGGAGGGCAAATTCGTCCAAGTGTATGCGTCCGGCATTCGCAATCCTGTTGGAATCGCCATCAATCCGACAACAGGTCAACTTTGGTGTTCTGTGAACGAACGCGATGCTCTCGGCAATAATCTTCCACCCGACTACATCACTTCTGTTCAACCTGGAGGTTTCTACGGCTGGCCCTTCTATTACATCGGTAACCATCCTGATCCTCGATTGCATGGCGCTCATCCCGAACTCGCGCCGAAGGTAATTACGCCTGACGTATTGCTTCAGCCACACAATGCATCCCTCCAGTTAATGTTCTACGAAGGAAACGAGTTCCCGAAGCAATACAAAGGCGATATCTTCGCGTCCGAGCACGGATCCTGGAACAAAGAGACGCGTGCGGGATATGAGGTGGTTCGCGTTCCGGTGGTGAATGGAAAAGCGACGGGCGTATACGAGGACTTTGTCACTGGTTTCGTAACGCCTGACGGCAACGCTTGGGGTCGACCGGTCGGTATCGCGAGTGCTCCGGACGGATCTCTTCTCTTTAGCGATGACGTTTCCAAGACAATCTGGCGCGTGGTGTACACGGGAAAGTGAGACCTGCGGTCGATGTCCGTTGCTGATGTACAAGCTGCTTCGCACATCGATATCGGGAGCGAACTGCGGGAACGGGTTGTCGCCGGTGTCCTCTTTTCGCTCCTAGCGGCCTTCACGCTTTGTACGCTCGATGGCGGACAAGTCGCGCCCCTTGCCATATCGGCGGCGATTCTTCTCTTTTCGGCGCAGATGCTTGTCTTTGCTCCACGAAGCGGCTTCAGAATCACAGTGCCCGCCGTCGGTCTGCTGCTTATGGGGGTTTACGGAATCGTTCAGACACTCTGGTTCACGCAGAAAATCGTGTACGACGGTTGGACGGGGGTGCTGTTCTGGGTTACTGCCGCGGCGATATCTTTTCTGGCGTCGCAAGTTCTACGGAATACATTCATTGCTGCGCAGTTCCGTTGGTTCTTTGTTCTCTTCGGTTCCGCTATTTGTGTGCTCGATCTGCTTGAGCAAGCCTCGCACACCAGCAAGTATTACTGGATTATTCAAAGCAAATTTACGAGCGTGAGTGGGCCGTTTGCATATTGGAACAATTTCGCTCAATTTGTAGAACTGTTCCTACCGGTAACACTCTGGCTGGGGCTCGCGGGCCGTAAGCTGAATCCACCCTATCTTGGGCTGGCTGCGTTACAGATTTCGGCCGTCGCGGCCTCAGGATCTCGGGCCGGGACGGCGCTC
Source organism: Terriglobia bacterium (assembly GCA_963846045.1). Taxonomy (GTDB): domain Bacteria; phylum Acidobacteriota; class Terriglobia; order Bryobacterales; family Bryobacteraceae; genus Bog-105. The sequence continues at coordinate 171,277 of CAWJUL010000011.1, read as the reverse complement.
GTTCTCCTTGAACTGATCGCCGTGATTCTGCTTGCTTACCTCAGAAATCGGAAGAAGGCGTTCCTGATGGCGGCGGGTTCGGTGGTGCTGTTGAGCGCGGTCTTCATCTATGCGGCAGGATCGGACGCATTGATGCGGAAGCTGCAGCAGAAAGACCAGCTCCAAGTTCGCCGCGATATCAATCGATCCTCCATGGAGATGATCGGTGTTCACCCGCTCACTGGCTGGGGCCTGAACACCTATGTGCCTGTTTACCGCATGTTCGCCCATTACGATGACGGCAGCTATGTGAATCGGGCGCATAACGACTGGTTGCAGTTCGCGGCCGAAGGCGGCATCCCGTTTGCCTGCGTAATGATCGCAATTTTTTTCTGGAGTTTGCGGCCGGCAATCCGATCGATATGGGGACTGGGAGTCATCGCGATTGGTTTGCACGCGCTGGTCGATTATCCGTTCGCTCGTTTTGGCGTCTGCGGGTGGTACTTCGCTCTGCTCGGGATGCTTGCAGTGGAGAATACTCGGAGCCGAATTTCGGCCCGTACGCGAGGAAATCCAATTTCGAAATAATGTCCAAGCCGATTCTTGTTGTTGCTCTGTCGCTCGCAGGTTTCATTCGCGCGCAGCAGCCCACCGCGCATGAAGCCCGCGCAGTCATCTCTGGATCATACGGCGACTTCAACACGCCCAGGCAGGCCAATTTTTTCCCAACCATCCGTGCCGCCAAATCGATCCGCGTTGTGAGCTGGAACATCGACCGGGGAACCGAATTGCCGCTGATCGGTCAGGAGTTGGAAAAAGATCCGGCCGATCTTTACCTCCTGCAGGAAGTAGATTCGAATACAAAGCGCGGCGGGAAAGTGAACGAAGCGGCGGAACTCGCGCACCGCTTGAAGATGAATATGTCGTACGGGATCGAATTCGAAGAGTTAAGCCAGGAAGTGCAGAGTGGCCAAGCGCCCTCGCCGGCTTACACGGGGCAAGCCACACTAACCAGGCTCCCAATTCGCAGTTCACGCATCCTTCGCTTTCAGCGGCAGTCTGCTTTTTGGAAACCGCATGGTTGGTTACCGTCTTCCTTGCCGCTGATGCAGCGTCGCTTGGGTAATCGCATCGCGCTGGTGACAGATCTCGAGTTTGCGGGACGCCCACTGATTGTGTACAATCTTCATCTGGAAAGCCGCAGCCTGGGAAAAATCCAATCGGAGCAGTTGGACGAAGTCTTTGAAGACATGAAGAAATACCAGCCCGGCACGGCTTTCATTCTCGGCGGAGATCTCAACACGAAGTATCTGCCGTCCTCATTCCTGCATAGGCTGGAGCGCGAAGGTTTTCGAAGCGCGACCGGTGAACGAATTGAACGAACTCACGCCATTGCCATGGCGCTTGACTGGATCTTTGTACGCGGCCCAATCGCCATCGAGGACGGTCGGGTAAACCGCGATTTCCGCGGCTCAGATCACTACCCCATCTATGCTGCACTTGCCGCGCAGCATGCGGACTTGAAGTAGTGCGGAAGCGCCCGAATACGGCCCAACCCTCGATCACGGGGCTGGACGCACATTACTGGTTTACTGATTTTTCAACCACGTCGGCTCAATCAGCGCGCGTACTTCGGGATTGGCTAAATCGGCCCTGAGGATCACACGCGCTGGCAGTTCGATCTGATGCGCGGGACGCCCACCGTTTAACTTGTCCACGAGCGATTTGACGGACTGGTATCCAAGCTGATACGGGTTCTGCACCAACATGGCGTTTATCGTCCCATCTTTCAACGCCTGAACATGAGTCTTGCTGAAGTCGAACGTGACGAGCTTTACCTTGCCTGAAAGTTTTCGATTCCTAATCGCTTGAATGCACCCAAGCGATGCCGCTTCGCTCGAAGCGAACATACCGGCCAAGTCGGGATGAGCGCTCAGTATGTCCTCAGCGGCGCTTCGTGAGCGAGCTGGATCGGCCATTCCATACTGCCGCGCGGCGATGGCGATGTTGGGGAACTCTTTGGCGATGGTCGCCTCGAAACCTTGCTCCCGCAGCACCGTGGACGTGCCGCCCGGTTTTTGCATGACCATCCCCACGTCACCGCGGCCGCCGACGAACCCGGCGAGAGTACGCGCGGCCGTGCATCCCGCACCGTGATTGTCCGTGGCGATGAAGCTCACATAATTCGTTATGTTTACTGCGGAATCGAAAACCGTAACCGGTATGCCGGCCTTGATCGCTCTTTCCACAGGTGCGGCCAGCGCTTCCTGATCGGTTGCTGAAATTGCGATGGCTGAGACTTGGCTGGTAATCATCGAATCGACGATTTCGATTTGTCGTGCATAGTCCGTCTCATTTTCGGGCCCGTTCCAAAGCGTATTGACGTGCAGGTTACGCGCTGCCGCATCCACGCCAGCATGCACCGACACGAAAAATAAGTGAGAGGTGGCCTTCGGGATCACGCCGATCACGCGAGGGGTTGAGCGGCCGCAACTTGCGAGAAGCGCAAGGCCGCTGCCGGCAACGAACTTACGCCGGCTGCAGATCATACAAGAGCGACACGCGCGGCTTGGTCGGGACCGATAACCGCGTTCATCGCCGCCGAAATGACTTCTTGCGCCCGCAATCCGTCGCGATGGGAAGTCGGAAACGCCATCTTGGATCGGCAGCACTCCACGAACGCCGCCAGCTCCGCTTTATACGCGGGACCGAAGCGATCTGCAAACTCGGGCAAGGGGCGGCCATAGTCGCGCATCAAGAAGCGCTGGTATGCGATTGGCTCGACACCGCCTCGACGCCCGTACGCTTCCACAATGATGTCGAAAGGCTTACCCTCAAATCGTCCGATGTGGATCTGGCCCTCCTCGCCAAAAAGGATTGTCTCTACTCGATAGCCCGAAACGTGATTGCGGCTGACCTGCACTTGCGCCGTGAGTTCGTCTTTGAACCACATATACAAGAGCGCATCGTCGATGTCTTCTTCTGAGGTCGTGAGACGGTGGCTATAGATGCGGGAACCGATGGCAAGCGCTGCTTCCGGCATGCGGCCCGTCAACCACAGGATCTCGTCGACATTATGCACGGACATGTCGGGCAATATGCCGCCGCTTACGTACCCGTTTGGAGCAGGATTGGAATCTTCCAGCGCGGAATAGATTTTGAAGACCCGTCCAATTACTCCACCTTCCATCAGCGCTTTCGCATATTGCAGGGGAGGGTCGAAGCGCCTCTGAAACGCGAGCATCAGTGAGTTTGGATAATCGCGATCCAGCTCGGCCGCGAACGCCCGATCGGCATCCAGGGTGCCTGTAAGCGGTTTTTCAAGCAAGACACGCTGGCCGGCGGCAACCAAAATAGCTGCGTGTTCACGATGGAAATTTGTGGGCGTCACCAAGACCGTTGCATCGCAGACACCGGCACGCGCCAGCTCTTCTATCGACCGGAACACCGGCAGTTGGTGCCCGATCTCGTTCATGAAGCAACTGGAGCGGTCGGTGTTGATCTCAGCCAGCGCAACCAACTGACAAGTGTCTGTTTCGTGCATCAGTTCATGCACATGCAACGCATGGATTTGGCCCATGCGTCCGATCCCTGCAACAGCGAGTCTGAGTGGTGTTGACATAGACGGCATAGCGCCGTCGCTAGTTTAGCGAACGAGGGAGTCGGCGAGTTCGCCTAAGCCACGCTTGTTTGTGGCTCAACCGCTAATGGGTGCTTGTACTTGCACTCCGCGTTCGGGCATTGCGCCACAGGGCCGGTTTTCAAGTACTTCTCTATCAGATAGCTGCTGCCGCAATCGGGACATTTCTCCTGGATTGGTTTGCCCCAGGCAACGAAATCGCAGTCGGGGTAGCGATTGCAACCGTAGAAGATTCGTCCACGCTTCGATTTGCGCTCGACAATTTCACCTTGGGAGCAATTAGGGCAGGGAACGCCTATAGTTTTCTGCTTGACGTACTTGCATTTTGGGTAGTTGCTGCAGGCAACGAATTCGCCGTAGCGTCCGTATTTCTGAACTAGATTGCTGCCGCATTGAGGGCAGGCCTCTTCGAGCGCTATGTCTTTGCGCTGCTCGCCACCGATCTGTTTTGTCGTTTTGCAGTCGGGGTAACCGGAACAGGCGAAAAACTGCCCGAATCGTCCTTTCTTAAGAACCATGGGACGGCCGCAATTTTCGCAGTACTCGGCTTCATCTTGTTCGCCGAGGTTGGCATTTTCGATATCCGGCAAATCTACCGTTAATTCGCGCGTATTGGTGCATTCCGGATAGCCGGTGCAGGCTATAAAGCTGCCGTGCTTGCCCCACTTGATCACCATGGGCTTGCCGCATTTTTCACAGACGAGATCTGTCGGCCGCTCCATGCGCTTGATGTCGGTCATGTTCTGCGCGGCGTGATCCAGATCTTTCTGGAACCGTTCGTAGAACTCGGCCATGGCCGTACGCCACTCGAGCTTGCCTTCTTCTATCTCGTCCAACTCCTCTTCCATGCGAGCCGTGTACTTCACATCGAAAAGATCGTTGAAGCTCTCAAGCAGCAGGTCTGTGACGACCATGCCCAGCTCGGTGGGTATGAACTTGCCGCCTTCCTTTTTCACGTATTCGCGATCTTGGATGGTTGACAAGATAGACGCGTAGGTAGACGGCCGACCTACTCCATCCGACTCTAGTTTCTTGACCAGAGTCGCTTCTGTATAGCGCGGCGGAGGCTCCGTGAAGTGCTGCTCGGGATTTATCTCTTTGAACTTCAGTACCTCGCCTTCGGTGACGGCGGGCAGTTTATGCTTGAGATCCTCGTCCTCTTCGTCTTTGACGTCCTTGCCTTCCTCGTAGATTTTGAGGAATCCGTCAAACTTCAGAACGCTGCCGGTCGCGCGGAAAATATAGTTCACTCCGCTCGCGCCTTTGGCGTCGATGTCGATGGTGGTCTGATCGAAGAGCGCCGGCATCATCTGCGAGGCGACAAAGCGCATCCAAATGAGGCGGTAAAGCTTAAACTCGTCTTCGGCCAGGTACTTCTCGACTGATTCAGGAGTTCTCAGAACGGAAGTCGGACGAATGGCCTCGTGAGCGTCTTGCGCGTCCTTTTTCGTCTTATACACGTTCGGCGAAGCGGGCAGATAGTCGTTGCCGTACTTCTCGCCAAGGAACGACCGGACTTCCGCCAGTGCATCCTCAGAGACTCGGGTCGAGTCCGTACGCATATAGGTAATCAGACCGACGGATCCTTCCTTGCCGATCTCCTTACCCTCGTAAAGACCTTGGGCGAGCATCATGGTTCGCTTCACGCTGAAGCGAACTTTGCGAGATGCGTCCTGCTGCAGCGTAGAGGTAATAAACGGCGGAACCGGGTTGCGCTTCTTCTCCCGCGTGTTGACGGATCGTACGATATACGATGCGGATTCCAAATCCGCGACAATTGCATTCGCTGCCTGCCCGTTTCCGATCTGAGGAGTTTCTTCGCCGCGCTTATTCAGGCGCGCCGTCAGTACCGGTGGCTTCTTCGCGTTGAGCCCAACGTCGATGGTCCAGTATTCATGCTTTTCGAATGCGCGAATCTCTCGTTCGCGTTCGACGATGACGCGTAGGGCCACAGTTTGTACGCGGCCCGCCGATAGCCCGCGGCGAACTTTGTCCCATAGCAGCGGGGAAATTTTATAGCCCACCAGGCGATCGAGCACGCGCCGCGCCTGTTGAGCTTCGACGAGATTGACGTTTACCTGAAGAGGCTTGTCGAAGGCCCGCCTAACAGCGTTCGCGGTGATCTCGTTGAACATCACACGGAAAATCGCCGGTTTATCGGATTTCTTCGGTTCCAGTTCCTCTTTTAGGTGCCAGCAGATTGCCTCGCCTTCGCGGTCCGGGTCGGCCGCAAGATAAACCGAATCGACGCCCTTCGCCGCTTGCTTCAACTCGGAGATGAGCTTCTTCTTCCCCTCGATCACTTCATAATGAGGCGTAAAGTCCTTCTCCACGTCCACCGCGAGATCCTTCTTAGGAAGGTCTTTCACGTGGCCCAATGACGCCTTTACGATAAATTGTTTCCCCAGATACTTGCCGATTGTTTTCGCCTTCGCGGGGGACTCGACGATGACGAGCGATTTTGCCATACCTTGACTTCTTATCCGATGTGAAACTGATTACTTTTGGCCCAGAGCCTAACTTCGTGCTGAGATCGCTACCCTTTTACCACACCTTCACGAAGTTCTTCCCCGGGAGCTGCCGTATGAGACCCGACATTTCCAGATCAAATAGAGCGCCGATTAGCTCAGATGAGCTGATTCCTTCAAAAGATTCAAACAGCGATTCAAGTTGTTGAGGTATATCGACTTGCAGCCGTCCCAGGATCTTCGTCGCAAGCGCGTTTGCAGGGGCAGTCGAGCCTTCGGTTTTCGGCTCGGCCAATTCGGGATTTTCGAGCAGAACTCGTTGCTTGGCCTGGGTAACCAGGTCTCGCCGAACGTCAACCGGTAGTTCGTTTGTGACATCCGTCCATTCCTGAACGAGCTTCGCACCCCCGTCTTTTATTAATAGGTTCGGTCCCCAACTCATTTTTGAGGTAATGTTCCCGGGAACGGCGAAAACTTCCCGGCCTTGCTCCATGGCCAGTTTGGCTGTTATCGCCGATCCGCTATGCTGTGCGCCCTCGACGATGAGTACTCCCAAAGAAAGGCCGCTGATGATGCGGTTACGGATCGGGAAATTCTGCGGATAAGCTGGAGCACCCATTGGGAATTCGGAAACAAGAAGTCCGGTACGCCCAATCTGGTCATATAGCTTCCGGTTTTCGGCTGGATAGAGCACGTCGACGCCGCAACCCAAAACAGCGATTGTCTTCCCATCCTCCGCCAGCGCGGCACGGTGCCCGGCAGTATCGATGCCGCGCGCCAGGCCGCTTGTGATCGTCAGGCCGGCCCTCACCAGGTCCGCGGTCAAACGCTCTGTTGCGGCGATCCCGTACGGCGTCGGACGCCGGGTTCCCACAACTCCGATCTGATGAGAAGCCAGCAGATTGGTGTCGCCGCGCACGAACAAGAACACCGGCGGATCGAAGATCTCGCGCAATCGCTGCGGATAGCGGGAATCCTGAATGGAAATGAGAGTCACGCCTGCGGCGCGCAGCTTGTGCTCTTGATCCACCGCATCTTCGAATGAGCATCCGCTTGAAACATTACGCGCCAGCGCTGGGCTTAGGCCGGCAGCCTCTAACTCCGAAGCCGATGACCGGAAGATGGCCTGCGGAGATTTCAACCTTTCGAGCAAACGCAATGCCGTCAGAGTTCCCAGGCCGGGAAGCATGCGCAGCGCGAGCCAATGTAGAGTTTCCTCATTGCTGAGGGCAGCCGTCGCCATGTCGAATAGTGGATGGCGACTGATTGAGTTCTCGGAAAAGCTGTATCGGCTAGTGTGTGTACGTGGCTGTCAGTTCAGGTTCTGAGGTGCTGTCGCTCGGATTCAAATATCTCTGAATCACGTTTTCAAGTACGTCCCGGTTGATTGGTTTGGGGATGTAGTCGTTCATCCCCGCTTCCAGACACTTCTCTCGTTGACCTGTCAGAACGTTCGCCGTCACCGCGATGATTGGTATTCGGGCGCACTCGTTTTCGAGAGAGCGAATTGCCGCAGCCGCTTCGAACCCGTCCATAACAGGCATTTGGCAATCCATCAAAACGATGTCGTAATGGCCCTGCTGCAACTTCTCCAGGGCTTGTTTGCCATCGGAGGCGAGTTCCGGCGTATAGCCCAGTTTCGTAAGCAGAATAGCGGCCACGCGCTGATTGATTGCGTTGTCCTCAGCTACCAGAACGCGGGCGCGAGTTACGGCTGCTTCGCCCGCCTGATTGATTGCCGTTTGGAGTACGCCCAGTCCTTGCATAGGTTCCTCACTAATTCGGCTTATCGGCAGATTCACGGTAAACCAAAATTGACTGCCTTGCCCGAGTTGGCTCTCCACGCCAATTTGCCCGCCCATCAACTCCGCGAGGCGTTTTGAGATGGCTAAGCCAAGTCCCGTACCACCATACCTTCTAGTGGTAGACGTATCCGCTTGCGAAAAGCTTTGGAACAGCCTTGCCTGGGCATCCGGCGAGATGCCCGCGCCCGTGTCCGATACCGTAAACCGGATTACCGAACGATGGTTGTTAATCCTTTCCTGTTGCGTAATGCGTAGTTTGATGCGGCCCCGTTCCGTGAACTTGACCGCATTTGACAATAAGTTCAGCAGCACTTGCCTGAGGCGTCCTGCGTCGCCGATGACAAACGCCGGCACTGCCTGATCGAACTCGACCTTCAGATCCAGGTGCTTGCGCCTGATTTGCTCTCCCACGATCGCGGTTGCGTCGCGCACTAAAGTCCGCAGCTCAAATTCAAGCGATTCCAACTCTAGTTTGTTTGCTTCGATTTTGGAGAAATCGAGAATATCGCCGATGATCTGCGTCAGGCATTCCGCTGAATCGCGGATAGTCCGCGCATATTCCTGCTGTTCTGACGTGAGCGTGGTTTCGAGCAGTAGATTGCCCATCCCGATTACGCCGTTCATCGGCGTTCGAATCTCGTGGCTCATCATAGCCAGGAACTCGCTTTTCGCTTGGTTCGCTTGTTCGGCATCCTTTTTTAGCTGTTCCTGCTCGGCCAGGCGGTGGTCGAGTTCATCTGTTCGTTCCCGCACCAGTCTTTCCAGCTCTCGCTTGCCCGCGACAAGAATGTTCACGCGCCAAAGCCAGACCATTCTTCCGAGTGCAAAGGCCAGCAACCCGACAAGGCCGAGAAACGCCTTGGTTCGCCACCACGGGGGCTGAATCTCAAAGCCAATTGAGCGAACTTCAGAGCGCTTGCCGGTGCTGTTGTCGACCGCTACGACTTGAAACTCATAAGATCGTGGCGGGAGCTCCGGATATCGCAATTCGCGCTCCCGGGTTTCCACCCACTCTTGTTCGAGCCCCACCAGCCTGTACCGGAAAGAGATCGACGTATCGGAGTGAAAGCTTAGGTCTGCAAACGAGATTCTTAAGGGCTTGCGGCTCCAATCGTACGTATTGCCGCCTTTCAGCAGATCATGCGCGCCGTATTGGACCGAATTTAAAATCGGAAGCGGAGGAGGTGCGGAATCCAACCTCGGTGCGAACACGTGCGAAAGGCCCCCTGCCGTACCGATCCACTCGCTCCCGTCTTTATCCGCCCAGAAGGCTCGTTCGCTGATGTCGTTTGAGCTCAGCCCGTCATTGGTCGAGTACCGCCGCCACGACCGGCCATCGAAGATGTCGATGCCTTGATCGCCGCCAATCCAAATCCAACCGCGATGATCCGATCCGATGGCAACCACTGAATCCGATGCCAGTTGCGGCTTCGCAAAAACCTTTTTCTCGGTCACCGCCGATCCGCTGATCGTCAAGCGGACCGCGCCGGCAAAACCTCCGTCCAGCCAGACGTGACCTGTGGCGTCTATCGCAATGTTGCGTGGGTGGCCGCCCAGTCGCTCCGGGCTGATCGAAATGTGCGTCCAGTTATCGCCGTCCAGCCGGAAAATACCGTCCTGCGCTACCGCCCAAACGCGGTTCTGGCGATCCAGAGCAAGATCATAGAACCATTCGTGTGGAAGATCGGGTGCATCCAGCCGCTCAAAGTGCCACGATTGACCACTTCTCAATCCGCGGTAGAGTCCCGCACTTGTAGCAGCCCACGCTCGATCCGCCGACTCCTGGAGTACGCCGAACACCTTATCGGACACCTTGTATTGCTGACCCTGCAGCGTCCGTTCGTCAATGTGTATCGCATAACCCGTGCCGGTCCCCGCCCAAATTCCACCGTCTTTGGATTCACGGATGCTCCAGGCCTTATCGCAGGTCAAACCCGCTGCGCACCAGGCGCGAAATGCCTTGGTTCCAGGCGCCATGAAGGCAATACCGCGCTCATTGGCTGCCCATAGGCGGCCCTCATGGTCCCGGATCACGCTCCAGACCACGTTATTCTGGAGTCCATCCGCCGTGGTCCAGTGCTCCCATTCGTTGTAGCCGAGCCAGCGGCGCAGTCCACGGCCAAGCAGGCCAAACCAGACGAGACCTTCGCGATCCACCAGCAACGAAGTAACTGTGTCTTCGGTTAAACCGTTCCGCTGATCGAAGACGTGCCAACCACCGTCTTCGTACCGCGCCAGACTGGCGCCGAGCGTCGCCAGCATCTCTCCCGCGCGATCTTCGGCCAGCGCGGGATTCGTCGATCGCCCCGGCAAATCGGGCAAATCGCGCGTAGTGAACTCCGACTCGGCGGGCATCAAAACGCCAATATGATCGCCGCCGCGCGCCCATAACTCGCCCCTTGCGTCGTATTTCAGAAAGCTGTAATGATCCGCCGGTAACCCGTGGTGCTTGTCCCAAATCGTAACGTCGGATCCGTTGACCCGGCACAGAGCGTTCCCGCAGCCGGCAACCGCAGAGCCGTCCCAGCGGGCTACGACGCCCCACACAGGCGCACTAGACGGTATCGCCGCAATCGGGCGGCACTGCCATACCCACTTGCCGTTCTTGGACACAAACTGAATGCTCAAAAGCCCCTGCCGTGTCGCGGCGAGCATAGCTCCATCGGGAAGCGACGCGAACGCCGACCCCGAGCGTACCTCGATGGCTTGAGCCTGGTAGAACACCGGCTCGAAACGATGGTTTTCCGTAAGGAAATACAAACCCTCGCTGGTAGCAACCCAAATTCGGCCAGATGGGTCTTCGTACAGCGCCACTAGAAAGGTGCCGCCTAGGCCGTCCTGCCTTCCAAATTCTTGAAAACCGCTGCCATCGTACCGGAACAGGCCGTTCTGGGTACCCACCCACAGGTATCCCGTGCGGTCCTGCAGCATGCACGTGATGTTCAAGTTCCCCATCCCCTGTTCGTAGGATTGAAACTTGAACTGCTGCGCACCCACGACAAGCTCCCATGCGGCGAGCAGCAGCAAAAGAGTCAGGGCGCGCCGAATGAAGAAAAGCATCGCTGATTTCCCTTATCGGCAGATGAAAGCGATGTTTAATCGCCCGGCTACTCAGAAGGCCATTAGAATCTGTGACGAATCAAGAGCCAGGGGAGCGGAACATGCATCACTCAGTCGTATGATGACGACAGTAACCCGCTCGGTGTCCCCCCAGGAACTATGAAAATCGCTGCCGCTGCAACAGCGCTACCGCCGCACTATTACCCCCAACGGACGCTGATCGATGCGTTTAGAAAACACTGGGGCGGTAGGCTCGACCGCTTCGACATCCTGGAACGTCTTCATGCCGCTACGCAAGTGGACGGACGCTACCTGGCGCTCGAACTCGAAGAATATCCTCTGAAATCCTGGGGCGAAGCAAACAATAAGTGGATTGAAGCTTCTCTCGAACTCGGAGAGCAGGCAATCTGCCGTGCCCTGAACAAATCGGCAATCGGTACGGACCAGATCGGCGCGTTCTTCTTTGTCTCCATTACCGGCGTGGCCAGCCCTTCCATTGAGGCGAGACTCATGAATCGCATGCGCCTCAATCCGCGGATGAAGAGAGTCCCCATCTTCGGATTAGGATGCGTCGCCGGCGCCGCCGGTATCGCCCGGGCCGCCGATTACGTCAAAGCCTACCCGGACCAGGCCGCGCTCTTGCTCTCCGTCGAACTCTGCTCGCTCACCATCCAACAGGACGACTTCTCGGCGGCCAACCTGATCAGTACCGGCCTCTTCGGGGATGGCGCCGCCGCGGTACTGCTGGCAGGCTCTGAACTGGATGCATCCGATGGCCCAAGCGTCGTCGACACCAGGTCGATCTTCTATCCCCACACAGAACACGTCATGGGGTGGGACATCTCCGAATCGGGCTTCAAGATTGTGCTGTCGCGCGACGTGCCGGACGTGGTCAAGCAGAACCTCGGCCGCGATATGGACGAATTTCTAGCCGATCACGGCCTGACTCGCCAGGACATCGAGAGCTGGGTCATTCACACCGGAGGGCCTAAGGTGCTTGAGGCGACCGAAAGTGCGCTGGGTCTATCGAACGGCCATCTCGCAGCCTCCTGGGAGTGCTTGCGGCGAACCGGAAATCTATCCTCAGCGTCCGTCCTATTTGTGTTGGAGCATGTCATGACCCGCAAACGGCCTCGGCTGGGCTCGTGGGGAGTGCTCGCGGCCATGGGGCCGGCGTTTTGCTCGGAGTTAGTCTTGTTGAAGTGGTAGTACCAGGAAACGGCCCCTCTATATCCGTACGTCTTAGTGGCTTCATGCAGAAGCTACTGGTTCTGGCCGTGTGTCTTGCAGCTTCCGCTGCCGGTCAGTATCCAGGTGGCGGGTATCCACCCGGCCAATCGCCAGGACAATACCCTCCAGGCCAGTATCCGCCCGGGGGCTATCCGCCGGGCGGTCAGTATCCCGGCGGAGGAATGTCGATCCCCCACCGGACGAAGAAAAAGGATCAGAAAAAAGACGAAGCCACCCAGCCGAATTTCTCGGCTGAAGGCGTGACTCTTTCGATTAATCCGACCAAGCTTGTCATCGGCACCACTGACGGCCGGGAGATCACCATGACCGTCACGCCCCAAACGAAGTTCACGCGAGCGGATAAGGATATACCGTCGAGTCAAATTGTTCCGCGAACGACGGTACACATAGACGCCATCGAGGATGACGAAGCGTTCCTGACCGTCACCCAGATCAATCTGCTGAAAGATGCCCCTCCGCCCGATGCCGTCGCGCCCAGCGGTCGGCCCGTAATGCCCTCTCGTTCCGCGGCAGCCGAGGATGAACCCCGGCCCACCATCCTGGAACGGCCGCTCGAGGCGCCTGGACGCCCGGTGCTGAAACATGGCGGCGGCGGTAAGTCGGCCAGTGCGGACGACGATTCCGACGTTGCGGCTTCGAAGCCGCCGGCAAAGCCTGCGGCCGCTGCGCAAACAGCGGATTCCGGCAAAAAGGCCACCGACGACTTCACCATCGATACGGATGCCGAGCGGCCCAAGATCGTCAGCCGCACCTCCGACGAGATTCTCCAGCGCACCATGGATTGGGCGCACAGCTACAACCAGGGCCTGCCGAACTTCGTCTGCGAGCAGGAGACAACGCGCTACTACGAACAATCGCGCGCTTCCGGTTGGCAGGCGGCCGATATCGTCACGGCAAAAGTTGTCTACGAGGACGGCAAAGAGAACTACCGCGACATTACCGTGGGCGGCAAGCGCACCAACAAGAGCATGATGGATTTGGGCGGCTCCACATCCACCGGCGAGTTTGCGGCGACATTGCGCAGTTTGCTGGCCGAGGGAGACCGCGCGACCTTCAAGTTCGCTCAATCGACCACGGCGGAGAATGGCGAAGCCGCCGCCGTTTACGATTTCAAAGTGCCGCTAGCGAATTCCGATTGGGCCATCACCATAGGCGGCCAGACGCTTCATCCGGCATATAGCGGCAGTATTTGGGTGGTTAAGTCCAGCGGCGAAGTGCGCCGCATCGAGTACGGCGCCGACAAGATCCCCAAAGACTTCCCCGACGACTTTGTCCAAACGGCGGTCGATTACGACGAGATCTCGTTAGGCACGCCCGCGAAATATTTACTGCCGATTAAAGCGGAAGTAGTCGCCTGCAACCGCGGAACCACTTTCTGCACGAAGAACACCATCGAGTTTCGCAACTATCACAAGTACAGCGGCGAGAGCACGATTGTCTTCCATTAGGGGCCAGGCCGCTTCGGACAATTCGCAGGCTCGCCCAATCGCGTCGTCACCGTCTTGGGCTTATGCCATTGGCATAAAGCGCGCCGCTTCTTAGGGAGAGCGGCCTTCTAATATATGTCAAGAAAGCAGGTGAACAATCAATGCGAAATTTCGTTAGACACTTCATCCGGAGAGATGTTAGCGCAGGATGTATCGCGCTCTGGGCCATTCTCGGAGTAGCTCGGGGCCAACAAACAACCAGCGAGAAACTGGTCCAATGCAATGATCCAGCGCAAATCACATACCCGGTATTGATAAGCAACGTTGCAGTTGGAAGCAAGAGCGTGGAATGTGGATTATTTGTCAAACCCCCTTCCGTTGTGCAACCCGTAACCCCGTTTCAGGCAGGCAACGACTGGCTTCAGCAGATGACCATTTCCCTCGTCAACCGGACTGAAAAGACTATTGTCGCCGGCACCGTTTCCTTGATGTTTCTGGACAACGCTGCGGATTGTCGTACCCAAGTTTGTCCGATGGAGCAAATTCATTTGGGTCAAATGCCTGCCGTTGATGCGTATGACGGAAGAACGGGTAAACCACTAAGATCGGAACACCCTGAGAGGACGCCCCTAAACTGGAAACACGGCCAGATATTCACGGTGCGTATCGGCGACTATTTAAACGAAATCGGCGCTAAACCGTTGAACTATGAGCCAGTGACCACAGTAAGTAAAGTGGCTGTCCACGTAGGCCCATTCTTCTTTGAGGATGGAATGAGGTGGTCTGCCGGCCGCTATTCCACTCCTGTTTCGGAAACTCCCGGCAAGTTTGAATACCTTCCGGAAAATTATTTTCCTGGAAAAAGGGGCAGCAACTGGCCTCCGGGGTTCAGTCAATAGGTGAGGTGCGCTTATTATGCGAAGCCCAGACCGGCGCCTGCAACATCGGACCCCTTGAACCTCCGCCGTGCGCCATGGCGGATATGCAGCACCTCAACCCGCTTCTCCTTCTCTAATACTCGGTAAATCGCCCGGTAAATGTGAGGCTTGTTCCCGTACAACAAATGCCTGAGCTCGTCGTTCTCCGGCGTTGATAGGGCATCGGTTCAGCTGTTCTTCCAGGCTGAGAACCGCGGGGCTTGCGCAATGTCGTATGAAGCTTGCATCCGCATGAGCGTGACCATCTTGACGCCGAACGCTTTTTCGATGCGGAGCGCCATATTACCGGAAAGGTCGGCTTTGCCCTTCAACAGAGTGGACAGCGCAGGCCGCGACACTTGAAGGGCGGCCGCCGCCGCCGTCACGGACAAGCCTGCGGCTTCGAAAATCTCCGTCCGAATGAAATCCCCCGGGTGGGGTGGATTCTTCATGGCCATAGCATTACTCCTTCTGTCTTAGTGGTAATCTTCCAAATTCACGAGGGGAAGTCGAGCTCAATGTTCGACTCTTGAAGCAGCCAACTGAACCGCAGTGGAATGTGCGTAGAATCGAAGCATGGAGAACTGGCGAGATCGGATTAGCGTAGATCCTCGTGTTTGCCACGGGAGAGCGTGCATCCGCGGAACCAGAGTGATGGTTTCCGTTGTTCTCGACAACATCGCGGCGGGAGTGGATTGTACAGAAATTCTCGCGAGCTATCCTTCACTGAAGGCACCCGATTTGGATGCGGCTTTAGCCTATGCGGCCGAACTGGCCCGAGAGAGCACGGTCGACCTTCCCCTTGAACTGAGTGCGTGAAGTTCAAGGTTGACGAGAATCTTCCTATCGAGGCCGCATCAATCTTTCGCGAGCAAGAATTCGAAGCAGACACCGTGTCGGATGAAGCGCTTTCAGGAGCTGACGACGAGTCGGTTGCAAATCGAGTTCGCACAGAGAACAGAATTCTAATCACGCTCGATCTCGATTTCAGCAATATACGAGCCTATCCGCCGGAAGAGTACGCCGGAATTATCGTCCTCCGGCTCAAGAAGCAGGATAACCTTCGGTGCTCAGTTACATGAAACGGATCGCGACGGCCCTCCAGGAGCGAAGCCCTGATGGCGAGTTGTGGATCGTGCAGCATGATCGCATTCGATTTAGGCAGGGGACGACGCAGCCGTCAGATTAAGTGTGCGGTCAATAGACATCGTTACAGCACCGGAGCCAGGTGTATCGATAAACTAAGCGAGACCAAAACGGAAGATAGAGCTCTGCGGAGACGCAACTCGAGCGCCGATTTTGGGGCCGGGATGCGGCGGAGATCGGATCGATTTCCGCCGTCCTACATCCTGGCGCAAAAGCGAAAAATCTCGGGGGTATGGGGGCGGAGTCCCCATCTAAAAACGCTTCTCTCCGAGCCCTGCTTGGCGGCCAACTGCAGGTCAATCCGGTAATCGGGATGGCGGATCCGCTCGACGGCTTCGTCGTAAAGAGCTTCGACGTCTTCAAACAGCGGGGTCAGCCGCGATTTCTCGTGCCAGACCTGCCAAGGTGTACGGCCATCCAACGAGCCATGCACTCGAAACTCGTTGTAATGCGATTGCCAATCATCTAACCGCTCCGACAGATCCTCGGCACGTAAATCCACCGTCGCGTAGAACTCCTCTAAATCGGTGCGTTGCGAACGTTCTACCTTGCCGTTGAGGGTGAGGGGAAGCCGGCTTCAACGGGCGAAACTTGATGCCATATTCCATGAGCTTCTCCTGAAAAGCGTAGGCAAAGAATTCGCGGCCGCGATCGGTTTGTATTCGTTGGATCGGAAAGGGAAATTCCTCGATAACCTTTTCCAGGAACAGCAGCGAATTGGCCGCGCTTCGGCGCTTGTACAGTGCTAGCACCCGAATCCGGGTACAGTCGTCAATCGCGGTGTATTGATAAAGGCCCGGCACAATCTTGCAGGTGTCCATCTGCACCCGCTCGCCAGGGATTTCCTTTGCGTACCGCTTGGAACCCTTTCTCGCGAGTGTCCTCACCAGGCGAGGACGAGGTTCCAAACTTCGAAAAACCTTCTCGATGGTTGGGCGAGAGAGCTCTAGGTCATAGCTTCGCTTCAACTCGCTTTGAATCCGGCGAGAGCCGAGACCGCGCTTCCGGAGCTCCGCTATCCATGCGCGTTCCTGCTCGGACACTTTGCTGGTCGGCGAACGGTGCGGTCGCCGACTCTTGCTCAGCAGGCCGTCAGGTCCGGCCGCACGATATCGCTCAACCCACTTCCGCAGCGTTGGTCGAGCGACGCCGCACTGCAGACAAACTTGTGCACAACTTTTTCCCTGTTCAACTAACTGTACCCATCGCAATCGCTTCCCGATCTCCGTACCCATTCGGTACAGGGTAACTGGAAACGATGTCTATTGACCGCACAGATTAAGCAACTGACCTGCCTCTAGATTCACCGGCACCGTTTACCGTCGGGCGGCTCTAAGTCGGCTCCGTGCCCTTGGCACATGACGCGAGTACTTGCCGAGCGACTCGACGCAGCGCAGTGTAGCGCTTCTCAATCTCCTCCTGGGAGAGCCCAAAGGAATTCGCCCACACATTCGCAATTAGATCTGCAACGCGATCTTCCGTCGCGTCGGTTGGCCCAAATGCGTGTAGCTCTGATGCGATACTTTCTGCCTCTTGCGATTACTCATCGTTGGGCGCACCAAGTTCGAGCAGGCCTTCCACGTCCTCAGCCCGTAATGCATCGTCAATCATCGGTACTTCAATGTCCACGGACTACCTCCGCCAAGATCATTCTGCTTAGGATTTTTCCTGCCCGATAAGGCAAAAGTCCGTTCACAATTTCCTCAACAATTCTTTTTCACCCCTAACCCGCTCACGGCAAACCATTTCTCGCTTCTCCCACCCACGCCTCACCACTCGTCGCGCCCTCCGCCGTTCTACTCTCCAATCGGGCGCGCAAGCCAAACGCCCGTCCAGGAGAACTCACCTATGCTTTGGAAAAAGCTCAGCGACGGCCAGCTCGCCGCCAACCGCGAGAACGCGAAAAGATCGACCGGCCCGACCAGCGCCGCAGGGAAAGAAAAGGTATCGCAGAACCGAACTTTGCATGGCCTGACTGGCCGCTTCCACGTTTTGCCCAACGAAAAGCAGGAGCGCTTCGAAGAACTCTTCAACCAGTTCACGCTCGACGAGAATCCTGTCGGCAGCGTCGAAATCGAACTCGTCCGCAAAATGGCCGAGCACACCTGGTGCGCGCGCCGCGCCTCCAATCTCCTCGAAGCTTGTTTTCTTGTCATCGCCCAAAGCCCGGAGCAGTTGGCCAACAACGAAGCCGAAATGCGTGTTCGCCCCGAGCTCGAACGCTACGAACGCTACCAGGCCCACCACGATCGCGCCTACGCCCGCGCTTCAGCCGAACTAATAAAGCGCAGAAACGAAAGAAGAAAAGAGGAGATTGGCTTTGAATCGCAGAAGCGCGCTGAAGCTCAGGAGAAGCGCCGCGATGCCAAGGAAAATCGCGATGTCGAACAGCACAAAGTCGCCTTTGCAAGCGCCCAAAAGACCCTCGAACTCAAAGAAATGCGCCTCTTCAACGAAACTGCCGCCACTGCAAAGCGAATGAACCTCTTTGAAGCCTCTGCGAAGGAGAAAACAGCGGCCTGAACCGGACAACAACGCCGCTTCTAGCCCACACCCCGCCCGATGATCGCGATATTACCGTCCTGCGCTAAACTGCTCGGAATCGCGGCGAGCCAGAGAAGTGATGATTTCCACTACTGTTATAGCGCCGCGAGAAGAATTCTCGTGTGGTCGCAATTGATGTGGTTATAATCGTGACTTGGATTTCGCAAATCCGGGTCTTCGCTAGTCTCTACTCACCGTTCTACTATGCCTCAGATCTTTCGACCGAGTTCGAACACGATCGCGAAAGTCTCGATCGCCGTCGTCATCCTTTTGCTTGGCTCGACGCTTGCGCTCTCTTACATAATGGACCGCGGTCCATGGATCACTTCGGTGCTCGTTGCGCCCGAACAACCGATTCCGTTCAGCCACAAGCACCACGTAAAAGACGATGGCATCGACTGCCGCTACTGTCACACCTCGGTTGAGACGTCAGGGTACGCCGGCCTGCCGCCGACAGAGACCTGCATGACGTGCCATTCGCAAATTTGGAGTAATGCCTCCGTCACGCAGCCCATTCGAGATAGCTGGGCCAGCGGCAAGTCCATCGAGTGGACCCGCGTTCACGACCTCCCGGATTTCGTTTATTTCAATCACAGTATTCACATCAACAAAGGCATCGGGTGTTCGGCGTGCCACGGCCAGGTAAGCGAAATGCCGTTGATGTACAAAGTCAATACGTTGAACATGAACTGGTGCGTAAACTGCCACCGTAATCCGGCGCGATACATCCGGCCGAAGTCGGAAGTCTTCAACGCCGATTATGTCTACCCGTCCAATCAAGCCGAACTGGGCGCAAAGCTTGTGAAGGAATACCACGTACAGTCGCTGACCGACTGCGTAACTTGCCACCGATGAAGAACTCGCTGATACCTTTAGAGTCCTTGCTGGAGCCGGCGAAGAAGCCCGCACCGGATTTGCAAGCCCTTCGGGAAAAGCTGGCGTCCGGGCGCGGCCCCGCGTTCTGGCGAACGCTCGACGAAGCAGCCGAAAGCGAAGAACTGCGCGAGTACGTGGAACAGGAGTTCCCCGGCCTCTCGGGCCAAATCCCGCAAGGGGTTGACCGGCGAAGTCTGCTGAAAGTCATGGGCGCTTCGCTCGCCATGGCGGGTGCGGCCGCTTGCACGAAGCAGCCGAAGGAACTGATCGTGCCGTACGTGCGGCAGCCGGAAAATATCATTCCCGGCCTTCCTTTGTTCTATGCCACCGCTATGACAACAGGCGGCTACGCTCGCGGTGTGCTGGTTGAAAGTCATCTGAACCGGCCTACCAAGGTGGAAGGAAACCCCGATCATCCCGCGAGTTTAGGCGCCACCACCATATTCGAGCAGGCCTCGACTCTCAACGTCTACGATCCCGATCGTTCGCAGGTCGTCATGCATGAAGGGCGCATCAGCAATTGGCCCACCTTCACCGGCGCTTTCAGCACGGAGGCGCAGGGTATTGCCATGCGCAAAGGGGAAGGCCTGGCAATTCTTTCGGGCGCAACTACTTCGCCTACGCTCATCAACCAGATGGCCACGCTCACCGGCCAGTTTCCCGGCGCGAAGTGGTACATCCACGAACCGAGCGTCAATCCCGCGATTGGCAGTTCCGCCAGGAAGATCGCCGGCAAGAGCGCTTTTGTTGCGTACGATTTTTCTCAGGCTGATGTGGTCGTCAGCCTCGACAGCGATTTTGCAAATTGCGGTCCGGCCGCTCTCGCGTATGCGCGGCAGATTTCAAAGCGCAGATCCATCGACAACGGCGAAACTCCCGTTCGCATGTATGCCATCGAGTCAACACCCACGGTGACGGGATCCATTGCCGATAACCGGCTGATAGTGAAAAGCAGTGCTATCCCGGGCGTTGCTTACCAGCTTGCGAAAGCTTGCGGGGCGAGTGCTCCGGATGCGGGCGCCGCGGCGCCGGATTGGTTGAACGCGGTAGCTCAGGATCTTCAGAACGCAAAAGGCCGCTGTGTGGTTGTTCCCGGTGAATACCAGCCGGAGAGCGTTCATCTTGCCGCTTGGGCTATCAACTCGGCGCTTGGCAACGTTGGGAAAACAGTCCGTGTATTAGAAGGTGTTGAGCCGGATAATACGCACACCATCGAAGAGCTTACGTCCGATTTGAGCGGCGGGCGTGTGGAAGTGCTGGTCATTCTGGGCGCAAACCCGGTTTACTCGGCGGCGGGTTCGCTCAATTTTGCCAATGTCATACGCAAAGCGCGGCTCGTGGTTCATCTCGGGCAATTTTTCGATGAGACCGCCCGCTGGAGCCATTGGCATGTGCCCGAGGCCCACTATCTCGAAACCTGGTCCGACTGCCGCGCATTCGATGGCACAACAACTATTCAGCAGCCACTGATCGCTCCGCTTTACGAGAACAAATCGGCGCATGAAATCCTGTCGATTCTCCTGGGCAAGCCCGATCAGAGTTCTCACGACATCGTTAAGAGCTACTGGCAGACCCAGATGAAGGGGGATTTCGAGGCGGCCTGGAAAACATCGCTGCATGATGGCTGGATTCAAGGCACGGCCGCCAATACAGCTTCGGCGGGAGGCGCCGTGACGCTGCCGCCCGTGCAGCAGCCGGTCATTTCGAATCTGGAAGTTATCTATCGCCCCGATCCCACTATCGGAGACGGCTCGTGGGCTAACAACGGCTGGCTGCAGGAACTTCCCAAGCCTCAGACCAAGATGACTTGGGACAACACCGTCGCCATCAGTCCCAGCGACGCGCAAAAGATGAAGGTCACTATCGGCGACATGCTGAAGGTGACCGTCAACGGTAACAGCACAGTTGGTCCGGCCTGGATTCTGCCTGGACATGTCGAAAACTCCGTCACCGTTTACTTCGGATATGGAAGAGAAGCCAGCGGTAAGGTTGGTACCGGGATCGGCTACAACGCCTACTCGATTCAGAACGCGGCGACGCCCTGGTATGCGGCGGGTTCGATCGGCAAAACGGGCGAACACTTCCGGCTTGCGAATGTGCAGGAAACTCAGACCATGGCCGGGCGCTCGCCCGTGCACGCCGCGACGTTATCCGAATACCGCAAAGAACCGAATTTTCCAACGGTGGAAGAACCACCGCTAGACAAGGCGACAAGCTTGTATCCACCGTGGCCGTATGAAGGCCATAAGTGGGGCATGGCCATCGACCTGAATGTCTGCACCGGCTGTAGCTCATGTATCATCGCGTGCCAGGCGGAAAACAACATAGCCGTCGTCGGCAAGGATCAAGTGGCCCGCGGACGTCACATGCATTGGATCCGCGTTGACCGCTACTATGCCGGCAACGATATCGATAATCCGGAAACTTACAACCAACCCGTGCCTTGCATGCATTGTGAGCAGGCGCCGTGCGAAGTAGTTTGCCCCGTTGCGGCCACCGTCCACAGTAATGAAGGACTCAACGAGATGGTTTACAACCGTTGCGTCGGGACGCGTTACTGCTCAAATAACTGCCCATACAAGGTCCGCCGCTTCAATTTCTACCTATATTCGGACTGGAACACTCAATCGTTATACGGCGTGCGCAACCCCGATGTGACGGTTCGCAGCCGTGGCGTCATGGAAAAGTGTTCCTACTGCATCCAGCGCATTCAGGAAATGAAGATTCAGACAGACAAGGAGAATCGCGGGATTCGCGACGGCGAAGTCCAGACCGCTTGCCAGCAGGTCTGTCCAACGCAAGCCATCACATTCGGCGACTTGAACGACAAGAGCAGCAAGGTGGCGCGGTTACAGGCTCTGCCGCGCGTCTACGGCTTGCTGGATGAACTCAATACCCGTCCACGCACGAAGTACTTAGGTTATGTCCGCAACTCCAACGAGGCGCTAAGTGGCACTACCAGAAAAGCTTAAAGCAGGCGAACTGCCCGAGATCCCGGATCCGGGCCCGGATGAAATTCTAGGGCCCGGACATAATTACGGCACCGTCACCGAGCGAATCGCCGGAATAGCATTCACACCCTGGAAGCGTTGGCCGGGGAAATGGTGGATCGGCGCGGTCATCTCATTCGCATTCGTCAACCTGCTGATGCTCGCCATGTATGTGCTGTTCTTTCATGGCATCGGCGTCTGGGGCGTCAACATCCCCATCGGTTGGGGATTCGCCATCATCAACTTCGTCTGGTGGATTGGTATCGGTCACGCCGGCACTCTCATCTCCGCTATTCTCTTCCTGCTAAAGCAGGACTGGCGCACATCTATCAACCGCTTCTCGGAAGCCATGACGTTATTCGCCGTGGCCTGCGCCGGCATGTTTCCCATCCTGCATCTCGGCCGTCCGTGGCTTGCGTATTGGCTGTTTCCGTATCCCAATAGCATGTGGCTGTGGCCGCAGCCGCGCAGCCCGCTCGAATGGGACGTCTTTGCCGTGTCCACTTACGGAACGGTCTCGCTTGTGTTCTGGTATATCGGCCTGATTCCCGACTTGGCCAGCATGCGCGATACGGCTCCGCATCTCTGGCAACAGCGTATTTACGGGATGCTTTCACTCGGCTGGCGTGGATCTGCCATTCACTGGCATCGTTATCAGAAGGCGTACCTGTTGCTTGCCGGCCTGTCAACCCCGCTCGTACTATCGGTTCACACCATTGTTAGCTTCGATTTTGCCATCAGTATCATCCCGGGCTGGCATACAACCATCTTTCCGCCATACTTCGTTGCCGGCGCCATTTACTCCGGCTTCGCGATGGTGCTGACGCTGATCATTCCCCTGCGCTCCTGGTACAACATGCGCGACCTGATTACGCTGCGGCATATCGATGCCGCCTCTAAGTTCATGCTCGGTACCGGTTTGATCGTGGCTTATGGCTACTCGATGGAAGCTTTCTTTGCCTGGTATAGCGGCGACAAGTATGAAAGCTTCATGTACTGGAACCGCATGACGGGTCCTTATGCGGTCACTTACTGGCTGCTCATTTTGTGTAACATCGCCTTGCCGCAGTCGCTCTGGTCGCGCAGGGTGCGGCAAAACATTGGGCTGGTATGGGTTCTTTCACTTGTCGTGAACGTCGGCATGTGGCTGGAACGCTTTGAAATTGTTGTGACCAGTTTGACCCGCGATTTTCTGCCCTCATCATGGGGCACTTATATCCCAACCCGTTGGGACTGGGCCACTTATACGGGCACGCTTGGATTTTTCCTGCTGCTGATTTTCCTCTTCGTGCGCATGTTGCCGTCTATTTCGATATTTGAGGTTCGCGAAGTGGTTCACCACATCGCGCATCCGCGAGAGACTTACGCGGAGAAACAACTATGAGTCACGAACTTACGCTGAACGAACTTCCGGCGGTTCATGGCGCCATGGGGGAGTTTGATACTCCGGAAGAGCTGCTGGCCGCCGGCGAACGCGCGTTCGCCGCGGGTTACCGCCGCATGGATGCTTACGCGCCCATGCCCGTCGCCGGTTTAGCGGAGACCATCGGTTACAAGCGCAATAAGATCGCTTTTTGCGTGCTGATCGGCGGTATCTGCGGTGCGATGTTCGGTTTTGGGCTGCTCGAATGGATGACCGCCGTCGCTTATCCGCACAACGTCGGCGGACGTCCCTTGAATAGCTGGCCCGCTTATATTCCCATCACGTTTGAATGCATGATTCTGTTCGCTTCCTTAACGGCGCTGGTGAGCATGCTCGCCATGAACGGCCTGCCGAAACCGTATCATCCGGTCTTCAACGTGCCTGCATTCGCCCGCGCTTCGGTCGACAAATTTTTTCTGTGTATCGAATCGTCCGACCCGAAGTTCCGCACGGAGGACACGGTGCAATTCCTGCGCGATACAGGCGCCAAGGAGGTGACCGTTGTTCCGGCATAAGTTGTTCCTGAGCGCCGTTGTCCTCAGCACGCTCTGCGCGTCCGCATGCCGAAACGACATGCACAATCAGCCACGTTATAAGCCGTTCGCTTCCACGGCTTTCTTTGGCGATGGCCGCTCGGAGCGTCCGACCCTCGAAGACACGGTTGCCCGCGGCCAATTGCATCTTGATGAAGCCAGATATACGGGTAAGCAGAACGGCAAAGATATCGAGTTTTTCCCCATCCAGATTACGCGCGCGGACATTGAACGCGGGCAGCAGCGGTTCAACATCTACTGTTCGCCTTGCCACGGTTTGGCGGGGAATGGGCACGGCATGATTGTCAATCGCGGGCTGCGCCAGCCGCCGAGCTACCACGACCCGCGTCTGGTTAACGCGCCCGTTGGACACTTTTTCGACGTGATGACAAACGGCTACGGCGCAATGTACAGCTACGCTTCGCGTGTCGCGGTGGATGATCGATGGCGAATCGCGGCCTACATCCGGGCTCTCCAACTGAGCCAGAACGCACCGCCTGAGTTAGCCCAGCAAACTGTGCCCCAGAAGAGCGCAGGAGCGCCCGCCGGAGGAGTAAAGTGACCAGCCACGATCACGACGATTACCTGCCGATTCCGGATATCCGGCTAGGCCCGAAAGCGACAAGCGTTGAGCGGATCTCGGGAGTGGTTGGCGCTCTTGGCCTGTTACTCTGCGTCGCCGGCTATTTCGCAAATCGTCAGCAGTTCTTTCAGTCTTATTTGTTCGCTTTCATTTACTGGAGCGGATTCGCCATCGGCGGCCTCGGCGTTCTGTTACTCAACTACACGGTTGGCGGAAGTTGGGGTGTGACCGCGCGCAGGTTCCTCGAAGCGAAGGTGCGCACGCTGCCTATCGTCTTCCTGTTTTTCCTGGTTCTGCTGCTGGGGCTCAAAGATATTTATCCCTGGACGCATGCGGACCTGGTCGCGCATAGTGGATATCTCCATCAACGGCATCCCTACCTGAATATTCCCTTTTTTATCGTTCGCGTGATTATCTACTTCGGACTGTGGGTCTTTTGGGGCTTGCGGCTGAATAGAATGTCGGATGAGCAAGACGTGATCGGCGACGATCCTCTACTCCGTAAACGCATGAGCCGCTTCGCGGCGCCGGGACTCTTGGTATTTACGATGACCGCGACGTTCGCGTACATCGATTGGATTTTGTCGGCCGATGCGCAATATTATTCAACTGTTTACGGCGGCATGATTTTGATCGGCGACGTCATGCAGACATTCGCGCTGACCATTATAGTCATGGTTCTGGCGTCGCGAGGCGACCGTTTCGGCGGTCGGATCAACTACTCCATCTTGCATGATCTCGGGAACATGATGTTTGCGTTCACGATCTTCTGGACTTATCTCACTGCGTCGCAATTGATCATTACCTGGCCGGCTAACTTGCCGCAGGAGCTGCAATGGTACCTGGATCGCGTGCATGGGTTTTGGAAGTGGATAGCCGCCTTTGTCGCGCTGACGATGTTCGCGATTCCATTCCTTGCGCTTCTTTCTCAAGCGCGCAAACGCGATCCGCACCGCCTCCTGAGGATCTCCGTATGGCTGCTGGTGGCGCGCGCGGTCGATATTTTCTGGATCGTTACGCCAACGTTCCGTGACGTGAGCCCAAGCGCTCTGTTATCGACAAGCCGTGGGTTCACCGTGTACTGGACTGATTTTGCCGCCTTTTTTGCCCTGGGCGGAATCTGGATCTACGCTTACTTACGGCAACTTCGGCGTCGTCCGCTTCTGCCGTTGAACGATGCGCGAGTCTCAGTGCCGATGCCGGAGGTGCTTGCATGAGTGAAGCGTTCCTCGACGACCAGCACAAGCCGAATCGCCTGGTTTCGCCGACCGGCCAGGAAGTACATTCTGAACCGCACACCGGCCACGAGGACACCAGCTTCGAAGGCGGTGACGCCAGAGCCGGTATCGTTATCTGGTCGCTTGCAATTATCGGCGTGACATTGATCGTAATCTTTGCGATCACCATCGGCGTGCAAAAGATCCTGGAATCGCGCAATCCGCCGGGCCAACTTCCAAGCCCGCTCGCTCCGGGGCGCATTGTTCCATCGGGTCCGCTACTGCAAGTGCACCCGTGGGAAGAACTGCCGGAAGTTAAGGAAGATGCGCAGAAATTGCTGAACACCTCTGGTAGGGATGCGGACGGTCACTACCATATTCCTATCGATCAGGCAATGTCCGCAGTCGCTGGCCAACTGACGATCGCCTCGAACGCTCCGGAAGGAATCACGACGCCTGGGGGCGAAGGCCGCGATTTTGCGGGCAGCGTCAATTCCATGCCGGCTCCTTATCAACGCCCCGCCCAACCCGCTCAAATCCAGGGGGAAATTCGTAAGCATGCGCGCTAACTGGTTATTGGTCGTGGGCCTGGCGCTGGCGAGCGTTTGGCCGATTTCCGCGCAGTACGCGCGCCCTGCCATCGCGAAAGGCGTGAACCTGGAGCAAAAGTTGAATGCCCCGGTTCCGCTCGATTTAGTGCTCCGGGACGAAAACGGACAGGCCGTTCCTCTGCGGACGTATTTCGGGGACAAGCCGGTCGTGATCGAGATGGTGTACTTCACCTGTCCAAGCCTGTGCCCGATGAGCATGCACGAGTCGGTGGTAAGCCTGAAGCGGTTAACGCTGGTTCCCGGCCTCGATTACAACGTTGTCGTCGTCAGCTTCGATCCTCATGACACGCCCGCGGTAGCGCGCGAGAAGAAAGCCTACTACGAAAAGGAATTCGGCCGCTCAGGTTTCAATTCGGGCTTTCACTTCCTCACCGGATCGGAAGATTCGGTTTCCAAACTTGCGTCGGCAGTCGGATTCGGGTATCGCTACGATCCGGCGTCCAAGCAATACATTCACGCAGCCGGAATTATGGTGGCGACTCCCGACGGTAAGGTGTCGCGTTACTTCTACGGCATCGATTACTCCCCGACCGACCTTCGTATGGCCCTCAGCGAGGCGTCGCGGCATCGAATCTCGTCGCCTGTCGACTACGTCCTGCAATTCTGCTTTCATTACGATGCAAGCCAGGGCAAGTACACGCTCGCGATCTTGAATATTTTGAAGGTGGCCGGCGGTCTCACCATCATTCTGCTCGCCGGCCTGATTTATCTGCTCATGCGACACAACAAAACACCGGGCCGGCCGAACGGCTGGAAGGATGCGCGGCATGTTGGCTAACATCACGCTGCTCGCCGATTTCCCTCTATTCCCCGTTGCGGCTTCAGCGCAAGCGCACGACATCGATGCGCTGTACTGGTTTATCACGGCAATCTCGATAGTAATGACTATCGTGATCTTCCTGGCGCTTGCCCTCTTCGCCTGGAAGTATCACAACAAGAGACATCCCCATGCGACTCAGATCGAAGGCTCGACGAAATTAGAGCTCACCTGGTCGATTGTTCCGTTTCTAATTATGCTTATCATGTTCGCGTGGGGCGCGGACCTTTTTTACAAAGCGCAGAATCCTCCGAAAGACGCAATGGAGATCTTCGTGACCGGCAAGCAATGGATGTGGAAGGTCCAATATCCGGATGGCACGCGCGAAATCGACGCGCTGCATGTTCCGGTGGGGCAGCCGGTCAAATTGACAATGGCCTCCGAAGACGTCATCCACAGCTTCTCGATTCCGGCTTTTCGAGTACGGCACGACGTTGTTCCGGGCCACTATGACAGCCTTTGGTTCACCGCTACGAAGCCGGGTCACTACCACTTATTCTGCACCGAGTATTGTGGGAACCAGCACGCCAGCATGATTGGATGGGTAGATGTTCTCGAACCGCGTGAATACGCGAATTGGGCCGGGGGCGGGGGAGCCCAAGGTAGTCTGGCCGATCAGGGAGAGAAACTCTTCCAGCAGAACGGCTGCGCAACGTGCCACCTGCTCGATCAGCAGGGCCGATGCCCCATTTTGCGCGGGCTCTATAACAAGCCTGTGCAACTCAGCGACGGGCGAACCGTCATAGCCGACGATGCTTATCTCCGCGAATCCATTCTGGAGCCGAACGCGAAGATTGTGGCTGGTTTCCAGCCCAACGTGATGCCCAATTTCAAAGGCCAGGTGAGCGAAGAGAACGTGATCCAACTGATTGCGTACATCAAGTCGCTGTCGCCCAGCACGCCGGCGTCACAGCAGGGCACTCAGCAACCGCCGGTCGTAATCGCGCCAAAGGCCGGGCAAACCGCTCCGGCAAAACGCACCCCGGCACAGAAGAGCGAGTAGAGATTCAAGGCAAATATATGGCAACTGTTGTACAAAGGTCACCTGAGGTCGAAGCCGAACAGGTTAACTACCTCAACGTCGAGCACGGCTGGAAAAGCTGGCTCCTTACCACCGACCACAAGCGCATTGCGATGCTGTACGTGTTTTCCATCACGGCGATGTTTTTTGTCGGCGGCTTTATGGCGGTTTTGTTCCGGATCAACCTGCTCGAACCCCAGGGCTTGTTTTCGGCCGAGACGTATAACCGGCTGTTCTCGATGCACGGGATCGTGATGGTGTTCTTCTTCCTTGTGCCGTCGATTCCGGCAACGCTAGCTAACTTTTTAATTCCCATCATGGTGGGCGCGAAGGACCTGGCGTTTCCCAGGGTAAATCTGCTCAGTTGGTACCTCTACATCGGCGGCGCGATTCTCGCCATATACGCCATTGTTCGAGGCGGCGTCGATACCGGTTGGACGTTTTATGCTCCGTACAGCAGCACGTACTCTAACTCGTACGTTCTTGCGGCCGCGTTTGGCATTTTCGTTGCCGGGTTCTCTTCGATTCTGACCGGTCTCAACTTCATCGTCACCGTCCACAAGATGCGAGCGCCGGGCATGACGTGGTCCAGGCTTCCGCTATTTGTCTGGGCCAACTATGCAACCGGGCTGATTCAGGTTCTCGGTACTCCCGTTCTTGCCATCACAATGCTGCTGTTGGCATTCGAGCGCATTGCGCACGTCGGCATCTTCGATCCAAACATAGGCGGCGATCCGATTCTCTTCCAGCACCTGTTCTGGTTCTACTCGCATCCGGCCGTATACATCATGATCCTGCCCGGCATGGGCGTCATCAGCGAGATCGTGTCCTGTTTCTCGCGCAAGCGCATCTTCGGGTACAATTTCGTCGCATTTTCGAGCATGGCCATTGCGGTCTTGAGCTTCGTCGTGTGGGGACATCACATGTTCATCACCGGCGAGAGCTTGTATACCGGAGTGGCGTTCTCACTGCTCAGCTTCATGGTCGCCGTTCCCTCGGCGATTAAAGTCTTCAACTGGACCGCGACGATGTACAAAGGTTCGGTTTCGTTCGATACCCCGATGCTCTATGCGTTCGGGTTTATCGGCCTGTTTACCATCGGTGGTCTGACCGGTTTGCACTTAGCCACTCTGGGTACCGACGTGGCTACTCACGGAACGTACTTCGTTGTCGCGCATTTTCACTACGTGATGGTGGGTGGCATGGTGATGGCCTTCATGGGAGGGCTGCACTTCTGGTGGCCCAAGATGACGGGCCGCATGTATCCGGAAGCCTGGTCGAAATTCGCCGCGTTGATCGTGTTCATCGGATTCAACCTGACCTTCTTCCCGCAATTCATTTTGGGTTACCTCGGAATGCCGCGCCGCTATCATGCTTATCCGCCGGAGTTTCAGGCGCTCAACGTTTTGTCCACCGCGGGAGCGTCGATATTAGGCATCGGGTATATCATTCCGATGGTTTATTTCATCTGGTCGGTGCGGGCGGGACCAAGGGCCGGCAACAACCCATGGGGCGCCGCCGGACTTGAATGGCAAATTCAATCGCCGCCCACCACGTTCAATTTCGATCGGACCCCGATTGTGACAGAAGAGGCATATAACTACGGACCTTTGGAGGAAATAGTTGGCTGACACTGTTGTGCCGGTGGGCCATGAGCCCACTGAGCAAGAAACACATCTCCGTCATCACTTCGCCAATCCGGAGCAGCAGATGGATGCTGCCACCCTTGGCATGTGGACGTTCCTTATCACCGAAGTGCTGTTCTTCGGCGGGATGTTCGCGAGCTACGCTGTCTACCGCAACATGTACCTGGACGCCTTTGCAAGCACCACCCAATACATGAACGTCGTCCTGGGCGGGACGAATACCGCCGTGCTTATATGCAGCAGCTTGACGATGGTGTTGGCGGTTCGCTCCGCCCAATTGAGCAATAACAAGCATCTGCGATTGTTCTTGATCCTGACCATGATCTTCGGAACGGCCTTTTTGGTCATCAAGGGATTCGAATATCATTCCAAATGGGTCGAGGGTCTTGTTCCTGGATTGAAATGGAGTGGCTACACAGAGCATCCCGAGTTCGCTTATCACGCGCAGATTCTTTTCTTCCTCTACTTTTGCCTGACCGGTATGCATGCCCTGCACATGGTAGTGGGGCTTGGGCTTCTGACATTCCTGCTCTTCCAGGCACGGCGCGGCCTGTTCAGCGCGACGTATTTTGCGCCGGTCGAAATGATTGGGCTTTACTGGCACTTCGTCGACATCGTCTGGATCTTCCTCTTCCCGCTTCTCTATTTGATAGGTCACAGAAGATGACATCACACGTACACGTTCCGAAGGTGCGCACGCTGGTTTTGGTATGGCTCGCGCTGATCTGCGCGACTGGAGTAACGACCGGTGTCTCCTACGTCGAGCTCGGCTGGATGAACATCGTCGTTGCACTCCTGATCGCGGTTGTGAAGGCCTCGCTGGTCGCCTGGATCTTCATGGGTGTCCGGTTTACAACCAGCCTTACGAAGTTGTTTGTCGTCGCCGGCCTGGTGTGGCTAAGTATCCTGATCCTGATTACGTTCAGTGACTACGACACGCGGGCATGGACCTACCAGGCGCAGCCTTGGTCACATGCCGCCGGCAACGGCCCCGCGACAAAGTAAGTCACATGGCTGAAACCAGCGCCGACGTAATTAAAAGGTATCTTCAAGATGCGATTGCGACGGAGAAAAGCTTCGAAACGCAATTGCAGGATTTCGCAAACGAGGGCGATAACGAAATCGCTAAAGCTGCTTTCCAGCAGCATGCGCTGGAGACGAAGCGGCAGTATGAACGCTTGACAGCACGGCTGGAAGCGTTGGGAGGCAGCACTTCGGCCGCGAAAAGTTTATTGGCGCACATCTTTGGATTTGGCCCTAAGACAGCTCAGATCGGTCGCGAGAAAGAAGAGCGCACCACCCAAAATTTGATGATGGCGTTCGCAGTCGAGAACAGCGAGATGGCGATGTACGAATCGCTGATCGCTACGGCAGAAGCCGCGGGCGATCCGCAGACTGCTGATTTAGCGCGCGAGATCCAGGCCGAGGAGAAAGCAACTGCCCAGAAGATTTGGAGTCTGCTTCCCGCTGCGGCTGTGACGGCTTTCCAGCGCGTCGCAGGTGAACGCAGCGCCGCCCAAGGTTAATTGTTCTTGACCGCGTCGCCAACCTTCGGTTGTCCGGTTCCTTTGAAAGTTCCGACGGCCGACGATTCATCGACTGACGTGATTAGAACTTCGCCGACTGGCTCGGCGATGCTGCGCAAGGCTTTGCCGGTCACCGGGTCCTTCACCACTCTGGTAACACGCGTTACTTCCAGGCGATCGCCGACGTGAACGCCGTTTCGGCTGCCAACATTGAGTATCAGAGTGTTTCCAGTCGCGTCCGCAACCACGCCGTTGACCGGAATCGTCACGTGTGGAAGAGTCGTCGCTTTGGCGTCGAGGTTCGACCCGAGTTGATTAACCGCCCCTTTGACAGCCTCTCCGATGATGGTCTGTCCGAAATTGGAGCTGCCCATATCCACGTGGCCGCCCCCGCCGCTTCCCCAAGAGCCGCCGCCGCCCAACAGATCCGTGCCGGAGCGATCCGACTCGCCATGTCCCGTAGCGGAGGCTAGAATCTCAGCAGTGTTTACATCAACCAGGCGAGCCGTGACTTCGACGACTGCTTTGGCCTTCTTGGTTCCGACATTGCCCATGCCATACTTTGCACCCCAATGGCTGAGGGCGCTGCCGCCCACGCTTTTATTCTGATCGTCACGCCCGAACTGCGTGATATCGCCTGTGATAATCGCGTCAACGCCGAGTATCCGTCCAATCTTCGCGGCTGTGCTGGCGTCGGCGCGATCGCTATTCGAAAAATTCTGTTCTTTCAGAATCTTGTCGAGCGCATTCCGCTCGATTACGCGATACGTACCGTCATTCACCAACTGATTGACCAACAGGTCGGATATGCCTTTGCCAATGTCTTGATTCGTTCCGAATACGGCTTGAACGCTCGACATTACGGTCCCGTAACTGAAGTCCAACACGGCGACTCTGCGCTTCTCCGGCGTCTGTGCGAACGCGGTCGAGATACAAAGCGAAGTGGCAAGTAGTGAAACACACAATTTCATGAATAGAGATCTCCTTATCTACCAAATTTTGCTTCCAAAAAAGTCAGTTGCTTCTCCGCATTATCCAGGTTCCGGTGCGCGGCGGACAAATCGTTTGCTTGCGCCGCCCGATCGGCAGCTTGCAGATAGTTATCTAGACGGCTAGCCGCTCCAGAAATCTCAGGACTGATCTCCAACCCATCGGCAGCCTGCTGGCGGCGTAGATTGTTCACGCTCGCGCGAACAGAATCGGCACGCGCATGTACTTGCACCAAATTGTCCTGTACCTTGTCGATCTCTTCCTGCGAGGGGCCCTGAACCGGAGGGGGATTTTGAGCAGTCTGCGTTTGCGGCGGTTGCGGGCTTGGAACCTGCGCGGGGCTTACGTCCGTCTTGGTTGATGGCTGCGGCGCAGGCACACGTGGCGTTGTATGGGCGCTCGCAATAGTAGTCGGCTGATGAACCGGTTCGTTCACCGCGTTAACCATTTCGTTAGCCGGCTTGGTGTCCGAAGGGGCAACGGTGACCGGCGCCGGCGCAGGCGTTACCAAGGGGGGCGCCAAAGGTTTGCTCACCGCTTGGTCTATGGTGCCTCCAGCTTTTGAAGCGGCACGGCTCTGCCAAACGTGCGGCAATGCTACCGCTGCGGCTATCAGAATCAGGACACATGCGACGGCTCCCAGGGCCATCCACAAACCGCGATTTTTCGCGCCGGAATTGCCAGGAGCAGATGCAGAAACGGCGACGGGCGGAGCGACCTTTACCTCTGGCGTCGCGGCGTTCGTCTTTAAGCTTTCCAGTGCCTTTCGAAACGCATCGGCGGTCTGGAAGCGGCGCATCGGCTCCTTTTCGAGCGCCGTCATGATGATGTCGTTCAGGGGCTTAGGAATTGAAGGATTCACTTCAATCGGAAACGGTGGCTTGGCGTTTAACTGCGCGTCGAGAACGGCATAAGTATTCTCCGCTTCGAACGGCCGCCGGCCTGCTGCAAGTTCGTACAAGACAACGCCCAACGAATACAGGTCCGATCGCCCGTCGACGCTCATGCCGCGAACCTGCTCTGGAGACATGTACAGCATCGAGCCCATAGTTGTCCCCGCGCGCGTGTGCATGGCCTCCGTGTTGGATTTCGCAATGCCGAAATCCATGAGCTTCACGACGCCGTGCGGGGTCACCATAATATTCGAGGGCTTCACGTCACGATGAATGATGCCTTCTTTGTGTGCATACCCCAGAGCAGAGAGTGTCTGTCCGATGTAACTCAACAACTCGTCGACGGGAATGGGGCCTTGCCGAGCACGGTCTGTCAATGTGAAGCCTTCGACAAACTCCATAATCATCACCAATTGGTTCTCGGCCTTGAAAGCCGTGTGCAGCTTAGCGATGTTAGGGTGATCGAGTTTCGCGAGCGTACGGATCTCGCCGCCAAACCGGTCGCCCAGTTCCGGTTCCGCGGCAAGGTCCGCCAACAGAACCTTCATTGCTTCTATTCGCTGCGAGATAACGTTTCGCACGCGATAGACGCGGCCCATGCCGCCCTTTCCTAGTACATCGACTATTTCGTAATCGCTGACGATTTGCCCGACTTCGAAGGCCACGCACGCTCCTTGTTGGTTATAGAGCACATGATATGCCAGCTTAATATAGAAGTGTTAACTCAGTAAACTTGCTAGGGAAGGCCAGGGTACTGCACCGATGAGCGGAGTACGCGTATTAGTCGGAACGCGAAAGGGCGCGTTCATATTGCACTCGGACGGAAAGCGAAAGAACTGGACCGTCAACGGCCCGTTTTTTGGGGGTTGGGAGATCTACCATTTAAAAGGATCTCCGGTTGATCCGAGCCGCCTCTATGCCTCGCAGACTAGCGGTTGGTTCGGTCAGATGCTGCAGCGCTCAGACGATGGCGGCAGCACTTGGCAGACAGTGGGGAACAAGTTCGCGTATGAGGGCACTACCGAAACTCACCAATGGTACGACGGGACCGCTCATCCTTGGGAATTCAAGCGAGTCTGGCATTTGGAACCGTCCCTGAATGATCCCGACACTGTATACGCAGGTGTTGAAGACGCCGCCTTGTTCCGGACAACCGATGGCGGCGGGAACTGGCAGGAAATGCCGGGCTTACGCCGGCACACAACGGGCTCATCGTGGCAACCCGGCGCCGGTGGTCTTTGCCTGCATACAATCCTGATCGACCCCGCGGACCAATCGCGCATGTTCATTGCGATCTCGGCCGCGGGCGCGTTTCGCACCGACGATAATGCGGAGACGTGGAAGCCAATCAACCGCGGACTTTATTCGAAGTACATCCCCAATCCAACTGCGGAAGTGGGGCACTGTGTTCACAGACTTGCTATGCATCGTTCGCGCCCCAATATTCTTTTCATGCAAAAGCACTGGGACGTCATGCGAAGCGATGACGCGGGCGAGAACTGGCACGAGATCAGCGGCAATCTGCCGACTGACTTCGGATTCGTCATCGATGTCCACGCACATGAGCCCGAGACAGTCTATGTCGTTCCAATTAAGAGCGATTCCGAGCACTATCCGCTTGACGGCCAACTGCGCGTGTATCGTAGCCGCTCGGGAGGAAACGAATGGGAACCCTTGAGTAACGGTTTGCCTGAGAGAGACTGCTATGTGAATGTGCTGCGCGACGCCATGACCGTGGACTCACTGGACGAATGCGGCGTTTACTTCGGCACCACAGGCGGACAAGTGTATGTGTCACCCGACGGTGGAGACAGTTGGAGCGCAATCGTGCACGACCTGCCGGCAGTGCTGTCGGTCGAGGTGCAGACGCTTACATGATTCGTGTTGAACTTCCCGCTCATCTGCGCGAAATAGCACGGGTGCGCGGTGAGGTGGTTCTTGAAGTCGATGGCCCAGTCACGCTGGAGGCCGTTCTGAATGCTTTGGAAACGAAGTACCCCGCGCTTCAGGGCGCGCTCCGCGACCACACGACTAAGAGGCGCCGGCCGTTCGTCAGGTTCTTCGCTTGTCAGCAGGATCTATCGCTTGAAGATCCTGGAATTCTGTTGCCCGACGCCATCGTCACGTCTGCCGAACCGCTACTTATTGTCGGGGCGATCGCGGGAGGCTCGTTTTAAGAGCTTTCCAATCCGCAAGTTGTACACGCAGCATCCGCGCCGAATCCTCATACAACTGAATCGCTTGAGAGCTTGGTGCGCGATCGGCGCTCTCGATGGCATTCAGAGCGGCGGTGAGCGAATCCTTCATTGAGTTGAGATTGTGCAGAAGTTGCTTTGCCGGTTCGCTTGGTGAATTTCCATCTGAACTCTGGGCAGCTTGCACCTCTTTGATGGCAATCCCTGCCGTGACCAGATCGTTAAACGCGCGCTGCGCCCAGCGAAATTGCGCCGTCAACTCGGCTTCAGTGGCATGCGAGCGCGGGTCCATTTCCAGTCGCAACGGAGACATAAATGTGTGCCCGTCTACACTGAACCTGACTTTGTACGCTCCCGGTGTCGCGATCGGCCCGATCCAAGTCGGGATTCCGGTACCTTCCGGATCGTCGGCCGTGATTTCACCTTCACGTCCATAACGCAGGTCCCAGATCCAGCGGTGCATTCCGGGCGCGTTGCTCAATCGAGCTGGGTTCGGCAACCAACGGGGTGCGATTGCCGGCGCTTTGGGTAGGGGCGGTGGTTCCTCATTGCTCGAATAGTGCCGCACAACCTGGCCGGAAGCATCGAGGATGTCGAGTTTTACCTCGCCCTTGGTTGGCTGCGGCAAGAAGTAATCGATGTACGCGCCTGAGGGAGGATTCGGCGCTTGAGGTTCTTCGGGCGGAAGCGGCGTTCCCAAGAAGATATCGTGCCTGGTGCGATATGCAACTGCTGGCTTGTAAAGGAAGGCGATATCGTCATGCATTGCGGCGCTTAACTGCCGCAGCGGTTCGACGTCGTCAAGAATCCAGAATGCGCGGCCGTGCGTCGCAATTACGAGATCGTCCCGGTGGACTACCATGTCGTGAATCGAAGTGACCGGAAGGTTTAGCTGCAGCGGTTGCCAATGGCCGCCGTCATCGAACGATACGTATGCGCCCAACTCTGTGCCCGCGTAAAGTAAACCTTGGCGTTTCGAATCCTGCCGCACACAGCGCACAAACGCGCTTTCTGCGATGCCGTCTACAATTGGTTGCCACGTCTTGCCGTAATCCCGCGTGCGGAACATGTAGGGGCGCCGATCGTCAAGCCGATGTCTATCGACGGCGGCATACGCCTCGCCCGCTTCGAAATGCGAAGGCTCAATCAGGCTGATTTTGCTCCACGCAGTCAATCCAGGCGGCGTTACATCGCTCCAGGTTTTGCCGGCATCGCGCGTCAGATGAATCAACCCGGTGTCGCTGCCCGCCCACAACTGCGACGCATTGAGCGGGGACGGCGCTATGGTGTAAACGACTCCATACCCACGCTCTTCGGCGTTATCGATGGTAGGCGGACCGCTGCTCGTTGTATTCTTGCGGGACGCGCCGGTTAAATCGGGGCTGATTGTCTGCCAATGCATGCCTCCGTCATAAGTTCGCATCACGTATTGGGTACCGAAGTACAGCGCATTCGGCTGCACGGGTGAGAAGACTACAACGGGCGTCCATGGGTCCCGATATTGCTTTTCGGTTATAGGCGCTTCGAATGGGACGGGCGTGTTTGAAGGCGCGATATTTTGGCTTTGCATCAGCCTGCGATCGAAGCGAACCAACGTCCCAAAAGTTCCAGAGATATAAAAGACGTCCGGATTCTTGGGATCCGGCGCAATGTATCCGCTTTCGCTTCCGCCGACGGTGAAGAAATCTCTGGCGTCAATTTCCTCGTGACTGGTGCGGCTGGCCGTAACACCCGTCCCACTGTCCTGTTGCGCGCCGTAAACGTGATAGTCGAAATCGTTGTCGACCGTAACGTGGTAGAACTGCGCGGTCGGCTGGTTGTACCAACTGCTCCACGTTACGCCGCCGTCTACGCTGACGGTGGTTCCCTGGTCCGATCCGAGAACCATACGCTGCGAATTGGCGGGATCGATCCAAACCTGATGGTAATCGTCGCCGCCCGGCGCGCCACGCACAATGCCGATGTCCTTACCACCGCTGCTGAGCTTGAAGAACGCAACATTAGGAATGTAAAGTACGTCAGGGTCGTTCGGATCGATGGTGATGCAACTGAAATACCACGCCCGGGCGGTCAGCCGCGCATCTTTGTTTATCAGCGCCCATGAGCTTCCGCCATCATCGCTGCGGTACAAACCCGATTGCTCGGCGTCGTCAATGGTCGCGTAAACACGCTGACCGTCGGGCGATACAGCGACACCGGTGCGGCCCCATTTGCCTGAGGGCAGACCGTTGCCGGTGAGTTGTTCCCACGTTGTGCCCTTATCCCGGGATCGAAACAGACCGCTACCCGGTCCTTCGATCGGTCCATAAACGCTCCATGGGGGCCGATGCGCGTTCCACATTGCCGCGAACATTACGTTGCCGCCGCGAGTTGCCATAGCCAGATCGGCGGCGCCGATCTCAGGCCCACGGTAAAGGATCTTTTGCCAGGTCGCACCGCTGTCAGTCGAGCGAAAGACGCCACGGTCCTCGTTCGGTCCATATGCGTGGCCCAATGCTGCAACAAACACCGTCTCCGGGTCGTGTGGATCAACCAGAACTCTGCTGATCTGCCGTGTATCTCTCAGTCCCGCGAACTGCCATGTCTGGCCGCCGTCAATGGATTTGTACACACCATTGCCACTGGCGAGGTCGGAACGGATATCGGATTCTCCCGTTCCGACATAAATAGTCTTTGTATCCGACGGGGCAACAGCAATGGCGCCAATCGAAGCGGCCGGTTGCTTGTCGAAAAGGGGCGTCCAGACGATTCCGCCGTCTTCCGTTTTCCAAACACCGCCGTTTACAGCGCCGAAGTAAAACGTGTTTCCGCCACCTGGAACGCCCGTTACCGCGACGGCGCGCCCACCTCGAAACGGTCCGATGTTTCGCCAGCGTAGCCCATTGAATAGTTGCGAAGGAACTTGCTGCGCCGGGGACTGTAAGGACAGACTTAGTGCGATGAGCAAGACAAAGCGGAAGCGCATGGAATCTAAACGATATCGTAGCCACGCGAGCAACGGCTTGGTAGCATCGTGAGTGAGAATGTCCGCTCAGTCCTTTGCGTTGACGCCGATGTCACAGGCGGTAACTCGCAACATACGAGTGGAAGTTTTGTCGCGGTATTCGCCCGAAAATTCCGGGCCGGTTGAATGGGTATTTGAATACACCGTGCGCATCACGAATCTGGGGACGGACACGGTGCGGCTTTTGAGCAGGCACTGGATCATCACCGACGCATTGGAGCGCACACGCGAGGTGCGTGGTCCGGGTGTGATTGGCAAGCAGCCTGTACTTGCTTCAGGCGAGTCCTTTCAGTATTCATCGTGGTGTCCGCTCAAAACACCCACGGGCATGATGCACGGCACCTATCAGATGACAGGCTCGGACAGCGGCAACTTCGACATCGAGATTGCGCCATTCGCACTTAAGGCTCCGTATCGCATACAGTGACCGGCTAAGACTTCGTTACCTTCAACGCGATACTGGATTGCAGCTACTCGTAGCGGAGCGCGATGAGCGGATCGACTTTGGTTGCGCGCCGCGCGGGAAAGACGCACGCTGCCGCGCCAACCAGCACAAGTACACACAGCACCAAGGTTAGCGTCAGTGGATCGAAGGCCGACACGCCAAACAGCATCTGCTTCATGAGCCGCGTAACGCCGGCGGTGGCAACCAGTCCGATCAAAAGACCCGCAGCGATCAGCTCAAACCCGGTGCGCAGGACCAGCCGGATGACGGTCCCTTGTAACGCACCCAGAGCCAT
Source organism: Terriglobia bacterium (assembly GCA_963846045.1). Taxonomy (GTDB): domain Bacteria; phylum Acidobacteriota; class Terriglobia; order Bryobacterales; family Bryobacteraceae; genus Bog-105. Next base: position 131,975 of record CAWJUL010000011.1, on the reverse strand, counting down.
CCGTATACCGATCTCGTGTGTCTGTCTCGAGACGGCATAAGCCATCACACTATAAACGCCAATCGCAACGAGCACCAATCCTGTCAGGGCGAATATGCCTAGCAGCATGAGACCGAATCGGGGTCCGGAGTAGGAAAACTGCTTCATGAAGTCTTCGAGCGTGCCGGTCAACGTCAAAGCTACATCCCGGTCCACCGCCCAAATCTCCTTGCGCACAGAATTGAGCAGACTCATGGGTTCGACAGACGTTCGCACCAGCACGCCACGTTCGCCGAACCCAGTCATGGTGTACGGAATCCAAAGCTCAGGCATTATGGGGTCCTGCAAGCCTTGGTTCTTTGCGTCTGCTACGACGCCGATAATCTCGAAAGCCGGATCGGCGACCGGATCGGGAAAGGTAGCCAAATCCACGATGCGAACCTGATGGCCGATGGGGTTGTCCTTGCCTAAGAACTTGGCGACGAAGGTCTGATTAACCACTGCAACTTTGCGCGCGCTCATAACATCCTGCTGCGAGAGCAGACGCCCCGCGATATGTTTTATCCCGAGCGTGCGGAAATACTGTTCGCTGCACAATTGGAATAGCCCCAACCATTTTTCCGAATGAGTTTTGCCAGGTATGTCAATCTCGCTGCGAATTCCGCCATAGGGTGGCAGCGTACTTGTTTCCGTCGCAGAGACTACGCCGGGCAGCGCGTTCAATCTGTCGAGCACTTTGCGAAAGAAGAGACCCTTCTCTTTCGCGGTCAAGTAGCGGCCTTTCGGCAAGGGCGTTCGAGCCACCAGAATATCTTTGGGATTGATGCCAAGCGCAACAGATTGCAACGCAAAAAATGTTCGCATCAGTAGCCCGGCTCCAGTGAGCAGAACTAACGAAAGCGCGACTTCGGCGACCACAATCGACGCGCGTAGCTTTCCATGCCTGAATCCGCCGCCGCTGCCTTTACTCGCGCCTCGCAGCGGTTCTATCAAATTCTTGCGCGTTGCGTGCAACGCGGGCGCTAAACCGCACAGCAAAGCCGTTGCAACGGCGACGCCGAGCGCGAACAGGAGCACTGGCCAGTTTAACCGGATCACCGCTTCGGCAGGGATCACGTCATGAGGCATAATTGCCACCAAGCCCTTGATTCCGGCCCACGCCAGCAGGCAGCCCAACACCCCAGCGCCCAATGCTAAAACAAGACTTTCCGAAAGAAGCTGTTGCGTAAGCCGCCAGCGTGACGCGCCCAGGGAAGCGCGTGTTGCAATCTCGCGCTCGCGAGCCGTCGCCCGTGCCAGCAGCAGGTTCGCGACATTGCTGCAGGCAATGAGAAGCAGCATGGTGACGGCGGCCATCAGCAGTAGCAGCATGGAACGGAACTGCCCCACGACTCCATCCGCAAGCGTGATAACAGATACTGAAAAGCGTTTCGGATACAGTTTTGGGTATTGCTTGGCTAGCCGCTGCAGAATAATGTTCATCTCCGACTGCGCTTCGCTTTTCGTAATACCCGGGCGCAAGTGGCCCAGCAGCCACACGTAATGAGTAGCAGCCGTTTTGTCCGACCGGCTGAGCGTGAGGGGAGTCCAAAGGTCGTCCGCGCCAAATGTAAATCGCGGCGGCATGATTCCGATTAATGTGTATTGCTGTCCGTTGAACTTAAAGTTCTTCCCCAGAACCGAAGGGTCCAAGTTATAATTGGCGGCCCACATCTTGTAGCTCATTACGAAGACCGCGGGCGCGTCCGGCTTAGCATCGTCGGCAGTGAAATATCGTCCGATTAGCGGTTTCATACCCAGCACAGCGAAGCTGTTCGGGCTAAGCGGGCCGCCTTGCAACCGTTCGGTGCCGTCTCCGCGCGCATAGAGTACATCGTTCTGATCGGCAGCAATGATCTGGTCAAACGAGTGTGCCTGGGCCTGAATATCGAGGAACTCGGGAATGGTGTAGCCGGTGCGGCCGCCCGGCCGTGCGCCCAGGTCGTGGACCTCGACGTTCACCAGATGCCGGGCATCCGTATAGGGGAAAGGATCAAGGAGGGCGTTTTGTATGAGGCTGAAAATAGCCGTGGTTGCTCCGATTCCCAGAGCTAGAGCGACCATTGCAATGACGGCAAACTGCCAATCCTTCGCAATCATCCGGAACGAAAACCGTACGTCTTGCCACAAGGAGTGCATGTAGGAACTACGCACAATGGGTCGGCTCGCGTTCCAATTTTGCGAGTACCGTTATGAAGAAGACGACCTCAAGAGTCCTCCACGTTGAGCAGAAAACTTTTCGGGAACTTACAGCACTCACAAGTTCGTAGGTGCTAGCAGCCTCACATGTCAAACTTGCCCGGCGCTTTTCGCTATGCTTTGCGGCAATTCCGGTTGTCGCCGGTTTTCACGGCCGCCGCAATACTTACGCTGGCCTTGGGAATCGGTGGAACTACGGCTATTTTCACTCTAATTCACGCGATCATGCTGCGATCGCTGCCTGTTTCCGATCCGGCTCTTTTGTATCGAATAGGCGATGGCGATGACTGCTGTGTAGAAGGCGGCCCGCAAGACCGATGGGGTATGTTTTCCTTTCCGCTGTATGAACGGCTGAAAGCGGAGACGCCGGAATTCGAAGAACTGGCTGCGTTTCAGGCCGGTGGCGGCCGCTTGAGCGCAAGACGGAAAGGTGTGGAGAATGCCGCCAGACCGCTGCGTTCCGAATACGTCACAGGCAATTATTTTTCAACGTTGGGCGTGAGGGCTTTTGCCGGACGAGTATTTACACCTGAAGACGACAAGCCGTCCGCGGCACCAGTTGCCGTGATCAGCCACCAAACGTGGGAAGCAATCTATGGAGCGAAACCTGAAATCTTGGGATCGACGCTGATTGTGGAGGGCCATCCATTCAGTGTCATCGGAATTATGCCACCGGGATTTTTCGGCGATACTTTGCGTGCCGACCCGCCCGAGATCTGGATTCCGGTGGAGCAAGAGCCGATGATTGCCGGTGAAAGCGCGCTGCTTCGTCAACCCGTAGGTGCCTGGCTGCGGGTGATCGGCCGTCTGCGTCCAGGGGCTTCTGTCGCGGGCATGGCGCCGCGCCTGACTGGAGTTCTGCGGCAATGGCTGGTGCACGATTCCGGTTATCCCTCCAACTGGATGCGGGATGTAGTACGCCTGCTCCCCAAACAGATCATCAACGTGGTGCCGGCAGGCGCCGGAGTGGCTGAGATGAAGGAAGATTACGGGCGAAGCCTCAATATTCTGCTTGCGGTTTGTGGCCTGGTGCTGCTGATCGCTTGCGCCAATGTTGCAAATCTGCTGCTAGCCCGGGCAGTCGCGCGCCGGACACAAACTGCCGTGCGCGTTGCCGTGGGAGCATCGAGACGGCAGATCATTGCGCAGGCATTGATCGAGAGCATTCTGTTGGGGATTGCGGGCGGCATTGCCGGGCTTGTGGTGGCGACCGCAGCCGCGCGGCTGCTGCTGGCTCTCGCCTTCCGCAACGCGCATTTTTTGCCGATCAGTACGCGACCCTCGCCGATCGTGCTGGCATTCGCTTTTGGGCTGGCGCTGATGACCGGAATTATCTTCGGCGCGGCTCCCGCGTGGTTTGCCACCCGTACTGATCCAGTCGAAGCATTGCGCGGAGCCGGACGCAGCACCAACGACAATTCATCGTTTGCTCGAAAAGCGCTGCTGATCGTTCAAGCGACCTTGTCGATTGTGTTACTGGCGGGCGCGACGATGCTGGCGCGAAGCCTCAACAAGCTGGAGCACCAGGATTTCGGATATCAGATTGCGAACCGTGTGGTGGTTTCTCTCAACCGGCCTCCGGCCACCTACACTGTGCCGCAGTTAAGATCCCTTTATCGCCAGATTGAGTCGCATCTGGATGCTTTGCCCGGCGTGCACGGCTCAGGCTTGGCGTTATATAACCCGCTCACCGACAATTGGGGTGAGTTGGTTCTGGTGGCGGGTCATCCTATTCCCCAGATCAGCGAAGAAGCAGGCGCCTCCTGGGACCGCGTCAGCGCCAATTATCTTCAGAACTTTGGGGTGACGGTGCTACGCGGCCGCAATTTCAGCGCCGCCGACAACGAAAATACAGCGCCGGTCGCGATTGTCAACGAGGCGTTTGTGAAGCGCTTTTTCAAGAAAGGCGAAGACCCCCTCGATCAGCACTTTGGTCTCGATTTGCCTGAGGATTCCAATACGTTTCGTATTGTGGGCGTCGCCCGCGACGCGAAGTTTGCAGGCTTCGCCTTGAGCAAGCCGGCACGTCCGATGTTTTACGTGCCACTCGCGCAGAGTGTCTCTTACGCAAACCCAATCATGAAGCGCATTGAGGTGCAGTCGCACTTCATCGGAGCAATGATGCTAGTTACGAACGCCTCGCCGGGTACTTTGGAACCTGCGCTGACGCGGATCCTCGCCGGAGTGGATCCCAATCTCACGATTGTTAGCGTGAGAACCATGCAGCAGCAGGTGGACATGACCTTCGATCAGGAGCGTGCCGTGGCGGGCCTTGCTGAACTGTTTGGGATAGTCGCTCTGCTGTTGGCTGCCATTGGGCTCTATGGTGTAACCGCGTACTCGGTGGCGCAGAGAACGAAGGAGATCGGCATTCGCATGGCGCTTGGGGCCGACTACACGAAGGTGGTTCAACTGGTATTGCACGGAGCATTCAAACGGGTGCTATTGGGCTTGATACTCGGGCTACCGTTGGCCGTCGGGGCTGGACGCCTGATTGCGGCTCAATTATACGGCGTGTCGTTTTGGGATCCGCTGGCATTGTTATCGGCAGCGGGCTCGCTCACGGTCTGCGCCTTTTTTGCAGCCATCATTCCGGCCAGCCGCGCGGCCTCTATTTCGCCGATGAGAGCGCTTCGGATTGAGTAAAGTTTTCTCTGTGAATCAATTCGACTTTACATTCTGGCGCCATTGCTGCACCAGAGTTTGCAATTGGTCGGTTATTTCCGGATGTTCATGACGCAGATTTCTGCTTTCGCCTGGATCGTCTTCGACGTTCGATAGGAAAACGGCGTCATCGCCCTCCAGCGGCTTTTCTCCCGCCGGCGTGCCGTCGTGCACAATGCCGTTCAGGACCAGCTTCCATTCACCACGGCGGATGGCCAACTGCGGACCTTCGGACCAACAGATGTAGTCGTGTGGGGAGTTTGCGCCTTCCGTCAGTACGGGCCAAACGTTCCGGCCATCGATGGTTCTGTCGGTGGGTAACGGCGCTCCTGTCAAGTGACAGACGGTGGGCAGAATGTCGGCGGTCATCACGATCCGATCGAGAAATTTGCCTTGCGGCACGCGGCCGGGCCAATTTACCAGCGCGGGAACATGCATGCCGCCGTCGAATGTGCTGAATTTAAAACCGCGGTAAGGCGTATTTTTGCCGGCAGTCGCGGGCTGCTGATTCAGGCCGGCGCGGCGCTCCCTGGTGGCTCCGTTATCACCCAGCAAAAAGATCAAGGTGTTGTCGCGCTGTCCGGTTTCCTCGAGCGTTCGGATGATTTGACCGACGCCGTCATCAGCCGCCGCGAGCATGGCCGCATATATCTGGCGCTCGGGCTCGAGGGCTGGAAATCGTTCGACATACTTGCGCGGCGCGTGCATCGGATAATGCACGGCGTTGAAGGCCGTATAGAGGAAAAAGGGATTGCCATTCTGCTTGCGGATAAACGCGGTGGCCTCTTCGGCAATACGCTCGGTCAAGTATTGCCCGTCATCGAAGATCTCGTCGCGATTGCGCCAGAGGTCGTGAAAATTAACTCGCTTCGGTTCTCCCCAGTAGAACCGCTGTGAGAAATAGTCCACGCACCCTTCGTGAAAGCCGTAGAAGTAATCGAATCCGTGAGCGTTCGGGACGGTATCCGCAGTACTGCCTAAATGCCATTTGCCGGTGAGTGCAGTCGCATAGCCATGCTCTTTCAAGACAGCGGCCATGGTGCGCTCGGAAGCAGGTAAAGGCGATCCATTCTGGCCGACGCCGGCGCGAATCGGAAAGCGGCCGGTCATCAAAGCCGATCTTGCCGGGGCGCATACGGGGGCGTTCGAATACCAGTTCCGGCAGACCGTTCCATTGGCCGCGAGCTGGTCTATGTTGGGAGTTTTCAGATCCTTCGCGCCGAGATAGCCGAGATCGTGTTCACCCAGGTCGTCGAAAAGAATAACTATGACATTCGGCTTCTGAGCGCCGCTTGTCTGCGCGGAATCTATTTCAGCGGATCCAACTTGTGTAGATGCGAGCGCGCCGGCCAGCAGGCTACGCCTGGATATTTGAGAACAACTCATCGCAGCTCCTAACTCAAAAGACAAGACGCGCCGCAAGCTGAATTTCGCGGTTCGGCAGAGACGTTGCCGTTATTACTCCGAAAGTGGAGGTGCCCACAGTGGCGCCCGGCAAAGCAAATTGCGGGTGATTGACAGCGTTGAACGCTTCCATCCGAATCTGTAGAGTTGTAGTGCGCTCAATAGGCAACCGGAAATCACGATGCACGCTCAGATCGATATTGTTTTCGCCCGGTCCACGAAGCACGTTGCGTCCAGCGTTACCGAAGACGTATTGCGGCGGTGTTGTAAAACACGAGGTGTTGAACCATTCGTGGATACTCGGATTCGGCAAGCTTCCGCCGCAGACGCCGTTGGGATAAGAAACCGTGCCGGCGTTCGCATTGTCGAAAGAAAGTGCGGGCGTGAACGGAAGCCCGGTCTGCACCTGATAAACCGCCGTTAACTGCCATCCGCCGGCAACCGCCGACGGCAAACCCGATTGCAGAAACTGTTTGCCACGCCCAAATGGCAGCTCGAAAAGCCCACCCAGGGTATATCTCAAGCGCACATCGTTATCGGCGGAGCCGCGTTGCGCGCGCCGATTGTAGGCGTTTTGCACTGTATCGCCAGAACCGCAGCCATCGCACAAATCGAGTGCCGGATCTTGGTAATCGATAGCATGCCCATAGGTGAAGCTGGACAGGAAAGATACCCCGGTGCTGTAGCGCTTCTCAATTTCACTCGACATGCCTTCATAACTTGACATATTCCAGGGAGAGTAAACCGTCACAGGTGCATGTGTGATGCTTGCCAGCGGCCGTCGAGTGTTCGGAGAGCCCGGTCCATTTGTGAGCGGTTGATTACCTTGATATGTGCCCCAAAGATGCACTCCCGTATTCCCCACATAACTCGTTCGCCAGACCATATTCCAAGGCAAACTCTTTTCAATCGTGAAGTTCCATTCTTCCACGTAGGGAGTTGTATCCTCGCCGGGCCAACTTACCAGCGAAGCGGTTGAACTTGGATTTAAAACAAAGCTTGCAGGGTTGATGGGCGCCACTTGCGGTAGGCTCGCGTTTGAGCTAAGGACGAATCCGGTGGAGGGGAAGAGTTGGTTGCTGGTAATGGAAACCGCGCCATAACCGTAAAACGGAGGGTTATCAGTCATTCTGGTCACAACGCCGTTTCCTTGGTCCTGAGCATAGAAGATTCCAAACGCGCTTCGAACCACCAAATCCTTTACACCTGGAACTTTGTATGCGAACCCCACACGAGGAGCCCAATTGTTCTCATCGGCTGATACCAGGGACCGGGGCTTTCGTGGATCGCCGGCCAGGATATATTGCCCGTAGAGCGGATCGCCGGGTGTGAGTATCAAGTTCGCCATACGGTTATGTATCTCAATGTATGGGGAGAATAATTCATAGCGGACACCCAAATTTATTGTTAGATTCTGGCTAACTTTCCATTCGTCCTGAAAATACTCGCCGGCGTACCGGCCACGCTCAATCGCTTGCGCAAGGGTCCCTGTAGTTACGGAGTTAGCAGTTCCAAGTAACAAGTCCGCAAGCGAATTTCCCGTATTAGCCACGCTTTGCGGGTTTTGAGTAAACACGCCTGTAAAGCCAAAGCTGCCGCGCGCATTGTTTGCAGCCTGCGTGGTGGGCCGGATCAGCATGAATTCCGCCCCAAATTTGAGTAAGTGCGCGCCCAGCGATTTACTCATGTTATCCGAAAAATCCCATACTCCCGAACTTTTCGTCAATGGAATATTGCCGCAACAGCTTGGTTGAGCGCCAAGCTGAGCGTATCCAGATACGCTGAATGTGGGGATGCTGCTGTCGACACCGGGCGCGAGCGCACCCGGAATGATTTGATTTTCCGGCAGGGTCCCATCCTGATGGAGATCTAATGTAGTCCACGAGAATCGGAATTCGTTGACCAGTGTAGGGCTGAAAGTTCTTGTATATCCATAACCCGTGCCCTTCGTATCGATGGTTCGATTGACGGGCGTTTGTGCCGGCGACGGAAGGGCTGCATACGCATTGATGGCGGTCTGATATACGGAATAACGGGCGTACATCGTGTCTTTGGCCGTCAGTTGCACGTCGCCCCTGATGACACCGTTCTTGGAGTCCTGCAGTTGCGGCGCATTGAAGGAAAACAATGTCGAGGACCCAGGTACGTTCGGCAGCGGATAATCATTCACCAGCGCCTGCCCGATCGGGTTCAGGAGTGAGGCTGGTATAGCGTTGTTTGGAAATTGCGCTCTAACATAACCTGCACCATTCGGGTTCGCGACAGTAGAAAAAGGGTTGTAAATGGGCGTCGATCCGAAATTGCCATTCCTCTGTGCCACGGAAGGGACTGTACTTACCGAGGTCTGCTCGCTACGGTTGTTCACTCCCTCGTAAGCGGCAAAAAGCCAAGCGTGGTCCTTAACTATCGGAGCTCCGAGGGAGCCTCCGAACTGGTTTTGAACGAGTAGCGGTTTCGGTCCGGGGGGCGCGAAGAAGTTGACCGCATCAAAGTGATCGTTGCGCACAAAATCGTACGCCGATCCATGAACTTGGTTTGTGCCGCTTTTCGTAATAGCGTTGACCACCGCGCCGGCCGCGGCGCCAAACTGGGCGGAGTAGTTACTCGTTTGCACTGTGAATTCACTTAGCGCGTCCAGGGGTGGCCGGATCATGTCTCGGGTTCGCGTGTCCAGCCCGCGTATATAGTTTTCATTCCGTGCGCCGTCCAATAAGAACGCATTTTGCAGGCCGGAGTTGCCATATGCGGAAAACGTCTGATCGCGGCTACCAGTTGAGGGAACTGCGCCAGGTGTCAAGTTGGCAAGGTTCAGGTAATCTCGTCCATTGAGAGGCAACTGTATAATCTGCTGCTGGGTGACTACTTGGGCAAGCGTTCCAGATTCCTCATTCACTAGCGGAGCTTGCCCCACGACGGTGACAGACTCCGATGTGCTTCCGATCTGGAGATGAACCGGCAGATTGACGATCTGCCCGGCATCTACGGAGACAGCGCGGGAGATTTCAACCTTAAAACCGTGTGCAGCTACAGAAATGTCGTAGTTGCCCGGAGGGAGCAGCGGGATGGCGGCCAGCCCACGATCATTGGTCACCAGTGAGCGAAGAGTATTGCCCGTTTGAGAGCCAGTTACTTTTACGTCGGCATTGGGAATGACCGTTCCGCTTGGATCCAGCACGGTGATCGAAATTTCACCGGTAGATGTCTGCGAAAGCGCAGTGCCGATAAAACCAAAGAGCACCAGGGCAAATGTTCCAAATAACCGCTGCAAAGGGAGGCCTTGCTTGTCTCGGGACTGCTTAAAATGCAAGACGCCACGATATCACGAGTCATACTGCGTCGCGAGACTCCTCCGGGTGTGCGCGACATAAAGTGGGTGATTTGGAAACCAGGAGTTGAGGGAATCTGAGCGTAGCGGTACGCTTGGTTGAGCTGCGAATGTCAGGAGGGTATCCTGGTGCCCTGAGGTTAGCCCACCTGTGGCTCACGCGCCCGGCTCAGTTAAGGCCTAGACCATCCCGAAGTATTCGCCCGGCAACGCACCGCGTCGCGGCTGGGTTTATCCGGTCGTTTATGGTTCCCCGCTGATCATTGCGAAGAAACTGGCGTCGCCCCAGATGGACTGGTCACCCCAAATGGATTGGTCACCCCAGATGGACTGATCGCCCCAGATCGATTGATCGCCCCAAATGGATTGGTCGGCATTGATTGCCTGATCGCCCCAAATCGATTGAAGAGTATTCACGGCGCTCGGCGCAGCGTAGCTGGAGCAGACGGTCGAGGGAGTACAGATAATCTGCGCCCATCCAAAGCCTCCGAAGGCACTCGATATGTAGACGGCGGCGGGCGACATGGCCGCACCGCGAATATGCACGTTCGTGCTTGCTAGAGCCGCCTGAATGTCGAGATAGCCGGCACCCACGGTGAATACGTCGTACTCGCTGGTGTAGATCTGGCCGGTAACAGGATCAATCACCGTGCTCGATTGCGGAAACTGCTTATATGCCGTGCGCATGAGCAGTGCCTTCACCTGATCGGGTGTGAGGTACGGATTGAGTTGCAATAACAGCGCGGCTGCACCGCTCACAACCGGGGCCGCCATGCTGGTGCCGCTCAAGGTGAAATAAGAGTTGGAGATGGCAGTCGGATTGGCGTTCGCCTGGTAATAACTCAGCGGAACTGAATTCTGCGGATATGCCGTCTGCAGAGTGCTGCCGGGCAAGAGGAGCGAAACGACCAGGTTGCCGGGCGCGACCAGATCGGGCTTGACGATATGGTCCACCATCGTCGGCCCCTTGGAACTATAACTTGCGATCAGGTCGTCGGATCTGTCAGGCGTTCCCATCGTTTTCATAGCGCCCACGGTGATCACGTAAGGATCGTTGCCGGGCGCAGCAATGGTGCCGTAGCCATTGTTTTTGAACGAATTGTCGCGGCCGTCATTGCCGGCGGCGGCTACGACGACGATCCCGGCGTTCCAGGCATCTTCGGCAGCCTGACACAAAGGATCCGACTGATAACTTGCGTACACGAGGCGGCCGAGCGACAAGTTGATCACTCGGATGTTGTATTGCGACTGCAGCGAAATCGCCTCGTCAATGGCGGCAATCACATCGCTATCGTTGCCTTCGCCGTTCTGATCGAGTACCCGCAGATTGATTAGATTTGCGTTGGGAGCTAAGCCTATCAATTTACGCGTGCAAGTGGCACACAGCGAGTCCGTGCCGTTCCCTGCCAGAATTCCGGCCACATGCTCACCGTGGCCGTACTGATCGGTGCCATCGCCGCCAACGAAATCGTCGCTGAACACGATTCGGCTGCCGTTTGCACCCATCAAATCGTCGTGAGGCGATACGCCGCTATCGATGATTGCAATACCAATGCCTGTCCCGTCGAGGCCTAAATTCCACGCCGCTTGCGCATTTACGGCGGCAGCGGTGTTATCGAGCAGCATGTGAACCTTCCGGTCCGGCACAACCGCTACCACGTTGGGAAGTTTCGCCAACTCGGCGACACCGCTCGCCGGCATGTCATACACATCCGCGCGTATGTGGGCGAAATGACGGTACCGACGACGGCCATTGGCGGTAGATGAAAGATCAGGCCGCGGGGCGGCCCGGAGTGCGGGCGCGTATTGGACGATCACTCGCACGGTTTGCGCAGGATCTCCCTTTTGCAGTTCGGGAGCAACGTATGCAGTTTGCGCGAACGCGGAGAGGGAAAGACAGAGGACTAGCGCCGTCTGCGGAAGAACGTTCTTCATGTACTCATACCTCCAAGCGCCACAGTCACGAAATCGTGAGAGAGCGCGGATTTTAGGTTCCAGGTCATCCTTGCCAAGCGAGGGCAGGAAAATGACAGCATTGTTTCCTTAATTTCAGGTAAAATTTGTCAGACTTGACTATTTTTCAGGATTTCCATAAATTATAAGCTCACACTCCATTTAAAGACTAGGAGTATTTCCGTGAGTCCGCAATTATTTGTGATTAAGTGTGAGATGCAGTAACGGCGGCCCCGCAATCCATCCGTTTTTTTGGATTGCATTCGCTGCTATGGCAGCAAACATAAGCGCTAGCCCTAGCGCGGGATACTCCGGCCTGAGGTTCCACCAGGAACAGTGGAGAACTCAAGATGGCCTGCCGCAAAATACAGTACCCACGGTGCTGCAATCGAAAAGCGGCTATATGTGGATCGGCACCGAACTCGGCTTAGTGCGGTTCGATGGGTCCCGGTTTTACGTATTCGACAAGAGCAATACTCCGGAGCTGGAAAGCAATGTGATCCAAACGCTGATGGAGGATCATGCGGGCAGTCTTTGGATTGGGACAATTGGCGGAGGCGTCACCCGCCTGCGGAACCGGGAATTCAAGACATTTTCGATATCGCAAGGATTATCGAGCGCGTCCGTGAACGCGATGATTGAAGACGATTCGGGCGACATCTGGATCGGCACCGACAGCGGCGGCCTCAACCGTTTTCACGATGGCCACATAGTGTCATTCACCGCCGCTATGGGCCTGCCCGACAATCAGGTCTTCGCACTTGCGAAAGACCGCGATGGCGCCATCTGGGTGGGTACGCACAATGGACTTAGCCGGTTTTCGGGCGGGCGTTTCCACAACTACAGTGTTGCCGACGGACTGCCGAATCCGTACATCCGGTCGCTATACATGGGCCAGAATTCGTTGTGGATCGGTACGTACGGCGGCGGGCTGTGCAGGTTTTCCGGCGGCTCGTTCACGTGCTTCAACACCAAGGATGGCCTTTCAAGCAACTTCGTCACCTCTCTTCACGAGGACAGCTTCGGCAGACTATGGATCGCGACGTACGGCGGCGGGCTGAGCCGATTTGGCGGGGGGCGCTTTAGCGCCTACACGCGCAAGGACGGCTTACCTTCCAATGACGTTTGGGCCGTTTTCGAAGATCGCGAACACGCGTTCTGGATTGGCACGGGCGGGGGTGGACTGGTTCGCCTGTCAAGCCATACGCTATTCGCCACCTACGATCATCGCGACGGCCTATCGAGCGATGTCATTTTGCCCATTTTCGAGGCGCATGACGGGGCCATGTGGATGGGCACAAACGGAGGCGGCGTAAACATCTATCGCGGCGGCCGGTTCTCAGCGCTCACTACCAAACATGGGCTGGCCGACAATCTTGTTTTTTCGATTGCGGAAGACAGATCGGGAAAAATGTGGTTCGGCACCCGAAACGGCTTGAGTAGATTTAGCGATGGCCGGTTCACGACATATCGCGTTCGCGATGGCCTGCCGAGTGAGGGCGTGCTGGCAACTCTGGTGGATTCGAACGACAGGCTCTGGATCGGCACCCGCGCGGGGCTGAGCGTATTCGCCGATGGAGTTTTCAAGACCTACACCACCGAGAACGGGCTGGGAAGCAACATTGTGCGCACGATCTTCGAAGATCACGCGCATCGCCTGTGGGTGGGCACGGGAGGGGGATTGGGCCGGTTCCAAGACGGTCGCTTTCAGAACTATTCCATCCGTAACGGACTTTCCAACAACGTCGTAATCGCTATCCACGAGGACACCGAGGGGACCCTATGGATAGGCACAAACGGCGGCGGGTTGAATCGCTTCAAGGACAATCGCTTCACCGCTTACACCATCCGCAACGGGCTTTTGGACGACGCGGTGTTCCGAATTCTGGAAGACGACTCGGGCAACTTGTGGATGAGTTGCAACAGGGGAGTGTTCCGCGTAAGCAGAAAGCAACTGAACGATTTTGCCGACAAGAAAGTGGACCGGATAGAGACCGTTGCTTATGGCGAGCCCGACGGCATGGACACCGCCGAGTGCAATGGCAACTTTCAACCGGCTGGGTGGAAGAGCCGCGACGGCCGTTTGTGGTTCCCCACCATGCACGGCGCGACTGTCGTGGACCCACGAGCCGGAGTCGGGCACAATTCCGCCCAAGCGGTCTCAATCGATGCGGTTATTATCGACGGAAAAATGACGAAGAAGGAAGGCGTGCGAGTTCCGCCCGGCACAGGAAGGCTGGAATTCTACTACTCGGCACCGAATTTCCGTGCGCCTCAGCGAGTGAGGTTTAAATACAGATTAGTTGGTTTCGACCGAGATTGGGTGCAAGCGGGGCGCCGCCGCGCGGCTTTCTATACGAATATTGCGCCCGGCCGCTATAGCTTTGAAGTGACGGCGAGCAACGACGAAGGCGTGTGGAGTTCGAAGGTCGCTTCGTTCCACATGAAGCTGGAGCCACACTTCTACCAAACGGCTCTCTTTTACTTTCTTTGCGTTGTGACGTTGGGCGGCTTATGCGTAGGCGCGCACCTGGCGCACGTGCGCGAACTTCGCGGGCGCGAGAGAGTGCTGGAGCGCAAGGTGCAAGAGAGGACCGCCGAACTGTCTGAGGAGATCGCAGAACGGAAGCGGGCCGAAGAGGAGTTGCTGCGCGCCAAGGGAGCTGCCGAACAGGCCAGTCTTGTAAAAAGTGAGTTTCTGGCGCATATGAGTCATGAAATTCGTACTCCGATGAACGGAATTCTCGGAATGACCGAGCTTGCGTTGACGACCGATTCGAAGGTTGACCAGCAACAGCATCTCGAACTAGTGCGGAACTCAGCCGAGTCTCTGTTGACGGTTATCAACGAGATTCTCGATTTTTCGAAAGTCGAGGCGGGTAAGCTGCAACTCGATCTCGTAAACGTGGATTTGCGCGAGTGTCTGGCCGGGACAATCGCTTCCATGACGGTGCGCGCGCAACAGAAGGGTCTGCGCCTTTTGTACACAGTGCATCCGGGCGTTCCGCCTACTCTGCGGGCGGATCCGATAAGGCTGAACCAGATAATAACCAATCTGCTAAGCAACGCCGTGAAGTTTACGTCCGATGGTGAGGTGGAGCTCTACATTCGCTGCCAGTCTCGCGATGCATCGGGCGCGCATCTGCACTTCACGGTGCGCGATACGGGAATCGGCCTGCGGCCGGACCAGCTCCAGTCCATCTTTGACGCTTTCTCACAAGGCGACAGCTCGACTACCAGGCGGTTCGGCGGAACCGGTTTAGGGCTCGCGATTTGCAATCGCCTCGTCGGCTTGATGGGCGGGGAGATTTGGGCGGAGAGCGAGCTGGGCCGTGGCAGCGAGCTCCACTTTACAATTACATGTCAGGAAGTCGCGTCTGCCGCGTCCGCCCCACGGTATGACCCCTATGCAAAAGAGAGCTGGAGGCAAGCCAAGCTCTCAATTCCGAAGGTAGAGCGCTTTCACGTGCTGGTGGCGGAGGACAACCCCGCAAACAGAATAGTGGCGAGGGCCAGTCTGCTACAAGCCGGATTCCAGGTAACTGAGGTCGAAGACGGGTTACAGGCGTTGGAAGCCGTGAAGAGTTTCCGCTACGACGCTGTGCTGATGGACTGCCGCATGCCGGGCATCGACGGGTATTTTGCTACAAAAATCATCCGGCAGTTGCACGGGCCGGAGAGTAGAGTGCCCATCATCGCACTGACAGCAAGTGCTTTCAAAGAGGACCGTGAAAAGGCCTATGAGGCAGGCATGAACGATTTCATCGCTAAGCCCTATCACCCGTGGGAATTGGTGGCGAAATGCGTGCAGCTTATCAAAGCCATGCCGGAATCAAGAGACGCACTGAAGGAGAATTCTACGCAGGAGAACGACGACCATGCGGAAAAGGATTTCAGAATCGAAATCATGCAGGCGTTCCTTACCGGGGCACCACCGGTTTTCGACAAGCTGACACGCGCTCTGCGGGACGAGCATTGGGAAGAAGCGCGGGGCAACGCTCACTGGCTACAAGGAGGCGCTGCCCGAATGTTGCATCCCGAGTTGCAGGCAAAACTGCATGAAATTGAAATCCGTTGCCGCCAAGGCTCGCCAAGCATCCTCACGGCGGACTTGGAGGCTCTGTCGGCCACCTTCGATACTGCGCTTCGAATTGCGAAGGCTTTCGTAGGTCGCCCAGCCGCGCTTTCCGCTAATTGTTGAGCAATGAACGTAGTACCAAGTTGCGAAAAAAGGCCGGCGATAACCGCTCCCTTACGGGTCGCGGCTCTGCCGGGCGTATCATCAAGCCGTCGTCATGTTCGCTTCGCGCTGCCAGAAGCGCAGTGCGCCGCATCGATCCAGAAAGCCTTTGACTGAAGCGGGGTCATTCAGTTGGATACAGCCGCCGTCGAGTTCGGATAATAGTCCGGCTTTCTCGAACAGAGCCTTAACCGGCGCATTGTAAGCGACGAACTTGAAATGATTGATGGAATCCGCCGCAAACTGTTTGGCAGCCGGATCTTTGGCAAGCTTCGCCACTCCCTCTTCCGATCCAACGATGGCGACGAAATCGTAAAGAACGGAGGGACCGCCCGCGACCTTTTGCTGCGCCGCCGTCACTTCGCCGCTGTTGGACTTGACTCCCCCTACGGTTGGCGCTATGACTTCAACAGTAATCCCTTGCGCCATAGACATCTCTTTGAGCGCAGAGAACAGCTTCTGGTCGAAACCGTCGGACAGTAAGATGCCGATCTTGCGGCCCTTCAGACTAGCAGGTCCGTTTTCGACGATACTGAGCGCCTTGGATGGCTTCAGATCCGTTATCGGCGGTTTAGCAGCTTTTGAGGGCGCGGGCGATTCGGACATTCCCAGGCCCGCGCTCACCTTCTGAGCGAGTTCGCGATCGACGTTTACGAGGTGGCCGACTAAGCGGCTGCGAATCGCCGGATTCTCTACTTTGCTGAGCTCAAAGACAAAGGAGTTCGCGATGTGCATCTGCTCGACGGCAGTTTGGCTGATATAGAACTGACGCGCCTGGCTGAAGTGGTCGGCGAAAGTCTCCGAGCGAATCCGCCTTTTGTCGCCCTCTTCGTGAGCGGGGTAGGAACTGTAGCCGGCTTGAGACTCTCTGGGTCCGCCCATAGCGCCGCCCCAAGAGTTCGGTTCATAGTTGGCTCGGCCATTCGGGTTTTGCATTGCCATATGGCCGTCTTGCTGGAAGTGTGCCATCGGACAGCGGGGCGCGTTGATGGGTATATGGGTGAAGTTCGGACTTCCGAGACGTTTCACTTGAGTGTCGAGATAGGAGAAGTTTCGCCCCTGCAACAGCGGGTCATTCGTGAAATCCACGCCGGGTACGATGTTCTGGGTGCAGAAGGCAACCTGCTCTGTCTCCAAGAAGAAATTGTCCACGCAGCGATTTAATACAAGGCGTCCAACGCGGCGGATCGGCACGTCTTCCTCGGGAATGATTTTTGTCGCATCGAGAACGTCGAAAGGGAAAGAGTCGGCGAATTTGTCGTCGAAGAGCTGGAGGCCAAGCTCCCATTCGGGAAAGTCTCCCGCTTGAATTGCATCCCAGAGATCTCTGCGGTGAAAGTCCGGATCTGCGCCGTTGATCTTCACCGCCTCATCCCAAACAACAGACTGTAAGCCTGCCTTCGGCTTCCAGTGGAACTTCACAAATGTCGACTTTCCCTGGGCATTGACCAGTCGAAACGTATGTACGCCGAAGCCCTCCATGAATCGGAAGGATCTGGGTATGGCCCGATCCGACATGATCCACATCAACATGTTTACGGATTCAGGCATTAACGACACGAAATCCCAGAAGTTATCGTGCGCAGTCTGCGCCTGAGGAAAAGCTCGATCGGGTTCCTCCTTCACTGCGTGGACGAGGTCGGGGAATTTGATCGCGTCCTGGATGAAGAATATAGGGATGTTATTGCCGACGATGTCCCAATTGCCTTCTTTGGTGTAGAGCTTGACGGCGAACCCGCGTACGTCACGGGCCAAGTCGGCGGAGCCTTTGTTTCCGGCGACCGTCGAGAACCTGACGAACACGGGGACCTGCTCGCCTGGCCTTTGAAATACATCGGCCCGGGTAATTTCGGCCAACGACCCGTAGTTCTCAAAAAACCCGTGTGCGCCATAGCCGCGCGCGTGAACCACACGCTCCGGAATGCGTTCGTGATCGAAGTGGAATATTTTTTCACGGAAGTGAAAATCTTCCAGCGCGGTTAAACCGCGTGGGCCTACTCGGAGGGAGTTCTGGTCATCGGATACTGGAACGCCTTGTTGCGTTGTAAGCGGAGGTACGTCTCCCCCTGCATGCTGATGGAGTTCACCGCCGTTACCGATTGTGCGTTGCTCGCCTTTATCGTCTTTCGTTGTTGGGTTCATATAAGAATGATGACGCGTCCTTCACTAGAATAGGATCGAGGATTTAGTAGGGTTATGAGCGGACCGTGCGGCACCGGGAGGGATTTCACTGCAAATAGCCCAAACCGTCCGGATCGCTTTCGCAAAGCGCGTGCAGTACTTCACCCGCCAGATCCCACTGGCCAACGATCGGGTATTCGAGAAGCGCCAACTGCGCCAGAGATTTCGACCTGCTTAGAGCCGCCTCGATCATAGTCCGCTCGTACGCCTTCACAGACTCAACCAGACCCCGCACAGAATCGGGAAGACGGCCCACATTCCTGGGACGCGCTCCTTGACGGTCCACGTCGCAGGGGACTTCGACAACGTCGTTCTCCGCAAGATCCTCAATCGCCCCGCGGTTTGCCACATTGACAACAATCTCGCGCGGTTGATTCGATACAAGCGCACTCATTACATCCACAGCGATGCGGTGATAGCCTGTCGCCATATCGAAAGGATCCGGCTCGTCTTCAATGCCGCTAAATGCAGATCCGCCCGCGCCTTCTAATTTCATGTAGGAAGCATTCCGCCGCATCAAGTAATCGCGGTAGATTGAGAGCGCTTCGCTGTCTTCCTCCGCGGCGTTCAATCGGCCGAATAAGTCTTCGTTGAGTCGCTGCAGTTCACCGCCACGGCTGGTGCCGGTCCGCATCTGATTGCGATAGGCCTTCCTCTGGCCGTAGTAGAAGAACAGATATTCCGTCGGAATCAGCCGGAGAGTTTGAATCAAAGCCGGATCAAACAGATCTGACGAATACAGTTTGCGCAGCAGATCGGCATTCGACAGAAGCTCCTGTGTAACGTCCTCACCACGAACCCGTACGCGGCGCACCCACCCCAGATGATTCAGGCCGGCGTAATCGAATTGGCAGTCCTGATAAGGCTGCTCAATTGCTGCAGCTACGCGATGAAACAGCTCAACGGGCGTGTCGCAGATTCCAATTGCCCGCACAGCCGTTTCGCCCAGCAGTGCTTGCGTGATCAGCCCGGCCGGGTTGGTGAAATTGATGAACCAGGCTTCCGGGGCGAGGCGTTCTACATGTTTCGCGTAGGCGAGGACAACCGGAATTGTGCGTAGCGCCATAGCCGCGCCGCCCGGGCCGGTCGTTTCTTGCCCCGCCAGGCCATGTTCGATAGCAATGCGCTCGTCGCGAGCACGGCCCGTCATGCCGCCGGCACGCAAGCTGTTCACAACAAAGTGGGCGCCTTGAATAGCATCCGCGAAGACACTGGTTTTCCTAATCTCGAATCCAGAATCAAAATCGCGCAGAACTTGCCGGCCCAATCTTGCAATCGTGTTCGTGCGCTGTGCATCGATATCGAACAGCACCACTTCACCGATATCCAGCAAGCGCTGGGCCTGTCCGAGGCCATGCAGCAAGAGCGGCGTACGCACACCGCCGCCTCCAATGACAGCTACTTTGCGCATATCGATACTTTCTTCATTTCTTCAGCCAGTCTCTCCCGACTGGGAAATCCCGCTATGCCGCCGTATTGAGTCGTCGAGATCGCACCGCATATGTTCGCCATTCGCAAACATGTCTCAGGTGTTTCGCCTCTCAGGTATCCGCAGAGAAAGCCCGCGTCAAAGCAGTCACCGGCGCCTGTGGTATCGACCGCGTTTACGTTGAGGGCGTCAGAAAAGGCGATCCTTCCATCCCAGAGGAGCGCTGTCCCGCGAGATCCCAGCTTCAGCGCCACTCGTTGCACCCCCGCCGCTTCGAAGACCTCCAAAATGTTTTGCGGCTCCCGTTCGCCGGTCAGATGCCGCGCCTCCATGTCATTCGGGAAAAACAGGTCTACGTTCCGCAACAATTTCAGCGCATCGGGCCCGGCGATCCACTCCTCCCGCCACCCGACATCGAGCGACAACGTACATCCATTCGCGTGAAGTGCCTCGAAAATCTGCTCCGCATTACCCAGCCATGGCGCGTACGCGAGGTGGACATGCCGCACACCCGTTAACTTATTTGCGGCCGCAGCCTCGCAGAGCCAAGCCTCGACGCCGGAATTCGCTCCATTGTAGGTGAGGAAAGCACGTTCGTGCGGCATCGTCGCAATTACCGTGAATGCGGTCGCCTGACACGCGTCCCTTCGCATTAGAGCAGTGTCCACATTTTTCGCGCGCAGGCCGTTTATCAGCCAATCGCCCCATTCGTTGCCAACCATGGCGAGCATTCCCACGTTCAGTCCGAGCTTGGCGAGACCACACGCTGTAATTGCCGTGCCGCCGCCCATTTCGCGCCGGAACTCTTTCGCGAATATCTCTTTGCCCGGTTCAGGCCATCCGGAACAGCCGCTCAGGATGAGATCCACGAACACTTCGCCCGCGACAACAATTTCCGGCTGCCGCGTCATTTAACTGTTGTCTGGGCCAGTTGAAACGGCCAGTCGTGTGCGGCTCGCGCACGCCAGAGGTAGGCGCCGGCGCCGCCCAGGAGTAGTAAGAAACCCGTAACGATGTATGCAACATCGCTCGCCACCAGAATGTAAAGCCAGCCAAGGAAAGCGATGATGCTGGTCAACGGATACAGAGGCATCTTGAAGGGGCGAGGAATATCCGGCCGCGTTCTTCGTATCAACGTGACAGCGATCACCTGCGCCATGAACTGGATCATGATCTGAATCACAATCAACGCATTGATCAGCACATCAAGGTTTAGAAAGCATGCTGCTGCAGATGCGATCCCGATGAAAACCACCGAGAAGCTTGGGAAATCCTTCGTTGGATGCAATCGCGCGAAGACACGGAAGAAGCGCCCATCGGCTGCCGCCGCGTAAGGCACCCGCGAGTACCCCAGCAACACAGCAAACACCGAAGCGAATGTCGTCCAAAGCACCAGCACTGTAGCGATTTTCGCTGCGCCGGAACCGTAAATGCGCTGGATAAAATCGGACACGATGGATTTCGACTGGATGGCCTGCTGCCACGGCACTACGCCGATGATAGTGATGTTCATCGTCAGATAGAGCACCGCCACCGCAATCACCGAGAGCAGTATCGATCGAGGTACGACGCGCTCCGGATTGCGCACCTCGCCGGCAAAGAAGCAAACGTTGTTGTAGCCGCCGTAGTCATACATGGCAATCAATGTCGCCCCGCCGAGTCCGAAGAAGAATGCCTTTGAAGGTGTAAACGCGCCCGGCGGAAAGTTGAATGCGCGATGCGCGTCGAAATGCAGAACCCCTGCCGTACCTATCCATGCAGCAGTCCCAAGCACTACCACCCACATCAGCACCGACAATCTGCCCACGGAGCGAATCTCGCGATAGAGCAGGGCAGTGATCAACAGACAGATGCCGACGCCGATCAGCCGTTCCTGCCACCACGACATCGCGGGCGCAAGGAATCTTGCATATTGCGCGAATCCAACTGCCCCGGACCCAATTGAAAGCGGAGCGAGGAAGATTGTTTGCCAAATGAACAGGAAACTCATCAACCGTCCCAGTCCATTTGGCCCGTAGGCTTCCGACAGGTATCGATATGGTCCGCCCGTGCCGGGCATTGCGGCGCCTAACTCTGCCCAAACCATACCGTCGCACAGTGCCACAATCGCGCCTACAACCCAGCCCAAAATGGCTTGCGGGCCATTCGTTTTTGCGAGTAACACCGGGATCGTGATGAACGGCCCGACGCCGATCATATCGAGCATGTTGGCTGAAGTCGCGCCAAAAATGCCGAGTTTCCGATCCAGCTTATGTGGCTCGTTCGTAGCCAACGGCATACGTTATCATACGGATGCTTTGCGGAAGTTCCTGTCGCTTTGCGCTCTTGCTTGTGCAATGCTTTTCGCGCAATCACCCCTGGAGCAAGCTGTTAAGCTCGCACGCGAAAAGCGCTTTTCCGAGGCCGCGAAATTACTCGAGGGCGTCCCCGAGCCTGCGCCTATTCCCCAGCGCATCGCTTATCATCGGCTGCGAGCTGCCGTGGATTCCGGCCTCGGCGAAGACACTGCCGCAGCGAATGAAATGCGCGCCGCTCTCGATCTTGCTCCAGCCGACCCGAATCTATTGCTGGCAACTGCCGTGGCGGAATACCAGGCCGGTCTGCTGGACGACGCCGCCGATCACGCAGCGCAATTAGCGGCAGTGCCCTCGGCGCAATCACTCCTTGGCGATATCGAAGAGAAACGCGGCGACTACACTAAAGCTGTCGAGGCCTTCAAAACTGCCGCGGCGCTCGCTCCCGGCCAGGAAGCGTATACGCTCAATCTCGCTTTTGAGTGGATCAAACATCAGAACTTCAGGGCGGCCATCGAACTTCTGGAGAAGTCGAAGTCCACTTTCCCGCAATCGGCGAAGATTCGCACGCTGCTGGGAATTGCCGATTATGCCGAAGGTCAATTTCGAGACGCGGAGACTTCCCTGGAGGACGCGATCAAAATCGACTCCGGCTTGCAGGCGGCTTATGAATGCCTGGCCCAGATTGTGCTTCAGTCATCCGCCGCGCCATCGGAATTTATTACGCGCTCGCTTTGCGCGTGGAACAGCATTGTTTGTAGCGCGCTCAATCTGCGCGTAGCCCGCGAAACCGGCAACGCGACACTGGCACAACAAGCGATTGCTCGTCTCAAAGCTGCGCCGGCAGACACCGCCGTTCGACATTGCGAACTCGCGCGCGGCTTGGAATGGAACGGACAACTGCAGGAGGCGCGTACCGAGATGGAAGCTTGCGTAAGACTAGAGCCGCTGCCTCAAAATCATTATCGATTGGCGTTGTTGTACGAGAGACTCGGCCTTACAGATCTCGCTCATAATGAACTGCGCTTGCGAAGCGAAATCCTGCGGAAAATGTCCGAACAGACTGCACTCGGCTTAGCCGCCCTGCAGACATTTGAGAATCATCCAAACTGAATCGCCCGGTTCGGGTCAATGGCTAAGCACGAGCCGGAACTGAATGCTCTGCGGAGTCCATTTCAGAAACCGGTCAATCGTTGCCCGCGCTTCCTCTGCGCGTCCTTGGCTGTCGTACAACACCGCCATCTCGGCATACGCCTGCATCAACGAAGGATCAAGCTGAATGGCGCGCGACAACTGCCGCTCTGCTTCGTCTATCTGTCCCGCTCGCCTTAGAGCAATCCCGAGGTTCATCGCAAACGTCGCGCTGTTGGGAACAGTCTCGACCGCCCAACGGCTCAGAGCGACAGCTTTAGCGGGGGCACTCGTTTTGAGGTAAGCAGCTTCGAGGCTGGAGAGCACATCGGCGTCGCTTGTCTGCTGCGCTTCCGGAAGCGTCTGCAATAGCTTCACGCCTTCGGCTAGCAACTCAGGCATGTGGCTGTCGTTACCGATGTTCAATTCAGCGAGAGCCAAGTCCCGCTCGCGGAATTGTGAAGGCGGGGCGCGCCACGGGCTCACCCGATCGCCGCCGGAAACGGGTGGGGCACTTTCGTTCGGGCGATGAATAAAGTGATCCGTAATCGCCACGTGCGCGATATTGCTGGTGCTTCTGCGCGGCATGTGGCAAGAAACGCATTCCGTTTGCGAGCTTGGATGAGCCGATTTCGAGAGCGTTGCGTGGCAGGAAGTGCACACGGCGAGAATCTGTTTCTGCCTGTCTGCCGCTGCACCATGCGGGTCGTGGCACGTCCCGCACCAAAGCTTTCCTCCGCTGGCCCGCGCGCATTGGCTCTCGGCCAATTCTTCCTCCTGGCTCACAGCCGGCCGGCTCTGCGCTTGCTTGCGAGACAGATATGTGACTAATGTGTCCTCAAGCCGCTGTCCCGGGCGATAATCGCTCAGCGTTTTGCCTGGATTCAGGACTCGCGTGTCACCTTCGAGGTGACACTGCTCGCAGATGCTGTCGCGCTCCGGTCCGTTTAGCTTTGCCGGGTTCAAAATGTTCTTTGCCGAAGGATGCTGAACATGCGCGTCGCTCGATCCATGGCAGCGATCGCAAGCGATCGCCGTTACGGGCGAGCCGGCCAGCCTTCTTCCATCCGCATCGGAGAACTTCGCCTGCCCGGCGTGGCAGAACAAACAGGTCTCCGTCACCGGGCGATCGAAGTCGATGAGCTGCATCATCTCGTAACCCGGAGAAATATCCCAGCCGCGTCCCTGGTACCAGGAGGCCGGCGACTCCAACAGATACTCGTGCACTTGCGCCACGTAAGTTCGCCCGCGCGCACCACTGCCGATCTGGTATGCAATCTGATACCCCGCGGTTAACCCGCGCTCCGCAAGCCGGTGCACCATTCGCCCATTCTCGAAGTTCACCGTAAGGACACTGCCCGATTCTTCGTGTATGATTCGCGCGGGAGAAACTGGTTCAGGTGTTCCGATTGAACGGCCCATTGCGGAGGCCAAGTAGCGTGCTGTCTCTCGCGGATGGCAACTCGCGCAAACGGGTGTTTGAACGCTTGGGGACGCCGCAGTTATTGCACAAAACACCGCGGCGCACAACGCTGTCATGAAAGTCTTGCACACGATTGCATGGCTATGATACGATGCGGCACCAGAAGCTTGTAACGTTTGTGGCACTATCTGGGGAAGGGGACTCGCTGTGCATCGAAAACTTGGGCTCATAAAGCTATCACCCGTGTCGGAGAAAATCCGGATACTTCTAACGCTTCTCGCCATTGCCTGCACTGCGGCATTCGCTCAGATCGATACCGGATCCATTGTCGGCACTGTTCGAGATTCTAGCGGCGCGGCGATTCCGAAAGCGACTGTGACGCTGACGAACGCCGCCACAAACCAAACTGAGACGACCACCACGAACGGCGACGGCGATTACCAGTTTCTTTCGCTGCATCCGGGAACTTACTCCTTGAAGGCGGTTACCAACGGCTTCGGCGCGCAAGAGTTCTCGAAGATCGAAGTCGACGTGGACGCGCGCATCTCGCGCGATTTCGCTCTGCAGGTGGGCAATGTCACGCAAACGTTAGAGGTTCAATCCGTCGCGCCTTTGCTGGATACGCAAACAGCCGAACTTGGCGGCGTCGTACGTGCACAGCAAATTGTCGATCTGCCGCTGAACGGACGCCGTTACGCAGACTTGGCTCTTCTCGAGGCGGGGGTGTACAAAGATCCCGCCGTCGCGAATCCAGCGCCGGACCGTTTCAGCTCCAACGGTAATCTCGAGACTCAAAATTACTTTTCTCTCGACGGTGTCGATAACAATTCGGGATCGACCAATTTGCAGGAAGGTTCTGTTCAGACTGTGCAGCCGCCGCCCGATGCGCTTCAGGAGTTTCGTGTTCAGACCCGCACTTACTCAGCCGAGTTCGGAACTTCGGCGGGCGCCGTCATCAACGCATCTCTGAAGAGCGGCTCCAACCAAGTTCATGGCGATTTGTGGGAGTTTCTCCGAAATAACGATCTGGACGCGAATCGATTCTTCAATAACGCAAACGGAATACCGCGTGGGCATTTCAGCCAGAATCAGTTTGGCGGCACTCTCGGTGGCCCGATTATCAAAGACAAAACATTTTTCTTCGTGGATTCGCAGGGTCTGATTAGCCGCAAGGCCACCACCATCACGTCCACCGTTCCGACGCCACTGATGAAAATCGGCAACTTCACTGAGCTGAAACCGACTCTGGCGAATTCGCCTGTGGCCGGTCAAAGCGGTTGCATTGCCGGAAACGTCATAGCGACAAGCTGCCTCGATCCGGCGGGCGTCAAATTACTGAGCCTCTACCCAAACCCCAATATTCCCTCCCTGGTCGCCAGAGAGGGCACACCCGCAAGCTGGACCGGCGCCAACAACTATCAGTACGTGTATTCGGTGCCGAATAATACATACTCCTGGGACGCGCGAGTCGATCACACGATCAACGCGAATAACCGCATCTTTGGGCGCTTCAGCGACTACTCCGTGAATCGTCAAGACGCGCCCTGGACCGGCAACTTTCTCGCCGGTAATGGTAATTTCGCTACCCAGTACTACATTCGCGGCAAATCCGTCGCTCTCTCCTGGACTGATGTTCTCTCTCCCTATGTTGTCAATGAACTGCGTGGCGGCTTCAGCCGTGACAACGCGCATAGCGATCCGATTGGCGTTCAACTGGGGACGTCTGCCGCTCCCACTTACGGCTTAAACGGAATTCCCGCGGGTCCTTTCGACGCGGGGCTTCCTCCCATTAACATCAGCGGCCTCCAACGTTTGGGAACGGCGCCCTGGCGTCCTCAAGTGCAGATCGCGCAGGTATGGCAACTGCTGGACACTCTAAGCTGGCTCAAAGGCGATCACAGCATCAAAGCCGGGTACGAATTCCGGCACGAAAGCGACAACTTTCTGGATGCTCAGTCACTGCAGGGCCAAATCACGTCGAGCGGCATCTACACCGGCAACACGGGCCTCGGCGTCCCCGATTTCCTGTTGGGCGATGTCAGCACGGCTTCCTTTACTACGCCTACGGTAGTTCACAACTACAAAGTGGGCAATAACTTCTTTGCGCAGGATAGTTGGCGCATTCGAAAGAACCTGACCATAAATTATGGCGTTCGGTATGAGTTGTGGTCGCCGCTCTTGAACCATCAGAACGCCTTGGCCAATTTCACGTCGGCAAACGGCGGCGGCTTCGTGACGTCGACGAATGGCGATTGGTATCAGCGTGCACTGGTCCATCCCGACAAGAACGATTGGGCTCCCCGTTTTGGCTTCAGCTATCAACCTCTCTCGCGTGTTGTACTTCGCGGCGGGTTTGGCATCTTCTATCAGCATGATGTGCGGATTGGGTCGGAGGCCGTGCTGGGCGAGAATCCCCCATTCTTCTTCGACCAGTCGCTCTCGCAGAGTGTCGGTAGTACGACCCCGGCCTTCATCCTGAGCAATGGTTTTCCTGCGGCGCAATTCACTCCCGCAGCGGTCAGCCTGCCTAAACTGCAGATCCGCGCGCAAGACCCGAATGAGCGAACTCCCTATGTGGAACAGACCAGCTTCGGCCCGGAATTCGAGTTCTCTCAAAGCATGGTGTTGGACATCGATTATGTCGGCAACTTCGGGCGCAAAATGGATCGGCTGCGAAACGCCAATCAGGGCATCATTCTGGGCTATACATCCAGCGGCGCCCCAATTGTGACCTTCCCGTACCCGAACCTCAACACCACCAACAGCCCCACAAGCGGCAACCACGCCTTCCTCGAATTGGCAACCAATGACGGCACGACTGATTACAACGGTCTTCTTGTTTCACTCAAGAAGCGTTACTCGCACGGTCTTTCCTTTGGCTTGAGCTACACGTTCAGTAAGAACCTCGCGAATTTCGTGGACAATCTCACTGGCGGCTCTACTCCGGCTTACGCCTATAACTACAGTTTGGAGCGCAGCTATTCGCCATTCGATGAAACGCACCGGTTTGTCGGCAACGCGCTCTACAGCCTGCCCATCGGCAAGGGCGGCATGGTATTGAATAACGGCGGCGCTGTCAGCAGATTCGTGGGAGGCTGGCAGGTGAATAGCATCGTCACGCTCGAAACTGGTTTGCCGTTCACCGTCACGGCGCCGGATGAGAGCGATACCGGATCGAATCACGCCAGTCGCGGCAGTTGCATCGGCAATCCGTACAGCGGCGCAACC
Source organism: Terriglobia bacterium (assembly GCA_963846045.1). Classification (GTDB taxonomy): domain Bacteria; phylum Acidobacteriota; class Terriglobia; order Bryobacterales; family Bryobacteraceae; genus Bog-105. The sequence goes on along the minus strand of CAWJUL010000011.1, from coordinate 104,486 downwards.
ACAAACCCTTCGTTGTTGTTTGGCGCAAACGCACCTGGCTTCTTCCTTAATCCCGCGGCTTTCGCGCTGCCGGCGTTCGGCACGTTCGGTACCTGCGCTCCTCGCGGGTTCCACGGGCCGGGCCTCGAAGACGTCGATCTCAGCTTGTTCAAATCGTTCTTGTTAACAGAACGTATGAAGGTAGAGTTCCGAAGCGAATTCTTCAATTCGTTTAACCACGCCAATTTCCCAAATCCGAACTCCAGTTTTTCGCCGTCATCGCTCGCTTCTTTCGGCAAAATAACAGGCGACACGGTTACCGACCCGAGAGAAATTCAGTTCGCATTGAAGCTCTACTTCTGACCTACGCGGAGATATGGATCGATGAATCGCTTGCTGGGTGTTTTCGTGGCCGGGGTTGCACTTGCGCAGACGCCCTACTCCACGTCCATTTACCCCACACCCATTGCCCATGAGATTTCCATCAATCGCGGCTCAGCGGCGCTCTGGCAAAGTCTGAAAAAATTGCACACGCGGGCGAGCCTCATAATGGTCACCGCGCATCCCGATGACGAAGATGGCGGCATGCTCGCGTATGAATCTCGCGGCCTTGGTGCACGTGTTGCGCTTCTGACGCTGAACCGCGGCGAAGGCGGCGCAAACGTGATGTCGCCGGACTACTTCGACGCGCTTGGTTTGGTCCGCACGATGGAACTTTTGTCCGCAGGCCGTTACTACGGCGTAGACCAGTACTGGACGCGCGTAGTGGATTATGGATTCTCCAAAACCATGGCTGAATCCATCGGTAAGTGGACTCACGACCGCGTTCTTTACGATGTTGTCCGGGTCGTGCGCATGAATCGCCCTCTTGTGGTGACTTCCGTCTTCGTCGGTGGCCCAAGCGATGGTCACGGCAATCACCAGACGGCGGGCGCCATGGCCAAAGAAGTCTTTAAAGCAGCCGGCGATCCGAATATCTTCCCCGATCAGATCCAGGCCGGTCTGCGCCCCTGGAGTCCGCTAAAGGACTACGAGCGTGCTCCGTTCAGCCGCCGCGGCGGTGGTAGTAACCTCTCAGTAAATGTAGAGATCCCCGAAGGAACCTACGACCCTGTTCTGGGAGCGTCCTATGTGCAGATCTCTCGCGAAGGGCTTGGGTATCAAAAATCCCAGAACGGCGGAAGTTCTATTCCGCAACCGGGACCATCGCCCAGCCGCTACCATCGCGTCACTTCGAACGTTTCGTCCAGTGATAAAGAAGAGAGCTTCTTCGATGGCATCGATACCACGCTCTCGGGGATCGCCTCGCTCGCTGGTAACGGTAACACAGACTTCCTCGCGGCTGGATTACGCAAGATCAATGGCGCGGTCGAAGACGCCATGTCAAAGTTCTCCGCAGTCCACCCGGAAGAATGCGCGCCCGCTCTCGCAGCCGGCCTGAAGGAAACCGACTCTCTGCTCTCGGCGCTTGATCGAAGCAACTTGTCGGACGACGGCAAGTACAACGTTCATCACGAACTCGAAATCAAGCGCGCTCAGTTCAACAATGCCTTGGCCGAATCGCTCAGCCTCGCCGTTTCCAGCACCATCGCTCCCGCGACCGAGCCCAACCCGCTGATGGCCATGTTCATGGGTCCGTCGGAAAGCTTCCGCACCGCCATTCCCGGCCAGAAGTTTGGCGTGAACGTACATGTTGTGAATCAAAGCAAGACGCCCGTTCAACTTCGCCGCGTCAGTGTGGAGTCTTATGAGCAGAAGGCGAAGTGGCAGTCCGAAGAAGCCGGGAATCGCGCTGCGCCCAATTCACTTGCGGATGACAAAGCGTACGATCTCCGCTTTAACGTTGCCGTGCCCGAAAACGCCGAGTTCACTCGCCCTTACTTCTCGCGTCCTGACATAGAGCAGTCCTACTACGACGTTTCCGATGAACGTTTCTTGAATCTGCCTCTGCCGCCCTACCCGCTGGCCGCCTGGGCCGACTTCGAATACGAAGGCGTGCCTATCCGCATCGGCCAGTACGTTCAAACCGTGCAGCGGGTTACGGGTGAAGGAACCGTTCTTCAACCGCTCGTTGTCGCGCCTGCAATCAGCGTAGCTATCGCTCCCAATGCCGGTATTGTGCCTCTGAAAGAGACCTCATTCCCCGTCAGTGCCGTTGTCCACAGCAACGTAAAGGGACCCGCAAAGGGGACCATCAAACTGGAGTTGCCGCAGGGATGGAAATCGCAGCCTGCGTCTGCCGATTTCGCCACCTCCGCCGACGGCCAGGACGAGTCCCTAACCTTCCAGGTCTCTCCGGTCAAGTTGTCGCAAAAGCCATATCGCATCACCGCGCAAGCCGAATACAATGGCCGCGGCTATTCGGAAGGCTACGACGTCACTGGCTACCCCGGTCTGCGGCCGTATTTTCTGTATCGACGCGCCACTTACAGGCTTTCCGGCGTCGACGTGAAGGTGGCTCCGAATCTCAAAGTCGCTTACGTCATGGGCAGCGGTGACGATGTGCCGTCTTCACTCGAGCATCTCGGCGTTCACGTGTCCTTCCTGGGACCAGCCGACATTTCGACCGGTGATCTCAGCAAGTACGATGCAATCCTTCTGGGCGTCCGCACTTACGCGGCGCGCGACGACCTTCGCACATACAACAGCCGCATCCTCGATTACGTTAAGAATGGCGGCGTGCTTATTGTCGAATACAACACTCCCGAGTTCGATCGAAACTTCGGACCTTATCCGTACTCCATGACTTCGAACCCCGAAGAGGTTACTGACGAAGCGTCCAAAGTGAGCATCCTGGATGCGTCCAATCCGGTGTTCAATTGGCCCAACAAAATCACCGAAGCGGATTTCGGAGCCTGGGTGGAAGAGCGTGGTTCCAAGTGGATGAAGAGTTGGGACCCGCACTATCAGGCTCTTCTCGAAACGCACGATGAAGGTCAGGAACCGCAGAAGGGCGGCCTGCTCTATGCGAAGTACGGCAAGGGTATCTACATCTACAACGCGTACGCGTTCTACCGCGAACTTCCCGAAGGCGTGCCCGGCGCATATCGCATCTTCGCCAATATGATCAGCCTTCCGAAAAACCCTCTACGCTGACTCGACTTCATGGCTGATCACCTCGCTCGCGCGTTCATGATTTTGTGCGCGTCCACGCTGCCGGTGGTTGCTCAAAATTCAACGGCGGAGCTGCTGAAAGAGATTATCCGCATCGATACCAGCAATCCGCCCGGGAACGAAGGCAAGCTCGACGAACTGCTTGCCGCCAAGTTGCGTCCCCTCGGCTTTGAGATCGAGATTATCCCGACGCCTCAGCCGGGCAAATCGCACTTCATTGCCCGGCTCAAGGGGAACGGGAGTGCTAAGCCAGTCCTGCTGGCCGCACACGGAGATACCGTCGGTGTTGAGCGCGATAAGTGGACCGTCGACCCGTTCGCGGCCATTGAGAAAGACGGTTACATCTACGGTCGGGGCGCCATCGACTTTAAGGGCGGCATCGCGGTCTTTGGCGAAGCGGTCATGGAACTGGCGAAAAACAAAGTGCCCCTTGCGCGGGACGTCATCCTGCTTGTCGAAGCGGACGAGGAAAGCGCGCCGTATAACACGTCCTGGTTAGCGGAGAAGAACTGGGACAAGATGGACTGTGAATTTGCGCTCAACGAAGGCGGCTGGATCATGGAGCGTCCGAACGGCAAAGTTCGATACGTAAGCATCTCTACCGCGGACAAGTCGAGCCTTACCTTAATTCTTACCGCGCATGGAACTTCGACGCATTCTTCCATGCCTCGGCCGGACAGCGCCATCTATGCTCTGGCCAATGCGCTTGCTAAATTGTCGCGCTACGACACTAAGCCGCAACTTACGCCCAGCACAAAACGCTTCTTCTCGATTCTGGGGCAAACCAGCGAGCCGCCCATGTCAACATACTTCGCCGAACTGGTTAACAGTAACAATCCCTCCGTAGCCGGCGAGGCAGCGAAACACATAGGTGAAGATCCTTTGTTGCACGCCATAATGCGCAATACCATCGCGCCTGTTCGCCTGAACGCTGGTTTTCGCGGCAACGTGATACCAGGCTCCGCTGAAGCGACTATTAACCTTCGACTCATCCCGGGAACGAGGGCCGACGACATGATCGCCGAGATCAAGAACGTCATCAGCGACCCGAGCATAGATGTCGCTCCTCCTCCTGCCAGGACAGCGCAGACGGCCGAGCTTGCGCGTCGCCAGGCACGCGTTGGTGCAACGCAGGAGTCCTCCACCGAGACATTGCTCTACAGGTCTCTGGCCGCAAACGCCACGGCGCTTTGGAACGCACCTGTTACGCCATATCTTTTCCAGGCCGGTACGGATGCGATTGCTTGGAGAAGCCGAGGTGTCCCAGTTTACGGAGTGTATCCATATCCGATCACGAACGACGATCTAAGCCGCATGCACGGCAACGACGAGCGCGTATCTGTTGAGTCACTGGAACAGGGGAAGACCTGGATCTACAACACCCTGCGCGAGGTTGCCGGCTCGCATTGACGATGCGGACTGCCGTCCTGCCTCTATTGCAGAGCCGGTGCTACCTTGTCGAGTTCCGCCTCTATTGCCGCAAGCTGCTTTCTCAACGTCTCATATCGCTCGATCGCGTCGTGGCCCACCTTCTGATCGGCCATATTCGTCATGCCATAGACGTAGGTGATGTGGGCTTGCAACTCGGGTTGGCTATATCGTATTGGCGGCGTAATCAAGCGAGCGGCGATGTCGTTCAGACTCGCTAGTTGCGCGGAACTTACACCCGCGTTGTCCGATTTCGCGCGTGCCTGGGCAGCGCGCACCTTGGCTACATCCTTGTTCACCTGACTGACTAAGTCACGAACTCGCATATTGTGCTCGAATTGCTGCTGTAAGTCGGCCGTAGTTACTCCCGTTTGACTTATACGCGGATCTTCGATAATGACAAGCGGTTGGGTGGATGTCCAGGAGCCAATCGTCAATTTGACTGAATACTTGCCTGGAACGGCCACGGGTCCGTTTGGCCCTTCAGGCCGCGTGTCACTCTGCCATGGGCCGGGATAGCGCAGATCCCAAACGAATCGATGCATTCCGGGGCTGTTGTCCAACCGCACGGGTGCGCCTCGAAAGCGATATCCACCTTCCTCATCGTCTGCGGGCTGCTCAGTTTCGATGGCGCGGCTATTACGCCGCCCGTTTGTTGCAGTCTCAGCACTCGAAAATTTGCGCACAGTATGGCCGGCGCCGTCGAGAATTTCCAATTGGACTTCGGCGTCGGGAGCCTTGGCCAGAAAGTAATCTATGAAGGCACCCACCTGCGGGTATTGGGGGCTCGGGCCATTGCGGCCCAAACCTGGGATGCCTCCGCGGGCAGGCATGCGAATCGCCTGACGTGGCTGATATAGATATGCTTCGCCGGATGCCACTTTTTCGCTCATCTGATGCAAGGGCGTGAGGTCATCGAGTATCCAGAATGAGCGTCCCTGTGTTGAGAGCACCAAATCGCCATGTGCGATTTTGATGTCCGTTACCGGCGTGACCGGCAAGTTCAGTTGGAAAGATTGCCATTTCGCGCCGTTATCGAAAGACACGTACATACCGAACTCGGTACCCGCATACAGAAGCCCGGGGCGATCCGGATCTTCGCGCACAACTCGGGTAGGCTCGTCATTAGCGATTCCGTTCCTGCCGTCGGTCAGCCGTGTCCAACTCTTTCCGAAGTCGTCGGTGCGGTAGATGTAAGGCGCAAAGTCTCCCAAGAGATAGCGGTACATCGCGACATAAGCTGTCCCTGGCTGGTGGGGGCTGGCATCGATATTCTGAACGCGGCCCCCTGGAGCTAGATCCTTCGGTGTGACATTGCTCCAGGTCTTCCCGTCATCGCGAGTGACGTAAACCAATCCATCATTCGAGCCCGTCCAGATCAATCCTTTCTGGATTGGCGATTCGCGGATCGCGTATAACGTGCTATATACTTCTTCGCCGGTTGCATCGCGCGTTATCGGCTCGCCGCTAGGGCCTTGACCCTCGGGTGGATTCGCAGTCAGGTCTGGGCTAATTTTCTCCCAAGTTACTCCGAAATCGCGTGTGCGATGCAGGTACTGCGAACCGTAATAGGCCGTGTGCGGCTCATTCGGCGAGACTTCCATGGGCGCCACGCGCTGGAATCGGTAGATTAATGTCCCGCCGCCGTTTCCATACAGCGACTCGGCGCCCACCCAATACTGTTGTTCATCGTTGGTGTTCATGTGCTGAACGCTGAACTGTCCCTTGCAGCCGCCATATACAATCTGCGGATCGGTGTTGTCCGGAATAATCGGACCGGTCTCACATCCTGGGCCGATTCGGAACTCCTGCCCGTCGGACAACGGCCGGCTTGTCGCAATCACGGTAGTGTTGTCCTGCTGCGCCCCATACACAAGATACGGAAACTGGTTATCGACCGCGACCTGGTAAATTTCCGCCGTTGGCTGGTTCGTCTGCGTGCTCCACGTGCGTCCGCCATCGAGAGATACATTCGCGCCACCGTCATTGGCCTGGATCATGTAATTGGAGTTCATGGGATTGATCCAGACGTCGTGGTTGTCGCCATGCGGCACGGGGCTGCTGTGGAAACTTTTACCGCCATCGGTGCTCTTGTACCAACCTTCGTCGCCAACCCAAACGACATCCGGGTGAATCGGGTCTACACCCAATGTCGTGTAATAGAACGGACGAGTAATCAGGTTACCTGCGCTATTGATTAGCACCCAAGTCGCGCCGCCGTCTTCCGATCGGTACAGCCCCGCGCCGGGCTTAGCCTCAATCAGGGCGTAAATGCGATTCGGCTGCGCAGCCGAAATCGCCACGTTGCTGCGCCCGAAAAGGCCGCCAGGCAAGCCGCCGCCGAGTTTGCTCCAATGCTCACCGGCATCCGTGCTCTTATAGATACCGCCATCTTTCGATCCGCTGACGATGGTCCAAGGTTTTCGCCGGCCGTGCCACATACAGGCGAAAAGGACGTTGGGGTCGCCGGGCTGCAACTCCAGATCGGCCGCCCCGAGTTCATCGCTTAGGTACAGCACTTTTTTCCATGTCTTTCCACCGTCAACGCTCTTAAATACACCGCGCTCAGGACTGGGGACGAACGGGTTCCCAATTGAGGCCACGTACACGATGTCCGGATTCGTGGGATGGATGCGCACGGTTGCAATCTGCCCCACGTCGCGAAGACCTGCAAACGACCATGTCTTACCCGCATCTGTCGATTTGTAAATACCTCGCCCGATCGAAACATTGCTGCGAATTTTCGACGAGCCGGTCCCCGCGTAAATAATGTCCGGATTCGACAGCGATACGTCGAGCGCGCCCATGGATGCCACAGCGAAATAGCCGTCGGAAACGTTTGTCCAGTTATGACCCGCATCGGTGGTCTTCCAGACACCACCTCCCGTCGACCCCATGTAGAAGGTCAGCGGCTGGGACGGAACCCCAGTCACCGCCGTCACTCGGCCACCCCTTTCCGGCCCGATCATCCGATATTTCATGCCGGACCATAGCGCTGAATTGTAGGTTTGTTGCCCAAAAGCAGGTATTTGCAGAATGAACGCAAATAGAATTGCGCTCGTTGCGAAAGGGATTGTTCGTTTTTTCATTCTTCGGTTCAGAGATGGGTAGACTTCCCGTTATGACGAAACACGACTTCAAGATGTAACGTGCGTGTCGTGTGGGGACGCGCAAAATGTCTCAGCCGCGCAGCCGATCCTTCAAAAGCGAGGACCACTCGATGCGGTCATGGATCGACACGTAACGGCTGCGTTCCAAGCCCGTCAAAAATCGGCGCAAGCCCCAACCTAAACCAGACGCTGGCAATGGTGTGCGCCAGTTCTTCGACTCCTTGAAGTTCACTCGGCTTTTGGACATAAAGACTCGCGCCCGCATCGTAGGCGCTATTCACGTCCCGTTCGAATCGTGAAGAACTCATCACGATGACCGGTATCCGCCGGATCGGATCGCTGGCCTTGATCTCGCGCAAAAGCTCGAGTCCGCCTACTCGCGGCAGATTCAGATCCATCAGGATTAGCCGGGGCAGAGCCGCCGGCGCCAACTCCAATTGGAGGCTCAGAAACTTCATTGCGCTCTCGCGGTCCTTTGCCACATCCAGCTTGTGCGGGATTGGACAAACGGAAAACGCGTGTGAAAAAATTTGGAGGTCGACCGGGTTGTCGTCTACCAGCAGGATATGCGGATTCCGATGATTACTCGACATGCCTAGTTGGTCACCTTCCAGATAGTAGCGCCGATGGTGTTAGAGGATCAGTGCGCAGCAGCACCTCTCGCCTCACCCGGCCGAGGCCGACGCATGACGAACGGCAACGGTGTCAGGCACAGCACGATCACCGACATAACCCAGAAGCTGTTCTTGAAACTGAGTGCGCTTGCTTGCGCCTGCACAGTCTGATACGCCATCGTCATAGCCTTCTTGAGGGCGGTCGCGGCATCATAGCCTTGTGACACGAATAGAGATTTCAGTCCGTTCAGGAAGCCCTGAAAGTTCCTATTGCTCAAGCTTGTGTATCTCGCAAACGCATTTTGATGCGTTTGGTTCTGACGGGCGATAAATGTGCTCAGCATAGACGTTCCGATGCTCCCGCCTAAATTCCGGGCGAAATTAGAGAGCCCGGAGACCTGATTGCTCTTTTCGCGAGGCACGCCGACATAATTCAACGTGCTGATGGGCACAAAGATCAGAGGCAATGGCAGCACCTGAATAATACGGAGCAGCACGATGGTTTTGAAGTCCATTCCCGGATAGATGTTCGTCATCATGTGGAGCGTCACGCCCATACCTAGAAATCCGCAGGCGACGAGCACGCGTGGATCGATCTTCGATTGAGTTAATCTCCCGGCGATCGGCATCATGAACATGAGCGCGAAGCCACCCGGGGATAGCGCCATGCCGGCGCGTTCCGCCGTATAACCCAAGCTCGTCTGCAGAAACTCTGGAATCAGTACTGTCGAGCCGAACAAGACAATGCCCAGAACAAATGAAAAAAACACCGCCGTCCCGAAGTTGCGATTTTTCAATAGTCGTACGTCCACGATGGGATCTTCGTGGTACCACTCCCAAAGAAAGAACGCCACCAGAACAGGGATGCCGATGCTGAACATCGTCAGGATCAGCGGTGAACCGAACCAATCCGACTCTTGCCCCTTATCCAGCACCATCTGAAAACAAGCCACCCCGATCACGATCAGCGCTAAGCCTATGTAGTCGATCTTGATGCCCGATCTCCTCTCCTCCGCCAGCCACGGCGGATCTTCCACTAAACGTTGAGTGAGAAAGAGCGAGAGCAGCCCCACCGGCAAGTTGATGAAGAAGATCCAGTGCCAACTGAAATTATCTGTAATCCATCCGCCGAGAGTGGGACCGATGGCCGGAGCGACGACGACGGCCATGCCATACATCGAGAACGCCATTCCGCGTTTCTCCACTGAAAACGTGTCCGCTAGAATGGCCTGTTCGGAAGGCTGCAATCCACCGCCGCCGCATCCCTGAAGCACGCGGGCGACGATCAGCATCGGGAGACTGGTAGCAAGTCCGCAAAGCAAGGAGCAGAGCGTGAAAAGCGCCACGCACGTCATATAGAAGCGCTTGCGGCCGAACACCGTCGACAGCCAGCCCGATACGGGCAAGACAATCGCACTCGATACCAGGTAGCTGGTGAGCACCCATGTGGACTCTTCGTACGTGGCTCCGAGCGAGCCGGCAATGTGGGGCAGGGAAACGTTGGCGATGGAAGAATCAAGCACCTCCATGAACGTAGCCAGCGTCACCGTTAACGCGACGATCCAAGGATTGTGCTTGGGCTTCCAATTAGCGTGGCTAAGCGGCGCGGGCACGCTAATTTCTTACGCGAACGTCCGGCTCCACCGACATGCCCGGGCGCAAGCGATCCATTCCCTTCTGGTTTTTCTTGAAGCGAATGCGTACGGGGATGCGCTGCACAACTTTCACGTAATTTCCCGTAGCATTCTCGGGCGGCAAAACACTGGCCATCGCTCCCGTTGAGCCCCCGATGTCCTGTACGTAACCATCGAAGTCCTGCTTCAGCGCGTCTACGTGAATAGTGGCGGCCTGCCCGGGGTGGATGCTCCTCAATTGCGTCTCTTTGTAGTTAGCAGTGACCCAAAGATCGCCGATTTGCGCAATCTCCATCAGCTCCTGCCCGGCTGCGATGTGAGCGCCTAATTCGGCTGAGCGCTTGATAACGATGCCGGGGACCGGAGCGGCGATCTTGACATAGCTAAGCTTCAGTTGCGCTTGTTCCACCTGTGCCTGGGCAAATTGAGCGCTGGCTTCATTCGACTGCACCGTGGCGCGCCGTATTGCCACCTGCGCCGGAGCATTGCGCCGGTATTGCCCCAATCGACTCTGGACTTCAGCCAGTTGTGCGCGGCGCTGATCCACAACCTGCGCCGATGATTGCAATGCGCCGCTTGTGCTCCGGCAACCGTTGCCTGCTGAGCCTTTGCTGCGGCGACGATCTGATCGTATTCCTGTTCGGATACCTCCTCTTTTGCGATCAGCAATTTGTATCTGGCGAGATCTGCCTGCGTTTTCGCCTCGTTTGCTTGCGCTTCGGCCAAATGCGCGGCGGAAGACTCCCGGTCGCGCTGCGCCGCTATGAACGCTGCCTGAGCGTTCGCCACGTCTGCTTCAGCACTCAAGATGTTGGTGGTGTTCTCAACCTGTGTGATCGGAACATTCGGCTGCTGCGCCACTACTTGGCTACGTGCTTGCGCAAGCTGCGCCTTTGCTTGATCAAGAGAAACTTGGAAATCGCGCGGGTCAAGATCAATTAGAGCCTGGCCAGCCTGAACCGCCTGGTTGTTATCCACATAGACATGCGTAATGCTGCCATCAATACGCGACGTGACAGGAATTAAGTGCGCTTCGACTTCGGCGTCGTCGGTGGATTCGAAGTCGCGCGCGTGAAGCCAATACAGAAGGCCGCCGACGCCGACGATCAGCAGCAGGATGGCGAAAATTGTAAATGCGCGCCGACGCCCGCGCGTGGCCGGCGGCTTGGCAGCAGGCTGACTCGGTTGTGTTTGAGCGGGCTGCGGCGGCCCGGCCGATTGCTTTTCGGTTGGTTCTACTTGCTGTGCACTCACGGACGGCTCCCGTTGAAAAGATTCGGCAGATCGGCTTCGGCTTCACCGGTTGCCCTTGCCAGGCTTAGCTTCGCCAGATTGTATGAGAACAGGCTGGCGATATAGTCGGCCTCTGCACCGGCGACTTGCTCTTGCGCTTGCACCACTTCGACCGTGGTCGCCACGCCGGCGCCGAAGCGGTCACGCGCCTCATTCAGTGTCTCTTTCGCGTAATCGCGGTTACTTGCGGCTAAGCGCACCTGCCCCATCGCAGTCTCAAGCTCAATCAAAGCGGTGCGAACTTCCTGCTCTACTCTGCCCCGCTCATCTGCCAGTTCGGCCCGCCTTTGCCTCACGGTTGTTTCCGCTTGTTGGATGTCGCCTCGGGTTCTTCCCCCATCCCATAGCGGCACATTGACGGACGCGGTAAATGCGAAAACACCGTGCATAGAAGCCGGATTCGGGCCAATTACGCCGTAGTCGCCGCCGAGAGAAGCGGACGGCAGACGTTGCGCGTGAGCTGCCGACAACACCAACTCCGCTGCACGCACTTGCGCTTCGGCCGCCCGCAAATCCGCTCGACGCGCCGCCGCGACGTCTAACTCGGCCGATGTTTGCGGCAACGGCGAATCGCCTGGCGTCAGTGGATCGGTAAGGACTAGTTCGCGATCCAACGGCAAGCCGATGAGCCTTGCCAATGTAATCTTCTGCTTCCGCAAATCCGCCTGGAACGAACTTAAACGTTGTTGTTGAGTTTGCAATTCGACAAGGCTTCGCAATACATCGATGCGCGCGTTAGTCCCGGCCTGTTTCCGCACGACAGCTTGATTGTACACAGCCTGGGCATTGTCAACCTGCGCCTGCTGAGATAGCACGCGCGCAGTATCGGCAACTGTCTGGAGATAGGTTCCGGCGACGGCAAGTACGACGTTCTCTCTGGCGTCGCCGGCTGAAAGTATCGATGCGCGCTCGGTCTCTTTGCTCGCCCGCCAATTGCGCCGCGATACCAGGTCGAAAAGGGACTGATTTAGGGTGGCCTGTGCTTGCGAATACGAGTAGGGTCCTACAACTGGTAGGGATTGAGAACCCCAGGTTGGACGGCAATTTAATTTGGAACCCGTAAGCGGCAAGATCTATCTGCGTGACCGTCTCGCTGGCATTCGCGGCGATATTCGGCAGAAGAGCGCTGCGGGCCTGCCTGCGCTGCGCGCTTGCTAAGGCCAGACCGCATTGTTAGCGGATATCGGCCCCAGGTTCGCCTGCTAATCCGCGCTGTACAGCGTCGGCAATCGACAGAGAAATGGCGCCGTTTGGCACGCTCGCCGTAGGGCACGCTGCCCGACAAATCGCCCGACACCTGCACGGAACTGTTGACTGTATCCACACCGGAGCCGGGGCTTGCCGATTGTTGCGCGCCGGCGCGCCGGTCTGGTTTGTCCGCCCGGATATCGGCAAAGGAGTTGCCCGGCTGGCGCCCCCTGAACCGCCCGCCGGCGTGAGCTGACCCCGCGCAGTTGCGGAAGCCAAGAATGCAAATAGCAACGAGAACCCAATTGTTCCAGAGCGCATGCTTCGTGCTGCATCTGGCTAATCTCATACATTCATACATGTATCATAATGCATACACGAGTGTATATAATCGAATCGGGCACATGTCTTCCGCGCCGCTTCCGAATAAACATCAGCAGAGGTCGGAGGCAACGCGGCGCAAGCTGCTTGCTTCAGCCCGCCGCATCTTTGCCCGTGACGGTTTCGAAGCTGCGCGTATCGAAGACATCGCATCGCACGCAGGCCACACGCGCGGTGCTTTTTACGCCAACTTCGATACCAAAGAGAGCCTGTTCCTTGCACTGCTGGAACAGCAAGTATCCGAGCACGTCAGCCGCCTTTTAAACGTTTGCAAACCGAATCCAACCGGCGACAAGATTGCCGCTTTCCGCAAATATTATTTGGAGCGCGCGTCCGACCGGGAGTGGTGGATGCTGCTACTGGAGTTCAAGCTGTTCGCTGTTCGTCACCCGCGGCTGCGTACCCGGCTTGGCCCGTGCGCATCGCGAGATCCGCGCCGCTGTGAAAAGCCAGGTAGATGCGCTGTTTCCCAAGGCCGCCACACCTCAAGAAGGATGAGGCGATCCGCGTTGCGCTCGAATCGGTTCTTAGCGGGCTAGTGCTGCAACAATCTTACGATCCGGAAACATTATCGGAAGAACAGTTGGGGTTTGTGCTTGGCCGTATCTTTGACGTTCTGGCCACAGGCTGACGCAGTCGATGTTGGAATTACCCCTTTGCCGGCCGGCGTTTGACTCAGTTCACGCCGAAGACGGCGTCTCGCAGAATCCGAGTTAAATCCTCAGGAGATTTCTCGGGATTGAGCGGAATCGCGTCACCGACGTAAACGGCGATTGTGCCCGTGCGGAACCATCGCCCGCCTCCCGCCTTGATTTCTCCCAAGCCTTCGATGCGCACGGGAAGCGCCGGACAACCAAGTTCCTTCCATAGCAACCCCGCTCCCGACTTAAAAGGCTGCGGCTTGCCGTTTTCGGAGCGTCTGCCTTCGGGAAAAACCAAGACGCTATAGCCGCGATCCATCGCCTCTCCGGCGTGCTGGAAACTGCGCCGGAAACCGCTGTGCTGGGGCAATGGGAAGACGTTATACAGAGCGGTCATAAGAAAATAGGCAATCGGCGCGACGAGATTGAGGAACCAATGGCCCTGATTTCTTCCCCGGCGATAGTCCAGCAGCATCTCGCCCGACATTGCGATTGCGACTCGTCTGCGCATCCTCGCGGGCAGCGCCTCCAAAACAAATGCGGCATCGTACGAGCTAATGTGATTGGCAACGATGAGTACCGGCGCATGTGGCCACGCGCGAATTGCGCTCACAATCTTCGGCTTCGCGAGCAGCCATAAGATTGGCCGGGCAATGCATTCCTGGAACACCGCGCGAATCGCCTGCTGGAACGGGTTCCACGGCCAATGCCAATAAATGTGCTGCGGCGCCTGCTGCGAGAGATAGCTGCAGTCTGGCGGTGCGCAATCAAACGCCGAATATCGTCTTCGGTCTTTACGTTCTGCACTGCCGCATCGTCCAATTGAACGCCGTACTGTTGCTCGAGTTGAGCCTGCAGTTGGACGCGGCCAAGGGAGTCCAGATTCAGCTCGGCGGAGACATCGCCGTTGTTCGCCGAGGCCATCTCTCCGCACGCGATTCGCCGGCTTAACTCGCGTTTCAGCGTTTTTCCAGTGGAAGTACGTGGAAGATCCGGTTCCGGCCAGACGATCCAGCGCTGCATCTGTTGAAAGCCGGCTAACTCCCGATTGGCGGCGGCGACTGCTTCGGCCGCGTCGCCTGGCTCGTTCATGACGAGCACCGCCATTGGTTCCGCGCCCGCGGGCGTGTTTACTTCGATAACGGCGGATGTTTTGACGTGCGCCTGCTTATTGAGCGCTGCTTCCAGATCTTCTGGATAGATGTTCAACCCCGCCGCACTGACAATCACGTCCTTCTTGCGTCCCCGAAAGCGCAGATTCCCTTCGCTATCGAATTCCGCGAGATCTCCTGTCGCCAGCCATTCGGACCTTTGCCGCTGCAATCGGCCGCCTTGCCAAGTTGCATTCGAGATTGTGTCTCCGCGAACAAGCACTTCACCGTCTTCGCTCAGCCGCACTTCGCGCCCGGGCAGAATCTTTCCGACACTCCCTTCCGCGCGATGGAAGGGATGATTCAAACTCACTAGCGCCGTTGTTTCCGTCATGCCGTAGCCCTGCACAACGACAAAGCCCAGCCCATTCCAGAACTGTTCGGTTGCCGCAGGCAAGGACGCGCCACCCGAAATGAACGCCCAAAACTTCCACCCAAACAGCCGGTGAACATCTCGAAACCGCCACCATCGCTTCCAGGGCGACAACTTTTCATCGCGCCCGATTCGCTCGCGCAGGCTCGGGAGCGCCTCGAACAAGTGTTTTTGCGCAAGGTCTAACACCCGCGGCACAGTTGCGAGTACGGAAATTCGCTCACGCTTGATTCGGCTCACGATCTCGCTCGCGACTATTCGGCTTTCAAAGTGCACTTCGGCCCGCAGGAGAGCCGGAATCCAGAGCCCCATGAACTGTCCGAAGACGTGGCTTAACGGCAGGGCATGAAGAATGCGAAGCGGGTGGACCAGCCACTCGTAGCACAGATAACGCTGCATCTCTTGTTCGATGGGGCGCAGGCTCGCCAGTACGTTCTTATGTGTGTGTACAACACCCTTCGGCTCGCCGGTAGTTCCCGACGTAAAGATGATCTGCAGCGCGTCTTGTTCATTCAGGTTGTCAACTGCCACGCCGAGTTCCTGAATTATATGAACGTTGAGGTCTTCGAGTGCAAGAAATGCGGCGATGGATGATAATTCTCGCGATTTTGATAAGTCGGCAATAGTCAGCTTCGGCGTAACCTCACTTGACACGCGTCGCACGAAATCCACCGGGCTAGAGGCATCAAGAGGAACCGGCAGCACTCCGCGCATTACGCAGCCGAAAAAGCTTGCCACCCATTCGGCGCTGTTCGCGCCCCAAATGATCACGCGGTCGCCTTTTCGGATGTCTCGCAGTTCCAATTCAGCCGCGACACGCCGGCACAAGTTGGCTAATTGCGCCATAGGTGGTTCGCTCCAGCCGTAATCCGTGGCGCGTGACGAATGCTACATCGGTTCCGAGACGTGCAAAATCGTCAACCAGACTCGCCAGGTGCGCTCGCTCAACCGGCACTATCTCAGCGTACGCTTGGTGGCGCTTTATGCTCCACTTCCCGCGTAGTAGCCATCGCGCGCCTGCACAATTAGCCCCTTTTGTTTCACCGTAACCTGGATGCGGTGAAATGCGCCGTCGCTCTCTGCGTGGTCGGGAGTGTACCCCAAGCTGTACTGATTGCGCAGCTCTTCTTCTATTTGAGAGTAAATTTCATCGACGGTCTTCTTCTTCGATACTTCGAAGTAACCGCCACCCGTGCCCTTCGCGATCTGCTGCAAAATCTTCTTGCCGTCGGGACGATTCTGCTGCGGAGATCCGCCTCGTCCGCCGCCCCAACCACCGCCGCCCATTCCGCCATGCCGGCCCATGCCCGGACCGCCGAAGCTTGCAGGCCTTTGCTCGTCATCGGCAATGCGCATGGCGTAGGCCAGCGTGTCGGATCTCTGCGCGGTAGCTATCGCTTCGCCCAGCGAAACTCTGCTCCCGGTATCTTCGCCGTCGGTCAAGAGAATCACAGACTTGCGCCCGCTCTCTTTTTTCAGAACATCGTTGGCGGCCAGATACAAGGCATCGTAGAGAGTAGTGCCGCCGCCCATTCCGCCACCACCTGCGCGCCGTCCGCCGCCGCGTCCACCGTAACCACCGCCGCCGTAGCCGCCGTTATTGCCCTTATTATTGCCGCCGCTGCTCCCATTCGGATCGTTGCCGCCACTCGACCCCGACCCGAACTGTGGCCGATTCATCTGGTCCAAAGCACTCTCAAGCTTTTGCCGCGATGAGGTCAAATCTTGCAGCAGTTCCACTTCGCGGTCGAAATGAATCAGAAATGCGCGATCCTTTTCCGGCCGCATGACATGTTCCAGGAATGTTGAACTCGCATCCTTTTCGGTTGAGATCATCCGCCGTTCGCTTCCGCTGGTGTCGATCAGCAAGCCCACCAACAGCGGCAAGTCGCTCTGCTGTGAGAAGTAACGAATCTGCTGGGGGCGGCCGTCCTCCTCGATCGCGAAATCGTCCTTCGTCAAATTGCGAACGATCTGGCCCTGTTTGTCGCGGACAGTCGCGAGCACATTAACGACTTTCACGTTTGATGAAAACGTGGGCTGTTGAGCAGCAGCCTCTTGCGTCTGAGCACGCAACAGGCGCGCAGCCGCAAAGGTCGCCAGCGCGCCTCTAAAAATCTGACGGCGCGATAACGCCAGCTCGCCAGCCGCGCGATGCTTGGTCAATACAGAGAGGAAACTGCCGCTCGCTTTAGCGCCAAGCCATCGCGCGTGCGTTGCCGGGCGTTTACTTAGAAGCTCCATCGCTAGCTGCAGCTCATCCATGGAAAATTTACCTCGATCTCGTTGGATGCCCGTTATGAGCCGCCGGTTCCAGGTTTGGGCAGATAACTCGGGTCATTGCCCGCAGCAATAGCGCGGACGAACGGCTTCTCACCGTCGCTTTGTGGCGTAAGGGCGCAGCGACCAGCGTTTGTAGCAGAGCGCCGCGTCACTGAACTCTCGTTCGGGAAAATTAGCGAGAAAGGCGTACGGGCCGTGAAATCGGTCCCAGGTCGGTACCTTTGCCTAGCATCTTCCGGCCTGCCGCATTGTCTCCAGCCGCGAGATATCAACACTAACTCTGCGGGGCGCTTTCTCTTGCAATGCGTCTTCCCAGTACCGGGTTTGGTGGTGCGCGAAGACAATGCGGAAGACAGAAGAATCTATTCGCTGAGCATCACGCCCCGGGGCAGAGAAGCACTCGCGGAGATCTCGAAGATGTCGATGAAGCACAACGAGGCAATCTGCGCGGCGCTTACCAATGAAGAACGAATTGTACTTGCCCAGTACTGCAACGAATTGCGGATCAGCAGGGTTTGCTGCCCGGAGTTCATCCCGGTTTCAGCAGCCTCCCCGGCAAGAGCGGCCTGCCTGAGAAGAGCATTCGGAGGGAAACGAAGAATGAGAAGGGCACTATTGTTTGCAACTCGACGACACGGTTGACATAGGGCAGCATTACCTACACAATGTATATGAAATCATGCTTGGCGAGTTTGAATATTTCATCCTTTCCACGGCGGCCCGACTTGGCGATGACGCTTACGGAGCGGCAATGCGACAGGACATTGAAGCCATCACGGGGCGGCAGTGCTCGCTCGGAGCTCTTTATACGACTCTCGACCGTTTGGAACAGAAGGGATTCATAAAGACGTGGATGGGCGAGCCGACCCCGGAGCGAGGTGGGCGCGCGAAGAAGATGGTCCGCATCACTGCAAAGGGAGGCCGAGAGGCACAGGCGTTTTACGCAGCCGTGATGAGGGTCAGTGTTGGCGCGGCTTGGGCCGAAGGAGTCGACCGGTGAATAGGATTGTTGCCGCCGTTTCGAGATTGCTCGAACCAGCCGAACGTGAGTGCGTTTGTGGCGATCTGGAGGAATTGCGGCTGAGTGCTCCGGCTGCGGTGGCGAACATTGTTGGGCTTGCGATCCGCAGGCAATTGTTTCAGTGGTCGTGTTGGGGACCCTGGCTTGCGCTGTTTGGCATCGCTGGTCTCGCCGGATTTTATCTGAGCGGGTCGGTCGCTCAGGCACAGACCGGGATCGTCGTGCAGATCAGGACGTACTTCACCTATGGCGTTGCGTATCAACCGGGCGGGGTAAGTGTCGCGCAGGACATCGCGTATACAGCCACATTGACGATCGCAATAGTGCTGTGGTCCTGGGCATGCGGGGTTGTCCTGGCATCGCTTTCAGGGCGCGCACTATGGATGACGTCGTTTTTGTTTTACGTGGTTGTCAGAGATAGCTGGGCAGTCCGTATGGTGTTTGCTGGGAATATCATCCTGAAGCACGGACTCTTGGGCAGGATGCTATTCCGACTATTGCCGCTCGATCCTTTTGCGATTGTCTTCTTGCTCGCTCTGTCGCTTGGAGTTCGTTCGGCGTGGAAGGGCACGTTGAAACGCGACAAGCGTCTGGTCTTAACGGCTGCCGGAGTCGCGCTCGTCGTTCTAATTGCCTGGATGAAGGCTTGGTTCGCAGCGGGTTTCGCGCATTGGAGCGGAAAGGCGTATGTTCCCACGCCGTTCTTCTATCGGGTGTTGCCATCTCTAGCAGCGGCGTGGCCACTGTTCTCAATTCCGCTTCTGAATGGCAACCGGCGGAAAGCGGGCCCACGCCACCGCCCGGGTTGAAGCCGTTACAGGCCGGATTATCGATTAAAAGTGGATGACTTAGACAATGAAGAATACTCGATTCAGAACTCTGCTGTTTGCAGCATTCAGTTGCGCAGTGTTGGTAGAGTATGCAGCGGCAGCAACGGTGCATGCAGCGTTGAAGAGCCCAAGTTCCAGAGCTGAGGCCCCGCCTTTCAGCCTTGCCGATGCGTCAGGTAGAAGCGAGCGATTGACGGGCTTCCGCGGCCAGGTGGTTCTTTTGAATTTTTGGGCAACCGACTGCGGCGGATGCCGCTTAGAGATTCCGTGGCTTGTAGACATAGACCGGACTTTCAAGAGCAAGAGGGTTGCTGTAATTGGCATCTCTATGGATGTCTCGTACGAGAATTTGAAGAGCGCCGCCGAAGCATGGATTAAGGTAAAGCCGTTCGTCGAAGCGCACCAAATTACATATCCAATCTTGATGGGCGACGACGATGTGACAAAGCGCTATGACATACAGGCGCTACCGGTAAGCTATCTGATCGACACTCGTGGCCGGATTGCCGCGACGTATGTCGGGCTTATCGATCAGCAGAATGTGGAAGCCAACATCAACATCTTGCTCAGCGAAGGCCAATAGATTGGCTCGGAGCTTTGCCGGTTTCCGGCAAACGCTCGTTTGTTGTCCTTGCCCTCGCAACACAATGCCGCAGCGGTTGGTTGTAACATTCCTTTTTGGACTCTGAATATCAGATCCGCGGGGGGAGATTGGTTTTTAAAGAGGCTGAAAGCCCACCTGAGTTACAACAGGTTCACGAGCTTAACCACCGTGTTTTCGCAGAAGAGATAGCACAGCACCAAACCAATCCATCCGGCCTTCTCATCGATTATCTGCACACTCAGAATCGCTACTTTATCGCGGTTCGCGATGGAAAAGTGGTTGGCATGATTTCCGTGAACGGGGGACCGGAGTTCTCCATTGCAAAAAGGCTAGCGGATGTTCGTGTCATTCGCGAGTTTGCTCATCCAGTCGAAATGCGGCTGCTTGCGATCGACGCTCAGGAACGGAACCACACCATACTTGCCGGACTTCTTTGGAAGGCTTACACGTTTTCGCTCTCGAACGGCTTCTCCCATTTGCTAATCTCCGCGATCACCGAGAGGGAATCTATGTACCGCAAGCTGGGGTTTCAGCCCCTCGGGCCGGCGGTACCGGAAGGCGCCGCCAGTTTTATACCCATGGCGATGCCGATCACCGAGCAACCCGAAGTCAACTGCAGGCGAGTTCATTTGCATCGGACGCATTGGGACCGTGCTACCAAGAAATCGAATCCGATGAGCCTAATGCCGGGTCCGGTCTGCATACATCCCCGGACAATCGCGGCATTTGCTTCCTCTCCGGTTTCCCATCGTTCTCCAGCCTTCATAGACTGCTACGAAAGAGTCAGGACACTATTGAACGGACTGCTGGCCGGTGCCGAGGCCGTTCTTTTTCCGGGTGGCGGGACGCTTGCGAACGATGCAGTAGCCGCTAATCTGAAGGCAATCTTCGGCGAGACGAGGGGACTTGTCATCGGCAACGGCGAATTCGGAGAGCGGATCGCGGACCAGGCAAGAAGGGCCGGTTTAGTATTTCACCAGCTTCACTTCTCGTGGGGTGCCCCTTGGTCATTTGACGCAATCAAAAACGCCTTCGATCGGAAGCCGGCATGGATCTGGGCTGTGCAGCTTGAAACGAGTACCGGAGTCCTGAATGAAATCGGAGATCTTCTTAAACTTGCCCGCGAGAGGAAATGCGCGGTGGCTTTGGATTGCGTAAGTAGCGTCGGGGCGACGGCGATCGCGAGCGAAGCGGGACCGATCTTCCTGGCCAGCGGAGTTTCCGGTAAGTCGCTTGGGGCTTACGCCGGCGTGGCTTTCGTCTACCTTAATGATGAATGCAAGTACCTCCTTTCGAAGAAGAAGACGCTTTGCCCCTCTTTCGACCTCCGACGTATGCACCAGACGCGTGGACCTCTATCGACTGTGCTTTCTTCATCGCTCTTCGCTCTCCATCGCTCGCTTGAAGACGATTACGGATCGCCCGAAGCAGCAGCCCGGAGATTTCGGGAATATTTCCTGCTCGGAGAGCGCACGCGAAGTGAGATTCGATCTCTCGGATTCAAGCCGCTTGCGTCCGAGGCCATTGCTGCGCCGAATATCACGACCTTCGCTCTGCCGGACTGTTCCTTTCCGAAAGAGTGCCTGGACGCGGGCTTTCAAATAGCCTACGAATCACCGTATCTTAAATCCCGGCGTTGGGCACAGATTGCAACAATGGGGAACGTTACGTTAGCGTCGCTTGAGCCGCTCTTCGAAGCTCTGCACCGACATCGCCCAGTGGCGGTTTAGCCGCGACAACAGGAAAAGGAAGGCGATCCGTGACGAAACCGACGATACTCGTGGCGACGTGGGGCGAGGGGCGCACGCAAGAGATTGCGAACAGCCCGTCAGATGGCTGGCGGCGGATGGACGCGGCGGCGCGCTAGCCATTGTCGGCCGACATTCGCTGCGCAGGCGCGCACCAAGCGGCGAATGGGCAACGATCGCTACAAGCGAGTTCGAGCTTTCGTGCTGTATGGCTGTTCGAGACGCCATCTACGTAGGAACGGACGATGCGCGCATGCTGCGGCTGAGTGATGGGAGCGGCGTGCTCGATCCTATGGATGGTTTTGACAACGTCGTGGGACGGGATGCGTGGTTTGCCGGCTCAGTGATTGTTAATGGGCAGCGCCTCGGGCCGCCGCTAGGCATTCGCTCGGTTGCGGCCAACTCGGACGGGAGCATACTGTTCGCCAACGTTCACGTGGGAGGCATTCCGCGTTCAATAGATGGCGGAAGAACCTGGCAGCCCACAATCGGTATTAACAGCGATGTTCATGAAGTGCGCGCCCACCCGGCAGATCCGGAAATTGTCGCCGCGGCGTCCGCTATTGGCCTTTGCATCAGCCGCGATGCAGGAGCAACGTGGATCATAGAACGCGAGGGCCTACACGCATCGCACTGCTCCGCGGTAGCGTTCTCGGGCGATGACATTCTTGTCTCGGCGTCGACAGATCCCTTCGCGGCCGAGGGAAGAATTTATCACCGGCCGATCGGACCGGATGGCGACATAGTAGCCGTCGAAGGGGGAATGCCGGCGTGGACCGAAGGTAAAGTTGACACGGGTTGCATTGCCACAAACAGCTCGTTAATTGCGGTTGCCGATAGAGCCGGCAATTTGTATGTCTCGGACGACTTCGGCCAGGCTTGGTCACGGAACGGCAGCGAACTATCGACCCCGAGTTCCGTTCTAATATTTTAATCTGTTGACGAAAATCGAACCGATCGCGGATCTTTAAGCCAACCTATCTTTTAGATCATTGTAGAGTTGCGAGTCCTCCCGTATGATCCATTTGTCCTCTGCGCTCCGCTGAAGGCAAAGCCTCGCTTGCGACGACACACAGACGGACAAAAAGAAGCTGGGAATCGTAGAGGAGGATGCGATATGGACTTTCTTGAACAAGTCTTTGGAATCTCGCCGGATGGCGGATCGGGCACAACTGAGCTGCTCTTTCTGATATTGCCGATCTTAGTTGCCGCATTTGTGATGGTGCGGCGTTACCGCCGCAACTAAGCGCACGGAGATGCCCGAGCGTAAAGCGGGTACGGCGCTCCCGGAAAGAAACTTCTGCTCCGAATACTCGCGCGCGGCAGAGGAAAGCTTGGCAGGGACGGCTAAGCCCGTGGATTTGTGGCTGCTTGTTGAGTACCGGGCGCGCTGGCAGAGAGAAGCCATCGACGTTTTCTCCTCACGTGTACAAGAAAGGATAAGCCATATTCGATCGGCCATTCCACGGATGCGCCTGGCTCTTATCAGGCAGACAGGCCGCTCGTCTGGCCCCGTTAGCGTATTTTGGGCGTTCTCGCGGGAGCGAGATCCGCGGCTATATCGGGCCGAATTCGAGACACACGAAGACATTTCGTTCGATTTGGAGCGTTTGGTCGACCCTGTCGAAGGCCACCTGTTTGCGGTTTGCACGCATGGAACGCACGACGCGTGCTGCGCCCGGTTCGGGAACAAGATCTACTCGCAGATGCGCGCGGTATCCGGGAACGTCTGGCAAATCTCGCATATAGGCGGATGCCGCTTTGCCCCGAATGTGGTTTGCTTGCCGCACGGGATTGTGTATGGACGAGTAGAGCGCGATGACTGTACGGAAATCATCTCCCGGTATAACCAAGGAAGCCTTCTTCCGCCGAAATTGCGGGGCAGATCTTGCTATTCCAAAACAGTCCAGATAGCTGAACAATTCCTCCGAAGTACCAAAGCTTTTCTGGCGCTGGACGAGCTGAATCTGGAGAGCGAACAGGAGGTCGAGCCCGGTTACACGACCGTGACCTTCGCGGCGCGCGACTTGACCTTGCACAGAATCGCTGTCGCCCTTCAGGACAGCCAGACAAGCACGTACAAATCTTGCGCGGCGCTCGAACTGACGCCCCGCAAAAAGTTCACCCTCTTCGAGATTACGTGACGAACGCATCCGAGGTACAAGAGTTATGGCATGTGAAGACTTGAAGGCAAAAGCCGATGCTCTCGAAGCCTCGGTAAAGACCCTAGAGGCGGAAATCGCTAAGGAACCGAAGCCAGAGCAAGCCGCTTCAGAAGCAGCGTTGAAGAAGCTGAGCGCCGAGGCATTTGCCGCTCAACAGGCGTACGCCGAGTGCGTCGCCAAGCAGGCACCTCCGCCTCCGCCAGTTACCGCGATCACAGTTAGCGGACCCCAATCCACCATAACCACCCTGGGTCCTCAACTCGCCGCTCACGCTACTTTGTGGAACCGCGCCACGGCCGATCAGATGGACATTATCGGCAACGATTTCAGAACGCTTGAGGAGATTGGGTCGGCAGCGTTTACCCGGGCGTCCAATAATGTGGCCATTCCAAACAGCTTCACATTCTGGTACCCGCAGACGCGGCCGAGCGACAACGGCAAGCACTACAAAAGGACCCTGGTGGGCAAGATGCAGGAAGTCCACCTATCTTCGATCAGCGGAACTTACCAAGACTACGATCTGAACATCGACATTGTTCCCAATCCGAATTACCAGGACTTGCTCACCAACGCGCACGCTCGTGAGTACACAGACATCATGAGCGCCGAATGGAATCTAAGTCTGCACTCTGACGGGCAACCAAATTGCGACGATGCCGCGAGCTTGGCTGAGCGGAGCTTTCTGGAGGCGGAGATCCAGGTAGACGGCAACATTCATTCAGGTTCGGCACAAACGCTGAACGACATGATCTTAAAGAGAGCCGCGGAAGACATATGTGTCTATGGCCCATGGATCTACGACCGAGGTCATTGCTGCCACGCTGAGATACATCCTTGCGAACAGATCTGGTGGCGAGACGATATCTCCAATGGCAAGAAATACACATTGAGCGTGATATGCGATG
Organism: Terriglobia bacterium; assembly: GCA_963846045.1. Classification (GTDB taxonomy): domain Bacteria; phylum Acidobacteriota; class Terriglobia; order Bryobacterales; family Bryobacteraceae; genus Bog-105. The sequence goes on along the minus strand of CAWJUL010000011.1, from coordinate 80,024 downwards.
CGTCACAGCGGTTCTGGTGGCGAGATCAGATGAGCGACGGTACCAAGTTGAAGCCATGGGGGGCGCCTCCCATTTACGGACTATTCGCGATCGCATTCCAAGTTGAATTTTCATCTGTTTTGGCCAATGCACAGCCGCTCGTCTTCGAAGTAGCAAACATCGACGACTACAATGTTCACGAATTTCCCAACAGCAATCAAACTTATAGCCTTGTCTATCAAGGGCGAACTCTGGTGGAGTTCATTCCGCATAACGACGCCTTTGAAGTCAGTTATGAAGCCGTAGGAGCGGTTGCTGCCGCAGGGCTAGGATTGACCACGACGATTAGAGGCTTCCTGGTTCTCGTCACGTCGGTTGGCACTCTGACTCAGGTGCCAAACCCGCTTGTGCCTCCGGGAGCCAATGTCAACACAGTCCCAGAACCGCTTGAGCGCGTCGCCTTCAGGAAGGTTGAGGGCCGCTACGTGTTCTCGATTTCCAGAACAACGCCGCAGAATGTTGTTGTTGCAAGAGGCTAATCCGTAAGGCGCCGACGAGAAGTGACCGTAATGAATGTCGCGAGAGGAAGTGAGGAATTGAGGTGTTATGGCATGTGAAGACTTGAAGACGAAAGCCGATGCGCTAGAGGCATCAGTAAAGAACTTGCAGGCGGAAATCGCTAAGGAACCCAAACCAGAGCAAGCCGCTTCAGAGGCAGCGCTAAGGAAGCTGAGTGCGGAGGCGTTTGCGGCACAACAGGCATACGCCGAGTGCGTGGCGGCGAACATGCCCCCGGCCCCCCCTCCGAAACCGCTCGTTGCTCCGGAGCAGATCCTGGAGATTCAAAACGTCATGGCAGCGGATTTTGTGGCGAGGGCGAAGACTGCCCTGCAGTCTCTATTAAATTCCATTGGCCAAAACACGTTTCCCGTCCACGAAGGCTCCGAATGGATTCAGCCGCTTGCACCGACGACCGAATACGACGAAGAAATAGTTGGGGTCACGGGATGGGCAGTTAATCCCCGTGTGGTGGGTGGCGACTTCCCATTCTCGCATCCGTTTCAGAACTCGATCAATAGCACTCCGTTCGACTTCGAATTTAGCCTGGCAATGGATCGGCCCGCCGCCAATCCAACTGAATTCGATTTCCTGCTCACCGCAGGCAACAAAGCGCCATCGAACGGGAGTTCCACCGACGAGCGCGTGCAAGACGAGGGTTTTGCAAGGCAGTTAGGGCTGAACTTTCCCACCGGCCTGTTGGGTGTGGAGATGGACAGCGCGAACATTCCCAGGGGATTTATCAACGGGGTCCATAGCGGGGATCGCGTCGCCGTCTTTGGGCGATGGATTGTCGATACGGGTCATTCTTTGGCCACGCAGTCGGGCACGAACGTACCGCGCACGGAGATCCATCCTCCCTTGTTGGTAGCAGCAGCATCCAATCCAGCCCCGGATACAACACGCGTCTTAATTACATCTCGCGCGTTTCTGACCGGCGACACGTATACAACAGATCAAAAGACCATCTACGACGACACCGCCGGCAACGATGGAACGTTCTTTGTTCATCTGATCAAAGAAGTCATCAAAGCAAACGCAAACATTTTGGGCATTCCAACGGAGTCTTTGCTGGTGGAGGCACATCCGAAGATCAAGTCTTATCCGTTCCGCGGGGTCAACCTGATGCACTTAGTAGTGCGTCCGCCGGCCCAGGCGACTCATCTGGGCCAAACGCTTCAGCCGCAGCACATTGAGGTCTCATTCAACTTCACCGTGCGCACCAGTTGCGCGGTAGAGGTGACATCCTCCGCCGCAAACACGGTTGACATATACATTGTGATGAATCAAGCCGGGTATAAGCAGTTTCCGCTGCCGGCTAACAAGGGCAGGCGTTGGTCACGAAGTGAATTGGCTGCACTCAACTCTAGTTCCGGCTCAGATTATCTGGATGCAGAGATTGTCAGCGCGGCTTTGCAAGTCCTCGGTTTAGGGGGACCCATCGGAGCTGTGGTGGTGGATAGCATTCTCGCCAGAGGCATTCAATCGGATGCTTACGCCTCTCTGAACGACCTTGTGGATATCTCTTCAACTCACGGCGCGGTAAATAATGTGTCGCCCGGCAGCATTCCTCAAAACGCAGGTGTGACACACAACGATGCTCAACCTTATCCGGTGTACGGGTGGCTGGAAGTGAAGTGGGTGAACACGATTGGAACTGTGCAGGAAGGAAAAGCGGCCGCGACGGTTGAGCAGTTACAGGCACCATAACAAACCAACTCGTCCCAACCGGCAACAGCATCCGATCGATAGATGAGGAGACCCGCCGCGACATAAAAGATAGCTAAGCTAAGTCGACTAGCAGTGCTATACTTCTTTTCTGCTAGATGCCCATAACTTGGCGCACCCCCGCGGCGTGGCCCGACATAGAGCCGTGTTTAGAAAGCCAGCCTCGAAGCAGAGGCGATGCTCTCGTTGGCAGGGAGGCTGCCATCAAAGTATGGAAGCGGCTGTATGAAAGCCCATTCTTCGCGTCGACCGTCCTGGAATCCCGGCCGGCTACTCAGGGTCATTGCCGGGTAGGGGTGGGGACATCTGTTTTCGTGTCGACGGCATTCGCGGATGCCGAGATGGCAAATCCTCGGGAGGATATCAACTCGAGGATCATCGCGAGCATTCATACAGGCCGCTCGGTGCTGGCAACCCGCGCGGACGTTGCGAGAGCGAACGCCGGCGAAGGCGTGGATGTAATCATTCTTTTCGGCGTTTGGTGCGAACAAATCTTGAGTCGGGCGCAGATGCATGAGGCGCAAACATGCCTGGTGTCCAGCTTTGCGGAATATCATGCAGGGTATAACGTTCGCAGAATTGTTGAAGAAACGACCAACGAAGCCAAGAGAGAATTCTTGAATCATTCTGTTGTCGTAAGAACAGTCGCAGAGTTTCCTGAAGCCGGGCGAGTTATTCATGCGATCACGCGCGAATCGGTCAGAAATGAAAACTCGTCTGTTGCTAATGCCCTATTCAGCGTTCGTGAACCGCTGCTTCGTCTGCGAGAGTCGGATCAGCAACTTCTATTAGCAGCCCTCAGAGGAGCGACTGATCCGGAACTAAGCGTTCAGCTCAACCTGACGCTGTCCGCCATAAAGGCTCGGTGGCGTTCTACGTTCGCGCGGGTCGAAGAGACCTTGCCGGATCTCGTGCACGAAGTTGACGAGCACGATGGCCGCGGAATGCAGAAGCGACATCGAATCTTAGCGTATGTGCGAAGTCATCCAGAGGAATTGCGGCCGTATGCGTGGGCAAGCTCAGTGTCACAACCAATCTCCCTAGCAGCCGGCCACGAATAGCGGCCGGGGTGGCCGAGCCTAAAACAGATTCCAGAGGAATTGGTTATAGACTTCGTGATGGTACTGCACTTCCGCCGCTTCACGAATGTACCGAGTGAACGGGAACAGCGATCCGCTGCAGTTTGTTTGAGGTCGGCGTAGCGGCCTTTCACGTCGTCGCCGAGCAGCTTCGTCGTCCAGTCCGCAAAACGATCGTTACCGATGTGTTTGCTTTTCGAGCCGGAAGATGAACGCGCAAGAGCCACCGTTCACTCCGCTTCTCATCGTTGACAGGACCGTCAGACGCTTTTTTGAGAGAACTATGCGGTGACACCGGCCAGTCTGGCGATCGCCGGCGCGCTCGACTGCCGACAAACGCCCGGCCTGAGGCGGTAATCAAAGTTCATTGCATCGTCGTCACGGCGCGCTCCCATATGCATGTTTACCCCGTGTAGACCGGCCAGATTTGAAAGCTCGGTCAGCGTCAGGTCGTGAGTGGAAAGGGCACCGATCGCTCCCTGCCGGATCAGCTTTGTGAGTATGATCTCTGCCGCGGCTTTCCTGTCCCTTGAATTCGTTCCGCTTAGGAGTTCGTCGACAAGGAACAGAACAGGGCCCCTAGAGTGTCGTCGCCTGCAAGCCTCCCCTGAAATTAGCGCAACTGAAAGAGGAATAAGCGCGCTTGGTAGTGGGAGTGAGTGCCTTGTAAAGGAAAGAAAAGCGATAAGGAGCAACATGCCGACAGCAATAACCGCGATCGCTAGCGCTAGCGTTTGGCCGAATCGCAATGTGATGCTGTGGCATGAAGCGCGACGACGCGCGCTTGGTATTCGAGAGCTATTGCATGCATATCCTTGTCAAATCCTCGGTGCTTTGATAATAGATGAACTGAGCCAAGCAGGTGCGAGGTGGAAGTTAACGCAAGCGAACGAGAAGAGCCAAGGCTAACCTATTGTGTCTGCGGAGATGTTGCGACCGTTGTGATGCAAAAACCAAAGGAAGACCGTGTTAATACTGTTTCTCTTTTTGACGCAATCCTCCGTCACGTTGGCGCAAGCCCCGACGCTGCATGAAGCGATTGCCCTGCCCAATCCGTCCACAGCTACTCAGCTGATCAATTCAGGCGCCGATCCGAACTCGCGAGATGCTCACGGTCGTACGCCCCTACACATCGCCTCAATTGCATATGGTCCTGGCAAGCGCGAATTGATTCGCCTTCTGCTTGTCAAAGGGGCTGATCCAAATGCGCGCGATGAATTCGGCGCTTCTCCCCTGGATGAAGCGGCGTGGCACGGTATGGCGGATAGAGTGGCATTGCTTCTAGAGGGCGGCGCCATAATTAATGCACAGGAAACCAAGACTGGCGCCACTCCCATAAACGAGGCGGCATTCAAAGGCCACATTGAAGTGGTTAAGCTTCTGCTGACGGGCGGTGCTGATACGAACATTCGAGATCATGCTGGTTTTTCCCCGATCGAAAATGCTGTGCGCGAGCATCATCCGGAGGTGATGCAGCTTTTGCTAGCACATGACAAAAATTCAAACCTGCTGAGCCACCTTCTTGAAGAGGCTGTCCGCCGTGGGCAAGAAGATTCTGTCACGATTCTGCTCGATTCCGGGGCCGCAATCGATGCCCGCTTTGCATCAGGTTCCACAGCACTCTACGATGCCGCGTTGCGCGGTGAAGACCAGATTGTTTCTCTCCTGGTCAGCCGTGGGGCTAACGTGAATGAGCGCGACGCGATTTCTTTAACGACGCCGCTCTATGCGGCCGCAGCATTTGGCAGGCAAGATGTAGTGTCGACGTTGTTGCTCTGGGGAGCAGATCCGAACCTATTGAGCAAAGAAAGAATCAGTCCGCTTCGCGCGGCGGAGTCCAACCAGTTTCCAGAGATCGCAAAGCAAATTCGAATGGCCGGCGGTCATTAGACGACTTCTAGAGCGCGCCCGGAACCTAAAACAGATTCCAGAGGAACTGGTTATAGACTTCGTGATGGTACTGCACTTCCGGCGCTTTCACGAATGTACCGAGTGAACGGGAACAGCGATCCGCTGCAGTTTGTTTGAGGTCGGCGTAGCGGCCTTTCACGTCGTCGCCGAGCAACTTCGTCGTCCATTCGGAATTGCGGAAGTCGTCAAGCGCGTCGTAAATGTTATCCGGCAGATAGCGGTTAGCACTGCGCAGGTTGTCGATGGTGCTGATATCGCCTTCCAAACCTGTTCGGAATACCGATAGAAGCACCATATATGGGTTGGCATCGGGGCCCACTGAGCGGACCTCGACGCGGGCACTCCGTTCGTTGCCAAGCGGAACACGCACCATCGATCCGCGGTCAACCGCGGAGGCTTTAATCTGATTCGGCGCTTCGAAGTGTGGATCAAGGCGCCGATACGCGTTGACGCTCGCGTTCAGCAGCAGGCAGATCTCATTGCCGTGTGTCAGGATGCGATCGATGAATTGCCAGCCGCACTCGCTGAGCTTCTCCTGTCCCTTGGGGTCCCAAAACAGATTCGTCCCGTTCTGGCTGACGGAGACGTTCGTGTGCATACCGTTGCCGTTCACCCCAACAACAGGCTTGGGCAGGAAACACGCGGTGTAGCCGAGCTTAGTGGCCACTTGGCGGCAGATTAGCTTGTAGAGCTGAATCTGATCGGCGGCCGTGACCACGTCGGCGTAGCTGTAGTTAATCTCAAACTGCGAAGGCGCAACTTCCGGATGATCCTTCTCATTCTCAAACCCCATGGCCCGCTGCACTTCGGCCGTTCTGTCGATGAAGAGGCGGAGCGGATCTCCGGGCAGCGAATGATAATAGCCGCCCTGGTTGACGTACTCAAATTTCTGCGTGTGGTGGTAGCGGCGTTCGGCATCTTCGCCCTGAAACAAGAATCCTTCAATCTCGTTGGCGGCGTTGAGCGTGTACTTATGTTCCTTGTATGCCTTTGCCGCGTATCCATGGAGGACGCCGCGGATATCGGCGCTGTAAGGGCTTCCGTCTTTGTCGATGACTTCGCCGAACACAAGAACTTTGCCCTGGCCAAAAATATCCGAAGGCGCCCAGTAGAACGCGCTCCAGTCGATTCCGAGGCGCAGATCGCTTTCACGCTGGGCGGTGAAGCCACGGATAGACGATCCGTCGAAGGTCAGATTGTCCCAACTCTTCACGAGAAATTTCTTGTCGTAATCGAGCATTTGCAGGCGGCCTTCGAGATCGCTGAACAGGACGGTGACGGCCTTGATGCGTTTCTCGTCGGTCAAGTACTTCAGCCGTTCCTCGCGGATCTGGTCTATCGGTACACGATTTTTTCGCTGCTCTTTGACCTGTAAATTGAGGTCTTCGAGTTCGGAATAGGACAGGCGCAGACAATCTTGCAGCTCTTGGTTCATGGGTTCCTGACAGGTTGGTTCGAAATCGATCGGCGACGCGCAGGTTGGTTACAAACCCACACCGGCGGGGCGCAGCGCTTTGGCCAGCTTAACGCACACGCATCGATCTTGATAACAGGTTACGCACCTGTCAGGTCTGGAAGCAATCGATTTTTTCGATTCCGCTTATAACTACGGGAGGCGGTCACCTCACGGTAACCGCGATGCCTTTCCCGCCCTGCGCGGCGGCTAATTGGCGGCGCACCGGCTTCGGTATGGAAAACGTGAACGTTTTGCCCTTCATTCCGCATGAAAACTCGGTTACGTAATATTGACCGTCAACGTCTGCGAGCTTCAGATAATTCGAGGCTGAATAGTCCTGGTTGCCGGTCAGCAAGGGTACGGCGAATATCGATTTGCCGGCGTGTTCAACCCTGAATTGGGGTACGTCAAGAGACACGGCCGGCAGAAACAAATTGTAGTCACCGGGCGCCAGCACCGCTTGCCCCCAGTGCGTCTCCACGGGCAGATGGAACGTTGCCTGGGGCGCAGCGTATATGAGCGCCGAGCCTGTTAGAGCTGCGATCGCAGCGAACTTGCCGAAGCGACCTATCGAAAGAGTCATTGAATCGTCTCCTTGTTTCGGATCTTTCGAGAACCCTATGGGCCTCCAATCCGTACACATACACAGACGAAGATCTCTCGCGTGAATTAGGTCAAGAAAAGGTCAAGAACCGCAGCAAGGCGATGCTCTCTTCGACCCGGTGGAAGGATGTCTAGAAGATTTCGGTTCGACGAATACGAGGCCGATTTTGCCGCAGGCGAATTGCGGAAACTCGGAAAGCGGGTGAGCTTGCAACATAAGCCGTTCCGAGTTCTGGAACTGCTTCTGCAGCGTCCGGGCGAACTGGTAAGAAGGGAGGAACTGGTTACGTTTCTTTGGCCGGACTCGCATGTCAGCTTCGAGCGCGGCCTAAACACCGCCGTGAATTCATTGCGGCAAGCGTTGGGAGAGTCGTCACGGAAAGCGCGGTTTATAGAAACGCGGCCGGGAATCGGATATCGGTTCTGCGCGCCGGTTCAAGAGGTGGCCGAACGTGCGCGAACGGTTAAAGATTATGGGGGCGCGGCGGCCAACGTTTCCGAAGACTATTTGAAAGGCCGATATTGCCTGGACAGAATGTCTGAGGAAGACAGCTATAAAGCGATCGCGTTTTTCACATCGGCTGCCGCGGATAAGAACTGCGCTTCGTATGCACATGCGGGGATTGCGGATGCATACTGCCAGCTAGCGATGCTGGGTTCCGCCGGAGTTTCGAAACTGGCGCCGCAAGCACGATCATCGGCCGATGCAGCGCTTAGAGAAAACCCCGATTTGGCGGAAGCGCACGCGTCCGCTGCCCGAGTCAGGATGATCTTCGATTGGGATTGGGAAGGCGCGGAAGAATCCATCGAGCGGGCTCTAACACTGGATCCCTCTTCCGGACAAGTTCATGCGCTCCGGTCATCTCTGTTATGTACGCTGTCGTGTTACGAGGAGGCGCAGCAAGCCTGTCAGCGCGCGCTTTCTCTAGACCAGCTCTCCTTTTCAATCAACTTGCGGCTGGCCGCCTGTCTCTACGGGGCGGGCCATTTCGAAGCTGCAAGCGAGCAGTGCTGGAAGATACTAATACTCGCTCCGAACTTTCCGCCGGCGCAGCTTGTTTTAGCGCTGGCGTACGAGCAGTTGGAAATGTTCGACGAAGCGTTGGTGGAGTTTCGTAATGCCCAAACATGCGCCGGGTTTAAGCCCCAAGCGATCAGCGGCATGGGGCACCTATTTGCCACAAACGGGTTTCACAGCGAAGCGGAGCTAGCTTTCGTCGAGTTATCCGAGCAGGCTAAAACGCGGCACGTGTCCTCTTATTGGCATGCGCCGATCTGTGCGGGACGAAAGCAAGACGGCGAAGCTCTCACTTTCTTGGAGCAGGCGTTCCGAGAACGCGACCCCGCGATGCTATCGCTGAGTGCCGACCGGCGATTTCACGCGTTGCAGAATTTCGAGCGGTTCCGAATCCTGCTTAATCGGCTCACCAATCCGCTTGCGCGGTATCTCGATTAGCATTCGTCACAATCAGTACAATTCGGAAGGATACCGAGTGGCCTGCGCGTGTTGATTCCGGAAGCGATCCGCTTTGATTGGCGGGCGAGTGATCTGCGAGAGAGCATAGATGCGCTGCCTGCCGGTTCCGGGATTTATCTGCTGCAGCCAAAAGCGGGCTCACCACATCTGGCGTGGTCCGGCAATCTGAGGCGGCGCATGAGCCGGCTGTTCTTCCCTAGTTCCGCGAGCTCGAAAGCGTCGCTCGCAAGATTGAGAGAGAACGTCGTCGAGGTTTGGTGTTGGACGACAGCATCGCGGTTAGAAACCTCGCTTGCAATGTATTCGCTGGCGCGAGAATATTTCCCCGATGACTATCTGTTCCGGCTGAAGCTGAGGATTCCGTGGTTCGTCGGTCTGACCGTCGGCGATGCGTTCCCTCGATTGTCCGTCATCAATCGCGTTCCGCGGCGTGAGAGGCCGCTTTTCGGGCCGTTTGCTAATCGGAGCGCGGCACAAGTGTATGAGCAGCAGGTATCGGGCTTGTTCCAGATTCGACGCTGCACGGATACTCTGTATCCGTCGCCAGAGCATCCGGGGTGTGTGTACGGCGAGATGAATCAGTGCATGCGGCCGTGCCAGTCCGCGGTTACGCGGCAAGAGTACGCAACGGAAACACAGCGAGTCAGTGAATTTCTGACCAGCAATGGCCGGAGTGCCATAGCGGCGTTGAGTACTGCGCGCGACCGGGCCGCCGATCAGACGGAGTTCGAGCAGGCGGCGCAGATGCACCGGCAAATTGAGAAGATGCGCGGCGCAGCGGGCGTCCGCAACGAAGTCGTCGCTAACGTCTACTACCTGAATGGCGTTGCCTTGACACGCGGGCTGGGGCCGCGCGAGCTGCGACTGTGGCCAATGCTGGAGGGCCGATGGCAAGAGGGCTTGCGGCTGGAGATTCCGCAGGACGATTCGCAAGCGAAATCGCTGGATCAGGCCATACGAGAACTGTTGACGAAGTGTTTGCAAACCGCAAGCAACGAAGGGCAGCGCACGGAAGACTTGGCAATCTTTGCACGCTGGTACTACTCATCGTGGCGCGATGGCGAATGGTTCCCTTTCGGCAAACTGGAAGACCTGAATTATCGCCGGCTGGTACGAGCGATCTCATCCATGATGAAGACGACAATGGTCAGTGCGGCGAACCGTTGATGCTAAGGTGTCCTCATGTCCGCCCAAGAGGAAGTGGAAGAACACGTACATCACGCGCACGAGCCATTCGACAAGATGGTGGCGGCGACAATGGCGATTATCGCAGCGTTACTCGCGGTCGTCTCCGTATTAGGCCAGCACTTTGTGACTGAAGAGCTGCTGATGCAAGCGAAGGCTTCAGACCAGTGGTCCTATTACCAGGCAAAAGATATCCGGCGGTTCACGGCCGAAGCGACTCGCGACATGGTTTCGGATCTGCGGCCGGGAGCGGTGTCGCAGGGGAAGTACGATCAGCAGGCGACCAAATACAAGAGCGAAGCAGAAGGCATTCAGGACCAGGCCAAGGAGTATGAGCATGAGAGCGAAAGAAGCGCCGCAAAAGGCGGCCGCTTTCACTTCGGCGAGATATTTCTGGAAGTCGCTATCGTGTTCTCGTCGCTGGCGATTCTGACGAAAATGCGAATTCTCTATTTGGCTGGGGTGGCGTTGGGCGTAGCCGGACTAGTTATTTCTGTGACGGCTTGGCTGATTTAAAGCCGTGATGTCCAGACGCCAAGCCTGAATCCGCTATCTGCTCGATGGTCGCTTCAGGAATGGCGAGGCGCACCTGAAAAGTATTTCCCGATGTTTGCACAGTCATGCTATCGAGGGCCGTGCCGAAGAGTTGAGCCTGCGGGGACGACTGGTATTGCGCCTGGACCAGGCTACCCATAAAGCGGACGAAATCACCGAGGGCATTGGCATCTTGCGGAGAGCGAGTTACGGCTTCGAGCGTGATCTGAACCGTGTCGGCAAAGTGCAAACCGCCCGCAGCTTGTCTCACACCTTGCAAGGCCGCCGCGCTGCCCCTAGTGTTGAGACCCGCACCTTTACTCATATTGCCGACAAGGTCGACAGAGTTGGGCAGGACGGACGCAAACCACGCATCGTTTTCAGCGCTCACTTGTGAGATCAGAGTCTGGAGCGGGGGATCTAGAACGGTTGCGATGCCGCGGTTGGCAATGACTTGTTGAACGGATGAGCGGTCGCCCATGACCGCTATATCGGGTTCGGCCAATGCGAAAGCGTTCTTATCGCCCGTGCCGTCGAGATATATGTCTACGCCATCCAAGGATTGCCGTTGGCCTTTGTGCGAGAGCATTAGAGTCTGAATGCGCTGAGCGTCAAAAGTGCCGCGCATCAGCACGACGAAGTTGGACGAATGGTTGCCGGTTTGGCTGAGTTCTGGGCTGGAGCTTGCAAAAACAACAGTTTGCAGGTCGCGCCTTGGATCAAAGCCGGTTTCCGCGGCCATCTGATCGAAACCGTGGCCCTGCGCGGTCATCTTGCTGAGCATGTACTGGCCGAACGGCGAATTGCGCGCCTGGTCGACATTGATGCTCGAGACGACCTTCGAGTTCGCGGGCACGAGTCCAAGCAAACCGGCATCGGCGCCGGCGAACGCGGATGCGGTAGCGATGCTCAACAGGACGGGAACGATCAGTAGGCGGTGCATGGACCCTCTCACTAAAACTCTACGCGAACGGATTGCCGAAGTTCCAGAAGTTTTGGCTGGTTCGGCTAGAGATCGGCGCGTTTGTTCATCCTGGCGCGTTTTCCGGCGGCACAAATTATCGCGGTGGCGGAACCAAGTAGCAGCCCGAACGGAAGGGCCACGCCTAGTTTGATCTGCAAGGGTCCGCGATAGAGGTTGGCGGCCCCAGCGGCGAGCAGCGCGGCTCCCGCAAAACCTGCTATGTACGTCGGGCGTACAAGAAATTCAGCGGCAAACAAAGCGGCAGCAGCAATGAGAAGAGCCAATCCGAGCGGCCGGATGGAATACTGCGCTGCCTCAACTATCGCCGCGCAAGCACAGCCCAATCCAGCGACGGTGTACCAATGATTGAGAGACGTAGCGATAGAGATGTACGTCAGCAGCAGGCCCGAAACGAACAGGATAAAGAGCTGGTCGAGCGTCAAACTTTTCAGGAAAACGAGGAGGCGAGCGTGCGCTCGGCTGGATCGTTAACAAACGGGCGCAACGGCAATTCGAACCAGAAAGTTGCGCCGCGAGAATCGGAGTTATTGAAAGTCCCGATCTGGCCGCCCATGATTTCGACTAGTTGCTTGCTGATGGTAAGGCCCAAACCCGTGCCGCCGTAGCGCCGGCGCGTAGTGCCGTCGGCCTGAAAGAATGCTTCGAATATGCGATGGCGAAGGGATTCTTCAACGCCGATTCCCGAGTCGATAACCTCCACGCGCATGCGCGAGCTCTCGCCTGCGAGCGTTAAGCGGGATCGAACGCAGCCGCTGGAGGTGAATTTAATTGCGTTTGCGATGAGATTAGTAAGAATCTGGCGGAAGCGAACGCAATCCCCGTACATCCATCCGGGCAGTGAAGGATCGATCTCGTATTCAAGCTGCAGATCTTTGCCTTCGGCCTTCAGGCGCAACAACTTGACGACCGATCTGACGCTGTCATGCAGATGAAAGGGCTCATCATCGAGCGACATGCGCCCAGCTTCTATCTGTGAGAGGTCAAGGAGATCGTTGATGATGGTCAGCAGGTCGTTCGCGCATTGGCTAATGGCATCGGCATACTCGCGCTGATCGTCCGTCAGATCTGTGTTCTTGATCAGATTGACCATGCCCATGATGCCGTTCATAGGAGTACGCAACTCATGCGACGTATTGGCCAGAAACTGCTCTTTCAACTGAGTGGCTTCGCGCGCGAGAGCGAGTGCGGTGCTAAGTTCCCGATTTTTCAACTGAAGTTCCTGCGCGGATTCGAGCAAGCGCTGTTGCGCCAGCTTACGTTCAGTGATATCGCGCCCGATACCTTGGATGCCGATAGGATGGCCACGCCTATATATGATGCGCGTGCTGACTTCAAGATAGCGGCGAGTTCCGAACTTGGACAGAATCGGCAACTCATAGTGCTGGGTGGCGCTTCCACCGAGGTGAGCGCTGATGCTGTCCTGCATGCGATTGCGCGCCTCCGGTGCGACCAAATCTCCGAAGCTGTGCCCAACGACTTCGCTTCTGGTGTAGCCCGTGAGGTACTCGGCGGCGCGATTGACAGTGAGAACGACACCTTTCAGATCGTGAAGGAAGATGACGTCATTCGCATTCTCAAACAGTTCGCGAAACCGCTCTTCGCCGGAGCGCAGTGCCTCTTCCGCCAGATGGCGGGCAGTCTCGTCCTGAATCATAGCGAAACGCACTTGCCGGCCTTCAAACGGAAAAGCGAAGGTTACAATGCAGACGACCAGGTCGCCAGAGGCCGCGCCGCGGTGGGGAAAAGGTCCAATGGAGGCCGCCTGCTTCTTCAACTCCGCTGTGAGATCAACCCTCCCGTAGTAGGCATCCGGCGCAAACAGATCCAAAATGGTCATTGCGCACATCTGGGCACGGCCGTAACCGTAGAGCGAAAGAGCGCTGTTATTTACCTCCAAAATGCGCAGATTTTCCGGCTCATATAGGATGGCGGAGACGGGATTATCGAAAAAGACGTGTTCGTAGCTCTGGACCGAAGAGCGCAAACTTTCGATGGCGCTTTTCAGAGCTAGATTTTCGGACTCGAGAGCAGGCAAAGCCAAGGCGCAGGAGCAGGAAATCGACTCTTGACCTGGGTGCTTGCTGGCTTGACCTTCTCCGTCAGCTACGAGAGACACCACTCCCTACTTTAGCAGTGAAGTTGGCTTTTACCCAGGGCGTGCAAGCGTCAGGCTATTGCTTGTTTGCGCCGGATTCGAACGCGAATGAAATGCGGGAATCTGCCGAAAACTTGCGATACTTATCGAAGCGCAGTTCGTTCTTAATATTGCCTTTGCCTGTATCGAGCACGACTATTGCCTGTACCGGCAGGACGTACTGAGTAGCTCCAATGAGAATTGGCGCGTAATCGACAGATCGAGAAATGCTTTTTGTGCGCAGTTCCGCCGGGAAACGGTCGGCTTCGTTGGTGATTCTCCAAATGGCGACACCGGTTTCGTCGACGTAGATGAGGCCATGGAATGCGATGACGGCTTCAACGCCTCCGAGCGTAAGGCGGAGGCTCGAATGCTGTTGGTCCACCTCGTACTCAAAGACGCCAACCTGTTTACCGTCCAGTGTGGCGTGACCACGCCAGTTAAAGGTTGCGCTGCTGGATTTACCTAAGATGCTGTCCATCAGATTGCCGAGTTCACCTTCGCTAGTGAGCGGAGCGCGCCAAACCTTTCGATTAGAAAGCGGCCGATCGTTGACTGACTGAAGAGTCCGCTGTTCGCGTCCTTGATCCCAGATGAGTTGGGAGGTCAGGCGGTCGCCTTTGCGCCAATGCTTGCCCTTTTTGTCGCCCTCAAATTGCTGATTGATCTGAGTGCAAAGGAAGCTGGGCAGGTTTGCCATATAGGCGCCAGCATACCGGCGCGCGGCCGCGAGCATCTGCTCCTGGCTCAATGTGGATTGATCGGATGAGCCTTGACACAGGGGCACGCTGAAGACTGGAGAAAGTCCCAGCACGAGTGCGAAGCCAAGGGTGATACGCAGCGCCGACGTATTCAGAGTTTTATCACGGCGCGGACAAGGGAAACGAAACCGCAGCGGCATTGGTCCACGTGGTGTGATGAACCTCTCTATTGAATACCCGCCGAGCGGCGCTTTTCTGCCCATGTATCTGGGTCCAAACGACACTCCGATACATAGAGGCGATCGGGAAGAGACAGGTGACGAGGAAGCCGGGCCCGATGAACTTGGATCGGGGGACGCAATGCCGACAGTAGATCCGACGGCTTTTGGCGGCACGAGCTCGATCAGCCATCCCACAAGCGAACACTTCGATTTCAACGAAGAAGGGCTGGACAGCGACGGGTTCGAAGTCATGATGCCGACAGATGGCCGCCTGGGATTGACTAACATCGGCGACGAACCGGCTGAAGATTGGGCCGCCGACACCGGCGAGACTCGTACACCAGAAGGAAGCGAGCCGTAATTACACGGCTCGCCAGGTCAGGTCAACTCTACTGGCCGCTGGCGGCTGACTTATTCGCCTGCATGAACGCAGGAAGGGTCGATTTGTCGACGATAAATGAGCCGGTATCGACGAAGGTCGGGATGGGCGCATTTGCCACGTCGCTCCAGTTACCGATGAGCGGCTGAGGCTTGTGAAGATGCAGGTCGGCCAGGAGCTTGGTGCCGTAATAGGCCATGGTGAACGGTTTCTGGGCGATAGTGGCGGACGTGATACCCTTCTGCATCCAATCGAGCGTTTCAGGGTCGGTATCCATGGCGATGATGACCAATTTGCCCGCCATGCCGGCTCTATTCACTGCATCGGCAACGCCGCCGCAAGATCTGGATTCGAGACAGACAAACGCGTTTACATTGGCCTTGCTATCGATCATGCCTTTGGCTTTGTCATAAGCGAAGCCGGATAGATCGGGCTGATCCTGCAGGTCCACAATTTGGCTGACTTTGACTTCAGAATGAGCGGAGAAGGCGGCCTGATATCCCGAGAGCCGATCCTTTTGATTGTTCTGGTTGGGAAGGCGAAAAACGACGACGTTGCCTTTGTTGTTCAGAAGCTTGGCGGCGAGATTGCCCCCGAGCACGCCCGCGTTATAGTTGTCGGTCCCGACGAAGAAGAGACGCTTGCTATCGGGTGCGTCCGAATCGACCGTAATCACCGGGATTCCTTGCTGCATGGCGGCGTCAATGTCAGGTCCGATAACCGACGTGTCGGCTACCGAGACCAGAATGCCCGCGGGCTTCTGGGCCATCGCTCTGCGGAAGGCGTCGTGCTCCCCTTGCGCATCATGACCGTCGGGCCCGGTCATCTCCGTCTTCACGCCAAGTTCGGTTCCGGCGTGGTTGAGTCCAGCCAAAGCTGTTTGCCAATACTGAACCTTTGTATTGGCCGCGACCATCATGTACTTCTCGCTCGGGCTGTGAGGATTACTGGAGCATCCCGCCAGCACAAGAAAAGCGCCCGCGAGGGAGGCTGTCAGCAACGACCGGTTCGCTGTATGCATGTTTACTTTCTTGGCGACTATATCACACGAACTGGGCTACGCAGTAGCTGGAATGGAGGCGCGGATCACGATTGCTGCCAGCCTCCGCCGAGAGCGTTATAGAGTTGGACGACGGCAAGGCGCTCATTCAGCCGTGCCGAGGCGAGATTCAATTGCGCACTGAAGTACGTGGACTCGTTCGTAAGGACCTCAAGGTAGCTGGTTACTCCCCCGTGGTATCGGATTTCCGATAGATTGGCCGCGTCTTTCGCCGCCGTTGTCAGCGCTTCCTGGTGGATACGAAATTGCCGATATTTGTCGAACGCAACCAGAGAGTCGGATACTTCGCGGAAGGCCGTCTGAATTGTTTCCTGATAGGTAAGTAAGTACTGCTGCCTTTCAGCTTCCGCGAGGCGGACATTCGCGCGTAGGCTGCCGGCGTTGAATATCGGTTGAGTCAGCCCGGCGGTGAAGCTCCACACTCTGTTACTACCTTTAAACAGATTGCCAAGGCCGATACTTTCAAGGCCGCCGGTTCCCGTTAGCGATAGCTGGGGAAACAACTGAGCCCGCGCGACCCCGATATCAGCGTTCGCCGCCACCAGTCGCTGTTCGGCTTGGACGATGTCCGGACGACGTTCGAGGAGACGCGATGGAATGCCGGCAGGCACAGTTTCGGGCAGGGGTTCGTCTTCGAGTTTCCGACCGCGCGCAATGCCGTGCGGGTTCTCGCCTAGGAGGGTGCTGATCTGATCTTCTGTTTGAGCAATCGCACGCTCCGCGTCCGGTATAGTTTCCGCCGCTTGTTCCACCAGTTGCTGGGCTTCGCGAACATCGACAAGCGAATCGACGCCGCCACGCTCCAGAATCTCGGTGAGCTTCAGCGATTCCTGCCTCGAAGTAAGAGTCTGCTTTGCAATGTCCAGTTGCGCATCGTAGGCACGAAGCTGGAAGTAGGCGGTGGCGAGGTTCTCAACAAAGGTGGAGATCACTGCGCGCCTGCTCCAATCCGCTTGCAACAAATTGGCGCGCGCGGCCTCGGTAGCGCGCCGATATCTTCCCCAGAAATCGACGTTCCAAGATACGGATACAGATAACTGGTCAGCCAGGTACGAATATCCGGGAAACACGCCGGGGATGGACGGGCTCTTGACTCCGCTGAGTGCGGGTCCAGCGGAGACGTTCGGGAACTCGTTCGCCCGCGTGATAGTTACCTGCTCATAGGCCTGCAGGATGCGCGTGGCCGCGATGCGTATATCGAAGTTCTGAGATAGGCCTGTGCGGATGAGCTTCTGTAGTTCCTCGTCCTGGAAAACGTTCCACCATCTCTCATCGCCGATTGAGGCTGCTTCGCGCGCACCGGCCACATCGGAACCAGCGCCCCGGTAGGCAGCAGGCGCGTTTACGTTTGGCCGCTTGTAGTTAGGCCCGACCAGGCAACCAGCTAACGAAAATGAGAGACCCAGGCAGACGGCCAGCAGTAATCCGCGCGTCACGCCGGCTGCTCCTCGCCTTTGCTCTGCTCAGATTCGGGCGATTTTTTCTTCGTTTTGAATCTGTTAGAAAACTTCTCGATAACATCGAATGTAACTGGGATAAGGAAGATGGCAATTAGCGAGGCCGCCAACATTCCGCCGATGACCGCGGTCCCGAGAATTTGACGTGAGGCCGCGCCCGACCCTCGCGCGCGCCACAACGGAATGCAACCGAGGATGAATGCAAACGCAGTCATCAAGATGGGGCGCAACCGGATGCGAGCTCCGATAAGAGCCGCCTCCTCGATGCTTTTCCCGTGCTCTTCGTATTCACGCTTGGCATATTCGACGATCAGAATTGCGTTCTTGGCTGCGAGCCCAATCAGCATAATGAGGCCGATCTGGGCGTACACATCGTTGTCGAAGTGGCGCATCCACAAAAAGAGGTAAGCGCCGAAGACTGCGACCGGAGTGCCTAGAAGAACGCTGAAGGGCAACGACCAGCTCTCATATTGAGCGGCGAGAATCAGAAACACAAACACCAGTGAAAGTCCGAAGATAGCGGTGATGGGGACGCCCGAGGCGGCTTTCTGTTCCTGAAACGACATGCCGCTGTAGTCGAAAGCCATTTCACGCGGCATAGTCTGCGCAAAAGTCTCTTCCAGCGCCTTCATAGCCTGGCCGGAACTGTAGCCCGGGGCCGCGGCAGCATTGATTTGCGCCGCATTGTACTCGTCGTAACGCATGATGAACTCCGGTCCTTCGATCTTCTTCAGTCGGGCTACGGCGTTCAGTGGAACCATTTGGTTCTGGGCGTTAGTTACATAGAAATGATCGATGTCGGCGGGACTCGTGCGGTAATTGCCTTCGGCCTCCACGTAAACTTGCCACTGCCTGCTAAATCGGTTGAAGTAGTTGACCAGATACCCGCCCAAGAAAGTTTGCAGGGTCTGGTAAACGTCACCGATGTTGAGACCCTGACGCTCCACCTTCATTCGATCGACGTCGACATACTGTTGCGGAACGCTGGGCAGATAACTTGTGGTTACACCGACAAGCTCTTTGCGTTTTCTCGCGGCTGCAACGAACTTATCCACATTTTGAGTAAGGAAATTCAGCGTCGAACCGGATCGATCCTCAAGTATGAAAGTGACGCCGCCGGAGGTTCCGACGCCCGGTATGGATGGCGGTGAGAATGAAAACGCGATTCCATCGGGTATTTTCGAAAGCTCGGCGGCTATGTGGTTCCGAATGGCGCCAAATTGTTCGCTTGCGCCCTTGCGCTCGCTCCAGGGCTTCTCTGTGACGAAGAAGAATGCGCTGTAGGTATCTTGAACAAGACTTAGAAGACTGAACCCGATCACCGACGTGCAGCCCTGAATGCCGGGCGTGTTCATAATGACGTTCTCGACTTTGGCCGCCGCAGCCGATGTGCGCTGCAAAGAAGCGGCATTTGGCAACTGCAGAGCCACGAAAATATAACCCTGGTCCTCTTCCGGGAGGAACGATGTCGGCAGCCGTCTGGCGATGAACCAAGCAACGGCGGCGATAGCCAACAGGAACAAGAAACTGAGGCCGGCTTTTCGAATGAGGCGGCCGGATGTGTGGACGTAGGCTTCCGTTGCGTGAGCGAACATCCGGTTAAACCAGTCGAAGAAGCGGCGCAACCAACCGCGTGAAGGCTCTTTGCGCCGCAGCAGCATGGCTGCCAATGCAGGGCTCAGTGAGAGCGCGTTGAAGGCTGAGAAAAGCACTGAAATGGCGATTGTTACTGCGAATTGCTGATAGAGGCGTCCCGTGATGCCGGGAGTAAAAACAGTGGGAACAAATACCGCCGTTAAGATCAATGCGGTGGCAATAACCGGGCCCGACACCTCCTTCATCGACTGCGCGGCAGCGTCGCGAGCCGACATGCCTTCTTCGAGATGGCGTTCGACCGCCTCCACAACCACAATTGCGTCGTCGACGACTAAGCCAATGGCTAGCACGAGTCCGAATAGCGAGAGTGTGTTTACCGAAAATCCGAGAAGCGGAAAGACGACGAACGTTCCGATAAGCGACACCGGTACAGCCGCAAGCGGAATTATGGTTGCGCGCCAGCCTTGCAAAAAGAGATAAACAACCAGGACGACAAGCCCAAGCGCCTCGAGCAGCGTGCGCAGGATTTCCTCCATACCCGACGTAACGGCCGCCGTTGTGTCTAAGCTGACCGCATAGGCGAGCCCTTGCGGAAAGCGCTGTGCAAGCTTGTTCATGGTGGCGCGAACTGCTTTGGCCGCGTCTACCGCGTTTGAGCCGGGCAACTGGTAAATAGCCAAAATAGCCGAGGGCTTGCCGTTGTAGCGGCCTGTGAGATTATACGTTTGCGCGCCCAGTTCCATGCGCGCCACGTCCTTTAAGCGCACGTTCGAGCCGTCTGGATTTGCACGTAAAATGATGTTCCCGAACTGCTCCTTGGTTGTAAGTCTCCCTTGCGTTTGGACAGTGTAAGTGAACTGTTGACCGTTGGGGACGGGTTCTCCACCAATCTGGCCCGCGGGATTGACGGTGTTTTGCGCGTTCAGAGCGGAGATGATTTGTGGAACCGTGATCTGCAACGTGGCCAAACGATCGGGGTTAACCCAACAACGCATGGCGTACTGCCCGGCGCCGAATATTTGTACCCGTGCAATCCCCGAACTGCGAGTTAGCTGATCGACTAAGTTAATATACGCGTAGTTAGCCAGGAAAATACTGTCGTACACATTACTGGGTGAGTACAACGCCATGAGCATGAGCGGCGAACTAAACGACTTTTGCACAGTCACGCCGGCTGCATTCACTTGTGCCGGTAGCTGAGATTGAGCTTGGCTGACGCGCAGTTGCGTAAGAACCTGGTCGGTATCCGAATTGGTGCTTACGTCAAAGTCGACGCGAATTTGACTTTGCCCGTTGTTCGCGTTCACCGATTGCATGTACTGCATGTTGTCGACGCCGCTGATCTGTTCTTCGAGGGGCGTCGCGACGGATTGTGTCAGCGTTTGCGCGTCCGCACCCGCGTAGATGCCGGTGATCTGTATCTCTGGAGGAACGATCTGCGGAAACTGCGCTACGGGCAAGCGCAAGAAAGAGATGAATCCCACCAAGACAGTGACAATGGCAATCACTATTGCGACGATGGGCCGACGAATAAAGAAGTTCGACATTACCGGCTCTCTTCGACTCGTGCGCCGTATGGCGAAACAACTTTGGTGGCATCCGTTCGAGGAGTTACCTGTTCGCCGTCCTTGACTTTGGAACTGCCTTCAGAAATCACGCGGTCGCCCGCCTTCAGTCCTTTTTGGATAATCCACATTTGCCCGAGCGTCGTCCCAACTTGTACCTGTTGAATCTTGACCCGGTTATTGGAATCGACAGTACCTACTTCGTAGTTGCCCTGCAGTTCCGTCACAGATCGTTGGGGCACTAATAATGCGTTCTCATTGATGGCCGTCAGAGCGGAGACATTGCCAAACTGCCCGGGGCGCAGGAGGTTGCCAGGATTCGGGAATTCGCCGACGATCTGGATGGTGCCGGTTTGCACATTCACGCTGCGGTCGGCAAACAGAATGCGGCCCTGATGAGGATAGACCTGGCTGTTTGCCAGAGTCAGCTTGAGGGGAACTTGGTTGTGCTGCCGCAGAAAATCAACCGTCGCGGCCGTGCCGATTCTGCCAGCTACCGCGAGATATTCTTGCTCACTGATAGAGAAGTAAACCTTGATGGGGTTCACTTGGGACACCGTAGCCAGAATGGTTGTCGGCGAGACGAGATTGCCGATCTGTGTATTGGTAATTCCGACGATGCCATCGATGAGGGAACGAACTTTCGTGAACCCGAGATTCAATTGTGCGGCCTCCACTGAGGCTTGAGCAGACTGAATAGCGGCCTGGTTGGATGCGATCAGCGCCTCATCTTGCTTCTGGGCCTGTATGTCGTTGTCGAGTTGGCTCTGGGCAATCGCATGGACCTGCGCCAAGGGTGTATCGCGACGCACGTTGATGGCGGCAAGCCCAAGCTGCGCTCGTGCCTGACCTAGCTGTCCCTGGGCCTGCGCGAACTGTCCTTTCGCTTGATCCAAAGCGGCTTGAAACGGGCGGGGATCGATCTCAAACAGAATTTGCTCCTTCCTCACATACGATCCCTCGCGAAAATCCTGTTTCAAAAGATAACCGGCAACCTGCGGCTGAATATTTGCGTTGGTGTAGCCTTGCAGCGTTGCTACCCAGTTACCGTAAACAGGAACATTTCCTTCGGTTACGGTCACCACGCCGACATCCGGCGGCGGAGGCGGCGCAGCCGATTTCGGTTTGCCGCCGCAGGACAGCAGTGCGCCGGCTGCCAAGGCGAAGGACATGGCGCGGAAACGCCTACTTTGTGTTTTGATTCGCAACGAGATGTGCCTATCGGATCGCTTGAGAGTTCTGTCGTGAGCTGCCGTAACAGCGAAGGAGAAATTTGTATTCATCCACGATGCGCTTTCGTTTTTTTCTAGGCGCCTGCAGATAATGCTGGCCGCACGATCGAATGATTTGCATGGAAACAGCCGCGTAGATGTCGGCCGTGGATTTGTCGAGCTTGCGAGTGCGCGCAAGATAGAAGCGAGCTATTTGTCGCTCAAGCCGCTTGCGCAGCTTTTCGTTCCAATGACTTTTTTGCGCCTGCTGTAATGCAACCAGGACAGGGTGCGTGTCGATGTAATCCACTGTTACGTCAATCAGACGATCGAAAAGATCGTCGAGGCCACCGGGGGTTGTTTGAGCGAGGAGGGGCGCCCAGCGCTGCTCGATTTCCTCTCCGCATTGGATGTGCAGAGCGCAGCCGATGGATTCTTTATTGGGAAAAAACTGATAGAGCGACCCAATGCAGGCGTTTGCGCGTTCGGCAATCTCGCTCATGGTAGCGGCTTCATAGCCTCTGTCGGCGAGAACTTCCGAGGCGGCGCCGAGCAGGGCGGAGACACGCTTCTGCCCTCGCCGTTGTTGGGGGACACGGCGGGCGGCAACGATAAAACGCGAGGGCATACTCACGCTTTAGAGAAGTGAGAGTAGCCTCACGTTGCAAAGTCTTTTTCTTGCGCCGCCGGGTAAGAGTACGAGGGCTTTCAGTGGAGTGTCTTGGTTATACTCAGAAAGCATTCACGATTCGCTGGAGTGGCGGAACTGGCAGACGCACGGGACTCAAAATCCCGCGACCTTCACGGTCATGAGGGTTCGACCCCCTCCTCCAGCACCAATATCCATATGAGTTCTGAGCGACCGGAGTTGGGCGAGGCTCGGTTGTTACAGCGAAGCGCAGGCGCGTAAGCTGGTACGGGTGTTGCGCGCGCTGTGTGCTTGTGAGCGGTGATCTAATGTTTCTTTGTGTGAGCCGATATCGAGTCGCCGCATCTGCGCTGCTGATGTGCTTTCTTGTTTTGCGGCCGGCTTGGCCCGCGGTAAATCCCGACTGGTTCCCAAAGAAAGACATGATGACCATCGGCGTTTACTACTACCCCGAAGCATGGCCGCAATCGCAATGGGCTCGCGATATGGCAAACATTCGGAAGCTTGGCATGGAGTACGTCCACATGGGCGAGTTCGCGTGGTACTTCATGGAGCCGGCCGAGGGGCATTTCGATTTCGATTGGCTGGAGAAGAATGTCGAACTTGCTCGCCAAAATGGCCTGAAGGTCATTCTTTGCACCCCAAGTGCTACGCCTCCCATCTGGCTGACGCGGGCGCACCCCGAAATTCTGATGGTGGATGCGCAGGGGCGCACAATGCAGCACGGAGGGCGCGAGCAGGCGGACTGGAGTTCGGCCGTTTATCGCGAATACGTACGCAAGATCGATACCGAGCTTGCCAAGCGCTTCGGGAACGATCCGCGCGTATGGGGTTGGCAAATCGATAATGAGCTCAGCCACTACGGCAAGCGGTATTCCTATTCGAAGGCGTCTACGGAGAAGTTTCGCGCGTGGCTCCAAGAGAAGTACGGGACCATCGACAAGCTGAACGATGCGTGGGGTGGCGCATTCTGGTCGACCAACTACCAGAACTTCGATCAGATCGAAATTCCGAATAAGGAAGTGTTGGTCGCGGACCCGAGTCCGCATTCGCTGCTCGACTTCGACCGCTGGTTCGCGAGTGAGGCGGCTGACTACATCAAGATGCAGGCGAGCTTGCTGCGCCAGTACGGGAAGAATCAGTGGATCACAACGAATTTCATGTCGATGCATGAAGACGTCGATCCGTCGCTTTCGCAAGGCACTCTGGATGTCTTTAGCTGGACGCACTACCCTGTGCACGGGAACCTCAACGAGGGCGCGCTTGGATTTCGCTTGGGGAGCGCGGCGGAGATGTCCTTTATGCACGACTTCACGCGTCCGTTTACCGGTTTGTCCGGTCCCATGGAATTGCAACCCGGTCAAGTAAATTGGGGTGAGACCAACCCGTGGCCGCTTCCAGGCGCTATCCATATGTGGCTGTTACGTGCGTTCGGCGCGGGTGCGCGGCTGGTATGCACTTACAGGTACCGACAGCCGCTGTATGGATCCGAGCAATATCACAAAGGACTGGCGGAGACGGACGGCGTAACGCCTTCGCCCGGGGGACGCGAGTATTCGGAAGCCATGCGCGACATGGCAGAACTGCGTAAGCATTACAATCCGAACGCCGCAGAACCACAAGCCTATGCGGCGCGGCGGACCGCGTTCCTGATTTCGTATGACAATCGCTGGGACATTTCGATTCATAAACAGACAGTGCGGTGGGACACCGTTGCGCACTGGATGAAGTACTATCGCGCTCTCAAGAGCATGGAGGCGCCGGTAGATGTGCTCACACCCGAGCGGGATTTTTCGAAACATCCGTTCGTAGTTGCGCCGGCGTTTCAGCTTGTCGATACGGAACTCATTCAGCGGTTGACCGATTACGTACAAGGCGGCGGAAACTTGATTCTGACGTGCCGCAGCGGGTTGATGGACAAGCGCGGACACCTTTGGGAAGGACCGTGGGCCATGCCGATTCTGCCGCTCATCGGAGCGAAGATTCCGTTCTACGATGACCTGCCGGTTGGCGTGGACGGCCATGTTTCGTCGAACGGGAAAACTTACTCATGGGGAACGTGGGCGGACATTCTGCAGCCGGACAGCGGAACGCAAGTTCTTGCCACTTACGCCGATCAGTTTTACGCGGGCAGGCCGGCAGCGGTCACCCGCAAGTTAGGGAAGGGGACTGTGACGTACATCGGTGTCGATACGCTTGATGGCGAACTCGAGCGCGCCCTTGTGCATCGTGCCTTTGAAGCGGCGGGTGCAGCGCCGGCGAACCTCGATCCGAATTTCCTGGTGGACTGGCGCGACGGATTCTGGGTGGCCACCAATTTTTCGAGTCAGACGGAACACATACCGGCAGGGCCGAACGCGCACATTTATGTTGGCGGCCGCGATGTCCCGCCGGGCGGGGCTACCGTGTGGACGGAATAGGTTCTTCGATCTGAAACTAGGCTGTAAGGAGAATAAAATTCTTGCGTGATCTTTCCCCAGATATGGTTAATTTACTTATCTGGAGCCGAATAGTTGCGGGTGAATTTGGAGCGGCTGAAATTGAACCGGTGCATCTTTTCTTAGCCGCCTTCCGCCTACCCGCCATTGTGCCGAATGCGGCTACGGAAGACGTATTGGGGAGCGCTCCGGTTGCCGTCGTTGTTCGTCGAGGAATTGAGCGACGATCTGAGACAACAGGGGAAAGCCCCGCTGCAAGCTGTGCCTCCAAAGCATGGTGAGTTGCCGCTGAGCAAAGCCGCTGCGAAGATTGTGGAAGAGGCGATGGAATTGTCCACAAAGCGCGGTAAAGAACCCGTACGGGCGCTCCATGTATTATTGGCAATCTTGAGCCAAGACGACGATTTGAGCCGTGCGATCCAGCGCCACGGTCTGACAGAATCGGCAGTTGACCGGGCCCTTAAAGCTCGATGGTCTATGCACGGCCGCGATGTCCCGCCGGGCGGCGCTACCGTGCGGACGGAATGGGTTCTTCGATCTGAAGGATTCGGTCGCTCGGCTGATCTGCGAGCACCTGAGTCTGCCCGCTTGGCCAAAGGATCTCGACGCGATCGACGCGAGTTGCTTTGCCGAGGCCAAAATGCAGTCGCAGATCGTTCTGCGACAGATAACTTCCGCCGCTAGAAACTTCGTCCGTCTGAGTGTGACCGTTTGCGGTGAGCGTCACGCGTGCTCCGATGGCGCTTCGGTTCGAACGCGTCCCGGTGAGTTGAAGCAAAATCCAGTGTCCTGGCGGGTTTGTGGCTTCTTTCAGCAGCGAGGGTGGCTCGTTTTGATTATTGACGGCAATTTCTATGGTGCCGTCGTTGTCGATGTCGCCGAACGCCGCGCCCCGCGACGAGTGCTTCTCAGCGAGTGCGGGACCGGCTTCCGGCGAGATGTCGCGAAACTTGCCGCTCCCAAGGTTTTCGTACAGAATTGCGTTTTCTCGATAATGAATGTCCGTGTGAAGTGAATCGACTTCGGGAAACACGTGGCCGTTTACAAGAAACAAGTCTTTCCAGCCATCGTTGCCGAAGTCGAAGAACCCTGTGCCCCAGCCCACGTAGCGCGTGTTCCGGCCGAGACCGGCGCTTAGCGTGACGTCATCGAAAATTCCCGCACCGCGATTGCGGTACAGCGTTTCGAACTCGTCCGAGAAATTTGTTCGGAAGATGCCAAGGTGTCCGTCACCGCCGTAGTCAGCCGCCGTTACACCCATGCCCGACATGGCTTTTCCGTCCTGATCGAACGCAACTCCACGCAGCACGGCTTCCTCCTCAAATTTGAAGTTGCCCTTGTTGATATAGAGCAGCGATGGAGTTTGGTCGCAGGCGACGTAGATATCGGGCAGGCCGTCCTCGTTGAAATCGCCGGTCAATACCCCGAGCCCATAATGACCCACGGGTTTCGCGACGCCACTCGCTTCGGAGATGTCTGTGAAGGTGCCGTCGCCGTTATTTCGGTAAAGAATGTTGCGGCCGAAGGGCAATCCGCGTGGGCCGCAGTTGACCGCGATGCCTCGGTAATAGCAGTAGGGATTCCCCCCGGGCTGCGGAGTGGTGGCCGGATCGAATTTCAAGTAATTTGCCACGAACAGATCCAGATGACCGTCGCGATTCACGTCGATAAAGGCGCAGCCCGTGTTGTAGCGGACCCGATTTTGCGTCAGATGCGCGCGCGCTGTCACATCTTCGAATCGCTTACCGCCGACGTTTCTGTACAAGCGGTTTCCGTCCCAAGCTGTGACAAAGAGGTCGGTGTAGCCGTCGTTATCGTAGTCGCCGGCGCACACGCCTTCGAACCAACCGTCGGATTTCAATCCAAGCTCTTCCGTCACGTCGCGGAAACGATCGCCGCCTTCGTTGTGATACATCCGGTTCGTCCCGCCTTTCCCCGACAGCACGAACAGGTCCGGCAATCCGTCGTTGTCGTAGTCGATGAACGCGATGCCGCTTCCAGTGGTCTCGATGATATATCGCTTTGAAGTTGTCCCGCCGTTCGGAAAAGATTGAGTCAGACCGGCTTCGGCAGCGATGTTGCGGAAGCAAGGCAGGAATTTCGGGCTCGTTACTGTTTGTGCGATCAAAAGGGCCGCCGCAGCGGTAGGTAAGAGAAGCGGACGGAAGTTCACTGCTGAGGAGGTTTCTCTCCGAGTTTTTTCAGAAACTCGGTGAACTCGCCTTCGGGAGGCTTTTGCAAGCGATCAAGCGTTGCTTTTTCAACGCCGGCTTTATCCATTTGCCCGAAGTCTCGATAGGTGGTCATCAGCGCGTAATGAGCCGTCTCGTTTGCGGGCTGCAGGCGTGTTGCGCGTGTAAGCAAATCGATAGCCCGCGGGTATTGCTTCCGCTGGGACTCGAGTTTGCCGAGCGCAATTAGCGCATGTACAAAATCGGGCGATAGAGCGAGCGCGCGCTCGAATTCGGGTATGGCGGTTTCAGGCTTGCCCTGAACCTGTGCAATCTGCCCGAGCTGGAAATAACAGGCGCTGTCTTCCGGACTGAGCTTTAGCTCGTTCCGAAACTCTGTTGCGGCATCGTTCAGGGCCTGCTCAGAGTGACTTTCAAGTAGTAAGGCGCGGCCAAGCCGGAAATGCAGTTCAGGTGCGTTTGGGTTTGCTTCGATTGCCTTCCGATATTCGGCTGCGGCATCGGCATAACGGTCTTCGACTTCGAAAATCTCGCCCGAAAGTTCATGGACACGGTATGAGGATGGAGCGCGCCCATACATGGAAAGCGTCGCCTCGTTAAACGCTCGCATATGCAGCTTGGCCGAAAGATAAAGGACGTCGGGATCGTTTGGGAACTGCAGCCGCAGAGCGTCCAATAGCGCGAACGCCTTTTGAAATTCATTCTGCGCTTCGTAGCACTTTACAGCACCGATTCGCGACAGGCGAAACGTCTCCGACTGCGCAGGAGCCACGGTCAAGAGTGCGGGCATGGCGCTCCGACATTCGCCCATAGCGGCCTGTGTCAGGGCAAAGAATGCGCGAGATGTTGGATCGTGCAACGTTTTGAGTTTCTCGAATGCAACCGAGTAGCGGCCTTCTTTGAAGGCCTCAATACCTTGTTGCTGCGCCGCAGTGCTAGACCATAATGCGGGATTCGCAATGAGCAAGGCGGCGAACAGCCTAATGGCCCGCATCGTCTAACATCAATCCCGCGTTTCCACTGCGATTGTGAGCTTTGCTTTCGTACAGCCTGAAGCTGAGCAGCGGTGGCGCTCCCGCCGGGATCGGCTTGGGCGGCGCAACCCGCTCATCCGGCGTTTCG
The DNA here is from genome assembly GCA_963846045.1 of Terriglobia bacterium. Taxonomy (GTDB): domain Bacteria; phylum Acidobacteriota; class Terriglobia; order Bryobacterales; family Bryobacteraceae; genus Bog-105. The sequence continues at coordinate 51,804 of CAWJUL010000011.1, read as the reverse complement.
GCGAGGGTAGCGCAACGGCCCGAATCGGATACCTGTTGCACCACTCTGGATTCTGGCAAGGGTGCTTGCTTCGACTGCTCGGGCGGCAGCGTGGCCATCAGCATCAGCAAAACCAACTTCGGGTCGAACATTCTCAGCGATTGTCCAATTCCGCCAACGCTCGCCGCGCGGTCGCGTTATCGGGCTTGCGGTCAAGTAACTCCCGCATCACTTGCCGGGCGCGCTCCAGATTACCGGACTGCACGTACATTCTTCCCAAATTTAAGTAGAGTATATCTTCATTTGGAGCAACGCGGATGCCATAGGTGAAAGCGGAAATTGCGTCGCTCACTTTGCGTTGTTGACCGTACAACACGCCAAGGTTGTTGATCGCGTCGGAGAAATCGCGCTTGATGGCAATCGCCTGTTTGAACTGCTGTTCCGCATCGGATGTACGCCCCTGTTTTGCCAGCGCGAGGCCGAGCCCGTTCCGAGCGTCGGCATTGGTACTATCCACATCCAGCGCTTTACGAAAGGCCGCCTCGGCCGCGCCCAGCCTGTTCGCGTCCAGGTGCGTTTCGCCAACCACAACCTGAACGCGCACATTTCCGGGCGAACGCAGCAGAACTCTGTCAAGATATGGCAGAGCCTGTTCAGGATATCCGGCCCACAAATACGCCGCACCGAACTTGAAGAAATCGCGATGTGGACGGTTGACGTAAAAACCTGGGAAGGCTCTGCCGGCTGCGCTGCCGCTTGCCAGTCCTGCCAGGTCCGCGTGTAGCTGCGCGGGCGCGGGACTCTCGGCGTAGATCTTTACGGCATGGCCGTCGCGATTCAGCAGAAGTGAGAGCGGAGTAACTAGTTTGGTTCGCCAATCAAAAAGGTAGCGGCGAAATATTTCGTACTGCTCCCGTTTTTGGGAATTTATTGGTAGATCGGAGTCTGTCAGCATCAGAAGTTTCGGGCCAGACTGCGGTTCGGGTAATGGGACCGGTTCCTGAAACCACGTGTCTTCAAGCCGGAGAGAGTTGTCTATTCCCGGCGGGGGCGTCGACGATAAGTTCTGTACCCTCCGAAATGGCCGGGCGTCATATTTTGCCGATCCTTCGGTGACGCGGTAAACAAAACCAGCCAGCAGGTTGTCGAGGTTCTGCTTTGCACCTGACGGCCACGTGATCTCGACGTGAGATACGGATTCCTTGGGCCCTAGTCCGAACAGCATCCGTTTGCTGTGCTGCGACAGAAATCCAGAGCCTGCGTCGAGCCATTTGGTGCGTCCGTCGACTTGAACACGCGCGCCGATTGCATCGCGATTGGATTGCGTGCCGGTAAGTTCAAATCCGACCGCGTGGCTCCCGTGGCCCCAGTCGTTTTGGAGCACCCGCAACTGCGGCCCCAGTCGACTCTTCAACAAGATATCCGGCCGGCCGTCTCCGTCAAAGTCGACGACCGCAAATGCCCGGCCGTCTTCCGTGAAATCCACGCCGCTCACGCCGGAGAAATCGTAATATCGGTCTCCGCGCTTCACATGTAGAACGTTCGGCTCGCGCCCGTTCCAGCTATATTCCTCACGTAGAAATTGATTGATGGCGTTCCAACCGTTTTCGTAGGCCTCGGAAGGTTGCGCGGTTCCGGGGCTCTTTGAGACTACCTGCCTCCAGAAAAATCCGCCGAGATCGCTTTCAGACTCGTTCGTCAACATGCCGCATGTGACAAAGATTTCTGGGTTGCCGTCGTTATCGAAGTCATGTCCGCCCGATGCCCACGCCCAACGGCCAAAATTCACATTTTGCGGCAGACTGGCATTCTCAAACGTGCCGTCGTGGCGATTGCGATATAGCGAGTTGCCCATGGTGTGTGCGCGATACGCTTTGTCCGCGCCGGGCGCTTTTGCGGGATCAAAATTCCTGTCCGAAGTAACGCGCTGGCCGACTGCGGTCCACATGTCCGCGACGTACAGGTCCGGACTGCCGTCGCCGTCACAGTCAAACCACGACGCGCTCATTCCCGGCCCAATATCTTCGACACCGGCGCTGGCCGCGAGATCGCGAAAACGCCCGTTTTCGTTAACATACAGATTTTTTCGCCCGAAATCGTTGGCGACAAAGAGATCGGGCCAGCCATCGCCGTTGAAATCACACCAGGCTGGCGCGAAGCTGAAGCGGTCATTGTTCTCGTTGATGCCGGTTTCGGCAGTGCAATCCTCGAATGCGCCGCTTCCGTCCGCGTTCAATCGATTGCGAAATAGAAAATTAGGCGGCCCGTTTCTTGCGTCATGGTAGGGGCTTGGGTACGTGTACTCGGCCTCGCTCTGGAAGTAAACGTAGCAGCATAGATAAACGTCCAATTTGCCGTTCCGGTCAAAGTCCGCCGCCGCCATACCAGTGAATGCGCCGGCCGGAGCACTCGCGAACCGAAACGCGTCCGTACGGAGCCGGAAGGTCCAGCCTTCGTTCAGGAACAGCAATGGCCCAGAGCTACGCAAGACAATCAGATCCTGCCGCCCCGAATTTCGCGCGTCGATAAAGAGTGCTGCCGACGTGTCGTCCAGCAGCGCAACGTTCCATGTCTCCGTAATGTCATATAGCCGGCCGTCGGCGCCGAATTTGTAGAGCCGGTTTGGCAGGCCGCCTGGCTGACAGACATAGATTTCGTCCTGGCCGTCGCCGTCGATATCGCCTACAGCGATGCCGTTGCTGCCGTAGACATCGATGCCGGTTGCGGGATCGAGGCGCGAGCGCCAGTAAGGAATGCCTTTCGACAACTGGTCGCGGAACGACGGCGCGTTCGCAAACGCAAACGCTGTGACATCTCGAAACAAGGGAGCCGATGCGGATGCGATGTGCTCCTGGAGGGGAACAAACTCGGTCAGTTTGCCATCCGACCAAGTCTGCCTCCAATATCCCGTTCGATGCAGCAGCTTGCCGCCACGGCGGCTTGAGATGCCGAAGCGAATGATGTCCGCTGGGAGGCACTCAAATTCCGCACGGCGCACAATTCCGAGAGACGTAACCCAGCGCCGCCAGCCGCCTGCAATGTCGTGATCGGCTTGGTTGTAGATGGCTTCATCGAGATCGGAAGCAATGTGTTTTGCGGAAGCCGAGCATGGCGAAAAACCGCCCGGCGGAGAATCGAGCGGCAATTCGCCCAACCGCAGGGCCTCATAGAGAGCGTTTTCTACTTCAATCGCGATCTTTTCTTCCGGGAATTCATCCTGGCCCGGGGCAATGAAGCGCTCCAAGCTCAAGTACGGCGCTTGATGAAGGGAACTCTCGGGCACTGCCGCAGCAGCATCGGATCCAGCTAACCCAAGCGCGGGTACAGCAGCCGCTCCAGCGAGAAGCCGGCGTCGTGTGATTCCTTGCAGACTGCTCGAAGAAGTCATTGCGGAGGCTCACTGACTTTCAATGTCCGATCGACGCGAGTTGTCCCGATTTGCTGAACAATGCCGCTGGGCCAGCGGATCTCAATGCTTTCAGCCTGCGTGACATCGCCTAAACCGAAGTGCAAGGTCAGGGAGTTTTGGGAGTAGTAGCTGCCGCCGCTCATGACTTCCTGAATGCGGCGACGCCCGCCTGCGCTTACAATTACCCTGGCGCCGATCGCGCTCCGATTGGAGCGTGTTCCTGTCAGCGCGAAGTTTAGAAAGTGGCCGCCGGGCGCGCGATTCTCCAGTAAACTCGGCGGCGCGTTCATGTTGACGATGACCACCTCTGGGCGGCCATCGCCATCCACGTCTCCGACCGCCAAACCCCGCGCGGGACGGCCTATTTGAAATGCCGGTCCCGCTTCCCGTGTCACATCGACGAACCTTCCGTTTCCCAGGTTGCGGAACAAAACGGTGGGTTGCAAGTACGTATCGCCTAGCTGTTTGCCTTCCACTTCCGGGTAAACGTGGCCGTTCGCGATCACAAGATCGGGCCAACCGTCATCGTCCACGTCGATGAAAGCGACGCCCCACCCAAGCAACTGGCGTGCACTCAAACCAGCTTCACGTGACACATCGGTGAAGAACTTACCGTCATCGTTGTGATAGAGGGATGTCAGGTCGCCTGAGAAGTTGGTTTTGGCGATATCGAGAAAACCGTCTCCATCGTAGTCGGCAACCGCGACGCCCATGCCGGCTTGCAGGTTGCCGTCGAAGTTGTAAGCGACACCTGCTTCCACACCTCGCTCTTCAAATTTCCCGTTACGTAAGTTGTGGAAGAGCAGGCTGGGCGTCATGTCGCACGCAACATAGATGTCCGGCCAGCCATCGTTATCGAAATCGGCCGCTACTACCCCCAGGCCATATCGCCCGCCAGGTTTCAGGATTCCGGCGCTTTCAGAAACATCTGTGAATGTGCCGTTTCCATTGTTTCGATAAAGGACGTTATGCGCCATGGGCAATCCCCGCGGTCCGCACATGACCGGTATACCCTTCCACACACAAAACTCCCCGTCGCCGGGACTGGGGGTTGTTTTCAGATCGAGGTCCACGTAATTGGCGACGAACAGGTCCAGGTTACCGTCGCGGTCGTAATCGACGAAGCTGCATCCCGACCCGTAGCGATTTCCGGTTATGGGCAGGTGCGCTTTCTCAGTTACATCTTCAAATGTGCCGTTGCCTCGATTGCGATAGAGAACATTATGGCCGTAGTAAGTGACGAGCAAGTCAGGGTGTCCATCATTGTCGAAATCGCCAACGCAGACGCCTTGGGCCCAACCTGCATGGTCGAAACCAGCCTTGCCGGCCACATTCGTGAAGTGCCCATTGCCGTCATTGTGGTAGAGCTGCGGTAAGTTGTCCGGATCGTTGGCCCTTCCGTTGAGCCGCGTGCCGTTCGCGATGAAGATGTCATCACGGCCGTCTCCGTCGTAATCGAACACAGCAACTCCGTTTCCGGTAGTCTCCAGGATGAAGTCTTTGCGCTGAAGGCCCCCGTAGACGTTTTTTGCAGTGAGGCCGGATGAAGCTGCGACGTCGACAAAATCGATACGAACAGCCGGAACCGCCGCAGTAAGCAGCGCACAAAGGCAGGCAATCGCCCAGGCGCCACCCGGCTTCATCAATGCACCATGATAGCCGATACCAGACCCACTTGAAGGAGGTGTTTCATTGCCGATAATGGGTTGGTATTATTACGGAAACTGCGAGGACCGGACTAGAGCTCCCCAGGGTAGAAAGTGGTTGTATGTATGCGACACGTGTGATAAGTTCTCATGCAGTTAGCGGTCTGAACGGAAGAACATTCCTTGTGGAGGCTTCGCTGTGCAACGTTTGCTTCGGTTTACTTTTTTAACGCTTCTGGTGTTCTGCTGTAACGTCTGCTTCGCGCAGCGCGACCTCGGTACAGTTACCGGAACGATAAGTGACGCGCAGGGCGCGGCGGTTCCAAGCGCTAAGGTAACAATCACCAACAACGCGACTGGGGTGGTGATCAACACTGCGACTAATGAGGCCGGTCTATATTCGCAACCGACGTTAAATCCGGGAATCTACACAGTCTCAATTGAAGCTCCAGGATTCCAGAAAGTGGAGCAGAGGTCTATCATCGTCAACCCGGGCGCGCCTACCGAAGTGAACCTCACTTTGCAGGTTGGCAATGCGTCTCAGGTGGTTGAAGTGACTGCTTCCGCCCCGCTGCTTGAAACGGAGAGTCCGGCCGTCGGAATGAACTTGAACTCCGCGCAGGTAACAGAGCTGCCGCTAGGCGGCCAGCGCACGTTCACGTTCCTGGCGCGAATCAGCCCCGGTGTTTTGCCTCCGGAAAACGGCGCGCGTGCCTCGCTGGGCGGCGATTTCTCAGCGAACGGCGTTCGCGCAACCGGCGAAAACAACTTCCTGCTGAACGGTATCGACAATAACGATAACGTCATTGACTTCATAAACCAGACCTCATTCGTCATCGGGCCTTCGGTGGAGGCCATCGGCGACATGCAGGTGATTACCAATGGGGCTAGCGCGGAGTATGGACGCGCCGCAGGTGGCGTACTCGACGTCACAATCAAGTCGGGTACAAATCAACTCCACGGAGTGCTGTTCGAAATTCTGCAGAACACGGTTCTGGATGCAAATCGCTGGGAAAACAACCTTGCCGGCGTAGCGCGTGATCCGTTCAAGCAGAACCAATTCGGGGCGGATGTCGGCTTTCCCATTATCAAGAACAAGCTGTTCATGTTCGGCGATTATCAGGGTACCCGCATCGCTACGGCGGGGGGCACGATTCAAAATCTGGGATACGGCGGCTTCTACACCATTCCGACTCCCTCGATGATTGCAGGCAACTTCTCAAGTCTGCTCGGCGGTCCGGTTGGTACCGTTGGTGGCCAAACAATTGTTCAAAACCAACTTTTTGATCCCACAACCACCAGCTGTTTGAGTGGCTGCCTGCCGGGATCGCTGACAGCCGCCGCCGGCGCTAACCCTGTGTACACCAGAAACCCATATCCGGGCAATCGAATTCCGACATCGCAGATGGATCCGGCGGCGATGAAACTCGCTTCCTTGTACCCGGCAACGAACCAGCCCCTGCTTGCTGGAACGTATCCGCAGAACGATTTCTACACGATCACGCCAGGCGCGCTAAATACCGATCAGGGAGACGGCCGCGTCGATTACCACTTAAATGACAAAAACAGCATTTTCGGAAGTTTAAGCTGGTCCGATACAAATAAGTCCAGCGTGCAGCCGCTTCCGAGCGCACTGGATGGCGGCAACTTCAACGGCACCGGTGAAATCGACCTTGGCCGTGACGCGATGTTGAGCTGGACCCACATTTTCTCGCCCACTCTGGTCAATGAGGCCCGGGTAGGATTCAGCCGGCTTGTCACTTCACGAACGCAGGCCAACGCAAATACAGACGAATTCAAGGCGATCGGCATCGGCGGACTCGATCCCACCACCACGAACAATGGCGGCCTGCCGCAGATCAATCTTGGGCGGTACAGCCAGGTTGGTGCGAACGACTGGCTGCCGACTACCGAATACAACAATGAATGGGACTTGATCGATAACGTCTCGCTCACCAAGGGGAGCCATTCGTTCAAATTCGGCGCTGAATTCCGAGAGCTTCATTTCCCGTTTTTCCAAGTGCCATTCCCCCACGGCGAGATGAACTTTACCCGTACGGAGACGGCATATCCGTCGAACGCAAACGATGCGGGTAAGAACGGCACTTATAGCGCCGACACCGGCGACGAATTCGCTTCATTCTTGTTGGGCGCGATCGATAACGGACAGATCTCAACCACTAACTTCATCTCGTCGACTAAGAGAGGTTATGCCGCTTACGTGCAGGACCTTTGGAAAGTTACTCCAAAGCTAACGCTAAACCTTGGAGTGCGGTATGAGCTCTTTTCGCCGATTGGTGAACAGTTTGGGCGGCAATCGAACTTCGTCTGCAGAATCTGACCTTGTACATACCGCGGGGGCCAAACCAAAACGCACCATTGCCGCCGAATTTCAATTCAGCGGCCGTGATTAACGGCATTACCTTCCCAGCTCTATTTCCAAATGTCACGGTGTCGCGTGGGCAAGTTGGGCCATATCTGATTCCTTGGGATAAGTTGGACATTGGGCCGCGGCTCGGTTTCGCCTACAACGTCGCGAATAAAACTGTCTTTCGCGGATTTTACGGAATCTTCTACGGCGGCGAAGAAAACCAGGGCGGCAATCCAAACCGCGGTGAATCCGCTCCGTTCAATGAATCACCGCAGCTAAATCGCCCCGCCGGGGTGGGATCGTTCCAACCCGATCCGTTCTTCGCCAACGGTGCGCCCATAGGCGGCATTTCGGTAGGCTACCCCGTGAACGTGTTCAATGGATTCCCAGTGTCTTCACTGCAGTTCCGCAGTGTGGCGACCGATTTTGAGAACCCGATGGTGCAGGAATGGAATCTCTCCATTCAGCGCGAATTAGGCAACAACATGATGTTTGAACTGGGTTATCTAGGCAATCATCAATCGCACCAATTGCTGCAGCCGGACTTCAATGCTTGTCCGCTTCTATTCACGGCGAATCCGGCGATCACTTGCAATGGCACTCGACTCTATCCCGACATTGGTTCTATTTCGGGGACTGCGACATTCGGCTTCGGTAATTACAACGCGATGACCGCTCAACTGCAGAAGCGCTACTCGAATGGTCTGCAATTCATCGCCTCCTACACTTACGGCCATGCGCTTGCAAACAGCGGAACGACATTGTCAGGCTCTCCCGGCCTCTACACGGTCGACAATACAAATTACAACTCGTCTTACACAAGCGCCTCATGGGATATCCGTCACAATTTCGTGATGGGCTTCAACTACGACATTCCCTTCGGTAAGGGGCGTCAATACGGCGCGAATCTGAATCCCGTGGTTCAGGCGGCTCTAGGGAATTGGCAGGCGAACGGTATTCTGACCTTCCATACTGGCCAACCATTCACGTTGACCGCCACTGGCTGTCAGGCGATCGGCAATGGAGGTTGCGGGCCTGAGTTAATCGCCGGTTCTCCCAATCAGGCGCCCCCGAATGGCCGAACGGCATCCGAGTATTTCAACATTGCTAATTTCGCGGCGCCGGCACCTTTGTCTCTCGGCAACGTTGGGTTGCAGACCAACACGGGGCCCCCACTGCGGACTGCCGATTTTTCCGTCTTCAAAGACTTCCCCTTTACGGAACAATGGAAATTGGAGTTCCGTGGAGAAGCATTTAACATCGCGAATACCACGCAGTTCGGCTTCCCCGATAACAATCTTCAGGACGCGAACTTTGGCAGAATCACATCGACGGCGGTAGGATCCGAGCGTCACGTGCAGTTCTCGCTGCGCCTGCAATTCTAAGAAACATCACTCCGACACACCGAGGGGCCGCTATTTGCAGGTCGGCATAGCGGCCTTTTTGTACCGTAGAAGTTGCTTTTCTATCTGTTTCTGTCGCTTCTTGCGGCGGCTCCGCAATCCGGTCTGTTGCAGCAGGGTCTGGTCGCGTTGCAGCACAACCAGCTTGCGGAAGCGCGCAAAGATCTCGAGCAAGCTTCGCAGGCCGACCCGAAGAACGCATATGTTTGGAGTTCGCTAGCCGAAACATACCTGCGCTTGGATGAGCGGGAGCGCGCTTTCGCCGCCGCAGCTAAAGCAGAACATCTGGATGCTGGCAACCCCATCGTCGCGCACGCTTTAGCGTTGTTTTACCTGGATTCGGGCGATGGAAAAAAGGCCGTCATATTTGCCGAGCTCGCGGCAAAGAAGAACCCGACAGCAGCGGCAATCGACCTGCTTGGCCGCGCACTGATTATAGACGGCGAGAGCAAGGAGGGAATCGCGCAACTCGCGTTAGCTTGGAAGCAAGCGCAAGCGAATCCGCACATCGCCTTCGATTATGCCGATGCATTGCTCCATGAGGAGGACTTCACACAGGCGGCTGATGTCCTCACAACCACGCGCGCGTCAAACCCGAAGGATGCGCAACTCACCATCGCGCTTGGCGTGGCGCGGTATGGTCAACGCCGGTTTTCGGACGCGATAGAGCTGTTTTTGACAACGATTCAGCTTGACCCCACTGCCGAACGGCCCTACGTTTTTCTAGGCAAGATGCTGGACCAAGCCGGTCCGCGGCTTCCCGAAATCACAGCCGATTACGAGCGTTGGGTGAAAACAAATCCAGACAACGCCCAAGCGCAGTTGCTCCTGGCGAAAGCGCTTCTGAGCGCCGACCCGCATAGCGAACGCGCTTTCGAACTTCTAGATAGATCGGTAAAGCTGGATACAAATAACTGGCAAGCGCACTATGAACTGGGCGTGCTGCTCGAAAACAGGAAGGATTATGAGGCTGCCGCAAAAGAGTTAGCCGCTGCTGCGCAGATCAGTCCCGGCCAGCCAATGCCGCATTATCGTCTTGCACGCGTGTACGATCGCCTTGGGCAAGTTGACCGCGCTCGAACGGAGCGGGAGATCCACCGGCAACTGACGATGCCGGCTCCCAAGCAATAATTCAAACAGTAAGGTGCTCGCGCGCGTACATAAGGCACGCGGCCACGTTCGCGTCTTCCAGCCGTAACTGCTCGGCATGCGGCAATTGCGACATGGTGGGTAAAGGCTGCTGCGAACGTTGTTGCTCTACAAGCTTCAAGGTGCGCGCCAGGTATATACCGTTTCGCTCCGGGAAAGTGACCCAGTACTCATCGTCGAGGCATGGCACTTTCAGCGGATCTCGCGTGATCATCTCGAGCGTATAGCGCGTGCGCGGCCGAGCTTGGTGCACAACAGAAATCATCTTCTGCAAATCGAGAAAGCCATCGCCGAGCAGCACCTCGGAAAGCAGAAACCCGTCCTGGTATGCAGCGACGCTCATATTCTTTAGATGAGTGCAGACTGCGTACGGGGCGAGCGTCTCGACGACGTACATTGGGTTGTCGAGTAGCGAAATATTGTTGCCGAAGTCGAGGCACACACCGAAGTATTCACTCGAATACTTGTGCATGAGAGCCTGCATCTCATCGGCAGTCCAGTCTTTGTGATTCTCCAACCCAAGAGGGATTTTGAAGCGCTCCAAGATGGGCAATGCCGCCTCGATAGATTCATTGCTCGTGCGGACAAAGTCGCGCCACCGATCGAGTGACTTGAAAGTTTCGTATCGCCGAGTTCCCAAACAAGCGGAGCGAAGCGCGACTGCTCCGGCAGCTTGGGCAGTTTTCAAGCTTTCTTCAAAAGCGGATGTATCGCGCCCGTGCGGCATAGGCACCATCGCTTCGATGTACATGCCATACTTTTCTGCGCGAGCCCGCAATTCGGCCGCATCGCCACGTATGGCAGCTTGAATGCCGGCCGCGCCCAATGCGTGACAGTGATCGAGAAACTCCAAGGTGTTCTTCGGGACGCCACGCACTCATGTAAGACGTGGTGCAGATCCCAAGCTTAGAAGGCGGGCTGCCGGCGTTTGACGGTGGGGCCATAAGCGGCAGTATAAGTGACCCTGCCGCGGCGTTTGCGGCTGAAGTACGAAGGAAAGACCGGCGATTCATTGGATCTCAGCTTTGTGCGCCATCTCGATGAGTCGATCGCAACCCCGGGCAGCTAGCGCCATCATGGTCAGCGTCGGATGCTTATCTCCGGTACTAACGAAGCATCCACCGCCGAAAACAAATAGATTCGAGATATCGTGAGTTTGACAGAACGTGTTTAGAACACTGGTTTTCGGATCGTGTCCCATTCTGCATGTGCCCACCTCATGAATCAAGCTGCCCGGCGTGGCATCATCGCTTTTGCCTCGATGATCTCGCCCTGAGCGGCCCGGAAGAGTTCCTGGGCATGTTCGAAGAAGTCCTGGTAAAGTGTCCGGTCGTTATCGGAGTGCGTGCAATGGATCTTCAAGGCCGGTATTCCCCATTTGTCGCGAACCTGCGGATCGAGTTCGACAAAGTTTTCCTTGCGAGCGAGCATCTCGCCGCCTGACATCCAGACTTGGGCGAATGACGGGTAAAGCGATTTAACCTGCTTCTTGAAACTCGAACCGAAACCCGCAAGATTCGACGCAAAATGAGGAAAGCTCATTGCGCCGCCCGTGGCGCTCATAGCGTACCCCCGAATGAACTTGCCCGAATTCGGGCGCATGCCAATGTTCGTGAAGTTCGGAATGTACAGGCCGCCTGCTTTGCCGTCGTCATTCCGAACCGCCGTATTCTTCAAAATCGGCAGAAATCCTGTGACCCCCGCTCCCGCGACTTGATCCATCAGATACTGGCCCAAAACGCCGCTGCTGTTTGCCAGACCGCCGGATTGCGAGTTCAACAGTAATCTTGTGTTCTCAAGCGATGAGCCGGCCAGCACTACGGCACGCGCGCCGATTTCCACCTGTTTGTTCGTGTACCGCTCTATGTAGCGAACTCCGTGAGCGCGATTCTCACCGTTCGTCAACACATTGCTCACAACCGAATCGCAAAGCAGCTTAACGTTCCCCGTTTTCAAAGCCGGGGGCAAGGTGGACGCAATCGTATTGAACATCGCGCCGACGTCGCAGCCGTTCACGCAATTGCCGCAATAATGGCACGCCGGCCGGTTGTGCCACATGCGCGTGAGCTGTGCAACCCGGCGGGGAGTGGAAGGAAAGCCGATTTTTCCACATGCGGCATGGAAAATCGTTTCCGCGCAGTTCAACGGCATGGCGGGTAGAAACACGCCATCTGGAAATTGCGGCAGATTGGCGCTTGCGGCGCTTACGCCGATGAAGCGCTCCACGCGATCGTAATACGGGGCGATGTCCGCGTACGAAATGGGCCAGTCCTCACCATAGCCGTCGCGCGAAGCTGCCTTGAATTCTAAATCCGAAAAGCGATCCGTCGCGCGCGACCAATGAAGCGTGCGGCCGCCTAATACCCGGGACCGGCGCCAATCGAAGGGTTTATCCGGCGGTGTCGTGTAGGGGTTCTCCCGGTCGTCGATCATGATCCGGTAGTTGTATTCGGTTGCGCCCCTGAAATACTTCCTCAACAGGCCGGGTTGTCCCGCGCCGCGAAACTGCATTTCGTAAGGCCAGCGATGCTTAAACTCCTTGAACGTGTCGATCTGCGATCCGGCTTCAAGCACCGCAATCTTAAAGCCGGCTTGTGCAAGCGCCATCGAAGCCCAACCGCCGCACGCTCCCGAACCGACGATTGCGACGTCGTACTGTTCCATGCTTAAACCTGACGGTGTTCCGGATGCGTGCAGGCCGGAAATTCTGTCAGATACGCCAAGCCCTTGTAATCGAGCTCGCCGATCATCCCGGCTCGCGATGTATAGAAAGCGTGGATGGTCATCTCTTTGATGAGCCGATAGTGGGCGTAACCGGGATGAGTTTTCGAACTGTCTCGCTCCGGGGCCGCCATTTGCTCCACGAGTGCAACCTGCTCCTCGAGTGTCATGGCCGAGAACTTCTGGGCCGACAGCCAGCCCATAGCTTTGCGCCAGTCTCTCTGTGTTTTCGGTGCATATTCCGCAGCGGCATCGATAACAAAGTCGGTGAATGCGGCGACATATGCTTCGCGAGCGCCCGGTGTCCCATCCGATGGAATCAGTATCGCGGTGAAGCTGTCGAGTATCCCAAATTCTTCTGCCGAAAAAAACTTCGGACTGTAATTTGCCCAGTTATGCGGATCGGGAGGTGGGGCAGAATGTGCCGTGTGCGCGAGTACCGGCGTCGATTGCGCAGTTGCCCACGAACCGAACAAGTCCTTCGAGGCAACAGCCGATGCCGCGCGCGTAATAAGCCAGGCTGCATCGCGCCGTGTCATAACCTATTTCGCGCACCAGCCGCCGTCGATGAGGATGTCTGTCCCGGTTATAAATCCGGCGGCCTCCGAGCAGAGATAACAGGCAAGAGCGCCAATCTCCTCCACCTTGCCCCAGCGGCCCACAGGCAAGCTGGCAAGAAATTGGGCATTGGCCTCCGGATTCTGCATGACAGGCGCATTCATCTCGGTTCCAAACGGCCCGGGGCTGATGCCATTCACCGTAATTCCATCCGCCGCCAATTCCAAGGCCAAAGCTCTGATAAGGCCCAACAATGCCGCTTTGCTGGCCGAATACGCGCTGCGTTGCGGCAACGAGATGTGGCTCATGATGGAAGTCATGTTTAAGATGCGGCCATAACCGGTGCCTTTCATCTGCGGCACAAAAGCTCTGCACATCAGGAACACACTGGTCAGGTTTGTGTCTATGACGCTTCGCCATTCCGGCAAGGAGAAGTCCGTCAAATTCTTTCGAATGTTGATACCCGCATTATTGATAAGGATCTGAACCTTCTCAAATCGGCCGGCCACCTCTCCCCGAAGGCGATTGACCGCGTCTTCATCCGCGACATCCGCGACAAACACTTCCGCCGTTTGTCCCGCGGATTCGATTTCTTGCTTGACCTCGTTCAAACGTGCGGCGTCTCGCGAAACCAATGCGATCGATGCGCCCGCCTGGCTCAACGCAAGCGCCATCGCTTTGCCAAGGCCCTTACTAGCTCCGGTGATGAGCGCTGTTTTACCGGAGAGATCGGCAATTACGGGCGGTTGCGGCATCGTCAGGTTCGGCTCGAACTGACAATAGTATCGTGTGCCCGAGCAACTCTAATGCGTCGAGCTGGACGAGAAGGCCAACACATCCACTGTGTGTTGAACTTCCGGTTGTGCCGGCGTTTTGCGGGCGGCTCTCTTCAGTTCATCGCGCATTTGCATTTCTTCTTCGGTGTTCCGAAGATGATGATCGACTTTGACTAAGTGTTGGAGACTCGCCAAGCGCGTATTGTCGTCCTTAGCGATCTCCAGGGTATGCAGGAATAGCGGGCGAGCATCGCTCCAGCGCTTCTGCGTTGTGAGAAGAGCCGCATACGCCTCGCATATGGAGCCGGCGTCTTCAGGGAAATTGGCCTCGAAGGCTTTCGAGCGATTGTAAGCTTCGGCCATTGCGTTTTCCGCGGCAGACATGTCTTTCCTTGCGGTGTATGTCTCCCCAAGCATCGCGAGTACAAGCGCCGCATCCGGTGTCTTCCCATTTTGGTCCAGAAGCGAAAGGCTTTTCTTCAAGTGTTCCACCGCGCCATCCAGATCGTGTGTCGCGAGCGCCATCTCTCCCCTATCTCTGTACAGGTGGGCGCGAAGTTGGGAACTCACGGCGATATTGTCGCTATAGTCCGCAAGCATCGTTTGAAGCATTTTCAAGGCATCGCTAATACGGCCCTGACGATAGCGAAGGTGCATGAGCGAATCGCGAGTGGCCAGCACCTTCTGCACGGAGAATTCGCTGGAATTCTTTTGGCGCGCCAGTGATTTCTGCAGAGTTATTTCGGCGGACTGCAAATCACCCATTCGCAGATATGTCATCGACATCTCCTCATAGATGCGATCCACCGCCGTCGCTTCCTGTGGCCCCAAGCGGTCCAAAATGGAGGCTGCAGTCGCGTACTCCGCTTGCGCTTTCTCATAATCTCCACGCGAGTTCCGGATGGTCGCGAGGATGAAATGCTGGATTCCCAAGCTTCGGGAATAGTCGAAGCTCGTGTTTGGTTCCGAATTCAGCGCCTCCGAGATGGTTTTTTCGGCGCCGCTGAGGTCTCCCGTTCGAAATTGCAAAACGGCGATCTCGGTAAGTATGCGTTCGCGATACGGACAATCCAAAGCAACATATTCCCGGTCCGAAGCTAGCTTAAGAAGCGAGCCGCACATCTGCGGGAGGCTGCTTGCCGAAGCGGCGGACAGGATATCTGTTTCAGTGTGAGTATCGGCTATTGGAGAACAGCTCCGCGGCAATGGGAGCGGCTTCTCCTGACCTTCGACTGTCGCTGTGAAGCCGATCAGTATCGTGATGGCTACGGCCATAGTGCCGGCTGCGCGTACCCGGTGTGCTCCGCTTCTGTACTGCATGAACTTCCCTGCAAGTAATAGAAGGAAGTGCCTGCCAAACCTCTCAGTTCGGCCAGCAGTCAGTTAGGTGGTGGTTATATCAACTTCGCGATTAAGTCCGGCGCTTACTGGTGTCGCCGTTCGGTTCTTAGGCCAAAGCAGTACAGGCGCGATTCGTGGTCAACCGTGAACACCCGCCCGCCAGTCACGGCGAGGCCCGCGAAGTGAACCCAACTCTTCATCGCATCCCCGCTTTGATAGAGAAGCTTGCCCGACTCGGCATCGAGAGCCATGAGAATGGCAGGATGTGTTCCGGCTGAGCGCTCCGTAGTGGTCAGGAGGTTCTGTTTCCATTCCTGCTCACTCTTGAAGTGCGTAACACCCAGCATGTGGTCCTGTCGTGGATTCTCGCCTGTTGCCACATCGTACAGAATGCCGTTGGCGACCACTGGGGCATCTGGGAGATTCATGTCTGGCGATACCCAGCCTGGTTCCAGGCGTAGCGCTCCCGTATTTTGAGCGACAACTCGAAACGCGACGATGCTCCCGTGCGGTGTCTCTCCGTTCGTAATCGGAAACGGCGGTGCCGTCGCCGCCATCGGCCCCCACACAGAAAAATAGATCCAGTTCTCACCATCGGCGTCCGTCCAAACTGCCGGATTACCCCAGAAGCCCTTTTCCTCTAGCGCACGGCCGCTATTGGCCAGCACGGGGGAAGCAAATAGCGGTTGCAAATGCCCGCTGCCACCCAGACTAGCGGCGTCCATCAGGTAGATCACAGATTCTTTGCCGCCGCCTGCAAGTAACGTTCTCTGCCCTTGCCTGAACGCAACCAAACCGCCCGACGGCAGATCCAGGTCAAGCTTGCTGATATCCTTCCAGTTCTCCGGTGAAAAGTAGTCTTGCACGCGAGAGAGATCGGGCGCTACCGCTAGATAGCTGTTGCTGTAATCTCCCTGCGATGGATCGAACGCACCGTCTCCCGTCGACACGTAAATGGTTCCATCCGGCCCGATCGCCGTTCCGCCGCGAAGCCAGAGTCCTCCGCCAAAGCCTCTCCGCACCAACAGTTCGCGCGTCTCGATGCGCATGGGATCGGAAACGCGCATTCCATAGATGCCTGATCGATCGCCGCCGCAAGCCTGCGATGTCGTTGTGTAAAGCGTCCGGTCTCGAAGATTGAGGCTCCAGGCCTTTGCGAATGGCGGAATGAATGCGAACGGCCCAAATCTCACGTCACCCGTCGCCAGGTCGAGCCCATACACTCGTCCATCGGCGCTGATCGTATAGACAATTCCGTGCTCTCGGTCGATTACCGGGGTCGCGTTGGGAGTATTGGGGCAGAGATAAAAGGACTCTTGTTTCGGCGTCGCGAACGTCTGGAATGTGCGGCGCCAGATTACTTCGCCGCTATCGGCATCCACCGCGAAGAAAGTGTTTGAGCTGCCCGCGATAAATACTAAGCTCTTCGTACCTTTATCGGTAACGATGCTGTCGGCGACCAGCGGCGCAGTGAGCGCACTCAGCGCAACAGGTTCGTTGTCGAGCTTTGTCTGCCACAGCAAGCTCAATCCGCCGACATTCTCCCGAGATAAAGCGGTTTCAGACGGGTTGCAGCTTGTACGTTGCGGATCGTGACCATACGTTAGCCAGTCGCCCGAGGCAAAAACGCGAGCAGCCACGCAGAGAATCAGCACAGTCCTGCGGAAAACAGAGAAGCGTGGGGTCCAAAGCTGCAATCCCATGAACCCGGGATTATATCGTCTGCTTCGCGATTGCGAGGCATGCTATGGGCGCACTGTGACGATTGCTCGGTCATCCTGGAGAAACGTTTGAACTTCAACTAGCGTCCCCATAGCGCTTGAAAGTCAAAGCATAGAATTTGCCGTAGGGGTCTGATTGCCACAGTACTTCTCTCGAAGTGCAAATACCATCGCACGCCTGAGCATCTTTGGGTTGGTGTCGGCGCTGGTCGTTGTAGCCTGGCTCGGCTATCTCATCGTGCGATCACCGTACGAAATGATGCAAAACACTCCGCGTGAGCAACCCGTCCCGTTTAGTCATGAGCACCACGTTGGAGGACTCGGCATCGATTGTCGTTATTGTCACAACACCGTCGAGACTTCATCGTTTGCGAATGTTCCGCCTACAAAGGTCTGTATGAATTGTCACTCGCAGATGTGGGCCACTAGTCCTACTCTCGAACCTGTGCGCGAAAGTTACCGAAGCGGTAAATCTATTGAGTGGACGCGCGTGCATGATCTCCCCGACTTTGTTTACTTCAACCACAGCATTCATGTTCACAAGGGCATCGGTTGTGAGACTTGTCACGGCCGAATTGACAAAATGCCGCTCACATGGCAAGCCCAGCCCCTCACGATGGAATGGTGCTTGAACTGCCATCGTCATCCTGAACGCTACGTCCGGCCGCGTGAGGATGTTTTCGCGATGGACTATCGAGTTCCCGCCGATCAAATCACCTTGGGTAAGCGGCTTGTCCACGAGTACGGCATTCAAAGCCTCACCAGTTGTTCAACCTGTCATCGATGAGCACCCCGAATACTCACGGTTTTGTTCCGCTTGAAGCGCTCACCCAGCCCCCTGCCAAGTTGTATTGGAAGGCGCTTGAAGATCGTGACCCATCCTTTACGCCCGAAGAGAACGAGGAGTTCAGCGCGCAAGGCGTAGCCATCAGCGAGGCCAGCCGCCGCCGTTTTCTTTCGCTCATGGCGGGATCCATGGCTCTCGCAGGCCTGACCGGCTGCACTCGCCAGCCTACCGAGGCCATCCTTCCTTACGTCGATCCTCCGGAAAACGTTATTCCGGGCAAGCCGAAATACTATGCGACGGCCGCGCCCGTGAATGGTGTGGCAGAGGGCGTCATTGTCGAAAGTCACCTTGGCCGCCCCACGAAGGTGGAAGGTAATCCAAACCATCCGGCGAGTTTGGGCGCCACCAGCGTTCATTCGCAAGCTTGCCTGATGGACCTCTACGATGCGGACCGCTCAAAGGACATCTTTTATTTGGGCGTCGCGCAAGCTTGGGATGCGTTTCAGGTCGCGTGGGAGAAAACCTTCGCCCCGCTAGCAGCTCGTAACGGCTCCGGGTTTCGTATTCTGACGGAAACAATCGTATCGCCCACGCTCGGTTCGCAGATTCAGGCTGTGCTGAAGAAATATCCAGCGGCGCAATGGCATCAGTTCGATCCCGCCGGTCCGCACTCCGCGCGCGCAGCCGCAGTCGCGGTGTTCGGCAAAGCTGTCAATACTTACTACAATCTCCAGGCGGCGGACGTGGTTGTCTCACTCGATGCGGACTTCCTTGCGTGCGGGCGAGCATCGACGCGATACGCGCGCGATTTCTCGGTTCGCCGGCGGCGGGGCGATCGGCTCGATATGAATCGCCTTTATGTGATCGAAAGCACCATGACGGCAACCGGCGGTAAGTCCGATCATCGTCTTGCGCTGCCTTATTCGCAGATTGAGTTATTCGCTGCCGAGCTTGCAGCCGCGCTCGGAGCGCACGCCGGCGGCAGTCAAAATTTCCAATATTGGGTGACTCGCCTCGCCCATGATCTACAAGCTCACAAGGGCGCAAGCGCGATAGTCCCGGGCGAGCATCAATCGGCCGCTGTGCACGCGCTAGCGCATGC
This sequence comes from Terriglobia bacterium, assembly GCA_963846045.1. Classification (GTDB taxonomy): domain Bacteria; phylum Acidobacteriota; class Terriglobia; order Bryobacterales; family Bryobacteraceae; genus Bog-105. Next base: position 32,841 of record CAWJUL010000011.1, on the reverse strand, counting down.
CATGAACGCGGCGCTCGGCAACGTCGGCAAAACCGTTATCTATACGGACGCGCTTGAAGTTCAACCTGTGGATCAGGTCGTGTCCTTACGCCGGCTTGCAGCCGACATGCACGCCGGGCAAGTTGAACTGCTTCTCATTCTTGGTGGCAATCCGGTTTACAACGCGCCCGTCGACTTCGATTTTGCAAACGGACTCAGCCGCGTCAAGACGTCCATTCACACAGGGCTGCACTTCGACGAGACCGCGCTCAAGACGACCTGGCACCTTCCGGAAACGCACTTCTTAGAAGACTGGGGCGACGCGCGCGCTTATGATGGCACGGTCAGTATCATCCAGCCGCTGATTGCTCCCTTGTATGACGGGACGCATTCGCAGCTCCAGATCCTCGACGCCATTCTGAAAATGCCAGGCCGCACATCGTACGAAATCGTTCGGGCATACTGGAGTGCTCAGAACGGGTCGAACAACTTCGAGCAGTGGTGGCGCAAGTCCGTCCACGACGGACTGATTGCGGACTCCGCTCTGGCGCAAGTGACCGTTGCGCCGAATGCAACCGCAATTACTCCGCAAGCTGGGCAGCCTCCGGCTTCAAACTCACTTGAGATCTCGTTTCGGCCGGATGTCTACATGTACGACGGCCGCTACGCGAACAACGTCTGGCTGCAGGAACTACCGCATCCCATGACGAAGCTCACCTGGGATAACGCGATCTATCTGAGCCCGAATACGGCCGCACACCTGGGCTTTGACAATCAACAGCATGTTGAGTTGAAACTCCAGGGCCGGACAGTGCGGGGTTCAGTTTGGATCTTGCCGGGTCAGCCCGATAACTCAGCCACCGTTGAGCTTGGTTGGGGCCGATGGCAATCGGGACGGGCAGGCAACGGGGCTGGATTCAACGCTTACGCGCTGCGAACGTCAAATGCACTCTGGGTGTCTGGCGGAGTCCAGTTCCGAAAACTCGATACACCCTATCCGCTTGCGACGACGCAGATGCAGCAGTACATGGAAGGCCGGCACGTCGTCATCGAAAACACGGTCGGCTATTACAAGCAGCATCCGGAGTTTGTCGGAAAGACGGAACATGAACCGGAAGAGAACCTGACGTTATACCCGCACTGGCAGTACAACGGTTACGCCTGGGCGATGAACATCGATCTCACAGCGTGCGTAAACTGCCAGGCCTGCGTCATCGCCTGTCAGGCCGAAAACAATATCCCGGTGGTGGGCAAAGAACAAGTGCTGGCGCGGCGCGCCATGCACTGGCTTCGCATCGACACTTACTACAAGGGCGTTCCGGGCGCGCCAACCGCTCACTATGCTCCCATTCCCTGTATGCAGTGCGAGAGCGCGCCGTGCGAACTCGTATGCCCGGTGCAGGCGACGAATCACAGCAGTGAAGGTCTTAACGACATGGTCTACAACCGGTGTGTCGGAACGCGCTACTGTTCGAACAACTGCCCGTGGAAAGTGCGCCGCTTCAACTTCCTTCTATTCCAGGATTGGACGACCGAGCAATGGAAGATGCAGCGCAACCCCGATGTCAGCGTTCGCAGCCGGGGGGTCATGGAAAAGTGTAGTTACTGTGTGCAGCGCATCCGCGAAGCGGAAATCACTTCACAAGTCGAGAACCGATACATCCGCGATGGCGAAATACAGACTGCCTGCCAGCAGGCTTGTCCCACCCAGGCAATCGTCTTCGGCGACAAGAACAACCCAGCGAACCGCGTCTCGAAACTGAAAGCGGAAAAGCTCGACTATCGAATGTACGCGGATTTGAACACGCGCCCGCGCACCAGCTACCTGGCTGAACTTCGCAACCCTAACCCCGAGTTCGGAGGGTCTGCATCCTCATGACAGTTGAAGAACGCCAGCGGCAAACCGGACGCGAACTCGACCCGAATAATCCGCTCGCGGTTGTGGCGCCCGCCACCACATTCGAGACTGTGAGCGAGCAGATCAGCTCGATTGTCCTCACGCGCAAAACGCCTCTTTTCTGGTGGTGCGCTTTCGGTTTCGGCGTTCTGCTGGTGCTATGGTTTATCATCGCCGTCACTTGGTTACTCGCCAAAGGCGTCGGTATTTGGGGCATTGAAATTCCGAATGCCTGGGGGTTCGCCATCACCAACTTTGTGTGGTGGATCGGAATCGGACACGCCGGGACTCTCATATCCGCCATCCTGTTGCTGCTCAATCAGGGATGGCGGAACTCGATCAACCGTTTTGCCGAAGCGATGACTATCTTCGCGGTCGCGTGCGCGGGTATCTTTCCGCTTCTCCACCTCGGCCGCTCCTGGATCTTCTATTGGATTCTCCCCTATCCGAACACGATGACGGCGCAACCGAATTTTCGAAGCCCGCTCGTGTGGGATGTTTTCGCCGTGTCGACGTACGCCACCATCTCCATCCTGTTCTGGTACCTGGGGATGATTCCGGATCTCGGCACCCTGCGGGACCGAGCGACCACTCCGTTCAAGAAAGGCTTTTACGGGGTGCTTGCGTTCGGTTGGCGGGGCGCCTCGCATCACTGGAAGTGGCACCAGAGCGCTTGTTTGCTGCTCGCGGGTCTCGCCACGCCGCTTGTCCTTTCGGTACACACGGTTGTCAGTTTTGATTTCACAATCGCGATATTGCCCGGATGGCACTCAACCATATTCCCGCCCTATTTCGTTGCGGGCGCCATTTACTCGGGCTTTGCCATGGTGGTTGTTCTTTGCATTCCGTTGCGGGCTGTGTATGGCCTCCACAACCTGGTGACTACTCGTCACTTGAACAACTGCGGCAAGCTGATGCTGGCAACGGGTCTCATTCTCGCTTATACATACGTGATTGAGCCATTCACTGCCTGGTACAGCGGCAATGAATTCGAAATGGCCGTGGTCCGTAATCGAGCCTTCGGCCCACAAGCCTGGAGCTTCTGGGTCGTCATTCTTATGAACGTGATAATTCCACAGGCATTGTGGTTCTACAAAGTCAGAACCAGACCCAAGCCGCTTTTCTTTATTGGCTGCGTTGTACTGGTCGGGATGTGGATCGAGCGTTACATGATCATCGTCACAAGCCTTGCTCGCGACTTTCTGCCTTCGTCCTGGGCGAATTTTGTCGCGACCTTTTGGGACAACATCACGTTGTATGGCTCGGTGGGCCTGTTCATCATGTTGTTCATGCTGTTTGTGCGATTTCTGCCCATGATCTCCATGACGGAAGTGCGCGAACTGCTTCCGTTCTCGAGACCGGGTGGAGGAACTGAAAAATGAGCGATGCCTCCACATACGGCATCGTCGCTGAGTTCGATGACCCCACAACTCTGGTTGAAGCCGCGCGCCAGATTAAGACTGAAGGTTATCGCAAGCTTGAGGCCTACACGCCCTATCCGATAAAGGATCTGCACGAAATAATTCCCGTCGTGAATCTGGTCCCGTTCATTTGCTTGATGGGCGGACTTAGTGGCGCAATTATCGCGTGGGCCATGCAGTACTACATCGCCGCTATCGACTACCCCATCAATGTCGGCGGGCGGCCACTCTATAGCTGGCCGGCGTTCATTCCCATCTTATTTGAGCTGACTGTGCTGCTTTCTGGGTGCGCGGCGTTCTTCGGGATGCTTATGTTGGCCGGGTTTCCGCGCCCGCATTTCCCGCTGTTCAACCTTCCGCAGTTTGCGGATGCCACCAGCAGCCGGTTTTTCCTGTGCATCGAAAAGACAGACCCGATTTACAATTCCGAGCTCACCGTGCAACATTTGCGCGAACTCGGTCCTATAGGAGTGTGGGAAGTCAGTGACACGTAGCATGGCCATCTTCGCGATTGTGGCAACCTGCTGCCTGTCTTCGGCTTGCCGCCAAGACATGCAGGACCAGCCTAAATACAAGCCGCTTGGCGAGAGTAAGTTCTTCCTGGATGGGCGCGAGTCTCGTCCCATTCCTGCGAACACGATTGCAACCGACGAACTGAATGACAACGACAGCTATCACACGGGCATGGCGAACGGCGCTTTTCTGGATACGATTCCCACCCCGGTGAATGCGAAACTCCTCACTCGCGGCCGCGACCGGTACGACATCTTTTGCAGTCCCTGTCACGGGCGTTTGGGCGACGGCAATGGCATGGTGGCCCAACGCGGCGTGCGAGCTCCGGCGAACTTTCATACCGACCGTCTGCGGTCCGTGCCGCCCGGTTACATCTATCAGGTAATAACCAACGGTTACGGCGGCATGGGCGATTACGGCGATCAAGTGCCTGTGGATGACCGCTGGGCCATCGTTGCATACATTCGCGCCCTTCAACTGAGCCGCCACGAGTCACTTAGCGATGTGCCTGCCGGTGCGCGCGCGCAACTCGGAGTGCAGCCATGACTTCATCTGTCAACGCTGTTCCGTTCTTACCTTCGCCGGAGCTGAACGAAGACTTGCGGCGCATCTTCAGGCCCGCGCTGATTGGAGGCGCGGTTCTTGCCATCGCATCCATCATTGGCGCCTTCTTCAGCCCGGGTGATTTCTTTCGCTCGTATCTGATGAGCTATTTGTTCTGGTTCGGCCTGACGCTCGGCTCGATGGCGATTGTCATGCTTCAGTACCTGACAGCCGGTGCATGGGGCATCATGACGCGTCGCACTCTCGAATCGGCCAGCCGCACGCTCCCGCTATGCGCAATCCTGTTCATTCCCATCGCGGCCGGCACCGGACAGCTCTACGATTGGGCACATCCCAATCTCGTTCACAAAGAATACGTTCTGGCGCACCGCCATCCTTATATGAGTCCGGGGTGGTTCATCGCTCGCGCCGTCGCTTATTTTGCCATTTGGGGGATCTTCACTTATTTCCTTAACCGATGGTCCGCCGAGCAGGATGAGAAAGGTGGGTTCGAGAAGCGTCTTGCGGCATTGAGTGCGCCCGGCCTCATTCTGTATGTCTTTACTCTGACTTTCGCATCCATCGACTGGGCCGAATCGCTGGATAGCGACTGGTACTCGACCATTTGGGGATTCCTGTTCGTCGCGCAACAGGCGTTGTCGGTGTTCGCATTCGTCATCATCGTGATGGCGCTGTTATCTCGCCGTGAGCCGCTTGCGAGTGCGTTCAACAAAACGCACCTGCACGATTTAGGTAAGCTCCTGCTCACCTGTGTGATGCTTTGGGCCTACTTCTCGTTCTCGCAGCTCCTTATAGTGTGGGCAGGGAATTTGACCGACGAAATTCCTTGGTATCTGCGCCGTCTGGCTACCAGTTGGGGATGGCTCGGGGTTGCGCTGATCGTGGTGCAGTTCATCATCCCGTTCCTGCTTCTTTTATCTCGCCCGTTGAAACGGAATGTGACGGCGCTCTGCTCAGTTGTCGGCATCATCATCGTCATGCGCTGGATCGAGCTTGCCTGGATCGTTCTGCCCGGTTATTACCAAAAGGGCTTGCGTATCACCTGGCTGATGTTCTCGGTCCCACTGGCCATGGGGTGCTTCTGGGTGGCTGCTTTCATCTGGCATCTCAGGAGCCGGCCCCTGTTGCCGATCAACGCTCCCAATCTCGAAAAGGCTCTACATCATGGCGAGTAAAACCAATAGCCGAGTCGCCCCACGCAACCAGGATGTTCACTTCGAGCGCACGGACGTCAGCACTGCGGGTACGATCGGCATAATCGTCGGCACCCTGGTGTCGGTTTGGATCATCACGGCATTTGTCTATCTTTACTTCGGCCACCTCGCTCACAATCGAGCTATCGGCAGTCCGCCGCCGCTTCCTATAGAAGCGCACGGCAATCGGGTGCCGCCTGAGCCGAGGCTCCAGGCATCTCCACGAGAAGATCTGAAGGCTATGCGCACGCGCGAGGATTGGACATTAGGCCATTACTCATGGGTCGACAAGCAAAAGGGCGTCGTAGCCATTCCGATTGACCGCGCAATCGCGATCCTCGCGCAACGAGGTATTCCGCCGCAAAAGCAGCCCTCGAACCTTGTGCTTTCGCAGCCCCAAGCGGGAACGCGCGCGACAGGATTCGAAGGCAAAGTGGAGCCCGAACCAAAATGAAGTGTATCCGCCAGTGCGCGTTGCTTTTGTCTGCGCTCGGGAGTGTCGCGTCTGCGCAGACATTGAGGCCGCAATTCAACGGCATTGGTATCCAGCAGAATCTAAACGCGTCCATTCCGCTCGACCTCGTCTTCCACGATGAGACCGGGGCCGCTGTGCCGTTGCGGACGTTCTTTGGGCAGAAGCCTGTGCTTCTTGCGCCTGTCTACTTTCGCTGCCCGATGCTTTGCAGTCAAGTTCTGAGCGGTGTTGTTTCCGGCTTGCGCCCGCTCTCCATAAAGCCCGGACGCGATTTCGAAATCGTCGCAGTCAGTTTCGATCCAGCCGACACGCCTGCCGAGGCCGCCCGCAAGCGCGATCACTACTCTCACAGCTATTCGAGCCGTGCCGGCACGGCCGGTTGGCATTTTCTCACCGGCGATGAGCAATCGATTCGCCCGCTCATGAACGCTATCGGGTTTCACTACCGCTACGACGCCGCACACCAGATATTCATCCACGCCAGCGGAGTTATGGTGCTGACACCCGATGGCCATCTCGCCCGTTATTTATACGGCGTCGATTACGAGCCAAAAGATTTGAAGCTGTCACTCATCGAAGCGTCGAACGGCCGCATTGGATCGCCGGTCGATCAGATCTTGCTCTACTGCTATCACTACGACCCGACGACCGGTAAATACGGGGCCGTCGTCATCAATCTTCTGCGGGGCGCCGCCGCGTTGATGCTGGCGGTGCTTCTTCTGGGCGGCTTCCTTCTTTTTCGAAGAGACTTCCGGGAGCATCGCGCATGAGGACCGCACTCCAGTTCTGGCCGGACTCCGCCTCCTCTGTATCCGGTGAAGTCGATCTCTTCTACATCACCATGCTGGTGCTCTGTATTGGCGTCGCTACGGGCATCGCCGGCTTTCTTGTTTACTCGGCAATCCGCTATCGCCGGCGGCACGACAACGAAATGGGCGATCAGACGCGCAACTCTATCCCCGCCGAAGTGGCCTGGATCGTAATCCCGACGCTGCTCTTCATGGGTATGTTTTTGTGGGGCGCGAAGATGTATTTCGATATTGAGCGCCCTCCCGACAATGCCATCCCCATGTACGCCGTCGGCAAGCAATGGATGTGGAAGATTCAACATCCCGAGGGACAACGCGAAATTAACGAACTGCACATTCCGGTCGGCCGTCCCGTCAAGCTCACCATGACGTCGCAGGATGTGATCCACAGCTTTTTCGTCCCGGCGTTTCGCACCAAGCAGGACGTGCTTCCCGGACGCTACACCACCACCTGGTTTGAAGCGACCAAGCCCGGCAAATATCATCTCTTCTGCGCCGAATATTGCGGCACGAAGCACTCCGGCATGATCGGGTACGTATACGCGATGAATGCGGCGGATTATCAGACATGGCTCACTCAGGGCGCTCCGGAGGGTTCGCTATCCGCGCAAGGCGAGAAGTATTTTCACCAGTACGGTTGCGCCAACTGCCACCACTTCGACAATCAGGGCCGCTGCCCCGATCTTCGCAACCTATATATGCGGCCTGTACAGATCTCGACCGGCCAGACCATCACCGCGGACGATTCCTACCTGCGCGAGTCCATCTACGACCCCAACGCCAAGATCGTCTACGGTTTTCAGTCAAACATCATGCCCAACTTCACCGGCGTGATCCCGGAGGACCACGTTGTGGCGCTCATTTCCTATATCAAAGCTCTAGGCCCGGCGTCGGGCGAGCAGATGGGATCCAGTAACGGCTCCGCTTCGAAAGCCTACGGGCAGCAGCCGGGCATCGCTGGGCCAAACGCAACTTCAATATCAAACTCACACTTGGAGCAGCGCTGACATGCTAATGGATACAGTCGCCGAGCCCGCCAAGGCAAATTATCTGAACGCGAAGCAGGGCATACTGTCCTGGCTGCTCACCACCGATCACAAACGCATCGGCCTTCTTTATACCTTTTCGATCACGGTGCTTTTCTTCGTCGGCGGCTTCTTCGCGCTGCTGATGCGCCTTGAGTTGCTGTCCCCGCGCAACTGGTTGGTGAGCGCGGAGACTTACAACAAGCTGTTCACCATGCACGGCATCATCATGGTCTGGTTTTTCCTGATCCCGTCGATCCCGAACACGCTTGGAAACTTCTTAGTGCCCATGATGATCGGCGCGAAAGATCTCGCGTTCCCAAAACTCAATCTCGCCAGTTGGTACGTGTTCATGTTCGGCGCCGCGGTGACAATGTATGCCTTATTCCGCGGCGGCGTTGACACTGGCTGGACGTTTTACACCCCATTCAGCAGCCTGTACTCAACCACCTACGTCATCGCGGCCGCGATAGGAATCTTCATCAACGGATTCTCGTCCATCATGACGGGCATCAACTTCATCGCGACCATTCATCGCATGCGGGCGCCCGGCATGACCTGGTACCGAATGCCTATCTTTCTCTGGTCGACTTACGCAACAAGCGTGATTTTCGTTCTAGCTACTCCGGTGCTCGCCATCACCCTCCTGATGGTAGCTGTGGAACGCATCTTTCAGGTCGGCATATTCGATCCGGCTCTGGGTGGCGATCCTGTCTTGTTCCAACACATGTTTTGGTTCTATTCGCATCCGGCCGTCTACATCATGGTCCTGCCCGCTTTCGCGGTTGTCAGCGAGATCATCCCCGCCTTCGCGCGCAAGCCGCTGTTTGGCTACAAGGCCGTCGCTTATTCCAGCGTTGCTATCGCGGTCGTCGGTTTTCTGGTTTGGGGCCATCACATGTTCGTTGCTGGAACATCCGTGTACTCCGCGATGGCCTTCTCTATACTCAGCTATTTCGTCGCGATTCCATCCGCCATTAAAGTCTTCAACTGGACCGCCACCATATACAAAGGGTCTGTGTCGTGGCAAACGCCGATGCTCTACGCCATCGGCTTCGTCGGTTTATTCACCATAGGCGGTATGACTGGCCTGTTTTTGGCTGCCCTGGGTTTCGACGTCCACGTGACCGACACCTACTTCGTCGTCGCGCATTTTCACTACATTATGGTCGGCGGAACGGTGATGGCATTCTTAGGCGGCTTCCACTATTGGTGGCCGAAAATCAGCGGCAAGATGTACCCGGAAGGACTCGGCAAGCTAGGGGCACTGACTGTCTTCCTCGGTTTCAACCTGACATTTTTCCCGCAGTTTGTTCTCGGCTACTTGGGCATGCCGCGCCGATATGCAGCCTACCCGGAAGAATTCCAAATGCTGCACATCATTTCCACGGCGGGGGCAACCATCTTGGGCTTTGGCTACATCCTGCCGCTCGTGTATCTTATTTGGTCGTGGAAATACGGCAAGCCCGCCGGCAACAACCCATGGCGGGCGACGGGTCTAGAATGGCGAACGACTTCGCCTCCGCCCGCGCACAATTTTGAAGAGACTCCGATTGTCAACACGCGGGCCTACGATTACGAAGCACTGCAAGACGAACTGGGACTTGTTCCCAGGGAGCTAGAGAATGCCTGAACCCCCGGTCTCAGAGCCGACCTTGTCGGGTTCGGGAGTTCTGGCACTTCGGGAGCATTTCGCCACTCCTGAGCAACAGCGCGAAACGGCCGGCATCGGCATGTGGGTTTTCATCGTTACGGAGGTAATGATGTTTGGCGGCTTGTTCACCGCCTACACCATCTATCGTCTGAGTGACCCGGGCGCCTTCAACGAAGGCAGCAAGGAAATGGAGATCTTCATTGGGGCTGTCAACACCGCCATACTTCTGCTGAGCAGCTTCACAATGTCTCTTGGTTCTCACAGTGCGAGTACGGGAAAGACGAAGCTCCTGGGCATCTTTCTGATCGCGACGATGGTCCTCGGCGTCATCTTTCTTGGGCTCAAGTTCACCGAGTATTACCTGCACTATCAGCATCACGAAGCACCCGGTTTTTGGTTCGAATATCACGGTGCCGCCAACCCTGCCCACGTGCAGATGTTCTTTGTTTTTTACTTCATCATGACCGGCCTGCACGCGGTTCACATGACCATTGGGATCGGCATTCTTCTTGTGATGCTGTACCGCACGATACTCGGCAGCTTTTCTGCCGCGTATCACACGGCTATCGATTTCGCGGGCGTGTATTGGTCCTTCGTCGATATCGTGTGGATTTTCCTGTATGCCATCTTCTACATCCCGGGACTGCACTTAAGATGACAACGCCACCATTAACCCCCAAAACACTTTCATTTGCTTTCGTGGCGCTCTGGGCACTGCTGCTCGGCACCACGCTAATTGGTTTTATCGATCTCGGAAATTTCAATATTGTGGTCGCGATCGCGATTGCGGCCGTTCAAGCGTTGCTCATCGCCGGCTTCTTCATGCAAGCGCTATACGAAGCGAAGATCATACATATTCTTCTGGTTGCCGGAATCGTTTGGTTCCTCATCATGGAAACGCTCACGCTCGGGGATTACATGACGCGAGGCTGGCTTCCGTTCCCGGGCAAGTAATCTGAGGGCTTACCTTAGCTCAATCGCGTTTCGCCCTGAAACAATCGGAATCGTTTTGCCGTGCCACTCGAACGTTCCTGTCAATCCCACCGGCAGCGTAATCGATCCGCTCATCTGGTTGCCCGTACAGCGAAGGGATTCGGTGATTTCACCTGCCGGATGAGGATAGCGCACGTCGATTGCGTTTAGGTCGCCTGGATGCGGCTCAATCCGCACGCTCTGAAAACCCGGTGAAGACGGCGCGATACCAGCCACAATCGTGAGCAAGTCGTACATCGGATGGGCGCTCCACGCATGCGAATCCGATCTTGTGTCACCCGGCATCTCAGGCCAAGTGCTGAAATGCAGCGGCAAAAGCTCGCGCCATGGACGTAAGCTGCCCAGGTAACGGTCGCCCTCTCCGGCATGCTCAAGTGCCCGAGCGAGATAAAAACGAAAATAGTAGCTCGCGCTGATCATATTAGCGGTTCCCGCTCCAGGCTGAATGAGCGCGATCTGCGAAAGCACATCCTTCTGTTTCGGTCGAGGTATGACATCGTAGAGCACTCCCAGCGCATTGGTCTGCTGACTGAATATCGTGCGGTCTGGATTATCCGCTAGCAACCCGCGCGCATCGTCCCAGCAACGGTTGTAGATGCCCTCCCGCACATGCTGCGCTCGGGTCTTGTAGCGCTCTGCGTAACTCTTATCGCCAAGAGCACCCTCCATGTCGGCGGCATCGGTCAGCGCACCCAGGTACTCGAGCGTTGTCGTGCAGCTCTCGCCCGCCGTGTCATAGCTCGGCATTACGCCTCGGGGAACCCAATCGATGAAGCTCCACCAGGGAAGCTTACGCAAAAGCCCATCGGGTTGCTCATATTGCGCGAACCATGCGAGGACTGTACGCGTACCCGGCAGCGCCGATGCGACTGGCTCCTGGTTAGGCCTGTACATCCAGTAATCGTGCACCATGTCCACCCAAAGGAGCGAGAAAGGCGGAATCAGTTGCCGCAAGCCCGAAGGCGCCCGGCTCATCGTGATTCCCTCCGGTATGCGCGACTCGTCAAATGCCGCAATTGCCTGTCTGGCAAGCCGATCGTCACCGGCGACAGCATAAGAGATCAGCGCTTGTATCCGCGTGTCGCCTACATACTGCAACTGCTCCCAATAGGGCGTGTCCATGTACGTCTCGTGCGCATCGAGTCGCGCGGTGCGCCAACTGATGTTCCAGATGCGCGTCAAATCGGCGTCTGCGCTGTGGAAAGACGCGCGTTCCTGGAACGGATATGCCGTGAAATGCGCGTCCAACGACTCTAGCGTCAACGGCTGGGCGGCCGTTTGAATCTCAAGCTCCATATACCGCCATGTACGCCACCATAAAGGCTGAAATGCTCGATGCTGGCCTCCATCCGGAATAAAGATATCTACGATGCCTCGCGCTACGCGGTCGCCGACCGCATCACGATCTCCCTTTTTGCCCTGTTGATCATAGAGCGCTTCCGCGTAGGTCAACTTGATCTGCGCATCGTGGCCTCCTGAAACCGTCAGCTCCGGGTACGCGGTTGTCAGTGTCTTGCGGTCGAGCAATAGATGTACATGTGCATTAGGTCCGATCTGCACAGACTTAGTCGGAAACGCATTCAGGCCCGCCAGATCGGTCCGAACAGCGGCGCCTGCGGTTATGGGCTGATATTCCATGGGCGGCAATTCATCCGGCACCAAGGACCAATCACCTCCCTCGCCATCGCCGGCCGAGTGCGGGTGCGCCGCGCTTTCAAAAATGTTCTCGCGAAATGGAAAAGCCGCGTGAACCCAATCCGGTCCTGTCGTCGGCCTCGTCTGCCAATCCCAGTCGTAACGAGTGTCGATTCGCTCTCCTGGGCCGGCCGCCATGTATTCGCGCATGCCGTTTGGTCCGCGCGGTAGCGCCGTATGTCCGGGATCGACCTCTACCATCCAGTTCGTGCCGGTGTTGATTTGCTTCTCGGCGTCGGTATCTCCTTCAATCAAGAACGCGGTGCGGTCGCTTACCTGTGCGATGGGCGAGTAAATGCCGAAGTTCCAAACCGTGGCAGCTATTGTGTTGTCGCCCTGCTTCAGAAAAGGAGCCAGGTCGAACGTCTCATAACGCCAGTGCGCCAGATCGCCCCTCGCCGGTCCATCGCCTACGCGAGTTCCGTTCACGTATAGGATGAAGCGGTTATCCGCGCTGACATGAACAATAAAGTGGGTTGGAACAAGATCAAGATTCAGCCCATGCCGGAAATGCAGCACAATCGGATCGCGTAGCGTAGCCGTGGGGTGCGTGATCCAGGATGCTGCCCACTTCTGCCGCACAGCGCCTGCCTCCGTTTCACCCGAGCCGTGCCACGCAGGAATGCACACTGCCAGCGCGATGAGGCAAACGGCCCGCGATGAGGTAGATAAATGCACAGCCATCGTCCGATTTCTAAACTGTAGCTCGATTAGCCTAGATCACGAGATCTGCTGATATCCTCAGCGCAACTCTGCCATACGTTGTCCGCCAAGGCTGCCCCGATCAATTTTGCGATATAGTCGCGCGTAGGCGCATGTCAAGGAAGGTGCTTCAATAGCGTTCTATGACCGAACTTGCGCAAGCTCTCACAGCCGAAAGCGCCCATGCTGCTCCCGCGCACATCCTGGAAGGTTTGCCGGATACAGTCGCTCATGCCGCATTACCTTGCGCACCGCACACAATTTACCAAGAGCTTTGGCATCTGGCGTTCTGGCAGCAGGTGACGCTGGATTGGGTCTCCGGGCTTGAGACGCCGTATCCGGCGAACATGCGCGATCCTTTTCCGACGGATGCGCAGATCCTGGCAGAGACTTGGGAGCAGTTGCGGAGCCGATTTCTGGATGGCGCTGACCAAGCTGCCTCCGTCGCGTCCGATTCTTCGCGCTTGCCGACGATCGTTAGATGCCCTTCTCGCCCGGGCCGACCTGCCCGCCTTATGAGCGTCCAAGATCAACTCATTAGCCTTGCCGCACACAATGCTTATCATCTGGGGCGCATCGTCCTTTTACGTCAACTGCTGGGTGTCTGGCCGCCTCGTTCGGGTGGCTTTGCGTGGTAGGCGCACATAGTCGGCGTCGATTTCTGGCTGCTGCGATTGCCGCGTTGCCGCTGGAAGGCGAAATCTCCCAGCAGGCCGCCACTGTGGTGCTGCGAATTAGCGACGGTTCCGTATTGGCGTACACCGGCAATGCGAGTAGTTGGATTCTGCCGCCCGGATCGAGTGTTAAACCTTTTGTATTCGAAGCGCTGATTCGAAGCGGCAAGCTTCGAGCCGACGAGACATACTTCTGCCGAGGCGGACTGCGCGTTGGGGTTCATGATTTCGCGTGCTCGCATCCGAGAGGTCTTCTTCCCATGAACGTCGCGCGGGCAATCGCGTACTCCTGTAATGCTGCAACGGTACACTTTGCCGGGCGGTTTACGTCCAACGAGCTTGTAGCGGCGCTACGGGGCGCAGGTTTCCGTGTAACGTCCGGCGACCCAGCCCTGCTTGCTCTTGGCGAGGAGGGCATCTTGATAACCCCACTCGAATTAGCGCGCGCTTACCGGCAGTTGGCGCAGCATGCGGATGCGGCCGTAATGGAAGGCTTGGAAGGCGCCGTTCAGTACGGTACTGCTCAGGCTGCCGCTGTGCCGATGGCGTCGGTTGCAGGAAAAACCGGAAGCGTGCTCAGCGCTACGGGTTTGCGCGCAGCGTGGTTTGCGGGATTTGCGCCGAGTCGATCTCCGCAAGTTGCGGTGGTTGTGGCAACACAGGGTCACTCGGGCGGAAGCGATGCTGCGCCGATTGCGGCCGATCTGTTGCGCCGTTACTTGCATCAAGGGCCGGCATATCGGGTGAGGATTGGCTCGGCGATTGTCACGTTAGGAGTGGACGAGTACGTAGCGGCGGTACTGGCTGGGGAATGCAGCGTGTTCCGGCAACCGGAGGCGCTGAAAGCCATGGCGGTTGCGGCGCGCACCTTTGCAGCACACGAGCGCGGCCGTCACGCACCGGATGGCTTCGATTTCTGTAACACCACCCACTGCCAACGCGTTGAGCCGGACGATGTGAACGCGTATTTAATCGCAGCCGCGGAGAGCACGGCCGGCGTAACGATCAGGTTTGAAGGCAATCCGGCATTTACTCCGTACACAATGAGCTGCGGAGGCATGACTGAATCCGCGGAAGCACTTTGGGCGGACGCGGGAGCACCGTATCTGCCTGTTCAACACGATGCGTATTGCCCGGCGACGCCATGGACTCGGCGTCTCACCACAGCGGACGTGCAGCACGCTCTCAGGGCTGCGGCGTTGAACTGCCCGCCAAGGCTGCAGCGGATCTTCGTGCTGAACCGCACAGCATCCGGCCGAGCGAGACAGCTTCGGCTGGATGGCGAGGGCTCGGTGCTTATAAGCGCCGAGGCTTTCCGCCTCGCTATTGGCCGGACGCTGGGGTGGAACTTGATCCGCAGCAACTGGTTTGAGCTGGCAGGTTCAGGAGAAACCTCGATCGAGTTACGGGGCAGGGGCGAAGGACACGGCGTGGGTCTCTGTCAAAAGGGCGCGGAAGCCATGGCTGCGCAGGGACGAAGCTATCGTGAGATCCTTGCGTTCTACTATCCCGGGACGTCCGATACGAATTGGGTGCGGCTGGGCGGAGAAGGCGTCGTGGTATATGCGACCGACCCGGTCAGAGATCGAATAGTGCTCCGCGAGGCCGAGCAGTTGCGAACTATGTTGCCGTGGCGAATCGAGACAGATGTCTCGGTCTACGTCTATCCGAATGTAGATGCATTTCGGAGTGAGACTCACGAGCCGGGTTGGGTTGCGGCGCGCTCGCAAGGGCATCGCATCGATCTGCAACCGGTGCTGACATTGCAGAACCGCGGCACACTGCGGGAAACTCTGCGGCATGAGTTGCTGCACATTGCCGTCGAGGACAGAGCTCATCCGGGCTTGCCGATTTGGTTTCGTGAGGGGCTGGTGGAATGGCTCGCGGCAACACCGGCGGACAGAGCGACGGCTAGCTTACCCGTCAAGAATGAAGCAGCGCAATGGTCCGATGTCGATCTGAGGCAACGAGAAGATGCGCAGCGAGCGCAGCTAGGCTATCGCGAGGCGCAAGCGCGCGTAGCCGGACTGATTCGTTCCTACGGAGAAACCACCGTTCTTGGTTGGTTGACGAGCGGCCTGCCGGACGCAGTCAAGAATTCCAGCGCCAGCACGCAAACGACAAAGAGCAGATAGCCGACACCAATACGTAGTACGAAGCTGGCGAGCTGTGCGTTGAAAGCTGTGACTTGCGGAACCCAAAAGAAGAGCTTAAACGGTACCCAAACTGCACAGAAGAGAAGTACAGCCACTTCGATCCAATAAAGCCAAGTGCGCCGACGCCGAATGAACCTCCAGCGGACCCCGCGCCATCCGTCTACAGATATGGCGGCTGCGATTGGCAGCAAGAGCGCGGGTAGCACGACCCATTGCAGCAGCCGGACAATGAAGTGAAAAGCATGTTGAACGGACGTTGGCGGCACGGGTCTGTGAAGCTTCATGGTTGAGTAGGAGCCGATAGCGTAAGCAGCGCCGCCGTAAACTGTCGCAACCCAATGCAGCAAGCGATACAGCGCAAAAGTCACCAAAATGAGAGCACCCAGCGCGAGCAAGTGGCGGGCGCTGAGAGCGGCAGCGCGCGGAAAACGGACTCCGGAGAAGTGTGCAAATGTGAGCCCATGCAACCAAGCTGCTCCTAAGATGACCAGCAACACGACTGCAGCGCTCCACAATAAGTGGGGAGCATCGGACTCGTCCAGTCCCAGCCAATAGAAGCCGATCCAAAGCAGGACTGCATCCCCCACTATGTGGGAAACAAGCAGTGCGAGGCGCGAGGTCACTATCTCACCTCCAATGTCGTTGCGCCGGAGGTCGCCTGGTAACCCGGCTGATACATTGGCTGCACGCGCGCAGGGCCGACGTGGAATAGGCCTGGGTTAACTACTTTAAGCAAGTAGAAGTATTCAGTCTGACGCCGATAAAAGTAAGAATCGAAAATGGCAATGCGGTCGTCGTGATTCTCGCGCTCAGAGAACCAATAGTGCCACCAAGGCGGAGCTTCCCGCAAATGATAGAGCTTGTCGTCCTTCACAAATTCCGTACCGGCCGGAATGGGATCTTCGATAAGAAGATATCGCCAGTCTGAACCCGTTACCGTCAGGCGAACGGCAATCACATCGCCCTGCGATACAGCGCCGTCTAGCGGCTGCAAGTCGTACACGATTGGCGTGCCCGATCCCGGAGACAGACGATAGTAATCACGAAGTATGTTCAGAGCGATCGTGCCTTGATTCTGTGCTTTCGCATCGTTCGAATAGTGGTCGGCGGATACGGAGTAATAGAGGCGTCCGGAGCCGCTGGAGCCGATCTCAATTTTGTTGCCGCTTGCGGATAGCTTTGATTCATCGAGTGTGATGACTGAGACCGCGGTAACGTCTGCGCTGTTGAATTGCGCGGAACCAACTGCCTGCCGATTCACGCGGACACTGGCTTTCAGGCTGGGATTCAATTCGTGACTAATCTTGACGTAATCGATTAGCCCGTAAATAACCATCGCTGTTTGTTTGGTAGAGCTCCACCAGTAACCTTCGTTCCGGTGATTCACCAGCCACACAGCCGCTTTCGGAAGCAGCGGGCTTTGAGGGCGTTCTTTCGACAAGAATTTAGTGGCGTAGGCCGTTGTCTCAGGCGTGACGTCCGCCGTAAAATCGAGCATTTCATCGCGCGAAGCAGGCCAGGACGCCTCGGGCCCGGTCTCGGTCACTTTCTTTTCTAACTGCGAGGCAATATCGGACGCACGCGCATCGCGTGCGCTCTCTAATGTGAGGCCGAGGAACGCAAGCCCGTATGACGATAAGTCCGAACGGGAAGCATAAAGCTGTTCAAGAATCTGCCTGTTCAAATGGCCGGAAACAGCGAGTGAGTAGAGCATATAGCCACGAAGGTCGGCCGGCGTGTTTTTATGGCTTAGCAGGTAGCGTTCGGTCCACTTCGCTCCTCCGTCGATCTCGGACTTGTCCACCGAAACCCCGGCTGCTTGCGCTTGCGACAGACCGGCAACGACATAAGCTGTCATGAACGGGTGACTATCGTCGGTCACCCACCATCCCCAGCCGCCGTCCTCATGACGATAGCCGCGCAACCGCTCCAGGCCCGCAGCGATCTTTTCGTTCAATTGCGACTCATTGATGGGCTGCTTGAGGTTGAGTTCATGCATGGCTTGCGTAACGACGATGTCGGGCAGGAAACTGGACATCGTCTGCTCCACGCACCCGTATGGATACGACGTTAGATAATTGAGCGCGCTAAAGATGCTCCCGGCAACCGAAGGCGCGAGACGAATCGTCAACGAGCGCGATCCTGGTACCGCATCGGACGGAAACGCGGCGTCGACGTGGGCGGCTCCGGAATCGGAGATGCTGCCGCTGTGAGGATCGCGAATCAGCACGCCGGGCGGATGGATCGGAAGCTCAATTTCGAGTGCGTCGGATTCCTCGTCCGTGAGAGCTTCCGCGTCGATTTTTGCGCCGGCAAGCCGGCTTGCTTTGACTCGCCAGTCTATCTTAGCCTCACCCCGCTGGGGAACCGTGACCGTCTGAGTCGGCGACCCGCTGAGGATGTCGAGACCCTGCAGCTTGACCGATACATGCGCTTGTTTATCGTTCTGGAGATAGTTATGGACCAGAGCCGAAACGACGACCTCGTCGCCCTGGATGAAAAAGCGCGGGACCGCGAGTCGAATAATCAGGTTTTTACGAACGATCCTTTTCAGGACAGCGGAACCGTACCGGTCGTCCAGTGAGGACGCGCGCGCCGTGGCGCGCCAGGTCGTAAGTGAATCGGGGAACGTAAGCTGTGCACGCGCGTGTCCTTGAGCGTCGGTCGTGATGTCCGAAGCCCAAAACGCGGTATCCGGGAAATACTTACGCACCTTCGGGCGGACAAGCTGCTGGGGTTTGAGTTGCGCCAGCCGAGTAGATGGTCTCAGCGCAGCCAATCGCATGCGGCGGGTGCCTGCTTCACCCGTGAAATAGTAGGTCAGCGAGTTTTCCGACAGTACGCTGTTGTAATCGCGCCCATAGAACGTTGTAAGCAGGTCAGGGGTTGTATCTTTGACAATTGCGTAGATGGCTTCATCGACGACACTGAGGCTCAGGTCCGCGTTCGCCGCGGGCTTGCCGTCTTTTGAAGTCACATCAATGTTGTAAGTCGCGGACTGGCCCGGCTGGTATTGTGGCTTGTCGGTCGTCATCTTCAAAGCAAGCTTGTGGTCGTCGGCCGGCACTTTGATGCGCTTCGTGTTCTGGTAAAGGCCGCCCTTTCGGAAAAACTGAGCGGTAACGAACAAAGCAGGTTCGTCGGTGACATTAATCGGGTAAGTGAACAAGGCGGAGCCGCCGGTAGCTCTCAGCAGCGAGTGGGAGCGGACGTCGCGTCCTTCTACTGTGACCAGCACGGGCGTATTATCTTGCCCGGCGCCGATCATAATACGGGCCGTCTCGCCCGGCTTATACGTTTTCTTGTCCGGAATGATCTGAACAGATCCGGCGCCCTCACCGGTATCAGCGCCCCCACCTTCGCCTGGGCCGGAGATCCAAAGGTAAGTGCGCGTTTCTACGATGCGGTCATCCGAGGGTGCGCTCGATATCAACAAATAGCTGCCGCCCTTATCAGGCAGCTTCAAGGTAGTCGAGCCGACGCCATCGTCACCCGTTCTCGCGTCCGCTTGTGCCAGGGTTTCGCCCGTGGAGCGCTTACGGCCGTTATACGAACGCAAGTCAAGATGAACGGAGGTAGAGACGGGCTGGTTGTCGTAGTCGCGCGCTTGTACCTTGAAATTCGCCGTGTCCGAGGGCTGATAGAACCAGCGGTCCGGTTCGACATTGAGAGCGAACTTACCGTAAGTTGCAACGAGCCAGCCCGTTCCGGAGATCTCACGGCCAGCCTTATCCGTTACTCCCGCCTCGATGCGGTAGAGCGTGTCTGACTTATCGTCCGTGACCCGCGTGTCAAGATTGATGACCAGCTTTCCCTCTGAATCGAGCTGCCCTTCTTGTTGCGACGTTTGCTGATTGTATCCGTAATCGTTCGGCTCGTTGCTTTGCTCGTCTTCCTGCTCGTCCGGGTCGTACCACATCGGGGACCAGTAGCGGCTGCGAAAGACTGAGTATCTGACCTTCGCGTCGGTTACCGGTTCTCCAAAGTAATAACGCGCGTCGATAGTGACCTTAGTGGACTGGCCTTGCAGTAAACGGGGCACGGCGGGTGTAACGTGCACCTCGTACTCCGGCTTCTTATACTCTTGAACCTCAAACGTTCCGTTACTGGTGTTTTCACCGGAAGTGATTTGAATAAAGTAAGTGCCAAGCGGAGCATCCTTGGCTAGCGTAAGATCGTCATGCACGATGCCGTAGCTGTTTGCCGACAGATCTTTCCGGTAAACGGGCTTCCCATCCCGGTCCATAATTTGGACTGAAAAGCTCTGACCGGCGGGAATGGAATACGACGAGATCTGCCGATAACGCAGGATGCCCCGGAAGTGCATGGTGTCACCGGGACGATAAACAGGGCGGTCCGTATACACGACGCCGGTAAGATTCCGTTGGCGGTTGCCAAAGAACCAGGATTCGATGTCGTTGAACGCGGCATCGCGGCCGGCGACGGCTACAACCCGCAGATCGTCCTCGATCTTTCTATCGATTGCAAATTCAGCCACGCCGTCCTGCGCGGTGTCGAGCTTGTTTACGGATGCGTCCCGTGTCACGGCGGTTACCGAGGCGTTCGGGATGGGCTCGCCCGTTGTGCGGTTTGCGACGTAGTAGAGTACATGGTCTCGGCCGGTCTTGGTTAGAAGTACGATGTCGGAAACAGCCAACATTGTATAGGCGCGAAGTTCGCCGGTGACCGCTTCGACCAGGAACACGCCCTTGTCCTTAACGGGAATTTTCACCTGCTGGGTGTCCCATCGGTTCTCTTTCGGACTCACGGGCTGCAGAAACGAGAGAACCAGTTGCTGCTGGTTCAGCACCGGAGCTTCGGCAAAATAGGCTGCCTTGTTTTTCGAAGCGGAAGTGCGTTGCAGAAAGCTGAGGTGTCGGCTGGGTGCTTCGGTAAACTGAGCGCGCAAGTTGTACCGAATGTCGCGGCGCAATGCACGCTTCCACTGGTGGATGCGTTCCAGCAGCGTCAACTTGCCGTGGGGATTGGCGTAGCGTCCCCCGAACTGGTGCGCATCGCCAAGCTGGCGCATAAACTGAACTGGATCGTTGATTCGGTACACGCGAAAGCGCAATGCGTTCACGTCGACCGCGCTAAGTTGAATGAACGGTTCGGTACCGGGCGCGAACGACTGGCTGCTTGTCAGCGCGAAGTAAGGTTGCCGGGTGTCTCGCGAACTAAGGGGAATGCAAACTGACAGCGCGATTGCAAACAGTGCAAGTGCCCGGACGGGAAGAGTCAATTTCGATCCTGAAGAATGTTCCAGCGAAAGACGCCCAAAAATGCCGGATTCTGTGTGGTGGGCCGCCAGCGCGGATCGGGGAACTGCAGAAGCTCTTCCATACTTAAGCGCTTGATTTGGCCTCCCTGCGTGCCCTCCGGTCCGGTGTCATAGACAACGAACCGCGATGACGTGGACGTAATTTGACTTGTCCCGAGAAGGATCATTGTATGGTACGGCATGTCTCCGGCCGGCTGCCTGAAAAAGAGCAGGTCGCCGCGCTCTCCCTGCATCGCATCCCGTGTGACGAAATCGACGTTAAAGTGATACAGTGTCTCGGCGTTTGCGAATTGCGCATAGCTGTCCAGCCCTATACGAAACAACCGGGGTCCGGTCGGCGTGCGTGGATAGCTGTACTTGGTAACGGACGGCATAGCGGGGACTAGCGGCAGGCGCGACTCCGCGGCCCAAACGGAATTATGCTGCCGAAGCGCCTCACGGTATGCGTAACGGACTAGCGACGAGCAGTCAACGATTTCCGAAGGCCGCTGCTCCGGAGCAGTGAAGTACTGCACTTCAGCCAGAAACGCGAACCAGCGTCGAAAGGACGTTCGATCCGATTCGGAGTCCAGGCGCATGGCGTTCGAGCGATTGTTTACTTGCGCGGCACTGGCGGTTCTGTTCAGTCCGGCAAGCGTGAGTGCCACAACAAGAGATAGGCGGCGGCACACTGTCACTCTCGTGGAGTATAGAACAGTTCAATCCGGGCAGGGATCGAGTGGATGCATAAGCCGTTTGCATTTTCGAAAGCGTTGTCAGGCAGCGATTTCCTCCTTCGACGGCGCTTCAAAGGCGTTCATGCGCTTGGCGGCGGCGGCTGTTTCGTTGAAGAGGCGCATTTCTTTGAGCTCGAGGGTCTTTTGAGCGCTTGCAAAGGCGACTTTGTGCTGTTCGATCTCGCGGTTTTCCTTTGCGTTGCGGCGTTTTTCCTGAGCTTCAGCGCGCTTCTGCGATTCAAAGCCAATTTCCTCTTTTCGTCTTTCGTTTCTGCGTTTTATTAGTTCGGCGGAAGCGCGGGCGTAGGCGCGATCGTGGTGAGCTTGGTAGCGTTCGTAGCGTTGACTCCGGACGAACGCGCATTTCGGCTTCGTTGTTGGTTAACTGCTCGGGCGTTTGCGCGATGACGAGGAAACAGGCTTCGAGGAGGCAAGAGGCGCGGCGTGCGCACCAGGTATGCTCGGCCATTTTGCGGACGAGTTCGATTTCGACGCTGCCGACGGGATTCTCGTCGAGCATGAATTGATTGAAGAGTTCTTCGAAGCGCTCCTGCTTTTCATTGGGGAGCACGCGGAAGGCGCCGGTGAGGCCGTGGGTGGTGCGATTCTGCGCGACTTTTTCTTTACCTGTGGCGCTGGTCGGGCCGGTACTCTTTTTCGCATTCTCGCGGTTGGCGGCGAGCTGGCCGTTGCTGAGCTTTTTCCAAAGCATAGGTGAGTTCTCCTGGAGCGGGCGTTTGGCTGCGCTCCCGATTGGAGATTAGAACGGCGGGGAGCGCGGCGATTATTCGGCAACGAGGGCAGGGCGGCTGAGAGTGTTACAGATCAGCAAGTTAGAGTCGTGAAAAAAAGATGGCCGATCTGTGAATGACCGAGGGCGGGTCGCCGCAACGGGGGATGAAAACGGCCTAGAGAAGCGATAAGCTGCTGGCTGCCGGGAGCGGACAGAGGCCGATTTCGATCTGGAGACTTCAAGCCCGCCTGTGAATGTGGCCGGGTGCCCGCAGTTTGTGCACGGCACAACAGATTGTCGCCTCCGCCGCAAGGTGGAGAGCACGTGAAGGAAAGTCGAAAAGTTTTCCAGGCGTCCCTTACTCGCGGCAAAAGGAGGCGACATGAAGTTAACTGACCAGCTTTGTTAAACTAGCGCTGTTTCGATGTCCGCTGGACTAGATTTCATCCATGTCAAACCGGTTGGCTATCGTGGCACTATTTGCAGCATTGTTATCTACTCGATCTGCCAACTTCCTGATCACCCGCGTATTGAAATCACGAATAGGTTGGTCCGGGCGAAGATTTATATCCCGAACAAGCAATCCGGATTCTATCGTGGCACGCGATTTGACTGGTCCGGCATTCTATATAGCCTTGAAGCAAATGGCCATAACTACTACGGACCTTGGTTCGACCAAATGGATCCGAATATTCACGATTTCATATACAAAGAGGGCGATATCGTCGCCGGACCATGCAGTGCAATAACGGGTCCGGTGGACGAATTCGCTCCGCTCGGCTATGACGAGGCCAAACCCGGCGACGCCTTTGTGAAAATCGGTATCGGCGCGCTAACTAAGCCCACTGAAGACAAGTACGACAACTATCATCTGTACGAAATCGCCGACGCAGGCGAGTGGGGCGTCACAAAACATGCAGATGCGATCGAATTCGTTCATATTCTGCAAGATCCCGGCTCAGGTTATGGATATCGTTATCAGAAGAGCATCTGGCTAACACCCGGCAAAGCACAGCTTGTGCTGGCGCACCGTCTGAAGAACATCGGTAAACGCGAAATCGATACGACTGTCTATAACCACAACTTCCTCGTTCTGGATCATCTGCCGCCCGGGCCAGGAGTTGTCATCTCCGTTCCTTTCGCTATTCGTACGCCGCACTTAAGCGACAACACGCTGGCGGAGATTGATGGCAATAAGATCGCATACACGAGGACGCTGCACGATCGCGACGTGTTTGCTACATCCGTGGAGGGTTTCGGCCCGGCAGTTCACGATAACGCCATTCAAATCGAAAACAGAGCGGTCGGTGCCGGAATCCGATGGCGGACGGACCGCCCTTTATTGAAAGAATCCTTGTGGTCCATCCGAACGGTGGTAGCGATGGAGCCATTCATCTCTATCTCTGTTGCACCTGGAGCCGAGTTCACGTGGACAACGGTGTACGACTACTATGTAATCGCGCCTGATTCCTAGTAGAGCGCTGTGAGGGTACCACGAGAAGCTGAAGTCATCTATGAGAATCATGCGAGATGACGATATGGGAGCAGCCCTCAGACTTCGCTTCGACAACTCGTCGCCTGGCGCACGAGAAGCCGCGCTTTGGGTACCGTCGGCTTCACATCCTATTGCGACGCGCTGGAGAACGCATTAATCATAAACGCGTGCAAAGGGTGTACCGTGCGGCCGGATTGTCCGTGCGGCGGATCCGGCGCAAGCGGCTGACGCGCAGTCACACGCAACGGGCGGCACTCTCAATGCCGAACCGGAATGGGATCGATTTGCCATCGATGTGACCGCAAACGGCCGCACTGCGCGTGTTCAGCGTGATGGACGCATTTATGCGGGAATGCCTGGCGCTGGAAACAGATACCAGCATGCCGAGCCAGCAGGGTATTGCAGGTACGGACCTACGCGTGATTCAACTCCTGCTGGGTCATGCAGATCTCCAAACCACAGCCGGGTATTTGCATGTTTCGAAGCGAACGCTGAGCGCGATTGTCAGTCCTTTGGACAGTCTGGAGGTCATCGAAGTCGTGCAGCCGGACGGTGACGGCCGGAGGCGGTGAGTTCGCCGCAACCGGAAGTGGCCGATGTTTTCCGACAGCACGGGCAGGAATTCCTGGAGCGTTGGGGACGCGTGCTTTCTCCGCAACAGCGCAAGGCCTTCCGAGACACCGGCGCGTGCCGTACTGCTGCGCTCGGCACCCAAGTGCAACAGTGCGATCATTGCGGCCGGCAGCAGATTGCATACCGATCCTGCCGCAATCGCCATTGCCCGAAGTGCCACAGCCGCACGCGTGACGAGTGGCTCCGCGACCGAGCAGGGGAACTTCTGCCGGTTCCTTACTGCCATATCGTCTTCACGCTGCCTCATGAACTGGCGCCGCTAGCGCTGCAAAACCCGTGGATCGTTTACGGTATTTTGTTTCGTGCAGTCGCTGAGTCTCTGCTGGAGATGGCAGCCGATCCCAAACGGCTGGGAGCCCGGCTTGGTTTCCTTGCGGTCCTACACACTTGGACGCAGCGACTCGAGCACCACCCGCATATCCATTGTGTGGTGCCCGCCGGAGGGGCGTCGGCAGATGGGCAACGATGGATCTCGCCGCGGAAAACCAAGTTCTTCCTGCACGTTAAACCGCTGGCCGGCTATTTCGCGGTAAGTTCCCGGGCTATCTAGAGCAGGCATTTGCAGCGAATCGCCTGGAGTTTCATGGACGGCTTCGCCACAGATCGCTGTGGCCATGTGCACTCTGGAATCGCGTTTGCCTCTCTGCCTGGTCTGCAAAGTGCCATCTTCATGTGATCGATTGCGGAAGCGGGGTAACATCATTCCCGATGCAACACAGTCCCGTAGCGAGGTGCGACTCTTCTTAATCAACTGATGCTGATTCGCTCTATCCCGATCGGACTCGATTGCTGGATTACTCGATGTGTGTCTTGCCGCCGCACTTCACGCTTGAAAAGTCCATTGATGACGCGCCCTTCTATTCTTTGAAGCGAGCATCCTCTTATTACGACTGCGGAATATCACGCTCAGCAGTCGACAAGCAGCTGAGCTTCGACCTGCAAACCAAAAACCAATTCCCATAGGCTCTACTCAGCGGCTTAGTTCAAGTCGTCGTATCGGGAATGCGCCGGCGCTCCGCCCCAGCTTGCCTTCCATCGTTACGGCGCCGGCTCACTCCCGACACAACCGGAAAGACTTGGCGGTACCGATCCGAGCCCCTAAATGCACCATCATGCCAACTTCATCGCCAATGCCATCCGCGCCGGACTTGGCGTTTAGCTTTCTGATCGTCGGCGTGTATTAGTATTTGAAGGATGCGCCACGCATACCTGCGAAAGGCTCTCCTTGTAGTATTCGTCAGTTCTGCCATTGCGTACGCCCGCGGACAGGAGAGTACGCCACCAGATCTGGCTACACCTCAGGCGCGGGCACGCGCCATTCGCGAGGCTGTGATTGAAGCTTACGGTACGCACGAGATAGTCTCGGCCTATCATGCATCACAACACGCGATAGAACAGCCAGCCGCAAGTCCTTCTCAGCCTGTAAAGAAAAAGAAGGGCAAATCCGACATAGCTGTGCTGGAGTCTCGGATCTATAGCCAGATGGACGAGAGCGGACTCTTCGTCAACTCTTTCAGCCAGGCAATGTATATGGGGCTCGAGCAGTCCCCGGCTGCCTCTTCCAAAGCGTTAGCTCCCGTCAGAAGCGTTGCGCATAGTTTGCTGTTTCGTTTGTTTGATTACGTCGCAAGCTCAATCCCATATGGAGACGTCACCGCGGAGGTAGCCGAGCAACGCGCTGCGGGCGCAGTCGCAGATTCAGCCGCGAAGAAGCTAGAATTCGATCGCAATAGCAGCAGGGGCGCGATGCATATGGCGGAGGCAAAAGCCCTGGTGGAGGCTGTGCTGTCCGCGGACGATCGAAAGCGATATGAAGAGGGTGACCTCATGGTCGAGGCATCTCTCTTGTTCAAGGCCGCGCACGAGACATTGGAAAAGCAGGAGATTCCGAACGCCTATGTCCTATGGCTGGTAGACTGCCGGGGAGCCGACGGAATCAAGAGCCACGCGGCGCGTGAGCAACTTTCGCTCTATGCCGATCCCACCAACCCGAAGTATCAAATCGCGACCTGGGATGGCCTGCCTGAGTTGGAGAAATGGAAAGTCGCAACGGACAGCCTGAAGCTGCTCACGGAACGCGGAGAAAACGCGCTGGCCTCTCCCGGCTCCGACCCGCAGACGAGCAGCCTGCTCGCATTATCCTTGCCGGGCACCGAAGGGGACGGCGTCCTGAAAGCGGTCGGGCCGGACGAATATGCGAAGTGGAAGAGCGCACCCGATGCGGAGAAGAAACGGATTGCAGCAGGCTCCGCAGGAATCGAAGCGGGCATGGATTTTCTTATGCCCATGCTCATCGGCGACAATCGCGTTCTTACACATACAAACCCGCAGTCGAAGTAATGTTCTTTAGGGGGAGTGAGCGCCTGTCCCTTCGAAGGACTGGTTTTCGGACGGTTGCTTGTGTTCAAAGCCATCCTCTAGCTCTTTGAGCGAGCGTCAGCTCTCCTCTGCCATCGTCCGTACTCATCGATGCATTGTAGGGGGCGATTCGGAAGCTACTCTTGCGACGCGAGTGCGGTTTAGTCCTCGTAAACGATAGCTTCCTATGGAAGTGCGGACCGGTGATGTCACAGGCGTGCAGAGGGTCGAAGCACTTTCGATAGGACCGTTTGAGGTAACCGCTCGCGTTTGCGGGGATGCGGCCAGTTATGGATTTTGTAAGCACCTGGATTGGGAGCCAGCGCATAAAAGCACGCAACTTTGGCTGGCGGAAGTGCGGCGGCAGCGAATACAGCGGGATGTGGAGTGCCAGTGAGGTATTGAGCAAGAGGCGGGCTTGCCGCCCGATTGGAGAGTAGAACGGCCGCGAGCGCGACGAGTATTTGCGAGCGAGGGTATTTGCGAGCGAGGGCACGACGCCTCGGAGTGTTACAGGTCAGCAAGTTAGCGCCGTGAAAAAAAGATGGCCGATCTGTGAACGTTTTGCAAAACTCGGGCAAAGGGTCTTGACAGGTGACGTTGGAGCGTGAAAGTAGGCGTTTTTATTGGGTTTTTTGGATTTGGCGTGGCGTGCAGCGCCGATTTATCGTGTTCAGCCAATCCATTGGGTTTCATGTGGGCGCTAATCGACAGAGATGTATAGACTTACGCGGACAAGCTTTGCCTTTAGCGGCGCGCCCACAGTGGCCACGAGGCTGCGCGCTGGTTCTGTTGGCGGGCCGCTCGACCGTTTGTCTGGGCCGGTGCAGAGACACTTCTCCCGGCTGGTGGCAAGCGTGGGCAGATAGCAGGATGGCGAACAGCGGCTTCAGCCGGACAGGCGAAGGATTGATCGACGGTAAGGGCAATGATGCCGAACATCAGATGCGCCATGATCTTTCTTCGCTCCGCGAAAGTAAATAAGACGTCCGCCGAACTCGTCTTTCAAGCGAGCGTTTAACTGCCCGACGACGGTGCGCTTGCGGAAGCGTTGTTTCTCGCTCCACGCGTGAAGCTGCGGCCGGCGCATTGGGCAGATCCTGTTCTCTTGGCGGGTCGAATGAACGCGTTTCGTGGCCCAGTTTTGCGGCTGAGAACGAATATGCTTGGCATCGTAAGCCGATCCATCACATCGCAGCGCCACTGATGCGGCGGCGCTCCTGTGCATCAGCGGGATGGCTGCCTGTGAATCATGTACTTTCGCGCCGGTGAGAAGACAACGATCGGAATGCGGCCCGCGTCCGCTACGTCCCAATGCAGCTTGTATCCGCGCCAGTACTGTTGATGACCTTTGCTGCTTTTTTACGCCTAGACTGCACTGGCCGCGGCCATTCGGCCAGCATCTCTTCCAGCGTCATGTGTTGCTGACGTTCCAGACGTGGGCCGCGCTCTTTGGCTCGGGCGCGCTTATGTGGTCCTGGCTTGGCGCCGCGGCGAAGGCCGCGATCCTTCTGGCGACGATCCTTTTTTGGTTGGGGTGCCGCGGCTTCCGCTTGCGGCGCTGCTTTTTTCAGGTAATCTTCGGGCAGTGTTCACGCGCTTCAATCGCGGTAGAGTCGCGTGCGACGTAGTCGATCACGCATCCTGCAGGCTACTGCGGACAGCGCTTCGTGAATCCGGCCCGGCAGATCGCTTTGGCGAACTCGGCGAAAGCGCGCGAGAACGTGCTTCGGTGGGCACTTCCGCTGCTCTATTCCAGCCGCACAGACGACGCAGTTGCTCGTCCCTTTGCAACCGCTGCCGCAAGTGCCGCGTTGTGCGGCAGGTTGTACACGGCTTTGGCGAACAACGCGCTTGCCAGACACAACCGATCGCAGCCGGCCTCCCCTGTCCAAGTCCGCCGCGCCGGAATCCAGCGCGCCAATGGTTCCAGGCTCACGATCGCAGTTAACAATTTAGCCGCTTTGCTCAGCGGTCCGATTGGGTTTCTAAATCGGAAACAATTCGCCTTGCAGCAGATTCCGGAATTGAACCATTCGTTCGGAAGCGCTATTCTGCAAAGGGCTTGTTTCCGGCTCAGGATTTTTTGTTTGGCGACAAAATCTTACCCCGGAGACAAGCCTTCCTCCAAACGTTTTCTTCGTTTTTGTTTTTACCTCTCCCGGAGTTTTGCCAAAAGCTTCCTGTGATCGCCGGGAGATGGTTAAGGCGGAGGTGGCTCCTGTCATCACATTGCATAAACTCCTGAGCCCATGCAAGCTCTCTAGCACTTCCTCCATTCAGACGTCAAGTTCTTCTCCTTACCTGACCTTGCGATATGAAGGAGTTGGTCGCCCGCGACACGTTCGGTGATAAGCGGCGTTTGATGGATCGCGCCCGGCCTCACCTTTGCTCCGGAACCGAGCCGTGCAGAACTGTGGTAGCGTGATCCGCAGAGGGACGCATGTCATCATCCAGGCGTGAATTTCTGAAAACCAGCCCGGCCGCCGCTGCGTTGCCTGCTGTTGCCGGCGCCGCCGTTTCATCAAAGGGCGCAGCATCCGATTGGGTCACACTAGGTAAATCAAACGTTCAAGTTACGCGCCTGGCATTTGGAACGGGAACCCGTCGGTGCGCAGCAGCGCCATCTCGGGCAGGATGAGTTCACCCGTCTGGTCCGCTATGCGTACGACCGGGGGATCCGTTTCTTTGAGACCGCCGATGCGTATCACGGCATGCCCGAGATGCTTTCGGTCGCGCTGAAAGGCATGCCGCGCGATTCGTACCGGCTGATGACGAAGTACGACGTGCACCACTCGGAAGATCCGATGCTCGCGGTTCACCGGCTCAACGCTGCGCTCGGTGTCGACTATGTCGACATCATGCTGCTGCATTGTTTGCGCAGTCCGAACTGGCCCGAAGAAACAAAGCATCTGCAGGACGCATTCCAAGAAGCGAAAAATAAGAAGCTGATGCTGGCACACGGAGCGTCCGTGCACGGCAAGCAAGCTCTTGCTGCATTCCCAGGGAATCCGTTCCTGGACGTTGCGATGATTCGAATGAATCACAACGGAACCCGTATGGACACGCCGTCCATGCAAGACATCGACGACCGCGGCGACGTGCCGTTTGTCGTGGATCACATGCAGCGGACGAAGGCGGGCGGTGCCGGGATCATCAGCATGAAGCTTGTCGGCGAGGGCCAATTCAAGAACCCGGACGACCGCCAGGCTGCACTGAACTACGCGTTCGGCACCGCCGGAGTGGACTGCGTCACGATTGGGTTTGGCAGCACAGCAGAAGTCGACGAAGCCATCACGCGCATCGACAGACACTTCCAGTTGGCTTAAGACCTGATGCGGCGTCGGGCAATTGCGTGACACGGGCTTCCGTGGTAGCGCGGTCAGCTTGCGCTGGCGCACACGCCGTTGTGCATGCCGGGACGCACTGCTTCTATCGCGGTTTCTATGACAGGCGAAAAACCGGACAGAAGAAAACACCGGCTCGCCACTAGATCTCAGTGCTGGGCCGGAGCGCACGGTTTACTGTAGTCCGCGGCGATACTCGCCGCCGTAAACTACTGTCCTGCCGATTGCGATGGACTGCTGGACGCCCTAGGAGTCAAATGCATCAGGGAACCGGGGCTGAGTTTTCCAGCAACCAAAGGGAGCCATCCGGGCCTTCTTCCACGTCGCGAAGTCGCTTACCCATGTTCCAGCGTTCGACAGGCTTTGCTCCACCATGCCCGTCGAAGGTGATGCGCTCGAGAGTCATGCTGACCAGTCCGGTGATGAACCCGCTTGGTTTCCCACTGTGGGAAAGTCTGAGCGCCGCTGTAGAACATCAGGTTGCCGGGCGCGAGCACAGGCGTCCAGTAGATGACGGGCTTGGCGAGGTCGGGCCGTGTGTCCGGGCTTGCGATGGGCACGCCGTCGTAGTTCACCGCATAGGAGACGAGCGGCCAACCGTAGTTCTTGCCCGGCTCGATCAGGTTGAGTTCGTCGCCGCCGCGCGGCCCATGCTCGAGTTCCCAGAGGCGACCGTCCGGCGCGAACGCGAGGCCGTAAGGCGTGCGGATGTCCCGTGGTCCATGTCTCGGACGGTGTCAGGTTGGGTCCGGCGAACATTATGTGCGCACGACGGGCGCGGTCTTGGCGGCCTCCGTGTCCTTGGCGGATCGATCACCGGGACCGACTGTGCGCCGTTCTTGCCGTACTTCGGGTTGCCGGGTGCGGGCTTCCGTCTAGGGTGAGTCGCAGGATCTTGCCGACCGGTTGGTTCGGATCCTGGGCGGGAGTGAAGCGCTGCCGGTCGCCGACCGTCAGGAACAGAAACTTCCGGTCCGGCGAAAAGGCCACCGCGCCGACCTGACCGCCCTTGCCTTACGGGCATTTGACGCCAGATAACTTTAAAGTTCTCGAGGGCGCTGTCGTGGCTGTGGCATTCAGCTTGCTCGGGCTAGAGCAAGGCCGCCGCCGTAATCGCCGGGTTCAGCGTAGGTGAGATAGATGGTGTGATCGGTCGCGTAGTGGGGCGACACAAATACCCCCCAGCATTCCGTTCTGACCTTCGACATAGACAGCAGGCGTGTTGCCGACCGGGATCTTCTCGCCCTGCTGGGAGACCAGCCACACGGGGCCGGCTTTCTCGGTCACCAGCATGCGGCCATCAGGCAGGAACGCCAGCCGCCAGGGAAGTTTGAAGGTCGCGACGGTGGTGGTCGTGAACGGAAGGTTCGTTTCAGCGGGCTGCTCGCCTGCGTTCACCTGCGCCCATGCGCCCCCGCATGCCAGGACTAGAAGTGTTGCAACTTTGATTGAAGTAAGAGTCATTTCTCAGTTGGTTTCGAATATCTCGGTGCCAGCGCCGCCCGCACTACGAGGGCAGCTAGCCCCGAGAATGACGCAAACGCCTGAAGCGTGCGCAACGGCCAGACTGTAGGTTCCATCCTCGATGCGGCCGGCATCAGCCGAGCGAGTGATGTGCGCTTCGCGGCTGTCGACGCGGGTGCGTCTGGTTGCTCCGTTGTCACTGTTCCTGCTTTTCGGGCCGCCAAGTGAATGTTGACGCGGATATCGCGGTCAGCGTCCTTGTTCAAGATGATCACCGCTTCCTTGCCGTTCGGAAGCTTCGCCGCATAGCCGGTCGCATCGACTCCGCTGGCTGTACTTCGCCGTAAAGTCAGTGCGAAACAATGATGCGCCACTGAATAGCCCGGCGAACTTCAGGCCATACGCAACTGGCTCCAGGGTGTACTCGGATCCGAACGTAGCGATGGGCGTGTAGAACGGGTGCGGACGGGTTGCTATCTGTTCCGGAGTATCGCCCTTGTCTTTCAGAAGAACGTCGCCCGGCAGAAAGGCCCGAACAGAGTTTGCGACTGACTTCCCGGTTCCACCGTGCAGATTGATGCCGGAGTAGTTATTGCTGGCTAGCAACAACGAGTAGTCAGCGGCCCAAAGCGCTGCCGCGAGCACGTCGGACACACCTGGCTTTCCGCCTCGGTAACATGTGTTTGCCTTCCGTCATGCGCACACGGGCGCCCATCTTGCGGGCAGCCGCGCTCGCTATGTCCGCCGTCCCTTGAATCTTCTCCATAGTGGCGGGTTGCGGCAGGTTGGGTATGTTCACCGCGGGATTTGTGGCGGGGCCACCGAAGTAGTAGTGGTGGCTCAATGTGGTGACGTGCGGAGGATTTGCTACGGATGGCCAGAGGTCCGCGATCTGCGGCAGCCATTGCACATCGGCCGCAACATCGGGCAGGCCGAACTTCGCGTCGGGAACGCGAGAGGTGATGGCCCTGGCTAGTGCCAGCCATTCATCGAGGTAAGTCTTCGGTGACCACGTCTTCGGGTCGCGCAAGTGGCGCGAAAACAGATCAACCTCGTTGCCGATC